>UQLY01000024.1 GCA_900542015.1 uncultured Lachnospiraceae bacterium | reverse complement strand
TACGCGGATTAAATACCGGCGTTTTTATAAAGGTTTCCTTTGATCAATATAAAAATTTATAAATGCGACAGCCCCGTTTCCATTTCTTATTTTTTGATGTATCCATAACTGGCGGTAATTTCATTGACGCGGGAGGGGGATTGTGTTATTTATGATAAAAGCGGTAAAGCAATTTTGGGGAGCAATAAATTGCCGCCATAAATAAGAATGACAAGAAACGTATCTACTGTGAAGAGGAAAGGGGTACAGGATGGAGGATCGGGTTTTTGACCGGTGCATGGAACGAATCCGGCAGGGCGATCGGGACGCTTTGAAAGAAATTTATACGGCGTATGCAGGATTCTTGTTTCATATGATACTGGGTATCCTGAAAAATCGGGAAAACGCGGAGGATGTGACCAGCGAATTTTTTATCAGGCTGTGGGAAATTGCGGATCGGTATGTGCCGGGAACGGGGCACCGTGCATGGCTTACCAGAATCGCCCGCAATATGGCGATCGATTATCTGCGCGCGCACAAGAGGGAAATCCCCTATGATGCCGGAGAAAGAGAGTTTGAAACGGTTTCCTTTGGGGAACATGCAAAAGAAGGAGAAAGCGGCGGCTCGCCGGGGCGAAAAGCGGAAAGCGCCTGGCAGGATGACACGGCGCAGGAAGCGGTGGCGAACATCAGCGTGCAGGAGGCTTTGGAGAAACTGAAGCCTGCGGAAAGGGAAGTCGTCCATCTGAAGCTGATAGGAGATCTGACCTTTGAAGAGATTTCTAAAATGCTGGAAGTGCCCATGGGTACGGTTACCTGGAGATACCGGGAGGCAATTAAAAAATTAAGGAGGTGCGGCTATGAAGCGTGATTTTAAAGATGAATATCAGGAATATATAGAGTCCGACATGCCTGATCTGTGGTCCCGGATCGAGCCGAACCTCAAAGAAAAAGCACCGGCGGATACCGGGAGGAAAAGAAGCAACATTTATCTCATGAAGATGCTGATACCCGCGGCGGCGTGCCTTTGCCTTTTAATGGTCGGGATTGGCGCTTTGAGCCTTAACCGGGGAGCGAAAGACGGGGCGGCATATGACGCAGGAGCGGCTGACGGCATTGCGGAAACATCCGAAGCGCCTATGGAAACGCCCATGGAGGCGGCAAACGAGGAAGCGGAAGACGGGGATGCGGCGGAAGAGATTGCGAAGGAGACGGCAGAGGAAGAATTTGCCGCGAATGAAAGTATGGCAGAAGCGGCACGGGAGGAAACGGCGACAGTAAAAACAGAAGAGCCTGCGGCAGAGGCGGCGCAGGACAGCGATATGATAAACGCGCCTGCGGCAAACGGCGGAAACGGTGAGGCAGTCGATATAGAAAAAGCCGTTCTGACCAAAATCGCGGTTGCTTCCGTGCCGATGCAGGAGAAAGGATATGCTTACGTCTATACTTTCGAGCTAAACGACGGCAGCAGGATTTTGGCATATCTGACTGAGGTTCTGTGCGATGAATTGGAGGAACAGGGGGTTGTGATAGAGAGGCAGTCGGCGTATGCGTTAAGTCTTTCCCGGTTCCATGACCCGGAAAGCGAAATGTCAGATTTGGCGGAAGAAGAATATATATTACAAAAAATTGAAAAATTACCATAAATCGGATGAAACTCCTCCGTATCTATAATATCAACGGCAGATCGTTATGATCTGCAAAGGGATTGAGAAACAGACAGGGAGGAGTTTTTTATGAGGAAGGTAATTCAAAAAAAGGTAAAAAAACGAGGGATTGCGCTTTTTGTGGCGGCGGCGCTGCTTGCCGGAACGCTTGCAGGATGCGGGGCTCATAAGCCGGAAGAAAGCGTTGGGACGGAAAACTCATACGGAAACAAAGAAGAAGCCGCAAGCGGAGAGCCGGAATATGAAACCGCAGAGGAAGCGCCTGCAAAAGAAAATGCGGAAACGGAGGAAGCGCCTGCCGGGGCGGTTGTGGAAGGCAACGCCCGGGAAGAGTCTGCGGCGGCAGAGGAGATCATGCAGGATTGCGCTCCTGCGAACGGCGGATATTCGTGGGAACCGGAATATTATGCCGGATATAACGGCGAAGAATACGAAAAGGCTGAAGAAAACGGCTTTTTTCTGACGGCGGTACAGCCCCTGTCCACTTTTTCGGCGGACGTGGACACCGCGTCTTACGCCAATGTCCGCAGAATGATCGAGAACGGCTACAGCCTTGGCGATATCAATCCCGACGCGGTCCGCGCGGAGGAATTTATCAATTATTTTTCTTATGATTTAAAGCTGCCGGGGCGGGGAGAAAAATTCGGTGTGACGACGGAAATCAGCGCCTGTCCGTGGAATGAAGCACACATGCTGATGATGATCGGGATGAAAACCGAAGAAATTGATATGAGCGAAGCGCCGGACAACAATCTGGTTTTTCTGCTGGATGTATCCGGTTCCATGTCCGATGACAACAAACTGCCGCTTTTGCAGGAATCCTTCAAGGAACTGGTAAACGGGCTGGATGAAAACGATAAGGTATCCATCGTGACATATGCAAGCGGCGTGGAAGTCGTGTTAAAGGGCGCCCGGGGGAGCGAAAAGGATAAAATCTGTCAGGCGATTGACGAACTGTATGCCGAGGGCGGCACCAACGGGGAGGACGGTATCCAAAGGGCATATCAGTTAGCGGAGGCTAATTTTATCGAGGGAGGAAACAACCGGATCATTCTCGCTACGGACGGGGACCTGAATATCGGCGTATCGGAGCCGGACGAGTTGGAAAAGCTGGTGGAAAAGAAGCGGGACGGCGGCGTCTGTCTTTCGGTGCTGGGATTTGGCACGGGCAATATCAAGGATAACAATATGGAACGGCTTGCGGACTGCGGTAACGGCAATTACGCCTATATCGACTCCCTGTTTGAGGCAAAGAAAGTACTGGTGGAGGAAATGGGAGCGACCCTTGTGACCGTTGCCGGGGACGTGAAACTGCAGGTGGAATTTAACCCGCAGAATGTCAATGCCTACCGCCTGATAGGTTATGAAAACAGAATGCTGGAAAATGCGGATTTTAACGACGATACCAGGGACGCCGGAGAAATCGGCGCGGGACATACGGTAGTGGCTCTTTACGAGATCATTCCCACGGGCAGCCGGGATGAAATCCCGTTGAAGTACCAGGGAAAGGAAAACAGCGGGCAAAAGGACGTATTAAGATACGGCGATGAATTTGCAACGGTCAAAATCCGTTATAAAGAGCCGGGAGAGCAGGAATCCAAATTAAACTCCTATATTGTTGACAGGGGAGATTTTACTAAAAATCCCAGCGATGATTTTGTCTTCGCGTCTCTGGCGGCGGAATTTGCCATGATCTTATCCGACAGTCCCAACAAAGGCAGCGCGACCCTGGAAGGGATTATGAAGACTTGCGCTGCGCTGGAGCTTGACGATGAGTATAAAGAAGAGTTTTACTATCTGGTCAGGCTGATGGCGAAGAGACAGTAACACTTAATATGGGATTGCAATAGGAAATAATCCATCAGAGCAAAGCGAAAACCTTGCATTGGCGTGCAATATAGTGGACAACAATTAAAAAGAAATACAAAAAAATTTTGAAAAATCCTTTAAAACAGGTCAAATTGCATAAAATAAAATATTTTTCATGAAAATCGTTGACAATATAATGCACATCGGGGTATACTCAACCCATCAAGTTGAATACGAGACTTGGAGAGTTATCCGGGTTATAAACAAAGGCGTTTACTTCGCAGGAAGTGAGCGCCTTTCTTGTATTATAAACCGGAGGGAGGCAGAACCGAACTTGGTTTCAGCAGAAAGAGAGGTAGAGGATTATGAAAAAGAAAATCGTAAGTCTGATGTTGGCAACAGTGATGGCAGTGAGTCTGTTAGCAGGCTGCGGGTCAGGTGACGGCGCGGCGGCAGATACGGGTGCGGCGGCGGATACGGATGCGGCGGAAGAAGCTGCACAGACGGAGGAAACCGCCGGTACGGAAGAAACCGCCGGAGAGGAAAAAGGCGTACTCCGCGTGGGTATGGAATGCGCCTATGCGCCTTTTAACTGGACGCAGGAAACGGAAGAAGTGGCAAACGGAGATACGGCGGTGCCGATCTATGGAACCGACTATTATGCGTATGGCTATGACGTTATGATGGCGAAAAAAATCGCAGACGAACTGGGATGGGATCTGGAGATCCATAAAGTGGAATGGGATTCGATCGGACTGGCAATGGATTCCGGACAGTATGACTGTATTATTGCCGGCATGGGCAGAACCGCAGAAAGAGAACAGTCCTATTCCTTTACCGAACCTTATTATTACAGGGATAACTGCATTACGGTCAAAAAAGGCAGCGAACTGGAAAGCGTAACGGGCTTATCCGATCTTGCAGGCAAAAACGTAACGGTTACCACACAGCTTGGAACGGGCTGGGTACCCCTTTTGGATCAGATCCCGGACGTAACGCTGGGCGCAAACTATGAGACGACGGCGGAATGCTTTATGGCGATTTCCAACGGCGTTGCGGATATAGCGGTAATCGACGTGCCTACGGCGGAATCCGCGGCAATGACAAACAGCGATCTGACAGTAATCTATCTGAACGAAGATGACGCTTTTGAAAACGACGACGACATGATCAACGTATGTATTGCAACGAGAAAAGACGATACAGAGCTTCGCGACAAGATCCAGGAAGCGATGGACCGTCTCGGATGGAACGACAAAGCCGCAATGGACGAAATGATGGAAGAGGCAATTTCCGTTCAGCCTGCAGCAAACTAAAATAAAACGCACAGCAGAGAGGAGACGATGATATGTATGGAATTTTAGCATCGGCGGACCCCACAAATTCATTGGAATGGATGGTATTTTTAGCGAAGAAATATGCAAATATGTTCTGGCAGGGGACCTGGGTAACTCTGTATGTGGCAGTAATCGGAACAATTCTGGGCTTTTTGTTGGGTTATCTGATCGGGATTATCGAGGATATCAGGATCAATAAAGAAGACAACATCATCAAAAAAGTATTAGTCCGTATTTTAAAAGTGATTTCAGTTGTATATGTGGAAATATTCAGGGATACGCCTATGATCGTACAGGCAATGATTATATTTTTCGGTCTGCGTCAGGCAGGCGTGGAAATAGCGGTCGTTACCGCCGGTATCCTGGTAACGCTTTTAAATACAGGCGCTTATATGTCCGAAACCGTTCGCGCCGGCATCAAGTCAATTGATGCCGGGCAGCGGGAAGGAGCGCTTGCCCTGGGAATGTCGCCGATGCTCGCCATGTTTACGGTTATTCTGCCCCAGGCGTTTAAAAATATTATTCCCGAAATGGCGAATACCTTTTTGACCAATTTGAAGATGACTTCCGTCTTAAACGTAATCGGCGTATCTGAATTGTTCATGACTGCAAAGACGGTGGGCGGAAATTATTATAAATATTTTGAATCTTATCTGATCATAGCGGTCATTTATTTCGTATTCTGTTTCGCGTTTAACCGTCTGTTCCTGTTTATGGAAAAGAAGATGGCGATGAAATCGGATTATGTGCTTGCCGTAGAATATATGGATAACCAATAGGAGGGAACGGATATGAGCGAAGCAATTATCAGTATCAAAGATTTGAGCAAGTCCTTTGGAGATCACGAGGTTTTGAGAAAAATAGATTTTGACGTGGCGAAAGGAGAGGTAATCTGCATTGTGGGTTCCTCGGGTTCCGGCAAGTCCACGCTGCTGCGCTGCATCAACAGGCTGGAGCATCAAAGCTCGGGCAAAATTTATTATCACGGCAGCGAGATTAAGGACGCGCAAAGAGAAGTAAACGAATACCGCTCAAAAGTCGGAATGGTGTTCCAGTCCTTTAACCTGTTCAACAACATGACGGTCCTCGGCAACTGTATGTCGGGCACCAGGAAGGTGCTTCACGTTTCCAAGGAAGAGGCGTTTAACAGGGCGATTACCCATTTGAAAGCGGTAGGCATGGCGCCCTATATCAATGCTTATCCGGCGCAGCTTTCCGGCGGGCAGAAACAGCGCGTGGCGATTGCGCGGGCGCTTTGCATGAACCCTGAAGTGCTCCTTTTTGACGAGCCCACCAGCGCGCTTGACCCGGAGATGGTAGGCGAGGTGCTCAATGTTATGAAAGAGCTTGCCAAAACAGGACTTACCATGATTATTGTGACCCATGAAATGGGATTTGCAAGGGACGTATCCACCAGAACGATATTTATGGATAAAGGATATATCGCTGAGGACGACGTGCCGGAGAAACTGTTTACCAACCCTAAGAATCCCAGGACCAGAGAGTTTTTAAGCAGGTTTATCGCAGGATAAAAAGGAGGAGATCGGAATGGAAAATTATGTCGTAACATTTGCAAGAGGATTCGGCTCGGGCGGAAAAGAAATCGCATCCAAGCTTGCCGCGGAGCTGGGGATTCATTGCTACGAAAACAGGATTCTGACTCTTGCTTCGCAGTTAAGCGGTCTGGATGAAAATCTGTTTGCCGAGGTAAATGAAAAAATCCAAAAAAACGGGAGCTTCTCAAGCTTTTTAAGAGGGCTGCCGCGTTCGAGGCAGTATATTAGCCGGAATGAAAAATTTGTATCCGACGATACGTTATTTGAATATCAGCGCCAGATCATAGAGAATCTTGCCAATACGGAATCCTGTTGTATCGTGGGAAAATGCGCGGACTGGGTGCTGCGCGGACGGGATAACGTGGTAAGCGTTTATATCGAGGCGCCGAGGGATTTCTGCGTAAAGCGCACCGTGGAACATATGGGCGTGACCGAGGAAACGGCAAACGCCACCATAGAGCATACGGATAAATACCGCGCCGATTATTACGCTTATTACACCCATGGCAATTACTGGACCAACCCGGTAAATTACGATATGACCTTAAACAGTGAGAAAGTCGGAATTGAGGACTGCGTAAAAATCATAAAGGAATATTTAAAAATAAAAGGATTTATATAAAAGTCGTTTTTTGGCGTTTCCTGTAAAAACTTTGTCGATTTTTGTAAAAACTTTGTCGATGAGTTTGGATTGTCGGTTAGGATGATCTGTGATATAGTATTTTTACTATACACGTAGTTATTGTTATAACGACATCCATAATTTTTCAAAGGGGGATTTACAAAAATGAAAAAGAGATTAAAAAACGTAATGCAAAAAGCAGCTTTTTTGTCCTTTTTATCAATCGTACTTTTTGCCGTTTGCAAAAATACGGTTTTGGCAAAGGAAAGCGGCAGCGCCGCGGACGCAGGCGCATATATTGGAAATATCCAAATATGCAATGAGGAGAGCGGGGAAATTCTGGAAATTCCCATGGACCAGACAAATGTGAAAGTGCAAAGCGCTTCTGACGGTGGCGACGGTACCGTAACGGAAACCCATGAGGCGATTATTGCGATTGATAAAGACGGAAGCGCCAGTTATGTAGAATCCGTTCCGCCCATGACCAGATCCGATGCTACTGCAGCCGATTCCAATACTTATTGGAAGGCGTCGATTACCATTACTTATTCGGTAAATTCCAGCACTGCCAGTTTAACCAAAGTAACCGGTTATTGGACGCAGTTAAGAGGAAATACCACCCTTTCAAACAGAAGAGTATATTATGCGATTAACGCCGGTATTTCAGGAGCCGGCGATACCAAGTATCCGACGTCCAATTCATTTTCTTATCTTACGGGCTTCCCAAGCTTTAGCTCCAGCCGTTTATATTCTATCGGGGCAAATTCAAGCGCAACGATAACGACAGAGGCGGGCTTGCAGTTACAAATTACGGCAAATGTGGAAAAGAAATATACAAGTTAATGATTTAAACATTTGTGGGATGTTTGATAGGAGGACATACTATGAAAAAGGGTTTGAATTTGAGCATTGCTATTTTGATGACGGCTTTACTGTGCGCCTGTGGGAAAGAGGCTTCCGAAGAAACCGGCTGGAATGTATATACTTATTCCGAGCAGGGAGACGGCAGCGTTGTTACTTCTAATGACTATTCCGTTTCCGGTGAACAGGAATTGGCGGATTTACTAAAAGGCGCGGAAGCGCAGATGCAGCTTCCTTCTTATATTCCGGCAGGATATGAGTTTGCGGAGGGTAATTTTTCTTACTATGTTACCCAGGAAAACCTTGATCAGGCGGAAGTCTCGAAAGAGACCGGAGAGGGCGGAAATCCGACGAATGTCTATACGCTGAAAGATGATGTGCTGAAGCAGGCGGACGGTTTTTTGGTGACTTATTCTGACGGAGAAGGCAAAGAGATTACGGTAGAGGCGTCCTATGTGCAGAGTATGGATCTGGATACGGGAAATACCGGGTTTGCGGAAGCAGAAACCCAAAATTATGAGCTTGGCAGAAGCGGCGCCTCGAATAACGGCTATCTGGGAGAATTTTTCCGTGAAGCGCAGCCGATTTACGGATATGACGGCAGCGGTTCCGAAATAGAAAGGAAAGTTATTTTCGTCCGGATCTGGATGTCGGATGGGGATCAGGAAGAAGTGGTCAAAATTGCCGAAAGCATGTGACCGATTCCTATAATGACGTGAAGATGCTTGCAAAAACCCCGTAAGTATGCTACTATTTTTCCAGACAAATTGCGGTAGTAGAGACAAATATGTGTTTCATCATGCGGGTGATGCCGTGATCGGGAAATGTATTCGCCCCGGGACAAAGTAATATTTGTCCCGGGTTTTTATTTTGCAGGCGGTTTTTCCGGGATGAATACAAAAGGGTTTTTCAATATGATGGAAAGGACGTAATAAAATGGCGAATGTAATTACAGATGAAACGATTGATTACGTAGGAATTCTTGCCAAGCTGGAGCTGTCTGAGGAAGAAAAAGAACAGGCAAAAAAGGATATGGCTTCCATGCTTGACTATATTGACAAATTAGGCGAGCTGGATACCACAGGCGTTGAGCCTATGAGCCATGTTTTTCCTGTCAATAATGTATTCAGGGAAGATGTGGTAACAAACGGAGACGACAGGGAAAATATCATCAAAAATGCTCCGGAAGAAAAAGACGGCATGTTTGTTGTGCCCAGCACATTTTAAGGAGGGCTGCAGGGAATGGATATTTTGGATTTATCGGCTGTAGAGCTTGCAGCAAAAATAAAGGCAGGGGAAGTAACCGCCGTGGAAGCGGTGGAGGCGGTACTTTCCCAAATAGAAAAAAGCGAAGATGCGCTGAACTGCTATGTGACTTTGGATAAAGAGGGCGCATTAAAGAAAGCAGAAGAAGTGCAGAAAAAAATAGAAGCGGGAGAACTGACAGGACCTCTTGCCGGCGTTCCTGTTGCCATCAAGGACAATATGTGTACGGAAGGTATGCTGACAACCTGTTCTTCTAAGATATTAGGAAACTTTATCCCCACCTATACGGCAGAGGCTGTCATCAATCTGGAGAAGGCGGGAGCCGTTATTTTGGGTAAAACAAATATGGACGAGTTTGCCATGGGTTCCACAACGGAAACCTCCGCATTCGGAGCCACCAAAAACCCTTGGAATACAGATCATGTACCGGGCGGTTCTTCCGGCGGTTCTGCGGCGGCAGTTGCGGCAAGGGAATGTTTCTATGCACTGGGTTCCGACACAGGCGGTTCCATCCGCCAGCCCGCATCCTATTGCGGCGTAGTGGGAATGAAACCTACCTACGGTACGGTTTCCCGTTACGGACTGATCGCTTACGGTTCTTCTTTGGATCAGATCGGACCTCTTTGTAAGGACGTGACCGACTGTGCGACGATCCTGGAAGCTATCGCTTCTCACGATCTGAAGGATTCTACCAGCGTAGAAAGAAAAGACACAGACTTTACTTCGGCTTTGGTAGATGATGTAAAGGGCATGAAGATCGGAATCCCCAAAGATTATTTCGGAGAAGGTCTGGATGCAGATGTAAAAGAAAAAGTATTAGCTGCAGCTAATTTATTGAAAGAAAAAGGTGCTGTCATAGAGGAATTTGATCTTTCCTTAGTGGAATACGCCATTCCTACTTATTACACCATTGCGGCGGCGGAAGCAAGTTCTAACTTAGAGCGTTTTGACGGTGTAAAATACGGTTTCCGTGCAGAGGATTGTGATGAGCTGCACCAGATGTATAAGCGCAGCCGTTCTCAGGGCTTCGGACCGGAAGTAAAACGCCGTATCATGTTAGGCTCCTTTGTATTGAGTTCCGGTTATTATGATGCTTATTATTTAAAGGCTTTGAGAGTAAAGGCGTTGATCAAAAAAGCGTTTGATGAGGCGTTTGCCAAATATGATATGATCTTAGGTCCCTGTGCGCCGACCACTGCGCCTAAGATCGGTTCTTCCTTATCCGATCCTATTAAGATGTATCTGGGAGATATTTATACCATTTCCGTCAATCTGGCGGGACTGCCGGGCATCAGCGTACCTTGCGGCGTGGACAAAAACGGTCTGCCCGTAGGCTTACAGCTGATCGGCGACTGCTTTAACGAAAAGAAAATCATTCAGGCTGCTTACTCCTATGAGCAGGCAAGAGGTAAATTTTCACTTGCAAAGGAGGGCAAATAAATGGCAAAACAGTATGAAACCGTCATCGGTCTGGAAGTTCACGTAGAGCTTGCCACCAAAACCAAAATATTCTGCGGCTGTTCCACTGCATTCGGCGGAGAGCCCAATACCCATACCTGTCCGGTCTGCACCGGTATGCCGGGTTCCCTTCCGGTGTTAAATAAACAGGTACTGGAATATGCCATTGCAGTAGGTCTTGCTACCAACTGTGATATTACCAGAAACTGTAAGTTTGACAGAAAGAATTATTTCTATCCCGATAACCCTCAGAATTACCAGATTTCCCAGCTCTATCTGCCCATCTGCCGTAACGGCTATGTGGAGATCAAAACAGAGGAAGGCGCAAAAAAGGTAGGCATCCATGAAATCCATATGGAAGAGGATGCGGGAAAGCTGATCCATGATGAATGGGAAGACGCTTCCCTTGTGGACTTTAACCGTTCCGGCGTGCCCTTGATCGAGATCGTATCGGAGCCGGATATGAGAAGCGCCGACGAAGTTATCGCTTATCTGGAAAAGCTGCGCCTGATCATCCAGTATTTAGGTGCGTCCGATTGTAAATTACAGGAGGGCTCCATGAGAGCCGATGTAAACCTTTCCGTCCGTGAAGTGGGAGCAAAGGAATTCGGAACCCGTACGGAAATGAAGAACTTAAACTCTTTCAAGGCAATTGCACGTGCCATTGAAGGCGAGAGGGCAAGACAGATCGACCTGATCGAGGATGGAAAAGAAGTGGTTCAGGAAACCCGCCGCTGGGATGATACCAAAGAATCCTCCTATGCCATGAGAAGCAAAGAGGATGCTCAGGATTATCGTTATTTCCCTGATCCTGACTTAGTACCGATCATTGTCAGCGACCAGCTGTTAGAGAGCATCAGGGCAAAACAGCCGGAATTCCGCACGGAAAAAATGGCTCGTTATAAAGAGGAATATGATATCCCCGAATATGATATTGAGATCATTACCGCGTCAAAGAGAATGGCGGATCTGTTCGAGGAGACTGTGGCGATCTGCAATCAGCCCAAGAAGGTTTCCAACTGGCTGATGGTTGAGACCATGCGCCTGTTAAAAGAACAGGATATGGACCCGGAGGACATCCGTTTCTCCCCGGAACATCTTGCCGCACTGATTCAGATGACGGAAAAGAAAGAGATCAACAGCTCTGTGGCAAAAGAAGTATTTGAGGTTATGTTCAATGAGGACATTGATCCTGTGGCATATGTGGATGAGAAGGGTCTAAAGACTGTCAATGACGAGGGCGCACTTCGTAAGACCATTGAGGAAATTGTTGCAGCAAATCCCCAGTCCGTGGAGGATTATCACAACGGCAAGGAGAAGGCGATCGGATTTTTGGTAGGTCAGACCATGAAGGCAATGAAGGGTAAGGCTGATCCGGCAATGGTAAATCAGATTTTAAAAGAATTGTTATAAAGATGTAAGATAAACCAGCCGCAAATCAGCAGGAGGAATGGAAATGCAAAATGATTTATTATTGAACCCTCGTTTGCAATGTTATGAAGTATGGCAGTTGCTGTAGTATGGCGATTTACACAAAAAAACGTAGAAATTATAACAGATAATTGACTTCCAATCGGTAAATTGATAGAATAAAAAAGTCTATTATAGACAGGGAGCACTGCATAGCGGCAGGCGGTTGGCTAATATCCCTCGAAAGGGGGTGAAGCTTATGCGGATTACGTTACATATCGGAAAATATACCGTTACGATAATTGTAAGAAGCAACAACCGCCACTCTGGCAAGTGACGGTTGTTTGAGTAATACTTAAATATAACCATTGCAAAAGCCAACCGCTTGTCGCAGTGCTTCTTTATGTATATATTATATGCAGGGCTCGATCAGAAGTCAACGAAAATATGTCCTTTTCTTTTATAGATATCCGCAAAGTGGAATCAGATAGTAAAGTTAATTATCAAATGTTATAATATCTGCATTGGACAGAACAATGATCGGGATTTTTGAGGAGTAAATGTATGAACATTAACGATTATTCAATGTATTTATCTGCGGAAACAATGATGGGACCCAACAGTGCGAGGATTTTAGAGGAATTATTCACGAAGTACCCTTTACACCTTACACAAAAAGATAAAGTTCTTGATTTGGGGTGCGGGACCGGCTTGACGAGTCTGATTATTGCAAAAGAAACCGATGCAAAGGTCTATGCAAATGACCTCTGGATTCGCGCAGAGGATAATGCAAAGCGGTTTGAGCAGTGGGGGGTCGGAGAACAAATTATTCCTATCTGTGAGGATGCGAACGAATTAAGTTTTGACCCAAAGCAGTTTGCCGCATTGATCAGCATAGACTCTTATCATTATTTTGCAGGTAAAAACAACTTTTTTGAAAATAAGATTTTGCCGTTTCTTAAAGATAAGGCTGTGGTATTGATCGGTATTCCCGGCATTAAAAATGAATATAGCGGTCGCTCGGAAGAGTTGCTCTCCGAGTGGCTTGGTGATGAAGCCTATATGTTCAAGAGTGCAAGTCAATGGAAAAAGATAATCGGAAATAGCGACAGAATCGAAACGGTAAAAGTATGGGAGATGGATTGTTTTAGCAATGCCTGGAATGAGTGGTTTGCTACGAAACACGAATATGCTGACGGTGATAAACAATTCTTTGAAGCTCTCATTAAACCATATACTTGTTTTGTTGGAATTTATATTAAAATAAAATGATGAATGCAGAAGATGATTGATAAAAATGGCAGGATCGTGGGAACCATTCATCGGTATCTGATTGTTGCAAAAAGATAGATCTAAAGGGTGTGGCAGGGCAAAGGTTCTGCCACACAAAAATCTGAATTTACACTTATGAAAAAATTTTATTTTTTATACGCAAACTTGCTTCTATGTGCATAATCCAATGTCTTGAAAATGGCATTTGTATTAAGCCGCGAATATCTTTGCCGCACCAATAATCAATAAGCCAGATTGCATTTTTATCATCGCTTACAACGTTCAATGATTTTAAATATTCTTTTCTTTCTTCTGATACTTTCTTTTTTAAGTCGTCATAGGATAAACTATTGATTATCTTTTCGGTGCTATCCTTTACTTCAAAAATATAGGAATAAAGTTCTTTCAAATTAAGCTGTTTTGAAAAATCTGCAATCTGTTCTTTGACAAGTTCATTGCCTGTTGTGATGATAGGCGAATTGATGCGTTCCTGATAATTGCCCGCAAAAAACACTTGCTCGTCTTTACTTATCAATGTATGTGCAACGATATCTTCGATACGGAAAATATGCCAAATTGAATATGCAATCGTTTTATTATGATAGCCGTCTGCATTTATAAACGGGATCGCATCAAAATCTTTTCTGCTTAATTCCTCATGAAATGATGTTAAGATTTCCATTAGCTGATTTCGCAAATCAAATAATGTGCCCATACCCGCTTCGTAGGTGTCTTTCTTTTTGATTTGCATTTGCATTGTTTTATTTAGTTCCGACCATACCTTGTTCATAATCAATTATCCTCCGGCAAATATCTTTATTTTTTCCATTTTCATTGCCTCTTTCACATAATTTATTTTACAGTACAATTGATATTTTGTCATTGCTCGCTTTACTTATTTATGCACCGGTACTTCCATAGTGTTTCATTCCAATATGCCAAAATTTGTATGCGGTTATTGCTATGCCTAAAGCAATAACAGGGGAAATGTAAGCAAGCCATACATGTGATAAATTTTTCCCGAGTAGATTTGCCACAGGATAATATCCGGTAAGAGCATAAGGCACGAAAAAAGTTAGTAGTAACTGCATTCCTTTTGAATAAATCTGTATCGGATAATCGCAAAAGTTTTTAAGTCCATAATCATTATTAGTCAGTAATGAAACAATTTCCTCACTTTTTACTGTCCAGAAACTAATTGTTCCGGTAATGACCGTAATTGCAGAAAAAATAACAAAACCGGAAAGTAAATTCAAACAATAATAGATAACGTTTATTGCAGTCCACCGGACTGACAGTTTTTGTAAGCTGTATATCCAAAAGTATATTGAAAAAAACAAACGTGGTAAAAATGTATATTGAAACTGTTGTAAAACTAAATATACAAATGGATTTATGGGACGGGTCAAGTATAAGTCGAATTTCCCGCTGCGAATCAATTCGCCAATATCCCGCATGGGACTCCAAAAAAAGAAACAGCTAAATGAATAGGATACCCAACTTGTTGTAAACATAAAAAGGATTTCATATTTATTCCAGCCGGCGATACTGTCGAAATTGTAGAATATAACATAAAACCCGGCAAAATATACTCCAATCAAAATTGTGTTAGCTATCAGCTCAAGTAAGAGCGAAAAATGATATTCCAGTTTGCCTTTCATGTATATTATGACAAAGCGAAGATATATTCTAATATAATTCATCTTTTATCCTCCTTGCACGATCAGTTTTTTTTTTCCAATTATCCAGATAACTTCCGTTATAAAATATAATAAAAGAATCCATATAATCTGGGTTATGATTGCTTCCGCAATGGCTTGGGATTCCATTTGTTGTGTCATAATTGTTACAGGAATTGCATAAATTGCGCGAAACGGAAGAAACTGATTTATTTTGGATAATATATCCGGAAACATTGTTACAGGAATCCATACGCCGGACAACAGCTTATATACCGCATCCAGAAGCATATTCAGAGGCCATGTTACAATCAGCCAAAATGCTAATAGCCCAATGATAAGAGAATATAAAAACTGAATATAATATGCCAGCATAATCGAAAGTATTCCCCATAAAATTTGCGTGCGGTACAATATATGCGTTGGCATAATAACCATTGCAATAATGCTTAGCGGAACACAGCAGAATGCAATTTTTACAATCGTGTCTCCGAAATGTCTGGAGAAGACCATTTTTCTGAAATCTGTGGGTCGGATCAATTCTGTGACAATATTTCCTGTTTGAATCTGAGCATTTAGCCATTCGATGGTATTGCATTCAATAAAAGAAGAGATTATAGTGGCAACAACGATATATTTTAAGGTATCTTCCTGATTTAACAACAGGTTTGTCCGGCTGTTTGATAGAAAAAGGGCATTCCATATAGAAAGCTGTAAGTACAAATAAAGTATCTTAGACAGAAATTTAGACCATATTGCACTTGGATAAGCCGTATGTTCTTTAATCCCGATTAGTATGTAATCAATATATTTCTTCATAGGCATCCCCCTTCATATATGCTTTTGATGATTGTTTCAAGAGAGTTGCTCATCGGGGGCTTTTGATGGGATTCTTCAGTAGGGGTAAAATGATACTTACTTTTCAATTCATCTAATGTACCGTCGTATAAAAGAGAACCTTTATCAATTATCAGCATTTTCCGGCATAGTGATTCAATGTCTGAAATATCGTGAGTTGTCAAAATAATGGTAGTATTTTTTACCTGGTTCATTTTGATAATAAAATCCCGTATTTTTGCTTTTGCCAAAACATCTATCCCGATAGTGGGTTCATCAAGAAACAAAACTTCAGGATTATGTAATAAAGCTGCCGCCAAATCTGCTTTCATTCTTTGCCCAAGGCTCAGAAGTCTGGGCGGTTTGTAAATAAATTCGGACAGATTCAAGATATCGGAAAATATCTCAATATTTTCACTATAAATTTTTTCCGGAATGCGATACATATCCTTAAACAGTTTAAAGGATTCGATTACTGGAATGTCCCAGCAAAGCACGCTTCTCTGCCCAAATACAACACCGATCTTTAGCATAATCTCTTTTCTGTTTTTCTTAAAATTCAGACCATTGACAGAAATCGTACCATTGTCCGGAGTGAGGATACCGGTGAGCATTTTTATGGTGGTGGATTTTCCGGCGCCATTTGCTCCTATAAATCCCACAATATCACCTGCTTGAATGGTAAAAGAAATATCATTTACAGCAGTCGCATAAGAATATTTTTTGTCAAAAAGGTGTTTGACGGAACTGTCTTTCATGGAACGGTTTTTTATTTTATAGCTTTTTGTTAAGTGTTCAACTTCTATGCTCATATTTGTTGCACTTCTTTCTCTTTTTTGTATAATAGCATCAGATAACATATCAGTAAAATTGAAATAATAAATAATATAATTCATTTATTTTGATAATGAGGTTATAAAATGACAATTGTGCAATTAGAAACTTTTTTAAAAATAACGGAAGCAGGAAGCTTTACTTCTGCTGCAAATCTGTTAGGATATGCCCAGTCAACGGTTACGACACAAATTAAACAATTGGAGGAGGAGCTGAATTGCCTTTTGTTTGAGCGGCTGGGGAAAAATGTTGTTTTAACATTAGAGGGCAAAAGATTATTGGTATATGCACAAAAAATGCTGCAGCTGGAAAGGGAAATATTGTTGGAAGTGCCGAAATCCGAAGATCCTGCGGGAATAGTAAGGTTAGGAGTTTCTGAATCGTTGTGTTATAACACATTGCCCCATATTTTACTGGAATATAAAAAGAAATTTCCTAAAATAGAAATCCAGCTTCAATTTATTACCCATGATATATTTCCTTCGATGTTAAAACAGGGATCTTTAGATTTGGTTTACACTTTGAATCCATACATTGAATTGCCGGAACTGGTCATGCTGCATAAAAAACCGGAAACATTGGGATTCTATGCAAGCCCGGAATATCCTCTTGCAAGAAAAAATCATATCAGGGAAACGGATTTAGAAAATATTCCATTGCTCCTTACCTCGCACGGCTGTAATTTCAGACGAATGCTTATTGAGGATTTGGCAAAGTATTCCATTGCCCCTAAAATTGGAATAGAGACAAGCAGAAAAGAAATATTAAAACAGTTTGCAGTGAATCAATTAGGCGTAGCTTTTATACCGGATATGGTGGTCGGAGAAGAAATGGAAAACGGTTCTCTAAAGCGGCTTGATTGGGATGGAAATGATTTTCATGTATTTTCGCAGATATTTATTCATAAAGACAAGCACTTGAATTCAGCAATAGAGGGACTGATTGAAATAATACTGGAAAATACGAATGAATAACCTGTTTACTGTGTTACTTGTATTTTGGGTTATACTGTTTTAATATAAAAGATTGAAAAGTGTTATGCTTCACAGAGGATGGACAGTGGAACAATGGAGATAATAAAAAATGAAAGCAGGTATCGCAATGAATATGCAGGAGTTAAAGAAACTTATTTACCAAGGTGAAAAAGTTGATATAGAGTGCAAAAAAGCAGAAGGCAGCGTGCCGAAGTCTGCATATGAGTCATATTCTGCATTTGCCAATACTAAGGGCGGATACATTATATTTGGCGTAAAGGAAGACAAAACTAAGACGATACCGGAAGAACGATTTATAATACAAGGCATAGATAATCCGTCAAAGCAGAAAGAGGATTTTTGGAATACAATCAATGGAAGTAAAGTAAATTGCAATTGTGCAAGCACATAATTTAAGGGTTCTGTTACCTGTTATAATTTATTATTA
>UQLY01000023.1 GCA_900542015.1 uncultured Lachnospiraceae bacterium | reverse complement strand
GCTTAGCTGGCAGAACTTCTCATTTTAATTTGTACTAAATCTTGACATAGGAGCATATTAACGGACGGAGTGGATTGCTGTTCATAAAGATTGACCTGATTCGCGATCAAAAATGATAAATCGTTTTTTACATTCATATAAATAACGTTTTCCAAAGTATTAAACTGTAATGCAAGGGGATTTTCATATTCCGTTCCATTTACAGCGTTATACAGGGATAATGCTCTGACAGGATCAGCAAACAACATCCGAAACACGGTATCTTTATACCTTCTCTGTGCTTCTTTCATTTGTACCTCCTCGTAACAGGAGTTACCCGTTCCGCTTAACGCTATCTGAAACCCCTGCTTATTAAATAATTTGATTGGATTTAAAAGCATTGATTTCAAGATGCCTTACGGCAGAAAGTAAGAATACACAGTACTGTGCAAAAGAATGTTAGAAATATATGCTTTTATTGAAGTTTACCATTTGTAATAATAATTGTCAATATACGTTTTGCCGTTTTTTTGCCTATCTGCAATAAAATGCCTTTTTTATATCAGCTTTTATTCTGCTGCACAAAAATTTTCACATAAAAACAAGTAAGCCGAGCGCCTATGACGCTCGACCCACCTGTTTGTGTAAAAGGGGAATTCTTCCGGAATTGCTAATTAGCAAGTTTAACTTCCGTTAAACTATTGTCATTATATTCCTTGTTTTGACTTTTTTCTACAATTATATTGCTTTCATTTTGCACTATATTGCTACAATCATCGACAAAATCAGACAATTACAATCATTTTTTACAACTGAATTGCCCTTTACCCGCTGATCAGCGATACGGCGTCCATGATACTTTTTACGATATGAATCCTGATTCCCTTGATATCCTCCACCTGTTTTGCGTTGGCGTAAGGCACTATACAGCTTTGGAAGCCCAGTTTCCTTGCCTCCGTCACTCTCTGCTTCGCCATGGAAACGCCCCTGACCTCGCCGCTTAGTCCGACTTCGCCAAACACCAGCATATCATCCGGCACCGGCTGGTTGCGATAGCTGGATACCAATGCAAGCACGACGGCAAGATCCGTTGCCGGTTCAAAAATACGCATTCCTCCCGCGAAGTTGACATAAGCATCTTCCCTGCCGAGGGGTATCCGCATTCTTTTCTCAATAACCGCGATCAGCAAATTCATTCTGTTGAAATCGCACCCGGTCGCCTGTCTTCTCGGAATCTGAAAATTGGTATCGCATACAAGCGCCTGGACCTCCAGAAGCATCGGGCGCGTCCCCTCCATACAGCAGGCGACTACCGACCCGCAGGCGCCCTCCGGCTTGCCGCTTATCAAAAATTCCGAAGGGTTCTTAACTTCCACCAGGCCGCATTCTCCCATTTCAAAAACACCGATCTCATTGGTCGAACCGAACCGGTTTTTTACGCCCCTCAAAATCCTGTAAATATCCTGTTTGTCTCCCTCAAAATACAAAACCGTATCCACCATGTGCTCCAGCACTCGCGGTCCGGCGACGGTCCCTTCCTTCGTCACATGTCCCACAATCAGGATCGCAATATTTTCCACTTTTGCAAGCTGCATCAGCACGCCCGTGGATTCTCTGACCTGTGACACGCTTCCCGGCGCCGCGCTGACTTCTTCATTATACATGGTCTGAATCGAATCGATTACCACAACCTCCGGTCGGCTGTTTCGTACCACCTCCGCGATCACGCCTAAATTCACTTCCGTAAGGAGCTTAAACCGATCGGAAAACTCTCCGATTCTATCCGCACGCATCTTAATCTGTGTCAGGGATTCTTCCCCCGATATGTACAGCACTTCTTTATCCTGCTCTGCGAGCTGCCTGCATACCTGTAAAAGCAGGGTGGATTTCCCGATACCGGGATCTCCACCCACTAACGTAAGAGAGCCGGGGACGATACCGCCACCCAGCACCCTGTCAAATTCTTCTATTCCGGTTGCAAATCTCTCTTCTTTCTGTCCCGAAACAGCTTTCAGTTCTACCGGCTTTACCTTGGCGGAATTAACAATTTTTCCGCTGCCGCTTACGGAAGAAACGCTCTTTGTAATCCGCTCTTCCACAAAGCTGTTCCACGTATGACAGGCGGGACATTGTCCCATCCATTTAGAAGATTCATAGCCGCAGTTCTGACAAAAGAAAGCGCTTGTCGCTTTGCCCTTTGCCATCTTACGCTTCTACCACCTTTACATCCACTTCGCCCATATCGGCAAGCTCTACGCTTAAATTGAGCTTTCCGCCAAGACCCGTGCTCATCTTTCCCGCGCTCTCGCCGCCTACAAACACCTCATACTGGGTATCGTCCTTCAAGCCCAGCGTGATCTGCGCGTCCGTTGCTCCTTCTACCTTAAAGCTCATACCTTCGGCTGTTTCCTTTAATTCGTTGACGCTGGTGCCCGGAACGGATTCATATAAAAACATTCCGTTTTTCTCAAGCTTCGTCATAGTCTGAAAGGTTTTTACCTTATACAGGTCTCCCGCATGAGGGAAATCCTCCAGCTTTGCCTTTGCCGCCAAAGTATGGTTTCCAAAACTGATGGAACCGTCTGATTCGGAACGAATCAACTGCTCTACTACTGCCATTGTTATATCCTCCTGTTTTTGTATACCCGAATTTACGTATCATACCGTCATATTCAGTATACCTTATTTTTGTCCCATGGTAAATACTATTCCTTCACTGTAAAAGCGACTTTTTTATCGTGCACGCCCGCGCTGACCCTGCTGTCCGGTTTGATATGTCCGGCTAAAATCTCTTCCGCAAGAGGATCTTCAATCTCCGTCTGGATCGCCCGTTTCAAAGGTCTTGCTCCCATTTTCAGATCGGTAAACTTATCCACAATATGATCCTTTAGCGCGCCTGTGACGGTCAGATCGATATTCATCTGCGTTTTGCACCGTGCACACAGATTTTTGCAAAGCAAGGTTACGATCTTGTGCATATCCGCCTTGGTCAACTGGTGGAATACCATAATCTCGTCAATACGGTTGATAAATTCCGGCTTAAACAGTCGTTTTACCTCTTCCATCACGCCGCTTTTCATCTTTTCATAATTCTGCTTTTCGGTCGTCTGCGCCGCAAAGCCCAGGTTCTTCGGCTCCACAATACGGGAAGCTCCCGCGTTGGAGGTCATAATCAAAATCGTATTTTTAAAATTGACCTTTCTGCCCTTGGAATCGGTAATATGCCCTTCGTCCAGCACCTGTAACAGGATATTGAATACGTCGGGATGCGCCTTCTCAATCTCGTCAAACAATACGACGGAATAAGGATTTCTGCGGATCTTCTCGCTAAGCTGCCCGCCGTCGTCGTGCCCTACATAGCCCGGAGGCGAGCCGATCATCTTCGCGACGGAATGTGGCTCCATATATTCGGACATATCGACGCGGATCAACGCGTTTTCCGATCCGAACATCGCCTCGGCAAGCGCCTTGCTCAGCTCCGTTTTACCGACGCCCGTAGGTCCCAAGAATAAAAAGGAACCGATGGGCTTATTGGGATCGGCAAGACCCACACGCCCTCTACGCATCGCTTTCGCCACAGCCGTTACCGCTTCTTCCTGCCCGATGACCCGTTTATGCAGAATGCTCTCCAGCTTCAACAGACGTTCGCTCTCCTTTTCGGCGAGCTTGCTGACGGGAATTTTCGTCCACATGGAAACCACATCGGCAATATCGTTTTCCCCTACTACCAGACTGCGGTTCGCAATTTTCTTTTCGTGGTTCGCTTTCAGGCGGTTGTATTTTTTCACCAGTTCATCCTGCGCCAGTTTGATTTCATGCGCCTGGGAAAAGGCATCGAATTTGAAGGAACGCTCGATCTGCAAATCCATCGCCTTGATCTGCTCCTCTAACTCCCTGCATTTTTCCGGCAGGTTCATGCCCCTAAGCCGCAGCGCTGCAGCGGCTTCGTCAATCAGGTCGATTGCTTTGTCCGGCAGATTTCTGTCGTTGATATAACGTTTGGACAATTTGACCGCAGCTTCCACCGCTTCGTCGGAAATCGTTACCTGATGGTGCTCCTCATACTTATGCCTGATGCCCTTTAAGATTTCCACGGCTTCGCTGACCGTAGACTCCTCTACGTTGACCGGTTGGAAACGGCGCTCTAACGCCGCGTCTTTGGCAAGATACTTACGGTATTCCTCTATGGTGGTGGCGCCGATCAGTTGGATTTCTCCTCTTGCCAGGGACGGCTTCAAAATATTGGAAGCATCAATGGCTCCTTCTGCACCGCCCGCGCCGATAATCGTATGAATTTCATCCAGGAATAAAATGATATTTCCGTCTTCAATGACTTCGCCGATGACCTTTTTAATACGCTCCTCAAACTCTCCGCGGTATTTGCTTCCCGCCACCATCGCCGATAAGTCGAGGGTAACGACCCGCTTTTTGCTGATGGTGGGAGGTACGTCTCCCGACGCAATTCTAAGGGCGAGCCCCTCCGCAATCGCCGTTTTGCCGACGCCCGGCTCTCCGATCAGACACGGATTATTTTTGGTTCTTCTGCTGAGGATCTGCGTTACCCGCAGAATTTCATTTTCCCTCCCGATGACAGGGTCCAGTTTTCCTTCTCTTGCCAGTCTGGTCAGGTCTCTGCTGTACTGATCCAGCGTTTTCGTCGGATTCTTTTTCTTTTTGGGATTGAGATCTTCCTTGGCAAGATTCGCGTCTTCTCCCATCGCCGTCAGCGTATCCACATACATTTTCTGCAGGCTGACGCCCAATGTATACAGAAGCCTTGCGGCAATATTGTCTCCTTCCTTGATAATCGCCAAAAGGATATGCTCCGTTCCGGTCTGCGCCGAAGAAAATCTCGCCGCCTGTTTATCCGCTTCCTCCAATATCTGCATGGCACGCGGAGAATATCCGTCCCTTTCCAGTACGGAAACGGTACCGGAGGGCGCGATCAGCTCCCGGATCACTTCCATTACCCGTTCCGTCGTCACGCCGTGCTGTTCCAGAATTTTAGCGGCAACGCCGTTTTGCTGTTTTAATAATCCTAACAGGATATGTTCCGTCCCGATATAATTTTGTCCGGTTGTCCTGGCCATTCTTTTTGCCGCCGCCAGTGCGGCTTTCGCATGTTCTGTATAGGCCATTGGTTAATATCCTCCATTCCGTCATTTATTAGTCGTCGTCCAGATTGATAAATTCAAATTCAAAGTCGTCGTCCAGCCCTGTCGGCTCCGGCTCTCTGGATAAATTGATCATTTTAAAATTAGAAGGCTTTTTCGTTCTCTCAGGCTCTCGTTTTTCAGACTCCCGTTTCACAGGCTCCGGTTCTCCCGCTTCCTGCTGAAGCTGCCCGATAATTTTTTCTTCCAGCGACGCGGTATCAAATTCCGGTTCCTGCTTCGGCGCTTTTTGCTGTTTTTTCGCCGGCGCCGCTTTTACCGCGTCTTTCGCCTTTGTCTGCTTCTTTGCCGGCGCCGCCGGTTCCGCCTTTGCATCCGGTTCTTTTTTTACGGTTTTCTCTGCGCGCTTTTCCCCGGGCGCTTCGCTCTTCTTTTTCTGCGGTGCGTCGGAAACGTCCCGGTCGCCGTTGTCGCCGCCCCTGTGGTTGTTGTTGCCGCCCTTGCCACCGTTATTGCCTTTGTCCCCATCGGAACCATCGCCGTCGGGATCGTCGTCTTCATCCTCCAGATCCGCCTTCAACTCTCTGTTGCGGATTACCAGATTGATAATACAGAATACGGCGATGAGCAGCAAAACGCCCAACACACACATCAGCGCAAAGCGCTGATGCGCCAAATCCTTGTACTTGAAATAGGACTGATCCAGTTCATAAGAAGTATCCCTCTCCACATACCGCTGGTAAGTCCCTTCTACAGAGTCGTATAAATAAAAGTTTTCGCCGCCCTCGTTATTCATGGCATAGAGCAGATAAAATTCCACCTCTTCATCCAGATCCTCTACATGTACCGGCTCCGTCTCGGCGGCATTTTCTTCCGTTCCCTCTTCCTGTTCTTCGCCGTTTGAGACCGTAATCGGATTATCCGTCAATTCCGTATAAATATAGCAGGATATTACCTTATCTCCCCAGGGCAGATAGCTGCCCGTATAATTGTCCGGAATCTTAATCTGCGCCTGATATCTGACCGGCATAATAAACTTTCCGTCCGTTCCCTTCAACTGCAAAAAGTCCATAAAGGTGTCCGTATCCTCATAATAGATACGAAAATCGGAGCTGGTGCCGTCTCCTGCCGACAAATATAAAAGCCGGAGGTCTCCTGCGGCAAAATATGCCGATTGTACCGTCATTCCCTTATAATTATATTCCTCTTCCACGAAACCGTCCGGCAGCAATTCCTGGGGAAACGTAGCGTTTACCTGAAAAGATGCAAAAATGCTCTCGCCGCCTACCAGGGTGGATTCGGTGCTCATGCTGGCGGGCACAACACCGACCTGTGTGCTGACCTCGTCCTCATCCGAAGCGTTTTCTCCGCTCTCACTGTCGCCATCTTCCTGACCGATTCCGTCCTCTTCATCAGCCGCCTTGTTTTCTCCCGAAGCCGTCCCCGCTTCCTCCGAAGAAGCCGCTCCGCGGTTAATGGTCAGATGATAGGAACATTTGGTTCCGTCAGCCGCCTGCACCGTAACGATCGCGTCGTTGCTTCCAAGCTCCAGATTCTTGAAGCCGCCCGCCTCAATGACCTTGGAATCCGACTCCGCCGTACTGCAGGTAACGCTGATTCTGTCCACATCTTCGCCTACCGTTATCGTATAAGACGTAATCTCCGGGGAAAATTCCGGACTCATGGTGCCGGGGTCCACACTCAGAGATTTCAAATACGCATTTGAGGAAGCCGCGCTTCCCGTCTCTGCTCCATATACTTCCTGCGCCTGTTTTCCCATCATCAGTCCTGTGGAAAGAACCAATGCGGCAAAAACAATCATACCTTTTTTTAATATCTTAGCGGTCATAATGTCTCCTCTCTGTTACAAAATGTAACGAACAATGGGCACAAAACCTAATCGCCTCATATGTATCCTATATTATTGTATCTTCTTAGGAAAAAAATATCCTTTCAGACAGCATATTCACACATCATTATCATACTATCGGCTCAAACCGCCGTCAACCAAAATGTGGTATTATTATAAAAATTTAATAACCGTCCGTAACTATATATTGTAGCGTGCCGGAGAATATTCCCGCATCGGCGGATAAGAAAAAAAACGGGGCTGCCGCATTTATACATTTGGGGATGGATCACGGAAACACGCTTTCGCTCTATAAAAACGCAACGGTAAATAAATCCGCAAAATACGCGGATTAAATACCGGCGTTTTTATAAAGGTTTCCTTTGATCAATCCCCAATGTATAAATACGGCAGCCCCGGTTTTATGCCATGATCTTTCCGGTCAGTTTTCCCTGACAAACAGCAGGCGCCTTTCCGTCTTCCTTATGCCTCGTCTATTGCCTTTCCGATATCGTGGCGCATATATTTATTATCAAAACTGATCCACTCGGTTGCCTCATATGCTTTTTTTCTCGCTTCCTTCAGATCGTTTCCCTTTGCAGTCACGCCGAGGACGCGTCCGCCGTTTGTGACAAAGCCTTCGTCCGTTTTCTTTGTACCCGCATGGAACACAAAATAGTCGTCTTTTCCGTCAAAAGCCTCAAGCCCTTTAATCGGGAAGCCCTTTTCATAAGAAACGGGATAGCCGTCGGAAGCAAGAACGACGCAGACCGCCGCATTGTCTTCAAACTGCAGATCCACCTGATCCAGGGTCCCGTCGATACACGCCTCGACCACCTCGATAATATCATTTTTCATTCGCGGCAGGACAACCTGCGCCTCCGGATCGCCGAATCTTGCATTATATTCCAGCACTTTCGGACCGTCCTTGGTCAGCATCAGCCCAAAGAAAATCACGCCTTTAAACTCTCTGCCTTCCTCCGCCATAGCGTCCACGGTCGCCTGATAAATATATTTTTTACAAAAATCGTCCACTTCATCGGTATAGAAAGGGCTCGGTGAAAAAGTGCCCATACCGCCGGTATTCAGCCCCTGATCCCCGTCCTTTGCGCGCTTATGATCCTGCGCGGAAGACATGATTTTGATGGTTTTTCCGTCCACAAAGGATAAAACGCTGACTTCGCGTCCGGTCATAAACTCTTCAATGACCATCTGATTGCCCGCGGAGCCGAATTTTTTATCCTCCATAATGGATTTTACGCCTTCCTTCGCCTCTTCTAAGGTATTGCAGATCAATACGCCCTTGCCCAGCGCAAGACCGTCCGCCTTTAATACAATAGGGAAAGAAGCGTTTTCCAGATAAGCGAGCGCTTTTGCCGGATCGTCAAAATTTTCATATGCAGCCGTGGGAATCTTGTATTTTTTCATCAAATCCTTGGAAAAGGCTTTGCTGCCCTCCAGAATCGCCGCGTTTTTACGGGGACCGAAGGTACGGATGCCCGCTTTTTCCATTTCGTCCACAAGACCGCCTACCAGAGGATCGTCCATACCGACGATGACCAGGTCAATCTGCTGTTCTTTTGCAAAGGCAACCAGCTTATCAAATTCCATGGCGCCGATGGGCACGCATTCCGCAATCTGTCCGATACCCGCGTTTCCCGGCGCGCAATAGATCCGGTCCACCCTGGGACTTTTCTTTACGCTCATGGCAATCGCATGTTCTCTTCCGCCGCTTCCGACAATCAATACTTTCATAGCTTCCTCCTGTGATCCTATTCCTGTTTTTTATTCTATCTGCATTTAACCCTATCTGCTTTTCAACCGTATATTATTCTGCAATCCTGACCCTGCCGTTTACCACGGACACCTTACCGTTTGCAATCAGATCAATCGCCTCAGGCAGGATTTTCCACTCCGCCTCTTCCATAATCCTCTGCTGCAGCGTTTTCGGCGTATCGTCCGGCTCTACTGTAACCGCCTTTTGCAGGATAATCGGTCCCGTATCGGTCCCGTCGTCCACAAAATGCACCGTCGCGCCGGAAATCTTCACGCCGCGGGCAAGCGCCCCTTCGTGAACCTTTAATCCGTAATAGCCGACGCCGCAAAAAGACGGGATCAAAGACGGATGAATGTTGATGATTTTATTTTCATATGCCGCGATCATCCTTGCCGGTACTGTAACCAGAAATCCCGCCAGCACGATTAAATCCGGCTGCATCTGATTGACGGCGTCCAATAAAGCCTCGTTAAAACGCTCTCTGTCAGAATAATCCTTCGGCGAAACGCAGACCGCGGGGACGCCCGCTTCCTTTGCCCGTTCTAAAGCAAAAGCGTTTCTGTTATTGCTGATCACTCCCGCAATTTGCGTATTGGTAACGGTCCCGTCCTTTACGGCGTCGATAATCGCCTGTAAATTGGTCCCTCCGCCGGATACGCAGACAACAATTCTTAGCATAATCTGACTCCCTTTTCTCCGGCTTCCACACTGCCGATCACATAGGGCGTATCGCCTGCCGCTTTCATCGCTTCCATGGTTTTGTCCGCATCCGCGGGATCTACCGCAACGACCATACCGATGCCCATATTGTAAGTATTGTACATCATCTTTTCTTCAATCTGTCCCTTTTCCTGCAACAGCTTAAAGATTGCAGGCACCCCGTAGCTGTTCTTTCTGACAACGGCGCATACGCCGTCGGGAAGCATACGGGGAATATTTTCATAAAATCCGCCGCCCGTAATATGGCTGCAGCCCTTCATTCTGACGCCTGCAGCTTTGACGTTCTGCAATGCTTTGACATAAATTCTTGTGGGTGCGATCAGCGCTTCTCCCAACGTCTTTCCCAATTCGTCATAATAGGTATCCAGACTTTCCTTTGTCATTTCAAACACTTTTCTGACCAGAGAAAAGCCGTTGCTATGTACGCCGGAGCTTGCCATACCGATCAATACGTCGCCGGGTCTGATGTTCTCTCCGGTAATCAGATCCTTTTCATCGGCTACGCCCACGGCAAAGCCTGCAAGATCGTATTCCTCCTCGGGCATCAGTCCGGGATGTTCCGCTGTCTCGCCGCCGATCAGCGCCGCGCCGGACTGTTTGCAGCCTTCTGCAACGCCCGCGACAATCGTCGCGATCTTTTCGGGATAATTTTTGCCGCATGCAATGTAATCCAGGAAAAATAAAGGCTCCGCGCCCGCGCAGACAATATCGTTGACGCACATGGCAACGCAGTCAATCCCGATGGTATCGTGCCTGTCCATCAGAAATGCAAGCTTTACCTTTGTGCCGCACCCGTCCGTACCGGATAACAGAACCGGCTTTTCCATCTTTTTAACCGCTTCTAAGGAAAATGCGCCGGAGAAGCCGCCAAGACCGCCGATCACTTCCGGTCTCATGGTTTCCTTCACATGCTTTTTCATCAACTCTACGGATTTATAACCCGCTTCAATATCAACGCCCGCTTTTTTGTAATCCATTATGTTTTCTCCTCGCTTTTAAGTGATTTATTTGGAATAATTCCGATATCCGACCTGCTGCAGCTTCGCGTCCTTCGCTTCTACCTGCTCTTTGAGTTTCTTAGAATAAGCCTTTAATTTATCGAGCAAAGCGGCATCCGAGGTAGCAAGGATCTTTGCCGCCAAAAGCCCCGCGTTGGCTCCGCCGTTAATCGCCACCGTCGCAACGGGAATTCCCGAAGGCATCTGTACGATGGAATACAGTGAATCTCTTCCGCCCAAAGACGTCGTGTGCATCGGGATGCCGATAACGGGCATCGGGAAAATCGCCGCGCACATACCCGGCAGATGAGCCGCCATCCCCGCTCCCGCGATAATGACTTTAAAACCTTTTTCTTCCGCGGTCTTCGCATATTCAAAAAATACGTCCGGTTCCCTGTGAGCGGAAATGATCTTCATCTCATAGGAAATACCCAGTTCTTCCAAAATATCTGCTGCTTTACTCATCACGGGCATATCCGAATCGCTGCCCATCACAATACCAACCTGTGCCATAATGCCACTCCTTTTCGTATATTTTACATTCGGTTATAGTGTACAGGAAATAAAAAATAAGTGCAACTGTTTTACTTTAATTTGTGCGCTCCGTTTTCTGCGCCTCGTCTAAGGGAACATTGAGCATTTCCGTCCCCGGAAGCACAAAACGCCCGTCTTTTATGATATCGATTTCTTCTCCCGTTTCCGTCACGCCGTACAGCCTTCCCAGTTCGTCATAAGGGATTGTAATGTCCGTATGGCACTGAAAATATGCCCGGTCCTTCTTTTCATCATCCTTACGCAGCAAAGAAATCTCGTTATCCCTTGCGACGATTTCCTTTCCGTCAGGATTGTACACCGCCACGTCCTCGGCATGAGAATAACAGGTATCTCCCACTGCAAAATGAGGTCCCGTCTTTTCCGCAATGAGAATCGGCAGCTTATCTTCAATACCGTATTTGCGTCCCATTACATACGCCGTCGTATTGGTACCGATCGCAAACTCTCCCATCGGAAGGGAAGCGTAATGCTGCAGCACATGATCTTTGATATACTTCCGGTTCTGCCCCTTCTCCCCGTAATTGGTACAGTTATAATCCTTTACCATGCCGTCCTCAAAAGCAATTTCCAGATTTTCATAGGATAAATCCCGCAGATACACCCGTTTTACATGGAGCAGCCCCTGCGTGCCTTTCAGAACCGGGGAGGTAAACACTTCCCCTACGGGAATGTTCACATCGGCGACGCAGTTTTCAAACTTTGTCATTCTATCCGGCTCTTTAAGTTTACATAACTTTACTTTCAAATCCGTCCGGTTGCCGTTCATGCCAAAGACCCTGACAAATTCACACTTATCCAGGGCGTCAATGATCTTTTGCTGTACCGTTTCATATTTCTCACTGGGCAGCGTATTCAAAGCGATGGTGTCTTTCATGATCTCCCGGTAATTCCTGCCGATTTCCGGTATCGGATAGGCGATGATCGTAAAACTTCTTTCTTCGCCGGGTATATAAGCGTTGATAATCTTTCCCGAACGCGCCGCATAGCTGACCGCCAGTTTTTGCTGCTTCTCGCTGTAACTGCATGCTTCCGGCTTATCAACAGGCGCAAAATTTTCCTCGCCGAATACCTCGATCCATGCGGGTCCGCCGTGTTTTGCGGCAATCTCTTTATATTTGATATACGCCTCTTCCAGCACCTCCAGCCTGCGGTTTACCAGTCTGTTGTCCAAAAACAGCGCGTCATCCTCCCTGTGGTCATAATCAAACTGACGATTGGGACTGCTGCTGTAATAACCGCCGATGGCGGTTCCTCTTTTATGAAATATAGAATGGGGCGTTCGCATCAGCGTCGCCTTCAGTCCCATCTTTTCAAAATTAGCAATTGCTAACTTTACGACCTTTTCAAAGCCGATGGGATAAATGATATTGACCACTTCTTTTTTGGACAAGTCCTTATTGCCCTTGATAAATCCGATGCGGTACCCTTCCGTATAGGTATCCGCCATTTCCTGCAGCGTCTCTTTTGACATTTCGCCCAGATACTTCGCCGTTTCGATCTGGTTGTCCGAAATATATTCGCCGTAACGGTACAAATAATCCGGATCGGATAAATCCGATTCCATAATCAGCCGGTATGCAAAATCAAAAGAAGGATCTACCTTTTCGCCTACCCGTTTTTCCGTTTCCACATCCATATAATCGCTGACAAACCAATAACAGCACTCCCACGCTTCTTCATACAGCGCGTCGTCTCCGTCCGTTTCTTCCTCAAAAATGCAATACAGTTCCACAAACCACTCAAAGCGGATCAGAATCTCTTCCCGGTCCCTTTCCGCCGCATAAGCGGGCAAAGAAAACATTTCCGCATAAACAAAGGAAAGCAGGCGCCCCATTTTTTCTCCGAACACGGAAACCGCATGGGCAGGGTTGGTATACGAGTTTACATAACTTTCCTTTCCCAATTCCCGGTACAGACGCTCCACCGTCTCCTTCGTCCACAAGTCTCCGCCGTTTTCCGGCGCACCGGCAAGCTCTGCAATTGCCAAAAGAAAAGAAGCCACTTGCGTAAAGTAGCTCCCATAAGGTTCTTTTAACTGCGGCTCCGACTCAATTTCTCTGATTCTGTCAATACTCAAACTCCATCTTTCTTCCATCAGATACCACTCACTCCTAAATAAAATAAAAATCCCACCAGCAAAATCACAATGGTGTTTAAAATAATCCCGATATTGGGAAACAGATAAAACCTGTCCTTTTCCATCCTCGATAAAATGCCCGTTACCTCTCCCGCAAGAGAAAACAACAGCGCAAAAACCGTCGCCGCTCCAAGCTTCGGATTCATCGCGCCCCTTTGTCTGTAGGAAATGTAAATGACCAGACACATTGAGATAAAGGAAATCGCGCCGAGAGCGGCGGAAAATTTTCCGCGCTCGGAATGGCTTTTGTTGGTAAACATATAACCCTTTTTCCGCATAGACACCATTCCCTAAAAAATGAGTCTGGATTTTCCGGACAACAGTTTGGCTCCGCTGATAATCAAAAGCACGCCGCCGGCAATTCCAGCCGCTATGGTAACAATACCCAGTGTAATATTTAACGCTCCCGAATTTGTCATTGTTTTATATACTTTTTCTTCCATGCCGGTCCTCCTTATTTTACTCCGTACTGCTCATAATATGCGTCAATCGCCGCTTTTAACGTATCATCAATATACACTTTTCCGTTGTAAGGTCTGTTATAAAGGTGCTCCACAACCTCTTTCATCGTAACGATCGCCGTCGTCTCCATGCCGTAAGTCTCGGAAATCTCCGCAAGCGCGCTCTTTTCTCCTTTGCCGCGTTCGCATCTGTCCACGCTGACTACCAGCCCGCAGACGCTGACATCGCCCTGCGCCTGAATAATGGGCAGAGTCTCTCCGATGGAAGTTCCCGCGGTCGTCACATCTTCAATCAACAGCACCTTATCGCCGTCCTCTATGGGACTTCCCAACAAAATGCCTTTATCTCCATGGTCCTTTACTTCTTTCCGGTTAGAACAGTATTTGATATCCTTATCGTACAGATCGCTGATCGCCATTGTCGTCGCGACGGTCAACGGTATTCCTTTGTACGCCGGTCCGAAAAGCACGTCAAAATCCAGACCGAATTTGTCATGAATCGCCTTTGCATAATATTCTCCTAGCTTCTTTAACTGCCTGCCGGTACGATAAAACCCGGTGTTGACAAAGAAAGGGGTCTTGCGTCCGCTCTTTGTGACAAAGTCTCCGAATTTCAAAACATTGCAATCCACCATAAATTCGATAAATTCCTGCTTGTACTGTTCCATTTCTCTTAAACCTCCGCATTTACGGGCTCTTTGCCCTTACCTTGCATTAAAGCCGTTTCAATTTTATCATATATTTCCGGCTATTTCAATCAAGGACGTCAAATAACCTATGATTTAACTCCCTGATTTTTATAATAATCTTCCTTATTCTGATACATCTTTTTATCCGCTTCTTCCATAAGCAGGGACAGATCCCCGGGATTTTCCAAAAAGCTCTGACCGACCGCCGCGCTACAGCCGTTTTTGCCTCCGAGCTCTTCCTTCAGCCTGCTTTCCATTTTCCCCATATCTTCTATGGAAATATTCCGGCACAGCACTACAAATTCGTCGCCGCCCAGCCTGTAGACCGGATGCATTCCCACTACCTTGCAGATAATTCCGTAAATCTGCCGGATTAGCTTATCTCCCGCCTCATGGCCATAGGTATCGTTCGTCTTTTTCAATCCGTTGATATCAATAAAAAAGCAGCCTGCCGTCAAGAGCTCCCTGCTGTTATCAAGCATGACGTCCCGGATAAAGGCATTGCGGTTCAAAGCGCCCGTCATTCCGTCGCTGAAGCCGATCTTCTTTAAATAGTCCTCCCTGTTTTTCCTTTCCAGCAAGGATTGGAAAAAATAGGCGAGCATTTTTAAAATATCGGATATTTCATGAAGATTGTCCGCCCACGGATTATCGATTCCGAAATATCCCGCCAGGTTTTCCTTCTCTATAAGCGGAACCGTAATCAAAGACCTGATATTCTGAACCTTTAGCACTTCGTATTCTTCGGGGGAAGTCTCTCTGATCTGTTCGATATCTTCAATAATAACACATTCATCCTTCTTAAAGTAAGGAAGCCATCTGTCAATCAGGGTCACGGGAAGATTTTGAAGGGAATCTATCTCCCGTGAAACTCCTTCTGCACACCACTCATAGGTGTTATCCATAGTTCTTCCGTGGATACTGAATACGTAAACCCGCTCGCCTTTTAAATAATTGCCCAGCATTTCCAGGGTATTGCTGATTGCCTCATCGGTTTCCACAGAGGAATACATCATCTTAATACAGTCCATGACGATCTTCTCGCTCTTAGCCCTTTGCCTGATCCTGATCTCTATCTCCTGCATATCGCTTTTCGTAATATCATCCGCAATTTCCATACGGACGGTCCGTTCCCCGTCCCAGGGAATCAGCTTGCTCTTTAAGCGGTATTTCCTCCCCGTTACGGGATTTTCATGAGTACGCTCCAGATATTCCTTATCATTCAGCCGGTCGTTGCCGCAAATGGCACAGGGAAAATCCATTCCCTGCAGGACCTCATAACATTTTCTCCCCAGTACCTGAGCAAGGCTGTCATATCCGAAAGCTTCCAGCCCCGCCTTATTTAAAAACAACAGTTCATGCGTCTTTGTATCGGCAGCATATACAATTTCCCCGACTCCGTCGAATTCCTTTATGCACTCTTTCATTCGTTTCTTTAACTCCTTTGCAGACACCCTTTGACCCGATTCATAAAAACGGCTTGTTTTTATCATACCAAATCTTTTGCCTTTTTTCATCTGCTAATTTGCTTAAGTTTACACAGCGTAAGCCCGGCAGGAAAATAAAAAGCATTCAGTTTAAAGCGGGCAGTCTCATCTCGACCCCGAAACTCCAAGTGCCTCCGGCACCGGGCAGACGGTTTATTCCAAATCTTCGGAAAGCTCCGCCGCTTCAACGCTTGGCGCGTCCGAGACGTCGGTCGGCAGCTTTTCCACGCAGGATGTTTTTGGAAACGCTTTCGATCAAAAGATGTTTGAGAATTACGAACTTACGCTTGTCAACATTTTTACCACATGGTGTACTCCGTGCGTGGAGAAAATGCCGGATCTGGAACAACTTTATCAACAGATGAAAGATCAGGGCGTCTCACGGGAATCGAGGGTTTTCCGGAAACCTTTTTCGTGGATAAAAACGGCAATATCGTCGGGGAAACTTACAGCGGAAGCAGGAGTCTGGAGGACTGGCTTACGATTGTTGAACAGGAGCTTGCCAATCTGAAGGAGGGAAACTAAAATGCGCCGCCTTATAACCAGCCGTTTTACCGGCATAGGTGTGGCTGCAGCAGGTCTGATTATGATGGGATACGGTATCTGGCGGGGCGAAATGACAACCGTACTGACCAAAGCCGTCCGTATCTGTTTGGAGTGTGTTGGAATTGGATAAGAAAAAACGTGTAAAAAAACACCCGAATGGTTCCGGCGCAGTAGACGCCTGCCCCATTGGAGCCATGCAGGCAGTCATCGGAAGCTGGAATATCAAGCAGGCACGCTGGAGGGCGGAATCCCTCTCGTCCTGCTGAACAAATCCATGCACAACGCCTTAGGATGGCTTTATGCGTGGAATAACATACCGCTTATCCTCACAATCCTGCTTTCCGTTATGATTTATCGTCCCTTCTGCAAATACATTTGCCCGCTGGGCGCCATTTATCCGGTATTCAATCCGATTTCGATATTTAAATACCGCGTAGACAGGGACAAATGCGTAGGCGGCAGCATCTGAACCGGATCTGCCGCAGCTTTGAAAGCATTCTGTACTTACTGTGCTTCCTGCTTCACAAGATAGGTCAGCCGGACGCCGCTGTCCTTTAATTGTTCTACATTTTTCAGTTGAAATTCTACCGGCGCAGTTGCGGCAAGCAATTCAGATTTCTCAAAAACGGTAGGCGACGAAGGATCGCCGTCTGCAGCCGGAGCCAGTATAAGGCTGAGCTCATCTACAACGCCCTGCTGTATAAAGGTCCAATTGACCATTCCACCTCCGCAAATCAGAATTGTGTCGATCATAAACAGACGTTTCAACTTCTCAACGGCAATCCGGCAATCCAGGGAAGTATCGCCCGCGATGATGTAGGAAACGCCCTTTTTCCGAAGATATGCCGCCGGCGTTTCTTCCGTCAGAATCTCAATCACATGAGCATCGGGTCTGCCGGGTTTCTGAAAAATACCGGATTCCCAGCCGATTTCTCCAGCCGTATCCAGCGAAATATAATAAAATCCAGGACCGGTTTGCGCGATATAGTCCCCTTCCGGTACTTTCTCGCAAGCCGGTTCCAAAACAGGCTTTTTGTACTGTGTAAATTCTTTCGTCGTTGTTGTGCCGTACAGCCACGCCTCAGCCCGGTACGCCAAACGAATACGGGCATATTCTTCACTTGCCGTCTGCGCTGTCTTTGTCCCTGTGAAAGTTCCGGCGATCTTGCCGTCCAGCGCGCTTAAGATATGGCATATGATATAAGGTCTGTCCATTGCGTCCTCCTTTGCTGCTATTATACTCATCCTTTTTGTCTCTATCGATTGGTACTTCCGATTATATTATCCGGTTGTTACTATCGGTCAAGAGTATTTGTAAAATAACTAAGTAAAATGTTTTAAAAAATTCTTGTTTTATCATGGACATGTCTTCTGATTATTTTTCTTTTCCGCCGTGCTGTTTTTTCCGCTCCTCCACCATCTTTACGAACCACTCCACCATGTTCGGGTCATAGTGGGAAAAGAATGCGCTGGTCTTCGTATCCAGCCCGGCAATGGTACTCATATCCTCGTCTGTCAATACAAAGTCGAAGACGTCCAGATTCTGAATCATCCTTTCCTTATGCGTGGATTTAGGCAGCACAATCACACCTCTTTGGATATTCCAGCGCAGCATGACCTGGGCGGTGGTTTTACCGTATTTTTTACCGATCCGCTTTAATACTTCGTTATCAAAAAGTCCTCCGCGCCCTTCTCCGAAAGGCGCCCATGCCTCATGGGCAATATGATATTTTTCCATCCATTCATGATCCTGCGCGCGTTGATTCAGCACATGGGTCTCGATCTGATTGACCATCGGCGGAATCCTTGTAAAGGAAGCAAGGTCTACCAGTCTGTCCGGATAGAAATTGGAAACACCGATGGCGCGCAGCTTTCCTTCGTCATACAGATCCTCCAGCGCCCGATACGCGCCGTAATAATCATTGAAGGGCTGATGAAGCAACATCAGGTCCAGATAATCCGTCTGCAATTTACGCAGGGATTCCTCCACGGATTTTCGGGTCTCTTCATATCCGTAATGCTCCACCCATACCTTGGAGGTTAAAAAAATCTCCTCTCTGGGGATTCCGCTCTTTTTCACGGCGGAACCGACTTCTTCCTCATTGTAATAGGATTGCGCGGTATCCAGGCTGCGGTATCCCGCCTCCAGAGCGTCCAACACGCAGCGCTCGCATTCCTCCTTTGTTACCTGATAAACGCCGTATCCTAAAATCGGCATTTTTACTCCGTTTGATAAAGTTACATATTCCATCATAATACCTCTGCTTTCCCGGGAAGCGTTTTTGCCTCTCCGCTGTTTGTTGTCTCATATTTTTTCTTTTTCCTACGCCCTACGGCTGCCAGATCCAGCACAGCCCGTTATAAAAATATTCCATCGCATACTCCCCGCTGTGGGTGCCGCCCTCCTGCTCCAGAAAATACAGGTTGCCGTCCTTTTCCTGATCGGCATACCGGAAAGTACCGTCTCCCGCCTCCGTCATTGCCTCGATCTGATTTTTAAAAGAAGCATACGCAAAGTCATTTGTACCTGACGCCGCAAAGATGAAGAAATCCTTCCAGGTATATCCGGCTTCCTTTACCATGGACGCCATGTATGCCCCGTCAGACGTCAGGTTTCCGCTGGACGGCATAAAGTAGCGAAACGAATCGAGACAGTATTGAAACGTCCTCCAGGTCGCCACCGAGCCCATGGAAAATCCGGCAAAAGCGCGATGATCCCTGGAAGCCCGAATGCCTTCTATGGTGGTGTCCTCTGCATAGGTGCTGTAAGCGCCTTCTACCGCCGGTATCAGATCATTGATCAGTTCTCTGTGATAATTTTCCGTCAGGCGGATCGCCAGACTGTAGTCCCCGCTGTCCTCCGTACTGGTATTGTTATAGGTGGGGCAAACGACAATCATGGGCTGAATCTCTCCCGCAGCAATGCCATGATCCAAAACATTCTTAAATGCAGCCGGACGGTCCGGTGTGCCAAGATATACCGTCTCATCGCTCCATCCCCCGTGCATCAGATAAAAAACGTTATACTTTTCCTGCCCGGAATATCCATAGGGCAGATAGACAATCGCTCTTTTATGAAGCACCTGGCTATGTTCCTCATATGTCATGGATTCATAAGTATCATACCAAAGCTCCACCAGTGTGCCCGGATATTCGGAGTCTTCAAAGTAATCTTCCGGTATCTGCGCCAATTCCTCCGGCAGCTTTGCATTTGTTACCGCCTCATCATTCCTTTCCTCCATCCGGACCGCATCGTCGCGCGCCTCTTCTTTTTCTGTTTCCCGGACTTCTCCGCTCCCGCTTCCGGATCGCTCTGTCCCGGATCGGTCTGTCCCGCATCCCGCCGCAATTATCATTACCGCCAGTATTGCGGCAAGCCGTTTATATTTTTTCATTCTGCTCACACTCCCTGCTTTCTTTACGGAAACGCCTGTCATAAAAGCCTGTAACAAAGTTTTCTTTATCACGTTTTGACAAAGGCTTTGCCGACCGTTTAATGGGAAAACAGCCATCCCATAATTTCCCCGTCATAGGCGAACAAACCGCCGCCTCCATGTTCATTGGACATTCCCCGGTCGGTAAAATATTCATGATCTTTTACATCCAACACCAACAGGTCGCTGATTTCCTCTTCTCCAAGCCCCTGTTGTTCGTACAAAGCGCGGAGCGTATCATAAGCCTCCCTGGTGGGTTTTGAGCCATAGTATTCATCATCGCGACCAATCGCAAAATACACCGGGAGCCGGTTCTTTACGACCGGTTCGTAGTCTCCGTCCCACTGAGAGCTGACCTGCAGATAGGCGGTAAACAGATCGGGGCGTTTGCCCATTACCCGGGACATGGTTTCTCCGCCTCCGGAAAAGCCGCTTCCATACACTTTGGAACGGTCAATGTTATACTGTTCCAGAAAATATTCCACTAAAGCAATGATCTGGTCGGCGGAGGTCTCGCCCCAATCACTTAGCTGCGGGGCAACAATGATCATTTTTTCATTGTATTTTTGCGCCTCAAACCCAAATTCCTCGGATTGAAGATTGCGCGCCACACCCTGAAAATAAAGCCCTTCATAACCGGGCAGCGTAAAATACAGGGCATAGGGCTTTCTGCCGTCATAGCTTGCAGGGACATAAACATTGTAGTGGATATCGCCTTCCTTTGCAGAGTGAAACACATTGTCGATGACAAAGCCCCGGTATTCTTCGGTTCCTTCCGTAACATAGCCAAGGACGCTTTCTTCCGTTTCATCGGCAGCCGGCGCCTCCGCCGCTTCCGGCTGAACACCGACTGCCGCCTCTGCCTCTTTCGCCTGACTGCCGTCGGCTGCATCCGTTCCCCGGCTGCGGTAAGACAAAGACCGCCACCCGGTCCCAAGCAGAACGATCAGTATTGCTATCCCGACTATGCTCCTTTTCCTATCCTTCATGTTTTCCCTTCCTGATTATAATTACTTCCGGGTCACGGGAGCGCCTCCATATACCTCTGACATGGGAATCCGATCCAGCGCCTTATCCAGTATGGAAACTTCTTCAGCGGACAGCTTCACGTCTGCCGCGCCCAGATTTTCCGTCAGTCGTTCGCTCCTGCGGGTGCCGGGGATCGGCACAAGGTAGGGCTTTTTGCAAAGCATCCACGAAAGGGAGATCTGTGCAGGCGTCGCATTCTTTTCCCTTGCCGTATGCTGCAGCAAGTCCAAAAGTTCCCGGCTGCGTTCCATGTTTTCCGGCTGGTACTGCGGCATAATGCTGCGATAGTCCTCACGCCCGCCAAACACCGTATCCTTTCCGTACTTACCGCTTAACAGCCCGTTCGCCATAGGGGAAAATGCCACGTAGCCGATCCCCAGCTCTTCCAAAACAGGAAACAGCGGCTCATACCACCGAGCCATCATGGAATACCGGTTCTGAATCGCAGTCACGGGACAGACGGCATGGGCGCGGCGGATGGTTTCTTCCTGCGCCTCAGACAATCCCCAATGGGTAATCTTCCCTTCCCGAATCAAATCCGCCATAACTCCGGCTACCTCCTCAACCGGAATTTCCGGATCAAGCCTGTGCTGATAGTAAAGATCAATATGGTCCGTTTGCAGCCGCTTTAAGGACCCTTCCACCGAGCTGCGGATCGTTTCCGGACGGGAATCTGTGATAAGCGGCAGGTTGACCGCCTTACTGCTACGGTCAAACCGGATGCCAAACTTAGTTGCAATGATTACCCGGTTGCGAAAAGGCTTCAACGCCGCTCCCACCAGTTCCTCATTATCATGAGGCCGCTCCTTTGTTCCATAGGTTTCCGCCGTATCAAAAAATGTGCAGCCCTGATCCACCGCCTGGGCGATCAATTCTGTCATTTCCCGTTTATCCGCCGGCGCTCCGTAGGCGTGGGACATACCCATGCAGCCTAACCCCACAGCCGATACTTCCAAATCTTTTCCAAGGACTCTTGTATTCATAAAAAATCTTCCTTTCCTTCTTAGTTGCCATACCGTCCGGTCATCCTTACAACCCCAGACTGTCTATCCAACTCCTGACATCTTCCTCTGAAACACCGGACCGGAATCTCATTCCTTCCTGCCAGTCTCCGGTTCCCGCCATCTCCGCCAGAAGCTCACCGCTTTCTCCCAGCCCGGAAGAAGCGGAGGTGCAGAAAGGAATGACCGTTTTTCCGGCAAAATCATTGGCTGTAACGAAACTGCCCACCGGCCATGCCGCAATTCCCCACCAGATAGGGTAACCGATAAAGACCGTATCGTAGGACTCCCAATCGGAAACGGTGGTTTCCTCAAGCTCTACCTCTCTCGCATCCGGATTGTCATGCTCATACACCACGCGGCTGTTATCATCCGTCCAGTTCAGATCAGCGTCGCTGTAGGGTTCGACCGGCACCAGTTCAAACAGGTCAGCCCCTGTTGCCGCCGCAATATAATTTGCAGCCTCTTTTGTATTTCCCGATGCCGAATAATAAACAACCAATGTTTTTCCCCCGGCGCTCCCGGTATCCCCGGCTTCCGTATCTTCCGCTTCAGACAAAACCGCTTCCGCCTGCTCCTCTGAATCCCCGGCAAGCTCTTCCTCAATGTCTGCCGCAGCGGTCCCGCTTTCTTCGCTGCCGGATTGGCTGTTTGCGGTATTATTCCCGCCGTTTTGACTGCCGCAGGCGGTCAGTGCAAAAATTATGGATACGCTTAAAAGTAATGCAATTGGCTTTTTCATTCTAAATCATCCTTTCTTAACATTTCTTTTTAATAACACTCCCTGAAAATTTTCAGGATTTCTTCATGAGTCATTTTCCGATAGCTGCCCGGAGCAAGATTGCAGGAATCCGCAATTGCCTTCAGATCGGTGTTTTCATCCACGCCCAGCTCCCGCAGGGTGGTGGGAAGTCCGATTTCCCTGATGAAGCCGGCAAGCGCTTCCACACCGGCAAGGGCAAGCGCTTCCTTTGTTTTGCCATCCGGGGAAATGCCCCACACATTCACGGCAAATTTTTGAAATTTGACAAGCCCGTCCTTGTAGATATGCCGATAATAAACCGGATGCAGTACGGCAAGCCCCGCGCCGTGATTACAGTTGGTATAGGCGCCAAGCTGATGCTCCATCTGATGACACTCAAAGTCCATCCGCTTGCCCAGCTTGATGATACGGTTTTCCGCCATAGTGGCTTCCCACATCAGATTGCTCCTTGCCGTGTAGTCCTCCGGATTCTTAATCGCCGCCCGCAGGTCACGGATAACGCCACGCATCAGCGCCTCCGAAATGTCATCCGACACGTTGTCCTCATCCGGCTCGCTGAAATAGGTCTCCATAATATGAGATAAAATATCAAACCCGCCCGATACCATTTATTTCTTTTCTACACTGTAAGTATAGGTTGGGTCCATCAGGGCAAATCCGGCATTACATTTGGGATAATCCCGTCCGGTCTTAACCTTCCGTTCCTCGTTGGTAATGACCGCGCCGCCGTTCATTTCACTGCCGGTTCCCGCCACCGTAACGATGACGCCTAACGGAAGGGGTTCAAAATCAATGACGCCGGGGCTTTCCCAGAAATCCGTCCAAATATCGCCGTCATACACCGCAGCCATGGAGACGGCTTTGCAGCAGTCCATAACGCTGCCGCCGCCCACGGCAAGGATCAGCTCCGCCCCGGATTCCCTCACCAGCTTTGCCCCTTCTGACACCTTGGCATACGTGGGATTCGCTCCGATACCGGAAAATTCCACCACCTTGCAGCCTGCCTTTTTCAGACATTCCGTCACTTCTTCATAGATCCCGTTTTTCTTAATTGAACCGCCGCCATAAGCAAGCATTACCGTTTCGTAAGGCGCGGTAAGACTGCCCAAATACTCTTTAACGCACCCTTTCCCGAAATAAACTTTTGTTGCGTTTTCAAAAATAAAGTTATTCATCTTTTTTCTCCCTTTCTGCTTTTATAACTGCCTCTGCCAGAATGCGACCGCCTCATCAATCCACCCTTCTGCAACTGTACCGGTTCCCAGACCGAAACCATGCCCCAGCCCCGGATAAGAATGAAATTCCGTGTCGATTCCCAAAGCGCTCATACCGTCGAGCCGCCGTTTCATTACGCGCCAGCTTGCGATCCCGTCGCTTTCACCTACCGCCGCAAAGGTTGCGGGATCGTTTTCGCCGTATTCGCTTAATCCGGTATACTGCATGATAACCGCCGCAGGCTGCGGAAGCGCTTCTGCGCCGAAGGCTTCAGTTCCATAGGAACCGACCCACGCCGCCATTCTGGCGCCGGCGCTGCCTCCCCACAGGGAATAGCCGTCGGTATTCACTTCCAATTCCTCAGCGTGTTCAAAAATAAACCAGATGGCGCGCGCCAGATCTTCGCATGCCGTCTGTGCGCCCGGACGATAGATCAGGGCAAAGGCATTATATCCCTGCTTTGACAACTCCAAAGCGTGGGGAAAGCTGTCCTGCATGGCGCCCACATAGGCAAAGGCACCGCCCGCATTGCAGACCGCAAACCGTTCTCCGGGTTTGCCTTTAAAAAAGAACAGCCCCGTATCCTCTTTTGCCGGATCAGCCGCCTTCTCCTCTTGTGTATAAATATCATAAAAGATGGTGTCGCCGGCAGCCGCGTGTTCCTTCATGTAGTTGGCAATCGCCACCGTTTCATCCGGATCAATATTCTGATACCAGACCAGCCGCAGCGCTCCCAGCGTATCCCCGCTGTAATAACCGGTGTCTGTAGGAAAGATCAGCCTGCCGTAATCTCCGAACACAGGGTCATGGATCACATCGGATATGGCGGTATCGGCGGTATAAAGATCATTCGGCAAGGCATCTTCCGTTTCGCCCAAATCTCCACATGCGGTAAGCATTGCCATAAGCAGAATGCCTAAGCTTCCCATCGCAATTATCCGTTTCATACCTGTACCTCCCTTGCAAATCTCCTTATGTCATTTGCTGTTTATAGTATAAAAAAACAAGACTTCCGCAGAAGTCTCGTTTCGTTTACCAGTATATACCTAAAGGTTATATCTCCAAATCATAGCAACGGCTCTATTGACACAACACTGTTTGAAGCGCCGACAGAAAACGCTGCACCGTTTCCGAGGGCGTGTGGGAGTGGAGCAAGCCGTAGGGAATGGAATGGTTCCAATCCACGGGAATGACCTTTAACAAAGGGTGCACATGATCCCACGCCTGAACCGCCATCAGCACGTCGTCGCTGTTTTCACAGCGATTAAACACGTCCACACTGTAAAAATCAAAATCCACAATTTGTATCCGGCTGTGATTCTGCCAGATGTCGTCCCGCAGCACATCCACATAATGGCTCCAGTTGCGTTTCATCAGCATCAGCCGTTCGCCATATAAATCCTGAACGCTCAGACGGTTTTTATCCGCGAGGCGGTGATGGACGGATACCGCGCAGCAGATCGGTTGTCTGGAAATTTCAAAACCGTCGCAATTTCGCAGATTCAACATGGTGTCGTCAAAAATTCCCGCGACCACATCAATGTTCTGCCCAAGATTTTTCAAAATCTCTCTTGCATTCTCCGGCGTATTCTCAAAAGGAACGAGCTGAAATTTAATCTCCGGACAAAGCTCATGGATTTTAGGCCAGAGCTCCACCAAAACGCCCGCCGGCGTCATGGGGGAAGTCCCGATGCGGATCACGTTATCTCCCTCCTGCATCGCATTCTTCGCCCGAATGACGGAATCTTTGCAATATTAAATCACATATTTTGCATCATTATATAAAGAAACGCCTGCCTTGGTCAGCGTCAGTCCCCGATGGGTGCGCTCAAAAAGCTTTACCCCTAATCCGTCTTCCAGCAGATTGATCTGTTTGATTACCGCCGTAGGCGTGATAAAGGATTGTTCCGCCGCCTTACTGAAGCTGCCTGCATCTGCAACACGGATAAACGTTTCAAGCTGGGGGTTATACACCGCGGTCACCTCTTTTTCCTGTGAAAGCATTTGATTACACGCTTTAATTATATGCGGACGGTCAAACAAAAGCAAGCGGCTCGCTTTTCCTATGTTCTTTTTTCCTATATTCGTTTTTCCTGTCAGTCTGTATTGTGACTCTCATGATGTTCTTCCTTTTGCTGTAACATTACCGTTACCAGAAATACATGTTCCTTTACTTTGATCTTCATATCCCCCAGGTAACGTTCCGCCACATCTTTGACATTCTGCAGTCCGATGCCGTGTTCACCAAAATCCTCCTGCCGCCCGCTTACCTTGGTTGTAAGCAGACGCTTATCCTTCTCTTCCCATTTCAACTGTCCGTCAAAGCTGTTTTCCACCTCCAACAGCAGAAAATGTTCCTTTCGCCGCAGACGAAGGCTGATATAACGTTCTTCCCGCTTGAGCTTCCTGCATGCCTCGATTGCATTATCCAAAAGGTTATTCAATATAATCCCCATATCAAACGCCGGTATCGTATCCGCCTCCCCGTAAGAAAACTGCACTTGGAAGGAAATGTCCGCTTCCCTCGCCTTCCGGTATTTATCGTTCAGGATAACATCGGTTACCGCGTTTCCCGTATGATACCGGTCATCCAGTTCCTGCATCGTTTCATCCAGCTTTTCCAAATAGGCTTTCGCCTCGTCGTATCTGCCCCCTGCTGCAAGCCCTTTCAGCGCCGCCATATGATTTGCCATATCATGTCTTACCTTGCGGATATTTCCGTAAAAGCCTTCCGCTTCCTCCAACCTCTGCTTCAGTGCCCTGACCTGCTGTTTTTCATAGTAATTTCTTTCTTTTTCCCGCAACAGCCTCCTGTAGCTTTGGTGAATACCGATTGCCGCTGCTTCTCCGGTATAAATCAAAAAGGCAATAAGCGGCACTTTCCAGATCATTTCTTCTCTTGCGTCAAACATGATAAACACGCCGCCCTCCACCTGTACAACGGAAAGATCCCTTACCATTCCGGCAAGAATCCCACCCACAACGTTTAAAACGGATAAAAAAACGGCTTCGCGCCATTCCATGGGAAACGGCTTTGGCACGGCTTTTTTGATTCCTTTTATCATCTGCAGAAAAATCAGGGTATAACATAAAAATAATATGCCCTCGCAGACCGCCGTTTTTTGATAAACCTGAGACAAATAGCCGGGCACCTCCTCACGCAGCCCGCGAAACATACCGTCAATTACCGCCTGATACACGCTGTCCGAAACCAGAAAGCTTAAGGCATGCAGATTGTAAAACAGCAACAGCACAAACACCGCTTTTTCCAGCCGCCTTTTATACCGCACAAAGCAATATAACAAAATCACAGCCGCCGACAACGCATATCTGATCATTCCAAGATCTTCCGGCGCCAATCTCGCCGCCAGGTTGATCGCCGTCACCAGCAAAAGGGTCCCTTTTGCGCTTTTCTCCCGATCCGGCGGATAAAAAATCCCCCACAGCATAACCAGAAAAACAATCTGTATTCCCACATGATAAATACTGAATAGTTGTAAAATTATCTCATATCCGGCAGCGCTCAACTATCTTCCCTCCGATATATATTCCAAATAGCTCTTTACAAAATCCTGATATTTATATTTGGAAATCAGAAGGCTGTCCCCGTTTTTCATCTGCACTTCGCTCCGGCTGTAGCGCTCCACATATTTCATATTGATCAAATACCCCTTATGGATTCTGAAAAAATCCGGTTTCAGCGCAAGCTCCAATTCACCGATTTTGCCATAATATGCGACCTGGTCCCCCGGCATATACAAAATAACCTTCCGGTTACTGCTCTCTATATAAAAAACTTCGTCGGCACACACACTTCTTGTTGTATTGCCGTTTTTTACCAATATCTCTCTGGACCGATAGCATCTGTCTGCGGTCAGATACCGGTATTCACGCTGCGCCTGGGCAAAAACTCTTTTAAATTCGCTTTCCCTGATCGGTTTTAAAATAAATTGGAACGCGTTGACCGAAAAAGCCTGCGCCATGTATTGGGGATATCCCGTCATAAAAATCAAAAGAGGGAGGCTTCCCCAGACTGCTTCCTTCTTTTCCTCCATCCGGTCGCGGAGCTGTTTTGCCACATCCATTCCATCCACCTCTTTCATGGATATATCCAAAAACAGGATATCTATGGCTTTTGTATCCGTCCGATTCAAAAATTGCAGCGCTTCCTTTCCCGAAGCAAATTCTACGATGCTGCAGGGAACCTTTTGTTTTTGAATCAGAGCACGCACATAGACGCGGACATCCTCTTCGTCGTCACATATGGCTATGTTCAACTGTTTTACCTCCAGTTGTCTTTATAAAAATTGTATTTGATATTCCTATCGGCAGAAATGCCGGAAAACAAAACAGAAATGTAGTAAACGGACAAACAGATGTTGCAAACGGACGGACCGGCGCTTCTGCCGGAAAGCAGAAAAGCCCGGTCCGCCCGCTTCAAATTATCCTATCGTTTCACTGATATCTTTTTTCATGGCGAGCACCGCCGCTCTGGAAGCGTCGGCATAATTCTCCGGTCCAAAGGTTTCTTTATAAGCGTCGCTCTGATATGCCGCAATGATGCCTCTGGAAGAATTGACAATGGCTCCCAGCCCGTCCTGATTGAAGAAATGCACCAGATCCTTCCCCTTGCCGCCCTGTGCGCCGTAGCCGGGCACTAAGATATAGGCTTTCGGCATAATCTCCCGAAGCACCTTTCCCATTTCGGGATAAGTGGCTCCTACAACGGCTCCCACATAGCTATAGGAATCTCCCATCAGCTCGCTTCCCCACGTATCCACCATCTTACCCACATGCTCGTATAAAGTCTTTCCGTCCTCCAATACGCGGTCCTGAAACTCTCCGCTGCTGGGGTTGGAAGTTTTTACCAATACAAAAATTCCCTTTTTTTCTTCCCTGCAGACGTCCATAAAAGGTCTTACGCCGTCGGAACCTAAATAGGGGTTCACGGTCACAAAGTCCTCGTCGAATCCGTAATAGCTCTTAGAGCCCACCTGTACCTTTCCCAGATGTCCGGCAGCATAAGCGCTGGAGGTTGAACCGATATCGCCTCTTTTGATATCACCGATCACAACCAGCCCTTTTTCCTTACAATAGGCTACGGTTTTCGCAAACGCCTGCAACCCCGGAATACCAAACTGCTCATACATGGCGATCTGGGGCTTAACCGCGGAGATCAGATCGTAAACAGCGTCCACAATTCCCTTGTTGTACTGCCAGATCGCTTCTGCCGCGCCTTCCAAAGTCTCTCCGTATTCCGCAAACGCTCTTTTCTGAATATGTTCCGGTACAAACTTCATCATCGGGTCCAGCCCGACTACGATAGGTGCGCCTGTTTCCTTAATTTTAGCCACTAACCGATTGATCATTTTCTTTCACTCCTGTTATTTTATCGTATTGCTTTTTATCTTGTCTGCAAAAATACCGCTTCCCTCCGTGCCTCTTCGTCATCGGGATATGCCGCGATATATTCGTTCATCAGGGATTTCGCCTTTTCAAAGCTGCCCGCCGCCTCATATGCCGCGATCTGATTACGCTTAAGCGTCTGCGTCATGGAAGCGTCGTTCAAGGCAAGCGCCGTCTCAAAGGCGGTAATCGCCGCAGCCGGATCATCCGCCTGTAGCTTGCACAGCCCCAACTGATTATAGATCAGCGCGTTTTCCGGGTCTTCCTCCAAATATTCGGAATACAGTACGCCTGCATAATTCATATCTCCGAGCTGTTCATAAGTACGTCCCAGCATATAGACAATTCTGTTTTTTTCCTTTTTCTCCGACTGTTTGGCAATCTCCAGATGATTGCGCGCGCTGTCGTAATCCTCCAGATAGAAGTAAATCACGCCCTGCTCATAATCGCTTAAGTTCTTTTCCTCATCTAACATCTGCACAAGGTATTCTCTTCCCTTTTCCTCATAGCCGTTTTCCGCCAATGCCTCATAGACCTTCAGCTTCATACTATGGGTATCCTCTGCGTATTCCATCGCCTTTTCCAGATTGTAAACGCCGTCTTCATAATTGCCGTTACCGATCAGGATACTTCCTCTCAGATAGTAAGCGTCCGCATTTTTCTCATCGCTCTCAATGATTGCGTCCAACAGCGACGCCGCTTTTTCTCCGTCTCCGTTTTTATACAGAGCCGTCGCCATATAAAAATTGATGTCCCGCTCCAGATCCCCGGCAAAAATTCCTCCGTTATCCAACGCTTTCTCAAAAGAATCGATTGCATTTTCATAATCAGCCATGCCCAGATAGGCAAGCCCGTATCCGCGGTAAGAAAGCTCCAGATCCTCACCCGATACCACAGCCTGTTCAAAGCATTGGATCGCGCCGGGATAATCAGACTGCCCGATCGCTTCAAATCCTGCTTTGATATTTTCGCCTTCTTTATGCCCGCATCCGGCTGTCATAACCGCCAATGCAGTTAAAAGTCCCAAAAATATTCCCTTGTTTTTTCTCATAGTAAGTCCTCCGACCGTTTCATTATATCAAAAAAGCCATGCCTTTCAAACAGTTTCCGAAAATTTTATTTGTCAAAATTTATCCGTCAAAATTTGTCCCCAAAGGTCGCTCTTTCCCGGTCTGTGGCATTTTTATACCTTTTGTTTGTTTTTCTGCACGATCCGCCCCCAAACTCTGCATTGTGCCTGCAAAAGGGTTACAATATTCTTGTTGTTATGTAAACTCTTTCTGACAGGTCACGTCTTTTTTCATATCTATATTTCTGATACAGGGTCTTTTTTCACTTCTTACTTTCAATTCTACAGCCTGAAAACGGACGATTGCATAACAAAACGGGACATCCTACATTTCCTGCAGGGTGTCCCTGATTTTTTTCAGATATCCTCTTCCCACTTCCAGATCGCCATAGCCCGCCTTTAAAATGATCCTCTTTTGAAAAGTATCCAGCGACCGGACATAGTGCAAATTCACAATTTTTCCTCTTGCACATATTTCAAAGCGGCAGCCTTCTAACTGGCGCACAGTCTCTTTACAGGTCTGGTAAGGAATCTTGATGACTTCATCCTTGGTATGGACATACATCTTACGCCGTTTATGCTCCACATAGATGATTTCCGAGATTCGCACAATGTGGACGACGCATCCGTATCTAAACTGGATATAGCGTTTTTTTGTCTCCTGTGATTCATAGCGTAGGGCTTCCCTGATCAGCCTTGCCGCGTCGTCGAAAGCTATGGGCTTTTTCAAAAAGCCGAAGCATTGCAGCTTTTGAAATGCCGTAAACCGGTCCTCCGGTTGAAGCGACACGATAATGACAGGCACAAATACATACTGCTCCATTCCCCGTATGCAGTCCACGAAATCCAGTCCTCCGTTTCCTTTGGTCCCCGTCGTCACATCTATGATGATTAACTCAAGTCTGTTCTCATTCGCTACCTGATAAGCGTCCGAAACATTCTCCGTCTGAAAAATACAAATGTTTTCACCGCAAGCCTTCACAATATGGCAAAGGATATTCCGCAAAGCAGGGTCCGCTTCCACGATCAGTACCTTTTTGTCCTTCACGAAGGCTTTCCCCGTTCTTTTGATAACATTCCATGTTTCGGAATGCTTTTGACAGAAAAATCCTTCTGCCCGAAGAGTCCTTCCTCCGTGCTGGAAAAATATTCAACCAGCCTGACTAAAACCTCCAGCCTCGTCGCTTCCGAGCAATTGCTAAGCATATCCCAAATCTTTTCTTCTTCCTGCAATTCCCCATACAAAAGATAGTCGGCGGAAACGCCGTAAACCCGTTTTAACCCTTCCAACACATCTAAAGAAATATTATTATAGCCGCATTCCAGCTTCTGATAGCCTTCTCTGCTCATCCCCAGTTGTGCGGCAAACTGCTTTTGCGTCAGCCCTGCCAATAATCGGATCGTCTTGAGGCGCTCCGCCCGTTCCTTTTTTATTTCACTTGTATTTTCCGTCTGAATCATCATTTGTACAATGCTCCTCTAATACAAATATGATACAGACAAAAAACGGTACGTGCCAGAAACGGAGAGGGCATGTCATGCACCCTCCCAAGGTGCGTTTTTCACCGTTTTACAACGTTTTGTTGTGTCCCACGTTCCTTCGCCGCATATGCGTCACTAAAACCAACGCTTCCTATGCCATAATCATTTTTTCAAACGCCTCAATGGACTCCGCCTTCGCCGCCTTCTTCGTCCAGTCCTTGAGGGTTGCAAGATTGCGCTCCGCCTTAATCTTTTCCTGCAGCGCCTCCGGCACCTTCCCCAGCTCTTCAAGAAATTCCTGAATGGACTCTGCCCGCTCGCTGATTCTGCCTTCGCGCCTTCCCTCTCGCTTTCCCTCGCGCCTGCCTTCCTCTCTGCCTTCGTTGCGCTGTTCCGCCAGTTCTTCCCATAACTGCATATACCTTACACCTGCCT
>UQLY01000022.1 GCA_900542015.1 uncultured Lachnospiraceae bacterium | reverse complement strand
TTTTAAAAAATGGAATTCTTCGACCGAACGGTCTGAACTAAGAATTTCAAGATAAAGACAGTATATTAAAAAACAGCCCAAAATGCAAGACCTAAAATAAAACCTTCATAAATAATGCCTTCATACTCAAACCTGCATAATATAAAATCCGCACCCTCCCGGCTGGTCAGGCACGCCCAGGCTTATCTCAAGCTTTGGGTGCTTGGTGCCGCTTTTTGATACTTTTTATTTCCCGCTTCTGCTCCATTGCCTTAGCCGTATCAGCTGCGGATCACCAGAACAGCAAAAACAACCAGAAGCGCTGCCATCACTTCAACCCGAATATCCGTGGGTTTGACGACTTCCTTTCCGTACCGCTCATTTCTATACACGGTTATTTCTTTTCCGATTTTCCGCTTTCCAAGCGCCGTAAACAGACAGCCGTGGGAGGTAAAATAACGCTCCCCTAAAATCTCCACCACATACGCATGCTTTTTTACCGCTATTCCCCGCGTCGTATAGCCGCAGTTGATGGCTCCGATATCTACGATCTGCGCCCTGTGCCGTTCTCCTTTAAAAATAATCCGATATTTCAAATATAGCAGGCACAACGCGCCAAACAGGCAAATTCCTCCAATCGCATACTCTGTCATCAATTTCCCCTCCCCAAATCCCTTCCTTCTCTTTTCCTATTTTATCGCTATCGTGCATCCTACGGGAACATCGGCACCAGATCCAGTCCCTCATCCTCCGCAAGTCCGAACAACAGGTTCATATTCTGAACTGCCTGTCCTGCCGCTCCCTTTACCAGATTGTCAATAGCCCCCATCATAATAATACGCCCGGTACGTTCGTCAATTTTGAAATTGATATCCACATAATTGCTGCCTTCCACCCATTTCGTCTCCGGGAAAACATCTTTTTCCAATACGCGGACAAACTTTTCCTTCGCATAGTATTGATCATATACCGCTTTGATTTCCTCATAATCCGGCAGGGTACCGTCTGCTTTTCTCTTTAAAACCGCATATTCCGTAGCAAGAATCCCCCGGTTCATGGGTACGAGATGGGGCGTAAAATTGATCAGAATCGGTTCTCCCGCCGCATAGCCCAGTTGTTCTTCAATTTCCGGCGTGTGGCGATGGGTTGTCACGCCATATGCCTTGATGTTTTCATTGACTTCGCAGTAAAGATTATTGACCTTCGCGCCTCTTCCCGCGCCGGAGGTTCCCGATTTTGCGTCCACAATCAGCGTATGGACGTCGATCAGCCCTTCTTTTACCAGCGGATATGCCGTCAGAATGGAGCAGGTCGTATAACAGCCCGGATTAGCCACCAGACGCGCTTTCTTTACTGCTTCTCTGTTGATCTCGCAAAGACCGTATACCGCTTCTTCTATGTACTGCGGGGATTTATGTTCAATGCCGTACCATTTTTCATAAACAGCGACGTCTTTTATACGGAAATCCGCGCTCAAATCCACAATCTTCACTTTATTTAAAATCGTATCGTTGACTAAAGACGCGCATAACCCCTGGGGTGTAGCGGTAAAAATCACATCCACCTGATCCGCCAGTTGTTCCATATTGTCATCCATACATCGATCGTCCACGATCTGAAACAGGTTGCCGTATACGGAAGAATATTTCTGATCGATATAGCTTCTGGACCCGTACCATACGATCTGTGCCTCCTTATGTTGTGTTAAAAGCCTGACAAGCTCTCCTCCCGCATAGCCTGTAGCTCCGATAATTCCTACTTTAATCATTTCGTGTTTCATCCTTTCGTTTGTCTGCATGACATCTGTTTTTATCATACCCGAAACGCCCTGCATTTACAAGGTCTATCCGTTCGGATCGGTTTGCTTGCATAAGTATACTTTCATTTTGAATATTATGCAAGTATTTTTTATTTTATTCACGTTTTTCTTGAATATTCACTATTTTATGCACTATTTTATGGTTGCATTATTTAACATAATGATGTATATTAGTTTCAGAGCGCATTTCAGGAATATTTTTACATAGCAAATGCACCATAGGAAATGCCGCGGATAAACATATTATATAATGGAGGCTTTTACAATGAAAGAAAAAGTTATTTTGGCTTACTCAGGCGGACTTGATACGACGGTTATCATTCCCTGGTTAAAGGAAAACTACGATTACGATGTCATCTGCGTTTGCGCTGACTGCGGTCAGGGCAACGAGCTGGACGGTCTGGAAGAAAGAGCAAAGGCGTCCGGCGCAGAAAAATTATACATTGAAGATCTGACAGACGTTTTCTGCGACGAGTATATTGTTCCCTGCGTGCAGGCGCATGCCGTATATGAAAACAAATATTTACTGGGTACGTCCATGGCGCGTCCCGCCATTGCAAAGAGACTGGTTGAAATCGCCCGCAAGGAAGGCGCAACCGCTATTTGCCACGGCGCTACCGGAAAGGGCAACGACCAGATCCGTTTTGAACTGGGTATCAAGGCTCTTGCTCCCGATCTGCGTATCATCGCCGCATGGAGAGATCCCAAATGGAATATGAATTCCCGTGAAGAAGAAATCGAATACTGCCGCGCCCATGGCATCCACCTTCCTTTCTCCGCAGACAATTCCTACAGCCGCGACCGCAACTTATGGCATATCAGCCACGAAGGTCTGGAGTTAGAAGACCCTGCCAACGAGCCTAATTACGACCATCTGTTAGTCTTAGGCACCACGCCCGAAAAGGCTCCCGATGAAGGCGAATACGTGACCATGACCTTTGAAAAAGGCGTTCCGAAATCCGTAAACGGAAAAGAAATGAAAGTCTCCGACATTATCAAAGAGCTGAACAGACTCGGCGGCAAACACGGAATCGGCATCGTTGACATCGTAGAAAACCGCGTTGTCGGCATGAAATCCCGCGGCGTATACGAAACGCCCGGCGGCACGATCCTCTATGAAGCGCACCAGCAGTTGGAAGAACTGATTTTGGACCGTGAGACAACGACGATGAAAATGGATATGGGCAACAAATTCGCACAGATCGTATACGAAGGAAAATGGTTCACACCTCTTCGCGAAGCGGTTCAGGCATTTATCGAGTCCACCCAGGAATATGTCACAGGCGAAGTCAAATTCAAACTGTACAAGGGCAACATCATCAAAGCAGGCACCACAAGCCCTTATTCCTTATACAATGAGAGCATTGCTTCCTTTACAACCGGAGATTTGTATGATCATCACGATGCGGAAGGCTTTATCAACTTATTCGGTCTTTCCAGCAAAGTACGCGCAATGAAAAAACAGGAAGTTGAAGGAAAATAAATTTATGACAGGACCGCCATTTCACTATGGCGGTCTTTCTTTTTTTGTGCTATCCTTATTGCAGAACTATTGTCCTGCGTAAAGAGGGAAACAGCATGAATGTCATACTTGCGATTTCAGTTTATTTTATCTGCATGAACCTTCTCGGTCTTGCCGTTATGGGGATCGATAAATATAAGGCAAAAAAGAAGGCGTTCCGTATCCCGGAAGCCATGCTTTTTACCGTGGCAATCTTCGGCGGAAGCCTGGGCACGACCCTCGGCATGTTTTTATTCCGCCACAAAACGCGGCATTGGTATTTTCTATACGGTATGCCTGCCATTTTGTTGATTCAGATCGCCATTATTTATTTTCTTTACCGCTCTCCCATCGAATTTCTGTTTTTATAGTACCGGATTCGATCAGGTCGCTTGGAACCGAAAGGGAAACGGCGAATCGCACCAAAGACAATGCAGCCAGTAAAGCGAGGGGATTTTTATGTATATTGCGGTTGTAGCGGACAACATTGCGGACAGGAAACAACTAGAGCGCCTCTTAGGGCGCGCTAACGATGTGCTCTGCAAAGAAACGGGCACTCTATATATCGATGCCTACGGAGACGCCGACAGTCTCATGAAGGCGCCCATGAAATACGAATTGTTTTTCATTGATATTACCCAGTCTCCAACCGGCGCCAAAGAAATCATCTCGCGGCTAAAAGAACAAAGCGTTCCCGGGCAGATCGCGGTCTGCCAGCCGGAAGACATCCCTTTTTCCTATCAAAATGCCATTGAAGGAATCCTCTCCATCAAAAAGCCCATTGCAACGGCTCCTTTACATAAAATGATACAGGACGCCCATAAAGCATTGCTGCAACTAAGCGTTCCTACCATTGAAATCCGCAGCGAAACGGAGACCCATTATGTCCCTGTTGAAAAAATCATCTACGCCCAGAGCAAATCTCATCTGGTTTACATCCACCTAGACGACGGAAACGTGCTCTCCATGCTTGGAGAAATCGACGATTTCTTCCGCTGGGTCAACCAATACCCCGAATTTTTCTATGTAAAAAAGGACACGGTCTTAAATCAAAACCATGTCCTGTCCCAGACAAAAAAGAAATATCAGTTGACCAATGGAGAAATCATTCTCCTCTCCCGCTTCTCTTTTCTTTCCAAATAGCGGGAAACTTTTATACTGCGATTATGACACCGCCGTCATTTGCATACATACTGCTGATACCAGCCGTATCGAGAACGTCTATTTTGGAAAATAAGCCTGTCTTTTCCAGAATATCCTTAACATAAACGGCTCTTCCCGGCGCGTTGCAATGAGAAATCATCAAATGCCTGCCGGGCGTCTGCGATTTTTCCACAATTACGGTTTCCGCCATCTTGGCAAGCGCCTTTTTAATACCGATCTTCTGTCCCAATTGAATAATGACGCCTTCGTCGGTTGCTCCCATAACCGGTTTGATATTTAACGTTGAAGCAACAATCGCCTTTACCGCCGAAAGCCTTCCGTTCTTTCTCAGAGTATCCAGATTATCCAATACAAAATAAGTATTCAGAGAAAGCTTATATTCTTCCGCCTGTACGACAACCTCCTCAAAGCTCAGCCCCGCTTTTGCAAGCTCGTGGATTTTCAAGCCCACCAACGTCTCTCCGATGGATGCGGAACAGGAATCGAAAATGTGGATCTTTGCCGTATCGTTGGTCTCATAATACATATCCACCGCCGTCTTGGCGCTGTTATAGCTTCCGCTTAAGTTGCCCGACAGCGTTACGATATAGACTTCGTCATAACCTTCAAACATTTTCATATACTGTTCCGGTGACGGACATGCCGATTTGGGACAAGCCGGACACTCCGCAACTTTTTTTAAAAATTCCGCCTGATTGAAGGTTTCGTCATCCATCTGATGCCATTCGCCGACCTGCAACTGCAGCGCAACATGCCCGAATACGGGATCTTTCTCCATTTCCTCAGTAAATTCTCCGCAACTGTCAATCAAAATCTTATACATAACTTTTCCTCGAATATTTTATAATGTAGTTTTCATTACTACATATGATAGCACAAATAATACTATTTGAAAAGGTCAATATGGATATTTTCTCGTTTTCATTGTTTTTTCACAAATTATCCATGCAGATGTGGCGGTAAAATGGGAAATATGCTAGACTTATATGTGCCGTACGGGAGAATACAACGCTTCATATTATGTACGGTTTGAGAGGCTTTTTATGATTGCACTGGAAATAAAAAACATCAAAGAATTTATGAATCATTTTTTAGGAGGCGAAGCCTTCGACAGCTTTTTTCTGGAAGAAGCAACCATTACAACCTACAATACTTTTATCATTGACGGGCACACCGTCAGCGCCTTTTTTGAGGGAGCCGACAACGCCGGCAATCCCATGGACCCCCCCGGTCCTTTCTCCTCATGGAAGCAAATGCGCCCCATCTGCTTTTCCCTGATCAAAGGGAACCGTTCCCCGGTCTCCTTTAAATTCGTGCTGCACGCCGGAGACCGTTATCTGGAGCGTTTAAAATCCAATCCCCAGGCTCTGGCTAACGCTTCCCATATTAAGGCGCTTGCCGTCAATATCCGCTTTGAAAACGGCGCTCTGAAATGTATCACCGGGACTTCCTATGACACCTTCGTCATGGACAAGACCATCGACAACATCTGGGACGGGGACTTTGTGTCTTCCCTGACCGCAATGGGCATCCGTTTTGAACTGCTGTCCTAAACGAATGCCTCTGTCCAAAGATGCCTGCGTTCTCCCAACAGCACCGCATGGCACATAATCTCACTTCCTGATCTTGGGCTTTGCCACCAGAGAAATCAGATAGGCAAAAATCAGCGCCGCGCTGCAGCCTGCGGCTCCGGCTTTAAAACCTCCGGTAAAGAGACCGATGAAACCGTCCTGATCTACCGCTTCCTTCACGCCCTTCATCAGCGTATTGCCAAAGCCCAGCAAAGGCACGCTGGCTCCGGCGCCCGCAAATTCCGCAAAGGGCTCATACCAGCCAAAGAAGCTGATCACGGCTCCCAGACAGACTAACAGCACCATAATCCGTCCCGGAAGCATCTTTGTCTTTTCCATAAGAATCTGCGCCAGCGCACAGATCAGACCGCCGATTAAAAACGCTTTTAAATAAACCATAAAAAATCCTCTTTTCATGATAGAATCAAACATCTTTTTTCCTATCATTTCCGAAAAGAGGAAATTTTATACGTTGATTAAGACGCAAAGCATCTGCGCTATTTTATTTTGTAAGCCCCGATCACTTCGTTTTTTCTGTACAGATCCGTGACGATCAGATAATCCTGATACCAGTCGAAATAATAAATTTCTCTGTTTCCCGGAAGCGAAAACAGTTTTTCCTCTTCCCCGTCGTTTACGGACCGGGCGTAAACCTGAAAATCACGCAGTAAATAGACGGTTCCGTCCTGATAACCGATAATCCTTGTTTTATTACTTTCCGTCTCGTAAAGGATGCTGCTTTCTCCCGTCTCCGAGTTTAAGCGAAAGAGAATATCTTTTATACTGTACTTCTGCCAGACGGGCTCTCCGGTAGGGCTGTCGGTAACCTGCAGCAGACAGACAATCCCGTCTCCCTCCTGCATCATATACTTTTCATCGAAAAAGGTATTCCTGTAATATTCCTGCCAGTCCGCCGCATCCTGCAGGCATGTGATTTCCTGCTTTTCTTTGCCCGGTACATCTTCGTATTCGTAACACGGGGTTTTAAACAGACTGAAGCGAATACGCGCACCGTCGTCCATGATAAAGGTCCTGTCGCTATACATTTCACCAAGAATCCGGTTTCCGCTGTCATGCTCTCTGATGTCGTAAAGATACCCTCTCACCACATCCCCGTATGTGACGACTTCGCCCATAATATCAAAGCCTTCATAGGAAACAATCTGCACGCCGGAATCCTGTTTTGCCTCCCGGACAAACACTTCTTCTATATTGACGGAATCCTTTTTTAAATCGCCTTTTAACGGGCACAGATAAAGAGGACTGGGCTGCGTATAATCATCTGTTACGGAAGCGGATACTCCATCGTAATAAAATAAATATTGTCCGCTGATATCTATGGAAAAAGTCCCTTCCGACTGTTTCAGCGCGGCTTCTTCCCCCGTGCGGCAATTGTATTGATACAGCCCTTTTCCCCAGACAAAATAAATCCAATCCTCGCAGACGGCAAAATCCTCCAGATAAGGGCGCAGCAGATCCTCGTCCGAGGCTTCTTTTCCCGGATAAACCGTTTCCGTCTCCCGGGTCCTAAGATCATAACGATATATTTGCCCGGAGTCAGGGTCCGCATAAAAATAGCTTTCCCCGTCCGCAGCCGCTTTCTGACCGGAATTTAAGCTCACGACCCGAAAGCCCGGATCGCTCCTTGAAGCCATATAATAGTAAACGGCAAGCCCCAGCGCCGCCGCCAGTAAAGAGACGGACAAAACAAGCCGTCTCTTAAATGTCCCTGTCATCTGTCCTTCCCCCTTATTGATACGGACCGCCTATTTCAAATAAGCAATGACCTCTACCTCGCAGAGCACATTTTTAGGAAGGGTTTTAACAGCCACACAGCTTCTTGCCGGCGGCGTATTCGTAAAATAGTTTGCATATACTTCGTTAAACGCTCCGAAATCGTTCATATCCGCAAGAAAGCATCCCGTCTTTACCACATTGTCATAGGAAACGCCAGCCGCCTTTAACAGCTCGCCGATATTTTTCATAACCTGTTCTGCCTGTACTGCGATATCTCCCTCCGCAAGGGCTCCCGTCTCGGGAATAATGGGAATCTGCCCCGATGCAAACAAAAAGTCTCCTGCGATAATTCCCTGTGAATAAGGTCCGATTGCTGCCGGCGCTTTGTCCGTACTGATTTTTTCTAACATTGTGTCTACCTCCGTAAGATTATAATATTTTATCAAATAGATCGGAAATACTGATTTACCGATTCTGATAACACCTCCGACGCCGTTATCCTTCCGCAAAGTTGACGGTCACATAATAGCCTCTCTCATTTTGTATAATATCCACGACCGTTCCCTCTTTGACGGTCAGCCGTTCCCGGAAGGGAATATTTCCCGACATGGCAAGGGACGGATCAATCGTATAATAATAGCTGCTGGGAAGCACGCCTTCCGTTACCGTGATCTTGTCTCCCACCGCAAGAAGTCCCTCCCGCTCCATTTTAAATTCCATTTCCCGCATTTTATACCGCTTCCTTCTATCCTGAAATCCGTAAAATCAGGCGTCGTTTTCCTGTTTCTGACGCTCTCTTTCCGCCCATATCCTGGGCAGCTCCTCTTCTTCCAGAAGCTGTGTAAAGACTTCTACGATATGGGGATCAAACTGCGTTCCCGCACATCTTCGCAGCTCCTTGATCGCATCTTCCTCGGGCATCGCCTGATGATACGGTCTGTTATGTACCATAACGTCATGGGAATCCACCGCCGAAATAATCCGGGCAAGCAGAGGAATTTCCTCTCCCTTTAAACGGTTCGGATATCCCGTTCCGTCCCATTTCTCATGATGGGACAAAATGCAGTCCGCAATATCGCTTAACTCCGGCGATGACTTTGCAATACGATAACCTTTTACGGTGTGCTGCTGCATAATTTTAAACTCTTCGTCGTTCAGCTTTCCCTTTTTGACCAGAACATGGTGGGGAATCGCCACCTTGCCGATATCATGCAGCACTGCAAGCAACTCCAGCTTGCCGATATCCGAATCCGATAAATTCATTTTCTTGCCCAGCCTTGCCGCCATTTCCCGGGTACGTTCCACATGCTCCTCGGTCTCGTAATCACTCTCGCTCAGGGTCTGTTTCAGGGAATCGACTAAAGAGCTGCTTGCCGAATTGTCCCGCAGCATCTTTTTATTCTGCATACTGGTGCGCGCATCCGAAAGCACGCGCTCCATCGTCACGTCTTCCCGTTCCTTGACCGCAATGCCATATTCCACATGGACTTCGTTATCCTTGGAGAAAAACTTTTCCAGATCCCGCTTAATCTCTTCAAATACCGCAGCCGCATCCTCGTGGGTCTTTCCTTCCATAACGGCAAGAATATCTCCGTTATCCAGCTTTGCCGCAAAGGTCTCCTCTCCGATATGTATTCTGACATAATTTGCCAGCTGGCGCATCACAAAATCCCCGTAAGCCGAGCCGAAACGGTCGTTCAGATTACGCAGCCCGTTGATATTGCAGACGCCTGCCGCCACCGGCCAGTACCGGCTGTCGTTCCATTGGGGCACCTGCGTCAGGTAGCTCTGTTTATTGTAAAGCCCTGTTACCGCGTCGTATAAGGTGGACTGTTCCAATTCAAAATAAGTCTTCCGCATGGACGTGATATCATGAAATACAAATATTTTTCCGATGCTCCGGTTTTTCGCATCCTTCATGCAGCGGTACTTACATTGAAAAATATGGGTTTCGCCGGAAAGCTTTGCCGTCCATTCAAATTCCTGGTCCGTTTCCACATTGCGGAAGCCGCCGAAGGCTCCATCCCTGACAAAATCCTCCATGGACATGACCCCGACCTCGAACCGCACGCCGGGCATGACCTTTAAAATATCCGTACTGTAATCCGCAAGATGTCCCTCATAATCAAAAAGGACAACCGGTTCGCTTAAATAATTCAAGATCATGCGCCGCGTGATATTCAGCGTAACCATGGGCAGGTAATGAAACGTATTATAATACATCAGAATGCCGACGACACAATACAGGACACAGGAAATATCCACCGGCAAAATCCCTGTCATATCCAAGTTCAGCGCATTGACGCCCACCGCGGCGGCAACGCCTACAATCAGCATATAATAGCGTTTCCAATATACCTTGGGCGTCTCGCCGCATTTTAAAATCAATAACAGCACCGCCACAAGGGCAATGATGGCAACATACGCATTGTGAATCACAAAGGGCACCTTCGGCATATACCCCAATACAAAATCATCTCCGAAAGGAATTTTGCAAAATTCCAGGGCAATATGATTGTAGGGGTTCAACAGCATAAATACCGCATCCACAAAAGCATAGGCATAAATGCAGTAGGAAAGCACCCGGGGCACCTTTTCCTTCCAGCCGATAAATTCCAGGACATATTCGTAAAAGAAAATCATCATAACGTCCATCGTAATAAACGTCAGGCTCAGCGCCACCGATTTTATCATAAAATCGGTTCCGACAATATTAAAGGAATAAAAAACAACCAGCAAAAAAGTGGCAAGCATAACCTTGCCTATCTTAATGCCGATTGTCGTATTTCTCTTATATGCGTTTAATAAGATCAGCGCGGCTACCAGCGCGACCAAATAGTACAACACTACAATCCCCTGCACAGCCGTTTTCCTCCCCTGTTTCCCGTCTGTCCGTTTACCCGATTTTTTACCTGATTTTAGTAAATTATAGCATAACCGGACATCAATGTCACGAAAAAAGGGAAGAATACTTGGTCAGAGAATACTTGGTCAGTCCCGGTCAGGCGCCGCAGTTTTCCAACACAACGCCGTGGGCAATCCCCGGCACACTCTGCCCTTCATTAAAACTTGTTTTATTTAAAAGCGCTCCCGTGGGAATAAACAGCACGCGTTTCCAGACCTTTTCATGGAGTTTTTTCAAAATATATGCGGACAAGACAGTTGCCGCGCAGCCGCAGCCGCTCCCTCCGGAAAGCGTCCCTTTCTGATCCTCGTCAAAAATCTCCATTCCGCAATCCATATGATTCGCGCTGATGTCAAAGCCTTTTTGTTCCATCAGCTCAAATAACGCCCGTTGTCCTACTCTGCCCAGATCGCCGGTAATGATCTTGTCATAATCCGCCGGAGTTCTTCCGAAATCCTTTAAATTTGCCGCGATTACGTCGGCTGCCGCCGGCGCCATACTGCATCCCATATTGAAGCTGTCTTTCACGCCCAGATCGACGATTTTTCCGGTAGTAACCCCCGTTATCAATGCTTTCGGCGCTTTCCCTTCCCCCGTGGAGAGCAGGAAGGCGCCGCTTCCGGTCACGGTCCTGGTGGCGCAGGGCGGGCGCTGTCCCCCATACTCCATGGGAAAGCGGAATTCCTTTTCCGCGCTGGCAAAATGACTGGAAGTGACGCACATGACATTTTTTGCAAAGCCGCCGCCCAAAATCATAGAGCCGAGACTGATGGTCTCTCCGCAGGTGGAGCAGGCGCCGTATAACCCGAATAACGGGATTTCAAATTCTCTCAGCCCAAAGGAGGTAGCGATCGTCTGTCCCAGCAAATCGCCCGCCAATAAATAGCGCACGTCTTCTTTCTTGACGCCCGCCTTGCCCAGCGCAAGGGTAACCGCTTCTTTTTGCAGCGTACTTTCCGCTTCTTCCCAACTGGCGCATCCGAAGGTCTCGTCGTCGCCCACCATATCAAAAAGACTTCCGAGAGGTCCTTTTCCTTCTTTTTCTCCTACAACCGACGCCGATTCCCTGATATAAACCGGCTTTGGCAATTGAATGCTCTGTTTGCCCACGGCAAATAACGCTTCCTGTTTTCCTTCCATAAACGATACCTCGCTATCCGTCTTTTAGTGTTCTTTTAATGTTTTCCTATAGTATCCCTAAAAAACCGTGCGTTATTCATCCTTTTCCAATTTCCAATCTTTTCCGATTTTTCCATTTTTTGCATATGTTCTTTCATATTTTTCATTTTTTGACAATATTTTTTTTGCTTTTCGCCCTGTTTTTGCTTTTTCTGCAAGTTTTTACTCATTTTTCTCGTTTTTTGTCTTTTGTGACCGAAAACCGCGAACCGCTTTCCCAGCTTTCAGATTTTTAATAGCATATGTTTTTTATGTACAAAAAAACTGCGCTATCCGGATACTTTCATATCTCGGATAACACAGTTGTTTACACGCTATTGCCCGGATCTCACATCCCGGTTTAAAACATCGTCAATAAATTCCTGATCGGATGCGTCCAGTTGTCTGCCCGCTTTATACTCCTGCACGATTTCCTTAATCTTCTCGTACTCCAACTGCCGCAGGTACTCGGGATCTTCTTTGATAAACTGGTCATATGCAGCCAGGTATTCGGGGCTCTTCTTATATTCGTCCACAATTCTGACCATTTCTTCATGCTCGTCTTCATATACCGGACGGCTGACCTGAACCGGCGTTTCGCTCCCGGCTTTTTTCTTATAGACCTCTTCTATCTTCGGTCTCGGATTGCCGTGAATCTTGTAATTCCGAACGGCGGCGACGACCTTGGTATATTCCTCGTCGCTGGCATTGAGCCATGCCTCGCTTTTATAAATCGCATCATAGAGCTCATCCATCGTCTGGAAGCGGTCCTCGTTATGTATTTCCAGTCCCTTCATAATCGCGTCTTCAATCTGGGGCGCAATTTGAAAACCGTATTCGCTGGGGCGCTTGAGCTCATCCCCGAACAGACGGTCCGTCACATCCAAAGGCTTGATGCCCGTGATGCAGCGGTAAATCGTCCCGCACAGCGCGTAAATATCGGTCCACGGTCCCTGTTTTCCCTTGGTACGCAGCTGCTCCGGCGGCGTATATCCCGATTTTTTAAAGACGGATATAGTCTTATCCTCTTCCGCGGAATTGGCGCGCGCCGTACCGAAATCAATCAGATACACCCGGTTGCTGATATTGGATATCATAATATTGTCCGGACTGATATCCCGATGAATAAAACCGCTTTCGTGGATTTCCTTTAACGCAAGCATAATCGGCTCGATAATCTTTAAGGTTTCCTCCACCGTAATCCTGCCGCCGGAATATTCCAACAGCTTGCGTAGGGTCATACCGTCGATATAATTCATAACCAGATATGCGGTTCCGTTATCCTTAAAGAAATCCAGAACAGACACGATCGCCGGCGTATTGCGGAACTTGGCAAGCCTCTTTGCTTCATCCAGGAATTTGTCCCTCTGTCTGATGAAAAACACTTCCGCATCCCCTTCGTTGGGAATGACCTGCGCTCCCGTCCCCCTCGCCCTGCTGGCATAATTGCGGGGGAAAAACTCCTTGATCGCGACCTGGGCGTCCAGGTTGATATCATAACCGATATAGGTAATGCCAAAGCCCCCTTCGCCGAGGACTCTTCCCATTAGGTATTTATCTCTTAAAAAACTGCCTACGGGTAAATAGCTTTCACTTAACTTAATGTCCGAGAACTGCTTGCCGCAACAGTTGCAGACACCCGCTTCATCCACTTCACCCTTCATGCAGTTAAAACAAATTTTACTGATGTCCATGCTAATCTCCTAGAGCAATTCTTCTTTCATTATAACATAGGTTGGTACTTTTTCCACAAGAAAAAAGAAAAATTTGCAGTCGAAATCATAACTGTATGTTTTATTTTTATACTTTCAGAAGAACTGTCTCTAAAAAATTAACGTCTCAACCGCTCCTATCCGGTTTTTACCATGCCGGGAAGCTTATTTGCGATGGCAGATTGCCGCCCAGCCGCAGTCCGCGCAGATCTCCTCCAGGGCTCCGGCGTCTATGATCCGCTCGCCGATTGTCTGCTGAAACGCCTGATAGTCCATAGGCGTTCCCGGCTTTAGCGCGGTCCTCTTGAGGACGGCGTCGTCATAGGCGCATACCTTTTCTTTGCTTTTGCACCCGTCCTCTAAAAAATTGGGGCATTTTCGGCAGATTTCGTCTTCCTCCTGCACAAGGATAATCTGCGCTCCCTTCTCCTGCAGCCGCTCTATGGTCTGTTCCATATGCCTTGTAAATTCTCCGCTATAGCCTTTTTTCTCAAAAAAGCGGATACATAAGCCGTGATGGGGTCTTAAATCAATCATTTGATAAACCTTGCCAGTCTCTTATCCAGGAAAATCGCCAGCGCTATCTTGCAAAGATCCGGAATAATATAAGGAAATACGCACCACGACAGCGCCGTTACCACGCCGATCGCGCCGTTTGCCCGACCGTACACATACATAAACCAGACCGTGCCGAAGGCATAACATGCAATCAGCCCGAGCACCATGGCAACAATCATAACCGGCAGTTTTTTGCCGAACGCTTTCATAATGCCGCCGCTGATTAACGCCGTAAAAATAAATCCGACGATATAGCCTCCCGTCTGCCCGAATAACGTGCCAAGTCCTCCGGAAAATCCTGCAAATACCGGAACGCCCACGGCGCCCAGAATAATATAAATAAGCACCGCTATGGTCCCTCTGCCAAGTCCCAGCATCGCCACCGCCGCAAATACCGCAAAGGTCTGCAGGGTAAACGGTACAGCCATGGGAATATTGATCCAGGAACAAATTGCCATCAGCGCTACAAACATTCCTATGTAAGCAAGATCCAACGGTTTCATTTTCCCTGCGCTTTTCGTCTCCTTTACTGTCGATTCATTTGCTATCGCATTTGTTTCACTCATTTTGATATATCTCCTCTCCTATCAGTCGGACTTATCATAGCATGGGCGTTTTCTATTGTCAACCTCATTTTTGTTTGCGGTTGACAATTGTGATTGGCAATAAAGAGCAGACAATTGAAAAAGCAAAAAAAATTGACAATCCGACTTCCCGCCGGACTGCCAATCGTTTTTTAAAATTCACAGGTTGCCTTTACCGCGCGTTTCCACCCATCCAAAAGCTCTTTCCGTTTCTCGGAGGAAATCCGCGGCACAAAGGTCTTATCCACCAGATAGTTTGCACGAAGCTCTTCCCTGCTCTTCCAGAAGCCTGCTGCAAGCCCCGCAAGGTACGCCGCGCCTAACGCCGTAGTTTCGCTGATCATGGGGCGCTCCACGGGCACGCCCAGAATATCGCTCTGAAACTGCATCAGGAGGTTATTGCTGACCGCGCCGCCGTCAACCTTCAGCTTTTGCAGCTCGATACCGCTGTCTAACGTCATCGCCTCGATCATATCCGACGACTGATAGGCAAGGGAATCCAAAGTCGCCCTGACAAAATGCGCCCTGGTAGTGCCTCTCGTCAGACCGAAAACCGCGCCCCTTGCTTCCGGCTTCCAATAGGGTGCCCCCAGACCCACAAAGGCGGGGACCACATAGACGCCCTCGCTGTCTGCCACCTCCGACGCCAGCGCTTCGCTCTGGGGCGCGCTTTCAATCATCTTTAAACCGTCCCGCAGCCACTGAATGGCGCTTCCGGCAACAAACACGCTCCCTTCCAGGGCATATTCCACCTTTCCGTCAAGACACCAGGCAATGGTAGTCAACATGCCGTGCCCGGATTTTGCAGGCTTTTCCCCTGTATTCATCAGCATAAAACAGCCGGTTCCATAGGTATTTTTCGCCATTCCCGGCTCAAAACAGGTCTGTCCGAACAAAGCCGCCTGCTGGTCTCCCGCAATGCCCATAATCGGAATCCCGGTTTCAAAAAATTTGCCTTCCGTCACACCGAAGGAACCGCTTGACGGCAGTACCTCGGGCATCATGGAACGGGGAATTTCAAACAGGTCAAGCAACTCCTGATCCCAATCCAGATCGTAAATATTATAAAGAAGCGTCCGGGACGCATTGCTGTAATCCGTAGCGTGCACCCTTCCACCGGTCAGCTTGTACACCAGAAAGCTGTCCACCGTTCCAAAAAGCAACTCTCCCTTTTCGGCGCGTTCCCTTGCTCCCTGCACGTGATCCAGAATCCATTTTACCTTGGTGGCGGAAAAATACGGATCGATCAAAAGCCCAGTCTTTTCCCTGATCATCTGTTCCCTGCCGTCCTCGGCAAGCTGCCTGCAGATTTCAGCCGTCTGCCTGGACTGCCATACGATGGCATGGTAAATGGGCTCTCCCGTCTTTTTATCCCAGACGATCGCCGTTTCCCGCTGATTGGTAATACCGATTGCCGCAATCTCCTCGGGAGAGACTTTCCCGCGCACCAGCACCTCCATATACACATTCATAACGCTCAGCCAGATTTCATTTGCATCCTGCTCCACCCAGCCGGGCTGCGGAAAGTACTGGGGAAATTCCTTCTGGGCGCTCGCTGCGATTTCGCCTCTTTTATTAAATAAAATCGCGCGGCTGCTGGTAGTCCCCTGGTCAATTGCCAAAATGTATTTTTTCATTTTCGACCTCCTACGTGTCCAGTCTGATTTGATTCCAGTCCTTTTCCGGGCTGATCAGCCATTCCAGTCCCCTTCTTCTTTCATACACAACCTCCCGGTTGAGCTTTCCGGTTTGCGTTTGGGGATTGACCCATTGCTTTTCCTCACAAGCCCAGTGATAACAATAAAACAAATCCACCATATCCAGTATTTTTTCTGTATCGCGCAGGCGTAAGGTTTCCCACAGGTTGAAAATAAGCGGCGAGATCGCCATAGCGCGCTCCGTATTGCAGATATCCCACGCCCTTACCAGCTCTTTGTCTGTAATCAGGTCAAGTGCCCAGATAATCGACCAATACACCTCATAGGTCCATACCACATCCGTAATATCCTGCGGGGTAAATTCATCCGCATTGCCCTCCATGGTATAGCGGTTCTCAATCAGGAGCCTTTCCTTGGGAAGAAAATCGTCCTTTCCAAGCCCCCATTCTCCCGCCTTTTGCACGACAAACCCCAGCGCCTCGCCATAGTTTTCTCCGTTTCTGATCGAGCAAGCAAGCTGTACGGAAAGCATACAGGCAAGCGCCCTCTTCCCCGCCTCTTTCGCACTTTTTAAAACAACATGGTCCGCCGGCTCCACATAGGGCAGATGCTCGTTATAGGCAATTCCCATCTTCTTTAGCCGCTCAATGGTCTTCCGTCTTCTTTCCTCCGGCGTTACGATCGTATTGCCTTTCCTTGCGCCAAATAGTCCCATCATATTGTCCCCCTGAAATAAATAAAATGATGTAATCAATTAAAGCTCCCGCCAGAGCTTCACAACAACTCCCGTTTCCTGCAATACTCCTGCATCACTTTCCTCATATGCGCCGTCCGGTCCACGTCTCCCTTGATTACCGTTGACATTGTCCGTCCCTGCACGGTGTATTCCTGCACAAGATCGGGCTTTGGCACAAAATCGTCCAGATAACGCGCTCTGTTGGACTCCCCGGGATGCGGCTCCGGGAAATGCCCTTTTGCCGCCCAGCGCTCAAAATCCGCTCCGTATCTGAGCAACAAATCCAAAAGCTCCTCCAGCCGTTTTTTTGTAATCTCCTGCACGGCGGGATACGCTGACGGACGCTCCAGGATATTTTCCGCCTGCGCCACACATTCATCCAGCGCGGCAAAACCGTTAGAGGCGCATTGATTGGGATCGGCGCCCTTTTCCAGCAAGGTTTCAACCAGTACAAGTCCCCGTTCTGAAACATCAGTTTTTCCGTAACACAGGCTTTGCAAAACGGTCCTTACGGCGTCCTGCAAAACAGGGCTTCGGAAGGTAACACCTTCCGCTTCCTCTTCCATAAAATTAACGTCCGCTCCCTGTGCAATCAGATAATCAGCAATCTTAAACGCAGCGGTTTTGACCGCCACCTGAAGAGGCGACTGCCCGATATCTTTTTTAGGCGGCGGCGTTGAAATACAGCCTATGGCTTCCGGTTTCTTTTGCAGAATCGCCTTTACCTGTTCCAAATCATTGCCCCTGATTGCCTGAAATAACTTCTTCATTTTAACACCCCTCATTTGCTCCTGCTGCTCTTTTTACCTTTCGCGCCGTCAGCTCAAAGCTCATATCCAATACCAGCTTAATCCGGTCATCATCGGCGCTGCCGTCGAGCGCCACGGTTACCCAATTCGTTTTGTTCATATGGTATGCCGGGAAAAACCCCGGTTCCTTCCTCAAAGAATCGATCAGCACAGGATCGCATTTGACATTCAGGATATCCAGCATCCCGTCCCCCGGTATGCCGAGCTTTTCCTTCGGTATTTCCATTATTAGCGCAAACCATTTCCGATTATTGCTATGGCGGAACACCATGTCTTTCGGATATTTTGCCCACGGAAATTCCGCATCCTCATCATAAGTACCGGCAATATAGTTTATCCATTCATCCCGATTCATGTTTTACCTTTCTTCCCTGAAATACGCCTCTCCCAATGCCGCAGGGGGCTGCTGTTCCCGCTTCTTGCGGAGGCTGGTAAATACCAGTACCACCAGGGTAACGAGATAAGGCAGCATCTTAAACAGCTCCTGAGAACTGCGGTTGAGACCCGCAATATAAAAATACATCCAGTAGAGCACGCCGAACAGATACGCGCCCCAGATGGCGTTTTTCGGTTTCCACGTGGTAAAGATAACCAACGCTACCGCAAGCCACCCCAGCTTCTCGATGCTGCCGTCGTTCGCCCAAGTTCCCTTGGTATAGTCCATGACGTAAAACAGACCGCCGAGCCCGGAAATTCCCGCGCCCAGAGTCACGGAAAGGTATTTATACAAAGTCACGTTGATGCCCGCCGCATCGGCTGTCGCCGGACTTTCTCCGATCGCCCGCAGGTTCAGCCCCTTTCTGCTTTTAGACAGGAAATACTGTATGGCGAGCGCCAGAATAATGATCAGATACACCATAAATCCATAGGAAAAGAACAGTTTTCCCACAACGCCCAGATCGGAAAGCCCCGGAACGCTTGCCCGGTAGACGGAGCTTGTCGCCGGTACGGAAATCTGTCCGACGCCGCCCGCCATTTTGTTGAGGGTGCCGCCGAAGAAATTGGCGATACCGGAACCGAAAATAGTCAGGGTCAGACCCGTTACATTTTGGTTCGCCTTTAGCGTAATGGTCAGAAACCCAAACAAAAGTCCGCCCAAAGCCGACGCCAAAAAAGCGCAGACAAAGGAAATCAGCAGACAAAGAAACTTGTTGGGATTTTCCGCATTGCTTTCATAAAAGAAGGCGCCCGCCAAAGAACTAATCCCGCCCAGATACATGATGCCCGGCACGCCCAAATTTAAAATTCCCGCTTTTTCCGTACAGATCTCGCCCACGCATCCGAACATAATAACCGTACCGAATACAACCGCCGCCTGAAATAATGATATGAACTGGTCCATCTTACGCTTCCTCCTTCTTTGCCTTTTTGTTGATAATCACTTTATAACTGCAGAAAAATTCACTTCCCAAAATGAAAAACAGGATAATGCCCGAAACCACATCCGACGCAAACTCGTTTAAGCCAAACTGAGATGCGATCTCCGCCGCGCCCCGGTCCAAAAACGTCAAAAGCAAAGCAATGGCTATCATCGTATAAGTGTTGAATTTCGCCAGCCATGCCACGATGATCGCCGTAAATCCGCGTCCTCCTACGGTGTTGGTGGAAATGGTGTGGTCGATGCCCGCTACGCCCATAAAGCCCGCCATACCGCAGATCGCGCCCGAAATCAGCATGGTGCGGATAATGACTTTTTTAACACTGATTCCCGCATACTTTGCGGTATCCTGGGACTCTCCTACGACGCTGATCTCATAGCCCTGCTTACTCTTTTTCATATAGAGATAAACGCCGACGGTTACCGCAAGGGCAAGGATCACGTTTAACAGATAATTCTGCCCGAAAATGGACGGAAACCACCCCGCCTGGGAATTTTGATTGATAATGCCGACGGAATTGGAACCGTAGGGATTTTCCCAGAGGGCGACGCAGAAAGAGGTCAGTTGAATCGCCACATAATTCATCATCAGCGTAAACAGAGTTTCGTTGGTGTTCCACTTCGCCTTAAATACCGCGGGGATCAGTCCCCAAAGCGCGCCGGCAAGACAGCTTGCCGCAAACATAACGATTAACAGCAAAGCCGCAGGCATACTGTCGCCGAAATAAATCATGATGCCCGCCGTAACGATGCCGCCGATCAGCACCTGTCCTTCCGCTCCGATATTCCAGAATTTCATCTTAAAAGCAGGCGCTAACGCAACGGATATGGTCAGCAAAAACATCGTATCCCGGATGGTAATCCAGCTCCTACGCAGGGTCGCCGAAAGGGTGGTGCCGCCGAAGGCGCCCTGAAACATCGCCTTGTAAACGGCGATGGGGTTCAATCCCGTAATGCAATAGATAAACAGTGCGCTCGCCAGAAGCGCCAGCACAATTGCCAAAAGGCGGACGAGGATTTTTCGTTTTAAGGAAACGGAAGTCCTTTTCGCTATTCTCATAAAGGGCTCATGCCCTGCCGTATTCGTTTTACTCATGGTCCGCTCCTCCTGTCTTTAACCGGGTCATCAAAAGTCCCACTTCTTCTTTGGTTGTTTTTCTTGCATCCAGAATACCGTTGACCTTTCCGCCGCAAAGCACCAGAATGCGGTCGCTCAATTCTAACAGCACGTCCAGATCTTCTCCTACATAGATGACCGCCACGCCTTTTTTCTTCTGCTCATTCAAAAGATGGTAAATGGTATAGGAAGTATTGATGTCCAGTCCGCGAACCGCATACGCTGTCATCAGCACCGTGGGATGCGCCCCGATCTCCCTGCCTACCAGGACCTTTTGCACATTTCCGCCGGAAAGGGTCTTGACGGGAGTGTTGATATCGGGCGTTACGACCTCCAGCTCTTCCTTTACCTGCAACGCCATTTCCTTCGGTTCTTTTTTATCCAAAAAGAATTGATGTCCCTTGTTGTAATCCTTTAACATCATGTTGTCGATCATGCCCATGGAACCCACCAGCCCCATTCCGAGCCTGTCCTCCGGCACAAAAGAAAGCGCGATGCCCTGTTCTTTGATCATACGGGGATTTTCGCCGACCAGCTCGTGAATATTCGCCGTATCCGGTTCATAATACAGGATGCTGCCGCCCTCTTCCACATACTGCAGTCCGGCAATCGCCTCCAACAGCTCTTTCTGACCGCAGCCCGAGATTCCCGCAATCCCCAGGATTTCTCCGCTGTATGCTTCAAAGCTCACATCGTCAAGCGCCTTGATTCCGTCTTTATTAAAACAGGTCACATGCTTAACCTCCAGCCGCTTTTTGGGATCGGCAGGCTCCGGTCTTTCGATATTCAGCTCTACCTTTTTGCCTACCATCATTTCCGTCAGAGAATTTTCCGTAGCGTCCTTCGTATCCACCGTCCCCGCAAATTCTCCTTTCCGGAGAACGGAAACCCGGTCCGAAACAGACAGCACCTCATGGAGCTTATGGGTAATGATCACGATTGCTTTCCCGTTGTCTCTCATGTTGCGGATAACCTTAAACAGCTTTTCCGTCTCCTGGGGCGTCAGCACCGCCGTAGGCTCGTCCAGTATCAGAATATCCGCTCCGCGGTACAGCACCTTAATGATTTCCAGAGTCTGTTTCTGGGAGACGGACATATTGTAGACCTTCTGCTCCGGGTCCAGTTCAAAGCCGTACTGATCACAGATTTCTTTGATCTTCCCGCTGACCGCTTTCCGGTCCAGTCTGCCTTTTTCGTCCAGACCCAGCACGACATTTTCCGCCGCAGTAAACAGATCCACCAGTTTAAAATGCTGATGAATCATACCGATTCCGTATTCAAATGCTACCTTGGGGGAAGTGATTGCAGCGGGTTTTCCGTTAATCCGGATTTCTCCGCTGTCCGGGTAATAGATGCCCGAGAGCATATTCATAAGAGTTGTTTTACCGCTTCCGTTCTCTCCTAAAAGAGAAAGGATCTCTCCCTTGCGGATATCGAGACTGACGTCATGATTCGCAAGGACCTCTCCAAAGGATTTGGTAATGTGTTTCATTTCAACGGCGTATTGGGGCTCCATTGAGGTTCTCCTTTCTGCTTCTTATAAGCATATGCTTATCGATCGTATTCGTTTTGATAAAATCAATATGCTCTATTATATTATATTTTTGTAAATTTTGCATCTGTTTCAAAAGAATTGCATAAAGATGTCATGATCCAGATAGTAGTTGAGCGCTTCCAATAATTCTTCATCTCCCGCATCGCTTTTTTGTGTCAAAGCATTGATCACCACGTCCTGAACAAGCTCTGGCAGCAGGGACCCATACATGCCGTTAGCCGCTGCAATCTCCGGTATTACCTCTTCGTCGGTTTCCTCATCAAAAACAGGCGGAGACGTGATACAGCAGACGGTCGTTCCAAGCAGTTCCTCATCCGCCAGATAAATATGCCAGTTATCATCCGCATACACGGCTTTGGAGCCTTCGTTCACATATTGCTCCCTCACAGCCGCCAAAACCTCCCCAATTGTACAAATTCCTTCTAACTTCATACTTTTCCCTCCCACTGTCCTCTATTATATCATACGCAAAAAGAGAAAACACCCTGGCAGTAAGAAAACATGCAGTAAGAAAGCGAATAAAAAACGGGCAGATATCAAAGGAAACCTTTGCAAAAACGTGTTTCCGTGATATCTGCCCGTTTTCTATTATTCATCTTTTGCAATTACAAGCTTTGTCTTAAAATCTCCACTACTTCCTCATGGGAAAGCACCTTATAGCCGCCTTCGTTGATAAAGGTGCTGTCGGCAATGCCCTCCAGCATATCTTCGGTTACTTTAAGCTCACGAAGATTCATGACAAGCCCGATTTCCCTCATCCAGCTTTCCATTGCCGCAAGCCCTTCTTCGGCAATTGCTTCGTCGGTTTTGCCCGCAGGGTCCACATCCCAGACATTGACGGCATATCTTTTAAATTTTGCAAGCCCGTAAGGCATAATATAACGGTAATATGCCATGGACACGGCAGAAAGGGTCATGCCGTGAGTAGCGTCCGTATGAGCTCCCACCGCCTGTCCGATCATATGCACTTCCCAGTCCGTTGCCTTCCCTTTTGCCACTAACGTATTCAAAGCCATGGTAGCAATCCACATAATGTTGCTCCGCGCCTCATAATCGGTAGGATTTAAAACGGCAATGCGCGAACTGTATATCAGGGATTTCAGCAATCCTTCCATGATATAATCGGAAGTATTGTCGTCCATTCCGGAAAAATACTGTTCCAGAATGTGGGACATAATATCATAAAATCCCGACTTCATCTGATACTCCGGCAGCGTATAAGTCAGCTCCGGATTGAGAATGGAAAACTTGGGATAAACCTCCGGATCGAAAACATGACCGATCTTCATTTTCGCCTCATGATTGGTAATAACCGAACCGCCGTTCATTTCCGACCCCGTACCGACCATGGTCAGCACACAGCCCACGGGAACGATCTCGCAGTCGGGCTCCTCAAACCGGATATAATACTTTTCCCACGGATCATCCGTACAATGAACGGATACGGAAACCGCCTTTGCATAATCGCATACGGAACCGCCGCCCACGGCAAGGATAAAATCAATCTGATTCTCCCTTGCAATCCGGCAGCCCTCGTACAGCTTTTCCACGGTCGGATTGGGCATAACGCCCGGGTCCTCAAAAATTTCCTTCCCGCTGTCTTTCAATATTTTTATGATTTTATCATAAAGTCCCGTCTTCTTGACGGAACCGCCGCCGTATACAAGCAGCACCCTGCTGCCGTATTTGGCAAGCTCTCCGGAAAGCTGATCCAAAGCATCCTTTCCGAAATGAATGGTTGTAGGATTTGAATAAGTAAAATTACCTAACATATGACACCTCCGCTTATATTTGACATCTCTGTCGTTCTGTGATAAAGTTATTCTAGCCCCTAAACCTAACTTTAGGTCAAGGGATTTTTTTATAATTATAATTTTTTTGCCGTAGTATCATTTTTTTAATTATTTGAAAGTATATTCAGGAAGGGAAGAATTTTTATGTATACAATAGGTCAGGTATCCGAAATGTTTGATCTGCCGGTTTCCACGCTGCGCTATTATGACAAGGAAGGGCTGTTCCCGAATATGGAGCGTTCCTCGGGAATCCGCCAGTTTGGCGAAAAGGAGCTGGAAGCCCTCAGAGTCATCGAGTGCCTGAAAAAATCCGGTGTGGAAATCAAAGATATCAAGATATTTATGGAGTGGTGCTCCCAGGGAAGCAGCACTTATTCCAAGCGGCGGGATTTCTTTCTCCGTCAAAAAGAAATTGTGGAAAACGAAATCCATAAGCTGGAAAGAACATTGGATATGATTAACTACAAATGCTGGTATTATGAACAAGCCGTTTCGGACGGCAATGAAGACCGTCTGAATGAAATGCTGCCGGATCACTTGCCGGAAGAGATTCAGACGATGTACGACCGCGGTCATGCGGTATAGGATTTTTATACCGTATCAATGAATGCCAGAGTTTTATTCGGATTTTCGGGAGAATAAAATAACGGAACTTTTTTGCCGATTCTTTCCGTTCCATTTTTATAAAACTCGTCAATAGCCTCTTTCATTTCCTCCTCATAATCTCCCCAATGCTCATAGACCCATGTCTCATAAACTTTGCCCGAACAATTGTCCTTAAATTCTATTTTAGTGGACATACATATATCATCATAACCGCCCGGCGCAACGTCTGTAATTTCCCCATAACAAAACTGCGCCTTTTTAAAAAAAGCTTTTCTTTTTACTATGTGCAGCAACGGCAGCAAAGATATCCACGCAAAAAGGAGAAACCTTTTATTCATACTCAAAAGGCAAAGGACAAGCACAAGGCATAGAAACAGAAAAGACAGGCAGCATGATAATTTTATTGTGGCACGCATACTTTGTTTTATTAAAGTTTCTCTCTCCTGATCCATTAAAAACTCCCATTCTGTTTCCTTCATAAGCAATCTGTGAATATCACACCTGTCCCTGCCATAAACGGAAATAATCAAAAATGATAGATACCAAAGAAAGCCATAATCAAAACCTATTTCCGTGATATCTATCATCTTTTGCTGCAATAGTCTTATTTTATTTAAGCCTTATTTAAACCTAATTCAGCTCCGTAATTCCATCGATGCGAATGTCGAAGGAAGGCGCCGAACGAAACTCGGATTCATGGAAGTATCCGTCCCAGATCGCGTTCTGGTCTTCTTCGTCGTCCGTATCAAAATCGCCGGTCAGGTCAATGACATAATTGTCAAGGTGCGCGCCGTCAACCGTAAACTTGGAGGTATCGAATACATGCAGGGAACCGTCCTTCAAAGCCGCTTCCACTTCCGCAACCTTTTCTGCCGTTCCGTCCGCACATGCGCTGCCAAGCTCTGTGATCTTAACGGCGTCTTCGTTGTAGCCCTGGGACCAGTTCTGGGGCAGCTTCTCGCCGCTTGCCGCTGTTTCGATGGCATATTTGTAATATACCTTCCAGTTGTTGGTCGCACTGGTAAGCGCTACATCGGGAGCTACGGAAAGCATATCCACATTGTAGCCTACGCTGTAAGCAACCGTACCTGCTTCATGCGCCGCCTGAACCGCTGCGGGAGCGCCGGTAGAGTCCGCATGCTGTCCGATTACCAGACATCCGTCAGACATCAGTGCCTTTGCCGCTTCGCCCTCGGCTGTAATATCAAACCAGGAATTGGTATAGGAAACTTCCATTACCACATTTTCATATACGCTCTGTACGCCCAGGAAGAACGCTGTATAACCGGATACAACCTCCGCATAAGGGTAAGCGCCTACATAACCGATTTTTACATTGCCGTCGGCGTCTTTGCTCGCCGCGGGAATCTCTCCGTTTGCATCCATTTCGGCAATCTTCATACCTGCAACGACGCCGGAAACATAACGGCTTTCGTATACATTGGTAAATGCGTTGCACAGATTGTCAAGTCCGCTGACAACCGCGGTATCGCCCGTCATCGCCACAAACGTTACATCGGGAACCTCTGCCGCCGCCTGCTGCATATAGGTCTGATGTCCGTAGCTGTTGGAGAAAATAATGTTGCATCCTGCGTCAACCAGATCCATTGCCGCGTCATAGCAGGAAGCGTCTTCGGAAATATTGTATTTCCAGATTACCTGGTCCGCAGGTACGCCAAGCTCTTCGCACGCCTTTTGAATCCCGTCGATATGAGCGAACGTATAGCCTTCGTTTTCATCGCCCAGCATGATCGCGCCGATCTTGAAATCCGAAGGGATCGCTGCAGTTTCATTGGAGTTTTCCGTTACCGCTTCGCCGCCGCCATTTCCTTCCGTCGCCGCATCGTTTCCGCATGCTGTGAGAGAAAAAACCATAACGCCTGCAAGCAATAAACTGACAAGTTTTTTCATAATTTTTATCCTCCCTCTTTCTCTGAATGATTATGCAATTAGTATAACATGAGAATTTCGTCTGTCAATGTCTAAATGTTCCGAAAAAAACAAGCCGGAAAATATATTTTACGTCGCATTGCCCGCAAACTGCGTCATATACAGTTCATAATATCTTCCTTTTTGCCGCAGCAATTCATCGTGGTTCCCGATTTCCACAATTCTGCCCGCGTCCATGACAACGATGCAGTCGGCGTCCTGAATCGTGGAAATGCGGTGGGCGATAATCAGGCTGGTCCGGTCTTTCATCAGGTTGACCATGGCGTCCTGAATATGCTTTTCCGTCCTGGTATCCACGCTGGAGGTCGCCTCGTCCAGTATGAGAATGCGCGGGTTCGCCAGAAACGCCCTTGCAATGGACAACAACTGCCTCTGTCCCTGGGAAAGATTCTGTCCGCCTTCGGTCAGCATAGTCTCTGCTCCCTTAGGCAGATGCCGGATCATATCGGTGCAATAGCTCAACCTGACCGCCTCTTCCAGCTCTTTCTCTCCCGCTTCGGGATTGGAATACCGGATATTGTTTTCCACGGTATCCGAAAATAAAACCGTATCCTGCAATACAATGGCAATATTTTTACGCAGATTGTCACAGGCAATGTCCCGGATATCCACGCCGTCGATTTTGATCGACCCGCTGTCCGGCTGATAAAAGCGCATCAGGAGGTTGACCACCGTGGTTTTCCCGCTTCCCGTAGCGCCCACCAGCGCGATCTTGTGTCCGGCGCGCACGTCAAAGTCAAAGCCGTGAAGCACTTCCTTTCCCGGCAAATAGGAAAAATGCACGTCTTCAAAAGTAACGACGCCCGCAGCCTCATCAATGCTCCGCTCTCCGCTTCGGTCCTCCGACGGTTCGTCCATAAGGGCAAACACTCTTTCCGCTCCGGCTATCGCCGTCTGTATCTGTCCATAGATCTGCGCCAGTTCTTCAATGGGTCTCCCGAATTGCTTGGCATAAACGATAAACGCCGAAATGGTGCCCACCGAAATCACGCCCCTGATCGCATAATAGCCGCCAAACGCCGCGATAATCACAAAACCGATATTATTGATGACATTCATGACGGGACCCATGGAACCGCTTAAAAACTCGGCTGCGATCCCCGCCTTCGTCAATTCGTCCGAGGTCTTGCAAAAATCCGCCATTACCGCATCCTGCCTGTTATATGCCGTTACCGTCCGATAACCCGTTACCATTTCCTCGACGGTTCCGTTGATCTCTCCCAAAAGCTCCTGCCTCTTCCTGAAAAACCGTTGCATTGCCTTTGACAGATACTTCGTGGCAAGGATCGTCAAAATGACCGTCACGCAGGAAAGCAGCGCAAGCTGCGGGCAGATCCATACCATCATGAAAACCGTACCGAGAATGGTCAGCACGCCGGACACCATGGAGCTCATGGATTGGGACACCATGTTGGAAATATTTTCTACATCGTTGGTCATGCGGCTCATGATATCTCCATGGGAATGGCGGTCCAGATAAGAAACCGGCAGGCGCACAACCCTGCCAAACAAATCCTCCCGCAGTTTCTTAACAACCGCCTGGCTGAGCTTCGCGCCCGTTATACTCTGCAAATAGGTGGCAAGCCCATGGATTCCATATACAATCAGCATCACCGCAAGCACCCCGGACAATTCCTTCATCTTCCCCTGGGTAATCAGATCAATCGCCGCAATCTGCAGCTTGGGCGCATACACCATACAGACCACGGCAACGGCAACCGCCGCCGTCAGCCCCGCGATCAGACGCATCCGGTCCCGAAAATAAACCATCAGTCTTCCTACGGTTTTCTTCCCGTTGTCCGCCTTTTCCACCGTCAGGGGCTCCCTTGGTCCGCGCATACCCGGAAGTCTGTAATTCTGAGTTTTTTCCTGCGAATCAGCCATGCCGTTCACCTCCGTCCCTTAACTGAGACTGATAAATCTCCCTATATATCTCACAGGTCTCTAACAGCCTGTCATGGCTGCCGCAGGCGGCAATCCTGCCGCCCTCCATGACCGCGATCCGGTCCGCATTGCGAATGGACGCAATTCTCTGTGCGATGATAATTTTCGTCATGCCTCCGTAGTTTTCTGCAAGCATTTCATAAAGTTTCGCTTCCGTCTTCAGATCCAGCGCGCTTGTGGCGTCGTCCAGAATCAGGATTTCCCCTTCCCGAAGCACGGCGCGGCTGATGGCGACTCTTTGTTTCTGCCCTCCGGACAGACTCGTTCCCTGCTGGGTAATCACGGTATCCATGCCTTCCGGCATTTTTTCAATAAAATCCCATGCCTGCGCGGTTCTCGCCGCCCGTTTCAGCGCCTCGTCGTCCGCAGCAGGATTCCCCCATAAAATATTTTCCCTGACGGAAACCGAATAGATTTCACTTTTTTGCAGGGCAATGGCAACCTTATTTCTCAATTCCCGCTTCGTATAGTCCTTTACGTTTTTTCCGTCCACGAATACATCGCCCTCTACAGGATCAAAAAATCTCGGGACCAGATTTACCAGGGTGGATTTGCCGCATCCGGTAGCTCCGATCACGCCCAGGGTCTCGCCGGGATGAACGGTAAGACTGATGTCCTTCAATACAGGCTCCCCGCTTCCGCCGGGATAGGCAAAGGTAACATGTTCAAACCGCACTTCGCCCCGCGCCGCCTCTTCCATTTGCCCGGACGCGCCGTTGTCTTTGCAGACGCCATCTTCTCCGTCAGCACCGCGCTTTTCATCCGCGCCGCCGTCCCGCAAATCCTCGGGGCAATCCAGCACTTCCCGAATCCTTTTTGCGGAGGCGTTTCCTCTGGAAACGGTCTGAAAGATCATGACCGTTCTCATAACCGCGTTCAGTATTTGCGTCAAATAGGTAATCGCCGCCATGACGTTGCCCGGCGTCGCCTCTCCGTTTTCCACTAAAATGCCGCCCGTTTTGATGACCGCAACGACCGCAATATTTAAAATCACGTTCATAATCGGCGTCATAAAAGCAAACAGCTCAAGCACCTTCAACTGGGTTGTTACCAGCCCGTCGTTTGCCTCATGAAACCGCCCGGTCTCATGCTCCTCCCTGACGTAAGCCTTAACCACTCTTGCGCCCGACACGTTTTCCTGCATGACATGATTGACCTGGTCCAGTTTTTTCTGCAGCATCCCGAACATCGGGTCCGATTTTTTCATAAAAAACACAACGCAGCCCATAACCGGAATAAAGGCGCAAAATACCACCGTGCCGAATTTCAGGTTCAACGAAAGCATACAGACGATGCCGCCCCCGAACAGCAAAAAGGTCCGGACGAATCCGCGGATACTCATGGAAACCAAATTCTGCACCTGGGTAATGTCATTGGTTACCCTTGTTACCAGCGATCCCGTAGAAAACCGGTCCGTCTGGGCAAAAGAAAAGGACATGATCTTTGCAAAGGTGTCCTTACGCAGATCATTCCCGAAATTCTGGCTGCAATAGTTTCCAAGTACGCCGGACACAATGCCGCAGACGCCTCCTAAGGCGACCAGCCCGATCATCTGCAGCCCGGTCCTGATAACCAGCCCCAGGTCCCCGACGCCGCCGTTATTCAGCCCAAGCACGCCGTCGTCGACAATTATGCTCATCAGGCGGGGCTGCCATAAGTCCATGAACACCTCTCCCACCATAAATAACGGTGTCAAAATCAAAAACAGCCAATATTTTTTCAAGTACGAAAACATATTTTTACCTACCGTTTCATCTTTCTAATCCTGTCCTTTACCTCCGGCTCGGGAATCAGGGATTCTGTGATTTTTCGCAGAGAACGGTTATACGTCTCGTCGTCCAGCCGGTTATCCTGCAAAAAAGCGTAAACAGCCGCAGGATAGCAGCAAAACGCCTCCGCAATCGTCCACGCCGCCGCCATAGACGCATAATACTGCGTAAATTCTCTGTTTAAAGCCTCCAGAATCCTATGCAGATAAGTTCCCGGCGTTTCCTCTGCCGATACGCAATCCTCCCAGGAAACAGTACGAAGCCTTTTCATGGTTTTTCCCTGCTCATCGCACCTTAACAAATGCTGCATCATAATGATGATTCCCACGCGGACTTCAAATTCCCTGTCAGAATACAGATAAGGCTGGATCAATTCCCACGTTCTTTCCCTGTCCGTCCGCAGCACGTCCATTTTGGAAAACACGCTGTCGCAGACGGACCAGTTATTTACGCGCGGAATAAAATCTTTGATATAGGGAATCATTTCCTCCAAAGAACCTTTTGCGTAGCTGATCATCATTCCCCTCAGCATAATTTCCTCAAAATAAAGATCCTCCGTCTCCAGTTCTCCCTTCCAGTTACCCTTTGCTAACTCTTTTGCTTTTTTTCGCAAAAGGGGCAGGCGAATCCCCAGCATATTGATATCCCCGGGCACCAGCCCCTTAGAAAATTCTCTATATTCCTCTTCGCTGTTTTCTATTAAAAACGCTCTTGTCTGCTCTTTCATACTCTCTTTCCTTTATCAGATTGTAAGCTCAATGCGGCAGCCTTCCGGTCCCTCCACACAGCTTTCATAATATCCGTCCCCCGTCGTCCGCGGTCCGCTCAAGGTCCGGTATCCGTCCGCCGCAAGACATGCCGTCAGTTCATCCACCTTCTCTTTGCTTCCTACCCCAAGCGCCATATGGGCAAATCCCAAAGATTCGTCCTCCCGTGCCGCCGCCCTTTCCTTCAATCCCGGTTTCGTCATGATTTCCAGCCGTCCGCCGTCCTCAAAGGTAAGAAAATAGGACCGAAAACCCGTTTTTGAATTTTCATACTTTTCATTGGATACCGCTTTGAAATAGCGTAAAAAAAACGCCTTCGCCGCTTCTAAATCCCTGACATACAAAGCAATATGATCTATTCTCATATCCATTCCTCCGCTGTCCTATTATACCACTGGCAAAGACGTTTTTCATATTCTTTTTTTATTTTCTCTTTCCGTCCTTATCAAACTCCTTATGTAAGGCATGTTCCGTAAAAACGACCGCGCCGATCAAAAGCAGCAATTGCATAATACAGATCCCGCTGCCCGCTGCGGCTGTTACGTCTTGGCTTTTCCCGAACGTCAGGAACTGAAGCACAAACGTAACGGGCAAAGCCGCCATGCCGCTTTTATAAAAAAAGCGTCCGCAATAGCGCTGCGCCGCTATCCATGTATCCTGATTTTTCATGGACATTGGGGTCCGGTAGCCGTACACGCCGTTTATTTTTTCGGGAGGACGTCTGATCAACCATTGTCCGAATCCTATTAACATCAAAGGCAGAAGCATATCGCACAGCAACATAAATATCCAGAAACCCATCCTATTTTCCTTCCCTTTCTCCTATTTCATATAAAACCCGCACAGTTTCAGATCTTTATCAAAAGAAATCGTATAGGTAATCCCTGTATTCTCATATGTCGCATTGATCTGAACGACCGCCATGGAGACGCCCATCTGAACGACTTCAGCCGAATAAGCGTTTCCATAGGAAACAAAGCTCCCCCAGTTTTCTCCACACATGTTTCTTGCATCCGCCAGATTTTCCTCTGTCATGACCTGCGCCATCTCTTCTGTAGCGCACATTTCCCGGATCGCCTCATAGTCTTCTTCATTGAAACGGTCGATAATGGTTTTTGCCCGTTCTATAACCTGCGCCTCGGAATAGTTCCCGCGCTGTTCAATAGGATAGCTTTTGGGCACGGCAAAAAATCCGACGGCGGCAAAAACGATCAGAACCGCCGCTACAATTCCCACGACCGTCCAGCCCTTTTTCCTTTTTGCCGCATTGAGTTCTTCTTGCGGGAAGTTGTCGTTAAATTCCGCCGCCACCGCAGACGCTTCTCCCATGCGGCTCCTGACCGCTTCCCATGTTTCTCCGCCTTCCAACGCCGCGGCGATGTCGGCTTCCAGCTCCCTGCGGATTTCTTTCTTTTTTCCGCCGCTGCATTTTAATTTCTTTAATACCGCTTTTACATACTGTTCCTGATTCATTCTTATCCCTCCATCATATCCGATACCTGTTTTGAAAAACGTCTCCAAAGCGACTCCAACTCCTCCAGTCCCTTTTTGCCTTCCTGCGTAATGCCGTAATATTTTCTGGAGACTTCCCTGCCCGCCGGCTCGCTCCAGCGGCTGACCACCAGCCCGTCGTCCTCAAGCCTGTATAAAATGGGATAGAGAGTTCCCTCCTTCAGAGTAAACATCCCACCGCTTTTCTCTTTTAGCTGACTGATCAGTTGGTATCCGTATTTTTCTTCTTTTTCCAACTGCTTCAAAACCAGCATTTCCAAAACGCCCTTTTTCATCTGCTGTTCATAGCGTCCCTGCACCCAATCGCCACCTATCCGCTTTTTATATCGTCCACGCTTTTGTATTTAGTATTGCTAAATACATACTATTACAATAATAATGTTTTGTCAATCTCCTGACAAAAATCGGCCAGCCAATATTGTCCCAAATCAGCCAGCCATCCGAAAATAAAAAAACAGCCAAAGCTGCCGAATAAGAAAAAATAAATATCAAAGGAAACCTTTATAAAAGCGTGTTTCCTTTGATATTTATTTTTTCTCACTATGACAACTCCGCCTGTCCGAAATCGTTGAAAATTACCTTAATCGCCGCATTACTTATCGTTTCCGCGATTTACTAACAAAAACTGTCGCCCTCTCCGAGCCTTTGAATCAACTGTTCCATTTCACGCTTAGAGGTCACGTTCCGCGCCTGTTCTATGACCCTGGTCCGTTCCTCCTCATTCATTTTCGCAAAATGATCCAGCGCCTTCTCGTTTGCGGACATGGAAAATGAAAATCCCATTGGCATATCCTGATTTCCCATAAATACCATCCTTTCTGCCGTCGTTTTTCGCTTTGGTCTTTATAGTATTGACAGGAATTTCCAATATTATCCCGGTCCGCGCAAAATATTTCTGTATAAAATGTCTCTCCGACCCGGTCCCATTTCACCGGATTCCCGGCTTATGAAAACAACGGAATATTTTCCGTCTGAATCCGTTCTATAACCTGAAGCATTTCCTCATAAGCGGCTTTCAGCGCTTTGACCTGCTCCTCCTGCGGTCTTTCTCCTGCTCTTAATACCTCCGTCATCGGCACCAGTATCTCGTTGATGGATTTTAAGGAAAGATTCGCCGCAAGCCCTTTCATGGTGTGCGCCGTGCGGAACGCTTCCTCCGTCGTGCCGTTTTCCAGCGTTTCAAACAATTCTCCGAATCCCTTTTCGGTCGGGAAACGGAAGAGAAATTTCTTATAAATGCCGTCGTTTTTCATAAACCTTCCTGCGGCGTCCGCCACATCAATGTATTGACCAATCTCCATTGTCTTACCTCGTTTCTGTCGTAAATTATGTTCCCTGTCAGATTTTATTGCGCTTATTTCTGCTTGTCTGCAAGCGCCTCAAAGTCCTTGCGGACATGCCGGAAGCACTCCAGAAGCTTCGGAGAAAACATCCCGCATTCTCCGTTTATAATCATATGGAACGCCTCGTCCTTGCTGTATGCGCTCTTATATACCCGCTCCGTTACCAGCGCGTCATACACGTCGGCAACCGAAACAATCTGCGCCGCGATGGGAATCTCCTCTCCCTTCAGACTGTCAGGATAACCCTTTCCGTCATACCTTTCATGATGGTGCCTGCATATCTCGTAGCTGAGTTTTCCGTAGGAATCATCCCAGACGCCTTCAATGCTTTTCAAAATATCACAGCCCCTTGTGGTATGGGATTTCATATATTCAAATTCCTCCGCCGTCAGCCTGCCCGGCTTTAACAGAATATGATCGGGAATGGCAATTTTGCCGATATCATGAAGCGCCGAAGCCGAAGAAATCATGTCCACGTTTACCGACGTAAGCCCGTATTCCGGATATTCCTCCATCAATTTTGCAGCAAGGATTTTTGTAAATCCCTTAACGCGGTTAATATGCTCTCCGCTTTCCAAATTTCGATATTCCACAACCGTACCCAGAATATCGATGATTTTTTCATTGCTCTGGTGCAGCCTTTCCGCCTGGAGCTGCAGTACCTTATACTGCTTTCTCAAAGTCTCCGTCTGCGCCTGGACCTTTTCCTCCAGATGATTCTTGTATAAAAACAGATCGGACACGTTTTTTACTCTCTTTTTGATCAGGGCGTTGTCAAAGGGCTTTTTGATAAAATCGGCAATCCCGTAATCAAAGCACTTTCCTTCCGTCTCTACGGAATTTTCGCCGCTGATAATCAAAACGGGGATTTTATCCATCCATTTATTTTCTTTCATGACTTCCAGAACCCCGAATCCGTCCAGCTCCGGCATAATCAGGTCCAACAGGATAACCGCGATTTCTTCCTGCTGTTCTTTTATGATTTCCAACGCCCGTTTGCCGTTTTCCGCTTTAACGACCACATATTCGTCCTTCAGAATCTCTTCCAGAATATCCCTGTTCAATTCCACATTGGATCTATACTATAAAAGTGGACACAAACATAAACAAACCGTTATAATAAAC
>UQLY01000021.1 GCA_900542015.1 uncultured Lachnospiraceae bacterium | reverse complement strand
CCTGCGACCTCCTGGTCCCAAACCAGGCGCTCTAGCCAAGCTGAGCCACACCCCGTCACCGTCACACACCAAAAATATAGCGTTTTGTCACAACGCAAGTCATATTATATTATACGAAAATTTAGTTGTCAACTGTTTTTCCGGCAAAAATTACAAATATTCCAGGCTGAAACCGACTTCTCCTTTTTTGCTGACCTCCATAACGATATAAGACGGTCTTTTCCCTTCCTGTCTGGGATATGTAAGACTTCCGGGGTTTAAAACAATCATGCCGTCGCTGCGGTCGATAACCGGTCGGTGGGTATGCCCGTACATAATGATGTCATATCCTCTCGCCTTTCCCTCGTCCTTCAAAAGCTCGTGACCGTTGCTGACATAATAATAATGTCCGTGGGTTACCAGAATTTTTTTGCCTGCGACCTCCAGATCCAGCTCCTTCGGAAGGTTAGAAAAGAAATCATTATTTCCCATTACAATATGAAGCGGACATTTTGCAGCCTCCTGCAAGATATATTCGCTTCCTTCTGCATCACCGCAGTGGATAACCATATCGATTTGTCCTACTCTCTCCAATACCCGGAAATAATTCTCATTATGCCTGTGGGTATCGCTGACGATTAAGATTCTCATAAAATCATCCCTGGACCCGTTTTTTTAGTTCCTTCTGCATCATGCGGAGTGCTTTTCCTCTGTGGCTTACCGCATTTTTCTGCTCCGGCGTAATCTCGGCGCTGCTTGCGCCAAACTCCGGCAGATAAAAGATCGGATCATAACCAAACCCGTTCTTACCCGCAATTTTATAACCGATCATCCCTTCCATAACGCCTTCCGTTTCAATGACTTCTCCGTCCGGCATAACCGCAGCCATGGCGCATACAAAGCGCGCGCTTCTTAAAGGCTCCGGCGCGTCCGCCATGCGCTCTAAAATATTGGCGTTTTTCACATCGTAAGAAGTATCCTCTCCCATATATCTCGCCGAATAAATGCCCGGTTCCCCGTTCAGATAATCGATAACCAGACCGGAATCATCAGCCAGCACGATCTTGTCGGTAAACTGTGCGATGGTTTTTGCCTTGATCACGGCGTTTTCCATAAAAGTCCTGCCATCTTCCACGATATCCGCCGAAATCCCCGCTTCCTTCAGGGTCTTGACGCAGACGTCCATATCCGCAAACATCATTGCCACTTCTCTCGCTTTTCCTGCGTTTCCTGTTGCAAAGATAATCTCTGTCATTTTTTCTCTTCCATCTCCTGATATAGTAAAACGGTTGCCTTTGCGGCAAGAACCGCTATCTTTTCCTCTCCGAAGGTCCCGCCCTCCGTATGTATGTCCGTCACCGCTTCATCCGCTCCTACGGTTCCTATCGCCGCGCCCGGACGGCAGACAATTTTGACGGCGGGGATCATCGCATCATCCAGATCCCATTCCGTCGTTTTAGCAATACGGACGTTTTCCTCCCCGCATTCCTTTGCCAGGTACTGCCGCAGCGCTTCGGCGTAGCTCTTACTGTCGCAATCCGGGATAAAATAATCATCATTATAATAGATGGTAATCCCGGTATCCGAAGCATCCGGCGCGCTTTGCGTTCCGTTATCCCAAGGCTCTTCCACGGACAACGATAAAAAGAAATCCGCCCTCAGCTCATTTGCAGTGCCGATATCGCCCGATACAAGCCCTTTTATCCCCTGTGCTTCCAGGCAGGCGACCGCTTCCTCGCTCCAGCCCGTTCCTTCCAGTACTGCGATGGTATCCCATTGCTCCGCCGGGTTTTCCAGCGTCAGGTACAATTCGCTTCCCTTGACCCGGATATCGGCTTCGTAGATATCGTTTAAAATAAACTGAAGCTCTGTCTTTCCCGCATTCTGCCGGTACAACACCTGAGAGATTTTTTCCTCATTGCCTTTGATTTTATTTTGATAAAAATAATCCTCCTGCGCGCCTACTAACACGACCTTCAGTTTTTTATCCTTTAAATCCTCTTCCACATGAAACCCGTCTTCTTCTGCGTCGGGCAGAGGAATAATGATATCCGCGTCTTCCCTGCCTATGGCTTCAAAGCCTTCCGCTCCAAGTCCGGCTGCCATAGCCTCTTTTGCGCTCTCCTCTCCGCTCCTGTAGAGGCTCCGGATATATCCCATAACGGCAACGGCTATCATCAAAAAAACAGCCGCCAGCCTTACTAATACTTTTTCTCCGTTTTCCGTCATGTTCGCTCTCTCTTCTGCGGCTTCGGTCCCAAATATTGATAAAAATAAGTTTTTAACATCCCGTTATACAGCTTCCGGTTCTTGTCCGCATCCCTGCCGATATCCCTTTGCGCGTTTTCATAGGAAGTAATCAGATACAAAGACCAGGAATCCAGACTGCGGTAACGCTCTCCTATCATATGATAAAGCGCCGGCAGATTTTTCTTTTCTTCAATTCTTTCCCCATAAGGCGGGTTGGTAATAATAAAGCCGTACTTTTTGCTGTGGCTAAGCTGCTCTACGTTTCTTACCTGAAAATGAATCAGCTCTTCCACTCCGGCAAGCCTGGCATTCTCCCGGGAAATCCTGATCATTTCCGGATCGATATCATACCCCTGAATGTCCGTCTCAACCTCCGGATCAATCGCTTCCCTCGCTTCATCCAGACAATCATACCACAGCTTGCCAGGAATCAGATGCTTCCATGAAAAAGCGCGGAAGTCCCGGTTCATGCCGGGAGCGATATTTGCCGCCATCATCGCGGCTTCAATGGGAAAAGTCCCGCTGCCGCAAAAGGGATCTAGCAAGATCCGGTCCCTGTTCCACGGCATCAGCATGATTAACGCCGCAGCCATGTTTTCGGCAATGGGCGCCTTTGCCGTCAGTTTACGGTACCCGCGCTTATGCAGCGATTCGCCGGTCGTATCCAGTCCCACGGTCACCTCGTCCTTATAAATAAACACCCTGACCGGAAAACTGTCTCCGTTTTCCTCAAACCAACTGATCCCATATGCCTCGCCCAGACGGCGCACCATCGCCTTTTTCATAATGGACTGTATATCGGAAGGGCTGAACAGCTTGCTTTTGACGCTCGCAGCCTTCGTTACCCAAAACTTCCCGTCTTTCGGAATAAATGTCTCCCATGGCAGCGCTTTAGTTCCCTCAAACAATTCGTCAAAGGTCTCGGCGTGAAAACTTCCAACTTTAATCAAAACGCGCTCCGCGGTCCTCAAAAAAATATTGGCGCGGCAGACGGCGTCTTCGTCTCCGTGAAACGTGACCCTGCCGTCCTCTACCTTGCTGATTTCATAGCCCAAATCGATAATTTCTCTTTTTAATACTGCTTCCAGCCCAAAATGGCATGGAACAACCAATTCCATTTTTCTCATAGTCTTATATTAAATTCAAAGACAGAGACTGTCAATCAACTTTTTCCCCAAAAACGGCAAAAACCGATGTACCCCTTTGCACATCGGTTCTTGTCTCATTCAGTCTGTCTGCTCACTAACGGCAGTTGTCAGCGTCTTTGGAGCTGTTCTGCTCGTTGTTCTGCTGCTTGTTCTGCTGTTTGTTCTGGTTATTCTGCTTGTTCTGGCTGTTGTTATAGCCATCCTTTGAGCTGTTCTGATTGGACTCATTCATTTCATTGTAATCATTTTTTGCCATTTCTAATTCCTCCTAATGATTATTTGGTTACATTTGTAGTATTCCAAAACCAAAAGGGAATATTCATCCTTCATTAAGAAAAAAGTACCAGTCTTTTCAAAAAATTTCTTCTGAAATCTTTTGAAATCTATTGAAAAAAAAAGATTTTTACCATATAATCTAATTACGGCAGAGCGAATCCCCAATTTTTTCTGCCGAAAACTGATTTATTTATTTATACTCCCCGTAAAATAGGCTATCACCCCTGATAGCCTATTTTTCATTTCCTTATTTCCTTATAATCTTATTTCCTCATAAACAAATGTATCAGCCACCATACTAACAGTATCGGAACCGCCACCGGCAGGACATAGCGCACAATGATCCCGAGCACCCATCCGATTATACCGAATACCGCCGATAAAACGACGATCAAAATCAAAATGATCACAAGCAGAGTCACAAGAGCCCTGACGTCCACACGGACCTTCTGCCCCTTTCCGCCCGCTTCCTCTTCATAGAACGTCTTAGCGCCGCCTCCGGCACCGGCTCTCCCTTCCGTCTCTGCAATGGATTTTGCCAGCAATCTCGGATCTCCCAGCATTGCCAATACTTCTTCCTCGCTTTTGCCCTTCCGTATCTCCGAATCGATATAATCCTTATAATACTGCGTAATCTCCTGCAGCTTTTCGGGCGTTACCTTTCCCGTCAGATGCCGCTGCAAATTGGTAATAAATTCATATTTATTCATATTCGTTCCTGTTCCTTACAATTCTAAATCCCTGGTTCCATCCACATTTTATCGTATATCCTTCCTTTTGTGAAGCCTGCCCTGACAGTCTTTGAAATATTTTGTAAGCAATCCGTAAGAAATTCGCAGGCGCCTTCAATATTCCCTGTTATAATTTATTTCATAGAAACTCCATCCCCTGTGTTATACTGGTCAGGAATATAAGTGTATCACGATTCATTTAGAAAGGACGTGCTCAACCATGAAACTACCAAACGGCTACGGCTCTGTATACAAGCTTCCGGGCAACAGGCGCAAACCGTGGGCGGTTAGAATCACAACATCACACTTACGGGATGCCGACGGCAAAACCCACTGGAAATACAAATATCTCGGATACTACCAGACCTATGCGGAGGGGCTGAACGCGCTTGCCCATTTTAATGAAAATGCACCTTGCGAAACTCCCTTTCATCCGGCGATGACTTTTGAGGAAGTTTTTGATGAATGGTCCAGGGAACACTATCCCAAGGTCTCCCGTTCCAATATCAGGGGCTATAACGCCGCCTACTCCTTATGCGGCTCTATCAAAGACCTTCCCTTTTGCAGCATCCGGAAATACCACCTGCAGGAAGTCATCGATCATTGCGATAAAAATTATCCGACCTTAAAGAAAATCAAAATTTTATTTACGGCGCTTTATAAGTATGCGCTGGAAAACGATATTTGTTCCAAAAATTACGCGCAGTATATTGATATTTACCAATATAAGGATAAAAATCCCAATGCCGTAAAGCGTCTGCCTTTTTGTGCAAAGGAGATCGATCTGCTCTGGGCGCATCAGGAAGAATGCTATTTTACCGTGATCCTGATGCTAGTTTACAGCGGCGCGCGAATCAGCGAGCTGTTGAATTTAAAAAAAGAAAACGTCAATCTGGCGCAGCAATGGTTTGACATTACCAGCTCCAAGACCGAGGCAGGCGTCAGAAGGGTGCCTATTGCCCGAAAAGTTCTGCCCTTTTTTCAATACTGGATGGAGAAAAATGACTGTGAATATCTGGTTTCCACACCTGATGGCAGGCATTTTACCTACACAAATTATTATTTCTATTACTGGAAACCGTTGATGGAACGGCTGAACATGGATTCCCACCGTCCCCACGACACCCGCCATACCTGCGTGACGCTTCTTACCTCGAAGGGCGTGGATGAAAAAATCATTCAGCGGATCGTCGGACACAAGGGACATTCCATCACAGATACCGTCTACACGCATTTTGAGCTTTGCCAGCTCAGGGACGCGATCAATAAAATCTGATTTTTTGTATTATATTTCGCATTTTTATTTTTTCTTTGATTGTCTGCGGTTATGCCGCAGGCAATTTTTTTGTAAGCAACCTGTATATTTCCCGCTTTTTCTTTCCATCCTTCTCTCCCTGTTTCAGCCGATTTTTCCTCAAAAATATCCTTAAAACCATTGTAAGTTATCTTACGGATAACATGAAATAAATGCGTAACTATCAACACACTTATATTCAAAACAATCTTTTAGAGGAGGAACAAAAAGAATGAAAAAGAAATTATTAAGTGTATTGCTTTCTACAGCTATGGTAGCATCCTTGTTAGTAGGCTGTGGCGACACAGAAGAGCCTGCTACAGAGCCCGCTGCTGAACCCGCTGAAGAAGAAACAGAAGAACCCGCTGAGGAGCCTGCAGAAGAAGAAACAGAAGAGCCTGCAGAGGAAGAAGCATCCGCAGAGTGGACAGCCGATCTTTCCGCCGATACCGGTAAGGTATTGAACATCTACTGCTGGAACGATGAATTTCAGAGACGTGTAAGGGATCATTATCCGGGATACACAGACAACGGAGACGGCGCTACCGGTTCCATCGGAGACATTCAGGTAAACTGGGTTATCGTACCTTCTGACGACATGGCTTATCAGAACAACCTGGACGAAACCTTATTAAAACAGGCTGACGCAGCTGATGACGACAAGATCGATATGTTCCTGATCGAAGCTGACTACGCATTAAAATATGTAAATGCTGAAGGCGTATGCTTATCCATGGATGATCTTGGATTAACAGATTACATGGGAGACCAGTATCAGTATACAAAAGACATCGTTACTGATGCAAACGGCAACGTAAACGGTACTTCCTGGCAGGCTTGCCCCGGTCTTTACATCTACAGACGTTCTGTAGCAAAAGAAGTATTCGGAACAGACGATCCTACAGAGGTGCAGACACACTTCTCCGATTGGGATAAGTTTGCTGAATCCGCTCAGGAGCTTGCTGACGCAGGCTGGAAAGTAGTTTCCGGTTATGACGACGCTTACCGTGTATTCTCCCAGAACGTATCTACTCCCTGGGTTGTAGACGGCAAAATTACCATCGACGACAATATTATGGCTTGGGTTGATCAGACCAAAGACTTTACAGACAAAGGCTTCAACAACAAGACGTCCTTATGGTCCGACGACTGGACAAAAGGTATGGGATCTTCAGGTAACGTATTCGGTTACTTCGGACCCGCATGGGTTATCGACTTTACCATGAGCGGACCTAGAGGCGCTACGTTAGACGATACCGACGCTCCTCAGGAAATCGGCAACGGTACATGGGGCGACTGGGCAGCAATCGAAGGTCCTCAGCGCTATTTCTGGGGCGGCACATGGGCATGTGCGGCTCAGGGCACGGACAATGCAGGCTTGGTAGCTGACATTATGTATCAGTTGACCTGCAACCCTGACGTTATGGAAGGCATCGTAACGGCTGACAACGACTTCTGCAACAACCAGCCTCTGATGGAGGAAATGGCTGCAGCAGGCATCACCTCCGGCTTCCTTGGCGGCGAGAACGTACTTGAGAAATTCTGCGCTACCGTAGGCAACATCAGCATGGAAAACAGCACAATCTATGATCAGGGTATGACAGAACAGTTCCAGGGCGCTATGAAAGACTACTTCGACGGCAACGTTGATTTAGACACGGCATTGGAAAACTTCTATACCAATATTGAAGTAAAATATCCTGAATTAACACACTAATAACCGATTTGGTTGCGTGATTTAGTGATTAGTACCTTTACAGGGTGGGGTGCACGGCGCCTCATCCTGTATATACTATAAAGACCTTTTGAAAGGTCGGATATGAGGTGATTGAATGACAAAAAAGAAGAGTTGTGTCAGCTACACAAAATGGGGCTATATCTTCTTGATTCCCTTCTTTCTTGTGTATACCATTTTCAACTTAGTTCCGCTGATCCAAACGTTTTATTACAGCTTTTTTGAAAACTACAGATCCGGTCTGACCCAGATCGGACCTAATTTCGTCGGCTTCGGAAATTTTGTTAAAATATTTTCCGGCAGCAGCGACCTGTTTAAATACGCAGGAAACACGGCGATCATGTGGATTATCGGTTTCGTTCCCCAGATCGTGATTTCCCTGTTGTTAGCGGCATGGTTCACTGACCTGAACCTGAAATTAAAAGGACAGAGATTTTTCAAAACCGTAATCTATCTGCCCAACCTGATCATGGCGTCCGCTTTCTCCATGTTGTTCTTTACGATTTTTGCAGACGGCGGTCCCATTAACAACATTTTAGTAACTATCGGCATACTGGACGAACCGTTCCGTTTCTTCTCAAGCGTGGCGGGAACGAGAGGTCTGGTAGGTCTGATGAACTTCCTGATGTGGTTCGGCAACACTACGATCCTGTTGATGGCAGGTATGATGGGTATCGATCCTTCCTTATTTGAGGCGGCGGAAGTTGACGGGGCAAAGCCCATGCAGATCTTCCGTTATATCACAATGCCTTTGTTAAAACCTATTTTGGTTTATGTAGTTATCACTTCCTTGATCGGCGGTATCCAGATGTTCGATGTACCGCAGATTTTGACCGCAGGCGACGGTTCGCCCAACCGCTCTACCAAGACGCTGATTATGTTCTTAAACGACCACCTGTTCAGCAAAAATTACGGCATGGCGGGCGCGCTTTCCGTTACCCTGTTTATCATTACTGCGATCCTGAGCGTCTGCGTCTACTACGCGTTGACGAAGCAAAACGATTAGGAGGTGTAAGCGGATGGAAAAAACTAAAAAGAAATCGGGTGCGAGCGGTTCTTTAAAGGCACGCCGCGCACTTGCATATATTGTTTTAATTATTTTGACAATCCTGTGCCTTTTCTCGTTTTATATTTTGATTATCAATTCCACAAGATTACATAGTGAGATCAGTAAGGGCTTCTCCGTTCTTCCGGGACAATATTTCGTCAGAAATCTGAAAAACCTTTTAAGCGACGCCCAACTCCCGGTATTCCGCGGTCTGCTCAACAGTCTGATCGTAGCTGCGTGCTCTGCGGCGTTATCCGTATATTTTTCGGCGCTGACCGCATATTCTATTCATTGCTACGATTTTAAGGGAAGAAACGTTATATTTACATTCATTCTAATGATTATGACGATTCCCACCCAGGTAACCGCATTGGGTTTTATCAGATGGATGGATACCCTGCATTTGATGAATACCTTCTGGCCGTTGATCATTCCTTCGGTTGCGGCTCCAGCCGTGTTCTTCTTTATGAAACAGTACATGGACAGCGCGCTGCCCATTGAGATCGTAGAAGCGGCTCGTATCGACGGTTCCAACGAGTTTGGCACCTTCAATAAGATCGTACTGCCGATCATGAAACCGGCGTTTGCGGTACAGGCAATCTTCACCTTCGTAACCTCCTGGAACAACTACTTTACTCCGGCGTTGATTTTAACGGAAAAGGATATGAAAACATTGCCGATTTTAATCGCGCAGTTAAGAAGCGCCGATTTTATGAAATTTGATATGGGTAAAGTTTATATGATGATTTTCTTATCCATTTTACCGGTCATTGTAGTTTACCTGTGCTTATCCAAGTACATTATCCAAGGCGTCGCCTTGGGATCGGTCAAAGGATAAAATGGTCAAAAAATAAAATAGTCAAAAGATAAAATAAACACTTACTGAAAATGCTTGATACAAAGTGTCATGTTATACAAAGTATCGTCAAAAAAGCGGCTGTCGCATTTATAAATTTGTATATTGATCAAAGGAAACCTTTATAAAAACGCCGGTACTTAATCCGCGTATTTTGCGGATTTATGTACCGCTGCGTTTTTATAGAGCGAAAGCGTGTTTCCGTGATCAATATACAAATTTATAAATGTGACAGCCGCTTTTTTCTGATTTGAAATGCCTTAAAACTTATCCATGCCTTCCCCTTCGCTGAGTTTCTTGTCAAAATAGGCAGGTTGTTCGTAAAATCGCGCCATGGTATGGAAAGCGCGCAGCACCAGGTCTTCTTTGTTGCAGTTTCCCGTATTTTTCCCGATATCATGGATCAAATTATAGCGGTCCATCTGAAAGACATACAAATCGATCAGCGTATATCCGTGAAAAGACAATTCTCCAAGCATTTCATGATGCTCCAGATAGTACACAAATTCCCGATACAAAGATTCATGGGTCAGCATCTGCAGCCACAAATAATCTCTGTCCTCCTGTTGCCACTCCGCATAATCGCAAAGCTGCTGGAAATATTCAAAAACCTTTAATTTACGTCCGTCAATAATCGTTGTCATTGCAGATACCTTCTTATCACAAGTCCTTGTTTCTCTATTATACTTTATCTGCGTCGTGTGAAATGTATTTTTTCATAAACAATACAAACAGAAAAAATCTCCGCTGCATATTGCAACAGCGGAGATTTGATTGATCTTATCTTATTTATGGTCAAATGCCATTTAACCTTTAACAGATCCCAAAGCAACACCCTGAATGATGTACTTGGATAAGCACAGGTAAACAACAACTACCGGCAAGATCGAAAGGAAAATCATCATGTAAACTTTACCCATATCGAACTTTAAGAAGTCAGCGCTTCTTAACTGTGCGATTAAGATAGGTAAGGTCTTTTTGTTCTTGTCGGTCAAAACCAGTGCCGGAGTAAAGTAGTTATTCCAGGAAGTTACGAAGGTGAAGATTGCCTGTACCGCAAACGCCGGTTTCATGATCGGCAGTACGATCTTATTGAAGGTGCCAAACTCGTTGGAACCGTCGATACGAGCCGCTTCTACGATCTCAATGGGCAGCGCGCTGTCCATGTACTGTTTCATAAAGAAGAACACGGCTGGAGCCGCAACCGAAGGAATGATCAACGGCCAGAAGGTATTCATCAAATGCAGGGTATCCATCCATCTGATAAAACCTAATGCGGTTACCTGGGTAGGGATTGTCATAATCATCAGGATAAATGTGAATACGACATTTCTTCCCTTGAAATCATAACAGTGGATGGAGTACGCAGTCAGTGCCGAGAAATATACGGATAACGCTGCGGAAGCCGCTGCTATAATTAAGCTGTTCAACAATCCTCTGAATACCGGAAGGTTTGCATCGCTCATCAGGTTCTTAAAGTTTCTGACAAAAGCAGAACCGGGAAGCGCGGAAAATCCTTTACCAATCTCAGAGTGTGCTCTCGTTGCATTGATAATCAATATGTAGAAAGAGAACAGACACAGGATTGTCAAAATAATTAAAACGATATATGCAAGTGCGCGACGTGCCTTTAAAGCACCGCTTGCACCTGATTTCTTTTTAGTTTTTTCCATCTGCTCACACCTCCTAATCGTTTTGCTTCGTTAACGCGTAGTAGACGCAGACGCTCAGGATCGCAGTAATGATAAACAGGATTACGGAAAGTGAACCCGCCATACCGTAGTTCTTACTGAACAAATGCTCGTTCAAGAACATAATCAGCGTCTTGGTAGAGCCGTTGGGCGAACCGTCGCCTGCAGTTAAAATCTGCGGTACATCGAACATCTGGATACCACCGATCAAGGAAGTGATGACTACATAAACCAAAATAGGTTTTAACAAAGGCATTGTGATATAACGGAAGATCTGCATGGGCTTTGCCCCGTCAACTTCCGCCGCCTCGAATAAGGAAGGATCGATACCCATCATACCTGCCATTAACAGGATGGTGGTATTACCGAACCACATCAGGAAGTTCATCAGACCTACCAGTCCCCTCGTTCCTCCTATACTTGAGAAGAAACGGAACGGCTCATCTAAAATGCCAATGCCTACTAAAATACTGTTGACCGGACCGCTGTCTGCAAAAATTGTAAAGAACAACATGGAGAAAGCGGATGCCATGATCAGGTTGGGCAGATAGATTACGGTTTTAAAAAATCTCTGTCCTTTTAATTTCAGGTTCAGGTCAGTGAACCATGCCGCTAATAACAAGGAAATCACGATCTGGGGAACGAAACCGATAATCCACATAATCGCTGTGTTTCCTGCATATTTTAACAAATCATACTTAGTAAAAATTGTTGCGAAGTTTTGAAAACCAACAAAATTAGGTCCGATCGTTGTCAGACCGGATCTGTAGTTTTCAAAAAAGCTGTAATAGAAAGTTTGAACCAGCGGAACTAAGTTGAAAATGGTATACACAAGAAAGAAGGGAATCAAGAAGATATAGCCCCATTTTGTGTAGCTGACACAACTCTTCTTTTTTGTCATTCAATCACCTCATATCCGACCTTTCAAAAGGTCTTTATAGTATATACAGGATGAGGCGCCATGCACCCCACCCTGTAAAGGTACTAAATCAAATCACTCAACCGAGCCTTCTATTAGTGTGTTAATTCAGGATATCTTGTTTCGATATTTGTGTAGAAGTTCTCAAGAGCTGTATCATAATCAACGTTGCCGTCGAAGTAGTCTTTCATAGCGCCCTGGAACTGTTCTGTCATACCCTGATCATAGATTGTGCTGTTTTCCATGCTGATGTTGCCAACTGCTGCACAGAATTTCTCAAGTACGTTCTCGCCGCCTAAGAATTCGTTTGTTGTGCCTGTTGCAGCCATTTCCTCCATCAGAGGCTGGTTGTTACAGAAGTCGTTGTCAGCTGTTACGATTTCTTTCATGACATCAGGATTGCATGTCAACTGATACATAATGTCAGCTACTAAGCCTGCATTGTCAGATCCCTGAGCTGCACATACCCATGTACCGCCCCAGAAATAGCTCTGAGGACCTTCGATTGCTGCCCAGTCACCCCATGTACCGTTACCAACAGCTGCTTCTCCTTCGGAGTCATCCATTGCATAACCTGTCATTGTGAAATCGATGAACCAAGCGGGTCCGAAGTAACCGAATACGTCGCCTGCGGAGCTCATGCCTTTGCCCCAATCATCAGACCATAAGGATGTCTTGTTGTTGAAGCCTTTGTCTGTGAAGTCTTTTGTCTGATCAACCCATGCTTTGATGTTGTCATCGATGGTGATCTTTCCGTCTACTACCCAAGGAGTAGATACGTTCTGGGAGAATACACGGTAAGCATCATCATAACCGGAAACTACCTTCCAGCCAGCATCTGCTAACTGCTGAGCGGACTCAGCGAATTTATCCCAATCAGCGAAGTGTGTCTGAACTTCATCAGGATCGTCTGTTCCGAATACTTCTTTTGCTACAGAACGTCTGTAGATGTAAAGACCGGGGCAAGCCTGCCAGGAAGTACCGTTTACGTTGCCGTTTGCATCAGTAACGATGTCTTTTGTATACTGATACTGGTCTCCCATGTAATCTGTTAATCCAAGATCATCCATGGATAAGCATACGCCTTCAGCATTTACATATTTTAATGCGTAGTCAGCTTCGATCAGGAACATATCGATCTTGTCGTCATCAGCTGCGTCAGCCTGTTTCAATAAGGTCTCGTCTAAGTTGTTCTGATAAGCCATGTCATCAGAAGGTACGATAACCCAATTTACAGTTACATCACCGATCTTGCCGGTTCCGTCTCCGTTGTCTGTGTATCCAGGATAGTGATCTGTTACACGGGTTTTGAACTCTTCATTCCAGCAGTAGATGTTTAATACAGAACCTGTATCAGCGGAAAGATCAGCTGTCCACTCTGCGGATGCTTCTTCCTCTGCAGGCTCTTCTGTTTCTTCTTCTGCAGGCTCCTCAGCGGGTTCTTCTGTTTCTTCTTCAGCGGGTTCAGCAGCGGGCTCTGTAGCAGGCTCTTCTGTGTCGCCACAGCCTACTAACAAGGATGCTACCATAGCTGTAGAAAGCAATACACTTAATAATTTCTTTTTCATTCTTTTTGTTCCTCCTCTAAAAGATTGTTTTGAAATAAGTGTGTTAATAGTTGTGCATTTATATGATGTTATCCGTAAGATAACTAAATGCCTGATTGTCAATGTACGCGGGTTTTCCCAAGGCTGTAAAACCTCATAAAAACCCTTCGACGTAGATTACTTTATTACATTTTATCCAAAATTGCAAGCGTTTTGTTGTATTTTTTGTACATTTTACCCCTTTTTGGTAATATTTCACAGTTATGCTATCTTGTTTTTGTTGATTTGTACACATTTTATTCACATTTTATTCATATTTATTTTTTTGTCCCATTTCTATCTATATGGGAGCTTTTCCTTAAATATACCGCATCCTTTTCCGCCCTGCATATTACGGGCTCGGGCACGCCCGAAACACATGAAAAAAGGCGCAAAAAAAGCCCGCTTCGTCTCCGCTTTTTACTTGATTTTATATACCCGTTTTTGTATAATTTTTTTACGGATTGCCTTGGGGGGTAGTCTGAACAATACTATGTTGAAAGGAAATTTGGACTATGAAATTTGGTTACTTCGATGACGCCAACAAAGAATATGTCATCACATCACCGAGAACGCCTTATCCGTGGATCAACTATCTTGGTACGCAGGGGTTCTTTTCCTTAATTTCTAACACCGCAGGCGGTTATTCTTTCTATAAAGATGCCCGTCTCAGAAGAATTACTCGTTATCGTTATAATAATGTACCGATCGATATGGGCGGTCGTTACTTCTATATCAATGATAATGGTACCATCTGGAACCCGGGCTGGTCTCCGGTAAAAACAGAGCTTGACTTTTATGAATGCCGTCACGGCATGGGCTACACCGTTATTACGGGTAAAAAGAACGACCTAAAAGCCGAAGTGACATTCTTCGTGCCTCAGGATTATGACGGCGAAGTTCAGCAGGTTGTCCTTACCAACGAAGGCTCTGCCGAAAAATCATTTTCCCTTTTCTCATTTGCGGAATGGTGCTTATGGGACGCGCAGGACGACAGCAACAACTTCCAGCGCAACTTCTCTACGGGTCGCGTAGAGGTTGACGGTTCCGTCATCTATCACAAGACCGAATACAGAGACCGCCGTAATCATTACGCTTTCTATTCCGTCAACGATACCATCGACGGTTATGATACGGACAGAGATTCTTTCATCGGTTTATACAACGGTTTCCATGAACCTCAGGCTGTCCTTGCCAATAAAGCAAACGATTCTTTTGCGGACGGCTGGGCTCCCATCGCTTCGCATTTTAAAAAGATTACGCTGGCTCCCGGCGAGACAAAGACCTTAGTATTTATTCTCGGCTACGTAGAGATGCCTAACGAAGAAAAGTTTGAAGCGGACGGCAAAACCATTAACAAAGTAAAAGCAAAAGCCATGATTGAGCAATTCAACACGGCGGAGAAATTTGCCGCAGGCATGGCTGACCTCAAGGCTTACTGGGACAGACTTCTTTCTATTCTTAATGTCAACACGCCGGATGAGAAAGTCAACCGTATGGTTAATATCTGGAACCAGTACCAGTGCATGGTTACCTTTAACCTTTCACGTTCCGCTTCCTATTTTGAGTCGGGTATCGGCCGCGGCATGGGCTTCCGTGATTCCAATCAGGACGTGCTTGGTTTTGTACATCAGATTCCGGACAGAGCAAAGGAACGTATCATTGATATCGCTTCCACGCAGTTCCCGGACGGCGGATGCTATCATCAGTACCAGCCTCTTACCAAAAAAGGAAACGCAGATATCGGCGGTGATTTCTCGGATGATCCGTTGTGGTTAATCCTTTCCGTTTCCGCCTATATCAAAGAAACGGGCGACTGGAGCATTCTCGATGAAATGGTTCCTTATGATAACGATATGTCCACCGCTCAGCCGATGTTGGATCACTTAAAGGTTTCGTTCTACAGGATTGTAAACAACTTAGGACCTCACGGGCTTCCTCTTGCAATGAGAGCGGACTGGAACGACTGTATCAACCTTTCCTGCTTCTCCGATACGCCCGGCGAAAGCTTCCAGACCTATACCAATCCCAAGTTTGCTGCCGAAGGCGGTTACTCAAAGGTTGCGGAATCCGTTATGGTCGCTACGCTCTTTACCTATGCAGGTCCCAATTATGTAGAGATCTTAAAGCATCTTGGCAAAGACGAAGAAGCTGCCGCTGCTCAGGCGGAAATCGATAAGATGAAGAAAAATGTTATGGAATCCGCATGGGACGGCGACTGGTTCATCAGAGCATACGACGCCAACGGCGAAAAGATGGGTTCCAAGGAATGTGAAGAGGGTCAGATTTTCATCGAGCCTCAGGGATTTGCCATCATGTCGGAAATCGGCAAAGATCAGGGTGCGGACTTAAAGACGCTTGCAGCGATTGACGAACGCCTCAACACCAAGTTCGGTCTTGTATTAAATAATCCCGCTTATAGCAAATACTATGTACAGTACGGTGAGATTTCCACCTATCCCGGCGGATACAAGGAAAACGCGGGTATCTTTACCCATAACAATGCGTGGATCATCTGTGCTGCCGCTTATGCAGGACAAGGCGATCAGGCATTTAAATACTATTCGGAAATCGCTCCCGCCTTCACGGAGGAAACATCTGATATCCACAAAACCGAGCCTTACGTATACGGTCAGATGATTGGCGGCAAGGACGCAGGCAGCGATATCGGTCAGACCGGCAAAAACTTCGGTCAGGGCAAAAACTCATGGCTCACGGGTACGGCTGCATGGAACATGGTTGCAATTTCCCAGTACATCCTGGGCGTACAGGCTGATTTTGACGGATTAAGAATCGATCCTTCCATTCCTTCCGCTTGGGACGGATTATCCGCTACCCGCCAGTACCGCAACGCTACTTATGATATCAAGGTTTCCAATCCGGAGCATATCTGCAAAGGCGTTAAGAGCGTTATCGTAGACGGAAATGCAATTGAAGGCAATGTCATCCCGGTATTCGGCGACGGCGCTACACATAAGGTTGAAGTGATCATGGGCAAATAAAAATACCCCCTGATAACCAAAACAAAAAATAAAGGATAGGAAGGAAGCTGTTTGATCAGGCTTCCAACTCCTATCCTTTTTCTTATTCTTAATTACATCAACTCTTATCTACATCAGCGGCGCAAACAGCCTGCACACTCTTCCGCACATCCTATGGAGAAACGGCAGCTTCTTATAATCCTCCTTTGTAAACCGATGGCACCGTGCAAAGGTATTTCTGAAATCCTCTTTAATATCCCGAATAACGGAATTGCCATAGATAAACGTGGCGCATTCATAGTGTTCGTAAAGACTTCTGAAATCCAAATTGATCGTCCCCACTACCGCCTTGATATCGTCGGACAAAAACATCTTGGCATGAACAAATCCCGGTGTAAATTCATAGATTTTTACGCCCGCGTCTATCAACTGGTTATAGTAAGTATGCCCGATGGAAAAGGTAATCTTTTTATCGGGAATATGCGGCATGATAATCCTGACGTCCACACCCCGCTGCGCCGCGAACCGCAGCCCGGTAATAATCTCGTTTTCCGGCACCAGATAAGGCGTCATAATATATACATAATCTTTTGCTTTATTCAAAATATCCAGATAAACCTCTTCCGCCACATCCTCGCCGTTGCACGGATCGTCGTTGTAGGGAATGATAAATCCGTTCTGTCCCGGCAGATTGTTTGCCTGTTGCGGGCAAAGGTAGCGGTCGTAATCCTCCACATCGTCTCCCATCATATTCCACATCTGCAAAAACATCGCCGTAAAACTCTTAACCGCGTCGCCCCGAAGCTTGACTGCCGTATCCTTCCAATAACCGAAACGCACGATATAATTCATATATTCATCTGCGAGGTTGATTCCGCCGTTATATGCAATTTTTCCGTCAATTACCAGAATTTTTCTGTGATCCCTGTAGTTCTGATGCGAAGAAAGAAGCGGTACAACCGGCGCGAATACCCTTACCTTAATTCCTTTTTTTTGCAGCGTCTCGGGATATTTGCGGGGCAGCTTTAAAATCGAATTAAACCCGTCGTACATCAGCCGGACTTCAACGCCTTCCGCCGCCTTTTGCTCCAGAACCGCCAGCACCTCTTCCCAGACCCTGCCGGGATTGATAATAAAATATTCCAGGAAAATAAACTTTTCCGCCTTTTTTAACTCCGGTATCAGATCCTGCAGTTTCTGTTCTCCGTCCGCAAAATAGGTAAGCTGCGTCTTATCATAAGCCGGAAATCCGTTGACATTTTGGATATAATAGGCAAGATCCGTAATCGGTATATTTTCATCCTGCATTCTTTGGATGACGTCCTCATTCTGCTGCAGATACCCTTCCGTTTCTTCAATTCGCTTACGGAGGCTGTTCTTCACGCCGATTCTCACAGGATTCCCCTGAATAAACAGATACAGGACAACCCCAAATACCGGTACGACGCACAACGGCAGCATCCATGTCAATTTAAACGCCGGATTTTCATCACTGTTGATAATAATGACAACAAACACCGCGGCAAGAATATTCATCGCATATAATACCCACTTGGTATAAACGCCCAACAGTTCAAAAATCCAGATCAACAGCGCGATCTGTACAACCAATATTACCGCCACCAGCATAATTCTGCTGAATATCAGACTTGCCAGGGCATTTAACCCTTTATTTTTGACCTTTACCGCTTTGTTTTTTATTTGTTCCTTCCTCATTTTCATTCCTCGTTTATCTATCAGAAAACTGATCCTCCCCTATATAGGGAATATTCTCAAGTTTTTTACAAAAAATACCGCTTTTTTTCATTCTAACATAGAATGTAAGAAATAAAAAATTATAAAATTATAAAATACTGCCTAAGGCGCTGACACAAACAAGTAAGAAACAAGACTGGAAAAGCATTTATTTTTATGCCATAATATAGAAAAAGCACGAAAAGGAGCCAGCTTATGAAGGGATATCTTTCCATCGGCAAAGTCGCAAAGCAAAAAAACGTCAGCATCAAATCCCTGCGCTATTATGATGAAATCGGCATTTTCAAGCCTGCCCTGACCGATCATACAACAGGATACCGGTATTATAAAGAAGATCAATTGTACATACTGGACGCCATTTGTCTTTGCATCGAACTAGGAATCCCTTTAAAAAGCATGTCCGGCTATTGCGACCAAAACGGCAGACCGGATCTGCAAAAGCTTTTGGGCGACGCCAAATCTCTTGCCGAAGAAAAAATCCGCTCCATGTACCGCTCTCTGGAAACGCTGCAAAATACCATGAACGCTTTGGAGCATCGCCAGGCGATTTCCGTCCCCGAGGGCTGCCACGTCAAAACCCTGTTATCCCGAACCGTTTTAACCATTCCCTTTGACGAATATACCGATTCGGCGCATTATAACCCCAAGCTGCTCTCTTTATTCGTCAGCGCTCAGAAACAGGGGCTTGCGGCTTCCTATCCGTCCGGCTTAATCTATGATTACCGCAAAGGAAAGACAGAAAAATATGTATTTATCCATGTGGCGCCCCTTGCAGGCGCCGAAGACCGTTCCGCTCCCGGCAACTGGGGCAGACACATCGAAGGGCTGCGTACCCTGCCCTCCGGCGTCTACCTGTGCCGCCAGAACCCCTCCCATGAAATCGAAAATGCAGCCTCGATCCTGAAACCTGATCCGGCTGCTCTGAAAAACTGCACGATCATCGAAACAGACCTGCTCAAAGACGAAAAAGACCGCACCGGCATGACCTACGAACTGCAAATGCCAATATAACGAAAAATCCCCCGCAGGCAGCCCCTTCCATAGGGAGCAAGCCCGCCGCCGAAAGCCCTTCCATAAGAAGCGCTCTCCACAAGAATTACCCGTAGCCAAAACCTCTGCCGTAGCTAAGCCCCTGCCCCAGCCAAGGAAATCCGCCGCAGGAAGCAGAAAGCAATTGCCCGAATATCAAAGGAAACCCTTAGAAATACGCCGGTACTTAATCCGCGTCCTTTGCGGATTTACGTACCGCTGCGTATTTCTGGAGCGCAAGCGTGTTTCCGTGATATCGGGCAATTGCTTTCTGTTTCCTGCGGCGGATTCCCCCCTACAGCAAGTTTCTTCCCACAGCAGATTCCCCCCTACAGCAAAGTATGGATCAAAACTGTATCGGCTCAACCTCCGGCGTCAACGGTTCCATGCGGTATTCCGGAAACGCATCGATCAGGTCGTCCAAACACAGCGCCGTGGAATGTACAATATCATGTCCCAGCATTACGACTTTTTTGCGCTTCAATGTGGAGCCCATAGCGTTTTCGATCAGCGTCTGCGGTTCGGGGAACGGCGTTACCGCGTCTTCTAAGCTGGCGTTCCAGTCAAAGTAGACAAATCCCTCCGCCGTCATTCTTTCAATGATTTCCTCATAGACTTCCCGGTTATAATGATTGACGCTGCCTCCCGGGAAACGGAACAGCTTTACTTCAACGCCCGTCGTCTCATACACGGCACGGTAAGCGCGCTGAAAATCGGCTATGTAACTGTCGGCGTCCGCATAGATCTCGTCATAATCATGATGATAACAGTGAATCCCTATGGTATGTCCTTCCGCTACGATCCTTCTTGCCGTCTCCGGATGTTTTTCCACATTTTCCCCTACTACAAAAAACGTTGCTTTGATATTCCGTTCCTTTAAAACATCTAAAATTGCGTTGGTATTTTCTTCGGAAGGTCCATCGTCAAAGGTCAGATACATGGTCTTCGGGAAAAAATAAAGATCCACGCCGTTTGCAATGCCCTCGGCAATCGCAGCCTGATATTCCGGGTCTGTGAGCCTTGCCCTCTCTGCGGCATTGGTCAGAAAGCCCGTTTCCACCAGACAGGACGGCATCGTCGTCTCCCGCAATACGTACAAAGAATCCGTCTCGCTGATTTCACGCTCCCCCGCGCCCGTAAACTGCACCACATATTTTTCCATCAGCCTTGCCAGACGCTCACTTTGATCGCTGCCGCCGTCTTCACAGTACCATGCTTCCACCCCGTTTGGCTCCGAATCCTCGCAGGCGTTCTGATGAATGCTCACATACAAATCCGCCTCCGCCGCGTTTGCTTTCTGCACCCGTTCTTCCGTTGTATAGGCGCTGTCCGCTTCCCGCGTCATTAAAACCCGATAACCCATTTCACACAATCTATCCCGTACTGCCTTTGCAATCTCAAGATTAACGTCTTTTTCCAGGACGCCGCCTCCGGAACATCCTTCATCCTCTCCCCCGTGACCGGGATCTATGACAACCGTGATTTCCGACGGCAGTTTCAGGGGATCTGCCATGGTCGCCGCTTTCGCCGCCGCCAAATCCGTATCATTGCCGTCGCCGCCGTCATTGCCGCCGTTTATAAAATCCTGCCCGGATACGGTATTGCCGCCCGCCGCGCCGCCGTCTTCCGCTGCGGCTCCCGTCATGCCGTCTCCCGCCTCATTCTCCGAAACAGCCGGTATGCTGACTCCGTCTAAATTGCTGTCCGATACCGCGTAGACAATCGTCCCGCAGCAAAGGATCGCCGCCAGCGGAAATACCGCAATGCCTTTTAATACTTTTACTAATTTGCCGATTTGCTTTCTCTTTCGCATCTCTATCGCTCCTCTTACTTTCTGATCTGTAGAAAGTATAAACAGGCGCGACATCAAAACTTCATCTTTTTTGCATCATTGTTGCATCATTTTTTATTTTTCTATTTTTAAAAACAATTCGTTGATCCCTTCATAAAATCCCAGCGTGACCGCCGTGCTGCCATCCTCCGTGGCAGGAACGGCATATTTTACAATATGATCCGTCTCCTCATATAAGGGATTTACCGTTTCGTAGGGCTGCAGTCCCGTAAGTCCCAGATAATCGCCCCAGGCGTGCACGATTCCCTCCGGCTGCAGCTCCTCCCAGGTTCCTTCCGTTCTGACATAAAATTCATAGATTTTGCCCGTATCCGCATCGATATAAACGTCGATCATCCGGTTCGCCTTGTCCGCATTCTGCACGTCGGTGGACAGACTTACCTTCCACACGGCAAGATTGTTTCTCGGCTCCAATACGTCGATGGCGGAATAGAGCACCGCCGTATACGCTTCCGCCGACACCTCTCTGACGCTTTCCGGGATCACGCCAAGCCCGTGCAGTTCTTCCAATTCCCGGTTGCATACGTCAAAGATTTCTTCTTCCGTAATTTCCTTATCCGAAGGTCCCTGATAGTTGACCACAAAAGCATAGGTTCCCGTCAGTTCCTCATAATCCACATCCGTCTCCTCTTTAGCCGCCGCGCTTAATTCGCTCTCGGGCAGCACCTGATTGTCCAGGCATTTAGACAAAAGGTACAGCTTTTCATTGCTGCTCATGGAATAACGATACCCCTCACTCTCATTTTCAACGGGCTCTACGGTAATCCGGTTCAAGAGTCCGCGGTCCTTGTATTTTGCAAGCGCCTCCGGTCCCCAGAGCGCAAATACCAGCACAACGACCGCCACCGCTATCACAGCGGCATTAAGCTTCTGTTCCTTCTTCACGATCCTTTTCCTCCTCGTAGGGGAGCAGGAAACCGAAACAGCTTCCCTCTCCCGGCGTACTTTCCACCATCAGCTCGCTTCCGTGCAGCCTTAAAATCTCGGTACACAGGGCAAGTCCCAGCCCCGCGCCGTTTTTGCTGCGCGATCTGGATTTATCCACCATATAAAACGCTTCCATAATCTTTTTACACTCTTCAGGCTCGATTCCCGTTCCGTAGTCCTTAACCGCAAAAAAATACCCCTCTTCCATTTTCTTTCCGAAGACCTCCACCCTGCTTCCGGGTTCCGACGCCTTGCACGCGTTATCCACCAGATTGATCAGCACCGTCTTGATCAGATTGGTTTCCGCATAGACGGCGCTTTTTTCATACCGCACCTCAATCGTTACTTCTTCTTTGCCGATATACACTTCCTGCAAAAAGTCAAACAGCACCTTAACGTCTACCCGGGATGCTTCCAGCTCGTAACGCTTGGTCACGATGATATCCAAAAGCCTTAAAGACATGGCTTCCAGACGCTTGCCCTCGGTATAGATATAATTTGCCGACATAAAATGCGTCTCGTCGTCCAGCTTTCTCGACCGCAGCACGTCCGCATAGCCGATAATCGCCGTCAGCGGGGTCTTTAATTCATGAGAAAATGCGGCGATAAAATCTTCTCTCGCCCGCACGCCGTCTTCCAGCTCGCGGATGGTTTTTTCCAAAGCCTCCGCCATCCGGTTAAAGTCCTGCGTCAGTTGTCCCATCTCATCATGGCTGACCTGCTCCGCCCGATAACTGTAATCGCCCTCCGTCATCTGCCTGGTCGCTTTCGCCAACAGCCGGATGGGTTTCGTCAGCCAATGGGAAATAAAGCTCATGGCAACCGAGCTGATAAGCAACAGTGCAAAGGTCAGCCGCCTGTATACGGAAAAACCCTGCTGCCGCTCCGTAAACACATCCGTCACATCCCGCATGGTTTCCAGATACAGATCCCTGTCAAGCGCGCTGATTGCCGCACCGGTCTGAACATAATAGTGATCCCCCGTATGTATGACCCGGTAAATCCGCGTCTGTTCTTCCATCGCCTCCAAAAGCTCTGTCCCTTCCACAAAACCCTCGCTGGCATATAATGTCTGCGCGTTTTCATCCGATATCCGAAGGAGGCTGCCGTTCTGGCTGCTCTCCAGATTTGCGCCGATTTCCTCAATGGTGGAATCCTGCAGCACATCATACTTGGAGGGAATGTTCAACGCCGCCGTTTCCAGCGCAAACTGTAAAATGCTGCTGTCGTCCATTGCCTGTCCGATGGACCTGTCCATAGATGTATCGAACACATAATTGACAAAGAAAAAACCTCCGAATCCGAATGCCGCAGCCATGATCATAATACTGCACAACAATATTTTATACGAAAATTTCATAGGCTCCCCTTCTCCTATATCTCCAGCCGATAGCCGATTTTATATACCGCAACCAGATTCTTTTCCCAACCCATTTTGCGACGAAGCCTCTGCACATGCAGCTCCAGCGTGCGGCTGTCCGCCAGATAATCGTCTTTCCACACTTTTTCATAGAGCGTTTCCTTAAAAAGCGCGATGTTCTTGTTTTGCATAAACAGCACCAATAATCCGTACTCCTTATTGGTCAGCACCACCGGCTTCCCCGCCCGCGTTACCTTGCGCGCCTCTAAGTCTACCGCAATCTCTCCTGCCGTCAGCAGATTGCCCGTTTTCTTAAAACGCCGCAGGACCACTTCGACCCTGGCAAGAAGTTCTACCACCTCAAAGGGCTTTACCAGATAATCTTCCGCTCCGAGTTTTAACCCCTTTACCTTATCCTTCACATCATTTTTTGCAGTTATAAAAATAACCGGGATCTGCAGCGGTCTGATATATTCCATAATATCAAAGCCGTCCGCGCCGGGCAGCATAATGTCCAGCAAAATCAAGTCAAAGGCTTCCTTATCTATGAGATCAATCGCCGCCAGCCCGTCCTGCACGCTTTTACAAAAGTATCCTGCTGCCGTCAGATTCATATCAATAAGATCGCAAATCGGCTTTTCATCATCCACAATCAGTATCCTAATCACTCTCTTCTTCCTCCTCAACCTGCCAGCCCCAGTAAGCCCTGATCTTGGGGATCAAATCCTCCATCGTATCTTCCTGGGTACACTGATAGCTCTCCGTAAAGCCGGTATCGATATCAAATCCCCCGGTCCGCTGATAATAAATGGAACAAGCCGTCTCTATCAAAAGCTCTCCATCTTTGCCTTCATAACTGTATCTCGCCAGCACGATCAAATCCTTCATGCCGTCGCCGTCCACATCTTTCCCGACGATTCCCCGCAAAGAATACAGATTGTCATAGCTGCCCATCGGCTGGAAGCACCAGACGATATTCCCCTGCTCATCGATTAGATAGATCATAAAAATATCGTATTCGGACATATGATAAGTCCCCGGAACGACCTGAATCTTTCCCAGCTTTTCAAATCGTCTGGTATAATGCTGCTCCTCTATAATGGAAAACCCGTTTTCCAAAAGCTCGTCCAAGGTCTTCGACGTATACAGAAATTCCGTGGACTGACCGTCTCGCACATAAGAAATAATACAGTTGACGCTTTTATTCATATCAAAGCGGTTGATCTTGTCCGAGATACGCCAGTCCCGGTAAAAGGTCCGTTCTCCCTGAAACAGCACGTCTCCGACCTTATAATCCTTTCCCGCATATTCTCCGCTTCCGTTCACACATCCGGTAATCAGCACAATATCCGTCAGCCCGTCCCGGTTCAGATCGGCAAATTTGACCGCCGCCACGCTCCTCGTCGGCTGCTCCAACTGCCCGGGGACCCGGTTGTTGGTCTCTAACTGATTGGTCTTAAATAAAATATTCCCTTCCGAATCCGCCAGAAAGATTGCCAGCCTGTGATACTGCTTTTCCATCGCGGCAAGAAATGTACATTCTTCCTGCCCAAAGGATTCCATAATCACGGGAAACGTCTGCTCTTCCAAAATCCGATAGCCGTTTTCCCCGATCTCTTCCACGCTCCCGATCCCATCAAACCGCGCCCGGTATGCCTCTATCTCTTCCAATTCCTCTTCATCGGTTTCCTCCTGCTGCAAATCAATGGCTGCTTCCGACACGGTTGCCACCGGTACCGCCGCTGACGGCACGCCTTCCTCCGCCTGTGTTTCCTGCCCCTTACATCCTGTCAGTAAAACGCAGCCTATGATAACAAACAGCGCTGTTACCCATTTATCCTGCATTGATATTTTCCTCTCCCCGGCGATCATACGCTCCCGTTTTAATATATTGACATAATTCCCATTTTTAACACAATTTCTATTTTCAATACAATTTCTATTTTTTATCGCCGACAGTATTCATCTGTTATTCTAGTATCTCCGGCATTTTCCTGCAAGCGAATCTTTACTTCAGCCTGACCTCAATCGTATAATCCGAAACCATAATATAGTCATACCGCCTGTTTTCCTCAAATAAAATCAACAGACGGGAAGCCTCTTCTCCGGCACCGTAATAATAAAAAATATTCAGTTTCCCGTACTTTGATTCGCATGCTCCATACTCCAGATAACTTTCCCCACAGGTATCCCCTTCTTTTTCCCCGTCAGATTCAATTTCGTTTAACTCCAGAAACCTCTCGGCGGAATAACATTCATTTGTCAAAACATACCGGATCAGCCCGTCAGTTCCTAAATTTTTATAAGAATGCAATTCATCCACTCCATGGTTCCCGTAAAAATCGAACCTCCACTGAGGCTGCCGCTGGTTCGGATCAGCGTTAAAATTGATTTTTGTAAATTTTCCTTCCTCATTGATATCGCTGTAAACTACGGATAACAAATTTTCATCATATGCGTAAATAAAATCAAAACCGAAAAATTCCGGATTTTCTCCATACCGTACTCTTACCTTCATGCGTTCCTTCTTTGTAACAAAAGCATTGTTTATGGGATACATTGCTTTTAAATCGTCAAAGGACAGTCTTGTTACCAGGCGTCTTTTAATGGTAAGCGCCTGCAAAAAATCAAACAACGTGTTATCTGATGTTTCCCAATGCACCTCAGTCTTTTGCATTGTGTTCCAGATCTCTCCAAACGCCTCCTGCGCGATTGCCTCGCTATATGCGTTCTGTTCCGCCTGCAGTCTTCTTATCTGCTCTTTTCTCACTTTTTCCGCATCTTGGTCCGCCGCCCCGTAAACAAAGATTGTCCTGATCAAAAACAAGCCTCCAAACATTGCCGCCAAAAAAATATAAAACAGCTTCTCCCGTATTTTCATCAAAAGTTCCTCCCTTAACCCCTTCCAAACCCCAACCGCACAAAATTTTCGACATGAGATTCGCTTCCTCTTACAATAGTAAATCACGCTTTTGCATCAAACTTGCATACTTTTGTGGAAATCGGGAGAAAAAATGCAAAAAAAGCGCCGCCGTAGTCAGAATTTGATCCCAGAAAAAAGGACAGCTATCGCGAAAACACGTTTTCCGGTTTTCTTTGATCGCTGTCCCTTTCTTCTTTTCCTCACTGCGGCGGCGCCTGTCTGGTTTTGCAAGGCACCTGTAGCGTGCGTTAGAGGATTCGAACCCCCGACCTTTTGGTCCGTAGCCAAACGCTCTATCCAGCTGAGCTAAACGCACATATCCTGCTGTGAGTTCCCTCACAGCAAGAATTATTATAGTATGTTTCAAAGTTGATGTCAACCATTATTTTTATTGATTTTTATTCCCGCCTATGCAAATCACAGCGAAATCCTACTCTGCCGTATTGTCCGATACCATATTTTCCGTTTCCGTCGCTTCATAATAATCCGGCGTCTGCATAAAAGCGGTACATACGTAGGCATTTCCCACATATACATTTTCCGACATGTTTGTCATATAGTAATAGCAATACGCCGTCTGATTATAATCTCCGATGGTGATACTATAGCTTTCTCCGTCCTCGGTCTGAAATTCAATCACATTCGACGGGTCGTTAAAGCCATAGGTGTCATAATCCTCCACCTCCGTTAAAACTTCGTCGCAGGTAATTTCCGCAAGATTGGACAACAGCGTCAGGATCTGCGTCCCATCAAGCTCCAGCTCCGGCTCTTCCTCACAGGTCCACGTATCTTCGGATTTGACATAATGATAAGTAACGCCGTCTGCCATATAAGAAAATTGCGTTATCTTTTCAGTGTCCGTCGTAAAGACCGTCTCCGCCGCATTTTCTTCGGCTTCTTCTTCCTCTTTCTTTTCCTGATAGCGGTTTAACAGCACATAACCCAGCACACAGACCGCTAAAAGGATTAACAGCACCGCCAATTGTTTCTTTTGCTTTTTCATACGACCGCCTCCTATCTTCTGCGTCTCCTAACCCAGATTACAACGCCCGCGATCAGCATACCTGCCGGCAGTAAGATAACGGTAACCAGGCTGATACAGATAAAATCCGTCTGCGTCACGGTAATCGCGGATAAATTGTAGCTCTTTGCCGGTATTGTCACCACCGCAGTCTCCGTATCGATCATTTCACTCAGTATATTGCTAAAGAGCATACTGTTTGTTCCCGATACCGCCGTGTCCACCTGATCCGTAAAAATCATATCCGACGCAAAGATCGTCAGCTCCGATTCCACTCCGTCCGCATTTTTTACAATCTTAGCGCCCAGGCAGAACGGTCCCTGTATATCGCCGTCTTCATAAGCCGCCGTCGCGGACTCGTTGATATTCGCCTTAGCCACAGCGGAATCCGAAGTCGTCAGATATTCGGTAACGGTCAGATCCTCATTTTCTTCATCCAGGTTCAGCACAACGGAATACGGCATAAATACCAGGCGGTTACTGTCAATTGACGATGTAACGCTGCTGCTTTCGATGTTCGGTATCAGATAAAGCGGGCTCTGGGAATAATTGCTTGTGCTGTTTTCGCAGATCATATTGTTGGAAACGGATACGCCGTAATCCTCCAAAACGGAATTAAAGTTGGGCATTTCCTCCTGCGTATAAGCGGTCAGCGCCAGCGCTTTGCCTCCCGATGCCATGTAATCCCTGATCTTAGCCGCATCATCCCCGAAATAATCGCTGATGGGCGCCAAGAGCATAATTGCCTGTGCATCCTCGGGTACGGCGTCATAATTTAACAGCGTAATCGTTTCCAGATCGACGTTCGCCTTTTCACACACTTCGGTAAACCCGGCGTCCAATTCGATCTCATCATGTCCCGAAATCACATAGACTTTCGGCATATCATCGCTTAAAACGTACTGTATCGCGCTTGTGAGCTGTCCTTCTCCGTCATAAGCCGTTACCGAAGAAGAATAGCTGTAATAATCGATTTCCGTCTCATACATATCATAATAATCAACCACTCTGCTGCGCTTGTCGCTTACAACGATCAGACTGCCTGACGATATGCTGCCGGAGGTGTACTCCGCCGCAAACTGCGGATATTTTACCGGGTCCTTATATACGACCTGCACATGGGGCGAACGGCTTTCATACCGGGTCAGCATCTGCTTAATCGTTTCATCCGTCCCCGACTCAGAGGCAAGCACGTAGATCGTCACATCCTCGGTCAGCCCGTCCAGGATCGCTTCGGTATCATCCGTAATGGAATACAGTTTGCTTCCGGTCACATCCACCGATTTCATTTCCTCCGGTAAATTCTCCGCCACCAGATTTACCGCAACCGCAAGTACAATTCCCACAATCACAAGGGTGGAGCTGAACACGCCCTTCTTTACCGCCTTGCTGGAAATGCTCCACCTGCGCTTCTGGATCGACTGGCAAGTCAGAAACAGCATTAGCACCGTTACGGATACAAAATAGATCATCCCGTTAACGGAAAGCGTTCCCTGTAAAAATTTGGAAAATCTGCTGTAAAAGTCGCCGCATTCCAATATTTTCGTAAGTAAGTTTCCATCCGTGGAAATCAGAGAGCAGATCCCGCTCATAATATAAGTTACAAACAATACCGCAAACGTCAAAACAGCCGATATGACCTGATTCTCCGTCATGGAAGAGATCAGCATACCTACGGCGATACAGCATAAGCCATACAGCCAGTACCCCAGGATCGCCACATACGCCTGCGTATAGCCGATTTCTCCGAATCTTCCCATGATCAGCGGATAAAATAAGACAATGATCATCGGGATCGTCATAAGGGTCGCCATCGCCAAAAACTTGCCGCAGACAATGCCGCCCACGCTTACGGGCGCCGTCAAAATCAACTGGTCCGTCTTTTGCTTGCGCTCCTCCGCAAGCACCCGCATGGTTAAGACGGGGACCGCAAGCAACAGAATAAACGCCGCCGAGCCGATGGCATCGGAAAAATACGCGTCTCCCGAAAACAGGTTATAGGCGACAAAATAAAGGCTGATGGAAAACAGGATCGCCGCCATAAACAGCCAGCCTATTACCGTGTGAAAATAATTTTTTACTTCTCTTTTATAAATCGCCGGCATCGACCGCACCTCCTTTTACTTCTTCCGTTTCTTCCTTTTCCTCCGTGAGGGCGAGGAACACGTCCTCCAGACTGTTTTTCGCCAGAGACATCGCGAAAATAGGCAGCCTCCTGTCGCTGAATCGGAAGAAAACCTTCTCCCTGATATCGGTTTCCTCATTGCCGTCCTGTCCCAAATTCAGAAATACGTCGCACAGCTCTTCCTTCCCGGCTTTTGCTCCTTCTTTTGTTCCTTCTTCTGTTCCCTCTCCTTTTTCTCTTTCTTTGATTTCCATCCCTTCTATGCCTTCCAGACCGCTTAACGCGTCCTCAATTTCTTTTCTCTTTCCTTTTACGGTAAGCTCCAGCCTTGCCTCTCCGTGATCCAGCATCTTTTCCAGATTTTCTGTCTTATCGTCGGCAACCAGCCTGCCGTCCGCAATGATCATAATATGGTCGCAGACCGCGCTGACCTCTGTTAAAATATGGGAGCTTAAAATAATCGTATGTTCCCTGGAAAGGCTTCTGATCAGCTCGCGGATCTCAATCATCTGCTTCGGGTCCAGCCCTACCGTAGGTTCGTCCAGAATCAATATCGGCGGGTATCCGAGAACCGCCTGTGCAAGCCCAACCCTCTGCTTATAGCCTTTGGAAAGATTGGCAATCAGCCGGGAGGCATATTCCGTTACCCCGGTCAGTTCCATGACTTCCTCCACCTGGCTCCGGCGTTCGTTTTTGGGTATCTTTTTTAATTCCGCCGCAAACCAAAGATACTCCCATACCGTCATGGAATCATATAGCGGCGGCATTTCCGGCAGATAACCGATACAGCGTTTCGCCTCCTGCGCCTCTTCATAAATATCATGTCCCGCAACGGTTACCTTACCTTCCGTAGCTGCCAAAAAACCGGTCAGAATATTCATCGTCGTGGATTTCCCGGCGCCGTTTTTTCCCAAAAGCCCGTAAACCTGTCCTTCTTCCACCCGAAAGCTCAAATCATTTACTGCAATATGATTTCCATATTTTTTCGTCAAATGACTGACTTCAATCATAATAGATCCTCCTTACACTTATTTTCATCCAGCGTTTTCTGTCACTTTTACTATCATATGAGTTATTTGTGTGCAAAAGACAATCTTTCTGTGAAATAACTGTGAAATATCATTTTCTTCCTAAGCCTCTGCGGGACGCCAAAAACCCCTGCGGAAAACTTTTTACATCCTTTCCGATGCAAAAATGATCCCGCAGGGGTTTTTATTTTCTTTTACCTATTACCTATTACCTTTTACCTGCAATTGCCGGTGCTCATGCCGCTGCCGTCTTATTTGAGAATATCGGCTACCGCTTCATCCTCGATGGTAAATTCAACAAGACCCATGTATCCCGGCGCAACTTCGTATTCGTCAAAGCAGATCACAATCTGACCGTTTTCATTGAGATAAAAATTCTGATTCTCTTTAATGCTCCGGAAATTCCACTCCGGTATATCTTCCTCATCCACCCAATAAATCAGATTTTCATCCTCCGCCATCCGCTCACGCATCTGCTTGATAATATTTTCGCTGATCGGCGTGATATAATCGGCGCCTTCTTTAAACAAATCCTTCAGGGTCGCGATCTCTCCCGTCGTCTTATCAATATGATAATAATACTGATACTGCACGCCGCTTCCGGCAACCTCAGCCACATCAATACGGATCGTAAACCATTTGTCCGTATCCGTCACAACCTCCGGATTGACATAGACTCCGCCGTAGCTTTCTCCCACCGCCACATCTTCTTCAAACTGCTGAATCAGGCGGTCCGTCATCGCGCCGATATCCTGATTGATTTCCTCTATGGATTCATTGGTCTTTTCTCTTACGGCGTCATCCTGTCCGTTTGTCTGCGCTTCCTCCTGTACAAGCTGCGCTTCCGTGATCTTCGCCTCGTAGCGTTCGCTTTCATAATCATATTGCCGCACCGTGATGACTTTAATCACATTGCCGAGCACCGGGATCTGCGACATGGCATAAGCCGCTCTCGGAGATACGTTCGGCAAAATAATGATGGCAAGCGCCGCTGCCGCTGCAATGCCCGCCGCATAGCGTCCCGCTTTCCTTTTTCCTCCAACCGCTTCTCTTCCTTGCTTCTTTCCGATTGCCTTCTGTTCCCGTAAGCCGTACAACAGCCGTTCCTTTTCTTCTTTTGTCAGTTCCTCCCGATCCATAAGGATATCTTCGGAATCGATTTCATTACACATTTCATACAATCTTGCCATTCTTTACACCCCGCTTTCTCCTGCCACACGGCGAATCTGCTTTCTGCCGCGGCTGATGCGCCCATAAATAACCGTCTTACTCATATTCATTCTTTTTGCGACTTCGTCCATGGATAATCCGTCCAGATAGATCAGCCGGAAAATCTGCGCGTCTTCCTCTTTCAGATAAGAAAGAATCGTATCCACTTCTTCCTTATACTCCTGCTCAAGAAAATCCCGTCCGGCTTTTTCATCCTCCCACTCCGGCATCTGCTCTACCAGATCCTCTCTGGAAGCATGGACATATTTCCGTACATAGGTCAAAGCCTTAAAACGACATACGCCTGCAAGCCAGTTTTGAAAATCCGACTTCTCCGGGCGGTAACTGCCGATGTTGTCCCAAACCGCCATCAGCGTATCGTTCATACAGTCGTCCCATAAATGCGGCAGCGTCGCCATCTGGCGTTTTACAACGGTCTTTAGTACCCAGCCGTATTGCTCAACCACATAAATAAGCGCCTCCTCGTTTCTTTTCTTCATCTGTTCCACAAAATTCTGTTCCGTGATTACCACCGTGACCACCACCTTCCTCTGATACCTATAATTCGTATGAGAGCGGGTTTTTCTGACAAATGATATAAATTTATTTTAGAATTGCTTCCCTTTGAATCGTTTCCCATACCTTTTTATTCATATTTTTTGAGCCGCACATAAACTCTCCCTTTGCGGGTCTCATTTCCGCAGCCTTCATAAATATACTTTCCGTATCCCCTGACCGAAAAAACGCTGCCTTCCTTTAAAACCATACTGTTATTTTCACATATTCTCCCATTTAACAATACCAGCTTATCCCGAAACAACTGCTGTGCTTCGCTGCGGGAAAGCTTACCGATTGCGGCAACCACCGCGTCAAACCGCGGAGACTGCACCAGCACCTCCATATCCCTTAACGTTTTTTGCAGCGCCGCTATCTCGCCCGTCACACGCGATACCCTTACGTTTGTATGCCTTATCTTATCCAAATTCGCCGCTATATAATCGGCAATGCTGTCCATGCAAAACAAATACGCCGTCTTTTCCTTGATCAGAATATCGCCCAGCACATCCCGTTCCACGCCCAGATTCATGACCGCTCCCAGATAATCCCGATGTCCCAGCGTCTCCGCAAACTTCTCCGATAAAGGTTCAATAAGAAGCACCGCAATGGGATACGCCTCCTCATAGCCGAACATCCGCTCCGAGCCGAACCGCGCCATCTGTCTTTCACAGCACTCATTTCCGCCATACGTGTCATAATCCACAAAACGAAGCTCTCCTTCCATCCCCTGAAGCGCCGTCAGCTCCGCCGGGGTCAGAAAATGGCTGAACTGATACCTGTTTTGCCGGTACGCCGTCTGCGCCAGCTCCTTCATTCTTGAAACAAACAATCTCTCTTCATTCATAAATAACCCTCTTCTCTGATCTATGCAGCACACCGAAACACACCGGAATGCAGCAATTTTTCGATGCTTCGGTACAAACTGTTAAAAAAATCAGGCTGCCGCATCCTACGCAACAGCCTGTATTTTTAAAAACCAATTATAAAATCCATCTTTTCCGCTCGCTTTTCTCCAAGCGGCAGCTCCCGGTCAGCTTACGCGATAACGCCGGTCTTCTGATATTTTTTCCAAGCATTTTGGAATTTGATCGTATAAATTAAGGAAAAAATCGCAGCTATTAAAATGAGCGCGCCGTTTCCGGTTCCCGCTATTATCAGAATGACCGTATTGATAACTGCATATGCGGTCAAAATAGCCGCGCATACTCTGCTCTTTGCTAAATGTACGCCCAGACCCAGACCAAGCATCAGTACAACATCCAATAATCCCGGTATGTATTGCATATAAACAACCTGAAGCAGAAAATTGATACCCGCTAAAACATACCATATGATGCCGCAGGCTGTAATTTCCTTTCTGATCTTAGACATATTCGGATGTTTATAAAACTCCTTCTTGCTCATCATCGGCTGAGCATTCATCATCGGCTGTCCGCCCATCATCGGCTGCCCATTCATCATTGGCTGTCCGTTCATTCCCGGCTGCCCACTCATCATCGGCTGCCCGTTCATTCCCGGCTGCGGCGCTGCACCCTGCATAACCGGCGCTCCGCAATTCGGGCAATTTGTCTTTCCGTCCTCAATCCATGTCCCACAGTTTCCACAAATCATAATTTCCTCCCAATTACCTTTCTTTTTTTGATAAAGTTTTATTAGTCCGCCGCAAATCAGATTTTTCTGCTTCGCTATTGCTAATTATACCATATCCCCTTATGGTCGAAAAGACTCTATTTTTTAAATTGATTTACATACAAATTGATTTACATGCAAATTGATTTACAGCGAATCGGTTTCCTTTACAGATCCAGCGTATCCACAATCTCCTTTAGTACTTTTGCGGATTCCTGCAGCTTCCCTGTTTCCTCCTCATTCAACTGGAAGGGTACTTTTGTTTCTATTCCCTCTTTGCCCACGATACAAGGCATACTGAGCACAACGCCGTCGATACCGTATTCCCCGTGCATCGCCGTGGAAACAGGCAGGATAGACTTTTCATCCCGCACGATAACCTCGCAGATACGTTTTACCGCCATTGCGACGCCATAATAGGTCGCGCGCTTTCTCTTAATAATTTCATAAGCGCTGTTCTTTACTTCTTCGGCAATTTCCTTTTCCGCTTCCACATGCTGAAAATGTCCTCTCATTTCGCAAAAATCATTCAGCGGAATACCTGAAATATTTGCGCTGCTCCATGCCGCGATCTCGCTATCCCCATGCTCTCCGATAATAAACGCATGTACGCTTTTACTGTCTACGCCAAGATGCTCCCCGAGACGATATTTCAAACGCCCGCTGTCCAACACCGTACCGGAACCGATTACCCTCGACTCCGGAAGTCCCGAAAGCTTTTGCGCCACCTGGGTCAGAATATCTACCGGGTTAGCTACAATTAACAAAATTCCTCCGAAATTTCTCCTTGCAATTTCCGGAATGATTTGTTTAAAAATGCCCACATTTTTATTGACCAGATCAAGCCGCGTTTCATCAGGCTTCTGGTTGGCTCCTGCCGTCACAATCACAATGCCCGCATCTTCCACATCGTCGTAAGTACCGGCATAAATTCTCATCTGTTTTGCAAAAGGAATCCCATGGCTGATATCCATTGCCTCTCCTTCCGCCTTTTCGGTATCCGCGTCAATCATCGCAATCTCTGAAAAAAGACCGCTTTGCATCAATGCAAACACTGACGCCGAACCCACAAATCCGCATCCGATCATAACTGCTTTTCTATAATCTGTCATGTTACACACTCCCATCTTTTCTCTGTAAATTTTCCATCGCCCTAAGCTTCCTTTTTGCCCTGATAAACAAAACAACACAGCCTGCCACAATCACGGCGATCGCGATCAGCGCATCCCACATCATAGGATAAATATATCCCTCCTGATGTTCCTGGTATATCTCCCATGCAAAGAATAAACTTCCGATCAGACAAAAAATTATTCCCATAACAGAATACATTTTCGTATCTTCCAGCCGTTCTTCTGTTTGCTCCGGGCTTTCCTCCCTTTTGGAAACATGACGCCGGTATAAAAATATACCAACCGCTCCTGAAACAATTCCGATTACCCAAAACATAAGCGAGCTGCTTTGGAGATCGGCATAGTTATGAAAAAGCACCATGTGATTATCCGGACTGACCCATACGGTCGTTTCGCCCTCTTCTTTGGGATCAACTTCTTTTTCAAAATACTTCGTATATTCTTCTCCGTCGTCATACCACGTCACGCTATAATTGTAACCTGTCCGGATTCCTTTCCCTGTTGAAAACCTTACCTCCTCCAGATCGGAAACATAAGCGGTTGTCTCTTCATAATCCGTGGAAAGAAAAGAACTATGTAAGTTCACACACGCTGCAAACAAAGCGGTTCCCGCAACAATAAAAAACAAAATATGAGGATTTTTGATAAAAACCTGTATTCCCCGAGACATATGATTCCCCCTCCTCTATATACCTCACGAATCCAATAGTATTTGATAATAGAAAAAAGCCTCAAACATTATAACCAAATGTTTCAGACACTCTTCTATCATGCTGGTAACCGGAATCGAACCGGTACGATGTCGCCACCACAGGATTTTAAGTCCTGCGCGTCTGCCAGTTCCGCCACACCAGCACGGCAACTATACAGTTGTCAGTGGGACCTATAGGGCTCGAACCTATGACCCTCTGCTTGTAAGGCAGATGCTCTCCCAGCTGAGCTAAGATCCCATTGTACGCCTAAAGCATACAAACGACCCAGATCGGACTCGAACCGACGACCTTCGCCGTGACAGGGCGACGCTCTAACCAACTGAGCCACTGGGCCAAATCATTTGTAATTAAACCAAAACTGTGAAACTGTTTTGAATGGACCTTCGGGGACTCGAACCCAGGACCGACCGGTTATGAGCCGGTTGCTCTCACCAACTGAGCTAAAGGTCCGAAAACCTAAAAGGTAAAGCCGATGATCGGACTCGAACCGATAACCTGCTGATTACAAATCAGCTGCTCT
>UQLY01000020.1 GCA_900542015.1 uncultured Lachnospiraceae bacterium | reverse complement strand
TATTTCAAGGGAATAACTCATTTTATTTTGTACTAATTAGATGCTAACACTAAACTGACGAAGAGAGGAAGCCTGATATGGTACGAGAAGCTATAGAAGATGATTTAAAAGAGATACTGGAATTATATTTATATTTACATGAAAAGTCTGTGCCGGAATTTACGGAGCATTTAACAACTACGTGGAAACAAATCATACAAGATGACAATCATCATCTGTTAGTGAATGTGGTAGATGATAAAATAGTCGCATCTTGTGTATGTGTGATCATACCTAATTTAACCAGGAATGTCAGACCATATGCTTTTGTGGAAAATGTTGTTACACATGGAGATTATCGATGCAAGGGTTATGCAACGGAATGCTTAAATTATGCTAAGATTATAGCAGAGAAACAAAACTGCTACAAAATGATGTTACTTACAGGCTCAAAGGAACAAAGTACATTAGATTTTTATAAAAATGCGGGATATAACAGTACAGATAAAACTGCTTTTATTCAGTGGCTGGATGTGTAGGCGGCAACTGAGAGGTAAATTTTGAAACCATTCAGACTTCCATTCCTAAAAGATAATTTACAGTCTTTGCCATCGTCTGTAAAAGCATTCTGGGCTGATAATATTCTGCCATAGGTCCTTTGCGGTAGCAATTGTTTACAATACAACACATTTGAATACCGGAGAATGCGGATGAGATATAAGTCAGAAGTTCCGTTTCACTTACCTTTGCCTGAAGTTCTCCCTTTTGCAGTTTTTGCTTAAAATAATCGGAGGTGCGCGACATGATGTATTCCATATGTCCGACACCGTGAGCCCCGGCAAGTATCTTTTCGATTCGATGAGGGGCATTCATAGCAAGTACCGATAGCTCAAAATCGATCTTTTCAATTCCCATCAGTTCCTCTGACATAAAATCTGCAAGCATATCAAAAATGCGGGCGGTAATTTCTTTTGCTGAGAGTTCATCCGCTTTTGCAAATATTTCATCAACCTTATCTTTAATAGAAACTCTCTTCCGCATGTCCACTAGCATATCTGCAAATATTTCGTCAATATCGTGATAAAAGCGATAAATTCCTCCCTGACTTAATCCGGTGCGGTCAATAATATCCTGCATTGTGACGGTGCTCACGGTTTTTTCCACACACAGCTCATATGCCGCCTTTATAATGAGCTTCTTTTTATTGGCAATATATTCTTCTGTTACTTTTGGCATACTAACATTCTCTCCTGCAAATTTGATACGTCCAGTAAAGTTTCAAATACAGCATCCATACCTTCTTTTCCCGGCATATGTCCGGAATTTTCGATCACACGGCAGTTCAAATAGGAATTTCCCGCAGATTCTACGACTTTAAGGATATTCGACGTTGATGTTACGATATCCGTATCGCCCTGTAAAATATAATAGGGCACATTTACGTTAGAAAGATCTTCAGTCAGGTCCAATTTTAACAGCTCCGACCATAGACATGTATTTGCGGATGTGCCGTTTATCATAATTGCCTTAAAGTCCTTTAATTTGTAGTCCGGGCTTGTGAGCAATCCTCTGATAATAGAACCCACGGGCGCGGGCGTACCTTTTTGATTGGTATAGCCGTCGGTATATTTGCGAATGCTTCCGGATAAAAACTGCATGTCTTTATCGCTAAAATGATCCGTTGTAATTGCCCGGACCCGCTGCATTTTTCTTTCGGAAAATCCGGCTTTTTCCAACGCTTCATAGACTTCGTCATTTAAAAACAGCTTTCTTAAAACCTGTCCCCAGACGACAACGGCGTCTACCTCTTTTCCAATCTTTTGTACAGACTTTAAGGCGAGCACGCTTCCCCATGACATACCAAAAAGAATTATCTTGTTAGCAGGAAAAAGCGTCTTGATTTCAGCGATCAAGTCTGTGGTCATTTCTACAAAAGCTTCTACCGTAAACCGATCCTTCAAATTGTAATTATTGATACCGCAGCCTAACTGGTCCCAGTATACCATAATGAAACGCTCCGTAAACATCGGAAAGAGACCTCTGCAGCCTACAGAAAAAGGGATGGGAGATCCCGGACCGCCATGCAGATTGATAACAACGGGAAGGTCTCTGCTTTTTCCTTCGATCAGAATTTTCTGCGGGATTTTCCCCAAAGAGAAAGTAACGATTTCGGAGATTTCATTTTCTTCTATAATCAGTTTTCTGGCTTTGTTCATAATATAGGCGCTCCTTAAAAATGAAACTGGTTTCATTTTAATGTGTTTTATTCTAATTGTCAACAAAAATAAATTTATATTCATCTTTAAAAATGCAGGTGCAGACGGACCGGTTAAATCGAATCACATAGTCCATTCATAATGTGCTATAATTCAATATGTGAATAAAATTTATCAAATTTTTGAAAGGGCAAAATAAAATGAACTTACAGGAAGAATATCAAAGGGATAATCATTTTTTAGAAGATGAGAAGTTATATTATATTCTTACCGGAGAAGGCGGTGCAGCAATGTTAAGCAAAAGCCAAAAGTATTATGTGATTTCTTGTACACTTATAGCTGCATATGACATTACGGAGGATAAAATGCTGAAAAAGGCTGGTATTATCCGATGGGTTATCTCCATAGAAGAATATGAAAAGCAGGATGCAGCGGGTGAATATTTTCAAACTTACAAAGATGGCGTTATATATAAGGTTCGGGGAAGGCTTGTGAAAAATGATTTTGGCGTTTCCTCTGTTTTGTATGTAAAAGAAGTATTGGAAAGCGATATACATGGCACGAAGATAGATAAGAAACAGGAAAAATACCTTGCACCAATTCTTTTGGAGGACGAGGTATTGGGACAACTGAAACTGGAGAAAAGCGTTGGGTTGTTTGAGGGAAGTTATAGCATGAGCGGACATGAGATTAGAATCTATGTGGAAGTGGAATGGAATCAGAAACGAACATGGAAAAAGCCGCTGGCAGCAGCCAGAGACTTTATTACGGATATTGATAATAAGGATCAACAGACCAGAGAGTATATGGCGTCTGATGCGGAATTGTTTGAAGCTGCGCTGGAGGGCTTGGATGAAGATGACTGTGTAATATATTTTTCTAAACCGGAGGAATTTGCCGAGGCTTTCAAAGGACGATTGAAATACCTGTTTGTGAATCAGAATGGCTCTTATACAATCGGTTATGATGATGGATTTGTTTTCGGCGGACATGAGATCGATGTGGATGTCAATGCGAACGGTAAGTTTGTTTGCGCTGAGGTTCGGTAAATTTGATGAAAAGAGGAGAAAAATGAACGAGATTATAGCACAAAGACAATTCAGCCCCATGTATATTTATTTGGACACGGCATTTTTAATACTTCTGGCAGTTTTGCTGTTAAAACAGAAAAAGTATATGACAGTGGTTGTAGGAGTGGCAGCAGGGGTGCTGTACATGATCGTAGATTACGGAATATTTCACTTATTATGCCATACCCGCAGTATCAGTGACGGGCACAGCCTGTTTTGGGTATTATTATGGATGAGCATGAGCTATGGCTTTACCAATTTTGTGTGGATCTGGCTGTGGATATCCCGTGATAAAAATCTGAAAGAGTGGTCGTTGCTGATCTTAATGTGGTGGTTCTGCTGTCCCATGCTTGCCGCAACCTTCGGGGGCACGGAGGACCTCATAACCATTCAGCGTACCACGGGAGCCTATCATGGATATATGGCGTTGATCTTATTTGCAGGCTATCTGGGCGTGATCCTATGGAATTTAAGGCATCAGAAGCCGGAACAGAAAATTCCCATCGGATGGATTCTGGCGATCGGTATTCTGGTTCAGTTTGGGTGGGAAGCAGCTTTGCTGATCGGAGGAATCCGCAGCGCAGCCATTGTTTCCTGGTCAGATAAGCTGATTACCTTGATCGTAAATTCTCTTTTGGAGACAAACCTGGGAATGCCCTATGTGTATGCGCTATATCTGTTATATTCTTCCCGTTTTACAGAGCAGATCACCAGGCGTCATAAAAAACTGTCCTTTCTGGAAGCGCTGGAAGAAAATAATGCCCTGACCGGTATTTAACGGGATGCAACCGCAACTTTACATTTAGAAATCGAAAGATGATAGCGTTATTTGCCTGTAAAAAATATACTATGAGCAAATAAACGAAAAAGGAGAAAGACATTATGACATTGGGCAATAAACTATCAAAGCTGCGAAAACAAAATAATTATACCCAGGAGCAATTGGCGGAAATCCTGGGAGTTTCCAGACAGGCGATCAGCAAATGGGAATCAGACGGCTCCTATCCGGAAACGGATAAAATCATTCAGTTAGGAAAGCTTTTTGATTGTTCCCTGGACTATTTGTTAAAAGATGAGATAGAGGACGAAAGCGGCAGTCAAAAAGGCGATACTGCGGCGTCGGGAAGATTTTATTTTGAAAAGACCAGTAAAAGGAAAATCAGGGGCGTCCCCTTGTGGCAGATCAATATCGGGCTGGGCAGAACGGCGCGGGGGATTATTGCGGTGGGGGTAGCCTCCAAGGGGATTGTTTCCGTAGGCGTCGCATCGGTGGGGATTTTATCTCTGGGAATATGTTCCGTCGGACTTGTATCCATTGGCGCCATTGCAGTAGGGTTATTAGCCGCGGGTAATCTTGCGGTAGGGCTTATTGCGATGGGAGCGATCAGCGTCGGGCTTGTATCCCTGGGCGCGTTTGCTGTCGGAGGATTTTCCGCAGGAGCCATGGCGATCGGGGATTATCTTGCGATCGGGGATTCGGCAAGGGCGGCTGTTGCCGTGGGAAAAACGGAAGCCTATGGAAGTCTTTATCAGAAGGTGGGAGAGTTGTCTGCGGCTGATTATGAGACTATCAGCGAACTGTTAAAAAAAGAGGTGCCGTTTTATTATTCCTGGGCGGCAGATTTTGTAAAGTTTTTCCTGCCGGTTCAGTAGTGCAAACGCATCGTAACAGGGCGGTAAAATTTTTGAAAAGAGAGGAACACAGATGATCGATACGCTTGTATATGAATCTCCCATCGGCAGCTGCCTGCTTGCCGCCGATGAAAAGGGCTTAATAGGGTTATGGCTGGAGGGACAAAAATATTATTGTCCTGTTACGGAAGAAATGAAAGAGAATGGGCAAAATAGGATTTTAAAAGATACAAAATCGTGGCTGGACTGTTATTTTAAAGGGCAAAAGCCGAAGCCTGACGGATTGCCCCTCGCGCCCCGGGGCAGCGGATTCCGGCAGGAAGTCTGGAAACTATTATGCGAAATTCCTTACGGAGAGGTCATGACTTACGGAGAAATTGCGAAAATTGTTGCGGCAAACAGGGGAAAGACAACCAATTACGCGCAGGCGGTCGGGGGAGCGGTGGCGCACAATCCCATATCCGTTATCATTCCCTGTCACAGAGTCGTCGGGAGCGATCAAAGTCTGACAGGCTATGCGGGAGGGCTGGATAAAAAGAAGTGGCTTTTAAAACATGAGGGTTACCGGCTTTGCGAAAGATAGTACCAAAAATGTAAAATATAATCATAGCATATCGACTGTTTGTGAAATATTATAATAAAAGAGAAGCGATGAATGAGCGGGGGTTAAACATGGCTGATATTCGATCGGACGGCTCGGAGCTGCTGCATTATGATAATCCGGACTATCCGGTTTATTTCAGAAAAAATGAGATATCGAAAGATCTGATCTTTCATGATATTTCTATCCATTGGCACGACGAGTTGGAATTGATTTATATCAAATCGGGCAGTATCCGGTATCAATTGAACGGGAAAACAGTACGGATGAAGGCGGGAGAAGGCATTTTTGTTAATTCCAAACAGCTTCATCTGATTGTCAGCGACGGCGCTGACTGTGAGCTGTACTGCCTGATTTTTCATCCGATGATTTTATGCGCCGCTCATCATATTGCAGAAAAATACGTGGCGCCTGTTATGGAAAACGGCTATGTACCTTATCTGATGCTCTCGGAGACGGAGCCCTGGCAATGCCGCATTTTGGAAAATATTGCGGCGGTGGAGAAAGATCTTGAGGCGGATGCGGGAGAGCTTTTGGTCATGGGGCGGCTGTTTGAAATCTGCCGTCAGTTGTATCTGCATATAAAAAGACCGGTGCAGGGCGAGCGCGTGCAGGATCGCAACCTCATTCTGATAAAAGAAATGATCGCTTATATCCAGAAACATTATCAGCAGAAGCTCACACTGCAGGAGATCTGCGATGCCGGAAAGGTGGGAAAGACCAAGGGCACGGCGGTATTCGGACAATATCTGAACCAGACGCCCATAGAGTATGTATGCAATTACCGCATCGAGAGAAGCATTGAATTGCTGCGGTCAAGCGATGCGAACATTACGGAGATCGCCTATGAGACAGGGTTTTCGGAAGGCGGATATTACAGCAAGGTATTTAAAGAGCGGATGGGCGTCAGTCCCCTGCAATATCGCAGGCTGTTAAAAAAAGAAGCGCGTGAAGGGGAGAACGGAAACGGGGAACTGGTATGAAAAGAAGCGGACAGAATATAAAGGTCTATTTTTATGTATACAAAATGCAGATTCTGAAAAGTCTTGCCTATAAGTTCGACGTTTACGGCAATATCCTGATGCAGACCATTCTTATGATCGCCAACGCGTTTTTCTGGCGCGCGCTGTTTCGCAATGCGGAAAATGTGGAAGGGGTAACGGTGGATACGATGCTGACCTATACGGTGGTATCGTCCATGATCTCAGTGATTCTTACGACGAATGTAGAGCGCAGGATCACAACCGATGTGCGAAAAGGGACCATCGCCATTGACATGATGCGCCCGGTTAATATTTTCAGCGTCTTTTTTGCCGAAAATCTGGGAAACGTGACCGCGCTGTTGTTTCAGAACCTCCTTCCTGTTTTTGTGATCGGAAGCGTTTTGATCAAACTTCCGGTTCCGGCGTCTTTGCCGGGAGCCCTGCTGTTTTTGTGCAGCCTTGTCCTGGCGTTTCTGATCAACTGGCTGATCGCGGTTATTTTCGGCATGTGGGCGTTTTCGATTATTGAAATGGATGCGCTGATACAGGTCAAAAAGCATCTGATCCGGCTGTTGTCCGGCAGCATTATTCCGATCTGGTTTTTCCCGGAGCCGCTTCGGTCGGTATTGGAGGCGCTTCCTTTTGTTTATTTATATCAGATGCCTTTGGATCTTTATATCGGAAAGTACACGGAAGCTTCGCTGATACGCGGGTTTGCGGTGCAGATTTTCTGGGCGGCGGGACTGTTTGCGGTGTATCTTTGGCTGCAAAGGAGAGTTACGGCAAAGGTAATGATACAGGGAGGCTAGTCAAATGAAACAAAAATGGAAAACGCTCGGGCATTATCTGGACGTTACGGCGACCTGTATCAGGATGGGACTTTTGACGATTGTGGAATATCCTTCGGCGATAGCGGGCTGGCTTTTGTCCAATCCCATTCAGTTTATCGTGGGCTTTGCGACGCTTCGGTTTGTTGTAGAGCAGTTTGGAGAAATCAACGGCTGGAATTACGGGCAGCTTGCGGTGCTGTACGGACTTTCCGTTATTTCCCATGCGCTGTCCATGATTTTTTTCGTACAGGGATGGTTTATGGGATTCAGCGTGCTGGAAGGAGAATTTGACCGTTATCTTACAAGACCCATGAGCGTGATGTATCAGTTCTTTTTTACAAACATCAATGTATTCGGCATCACGGATCTGATACCGGGGATTCTGATATTCTTCTATGGCTGTCATGAAATATCCTTTGTCTGGAGCCCTGGGCAGGTTGTGACGGTGTTGGTATTGCTTGTGGGGGCGACGCTGATTCGCGGCGGCATCTACATGATTCTGGGGACGACTTCTTTCTTTACGAGGAGCGCCAATGATTTCGGGCAGTTTACCCAGGAGATCTTTGATAAAGCGACGATGTATCCGTTGTCCATGTATCCGGAAGGACTGCAGTTTGTACTGACTTATCTGATCCCCATCGGCTGGGTGGCGTTTTATCCGGTTTCCGATCTGTTAGGCGTTTCCGCCTCCGGGAATCATTTTTTCGGAACAACTGTTTTGGGAGCTTCAGGCTGGACGCTGGTGATCGGGATCGTTGTGATGATTGTTGCGGGAATCTTTTTTAGCTGCGGATTAAAAAGATATGAAAGCGCAGGGAATTAGGCGGCGCAGCCTGCCCGCGGCTTGAAGGTATGAAAAAGGCGGATAGGGCGAAATGGAAAACGGAATAAAAATCGGAACAGAAAACAGAACAGAAAACGGAAGGAACATGATCGAGGTCAGGCACATCTGCAAGGAGTATCATGCGGTCAAAAAGGAAAAGGGATTAAAAGGCGCCATAAAGGCGTTGGTCACAAGGGAAACGCAGATCATACCGGCTGTTTCGGATCTGAATTTCCATATCCGGAAGGGAGAAATTGTGGGGTTCATAGGTCCCAACGGGGCGGGAAAGAGCACGACGATTAAAATGATGTCCGGCATATTGACGCCCACGAGCGGCGAAATTCTTATTGACGGCATGGATATCACGAGGAACCGGAAGGAGGTCGTGCAGCATATCGGCGTCGTATTCGGACAGCGTTCGCAGTTGAATTGGGATTTAAGGCTGGGAGAGAGCTTTGAATTGCTGCGTCATATTTACCGCGTGGAAAAAGAAGAGTATGAGCAGACGCTGGACGTTATGGATCAGATATTGGGGATCGGAGAGCTGTTGGATAAACCCGTAAGGCAGATGTCCTTGGGACAGAGAGTCAAGGGAGATCTGGCGGCGGCGATGCTCCACTCACCCAAGGTATTGTTTTTGGATGAGCCTACGATCGGGTTGGATGTGACGTCCAAATATGCGCTGCGGAAGTTTGTGAAGGAAATCAATGAAAGGCGGGAGACGACGATTATTCTGACAACCCATGATCTGGGCGATATAGAGCAGCTTTGCAGCCGTCTGATTATCATAAACCACGGCAGGCTGGTGGAGGACGGCAATCTGGAAGCCATTGTGGAGCGCATTGCTCCCTTTAAGACGCTGGCGGTGGAATATTATGACGAGAGGATACCGTCCCACGATCTATGCGAACTGACGGAAACGGCGGGAAATGTGGCAAGATACCGTTTCAGGAAACAGGATATTACGGCGGCAAGGCTGATCGAGGAACTGGGCGCAAAGGCGCAGATCAAGGACGTTGCGATTGAGGACGTCAAAATAGAAGACATCATACAAATCGCTTATGGAGAATAAAGGAGGTTTACGGCACGGCAACCTTAGGTTGCTGTGCCGTGAGTTTTATTTGCTTGTCCGTGCTGACTGTTTTTAATATAATGATAAATAAGTGGGACAGATCCGGCGTTAGCGGATGAAACGGTCTGACCCGATAAGGGAAACGGGAGGTAGAAGTGTGGCAAAAAATAAAAAGGTGTTTGAACTGTCGTCAGTAAAAAAGTATAAGCGGTACGACAGGCTTCTTTGGCTGGTCCCGGCAGTGATTCTGCTGAATTTTCTGTTTCAGGGCGGGAGAGGTATTCTGAATGCGTGGAAGGAAGAACCGGGCGCTGCGACGCTTATAGGGATTGTGATGATATGTGCGCTCTATACGTTCTTCCTTTCCCTTGTTCCGTTTATCATCGGAAAAATAGTGATCCGTATGGGATTGAAAAATTCCATTCAAAACTGCACAATTACTTCCATGCGGGATTTTGATTATTACCGGGACAAACTGACCGGGCTGTCGCCGGCGGCGATCAGCATTTTAGCCGATCTGGAAATTGAACAGGAGAAAGATATCGCCGCATCGATTTTACAGTTTGAAAATCAAGGTTTATTGATAGAGCAGGCGGATCATACTTACATAACCACGCAGAAATACCGGGACGGAGTTGCCCTTAGTGAAAGCGACCGCTATCTCATTGAGCATTTGGAAAAAGGAGACCTGAACCGGGAGACGGATGAAAAATGGCGGGAGCTTGCGATTGCCGAAGCCATGCAGGAAGGGTATATTGCGCCCGCGGTCTTTTCGGGAAAGCAGCAGGGTAAGATCAAGGGCTGTCTGGTGCCTTTTCTGGTAGTGATCGTCTGGGTAGGCTGGCTGATGAGCGCAACGCCGAGAATATGGGCGATGAGTGCGGTGTTGGAAGCGGCGCCGGAGGGAATGAGCCTTGCCGAACAGGTCAATTATCTGTTTGCCTATCCCAGGTTTTTGCCGGAGCTGGCGGAGGTCATGGTTTTGCTTGCGCTTTCGTTTTTTATATTTTTATATCCCATAGCAATGATTATAGGAACGGCGCTGACGGGGAAGACCGTAAAAAAGATCAGACGAACCGAATACGGCAATCAAATGGCGGAATGTGTATACGGAATGAAAAATTTTATTCATGATTATTCTAATCTGAGCGAGGCGGACAAGCGGCAGGTCGTACTTTGGGAAGATTATCTCGTATATGCGGTTGTGTTGGAGGAAAACGAGCGAATTGTTCATGAAATTATGGAAATGAAGGGAGAAACGGTATGATGAATTGGATTATTTTAGGAGTTGCGGCAGTAGTTGTTATTTTAATTTTGGCAGGTGTGATTTCGGCGTATAACAGTCTGGTCACGCTTCGCAACAGAGTAGATAATCAGGCGGCGCAGATTGATGTGCAGCTAAAACGCCGCGCTGATCTGATCCCGAATCTGATAGAGACGGTAAAAGGATATGCAAACTTTGAAAAGTCTACACTGACGGATATTGTCAGTCTGCGGGGGAGATTATGAACGCAGGCAGCACCGGCGAAGCATGTGAAGCGGACGCCAAACTTGGCAGAGCCTGTTCCAAATTGTTTGCGCTGAGTGAAAATTATCCGGAATTAAAAGCCAACGCCAATTTCCTGAAACTGCAGGAGGAGCTTGCGGAGACGGAAAATAAGGTTGTGATGGCGCGCCAGTTTTATAACGATACCGTGACAAAATACAACGATGCTATTTTGGTATTTCCCAAGTCCTTTGTGGCGGGGATCTTCGGTTTCAGAAAAAAGGAACTTCTGGAAGCGACCGCGGCGGAAAGGGAAGCCGTCAGAATCGACGGGGATACGTTTCGGTTTTAGGGATTATTAAGAAAAGTGAAAAATATGTAGTAAAACCTCTCTTTCCTGCGTCTAATAAGTAAAAGGAGGCAATGACATGGAAAAGCTGATTGAGCTTTACGGGGACGAGCTGCTCAGGCTATGTTTTCTCTACTTGCATGACTTGCAGCTTGCAGAGGACGCAGTGCAGGAGACGTATATCAGAATCTATAAGAATTATGATAAGTTTCTCGGAAAAAGCGCGGAAAAAACCTGGATTACCAGAATCGCGATCAACGTATGCAAGGATTATCTGCGCTCGCCATGGAAACAGCGGGTAGTTTACGGCGGTATTGAACCCGGATACGATAAGGATACGCAGGCGCGGGAAACGGAAATTTATGATGATACCGTGATCTGCGCGATCGGTCAATTAAAGCCCAAATACAGAGAAGTTGTCCTGCTTTTTTATTATCAGGAACTGAAAACCTCGGAAATTGCCGAAATACTGGGAATTTCGGTGTCGGCTGTTACGGTTCGCCTCACAAGGGCGCGGGAACAGTTAAAGAAAAAGCTGGAAGGGTGGTATTTGGATGAATAACTTAAAAAAGCATTTGGATGATCAATTAAAGGATATAAAGTTAAGCGACGCGGCGCGGGAGGAGATTTTGGCTCAGACAGTCTGTCAAACGGCGGAAGAAGGAAGCGGAAGAAACAAAAAGAGAGGACGTCTGCACAGTACCGGAATCGCCGCTGCGGTCCTTGTATTTTTCCTGACCTCCGTAACGGTAGCGGCGGCAAACCTTTCCGCCGTGCAAGGCTGGATTTTCCGTATATCTCCGGAGCTTGCCAGCGTGTTGTACCCCATTGAAGAGAGCTGTGAGAAAAAAGGAATCCGCCTGTCGGTGGCAGCGGGAGTCAATGACGATCAAAATGCGGATATTTACTTTACCATAGAGGATACGGAAAGAAAAGGAAGGGTTACGGGCAAGGTGGACTTTATGGATACGGCGGGGATAGACGGCAGCAGAGTGACCAATGTGGAATTTCTTGATTATGATGAAGAGAACCAGACGGCATATTATGTGCTGCACGAGACGAAAGGAGAAAATTTTGCCAACAGGAGAAATGTGTTCCGGATCGGGAGTATGATGGTAAACAAACGGTGCTTTGCATGGTTTGATACGGGGCTTGATCTTGCCGGGCTGACGGCTTCGGAAGCGGAGACGGCGCCGCTTAGCGATTACCGCTATGGCGGGGGAGGCGGAGCCGGTCAGGAGGATATCGCGGCTTTGAGGATTTTGCAGCCGGACGTTATGGAGATTTCTCTGGGAGAGGATATTGACTTTGTTACCGTCAGCAATATCGGGATCGTAGACGGGAAACTGCATGTTCAGACGAAATGGGACAGAAGCTTTGACAATCACGGCGAATTCTGGCTGTTAGCGGATGGTAACACGCCGGAGAACTGCGAGGCGGATACGACCGCGTACGCAGACCTGGTTTCGGGAATATCCAATTACTATTTCTATACGGAAGAAGACGAAAAAGGCACGGGAGACGGAAAGTTTACTCATCATATTGAGTTTGTATATGATCTGGAGGAAGGGGAAGACCTGTCAAATTACCGTCTCTGGGCGAGACTGGTTATGGATGGAGAAATCATAGAAGGAAACTGGAAGGTCAGCTTCATCATGGGAGAAGCGGACCCGGATTTCTTTTCCGGCGGCTTTTTTCAAACCGGTACGGGAGTTAAGGAAAAGAGCGAATCTGTCCGATAATAATATTACAGGCTGATACAAAACAGCCGAGTATTTGTCAAAGGACGGAGAGGGGTTCTAATTGAGAATTGATTCCAGTGCAATAGGAATGGAATCCGCCAGAAGCTATGCTTCTATCGCTTCCAGGTCGGTCGGCTATCAGACGCAGCTTGTCGGACCGGGAGCAGCCAAGGAAGGAACAGAAAAAAATTTTTCGGATTTGTTGCAATCTGAAAACGGAGAGGAGGGCTTAGGGGAGACGAGCTTGTCTTTGAAGGAGCGGTCGTATTCGATTTCGTCCATGCGGACGATTTCGGGCGCGGATGAGAAAAAGGCAATCGAAAGCATTAAAATGCAGTGTATGCAGTATTTGATTTACTGGCTTTTCGGCGGCAGTATGAAGGACCGTCTCAAAGAGCAGATGTCTTCTATGATGCCCTTGCAGGAAGCCGAGGCAAGACCCGCGCAGTTTATGACGGTGCAGGCGACCATGTCTCAGTATTATGCGGAGACGGAGCAGACTTCGTTTGCCACGACGGGAACAGTCGTTACGGCTGACGGAAGAGAAATCTCTTTCAATCTGGATGTGTCTATGAGCAGGAGCTTTGAAGAGTATTATGAGACCTCGCAGACGACCCAGATCGTACAGATGATGGACCCGCTGGTCATCAATCTGGATACGGACGTAGCATCCTTATCGGATCAAAAGTTTGAGTTTGACATTGATAACGACGGTATTTTAGACAGCATATCCATGCTGCAGGGCGGCAGCGGATATCTGGCGCTGGACAAAAACGGCGACGGTGTGATCAATGACGGGTCCGAGTTGTTCGGTACTGCGTCGGGAGACGGTTTTTACGATTTGTCCAAGTATGACGAAGACGGAAACGGATGGATCGACGAAAACGATGAGATTTTCTCAAAACTGTTGATCTGGTCTAAGGATGAGAACGGCAACGACGAGTTGTATCATTTGAAGGAGAAAGGCGTAGGCGCGATTTGTTTACAGAAGGTTGCGACGGATTTTTCTCTGAATTCGTTAAAGACCAATCAGAGCAACGGACAGATTCGTTCTACGGGAGTGTTCCTGTATGAAAACGGCAATGCCGGTACGATGCAGCAGTTGGATCTTGCGATCTGACAGACAACCGGACCGGAGGCATACATAGGTCAACCTGTGGTCCGCATAAGATACTGACAAGTGGTATTGCCGGAGAGAACGGATTGAAAAAACGAAGAATTTTTTTTATATTTATCATATTGATCAGTATTGCAGCCATGCTCCTTTCCCGGGACCCGGGAGAGGAGCATATTGTAGTTATAGAGGAAACGGACAAAGCCGTGCTGGAGATTTCCGTGGAGGAATATTTGCTGGGAGCCATGGCGGCGGTAACGGACCCCGAGTATGAACCCGAGTGCCAGAAGGCGTTAGCCGTGTTAATCAGAGGAAATCTTATGAGGAACAGGCAGGGCGACGAGACAAAGATCCGGACGCAGGAGCCTTATTATGATTTCAGTATGCGTAGGAAACTCTACGGTAAGAATCAGCAGGAATATGAAGGGCGGCTGACGGAGGCGGCAAACGCCACGGCGGGACTGATTGCAGTATCGGACAATCAGATATTAGACGGCAATTTTCATGCGCTCAGCGCCGGGGTAACCAGGGGAGACGAGGACAGCACCAGCGTGGAGTGCGACCAGTCCATGGAGGCGGTTGATTTCTTTTATCAGAAAGAATGCCCGGCAAAACGGGTCGGAACAATTGGAGAAATCAGGCGGGATTTTGCGGGCTATGTGGAGGAGCTGGAGGTGGACGGGACGATTGTCAGCGGCGAATATTTCAGGAAACAGCTACAGTTACCTTCGGCAAATTTTGAATTGGAAGAAAGCGAAAAAGGGTATTTGATTACCGTAAGGGGAAAAGGGCACGGACTGGGTATGGATCTTTATTATGCCAACGAGCTTGCGAAGCAGGGATGGAATTATAATCAAATTCTGGATTATTTTTTTAAAGATTTTATTTTAAAGAAAATTATCGTATAAAGTTTTTTTCACGGGGCAAAACTATTGCTGAGGTGAAAAAATATGAAGAGACACAAATTTACAAAATGGAATAAAGAAAAGGTTTCGATTTACGCATCGGCTGCCCTTGTGGTATGCGTATGTGTTGTATCCGGTATATATGCGGGAAGCCAGTCGCCTTCCAAAAAGCAGATCATAGATATCGAGTCTGTGGAGGAGGACGGCTATGCGTCCGCAGATGAGGGACAGGCTGCAAATACGGCAGAAAACGCCCAGGCTTCGGCACAGACTGAGGAGACCGTAACGGTTACGGCAAGCAACGGACAGCCTTCCATTCCCACCGACGCCAGAAGGGGAATGGAGCAGGCGGCTGAGGCTGCCGATGCCTCTATGACTGCGGACCTGACCGGAGATGCGGAAACGGCGGAAGCGGAAATCGTGGAAGCGCAGGATGAGGATTTTGGCGTGCCTACCATGGCTGAAAGCAGCAGTCAGGAGGTCCTTCATTTTAATATCGAAGACGGATTGTCCTGGCCTGTCATCGGCAACGTGGTTATGAATTACAGTATGGACGAAAGAATCTATTTTGCGACTTTGAATCAGTATTGTTATTATCCTGCCGTGGCAATCAGCGCAGAAGAAGGCGGACCCGTCAATGCGGCGGCGCTTGGTACGGTAACCAAGATCGGGATCAATGAAGAGATCGGACAGTATGTGGTTATGGACCTGGGAGACGGTTATCAGGCGACCTACGGACAGTTACAGGATCTGACGGTAGAACAGGGCGATCAGGTAAGCAAGGGACAGATCATCGGTTATGTGGCTGCGCCTACAAAATACTACAGCCTGGAGGGAACCAATATCTACTTTAAGCTGGAAAAAGACGGGGAATCCGTAAACCCGGTGACTTATTTTAAATAGGACGGACCGGGAAGATGAAGTTAGCGATTGTACACGGCAGAGTGCTTACCATGGCGGAGAAAGGGAAACAGGTCGTGGAGCAGGGAACGGTCCTGGTAAACGACGGAAAGATAGAAAAAATTCTCGAAAAGGAAGATCATATTCCGGCAGAATACCGTTTCATCGACGCGAAGGGCTGTTTTGTACTGCCCGGCTTTGTGGAAGCGCATTGTCATATGGGGATTACTGAGGAGAAAAAAGGGATGGAAGGGGATGATTGTAACGAGAGCGTCAATCCGGTCACCCCTTCTTTGCGCGCCATTGACGCGATCAATCCCATGGACGACGCCTTTCACAATGCGGTGCGCGCCGGAATTACGGCTGCAATGATCGGTCCGGGCAGCTCTAACGTGGTGGGCGGACAGTTTGTGGTGCTCAATAATGAGGGAAGATGTATCGACGATATGATCCTGCGTTTTCCGGCTGCGCTGAAGGTGGCGTTCGGAGAAAATCCCAAGGTCAATTACAGCGGAATGGGCAAATCTCCGTCTACCAGAATGGCGATTGCGGACATGCTGCGGAAGGAATTGCTGGACGCAAAGCAATATTTAAAAAATCATAAAAAGAACGAAGACAGAAAGCTGCAATATGAAGCTTACCGCGCCGTGTTTGACAAAAAGATCCCCCTTAAGGCGCATGTGCACCGCGCCGACGATATTCTGACCGCGATCCGGATTGCGAAGGAATTTGATCTGGATATGACGCTGGACCATTGTTCGGAAGGACATCTGATCGTAGATGAAATCAAAAACGCGGGCTTTCCGGCGATCGTAGGACCGGATCTTGCCAGCAGAAATAAAATTGAAGTGCAGAATATGGCTTTTAAAACCGCAGGCGTACTTTCAAAAGCAGGCGTTTTGACGGCGATTACGACGGATCACCCGGTCTCAATTATTCAAACTCTCCCATTATGTGCGGCTTTGGCTGTTAAAGAGGGAATGGAGATGGAGGAAGCGCTAAAAGCAATCACGATTAACGCGGCAAAGATTTGCAGGGTGGACGATCGGATCGGCAGTCTGGAACCGGGAAAGCAGGCGGATATTGTCATTTTTGACAGACATCCTTTCGATATTTTTGCCAAAACCATGTGCGTGCTCATAAAAGGAAAGCTGGTGCACCGCGCGCCGGAATTTTTCCTATGAGTCCGGAAAAACCGCGGTTTGTGACTTTACCAACATTTCCACATGGGGTATAATCAACATAATGTGAGTACTTTGGAGAAATCAGAGGGAATTGTGTTGAGAAGAAAATTAACGGCGGTTCTGGCGGCGTGCTGCCTTTTGAGCGGGCTCTGGGGGTGTCATAACCCGGGAACGCAGGAGGCTTTTGCCCCGGGTCAGGAGCGGACGGGAGAGGTACAAAAGGAAGAGACGGACGGCGCCGGGGAAAATCTTTCGGAACAGGATACTTCTATCCGGCAGGAGGTGTCGGCAGAGGAAGGGAAAGGTCCCCGGGTATTGGTGGATGCCGAAGGATACGGAACCGATGAGAAAAAAACGGTTTATTTTTGGGGAAGCGGAAAGAGCAAAACCTTCCAGGTGGTCAACGCGGATACCAGGGAAACGGTATATACCGGGACCATGCGCGCCACCGTGTCGGAAAACGGAGCGGGCGGATATCTGCAAAAAGGGGATTTTTCTTCCCTGACCGAGCCGGGAACCTATTACATAGAAGCGTCCCATATCGGAAGATCATATGACTTTCAAATCGGAGAAAGTCCTTTTGAGGATTTAAGCGGCGTGTTGCTTGCGGCAATAGAAGAGGAAGCGGCACGGGACGAAGGAGTATTTTTATACCGTTGTCAGACATTATCCTGGATGCTGCGGTATCAGGAATATTACGGACGGACCGAAAGCGGGCTGAATCAGGCAGCGGCGCCAAAGCTATTGACCGACGCACAACAGTTGGGAGAGCAGCTTGCCAAAGAGTGGGGAGAAAAAAGCGCGGCGGATCGGACTTCGTCTTCCGGAGCCGGTCTGACGGATGAGGAAACTGCATATTATTGCGGCGCAATGGCGCAGTTATATGAGGCGTTGAAGGAATATGACGCAAGAGGGGCAAATATCTTTTTAAAGGAAGCCGCGGGCGCCTATGAGACGCTGTATCAGCGCAGAGGAGCGGAGTTTGATGAAACATTGTTGTTTTATGACGCGGCTCTGCTTTACAAAGCCACGGGGCAGAACCAATACCACAATCTGATCAAGGCTTATTTAAAAAACGGTTCCCCGAGAGAGTTTTTTGCAGGGGACGCGCCGGAAGAGGAACTTTTATCGGATGAGGCTTATGTCTATGGGGCGGTTGCTTATATGAGCACGCTTCATAAAGTGGATACGGCTTTGTGCGATGAGCTGATGGAAACCCTTCGCAACGGAGCGGAACAGGTCGTAGAGGAGTGTGAGGCGAACGATTATTTCTGCGTCAGTACGGACCGGCGCAACCGGGTGCTGTCGGACCGGCTCTATCTGGTGGCAATCATAGAGCATGTGGTGGTCAGCAAAGAGTATGTGGAAATTTTGCAGGGCGGCATACACTATATCAACGGCTGTAACGAAAGCGGCGCCGGATTTGTGACCGGGCGTGGCGTTTTGGACCCGGCAAATGACGAAAAAGGCAGCGACGCGGCTTTAGGCGGCGCATACCTGTTTATAGTAGGCGAAATTATGGAAAGTGAGGCAGCGGAATGAAAATCGTAGTATTAGCGGGCGGTACCAGCACGGAGCGGGACGTATCCCTGGTGTCCGGAACCGGAGTTTACAAGGCGTTAAAGAGAAAAGGACACGAGGTGGTGCTACTGGATGTGTTTCTCGGAGCGGAGCTCTCTTCCGGGGAAAAGGAGGAAATCTTTTCTCTGGATCGGGATTGGAGCGAAGGCGTCAGACCTGTGGGGGAGGAAAGCCCCGACCTGAAGGAAATTTACGCGATGCGAAAAGACCCGGAGCAGGGCTTTTTCGGACCGAATGTCATTGACGTCTGCAGGATGGCGGATATTGTGTTTCTGGCTTTGCACGGCATGAACGGCGAGGACGGCAGGATACAGGCGGCGTTTGACCTGCTGCATATTAAATATACCGGTACGGACTATATCAGCAGCACCCTCGCTATGGATAAAGGGCTTACCAAGGACCTGTTTCTTTCTAATCACGTAGCGACGCCTCAGGGCTTCGGCGTAAAAAAAGGAGAGAAGCTGCCCGGGATTTCTTTTCCCTGCGTAGTGAAAACCAGCCACGGCGGTTCCAGCGTAGGAGTGTATTTTGCAAACGATGAGGAAGAATTGCAGAAGGCGGTAGCAGAGGCTTATACATACGAAGATGAAATTGTGATCGAGCAGTTTATCAAGGGCAGGGAATTTACCGACGTGGTCATTGACGGGAAAGCGTTCCCCATTGTAGAGATTGTCCCGAAGCAGGGCTTTTATAATTATAAAAATAAATACCAGGCGGGCAGTACCGAAGAAATCTGTCCGGCGCCCATTGACGAGGCGCTGACTGCGGCGATTCAGGAATGCGCGGTGGCGGCGTATCAGGCGCTGCGTTTAAAGGTCTATGCCCGGATGGACTTTATTGTGGACGATGAGAACCGGGTTTATTGTCTGGAAGCGAATACGCTGCCGGGCATGACGCCTACGTCGCTGATCCCCCAGGAAACCGCGGCGGTGGGGATCGGTTATGACGATCTCTGCCAGTGGCTGGTGGAGCTGTCGTTGAAAAAATATGAGGAGCAGGAGCAAGCATGATGAAGAAAATGACCTGTGGGGAAATTGCAGAAGCCTGTAACGGCGTATTTTACGGAAACGAGCAGGAAAAGGAGCGCGTTGCGGAGGGAATTGCGCTGGATTCGCGCAAGATAGAAAAAGACTGGGTATTTGTGGCGACGGTAGGGGAAAAGGTGGACGGACACAGTTTTATTCCCCAGGTGTTTGAAAAGCAGGCGGCGTGCGTCGTCAGCGAGAAAAAGCTGGAGCGTCCCGCAGGTCCTTATATTTATGTGGAAAGCACCTTTCAGGCGTTAAAAGATATCGCCGCTTATTACAGAAGCATTCTGGACGTTAAGGTAGTGGGGATTACCGGGAGCGTAGGCAAGACCAGCACCAAGGAAATGATTGCCGCCGTGTTGGGAACGAAATACCGGGTCCAGAAGACGGCGGGAAATTTTAATAACGAGGTCGGATTGCCGCTGACTGTTTTTTCCATAGGGGAGGAACACGATGTGGCGGTGTTGGAAATGGGCATCAGTGACTTCGGCGAAATGCACAGACTGGGCAAAATCGCAAAGCCCGATATTATGGTTATTACCAATATCGGACAGTGCCATCTGGAAAACCTCAAGACGAGAGACGGAATTTTACGGGCGAAAACCGAAGTATTTGATGAAATGGACGATGATTCGGAAGTGGTGCTCAACGGAGACGACGATAAGCTGGCGGCTATTTCCCTGGTTCATGAAAAAGCGCCCCACTTTTTCTCAAGGAACGGATCGGGCGATATATCCGATGGCAAGGAGGGCAAAACGCTTCCCGAGGTTTACGCGACGGATATTGAAAATCTGGGACTGTACGGCAGCAGGTGTACCGTACATATCGGACCGGAAAGCGTTGCCGTCAGGATTCCCCTGCCGGGAGAGCATATGGTATTAAACGCCCTTGCGGCGGCGACGGTGGGACATTTGCTGGGACTGACGCCGGAGGAAATTGCAAAGGGCGTCGGAGAGGTAGAGGCGGTCGGAGGAAGAGCACATATTGTGGATACAGGGCGGTATACGCTGATTGACGACTGTTACAATGCCAATCCCGTATCCATGAAGGCGGCGATTGATTTGTTAGCAACAGCTAATACGAGAAAAACAGCCGTCATGGGCGATATGTTTGAGCTTGGGGAAAATGAAAACGCATTCCACCGGGAAGTGGGCGCTTACGCCGCAGAAAAAGGAATTGATGTGATCGTCTGCATCGGAACGCTGGCGGCGCAGATGGCTGAGGGCGCAAAAAAGGCATGGGGCAAAGAGGTTTACCATTTTGCGGATAAAGAAGCCTTTTTGTCTCATGCCGATGAAATTCTGAAATCCGGCGACGCCGTTTTGTTAAAGGCGTCTCACGGAATGCACTTTGAAGAATTGCTGGAGGCTTTGAAGCAGACCCCCTGATTTTATACCAAAGCCTGATTTTTCAGATAGGTTTCCAGAATAACCTCCCGCGTCCGTTCGCTTAAGTGCTTTTTCTCTTCTTTGGAGAGGTCTGCGGTTTCTATGGGCTTGCCGTATTCGATAATGACATGGGCGGATTTAATGCGATGATTGTTTTTTTCATAGAGCGCATCGGTGTTGTTGACCGTTATGGGAATAATGGTACAGCCGGTGCGTTCTGCGATTTTAAAGGTACCTTCGTGAAAGGGAAGCATCGGTTCGTCCGTCTTATTGCGGGTGCCCTCGGGGCAGACATGGACGGAAATGCCGTTGTTGATCAGGTTGATGGCGTCCTTGATTACCTGGAGACCTTTCTTAATATCGCTTCTGTCCAAAAACATACAATGGAGATAGCGCATCCATCTGGAGAAAACGGGGATATGCGCCATGGAGTCTTTGGCAATATAGCCGGTCTGGCGCGGGACCCTGTAATAAGTCAGAATGACGTCATAATAGCTGCGGTGGTTGCTGATATAAAGAACCGGTCTGTCTTTGGGGACGTTTTCCTCGCCGATCACGGTAATCTTAGCTCCCGCGATCAGGGCGACAGCCTTAAAGCCCCAGCCGACAATTTTTAAGGAGCTTCTTCCCTTTAAATCGAGATTAAATTTGCCGATGATCCATTCTACAAATTGAATGGGGTAACTAATCAGCAAAAAAAGAACGAGAAAAATCAAGTTAATTATAAAACGTATCATAGCGTAAAACCTTTCTAACCTTTGATCTAGGCATATTATAGTCAAATTTAAACCATTTTGCAAATTAAATGACATAGGTAAGACGGGATTATCATATTTTTATAGAAAGACATCAGAAAGATATGCTATGAAAAAATTGAAACGGGGTTTATTATACGGTCTGCTGGCGGCGGTATTGTTGTTTACGGGGTGCGGGAACAGGGCGCCGCAGGCGCCGGAGAAGGTCAGGGATTTGGAGCTGACCGTAGTTTCCGAGGATAAACTGCCCGAGGAGCTGTTGGCGGCAATTACCGAAAAGAAGGCGGCGCCTTTTAAGTTTACGTTTCAGGACGGGGATTATCTTTATATCTGTATCGGATATGGAGAACAGGAAAGCGGCGGCTACAGCATTACGGTAGAGGATCTTTATCTGACTGAAAATGCGGTCTATGTAAAGACCTGTCTGATCGGTCCCGGTGCGGATGTGCCAAACGACGGGGTAAAATCCTATCCCTACATCGTGATAAAAACCGAGTATCTGGATTATTCGGTTGTCTTTGATTAAGGGAAATGCTATACTCTTTTTGGAAAATAAAAAGGAGTAAGCATATGTTGTATATCAAAAACGGCAGGGTAATCGATCCTGTTACGGGCACAGACGCATTGTTTGACGTACTGATTGATCACGGAAAAATACAAAAGGTCGCAGAACCGGAGGACGTGAAGCGGTATCTGGATCATTTGGATGATAAGGAAACCGATATGCAAATCATTGACGCTGCCGGCTGCGTCGTATCCCCGGGGCTTACGGATGTGCATGTCCATTTCCGCGATCCGGGCTTTACTTATAAAGAAGATATTCATACCGGGGCAAAAGCCGCTCTTGCCGGAGGAATTACCACGGTGGTGCTCATGGCGAATACAAAGCCTGTGGTGGACAATGAGGAGACTCTGACCTATGTGTTGGAAAAGGGAAAAGGGACCGGGCTTCATGTGAGAACCTGCGCTTCAGTGAGCAAGGGCTTACAGGGAAAAGAATTGACGGATATGGCGCTTTTGAAGGAAAAGGGAGCCGTCGGGTTTACGGACGACGGGATTCCTCTTTTGGACGAGGCGTTTGTGAAAAAAGCGATGGAAGAAGCCGTAAAACTGCAGGCGCCCCTGAGCTTTCATGAGGAAAATCCTGCTTTTATTGCCAATAACGGCGTCAATAAGGGAGAGGCAAGCGCGTATTTCGGGATCGGCGGTTCGGACCGTATGGCGGAAATCTCCATGATTGAGCGGGATATCAGGCTTGCAAAGGAGACGGGAGCGTCAATCGACATTCAGCATATCAGTACCAAAGAGGGCGTGGAGCTGGTACGGCAGGCGAGAAAGAAATATCCCAATATCCATGCGGAGGCGACGCCGCACCATTTTTCCCTGACGGAGAAAGCGGTCATCGAAAAAGGTACGTTGGCAAAGATGAACCCGCCTCTTAGGACGGAAGAGGACAGGAAAGCCATTATCGAAGGTCTTGCGGACGGTTCGATTGAAATTATCGCCACGGATCACGCGCCCCATGGGACGGAGGAAAAGAGCAAACCGATTACCGAGGCGCCAAGCGGCATTTTGGGACTGGAAACGGCGCTGCCGCTGGCGGTTACCAATCTGGTCCGCCCTGGCTATCTGACGCTTTTGCAGGTGATCGAAAGAATGACCATAGGTCCCGCGGCTCTTTACGGATTTGAAGCGGACAGCATACAGGAAGGGAAACGGGCGGATGTAATCGTCTTTAACCCGGAAGAAGCCTTCCTTTATGAAAAGTCCCTGTCCAAGTCGCAAAATTCTCCGTTTTTGGGACAAACCCTGTACGGCAAAGTCCATGTGACGATTACGGACGGCAAAGTCGTATACAGAGATAAAATTTAGAGAGGTAACGAAATGGGAAAAAGAAAAGAGACCGCCGTTGTAGAGGAACAGATCTGTATTGCGCCGGGGATTTACGATATGTGGATTGAGACCGGGCTTGCCGGGGAAGCAAAGCCGGGACAGTTTATCAGCGTTTATCCGCAGGATAAATCGACGTTGCTGCCAAGACCGATCAGTATTTGCGAGACCGATCCGGAGAGGAACAGGCTGCGGATTGTATACAGAGTTGCAGGGAAGGGCACCGGCGAATTTTCCGGCTATCACAGCGGCAAAAAAATAGAGATTTTGGGTAATCTGGGCAACGGTTTCCCGCTTGAAAAAGCTGCGGGGAAAACCTGCTTTTTGATGGGAGGCGGCATTGGTATCCCGCCTATGCTGCAGCTTGCAAAGCAACTGTATGCCATGGGTAACTGCAAGGTCAATATCATTGCGGGATATCGGGACGGCAATCTGTTTTTGGAAGAAGACTTAAAGAAATACGGCAGCCTTTATATTGCTACCGAGGACGGCAGCGCCGGTACCAGGGGAAACGTGATGAACGCCGTAGAGGAAAACGGATTAAAGGCGGACGTGATCTTTGCCTGCGGTCCGATGCCGATGCTGCGCGCAATCAAGCGATTTGCTGAAACTAACCATGTGGAGGCGTATATTTCGTTAGAGGAGAGAATGGCTTGCGGCGTAGGCGCCTGCTTAGGGTGCGTGTGCAAAACGACGCACAAGGATCATCATTCCCATGTCAACAATGCGAGAATTTGTACGGACGGTCCCGTATTTGATGCGAAAGAGGTGGAAATATAATGGCGGACTTCGGAAAAAAGAATCATGAGATACAGGCGGACAACAGTGCAGAAACAAAACGGGCGGACGATATCAATACTTCGGTTACCATAGCGGGCGTGACTTTTAAGAATCCGGTTATGACCGCTTCCGGCACTTTTGGGTCGGGAATGGAATACGGAGAATTTGTGGATTTAAATAAATTGGGAGCCGTTGTGACAAAGGGCGTGGCAAACGTGCCCTGGGAAGGCAATCCCACGCCCCGCGTGGCGGAGGTCTACGGGGGGATGCTCAATGCCATCGGACTGCAAAATCCGGGCATCGACGTGTTTATCGAGCGGGATCTGGAGTTTCTGAAACAGTTTGATACAAAAGTCATTGTCAATGTCTGCGGCAAGAGTGTTGAGGATTATCTGGAAGTGGTGGAACGGCTTTCCGATGAAGCTGTGGATATGCTGGAGATCAACGTTTCCTGCCCCAACGTCAAGGAAGGAGCCATTGCCTTCGGACAGAAAACAGACGCTTTGTTCCATATTACGGAGGAGATTAAGAAAAAGGCGAAACAGCCCGTTATTATGAAATTAAGCCCCAATGTGACGGATATCGCCGAGATGGCGAAGGCGGCGGAGGCGGCGGGGGCGGACGCGCTTTCCATGATCAATACCATTACCGGAATGAAGATCGATATTCATAAAAGGACCTTTGTCCTTGCCAATAAGACCGGGGGCATGTCGGGACCCGCGATCAAGCCCGTGGCGGTGCGGATGGTGTATCAGGCTGCAAACGCGGTTAAAATCCCTATTATCGGTATGGGAGGCATTGCCAACGGAGAGGACGCCGTTGAATTTATGTTAGCAGGGGCTACTGCCGTCAGTGTGGGCGCCATGAATTTCATCAACCCGTATGCGACGGAAGAAACCATAACGGGAATAGAGGAATATATGAGAAAATACGGAATAAACGACATTAATACGCTGATCGGCGCGGTAAAATAAAAAAACGCAAAATTGCCGTTCGCTAATTTGATCTGATAATTTGAGGAATAACCTTCTTTGCTGTTTCATACAATACACTAAGCAGCAAAGGAGGTTATTTTTTCATGTTGGAGCTTGTGAAGAAAAATATACATATGGATTGCATCAAGGCAAAAGCGGGAAACCAGATTACGGTAGAAGATGATGTGAATATTCCGGATTTAAGACCTGATATAGATAAAGTCATATTTCACTCAGGGGTCGTTAAAATCGAGGAAGCAAAAGCCGGAAACGGACAGGTCACGGTAAGGGGCGCGCTTGCCGTCAGTATTTTGTATACCAGCGACGAAGAGGAGGAACCTTTGGGCAAGGTGGAAACCAATCTTCCTTTTGAGGAACAGTTTCATATGGAGGGCGTGGAGACCGGAGATCCCGTCTACGTGCGCCATATGCTGGAAGACTTGTCGGTAGGCATTATCAATTCCCGTAAAATCAGTATCCGTGCCCTGATGACGCTGGAGCTGTGCGTCAGGGAGATTTTTGACGAACCTGCCGCCGTGGATCTGGAAACGGAACTGCAGGCGGAATATCGCAGGAAGCCGCTGCAGATTATGGAGACGGCGGTATGCAAAAAGGATATTTTCAGGTTCCGGCATGAAGAGACGCTTCCGACCCATCTGCCAAATGTATTTGAGGTTCTTTACGGTTCCGTGGCGCCCGGCGCTTTGGAGTGTATTGCGGGGGAAGATAAACTGTTAGTCAGAGGTAATGTAAAATTGTTTTTCCTCTATTCGCCGGATGGAGAAGAGGGGGCGGCGAGATTTTTTGAAACCGTCGTGCCCATTCAGGGAGAAGTGCCATGCAGCGGTATGCACGATATGATGATTCCCTGTGTCGGCGTTTCTTTAGGAAGCGTGGAATACGAGGTCAAACCGGATTTTGACGGAGAGGACAGAGTCTTTGCAATCGAGGCGGTATTTGATCTGGATATCAAGGCTTATGAAGAAAAGACCTATGAGATTCTGGCGGATATGTACGGCATTACAAAGGAAATCGAGACACAGTGCAAGGAAGGCAGTTTTATGAATTTGCTTAGAAGAAACAGCGGAAAGGCGAGGATAAAGGAAAGGATACAGTTAGATAATGCAAACCTGATGTCGCTGATCCATCATGAGGAGACGGCGATGCTGGAGGACGTCGAGATAGACGGCGGCGAAATGACCATGATGGGAAATGTGCATCTGCGCTGCCTTTATCTGACAAACGAGGAAATGGCGGGTTACGGCTATATGGAAGAAGATATTCCCTTTGTATATACGATGGAAATCGGAGACACGGCAGGTAAAAATATTTCCCAGGATATCCAGATTGCCATTGAGCAGATGGACGTTACTGCCCTTGACAGCAGCCAGATGGAATGCAACGGCATTATCAGTGTGACAGCCGTTGTTTTTGAGGAGAAAAAGGAACCTATTATTACCGGAGCGTCGGTTTGCGAACTGGACGGCGACAAGATGAAAAACCTGCCGGGAATGGTAATCTATATTGTCAAGCCGGGAGACAGTCTCTGGCAGATCGGAAAAGAATACTATATTCCGGTAGAGGCGATCAAAGCGATGAACGGACTGACCAAAGACGAAATCCAGCCCGGCGATAAACTCCTGCTAATGAAAAACGCCGCCGGAGATCTGTAACAGGAGAACTTTAGGTAAAGAAGAAATTTTAACATCGATTAACATCGATTGACAGGCAAAAGGAGGGGATCGCCGCCGCGGAAATTTTACAGATATGAAAGGAAACCTTTATAAAAGCGCCGGTACTTAATCCGCGTATTGTGCGGATTTATGTACCGCTGCGCTCTTATAGAGCGAAAGCGTGTTTCCTTTCATATCTGTAAAATTTCCGCGACCACAACCCCCTTTTTGCTTGCAAATCCCCGCTGCTTTCTATATAATTGTGTATACAAAGTACGTTTTTTATACAAAATACATTAAAAATACAAAATGATATTGGGGCAATGGCAGGTTATGAGGCTGGTTAGAAATGCGTATGCAAAGATAAATTTGGGGCTGGATGTGCTTCGCAGAAGGGAAGACGGTTATCATGAGGTAAAGATGATCATGCAGACGGTAGATCTGTACGATACCCTGACCTTTGAAAGCAGAGAAGACGAAGAGATCCGCATTGAGACGGATAACGGGAAGATCCCCTGCGACGGGAGCAATCTGATCTATCGGGCGGCAATGGTGCTTTTTGCCGAGACCGGCAGACGGATCGGCGCAGATATTACCCTTGAGAAAAGAATCCCCGTCGCCGCGGGGATGGCGGGAGGAAGTACGGACGCCGCGGCAGCGCTGTCTGCTTTAAACGAAATGATGGGACAACCCCTGACAAGGGAAAGGCTGCAGGAAATTGCGGTGCAAATCGGCGCCGACGTGCCATACTGCGTTATGGGAGGAACCGCGTTAGCGGAAGGAATCGGAGAGCTTCTGACAAAGCTGCCGGCGCCGCCTAAGGCGCATCTGTTGATTGCAAAGCCGGATATCGACGTATCCACGGCGTTTGTCTATCAGAACCTGAACCTTGGGGGAATCGGCGGACATCCCGATATTGACGGGATGGTGCGCGCCTTGAAGGAAGGGGATTTAAAGGGGATCACGGACAGAATGGGAAACGTATTGGAGACGGTTACGGTTCCCGCTTATCCGATTATTGGTAAAATCAAGGAAGTATGCAGGCGGGAAGGAGCAATGAACGCGCTGATGAGCGGCAGCGGTCCTACGGTGTTTGCCGTCTATGAGGACAGGGAAAAGGCGCAGGCTGCCGCTAAAAGGATTCGGGAAGAAGATTTATCGCAAGAGGTATTTGTAACAGGGTTTCAAAAAACGGAGGGATGACAATGATGCTTGATATGCTGCAACAAAACATGGACGAGTATCTGCCCCTTAGGGACGTGGTGTTCAACACTTTAAGGCAGGCGATTTTGACCGGGGAACTGAAGCCCGGAGAACGGCTGATGGAAATTCATCTGGCGGACAGGCTGGGGGTAAGCCGCACTCCTATCAGAGAGGCGATCCGCAAGCTGGAACTGGAAGGGCTTGTGGTTATGATTCCCAGAAAGGGCGCCCAAGTGGCAAAGATTACGGAAAAGAACTTAAAGGACGTGCTGGAGGTGCGGAGAGCGCTGGACATGCTTGCGGTCAGGCTTGCCTGCCAGCGCATGAGCGAAGAGGATAAAAAGGCGCTTCGCAAGGCATGTGATGAGTTTGCCATGGTTATCAAAAACAATAATACAAAGGACATTACCGAAGCGGACGTCCGTTTTCATGATATTATTTTAAAATCTACGGGCAATGACAGACTGATTCAACTGGTCAACAACCTGGCGGAGCAGATGTACCGTTACAGGCTGGAGTATATCAAAGATTCCGCGTATCACAGCCGTCTCGTACAGGAGCATGAGGCGATTTACAACGCCATTATCAACAAAGAAGAAGAGAAGGCGGCGCAGGCGGTCGTGCTGCATATCGACAATCAGGAGAAAACCATTATCGGACATCTGCACCTGAACGGATAGCGCGGACGGATAAAAGGGCGCAAGAAAAGTGTATAAATTCTGTCGGATTTGTCCAGACTTTTAACAAACGTTAGAAAGAAGGAAATCTGATATGAAACTGATCAATATTGTTCGCAAAAATAAAGAAGCGGCGATATACGGACTGATGGCTGCGATTTATACGTCGCTGTTCTTTTTCGGCGCGTTGTATCCCAAGTACGGGCTTCCGCCCCAGAGCATCGTCTATGACGAGGAGGAAGAAACGGTCGTTTACAAAAGTCTGATTCTGGAACGAATAAAGGAATGGTTTTGAGTTGGGAAAACAGGTAAAAATACGGGTAAAAGGCTTTCAAAGCGGAACATCGAAAGAGGAGATCGTTACCGAGACCTATGGAAATATGCTTTATAAAGAGCCGTACTATTATGTATCCTATGAGGAAAAACTGGATAAAGAATCCGAGCATGGAAGCAAAACGGTGCTGCGTTTTTCTAAAGACCGGCTGCGCGTGACCCGCAAGGGGAAAGTGGAAAGTACATTAGAGTTTGAAAAGGGCAGCACCCATAACAGCCTCTATATGACCGGGTTCGGCAACTTTGAAGTGGAGCTGACCACCGAAAGACTGTACATAAACCGCCATGAAAACGGCGTGCGGCTGGAGGCGGATTATTTCATCGGACTCAATTCCATGCCGCCGGCGCCGGGGCAGCTTAGCATTCATATTGAAGAAATATAAAAAGCATCTTCTTAAAACGCTCCGAAAAGGAGGTAATAAGAAGATGCTTAATTTTTTGTGCAATCCGGCTGCCGACTATTTTATCTGACCGACGCCGGCTTTTTCTTTCGCCTTAGCCCAGGTGGTCGCCCAGAAGCCTTTTTTCTTTTCAGGCGCTTTGTCCTTGGAAGTACGATAACCTCTTACTTCCGTGATATAAATGCCGCTGACAACCGCCTTTACTTCTTTTTTGACCGGAACAGAATCAAAAATCTTTTCATCGCATACCAGATTCATGACCTGCGGACCGACTTTTACTTTGACAATGGGAAGTTTGGAACCGCGCATCAGCTTGGGCGTCTGTGAAATAACTGCCTGAGGTAGTCCCGAATCCTTTATCTTTAACCGTTTTTTATCAATGATCAGCATAGACATGGTCTGTTTGTTTGCATCAATCTGTACCTGCTGTTCTTCCTGCTTCTTTTTTGCCTTTTTGCCGATAAAATAAAGAGCGGCGGCGATTGCGGCAATCACGGCAATGATAACTACAATCGTTATGATCGTTCCTGTTTTCATGAGACAACCTCCTAATTTTATAACTCGTAAACAGTAAATATTGTATCATTCTTTCCTGTAAAGTGCAAGGAAATCCCGCCAGCAGGGGATCTGTTTTTCCAAAAAAGAAAAAATTGTCAGATATGTGGGGATTTACATAAGTTGGTCGGTGTGCTAAACTGATAATATCTATGATAATATCTATAAATATGGATCGAGGAGAGTAAATAATGAAAAAGAAATTAGGGCTTGTTGCGGTACTTGCAATGATGGTAACGGCGCTTTATGCGTGCGGAAATAAAGAGACAGATCCTGATGATTACGTTACGTTAGGCAATTATCAGGATTTAAGCGTTGATGTAACCTACGTTACCTATACGGAGGAGGATGTGCAAAAGGCAATTGAACAGGAGCTGGAGGCTTACATTCAGATTTATGATATGTATGAGTATGAGCCCATTGTAAGCGCCAATACGGTTGAAAACGGCTCCATTGTCAATATTGATTATGAAGGAAAAATCGACGGTGCGGCTTTCAGCGGCGGATCGGACCAGGGAGCGCATCTGGAAATCGGATCGGGCAGCTTCATTGAAGGCTTTGAAGACGGCTTGATCGGCAAAAAAGTGGGAGAAACCGCAGATTTGGATCTGACATTCCCGACGGATTATCAGAACCAGGACTATGCCGGCAAAGATGTCGTATTTACCGTATCGATTAACTCCATTGACAGCAGAAAGATGCCCGAATATACGGATGATCTGATCGCGTCCATCTATGGAGGCGCAGGGATTACCACCTACGACGGATATGAACAGTATATCAGGGATTATATTGAAAGCAGCTGCAGCGACCAGAATGAGACGGCGCTTCAGAATGCGATCTGGGATGCGGTCTACGCTACCTGTGAAGTGGGAGAACCGCCGAAAGAAATGACGGACAAGATGTACGACGACCTGATGGAATATTTTGAAGCATATGCGGAATATGCAAATATGGATATGGAAACCTTTGTATCCTCCCAGATGGGCATGGATATGGATACCTTTGAGAAACAAAATCAGGAATCGGCAAAGGAACAGGCGCAGATCGAACTGGCATATATGGCGCTTGCAAAGGCGGAAGGTATTGATGTCAATGATGATATGATACACGAGGTAGCCGAAAACGAATATGCCGATTACGGATACGAAAGTGCGGATCAGATGATTGAAACCATGGGACAGGAGGATTTTGAGTCCTATGTTATGAGAAAGAAAGTTATGGAAAGACTGGAAGAATTGATTACGGTTAATGAAAATGAACCTATCGACTTCTTTGGAGATACGACGGCGGAGTAGCAGGCAGACAGATTTACAGAGGATGATGGAATGAAAAAGGGTATTCTGTGCGGATTATTGGCTTTAACGATGTTTTTGGAAAACAGTATTTTAGTACATGCGACGACTGTTGACGAAGTGAAAGAGGAACAGGAGCAGACGCAGGGACAACTGGATGAAGTCAATGATCGCATGAACGAAATTGAAGAACAGAAAGACGCGGTTGCCGGAGAAATTACGGTTCTGGACAGTCAACTGGTAGATATTTTGACAAGCATCAGTATCTGTGAAGACGAGATCGCTGCGAAAGAGGATGAAATTGACGTTGCCAAAGAAGAATTGGAGGCAGCGGAAGCGCGGGAACAGGAACAATATGAGGATATGAAAACGCGCATCCGTTTCATGTATGAAAAAGGCGATCAGGCTTATCTGCAAATATTCCTGGAAGTGGGCAGTATCCCCGAGATGCTTAACAAGGCGTCTTATGTGGAAAGTTTGTACGAATACGACAGGGAGCTTTTGCTGGAGTATGAGGAAACCAAACAGGAAGTGGCTTCCATAAAGGAAGAACTGGAAATGGAAGAAGCGGATTTGCTGACCTCGCAAAAGGAATTAAAGGAACAGCAGGAATACCTGGAAAACATCATTGCGGAAAAGAGAGCTACCGTTACGAATTTTGACAATCAACTGGCGCAGGCGCAGCAGGAAGCGGCTTCTTATAAGAACCAGTTGAAAGAGCAGAATGAAAGGATCAGACAATTAGAAGAGGAAGAGCGGGAGAAGGAAAAGGAAAAAGAACTTGAGCTTGCCGGCAATTCCGAGGTAAAAGCGGAAAAGTCGGATAACACGGAAAGCACGCCTCAGGAAACAACGGCTAAAGGAGAAGAACCGTCCCAAAACAATTCTGTAGAAAACAATACGGGCGCAAGCGGCGGCTCGGGACTGGGGAGCCAGATAGCAAGCTATGGATGCCAGTTTATCGGTAATCCTTATGTATACGGCGGCAACAGCCTGACCAACGGAACGGATTGCTCCGGATTTACGCAGGCGGTTTATGCACATTTCGGAATCCGTATTCCAAGGGATTCCACAAGCCAGAGATTTGCAGGCAGGGGCGTATCCTATGAAGAGGCGAGACCGGGAGACCTGATCTGCTATGCGGGACACGTGGGGCTGTATATCGGTAACGGACAGATCGTTCACGCCAGCACGGAGAGGACCGGTATCAAAATCAGCAACGCCACCTACCGGACGATCCTTGCGGTCAGAAGAATTGTAGATTAGACGCAGGTAAAAAGGAAACATGAACGCCGCGGAAGTAATCGCTTATTGTATGACTTTTAAAAATGTATATCAGGACCTTCCTTTCCGGGATGAGAAACAGATAGTAATCCGTCATCGCGGCAACAGGAAGGTTTTTGCATGGTTCTACGAGGAAAAGAGAGTAAAATATGTCCGGTTTCCATGCAGTAAAGAGCTGGGAGAGCAATGGCTTACGGCTTGCGGGCGCATTGAAAAGGATATCTGGGAGAAAAACATAAAGTGGCTGAGGGTCCGCCTGGATAACGGTCAGGAAACGGAGCGGGAAGCGCCGGAAAAGGAGGATGCGGTACCGTGCAGGGAGGCGTTAAAGATCATTGCAACCGCCGGTTATGAAATGACAAAACCCGATAAAAAAAGAAAATCCAGCAGTTGGTATTTTCAGTAAAGAAATATGATTGGTTTCATGGACTATCCGAGGAAAAAGCTGCATAGAATGTAAAAAAGCTTTCTGAGGGGAATTCATGTGAAGGAATATATTGAGGAGAGGGCGATCGGAGTTGCGAATTATATCATCGAGCACAACGCCACGGTCCGCCAGACGGCAAAACAGTTTGGTATTAGCAAAAGTACTGTACATAAGGACGTCACAGAACGTCTGGTGCTGATCAATCCGGGACTTGCGAAAAGCGCGAGAAAAGTGCTTGACGTCAATAAGTCCGAACGTCATATTCGCGGAGGCATGGCAACGAAAGAAAAATATCTGCACCAGATGAGAAACTGAAGAAAAAAATCCCGCGGACCGGTGTCAGCCTGCGGGATTTTGATTTATTTTTTTACAGCGGATCTTACTGGTAAACAGATCCTTCCATACGGCGGGATGAAAGAGGATCAGCAAGGGGAACAGTTCCAGACGCCCCGCGAGCATATCAAACATCAGCACGTATTTGGAAAAGGGGGTAAAGGACCCGAAATTCTGCGTAGGTCCTACCAGCTCCAAGCCGGGACCGATATTGTTGATCGTGGCGGCAACCGCCGTGAAGTTGGTAACCAGATCCTTTCCTTCAAAAGAAATGGCGAGCACGGATAAGGAAAATAAAATCATGAAAGTTATGAAGTAAACGTTAATGGAACGAACCACCTCGTGCTCTACGGGTTTGCCTTCAAATTTGATTTTCTTGATGCTTTTCGGATGAATATACGAATTAAGCTCTTTAATCAGTGTTTTAAACAGGACGACTAAACGGGACACCTTGATGCCGCCGCCGGTACTACCCGCGCAGGCGCCCACAAACATCAGCAGGACTAGAATGGTCTTGGAGGTTTGTGGCCACAGGTTAAAGTCCGTGGTGGAAAATCCCGTGGTGGTAATAATGGAGCCTACCTGAAACGATGCCTTGGTCAAAGCGTCGAAGATACCTTGCGACATACTTAAAATATCGCAGAAAATAATGGCGACAGCCGAGATGATAATCAGAAAATAATATCTGACTTCTTCCATGTGGAGCGCCTTTTTAAAGTTGCGGAACAGGATATAGTAATAAGCGTTAAAATTGACGCCGAACAATATCATGAAAATCGTAACAACCCATTGCAGATAAGGCGAATATCCCATCATGCTGTCGTTTTTGATACCGAAACCGCCGGTGCCCGCAGTACCGAAAGAGGTATTGATTGCGTCGAAAACAGGCATTTTGCCGGCAATCAGCAGAATCATTTCCAAAATCGTCATACCGAAATAAATCAGATAAAGGATTCTTGCCGTGTATTTTACCTTCGGAACCAGTTTCCCGACGGAAGGACCGGGGCTTTCCGCACGCATCAGGTTGATATGGGAGCCCCCGCTTAAAGGAATAATGGCAAGCAAAAAGACCAGCACGCCCATACCGCCGATCCAGTGGGTAAAGCTGCGCCAGAAAGTAATGCAATGGCTCAAAGCCTCCACATCGCTTAAAATACTTGCTCCTGTGGTTGTGAAGCCGGAAACGGTTTCAAACAGCGCGTCCGTAAAGGAAGGAATTTCCCTGCTGAACCAGAAGGGAAGGCAGCCGAAAAAGCTGAGGAAAATCCAACTCAACGCCGTGGAGACACAGCCTTCTTTTAAGTAAAACACATAATTGTCAGGTTTTTTGCGGGTCATCAGCCAGCCTAAGAAGCCGCAGAGAAAAGCCACAAGTAAGAAATATAATCCCTCTTTTTCCTGATAAATCACTGCCACCAGGCAGGGCAGAAGCATCAAAATCGCTTCTATTTTTAATACATATCCTAAGATAAAACGAATAATCGAACTATTCATTTTTTCAAAAACTCCTTTGGTTTACATGATATCGAGTGCATGCAGCCTGCCGTTTCTTTTTACGGCGACCGGATCATATTATCTTAAAATATCCTGAATATCATTAAAGCCCGTATGGGTTGTAACGATCATAACCGTATCCCCTACTTTGATGCAGTCCTGACCCGAGGGGATAATGATGGAGCCGTTTCTGTTGATAAAAGATATCAACAGATTTTTCTTTAAAGACAGATCGGCAAGAGAAATATTGGTTACTTCCGATTCCTTATCTACGCGAAATTCAATTGCCTCCGCCCTATAATCAAACATATGATATAAAGTCTCGATATTGCTGTCCATGGAGTCCTTTTTAGCGCGGACATAGGCGATGATCGCTTCGGAGGTAATATACCGGGGATAGATCAGACTGCCCAGATCCAGTTGATTGATAACATTTCGGAAGTTAATGCGGTTGATCTTGGTAATGACCTTTGCTTTGGATACCTGTCTGGCATGGAGCGTCAGCATAATGTTTTCTTCATCGATACCGGTTAAAGGAACGAAGGATTCCACATATTCGATGCCTTCTTCTTTTAATAACTCGTCATCGGTGCCGTCACCGTTAATAATGATCGCCTTTGGCAGAAGGACGCTCAATTCTTCGCAGCGGGCGCGGTCAATTTCTATAATTTTGACGGAAATGCCCGTGTGAAGAAGCTGGTTGGCAAGATAGTACGCCGCCTTGCCGCCGCCGATAATCATCGTGTTTTTAACCTGATTGGTCTTAAAGCCGATATCTTCCAAAAATGCCTTTGCCATTTTACGGGAGGCGACAAAGGAAATGACGTCTCCTTTTGAAATCTGAAAATCACCGGAGGGGATATGGACCTCTCCGTCGCGCTCAACGGCGCAGATCAGGATGCTGTGGGTAACATTGCGACCTAAATTGGAAACGATCATGCCGTCCAGCATATTTCCTTCCGGGACTTTGAATTTGATCATTTCAGCCTGACCATGAGCAAAAGAATTGACCTCCAGAGCCGTAGGAAGATACAAAATCCTTGCGGCTTCCTTTGCCGCTTCCAACTCGGGATTGATGATCATGGCAAGACCGAGCTTCCCGCGCAGATAGGCGACCTCTTTGCTGTAGTCGGGCGTGCGGACTCTGGCGATCGCCGCGCAATTACCCACGCGCTTTGCAACGGTACAACATAAAAGGTTTAATTCGTCGGAATCCGTTACCGCAATAATCAGATCTGTATTTTCTATGCCCGCTTCCATCTGGACGCTATAGCTGGCGCCGTTTCCCACAATGCCCATAACGTCAAACAAGTTGGTCATGGACTGGATCTTGGAAGGACTTTTGTCGATCAGGGTAATATCGTGTCCTTCTTTACAAAGCTGTTCGGTCAGGGTGGCGCCCACCTTGCCGCAGCCTACGATAATAATATTCAATCCCTTTTTGATAGGATTTTTTGACTTTAACATACTGATATACCTCCGTACAACACTATAATATACCATCTTGCTGTTAAAAAAGCATCAAATATTTGGATTTTTATAAAAAATATAAAATAATTGACAATACTTGTTTTTGAACCATGAATGGAATAGAATGTAGTCGATAAAAAGTGCGTTGCGGCGCCTGTGAGAGGAGATCTTTGGCGCCGGTAACGGGAGAGGCGGCGCCCAAATGAAGATATTGGTACTTGGCGGAAGTTATTTTTACGGAAGAGTGTTTACGATGCTCGCATCCGGGGAGCATGAGCTTACCCTATTAAACAGGGGCACGTATTCCATGGAGGAATACGGCGTGACGCAGATGCGGGGCGACAGACATGATTCTGCGGTTCTGAACAGGTTAAAGGATTGCGGTGCCGGTTTTGACGCCGTCGTGGATTTTTGCGGCTATGCGCCGGAGGATGTCCGTCTTGTCATAGAGCATCTTCCCTGTAAAATACGGCAGTATCTGGCGGTCAGTACCGTGGACGTATACAGAAGGGGCGCGGGCGGATTCAAAAAAGAAGAGACGCCTTATGAGACCCGGTCCCTGCCCGGAGAGGCGGGAAGCTATATTGCCGGGAAGATCGCGATGGAACGGGAATTACAGGAGATCTGCGGGCGGGAAGGCATCGCTTATACCATTTTGCGCCCGGCAATTTTGTACGGTCCCTATAATTACGCGCCGAGGGAATCTGTTTATATCCAAATGATGGTGCAAAACCATCTGCTGCCGGAAATTACCGACGCTGAGGGGCAGTTTCAGTTTATCTATGTAAAGGACGCCGCTGATGCCGTCCGGTGCTGCCTTCTCAATGAAAAGGCGTACGGGCAGGCGTATAATCTGTGCGGCGATGAAATATTGGATTACCGGCTGTTTGCAAAAGGACTGGCGCAGGCAGCGGAGGAAAAACAAGGGACAAAGCAGCCTTTGGTTCAATGCCTTCCGCTTACGATAGAGCAGGCGGAGGGGCAGGGCGTCCCCCTTCCGTTTCCCATATATAAGGAAGAAACGGAATTATACGATAATGAAAAGAGTAAGCGGGAACTGGGAATAACCTATACGCCCTTTTCGGAGGGGATCGGAAAAACCTTCCGCGCGTTTCAAGGAGTGTTCGGATAAAAATGTACTATAGCAATCGAGATTTGAGAAAACTGATACTGCCCCTTCTGGTGGAACAATTGCTGGTCATGCTTGTGGGCATGGTGGATACAGTCATGATCTCCGTCTGCGGGGAAGCTGCGGTATCCGGAGTATCTTTGGTGGATACGGTTAATATCCTGATGATCAACGTATTTGCTGCTCTGGCAAACGGCGGCGCCGTAGTTGCAGGACATTTTCTGGGACAGGGAAAGAAGGAAGATGCAGGCAAAGCCGCATGGCAGCTTATGTTGTTTTCCTTTTTATCATCGGTGGCGGTTATGATCGTCTACCTGCTGATACATAACTGGATATTGGGAACAGTCTTTGGAAGCATTGAACCGGAGGTCTATGCTAATGCAAAAAGTTACCTGTTGATTACGGCAATTTCCATTCCGCCGTTAGCCGTCTATAATGGAGCGGCAGCGCTGTTTCGCGCGGAAGGCAATTCGAGGATTACCATGATGATTTCCCTTCTGATGAACGGCTTAAATATCGTGGGAAATTATATTTTAATCTATGTCATTCCCATGGGGACGGCGGGAGCAGCGACTTCTACGACTTTCAGCCGCCTGGTAGCAGGAATCGTCGGTTTTGTGCTGATCTACCATAATAAAAAGGATATTTCCATAAAAGGCAGAATTACCTGGCGGCTGAAAAAGGATTATGTCAAAAAAATCCTTTATATCGGGCTGCCAAACAGTCTGGAAAACAGCATGTTCCAGCTTGGGAAAATCGTACTGATGAGCCTGATTTCCACCCTGGGTACGTCGGCGATTACCGCAAACGCCGTATCCGCGTCCATTACCAATCTGAATATCATTCCGGGCATGGCGATCAATATGGCGCTGTTATCCGTAGCTTCCTATTGCGTGGGAGCGGGCGATCTGAAACAGGTAACATATTACACCCGTAAAATGGAAATATTGACTTATATCTCCATGGGCATTGTCTCGCTGATCATTGCAGGAAGCGTGCATTATATTCTGCTTGTGTACCATCTGACGCCGGAGACCTATGCCCTTGCGAAAGAGATTATCTGTTATCATGCGGTCATGGCGACGCTGATCTGGACGCCTTCTTTTTCCCTGCCTAATACGCTGCGCGCGGCGGGCGACGTGGTTTACCCTATGGTAACTTCCATCATTACCATGTGGGTATGCAGAATTGGTTTTGCCTACCTGTTTACCTATCTGGGCATGGGCGTTATGGGCGTCTGGGTGGCTATGACGCTTGACTGGGCGTTTAGAGCCGTGCTTTATGTGATACGGTATAAGAGTGGAAAATGGCAGAAGTATTTGCTGAAGAAGTAATAAGGAAGCCGCTGCAAACAACGAAAGCCTCCGGTTATCGTAAATTTGCTTTGACAAGCCTATATTCAGTCTTTATAATATTTTTTATCAATGATTTTTAATAATGAAAAACACTTGGAGGAAAACGACATGAGTCAGGAAATGGTCATCGTGCTGGACTTTGGCGGTCAGTACAATCAACTGATTGCAAGACGCGTCAGAGAATGTAATGTTTACTGTGAGGTGCACCCTTACAATCTGAGTTTAGATAAAATCAAAGAAATGAACCCTAAGGGTATCATTTTTACAGGCGGTCCTAACAGCGTTTACGCCCAGGGTTCCGCTATTTGCTCCAAAGAAATCTTTGATCTTGGCATTCCGATCCTCGGCATCTGCTACGGCTCGCAGCTCATGGCTTATCTGCTGGGCGGAAAAGTGGCGACGGCGCCCGTCAGCGAATATGGTAAGACGGAGGTAACCGTCGATACTTCTAAGGAGCTGTTTAAAAACGTCAACCAGAAAACCATCTGCTGGATGAGCCATACCGACTATATCGCGGAAGCTCCCGCTGATTTTACTGTTACGGCAAATTCCACCGTTTGTCCGGTTGCCGCAATGGAAAATAAAGAAAAGAAACTCTATGCGGTTCAGTTTCATCCCGAGGTCATGCACACGGTCGAAGGAATGAAGATGCTCCATAACTTTGTCATCGATATCTGCGGCTGTTCCGGCGACTGGAAAATGGACTCCTTTGTAGAAAAAACGATTAAAGAGATCCGTGAAAAAGTGGGAGACGGCAAGGTGCTCTGCGCCCTTTCCGGCGGCGTGGATTCTTCTGTTGCGGCGGTTCTGCTTGCGAAAGCGGTCGGCAAACAGCTTACCTGCGTATTTGTAGATCACGGTCTGCTCCGCAAAGGCGAGGGAGACGAGGTGGAAGCCGTATTCGGACCTGACGGTCCTTACGATCTGAATTTTATCCGTGTCAACGCTCAGGAGCGTTTTTACAATAAGTTAGCCGGAGTTACCGAACCGGAAGCAAAAAGAAAAATCATCGGCGAAGAATTTATCCGCGTCTTTGAAGACGAAGCGAAAAAGATCGGTGCCGTGGACTTTCTGGTACAGGGAACGATTTATCCCGACGTGATCGAAAGCGGTCTGGGTAAGAGCGCCACGATCAAATCCCACCACAATGTGGGCGGACTGCCGGACTGTGTTGATTTTAAAGAGATTGTAGAGCCTTTGCGGCTTTTATTTAAGGATGAAGTGCGGAAAGCCGGAAGAGAGCTGGGCATTCCGGAATATCTGGTAAACCGTCAGCCCTTCCCGGGACCGGGACTGGGTATCCGCATCATCGGAGAAGTTACGGCTGAAAAGGTACGGATCGTACAGGAAGCAGATTACATTTACCGCGAGGAAATTGCCAACGCAGGCGTAGACGCCGGGCTGGGACAGTACTTTGCAGCGCTGACCAATATGAGAAGCGTCGGGGTTATGGGGGATGAGAGAACCTATGACTATGCGGTAGCTCTCCGGGCGGTTTGCACCAGCGATTTTATGACGGCGGATTGCGCGCAGATTCCTTGGGAAGTGCTGAGCAAGGTGGCGAACAGGATCGTTAATGAGGTTAAAGGGGTAAACAGGGTGCTGTATGACTGCACGAGTAAGCCGCCGGCAACGATTGAGTTCGAATAATAAACACAGCTTCAGAAACAGCGAAAACAAGCCGTTTCTGGAGCTTTTTTCTTTTCGCTGATACCTATATGATACCTGTTTGGGCAGTACCGGACATATTCTGGAATACTGCAAAAGGTATTGAAGGTATTTCTGTTTTTTACAAATCTTTTTCTTTTCAAAATTTCCCATTTTATAAAAATTCGTAATAATACTACGACTTTTATTTCGAAATTCGGAATATCTCTCGGTTTTAATAAGCTTTTTGATAATTTATCATTTTATGTGTGAGAGAAATCAACTGCCACTAAGTTGGGCAGTAACTCCTGCTGTATACACCTAAAATGCAGATATAGAAACAGATATTATGTTAAGGGAGCGTATCTTGTCCCCAAAGGGAGCCAGAGAGTGCATTCTCAATCATTGGATTGGGAGGTAAGCTTTACAGAGGAGGCATGAGAACTGATTGTTCGCATTTTGCCGGTGAAAGAGAACAGATAGTTCCTAAAATTCATTTGGTGACTGCTTTATAATCTGAGCATGGAAGTGGTGTAAAAGACCATGGAGCAAAAAATAGTCCTGCAAAGGCTACTTTTTATGAAAAGATCGTCCTGCGACGTCGAGAAGGAAGTTTTGAAATGCGTTATCATATTTGCAGAAGGCAAATTTGAGATACATACCGGTACAGCCGGGGAAAGGAGGTGAACCACCTATGGAAAAGAAGATTTTTTACAATGTAGACGAGGTGGCAGAAATGCTGTCCATATCACGTTCACACGGATACAAGATTATCCGCGAGTTAAACCATGAGCTGCAGGAAAAGGGATACAGAACCATTACGGGTAAGGTTAGCTGTAAGTATTTTGACGAGAAGTTCTATGGTTTGCAGACAGCTTAAGGAAGGAGAGTGAAGCAAATGGCTGCTTACAAGGATGAAGAGAGGGGAACATGGTATGTTTCCTTTCACTACAATGATTGGACAGGCAAGAACAGAAGGAAGCTGAAGAGAGGATTTAAGACCCGTAAGGAGGCGCTGGAGTGGGAGCAGAAGTTCCGACTCCAGCAGGCAACCAGCCTGGATATGGATTTTGGTTCTTTTTATAGGATTTATGAGGATGACCTTAAGCCCAAGCTGAAACTGAATACCTGGAAGACGAAGGACACCATATTCCGCAACAGGATTTTGCCATATTTCAAGGACAAGAAGATGAATGAGATCAGTCCGGCTGACATTATCAAATGGCAGAATGCGATTATGAAGCTTAAAACACCGGATGGAAAGCCGTTTAAGCCAACTTATCTGAAAACCATTCAGTCGGAGCTTTCGGCACTGTTTAACCATGCCATAAGATTTTATAATCTGCCGGATAATCCCGTGAAGAAAGCCGGAACCATCGGAAAGGGAAAAGCGGATGAAATGGAATTCTGGACGGAGGAGGAATATCTGAAATTCATAAAACAGGTAAAGGATAAATCCGTATCCTATTATGCGTTTCAGGTGCTTTACTGGTGTGGTTTAAGAAGTGGAGAGCTGCTTGCACTTACTGCAGCAGATATTGATGTGGAGGGTAAGGTGATACACATCAATAAATCCTATCAGAGAATTGACGGAGAGGATATCATCACCGATCCGAAGACACCGAAAAGCAGGCGGGATATTGTGATGCCGGATTTTCTAGCTGAGGAAATGAAAGAGTATCTCTCAAGCCTGTATGGTTTTACAAGGGACAACAGGATATTTATGATTACCAAATCTTATCTGCACAAGGAAATGACCCGAGGCGCAAAAAAGGCAGGTGTAAAGCGTATTACAATTCACGGATTAAGACATTCGCATATTTCATACCTGATTAACAGAGGTTTTTCGGCAGTTGCCATTGGTAACAGGGTAGGGCATGAGAGCCAGAGTATTACCTTTCATTATGCCCATATGTTTCCAACGGAACAGCAGGAGATGGCTGCAGTACTTAACCGTGAATTTTGCGAAAGAACAGGCAGTTTGGAGAAAGGAGTTGATGTAAAATGAGCAACATTCATAAATATCCTACCATCAGTTTTCGTATATCTGACAGGGACAGAAGGGAAATTGAAGCAAGGATAAAAGCAAGCGGGATGCTTAAGAAGGATTATTTTACCCGTTCCTGTATTTATAACAGGATATGTGTGGTGGGTAAGAAAGAAACGGTTTACCAGCTTGTGGAATGCGTAAGGCAGATGCAGGAGGATATGCATATTCTGGCTGATGAACTTTATAGAGATGGACGGATAAAAGGAAAATGTTCTCCCGTGGACGGCAGAGAATATGATGATCTGGATGAACTTGCATTTGATTATGTGGCAATGTTAAATGCTGTCATTGCAGTGCTTGACGGAGCAAAATATCTGTGGGAAAACACGGATGAAAAACAGCCCCATGCATAAACACAGGGCTGTAAGCCATAGGCAAAAGCAGAGCCTTTGCTATATGTACTTCGCAACTACAGTATAACAGAAGGCTCCGCAAATTTACAGAATAATTTTAGCGGAGGAAGAACATGGAGGAACAGACACAACTTAAGATGATACAGCTGTCACAGGTGGAAACACAGACGGTCAGATGGCTGTGGTATCCATTTATCCCATATGGAAAACTCACAATTATACAGGGTGATCCGGGAGACGGGAAATCAACTTTTATATTAAATATAGCCGCAATGCTGTCAAAAGGACAGGGATTTGATGCTGACATGGAACAGGGAAATCCCGTGAATGTCATATACCAGACGGCAGAGGACGGACTTGCAGACACGGTAAAGCCACGACTGGAGTCAGCCGGTGCGGACTGCACCAGAATATCCATAATAGATGAGAGCGAAAAGTCAGTATCCATGACGGATGACAGACTGGAGCAGGCAATCAGAAAGGAGAATGCAGGGCTTTTGATATTAGACCCGATACAGGCATATCTTGGATGTGGCACCGATATGAACAGGGCAAATGAGGCAAGGGAAATGACTAAGAAGCTCGGGAGCATTGCAGAGAGGACAGGCTGTGCCATTGTTCTTATCGGTCATATGAATAAGGGCTCCGGTGCAAAGGCGGCATACAGAGGTATGGGTTCCATTGACTTTTATGCCGTGGCACGAAGTGTATTGCTTGTGGGCAGAATTGAAGGTCAGCCAAACATGCGTGCCGTGGTGCAGATAAAAAATAACCTGTCGGCATTCGGACATTCCAAGGCATTTGAACTGACGGAGGAAGGCTTCCGGTGGATTGGAGATTATGAAATAACTGCTGATGAGGTTCTTGGCGGCATAGCACCCAAAGCATGCAAGCTTGACATGGCAAAGCGATTTATTCAAGAGCTTGCGGCTTCCAAGAATCTGATAATGAGTAATGAGATTCTTGAACTGGCGGCGCAGGAAGGGATTTCAAAGAGAACACTGGAAACCGCCAAGAAGGAACTTGGAATTAAGGCAAAGAGGATTAACGGAAGCTGGTATTGGGATCTGCACAAAGGTGAATAAAGTAACACCGCAACATTGCAGAATGTCAGACTTTGCATTCTTAGACTGCAAGGTTGCAAAATACAAAGACACTGCGATGTTGCGGTCTTAAGCCGGAAAGGAAGGATTATTATGACAACATTTGAGAAACTTGGAATTGAATATAAAGAGTATGACGGATTGCTGTATCCTGTTTTATCCGTAAGTGAGGAAGCTGTTAAGCCGATTCATATAGGAAAATACGGACGAATGTGGATTGAGTTTATGAAAACGGAACATCCGGGCAGGTACAGAAATCTTGTGAGGTTCGGACGACTGTGGGATAAGACAACGGAGATTGATGAGGAGGCATATGAGCTGTTGGAGACAATCGAAAGTAAGTGGTTGAGCAGTCATAAGCCAAAGAACAGGCAATCGTTTTGGGAGATGTATCAGTTACGGACACAGGCGAGGATGATGGTAGAGGAGATTGTACTGTACCAGATGATAAGGCAGTATCATTAAGTGTCGGAATATCCGTTTATAAGAGGTGCGACAAAAGGGAGCAAAATGCAAAAGGTGCGTCAAAAAGTGGAGTAAGAATCGAAAAGGTGCTCCACAAAGTGACTCACCTGTGCTCAGAGTAATATGCAGATATATATTACCCTCGGAGAGCCCCCGATGTTTTGGCTTGCCAAAACTGCTAGGGGGTTATCATCTGTGGCGGAGCAAAGATGATAACAGCATCTCCGGGAGAAGTTACAGATAAGGAGGAGTTGCATGGGAGGTATTTCTTATGTCGCTCATGTGAGCAATGGGAAAAGTGCAATTACCACGAAACGAGAACTGGAAGGAGTGGCAAAGCACAATCTCAGGAAATATAAATCCGACGAGTACAGTGCAGAAAATATTATGCTGCTGTACGGAACGGAAAATTTGGTGAAGGATGTTAAAAAGGTATATCATGATGAATTTGACCGGGTTCTGAAGGAATACAATGACAAACAGACCAGAAAAGACAGAAAGATTTCAGATTATTATGAATATGTATCCGAGAAGTCACAGGATATGGCGGTGGAGATTATCTTTCAGGTGGGGGACATGAAGTATTGGCAGGAACATGGGGACAACAAGATTTTTATGAAAAGAATCTTCAAACTGCTGCTGGATGAGTTACGGGACAGAATGCCGGATTTTAAGGTAGCAAATGCAGTCATCCATTTTGATGAAGAAAGTCCACATATGCATGTGGTCGGTGTGCCTGTTGCAGCGGGATTTAAGAAGAGTCTGCGTAAACAGGTGTCAAAACGCTCAGTGTTTACGCCTTATACGATGTCAAAGATTCTCCAAGGAGATTTGCGTGAATTTATCGATGAGAAAGTATCGGTTGTTTTCGGAGAACAGATAAAGGAGAAATCAAAAGGAAGAAATCACGATCTAACCGTTGTAGAGTACAAGGTTGCAAAGGAAACAGAGAAATTGGAGCTTCTGGGAGATGATGTTGACAGGAAGGAGAAGAGTCTTGCCGATATAAAGGGTTCCATTGAGCTTCAGAGTGCAATTCTTGATTATACAAAGGATGAACTGGAGGAAAAACAGCATCAGGCAGACAGGGCGGTAAAGGTTCTGGAACAGATGAAGCGGTTTGTTGGAATGTTTCATCTGCTTGCACCTACTATAGAAGAATATGCAACTGCCGTGGAAAAGGACGGCAGACTTGATGCCGGTAACAGTTATAGGGGCATACTTTATGAACTTGGAAAACTGCTGGAGCGGTTCAAGGAAATGATAAAAGAAGGCTTATGTTGGTTCCCGAGACTGATGAGGTGGAAAACTTCCGTTGGTGAGGTTGCACCTGTATTTCGGGATACGGATAACGGGTACAGCTACTCCGTATGCGGATATATGAATGTGGAAACGAAGGTGCAGTATTCAAAGGAAGACTTACAGTGTAAGATAAGTGCAGAAATGCGTATAGGAACCATGGAAACGCTGGATGCCAATATAGAGGCTATGGAAAGAGATTTGGCAGAGATATTGAGGCTTAGCGGAGAACAGGAATGCTCCTATGTCAAGATTTAGTACAAATTAAAATGAGAAGTTCTGCCAGCTAAG
>UQLY01000019.1 GCA_900542015.1 uncultured Lachnospiraceae bacterium | reverse complement strand
AATATTTCAAGGGAATAACTCATTTTATTTTGTACTAATTAGATGCTAACACTAATATGCCTTTGCGGGATTTGTTTTATATATCTGATATTTTTCAAAAGATGTTTTTAAACAGGACGATTTACAGTAACAGAATGATGAAGATACCGAATCCTGTTTTTGTAGTTTTTTATAATGGGCAGATGCCGCTGCCGGAGAGGATGGAATTAAAACTGTCCGATCATTTTGAGACGGCAACGGATGACCCGTCGATGGAATTAAAGGTAACTGTGTTGAATATCAATCCCGGGATGAACGAAGAGCTTAAAGAGAAATGTCCGTCTCTAAAGGAATATATGATTTATGTGGAAAAGGTCAGGGAATATGCCGAAATAACCGAATTGTCAAAAGCCGTGGAACGGGCGGTAGAAGACTGTATCAGGGAAAATGTATTAAGGGATTTTTTACTGAGCCAGAAGGCAGAGGTGGTAAAAATGAGTATTTATGAATATGACGAAGAGCGCGAAATGAAGCTGATCAGAGAAGACGAAAGAGAATTGGGACGGGAGGAAGGAAGAGAAGAAGGGAGAGAAGAGGGACGAGAAGAAGGCATACGTGCCTTGATAGAGACCTGCCGCGATTTCGGATTGTCCAAAGAAGAAACGGTTTCTAAAATTTTACAGAAATTCGCTTTGTCAGGGGAGCAATTGCAAAAATACAGTATTTACATAAATCAAAATTAGGGCTTGCATAATGTTGGGGGAGTATGCTATAATCAACTTCGGCGGTTAAAGAAGCCAACAAAGAAATAGAGGAATAGTACAGCGGTAGTGCGGCGGTCTCCAAAACCGTTAACGGGGGTTCGATTCCCTCTTCCTCTGCTAAGAAAACCAGTAGCTGTATGCCGCTGGTTTTCTTTTTTTATTATGATATCAGGAGGTATCGGGTATGGGCAAACAGGATTATGATGTGATTATTATCGGCGCGGGACCCGGCGGCATTTTTTGCGCTTATGAGCTGTTGGAAAAGGCGCCTGATTTAAAAGTACTGATGATTGAAAAGGGAAGAAGCATTGAAAAGAGAACCTGTCCCAAGCGTGTGACCAAACAGTGTGTGGGCTGTAAACCCTGCTCCATTACGACGGGGTTTGCGGGAGCGGGGGCGTTTTCCGACGGGAAATTATCCCTTTCGCCCGACGTGGGAGGTAATCTGCCTGCTATTTTGGGGTATGACAAGACCATTGAACTGATCAACGAATCGGATCAGATTTATTTAAAATTCGGAGCGGACGCCAATGTATACGGACTGGATAAGGAAAAAGAAATCCGCGAGATCCGTAAAAAGGCAATCAACGCCAACTTAAAGCTGGTGGAATGCCCCATCAGGCATTTGGGAACCGAAGAGGGATATAAGATTTACAGCAAACTGCAGAAGCATCTGGAGGAAGCGGGCGCGACGCTGATTTTCAACACAATGGTGGAACAGATTTTGGTGGAAGACGGACGCGCAGTCGGGGTTGTGACCGATCAGGGCGAGACATTCCATGCGAAGGAAATCGTTTCCGCCGTGGGCAGGGAAGGCGCCGACTGGTTTAAGGATAAATGCGGGGAAATCGGTATTGAGACGACGCCCGGAACTGTGGATGTGGGCGTGCGCGTCGAGGTGCGCGACGAAGTGATGCAGTTTTTAAATGAAAATCTCTATGAGGCGAAGCTGATCTATCATACGCCGACCTTTGACGATAAAGTAAGGACTTTTTGTACGAACCCTTCGGGAGAAGTGGCGACGGAATATTATGAAAACGGGCTTGCCGTGGTAAACGGTCATGCTTACAAATCTAAAGAGTATAAGACGAATAATACCAATTTTGCTATTCTGGTATCCAAAAACTTTACGAAACCTTTTAAGACGCCCATTGAGTACGGCAAGCAGATCGCGCAGCTTTCCAATATGCTCTGCGGCGGTAAGATCCTGGTCCAGACCTTCGGCGATTTTAAGCGGGGCAGAAGGACCACGGAAGAGAGACTTTGCAGAAACAATCTGATTCCCACTTTAAAAGACGCGGTGCCCGGCGATCTGTCTTTGGTATTTCCCCACCGCATTATGGTGGATATTGAAGAAATGCTGGAAGCTCTTGACAAAATTACTCCCGGCATTGCGGCGGACGAAACGCTGCTCTACGGGGTGGAGGTCAAGTTTTACAGCAACCGGGTGGTTGTCAACGAGGATTTTGAGACAAGTATCAAAGGTCTGCGGGCAATCGGCGACGGCGCAGGTGTGACAAGAGGGCTGCAGCAGGCGTCGGCAAACGGCATCAGTGTCGCAAGGAGTATTTTAAAAACGTATGGCAGATAAGAAGTATCAAAGTAAAAAAAGTCAGAGGATCATGGTTACCGGGCTTTGTGTATTCCTGGTATTGGCGCTCTGGGGCTGCCAAAAGCAGGATGCAAAAGAAAATCCGGAAACGGAGCAAAAACCTGTTACGCAGGTGGTGCTGACTACCGGATTTGAAAAAAACGAGGTGTTCCGCATCGGTAAGAGCTCCTGTTACACGGATGAGTTTATGGTATATCTGACCAATATCCAGAACCGCTATGAAGCCGTATACGGCGATCAGATCTGGAGCGTATCCAGCAACGGCGTTTCCATGGAAACCCGCGTCAAGGAGTCGGCTGCGGCGAGGATCGCACAGGTAAAGACTATGAATCTGCTTGCCGAGGAGTATCAGGTAAGTCTGACCGATGAGGAGGAACGGCTGATCGACCAGGCGGCGGAGGAATATTACGGTTCGTTAAACGAGACGGAGATCAAGGCGATGGGAGTCTCTAAGGAACTGATCGCCCGGTTGTACCGGGAATATCTGACCGCGCATAAGGTATACGTCTATATCATCAGGGACATCAATCCCGAAATCAGCGACGACGAGGCGAGAAATGTGACGGTGGACTGGATTTTCCTGCGCTCGCCCGAGGAAAAGGAAGAGACTGCGGCGCTTGCAAAGGAGATTCTCGGACGTCTGGAGAGCGGAGAAGATTTTTATTCGCTTGCCACGTCATACAGCGATGATAAGGTCGTGACCCATACCTTCGGCAAGGGACAGGCGGATGAGGCGGTAGAGGAATGCGCCTTCAATCTGGCGTCGGGGGAAACCGGCATGGTGAAAGGCACGGAAGGATATTATATTATTCATTGCGTCAGCACCCTGGACCGCAAGGAAACCGACGCCAATAAGGAAAAAATCATTGCGCGGAGAAAGAAAGAGGCGTTTAACGAGGTTTACGGCACCTTTGTCAACAATCAGGTAAAACAATTCAACGAAGCTCTATGGGAAGAGATTGGCATGATCCATGACGGGAATGTAACGACCGAAGGCTTTTTTGATATTTATGACAAGTATTTTCCGGAGGAATAATTGCGGATTTATAAAAATTTAAGATTTGTGAAACCCTTGATTTTACTGGGTTTGCACGAAATTATTAGCACTCAGATAAAATGAGTGCTAATTTTGTGTTGACTTAATTTTCCAAGGGTTGTAAACTTCATATTGTTGAGTGGTCCGACGGAGGCAGGATGCCGCTGCCATCCGAAGAGAGACCGGATAGGAAAGAAAGGAATGTGATTTTTATGGCAGACAGACATGGCAGTTTATCGATTAACAGCGATAACATTTTTCCGATTATTAAGAAGTGGTTGTATTCCGACCATGACATCTTTTACAGAGAATTGATTTCCAACGGCTGCGACGCCATTACCAAGCTGAAAAAGCTGGATATGATGGGCGAGTACACGTTGCCGGAGGATTATCAGCCCAAGGTAACGATTGAGGTCAGTCCCGAAAATAAGACCATTACCATTACGGATAACGGTCTTGGCATGACGGCGGAAGAGGTAGACGAATATATCAATCAGATCGCTTTTTCGGGAGCGACGGATTTTATTGCCAAATACAAGGATAAGACCAATGAGGACCAGATTATCGGACATTTCGGTCTGGGCTTCTATTCGGCGTTTATGGTGGCGGATGCGGTGCATATTGATACCTTATCCTATAAGGACGGCGCCAAAGCGGTTCACTGGGAATGCGACGGCGGTACGGAATTTGATATGAAGGATGGAGACAAGGCAGAGGTCGGGACAACGATTACGTTGTATGTCAACGAGGATTGTCTGAAATTCTGTAACGAATACGAAGCGAAAGAAGTAATTAAGAAATATTGTTCCTTTATGCCTTATGAAATTTATGTAGGCAGATTAAATACGACGGAGACAGAGGTCATTAAAGAGGCGGAGCTTCTTCCTACCGATGAAGTCGTAGAGAAAATCGAACCCAAAAAAGAAGAAAGTGCGGACGACGGAGAGGGAGAAAAGAAGGAAGAGGAGCCGAAGGTACGGATTAAGAGACGCCCCGAGCTCATCAACGATACGCATCCTTTGTGGACAAAACACCCCAATGAGTGTACGAAGGAAGAATACCTGGAATTTTACCGCAAGGTATTCCATGATTATAAGGAGCCCTTGTTCTGGATTCATCTGAATATGGATTATCCTTTCAACTTAAAGGGGATTTTGTATTTCCCCAAGATCAATATGGAATACGAGTCCATTGAAGGAACCATTAAATTGTACAACAACCAGGTGTTTATCGCGGATAATATCAAAGAGGTAATTCCGGAATTTCTGATGCTGCTAAAGGGCGTTATCGATTGTCCGGACCTGCCTTTAAACGTATCCAGATCCGCGCTGCAAAACGACGGTTTTGTTAAGAAAATTTCCGATTATATCAGCAAAAAGGTTGCTGATAAGCTTGCCGGCATGTGCAAGACCGAAAAAGAAGAGTATGAGAAGTATTGGGACGATATCAGCCCCTTTATCAAATTCGGTTGTTTAAAGGACGATAAGTTCTGCGAAAAGATGACAGATTATATCCTGTTCAAGAACCTGGACGGAAACTATATGACGCTGCCCGAATGCCTGGAAGTAAAGCCTATCGATCCCGACGAGGCGGAAAACGCAACGGATGAAAACGGCGAGAAAGTGGACGCGCAGATCGTGGACGAAAACGGCGAACCGGTGCAAACGGATGCTGACGAAAACGACGGGGATGCGGAAGAGGAGAAGAAGGAAAAGGTAATCTACTACGTAACCGACGAAAAGCAGCAGAGTCAGTATATCAATATGTTTAAACAGGCGAAGATGGACGCCGTATATCTGACGGAAAAGATTGACCAGCCTTTTGTCAGCCAGCTGGAGGCAAAGAATGAAGGAATTAAATTCAGCAGGATTGACGCGGATCTGACGGAATCCTTTAAATCCAGAACGTCCAAAAAGACGCAGGAGGAATATGACGCAAAAGCGGAAGAAATCGGCAAGATGATGCAGAAAGCCTTGAAAAAGGATAAGCTGACTGTTAAAATAGAGAAATTAAAGAACAAGAAAATTTCTTCCATGATTACGATTTCCGAAGAAACCCGCCGTATGCAGGATATGATGCAGATGTACGCGGCAAGCGGTATGGATATGGGAATGTTCGGCAGCGAGGGAGAAACGCTGGTATTAAACGCCAACCATCCTTTGGTTGCCTATATCATGGAGCATGAAGACGGTGAGAATACCAAGATGATCTGCGAACAGTTGTATGATCTTGCGATGCTTCAGAACGCGCCTTTAGCGCCTGAAGAAATGACCAAGTTTATTGCACGCAGCAATGAGATCATGATGCTTCTGACCAAATAAGGAAGATTTATGAAATATATCCTGTTGTTTATCAAAACATTATTGCGCCTGGTTTTAAAGCCGTTATCCTTTGTGCCGGCGATCCTTGTGATGGCGATGATCTTTCATTTTTCATCCCAGGGAGGCGCTGACTCAAGCGCGATCAGCTATCAGGTCAGCAAGGCGCTGGTAACGGTGGCGGACGAAGTCTTAGACAAGGATTGGAGCGAGGCGCAGATTGAGGCGTTTGCCGAAAAGTATCATTATCCGGTAAGAAAACTCGCCCATTTTTCCGAATACTTTCTCCTTGCCGTATCCGTGGCGTTTCCGCTGTATGTATACGGCATGAGAGGAATCTGGCTTGTGCTGTTTGCCGGCGCTTTCTGCGTGGGATTCGCCTGCCTGGATGAGTACCACCAATCCTTTGTGGCGGGCAGGCTTCCCTCTAAGAAGGACGTTTTGATTGACAGCTGCGGGGCTTTTCTGGGGATTATCGTTACGAGAATCGTCGGCTTCATCGGGCGAAAAACAATATTTGCTCCCCTGGCGAAGAAGCGATAAACAACCTTTGCAGTGGAATTTCATCAAAAAGCGGGCTGCCCCGGAAAGAAAAGGCAGGCAGTCCCGGCAAGAGGCAGACAACGCCCCAATAAGAAAAGGCAGGCAGCCCCGGCAAGAGGCAAACCCTGCCCCAATAAGAAAGGGCAGCGTCCCGGAAGGAGACAGACCCTGCCCCGGAAAGAAAAACAGACAGATATCAAAGGAAACCTTTATGAAAACGCCGGTACTTAATCCGCGTATTTTGCGGATTTACGTACCGCTGCGTTTTCATAGAGCGAAAGCGTGTTTCCGTGATATCTGTCTGTTTTTCTTTCCGGGATAGCCGGCATCTAACCGGGACAACCGCTATTTTTGCCTAGCCTTTTGTCCCTTCCGGCGAATCAATCTGGAAGCTGACTTTCAGGATAAAGCGGGAGCGGTCGTTTTCGGAAATTACCGTGCTGAAATCTTCCTCATAGGCATTGTTGATGATCATATAGCCGTTTTCAAAGGCGTACCGTTTCAGCGAGCGGTACACGTCCGGTAAATCCACGCTGTTGCCCCGGTGGAACATGGAAAGATAGAATCCGGCGGGGCGTTCAAGACAGTTTTCGTCGTCGATTTCATATTCCAACTGATAGCAGCCGTAGGATTTGCGGAAAGTGTTGTTGATAATATCCTTATGCAGCACAATTTCGCCGATGGATACGTTGCTGTTGATATGGATATTCCGGCACTTTTGCAGGTACTCCCGCAGGGTGGGAAGAAATTTGGTAATGGAACCGTCCCGTTTGGAAGTGGGAAAACTGTATAAATAAACGGGTTCCGCCAGCTTTTCGATATACGGCTCGTCAAGGCGGATATAAGGTTCCGCTTCAATGGTGTTGATGGTTGCCTGCAGCAGGCGCTGGATATGCTCATAACGGAAAATCTTCTCTTCTACATTTCTTAAATTTTCTTTCAGGATTTCCAGATTTTCTTCTTTTGTATTGTGATATAAAAAGTCCTTGATATCCGTCAGGGACATGTCCAGATAGCGGAGCTGGGAAATGGTCTCGATCTGGTAAATCTGGTTTTCGCTGTAATAGCGGTAGCCGTTTTCACCGACGGATTCCGGTTGAAACAGCCCGATCTTTTCATAGTGCATCAGAGTCGCTTTGGTCATGCCGCATGCTTTGGCAAAGGTGCCGATTTCAAATTGTTCATCTTGCATAAATTAACTCCTCTCATATTGGCTGTTTTGTACATTGAGTATAATGTTACATTATAGTTTAGAATAATCTTAAATGAAAGATAGATAAAAAACAAGAGAAAAAATACAACATTGCACAAAATATTGCACAAAAGAAGGGAGGAATGGATGCAAATGGATTGTAAAAAGCTGTTAGAAGAAATGACACTGGAGGAAAAGGCGTCCTTGTGTTCCGGGCTGACCTTCTGGAAGACCAAACCGGTAAAGAGGTTGGGCGTAAAGGAAATTTTTATGAGCGATGGACCTTATGGAATCAGGAAACAGAGCGAAGAGGATTCCTATCTGGATTTTCATACTTCCAAAAGCTACATTTGTTTTCCCACCGCGGCGGGCATGGCGGCGTCCTTTGACAGGCAGTTGTGGCATGAAATGGGCGCGGCGCTCGGAAGGGAATGTATGGCGGAGCGGATCGGCGTTTTGCTGGGACCGGCGGTCAATATCAAGCGTTCGCCTCTGGGCGGCAGAAATTTTGAATATTTATCGGAAGACCCCTATGTGACGGGAATCCTCGCGGCGGAATATGTGAAGGGAATGCAGGAACAGGGAACTTCGGCGTGCGTCAAGCATTTTGCGGTCAACAACCAGGAGACCAGAAGGATGAGCGTTTCCGCCAATGTGGACGAACGCGCGTTGTTTGAAATCTACCTGCCGGCGTTTGAACGAATTGTGAAGGAAGCGTCGCCCGATCTGATCATGTGTTCCTATAATCGGATCAATCACGTTTTTGCGGCGGAAAATAAATGGCTGTTGACGGAGCTTTTAAGAGAAAAATGGGGATTTGAAGGCGTTGTCGTGACGGACTGGGGCGCTGTGTGCGATCGCGTGACAGGGCTTGCGGCAGGCGTGGATCTGGAAATGCCCGCTTCGGGAGGCGGCAGCGACCGGGAGATTGCGGAAGCGGTGGAAAAGGGCGCACTGGAAGAAGCGGTTCTGGATGCGGCGGCGCTCAGGATATTGGAACTGAGCCGTAAGCATGAATGCAAACAAACCGTCCGGATCGATTATGGGAAAGAACATAAACTTGCCCAAAAGATTGCGGCGGAGAGTATGGTATTATTAAAAAACCAAAGGAATCTGCTGCCTCTGCCGACGAAAGGCGTTACGGTTGCTCTGATCGGAGCGTTTGCAGAGCAGCCCAGATATGAAGGAGGGGGAAGTTCCCATATCAACAGTTGGAAGGTAGACGCTCCCATAAGTGCAGCCGAGGATTTTCCGGCGGTTACGTTCCTCTATGCAAAAGGTTATGATGCAAATGGGCAGGACAAAAAGGGACAGGATGAGGTTCTGGTCGAAGAGGCGGTAAAAGCGGCAAAAAATGCAGATTACGCCGTCGTATTTGCGGGACTGCCCGAAAGCTATGAATCCGAAAGCTATGACCGCAGACATCTGAAGCTGCCTTCGGAGCAAAACAGATTGATCCGCCTGATCAGTGAGGCGCAGCCTGATACCGTCGTCGTCCTGCAAAACGGCTCGCCTGTGACAATGCCGTGGATTGACCGGGTGCCTGCCGTACTGGAAGCGTATCTTGGCGGAGAGGCGTGCGGAAAGGCGATTATGGACACGCTGTTTGGGAAAGTGAATCCTTGCGGGCATCTTGCGGAAACCTTTCCCCTGCGTATTGAGGATACGCCCTGTTACCTGGACTTTCCGGGGAGGTATGACGAAACGGATTATCGGGAAGGCGTGTTTGTGGGGTACCGCTATTATCTGAGCAAGAAAAAGCAGGTGCTGTTTCCCTTTGGATTCGGTCTAAGCTATACGGAATTTGAATTTCGGGATTTAGAGGTTTTTGCACCGGATTTTCCGGAAGCGGAAGGAAAGACGGAGTTTTGCGCCGCGGTCACGGTGCGGAATGCGGGGACAAGAGCGGGAAAGGCGCTTATCCAGCTCTATGTGGAACCCGACGCCGCTGCAGCGCCCGTATTAAGACCCCTTCGGGAGTTAAAGGGATTTGAAAAGGCAGCGCTTTTGCCGGGGGAGGAAAAACGGGTAAATATTACCATGGATAAAAGAGCGTTCGCGTTTTATGATGTAACTATTCACGATTGGTACACGGCTCCCGGAACCTATAAAATACAGATCGGTTCCGACTGTGAAACGATTCTTTGTGAAAAGCGGATCTATGTGGAACCGGTGCAGATAAAGAAGATTAAAATTGACCGCAATACGTTGATCGGGGATTTGCTGGAGTCTTCCGGTACGAAAGAAGTCATGGAAGAAGTATTGCCGTCTCTTTTAGAAACCATGGGAGTCGGCGGCGTCCGGGATGAAAGCGGGAAACTGCAAAAAGAGCGTATTCCGGCGTTTGTACGGGAACTGCCCCTGCGTTCGCTGATCAGTTTTACGGACGGCGTTTTTTCAAAGGAACAGTTGGCGGAACTTTTGGAACGGTTAAAAAAGACGCAGATGCGGGACGATGAAAGGAGATAGAGCATGGAAGAAAAGATTTTGCTGGAGGCGGACGGAATATATAAAAGCTTCGGCGCTACAAGGGCATTAAAAGGCGTAGAGCTGAAACTCCACGAGGGAGAGGTCATGGCGCTGATCGGCGAAAACGGTTCCGGAAAATCTACTCTGGCGGCGGCGATCACGGGCGCTGTAAAAAAAGACGGAGGCACCGTGAAGTTTCTGGGGAAGCCTTTTGAACCGGAGACGATTCTTGAATCCCGCAGCAAGGGCATTGCGGTACTGGCGCAGGAGCTTGGGACCATAAGCGGTATGACTGCGGCGGAAAATATTTTTCTGGGGATGGAAAAGGAATTTGGCTGCGCGCTGAATGTGCGAAGAAAGAAAATGAATCAGGCGGCGAAGGAAATCCTGGTTTCCGTAGGCGCTGGAGATATTGATCCGAAAATGCCGGTGGAGAAGCTGAGCTTTGAGACAAGAAAGTTGATAGAGGTGGCGAGAGCCATGTATCACAAACCGGATGTGCTGATTGTGGATGAGACGACGACGGCGCTTTCCCAGAAGGGAAGGGATATGATTTACCGGATCATTGAAACGATGAAGAAGGAAAAGAAAGGCGTTATCTTTATTTCCCATGATCTGGAAGAGGTGCAGAAGGTGTGCGATACGGCGGAAATCCTCAGGGACGGCGTTTATATTACAAAACTAAGCGGAGACGACGTGACGCCGGATCATATGAGAAAGCATATGATCGGCAGGGAGCTGACGGGGCACTATTACCGGGAGGAAACCGGGGGAAGCTGGGAGAAAACGGTGGTGCTGGATGTCAAAAACATTTCCAAAGGCATTTTAAAGGATATCAGCTTCCAATTACATAAGGGAGAGATCCTCGGGCTTGGAGGTCTGACCGAATGCGGGATGCACGAATTATGCAAGATCCTATACGGGGCGGACAAGCCGGAAAAAGGTACGGTTACCGTCTGCGCTGACGGAAAGGTCATTCGGTCCACGACGGACGCGATGAAAGCAAAGATCGCTTATCTGCCGAAGGACAGAGACCAGGAGTCTTTGTTCATGACAACCAGTATCAGAGATAACATTACCGTAGCGTCTCTGGGGCACATGTCCCGGAAGGGATTTATTTCTCCCAAAAAGGAAAAGGAACTCGCGAAAAAGATGTCCGGGCGGCTGGAGATCAAAATGCGGGATATGGAGCAGCAGGTAAAGGAGTTGTCCGGCGGCAACAAGCAAAAGGTAGTCGTCGCAAAATGGCTTGCCAATGATTCGGAAATTCTGATCATGGACTGTCCCACCCGGGGAATTGATATCGGAGTCAAGGCGTCGATCTACGGGCTGATGGAGGAACTGAAAAAAGCGGGCAAATCGATCATTATGGTATCCGAGGAGATGCCGGAGCTCATCGGCATGTCGGACCGGATTTTGATTATGAAGGACGGACGCATGACCGGGGAATTTGCCAGAGAAAGCGTAACGGAGCAGATGCTGATTCAAAAGATTATTTAGGAGATATGAGAATGGATAAACGAGAAAAAATAAAAAAGATGATAAAACCGGTAATTCCTTATCTTGGGCTGATGATTGTATTTCTGTTGTTTGCGCTTACGACGGACGGAAAATTTGCCACGGTGGATAATATGAAGCTGATTATTACCCAGAGCGCGATAACTATGGTGGGAGCCGTTGGCTGTACCTTTGTCATGGCTCACAACAATCTGGATTTTTCCCTGGGCGGCGCCCTGGCGCTGTGTTCGGTCATTTCATTCTTTGTCTGCGAGAAGATCGGATTCGGATGGCTGGTTGTGATTTGCGTGGCGGTGGGTATCCTCTGCGGACTTTTTACCTCCCTGATCCATGTAAAGGCGGGAATCCCCGCGTTTATGGCGGGACTTTGCGTGATGTTTGCGGGGAAGGGCGTGGCGCAGGCGGCATATGCCAATAAGCCCATGTTCCTGCCGGGGAACGTTACTTCCATGAGCACGCTGCCCTTTTATCTGGGGATCGTCCTTGTGGTATTTGCAATCGGGTTTTATTTGTTCCGCTATACAAAAATCGGTAAATATAATAAACTCATCGGTTCCAATCCGCGGACGGCGAAGCTTTCTGGAATATCCATAGGAAAGTATAAGACGATCGCTTTTGCCATCAGCGGGATCTGCGTGGGGCTTGCGGCGTTTATGACCATGGTCAGGACCGGCGGCGTTACGGGTTCCACGGGAACCAATTTTGAGACTGAGGTTCTGTTGTCCTTAACCTTGGGCGGCATTCCCTTAACCGGCGGGTCCAATACCAAGATCCGCTCGGCGGTAGTCGGGACGTTAATCTATTATTTCTTAAATAACGGACTTGTCCTGTGGGGGATCGACGCCAATATGGTCAGCATTATCAAAGCGGTAATTTTCCTGGCTGCGGTCGTGATTACCATGGACCGGGGAAGAAATGAAATTGTAATCTGAGTTATAAATCCGGCGCGCGGAATTATATACACAACAATGAAAATGAAGGAGGTTACTTTATGAAGAAAAAAGTGATAGCAATTTTGATGTCGGCAGCGATGATGATCACCATGCTTGCCGGCTGCGGATCTGCGGCAGCGGACGAAAAAGGCGCCGACAACGCGCAGACAGAGAGCGAGCAGCCCGTGGAGGAGACGGATGCAAAGGAAGAGGAGAGCGTCCAAAGTGCGGGAACCAGAAAAATCGGTGTTATTCTGTACGGAAAAGACGACACCATGGGAGCCGCCGTATATTCCTATCTGAATTTTGCGGCGGAAGCGATGGATGTGGACCTTACCTGGGCGTTTGGCGATTATGACGCGGCGGCGCAGCTGACCACCTGTCAGAATATGGTGGCGGCGGGGTGCGAAGGGATTCTCATGATGCCCATGGACAATGCGGCGGTACAGCAGGTAGCGGCTTACTGCGAGCAGAATCAGGTATATTTCGGACTGATGTTCCGCGATATTACCGACGATACGATCAAGACAACGGTGGAAGGCTATGAATATTATGTGGTGGACGGCTTTGAAAACGACGAACTGTACGCACAGCGTATGGTGGAGTACATGGCGGAAGAATACGGCGTTTCCAATTTCGGAGAAATGTCTTTGTATGCAAGCTCTCCCCTGGTAGCGAGAAACAACGGCTTTGAAAGCGGTTTTGAATCTACGGACGCTGTAAAACTGGCGGAATTTCCTTTCCCGACGGATTCCAGCACGCAGACAATTGCGGCGGGAATTGAAAACTTTATCAATTCCTATCAGGATATGGACGCGATTGTATTGGGCGCATCCAGCGTAGGCGCGGGCGAAACGGTTATGAATACCCTTTCTACCATGACCGAACCGGGCGCGGTTAAAGTGGGAACCTTCGACGCCTTTGAAGGCATGGACGAGGCGTTTGAATCCGGTTATCTCGTATACGTGGCGGGCGGCGTAGGCATTGAGTCCCTGTTTGATTTTGTAGTCCTTTACAACGCCGTAGACGGTACGCCTTTATCGGACGATCTGGTTGTGCTGAATATGTCGGAGATCGAAGTAAAGAGCGCGCAGGACTGCAAGAACTACAGTCAGTATATTGATAATCCCGACCATCAGATCTTTACGGCGGAAGAGATCCGGAACATGTGCAGAAGATATAATCCCGACGCAACTTTAGAGGATATCCAAAGCTATATCGATCAGTACAGCCTGGAATGGGTTGTTGAAAGAGCGGCGCAGTAAGCCGTAAAATGAGAAACAGAAAGGATTTGTGGGACCAATGATGAAAAATAAAATAAAGACAGCCGGAAAATTTATCAGCGTATTCCTGCTTCCGGCGCTCCTGTTTTTGGTATTACACCTGTTTGCGCCGGCTACCATTACTTACTTGAATATTCCCTCTCTGTTAAAGCAGGCGATTGCTCCCGCAATCCTCGGATGGGGCGTATTGTTCAATATGAAGGTAGGCAACTGGGACTTCTCTGTCGGGTCCCAGGTGCTGTTAGCGGCAATTATCGGCGGCAATCTTGCCATAAAACTGAATATGGGGATTTTCGGACTGATCCTCTGCTGTTGTCTGGTGGGGCTCGCCTGCGGAGCGCTGGTGGGAGGGATCTACTATTTTCTCAAGATCCCGACGATCATCGTATCCATCGGAATGCTTTTGATCTATGAGAGTCTTGGAAGCATTGTATTTGACGGAGGCGGCGTTAAGGTGCCCCAGGAATGGATCGTGTTCGGCTCGTTTCCTTACAATCTGATCCTGCTGTTGGTAATCGGCGCCTTTTCCTATCAGTTGATCAACCATACCACCTTCGGATACCATATCCGGGCGGTAGGGAGCAATGCAAACGTGGCGCAGTCCAACGGGATCAACGCCTACAAGGTAAAGACTTCCGCATTGACGATGGTAGGCTTGTTTGCAGGATTTTACGCCATGACCAATCTGGGTATGAACGGGGTCCAGAGGACGGTAAGCTCCATGGGTACGATGTCCACCTGCTTTGACGCCATGATGTGCGTATTTGTGGGAATGGCGTTGAGCTACGGAGTCAATATTGTCATTGCCATCTATATCGGAAGCCTGTTTATGCAGATTATCAAACTGGCATTTATGGTATTCGGACTGCCTAACGAATTTAACAGCATTGTGATTGCGGTAATCGTACTGGTGTTTATTGCGATTAACAATAATCCCCAGGTATTTGAAAAACTGAAACAGAAAGTGCAAAACAGCATAGGAGGAAAGAGAAGGGTAAGTTATGAAGGTTAGAATGATATACAGACAGGTACAGAGAGTGCCTTTTGAAAAACTGTATCCGGTCAGGGAGCTGGATAAAAAGCTGGAGGAAGCGGAAGCGAGACTGGGCTTTCCCAAGCCGAAAAGGTACAGAGCTTTTTCCAGCGGGGAAATGTCCCAGACGAGGGTCCAGGAAAGAGAATTTGAAAGCGTGGCGGATTTCGGACGCGCCATGGCGAAGTGGGCGGAGGACGAGACCTGCCAGCGGCTGGAAATCGAAAAGAAAAATTATATGGAATGGGAAAGAAACGAGCTCTACTATGCGGACGATCCGGACGACCCGGTCATTCCCTGGATACAAATGGCGGCGGAAAAGGAACCCACCAGGAAATACGAGGTCAATGAAAATTATTTGATGCCCAAGGATCAGGACGCTTATAAAGGATAGCGAGGTAAAACAGATGAAAGTAAGAATTTTATACCGCCAGACCCAGGAGATTCCCTTTGAGAAGTGGCTTCAGGAGCTGGAGCTTGAGAGAAAAACGGATATAGAAGAGGCAAGGCTGGGACATCCCCTTCCCCGCCGTTACCGTGCCTTTACCGGTACGAACCACGCCAATATCCGGGTACATGAGAGAGAGTACGAAAGCATCGAGGAATGGGGCAGAATGTTTGAGGAATGGTCCGAGGACGAGGAATGCCAGAAACTGGAGGTCGAGAGGCATAACTATTACACGTGGGAAAAGGAAGAACTCTATTTTGTAGACGATCCTAACGAACCGATTATGCCCTGGATACAAATGGCGGCGGAAAAGGAACCGACCAGAAAATATGAAGTAAACGAAAACTATCTGATGCCGAAGGATCAGATGAAAACCGAATAAGGAAGACGTGATCCGGCAGCCCGGCGCGGTTATCTGTGATAAGATGCGGCGCAGGACTGCCGGATTTGTGATTCCCCACTGTACTTTTTTTCAAATTATGATACAATAAAATTGATTGACATAGCTGTCATAAATCTTAGCTTTTGAAGGGTCAGGGGTACATATGCAAAAAGAAAAATTGAGCAGAGAAGAGTTTTTAATGATGTTTCGGGAAGACGTGATCCGCCTGTCACGTTATATTCCATGGTTTGAAAAAAAGAGCGGAAGCGATGTGTCGAAAAATTATCAGGACGGGAACAAAATGAATCATACCCTTTCGTTTCCGGTCTATGACAGCATTTTACTGTCTTTTTTGAACGAAGCAAGCACAACGGTGTTTATGGAGCAAAACTATCAGTATTTCTACACCAGGCACCGGATTCAGGATTATGAAGATGAGTTGAGACTTATTGAAACGGCGGATATCATGCACATGGAAGTGCTGCAGTGCATTTTGTCCAGATATGTATTCGGCGGTCTGACCAAGGCATATTTGTGGAAGGACGGCGTGGAGCACCGCATTTTTTTAAATATCTTAAAGAAAGCGAGACAGATTATTGAATTTTGGGACCAGCCGCTGGTCATAGAGGATGAAATCATTCCCGAGGAAGAGGAACCCGCGGAGGAGCCGGAAACCGCAGAAACGGCGGCAGAACCGTCGGAGGAGCCGGAAACCGCAGAAACGGCGACAGAACCGTCGGCAGAGCCGGAGCCCACAGAAACGGCGATAGAACCGTCGGCAGAGCCGGAGCCCGCAGAAGCGGAAGCAGAGCCGGAAACCGCAGCAACAGAAGAGACGGAGTAAAATGCTATGGGAGAAAAATCACTCAGGAAAAAACAATTTATTTTGAAAAAGGCAAGAGAAGTCTTTGCAAAAAAGGGCTACAAGGACGTAACGATGAAGGATATCGTAGAGGCGTGCCAGATCAGCAGGGGCGGGCTGTATTTATATTTCGACAGCACGAAGGAAATCTTTTTAGAGGTGCTGAATATGAAAGAAGAGAGCGAAAGCGGGGAAGAAGATGTGTTCACGAAGGCGCTCAGCGAAAACGCGTCCAGCTCCGATATTCTTGCGCTGTTTTTGCAGGAACAGAAAAAGGAATTGTGCGACCGTGAAGACAGTCTGACAATCGCCACTTATGAATTCTTTTTTGCCAATAAGCTTCCCAAGGGAGAAAATCCTTTGAAGACGCAGTTTGACGCAGCGGTTCAGATCATTGAAAAGCTCATTAAAGACGGTGTGGAGACGGGCGAGTTTGACTGTGAAGATCCCAAGGGCGCGGCAAGAAACATTATGTATGTGTTAGAAGGGCTCAGGATCATGTCCCAGACCGTGGGCATTACCGAAAAGACCGTAAACAGGGAGATCCTGTATCTGATGAAAGGACTTTTGAAGGAAGCATAAAGGAAAGATTACAATGATAGAAAAGGTAGTTTCAACAGCTCTCCCGGTTCAGGAAGAGCTGAAAATCTATAGAAATCATATGGAACCGGCAGATCCGGGCGAAAACAGAGGGCGCATCAGCATTGTGACGGGAGCCCACGGCGACGAGCTGGAGGGACAGTTTGTCTGCTATGAACTGATCAAAAGGATCAGGGAGCGGCAGGAGTGCCTGAAGGGGACGGTGGATATTTACCCGGTATTAAATCCTCTGGGAATGGACAGCGGGGTGCGTACCGTCCCGAAAATCGATATGGATTTAAACAGAATGTTTCCGGGCAGCCGGGACGGCACGATGATGGATAAAGTCGCGGCGGGAATCGTGGATTCCTTAATGGGCTCCGATATCTGCATCGACGTCCATGCGTCGGATACCTTTGTCAGGGAAATTCCCCAGGCGCGGATCAGCGATGAATTTGAAGCGATGATGGTGCCCTATGCAAAGCATCTGAATGTGGATCTGATCTGGATCAACGCCACGGCGACCGTCCACGAGTCCACCCTTGCCTACAGCCTGTGCAAGTTGGGCGTACCGGCGCTTGTGATGGAAATGGGGCTTGGCAACCGGATCAATCAGACCTATGGATTGCAGGTCGTAGACGGCATCTTTCATTTGATGGGCAAACTGGGATTGTGGGAAGGAGAAGACGTTCCCGTGAAAGAGCCGATGCTCATTACCAACGGCGATATTGAATTTATCAGGGCAAAGGAGTCGGGAATTTTTCTTTCCTGTGCCGAAAATAACACCTATGTGGAAAAAGGGGAGAGGATCGGAGCGGTTGTAGATCCCCTGAGAGGAGAAACGATTTACGAAGTAAAGGCGAAATCCGACGGTCTGCTTTTTACGCTGCGGGCGCATCCGGTGGCTTATGAAGGCGCTCTGCTTGCCCGTATCATCAAAGGCGTGAAGGAGGCGGGAAAATGAAAGAACGGATCATTTATTCCATGAAAGCGCCCTATCGGGACAATTATGCGATTAAGGGTTACAGCTTCGGAAAGGGAGACCCCAGCGCCTGCATTTTAGGACCCGTCAGGGGCAATGAAATCCAGCAGCTTTATATCTGTTCCCAGCTTGTCAAAGCGTTCCGGGAGCTGGAGGCGAATAACTGTATCAGCAGTAATAAAGAGATTTTGGTCATTCCCTGCATCAATTATTATTCGATGAATATGGGGAAGCGGTTCTGGCCTTTGGACAATACGGATATTAACAGAATGTTTCCCGGAAACGACTATGAAGATACGACCTGCCGGATTGCAGACGGGCTGATGAAAAAAATCAGGGATTACAGCTACGGAATCCAATTCGCGTCCTTTTACATGAGCGGCGAGTTTGTACCTCACGTGAGAATGATGGAAACGGGATATCAGAACACATCGCTGGCGAATTTGTTCGGGCTGCCCTATGTGGTAGTGCGTAAGCCGAAGCCCATCGATACCAAGACGTTAAACTTTAACTGGCAGAATGAAATGACCTCGGCTTTTTCCGTATATACCAATAAAAACAACGAAATCGATGAAAAAAGCGCAAGGCAGGCGGTTGCCGCGGTCCTGCGGTTTTTGACCAGAATGGGCATCATCAGATACGACAGCCACAGCGGCTATATCTCCCATATCATTATGGAAGAAGACTTAAGCAATGTAGAAACGACAAAAAGCGGAATCTTTAAGGGGCTTGTGACGCCGGGAGAGGAAGTCCGCTACGGACAGCCTCTGGCGGAGATCATCGATCCTTATCTGGGGGAAACGAGAGAGGTTATCCGCGCCGGAACCGAAGGCATCATCTTTTTTGCCCATACGGACCCTCTGGTCAACGAAGGCGATATTGTCTACCGCCTCATACACCGTTTGCACGAATAACGATAAAAGCGGATAAGAAGATCGGCTGTTTCTTTGGAAACCTGTTTTCCGGAGAAGCAGCTTTTTTCCGTCAGAGCGATCAGATCGGAAATGCTGTTTCCGTCCCAGTCGCCGGGCGTAAACCCGGTCAGCAGTTCTGCGAGGAGTCTGCCTACATCCGAGGGCAGGGTTAAAGCTGCGTCCGGATGTTTTTTGGCAAGCAGGCGGCTAAGCTTCCGGTACTCATGGGAAATGCAGACGTCGAACCGGCATTCCCGGTAAGCGCGTCTGCGGCGGTGCCAATCCCGCAGCTTTCTGTATGCGGCGGACAGCAGAGGATAGGCGAGCAAAGCCGCCAGAATCAAAAGAAAGACTCCTATTATGGGAGAGTTTTGGAACCGGAGGGAGGCGAATAAATCGTCGTATTGCGTATCGGTGCCGTCTCCGTTTGTCTGGGACGCGCCGCCGCCTGTGCCGAATAGTCCGGAAAGGGCGGAAAGAAAATCACCGTAGGTCGTTTCTTCGTCGTCCGATGAGGGAGGCGTCACTTCTACGGGCATCCAGCCGAAGCCGTCCACATACACTTCTACCCAGGCATGGGCGTCGCCGTCGTTGACCTCCACCTCTACCACGTTGGAGGCGCCCAGAATATTTTCTCCTTCAAAAAAGTCGTCGTATTGATATTCCGTAGCCTGCGCCCGGTCGGAGATCGCCGCCTGGGTAATCACATATCCTTCCACATAGCGCGCGGGAATGCCGTAGGAACGCAGTAACAGCGTCGCCGCCGAAGCGAAATGGGCGCAGTACCCTTTTTTCTGCGTGCCGAGGAAATAGGTCACAAAATCTTCGTCGCGGGGCGTTGTGCCCGGCGCCATATCGTATTCGTAATTGACGGTCAGAAACTGTCTGATCAGAGAAATCTGCTCGGCAAGATTGTTACCTGTGCCGATTGCGTCCTGATAGCTTTCGATATCATCCCGGATCTCGTCAGGGATCTGCAGATAATTGTTGTAACATTCCGTCTGATAGGTTGAGAGCGCCGCGTTCCCGTCTTCCTTTCGGTATGCGTCAAAAGAGGCAGCCGCTCTGTCTTCCAGATCGGTCTGGGAAGGAGAGTAGGGAACGTAGTCGATGGTTACCGCCGTGTCGGCAATCACGGGCATGGAGCCGTCCAGTATATTTTCATTTGTTACGGCGCCCCGGTCCGTGGTATCCGAGGTATAATACGGCTGATACAGATAATTGGGCGCGGCGTCTACGTTTTCGATCATCATGGACGCGGACATGGACGGAACGGCGCCTGCTTCCATCATCGCCTGTAAGGTATTGCTTTCTGTAAAGGCGCAAAATTCGTGGTAGTCCTGCACCGATCGGGTTCCGTCATCGGAAGAACCGGACTCCCCCTGCACGGACGCAGGATATTGATAAGCGGCTTCCGCGCTGTTAGGCGCTTTCCAGGAGGAAGAAGTATAATGGGAACCGACGAACGCTTTGAGGTATACGGTTTCATAAGCATAAGGGACAAAGGTAACGATCAGGTCCGTCTGATAGTCGGGGCGCACGCTGCTGATGCCGCCCAGCCGTCCGTTGCTGATGCCGCCGGTCGCTTCGTAGCGGTTAAAGAAACCGGAGATACCGTTTTGTACGAAAATCTTTACATAAGGGTCTACGGCTGATTTCATCGAACCGGACTGGGATGCTTCGCTTTCGGAACGGGACGCCGAGGCGTTTCCGAAAAAGGAAAAGAACAGCGATACCACCAGGGCAAACAGACAAAGCTGCACCATATTGCGGGCGTTGGATTTATAAAATACAAACTGCTTTTTCTTCCTGGAATATTGAAAGGAAGCGCGCCGCTTTTTTCCGGGATAAATAAAATAATAATGCCCGCTGTGCTTTAGAAAATAAACGGCAAAGTAGGAAAAGAACAGCAAAATTAACGATAGTAAGGAAGGATATTTGCCGATATAAATACCTAACTGCAGGGGCAGAAAGGTCAGATAAAAGGTCGTGAGGAAATACATTTCTTCAAAAATGCCCACATTGATCAATATGGCAAGAAAGATCCCGATAAAGATAGCCGCCGCGGTAATGGTCAGGTAGCGGTCTGCAATGGTTTCCGTGGATTCTCTGGTAAATAACATGAGAAAGTGGGAACTGTAATCTTCGTTGATGATGTTGATCAATGCCTGAAAGCCGCTGTTGGCAAGCTGGCGGTAACGGATCAGCATGAAGGTAAAGATCAGGAAAATAACCGGATATCCCAGATTGAACAGCCATTTTTTCAGATGAATCAACGACAGAATCATGGAAGAAATAAACAGGACAAACAATACGAGCAGATAATTGTAGGAAATGTCAAATTCGGATAAAACGCCGCTGATACAGCCGAAGGAGGCGGCAAAAATCAAAAGCCCCTTAATCAGACAGTGAATCAACGAATCACGGCTGTCGGAAACGGAGTTTTCCTCAAGGACAAAACCGGAAAAAGGGGCGCTTGCCGCGTCCTGTTTTGTTTTTTTCTTTTTCAAAAATAAAAATTTATTCGATGACATCTGCGACTCCTTTGTGGGTTACATGCAGTAAGGTGCCTTTTTTCATACCGGATCTGTGATAAATGTCCAGCGCCAGATTTTCAGTATCGTAGGCGGGCTCGTAAAAGAAAGCGGCGAAAGCGTTTTCCAGGTCGGTCTGGGAACGAATGGTTGACATAACAAAATCTTCCTTCGCCGTGGAATAGACGGCGCAGACAAAGATTTCTCCGGTCCGTATCAGCTCCAGGGCGAGAGCCCACGCTTCTTCAATGGCGTTGTCCAAAGCGTTTCTTAAGGCTTCTTCCTGTCCGCAGTCTTCTTCTGCGGGCTGGAACAGCTCAAGCAGCAGGAAAAATTCATTGGTAGAGGTGGCTTCGTTTTCTTTGACCATCAGCTTATCGATTTTGCTCGACAACTTCCAGTGGATTTTCTGCAGCCGGTCCCCGGGGCGGTATTCTCTGATATCCGTCACATTGGAGGATACGTTGCCGGATTTGCCGGATTCCTCAAACTCGTCGAAGCCTTCGCTGTAGAGCGCTTCGTGGCGCCCCTCCCGGGGCGCGGAATCGGGGAATACGCGAAGCTGCGCGGAAATATCCAGATCCCGTTTGAATCGGAACAGATGCAGATAATCATAACCCGCCAATTGTGTCACACGGGCTTCGTACAAGCCGCATTTGGTCAGCCTTACGGGGAAATTGAGCCGGTTGGTATAGCGGGAACGGAGAGAAAGCATATGGGTCGCGGCTTCCTCTTCATGATAGAGCAGGGAACAAAACGAAAACTCAGCCTGCGCCGAAGCAAAGGGAATTAAGGTGGGATTGTCCAGCAAAAGGGCGACCTGCGCGGTGCTCCCTTTGATCGTCTGGGGCGGTCTGGTTACCAGGGAGACCTTCAGATGGCGGAAGCAGTAAGCGGACAGAAAATAAGAAAAAACGGGCAGGCACAACTCCAGCACCACCAGCATAAAAAAGAAGGTCTGCAAATAAAACATGGCAAGCAGCAGCGTAAGGGCAAAAATAAGTATGTATGATAAATAGGATTTGAAAAAAGTGGATTTTCTCAATGCAGATCTCCTTGTTTACGAAAGCTTCGGAACCGGTACGGCGGTCAAAATCTCCTCCACGATATCCGCCGCGTCCTTATCCGCGGCTTTTGCCTTGGTGGAGAGGATCATCCTGTGATTGCATACGGAATAGAGGATTTTGTGAATGTCTTCGGGCGTTACATAATCCCGGTCTTCGTAGCAGGCGTGCGCTCTTGCCATTTTCAGGATCGCAAGGGAACCTCTGGGAGAAATGCCCTGGGAGAGCAAATCCGTGCGCCTGGTCGCTTCGGTCAGGGAAACGATGTAATCGCAGATTTCATCGTTAGCAAAGACTTCCGCGGTTTTTTGCTGCAGAGAGCGAAGCTCGGCAACGGTCAGGATCGGATTAACCTGATCTATTTGCTCCATGGAATGACCTTTTAAAATTTCGGTGGCGGATTTGTGATCGGGATAACCCAGGCTCAGTCTGACAAAGAAGCGGTCCAGTTGGGAATCCGGCAGCTTCTGGGTGCCGGAAGCGCCTACCGGGTTCTGGGTGGCGATTACCAGAAAGGGCGGTTCCAGATCATAGGTCGTGCCGTCCACGCTGACTCTTTTTTCTTCCATAACCTCCAAAAGCGCCGACTGGGTTTTCGGAGAAGTACGGTTGATCTCGTCCGCGAGAAAGAGGTTGGTAAAGATCGCGCCCCTGCGGAACGTGAAATCCCCGGATTTGTTGTCATACATGGAAAAACCTAAAATATCGCTGGGCAGTATGTCCGGCGTAAACTGCATCCTTTTATAAGACATGCCCAAGGAGCGGCTTAAAGCCACGGCAAGGGTCGTTTTACCCACGCCGGGAATATCTTCCAACAGAATATGTCCCCCGGCAAGCAAGGTACATAAAACGGAGTCCAGAATATCGTCCTTCCCCCGGATTACTTTTTTCATTTCTTCTTTTACCGCATATAACGACTGATTCATAGTATTCTCACCCTGTTTTTTATTTTTTGTATCTTTCTTACTATTTTAAATGGTACGTGTGCTAAAAGCAACAAAAAATGTAGAAAAGGAACCGGAGAGCCGCGATAAAGCGGTTGAACCATTTTTTTTCCTGTGATATAATAAATCGATTATGCGAAAGGATGAACAGGTGACGGAAATGAAGGCATTTTTAATCTTGGAGGACGGCACTGTATTTGAAGGAACACATATTGGCGCCGACAAAGAAATCATCAGTGAAATCGTTTTTAACACTTCTATGGCGGGATATCTGGAAGTATTGACAGACCCTTCTTATGCGGGACAGGCGGTTTGTATGACTTATCCGCTGATCGGAAATTACGGCGTATGCAGGGAAGATATGGAGTCCGGAAAGCTTTGGCCGGACGGTTTTATTGTCAGGGAGCTTTCCAGAATGCCCAGCAATTTCAGATGCGACGCAACCATTCAGGCGGTGCTGGAGGAATACGGGATACCGGGGATCGCCGGGATCGATACAAGAGCGCTTACCAAGATCCTCAGGGAAAAAGGGACCATGAACGGCTGCATTACGACAAATGAGCATTATGTGCTGGAAGAGGTTTTGAAGCGGTTGAAAGAGTACGACATGGGCAATGTGGTGGATATCGTTACCTGTGCAGAAAAATATACATTAAGCGGCACAAAGGAGCTTGCCGAAAACGGACCCTTATCCGGTTCGGCGAAATATACGGGAGAAAAGGAAAAGAAGCCTTCTCTGGTCAGAAAGTTAAACGGCGCGGGCAAAAAAGTCGCGCTGTTGGATCTGGGCGCAAAGTCCAATATTGCAAAGTCTTTAGCGGCGAGAGGGTGCGACGTGACGGTCTATCCGGCTCGCACGCCCGCGGAGGAAATCCTTGCGGACAATCCCGACGGCATTATGCTCAGCAACGGACCGGGAGATCCGAAGGTCTGTACCGAGGTCATTGCCAACGTCAGAAAGTTATATGAATCGGATACGCCGATATTTGCGATTTGTCTGGGGCATCAGCTAATGGCGCTCGCTACGGGGGCGGATACCTTTAAAATGAAATACGGACACCGGGGAGGCAATCATCCGGTCAAGGATCTTGCCACCGGAAGAGTCTACATTTCTTCACAAAATCACGGCTATGTGGTGGATATGGACAAGCTTGATCCGAAGGTTGCCACGCCTGCCTTTATCAATGTCAACGACGGGACCTGCGAAGGACTCGCCTACACGGGCAAGAACATTTTTACGGTGCAGTTCCACCCCGAAGCGTGTCCGGGACCTCAGGACTCCGGTTACCTGTTTGACAGATTTATTCAGATGATGGAGGTAAAGAAGAATGCCTAAGAATCCTAACGTAAAAAAAGTACTGGTAATCGGTTCCGGTCCGATCGTAATCGGACAGGCGGCGGAGTTTGACTATGCGGGGACCCAGGCGTGCCGTTCTTTAAAGGAAGAGGGCGTGGAGGTTGTGCTGGTCAATTCCAATCCGGCGACCATAATGACGGATAAAAACATTGCGGACAGAGTGTATATCGAGCCTCTGACCGTAAAAGTGCTGGAACAGCTCATTGAAAAGGAAAAGCCCGACAGCATTTTGCCGACCCTGGGAGGACAGGCGGGCTTGAATCTGGGTATGGAGCTGGAAGAGAGCGGCTTTTTAAAGAAACATAACGTGCAGCTATTAGGCACTACGGCGGCGACGATTAAAAAAGCGGAAGACCGCCAGGAATTTAAAGATACGATGGAAAAGATCGGAGAGCCCTGCGCGGCGTCTCTGGTCGTGGAAAACGTAGAGGACGGCGTTGCCTTTACCAATACCATCGGGTATCCCGTCGTGCTGCGTCCCGCGTATACGCTGGGCGGTTCCGGCGGCGGCATTGCCCACAACCAGACCGAGCTGGAAGAAATCCTGGAAAACGGTCTGCGATTATCCCGTGTGGGACAGGTATTGGTGGAACGCTGTATCGCGGGCTGGAAGGAAATCGAATACGAGGTTATGCGCGACAGCGCGGGCAACTGCATTACCGTATGTAATATGGAAAATATCGATCCCGTAGGCGTGCACACCGGCGACAGCATCGTCGTAGCGCCTTCCCAGACATTGGGCGATAAGGAATACCAGATGCTGCGTACCGCGGCGTTAAATATTATTGATGAATTGCAGATTACGGGGGGCTGCAACGTACAGTTCGCCCTGCACCCCACGAGCTTTGAATACTGCGTCATCGAGGTAAATCCCCGTGTCAGCCGTTCTTCGGCGCTTGCTTCCAAGGCGACGGGCTATCCCATTGCGAAGGTTGCGGCAAAGATCGCTTTAGGCTATACGCTGGATGAGATCAAAAACGCCATTACGGGAAAAACCTACGCCAGCTTCGAGCCTACGCTGGATTACTGCGTAGTCAAGCTGCCAAGGCTCCCTTTTGATAAATTTATTACGGCAAAGAGAACGCTGACCACGCAGATGAAGGCGACCGGCGAGGTTATGAGTATCTGCAACAACTTTGAAGGCGCGTTGATGAAGGCGCTCCGCTCTCTGGAGCAGCATGTGGACTGCCTGCTCAGTTATAATTTTTCCGACCTGAGCGCGGAGGAACTGGTTGACCGTTTAAAGATCGTGGACGATCAGAGGATTTTCGTCATCGCCGAAGCGATCCGCAAGGGCGTCGATTATGATACCATTCATGAGATTACCATGGTGGATCAGTGGTTTATCGATAAAATCGCTATTCTTGTAGAAATGGAACAGGCGCTTAAAAAAGGACCGCTGACCGTAGAACTGTTGAAAGAGGCAAAGAGAATTGAGTTTCCCGATAACGTCATCAGCCGCCTGACCGGAATCCCCGAGGCGGAAATCAAACAGATGCGTTATGATAACCATATCGTCGCGGCGTTTAAGATGGTGGATACCTGTGCGGCGGAATTTGCGGCGGCGACGCCTTATTACTATTCCGTATTCGGAAGCGAAAACGAAGCGGAGGAAACCCGTCCCGAGAAGAAAGTGCTGGTACTCGGTTCCGGTCCCATCCGAATCGGTCAGGGCGTGGAATTTGACTACTGTTCGGTACATGCGACCTGGGCGTTTGCCAAGGCGGGATATGAGACGATCATCGTCAACAACAATCCGGAAACCGTAAGCACCGACTTCGATATTGCCGATAAATTGTATTTCGAGCCGCTGACACCCGAAGATGTGGAAAACATTGTCCGGCTGGAAAAGCCCGATGGGGCGGTCGTACAGTTCGGCGGACAGACCGCCATCAAGCTGACGGAAAGCCTGATGAAAATGGGCGTGCCGATCTTAGGCACCAAAGCGGAGGACGTGGACGCTGCGGAGGATCGGGAATTATTTGATAAAATACTGGAAGAAACTCAGATCCCAAGAGCCGCAGGCGGCACCGTATTTACCGCGGAGGAAGCGAAAGAGGTGGCAAACAGGCTGGGCTATCCGGTGCTTGTCCGTCCTTCCTATGTCCTTGGCGGACAGGGAATGCAGATCGCATTAAACGATGCGGAAATCGAAGAATTTATGGCGGTTATCAACCAATATGCCCAGGAACATCCGATTCTGGTGGATAAATACCTGATGGGAAAAGAGCTGGAAGTGGATGCGGTATGCGACGGAACCGATATTCTGATCCCCGGCATTATGGAGCATATCGAGAGAACCGGCGTGCATTCCGGCGACAGTATTTCCGTATATCCGGCGCCCACCATCAGCGATAAGGTAAGGGAGACCATCGCCGAATACTCCAGAAGGCTTGCGAAAGCGCTGCATGTAGTCGGCTTAATCAATATCCAGTTTATTGCGGTAGGAGACGAGGTTTATGTCATCGAGGTAAACCCCCGTTCTTCGCGAACCGTTCCTTATATCAGCAAGGTAACCGGTATTCCCATCGTGGATCTCGCCACGGAGGTTATTATCGGCAAAAAGATCCGTGATCTGGGGTATGAGCCGGGCTTACAGCCCGCGGCGGATTATTTCGCCATCAAAATGCCCGTATTCTCCTTTGAGAAGATCCGCGGAGCGGAAATCAGCTTAGGACCGGAAATGAAATCTACCGGCGAATGTCTGGGTATAGCAGAGTCCTTTGACGAAGCGCTTTACAAGGCGTTCCTTGGAGCCGGGATCGATCTGCCGAAGCATAAACAGATCATCATTACCGTAAAGGACGCCGATAAAGGCGAGGCAATCGAGATCGGACGCCGTTTTGAAAAACTGGGTTATACCATTTACGCTACCCGTTCCACGGCAAACGCGCTGAAAGAAGCCGGCGTGGCGGCAAGAAAGGTCAACAAGATCCAGCAGGAGTCTCCGACGGTTATGGACCTTTTGCTCGGTCATAAGATCGATCTGGTAATCGATACGCCTACCCAGGGACGGGATAAGTCCAGGGACGGCTTCCTGATCAGAAGGACGGCGATCGAGACGGGCGTCAACTGTCTGACCAGTCTGGATACGGCGAACGCGCTGTTGACCAGCCTTGAAAACGGCAAGAAGGAAAAGCTGAATCTAATCGATATCGCTACGATCTGATGGCAGGGCGCAAGGTTTTCCGGTAAAAGCGGGGAGTCTTTGAAAACGGTGAATAAAACGTGTGAGGAGCAGATACATGCTGAAGGGGAAGAAGGATAAGTTCATAAAGCCGATTATGCTGATGGGTGTTGTCGTATTCATCGTCTGCCTGATAGCATGTATTTTGCATATCCGGGACCTGCGGAAAAGCCTGGAGGAAGAGATCAACCAACAGCTTGCCGCCCAGCTTGAGGTGGCGTCGCGGGTACTCTCCGATGAAATCGGGCAGACCCAGGACGTGGTCGGCATCGCGGCAAGGGAAATGGGAGAGAGGCAAAAGCATATTGTTTCGGATTCCCAGATCCGCCAGATTTTGGAGAAGTACAAACCCTTCAATGACTTTTTGGGTGTTACGTATGTTTCGGAAGACGGCGTAATCTATTTTGATGACGGCAGAAAAGCGGACGTTACCCCGGAACAGATGGAAAGCCTGGATCAGATACAGGAGAACCGGGTATTTGTAACGAATGATTTTAAAAACATGGGAGAGGAATATCTGCTGTTATTCGTGGATCTTGTAAAAAGCGAAGATGAGAGGAACGGCTTTCTTGTGGGGGTAAAATCCTGCAAGGATATTCTGGACGGCGATTCGTTTTCCTATTTAAAAGAAGTGGGCGATATCCTTGTGACGGACAGCAACGGCGTGATTTTGGATTGCAATTTTATCAATCTGAAGGATCAGACCGAATGGTATGAAACGGTATATGACTGCATGTCCGCTTACTGGCATGTGGACGGGGATAAAATATCCGAGCTCAGACGGATGATCAGCGATGACAAACAACAGGAAGGCAGAGTCGAGATTACCGATGAGGAAAAGGAGCGGTACTTTTACTCCTTTGCGTCGGTGGAGGCGCTTCCCGAGCTGTGCCTGGTCTCCATGTATACCGACGATGTTTTCAATGAGGTTGAGAGCACGATCGTGATCGGAAGCGTGGCGTCCTGCACGATTATGATCATTGCCATGGCGCTTCTGGTATTTCTGGCGTACCGCCATAATTCGTCTACGAGCCAGTTGATTACCAAACTTGCTTTCGACGATGAGATTACCGGCGGAAAAAATTTAAATTATTTTAAGGAATTTGTGGGCGAAACCTTATATAAATATCAGGGAATGCCCTTTCTGGTACACCGTTTTGACGTGTCCAATTTCCGATATATCAACGAGGCATACGGGCATGTGCGCGCCGACCAGTTGTTAAAAATTATTATCGAAGAGGCGGGAACGGTATTTTACAGCAAGGAGCTGTGCGTGCGTATGAACGCGGATCAGTTTGTGATGCTGACGAGAAACACCCAGGATCTTAGCGAGCGTTTCTTTGTATTTACCGATAAGGTAAACGCCAGGGCGCTGGATATCGGTATCCGGTATCCGATTAAGTTTAAACGCGGCGTATATCAGGTCAGGGATAAGGAATATGACGTTTCCCTGATTATCGATAAGGCAAATGCGGCGAGAAAAAACCTGACCGGCGAGGAAAAGGACAGCGTTGCGTATTATTCCGACCAGATGGTCAACGATATGCGTAAGGTTGATAAGATTGAATCGGAGATGGAAGCCGCTTTATTTAATAACGAGTTTCAAATGTATATCCAGCCCAAGTGGGATATCAAAGAGGATAAGCTGTATGGCGGAGAGGCGTTGGTGCGCTGGATCAAGGAAGACGGCAGTATGATCTACCCCTCCGAGTTTGTTCCGGTGTTTGAGAAAAACGGTTTTGTGGAACAGTTGGACATTCATATGCTGGAAATGGCGTGTCAGTTGATCCGGGACCAGTTAAATGCGGGAAATCCCATTTATCCGATTTCGGTCAACCAGTCCAGAATGCTTTTGCACAATCCGGCTTATATCGGCAGGATCAGCGAAATCCTGAAAAAATATGATATTCCCAAAGGCTATATCGAACTGGAGATTACCGAGACGGTATTTTTTACCGACAGGGATAAGATGATTTCCATTCTGAATGAACTGAAGGCAAAGGAAATCCTTCTTTCCATGGATGATTTCGGCTCCGGCTATTCTTCGCTGAATATGCTGAAGGATTTCCCCTTTGACGTATTAAAGATTGATAAGGAGTTTTTCAGCGAGTCCATTACGTCCGAATCCTCCACATGGATTTTACGCAAGATTATCGAAATGGCGGAGGGACTTGGTATCCGGGTCATCTGCGAGGGCGTGGAGACGAAGGAACAGGTGGAAATGCTGCAGCAGATCGGCTGCCGTTATGTGCAGGGATATTATTATTCCAAACCGATTCCCGCAAAGGAGTTTGTGAAGCTTTATTGCAGGGAAAGCGCGTAGGGACAGAGGTGTTTTCAGGCAAATGAAGGAGAACTATCAACGAAAACTGGATCAGATACTGGCGGATGAAGCCAATCGGGGAAAGCGCCTGTTTCTTCATAGCTGTTGCGCGCCCTGCAGCAGTTATGTGCTGGAATATCTGAGTGCATATTTTGCCGTTACGGTATTTTATTACAATCCCAATATTACGGAATCGGAGGAATACCGGAAGCGGGCGGCGGAGCAAAAGCGTCTGGTAGAAGCGTTTAACGCCGAAAAAAAGTGCCGGTATCCCATCGAATTTGCAGAAGGGGATTATGACCCGGCGCTGTTTCTGGAGGCTGTGAAGGGACATGAACAGGACCCCGAGGGCGGAGAGCGCTGCGGGATCTGTTTCGGCATCCGGCTAAGAGAGGCGGCTTTACTTGCCGCAAAAGGAAAGTATGATTATTTTACAACGACTCTTACGATCAGCCCGTTAAAAGACACCGAAAGGCTCAACAGGATCGGGGAGGCGGCGGGAAGGGCTGCGGGAGCGGTATTTCTTCCGTCGGATTTTAAAAAGAAAAACGGTTATCAGCGTTCCGTAGAGCTTTCTAAGGAATACGGTTTATACAGACAAAATTACTGCGGCTGCATTTTCAGCCGGAATGAGGTGGAACATGGATCAATTACTGAATGTGATTTCAGCGGAAATGAAAAATGCGTTTGAGGCGGCGGGATATGACAGAGAGCTGGGAAAGGTTACCTTATCCAACAGACCGGATCTTTGCGAATATCAGTGCAACGGCGCTATGGCGGGAGCGAAGCTCTACCATAAGGCTCCGATCATGATTGCGGGCGACGTGGCGGCAAAGTGTGCGGACAGCGAAGTGTTTGCCGCTGTGGAGGCGGTAAATCCGGGATTTTTGAATATTAAATTAAAAGAAGAGTTTATCGGCGGATATCTTAGGGAAATGGCGGAAAGTGAAAAATTTGGTCTGGAAAGTCCCAAAAAGCGGTTGAAAATCATCATTGATTACGGCGGTCCCAATGTGGCGAAGCCGCTTCACGTAGGACATCTGCGTTCCGCGGTTATCGGAGAGAGCATTAAACGGATCGCCCGTTACAACGGACATGAGGTTATCGGAGATATCCATCTGGGAGACTGGGGGCTGCAGATGGGTCTGATCATTACCGAGCTGCAGGTCAGAAAACCGGAGCTTCCCTATTTTGACGAAAGCTTTGAAGGGGAATACCCCAAGGAAGCGCCCTTTACGATTGCCGAACTGGAGGAAATCTATCCTACGGCAAGCGGAAAATCCAAAGAGGACCCGGCGTATAAGGAAAAGGCGATGGAAGCGACCTTTAAGCTGCAAAACGGCGTCAGAGGGTATCGTGCGCTGTGGCAGCATATTATTGACGTTTCCGTAGCGGACCTGAAGAAAAATTACGCAAACCTCAATGTGGAATTTGACCTGTGGAAAGGGGAATCCGACGTACACGACGTGATTCCCGGCATGGTAGAGTATATGAAGCGGGAAGGCTACGCCCATGAATCCGAAGGCGCTTTGGTCGTGGACGTAAAGGAAGATACCGATACCAAGGAAATCCCCCCCTGCATGATCTTAAAAAGCGACGGAGCGTCCCTTTATAATACGACGGATCTGGCGACGATCAAGGAAAGGATGGAAAAGATCAACCCCGACCATATCATCTACGTGGTGGACAAGAGACAGGAACTTTATTTTACCCAGGTATTCCGCTGCGCCAGAAAGACAAAGCTGGTAAAATCTGATACTGGACTTACCTTCGTAGGATTTGGTACTATGAATGGGAAGGACGGAAAGCCCTTTAAGACCCGCCAGGGCGGTGTTATGCGCCTGGAAAGCCTGTTAAACGATATCAATGAACAGATGTATCAAAAAATTATTACCAACCATGAAGTGCCCGAAGAGGAAGCGAGGGAGACGGCGAAAACGGTGGCTCTTGCGGCTATCAAATACGGCGATCTGAGCAACCAGGCGAGCAAGGATTATATTTTTGACGTGGAGCGTTTTACTTCTTTTGAAGGAGACACCGGTCCGTATATCCTTTATACCATTGTCCGTATCAAATCTATTTTAAACAAATATACGGCGTCCGGTAAAAATACGGAAAATACGGTAATCGGCAAGCCCCATGGGGAAGCGGAGAAGGATTTGATGCTTTCCATAGCGGGATTTATTTCCATGATGCAGAATGCGTGGGAGGAAATGGCGCCTCATAAAGTATGCGCCTATATTTATGACCTTGCTAACGCTTTTAATCACTTCTATCATGAAACCAAGATTTTGCAGGAGGAAGATGAAGAGAAGCAGGCGGGGTATATTGCGTTATTGAAACTGACAAAGGAAATCCTGGAAACGTGTATTGATGTTTTGGGATTTTCAGCACCGGAGCGGATGTGATGGAGAATGGAATTTATCAGAGTAAATGATCATATGATCAAATGCCTTATTAGCGAAGAGGATATGGATCAGTATGACGTGTCAATTGAAGATTTTTTTACGAGATCGGAAAATGCCATAGAGTTTCTTCATGAAATTGTGAGACAGGCGGAAATCGAAGTGGATTACAGACCGGAAGGTCCTTTGACGTCCCTTCAGATCGCGCCGATTCCCGATAAGGGAGTTGCGGTCTTTTTGACGGAGAAGCCACAGTTTGATTTGAAGACGATTTTGCAAAGCCTGAAAAAAGGCGCGGGAGTGGAAATTCCCGACGATATTATTAAGAAGGTGGAGCAGAGTACGCCGAAGGAACAGGCGGATTTCTTCAGCCGGTTTATGGACAATATACATAAGGAGATGGAGAAAAATATGGCTGCGGGCAATTCGGTGGAGCCGAAAAAGAAACCGTCCGGCGACCGGTCGGAGAAGGAGTTTTCCGAATCCCGGCGACCGGAAAATCTCGAACGGAAGATTTTTGCTTTTGAGAGCGCGGCGGACGTCCTGCGCTATGCCGAGGCTGTGGAAATGCCCGGAGACGTGGGCAGCAGCCTTTATAAGGACGAGGACCACGGTACGTATTATTTAATCGTAGAGAGAAAAGACGTATCGGTGGAGACGCTTGCCGGCGTATATCTGACGGCGTACGAATACGGACATTTTGTGTCCGAACGGGAAGAGCATGTCCATTTTATCAAAGAACATTGCGACTGCATCATCGAAGAGGACGCGATCGGAAAGATGAAATGACAAAAGACCAAAACAGGAGGGGAGCTTCGTGCATAATGAATTAACGCAGAAAGATATTGAAAAGATGCAGGAAGAGATCGAGTACCGCAAGGTAACGGTCCGCAAAGAGTTGCTGGAGCATGTGAAGGAAGCGCGCGCTCACGGCGATCTGAGCGAAAATTTTGAATATCATGCTGCAAAGAAGGAGAAAAATAAAAACGAAAGCCGTATCCGTTTTCTGGAGCGTATGATCCGTACCGCCGTTGTGGTTTCCGACGAATCCGCAGAAGATGAAGTGGGTATTAACAATACGGTGACCGTGGAATTTCCCGACGATCATTCGGAAGAAGTCTACCGGATTGTGACAACCGTGCGGGGCAATTCCTTAAAGGGACTGATCAGCAACGAGTCGCCCATGGGTAAGGCGCTTTTGGGACATAAAGCCGGAGAGACCGTTACGGTAGCGGTCAACGATAAGGTAAGCTATGATGTGATCATTAAGAAGATCGAAAATACCGAAGACGACGATCTGGAATTAAATAAATTCTAAATAAGTTTTCAACAAGTCAAACAAGCTCGTTGATCATACCCTTGTGGGAAGCCAGATAGTTTACATAATCTGTACCCGGGGAAGCACAGGAGCCGCTTAGGTTCTTTGCCATGATCACGGGCTTTTTTTGCGCTCGTTCCCTGGGAAAAAGCGCCGCCGTATCCGGTGCCGCCATGCCGGAAGTTTCTGTGCCGGACGCCGTCACGCCGGATACTGCCGTGCCGGATGCTGCCGCGTTCCGGATTGTGTCCAGATAACGGCGAAGTTTTGACGAGAAGAGAAGCTCCTGCACAAAAGGTTTCTCTTCCTCTTTGGCGTATAAGAAGTATCCTTCGATGTTTCCGTCCATCGTAAATACATAAATGCAGCCGTTCTGGCTGGCAAGCTCGGCTAACAGGGTCTGATAGTAGGAAGGGGTCCTTGTCAGATAATAGTCGAACTGTTCTGCAAGAATCCGCCCGGCAAATTCCGAAAGCTGCGACAGCTCTGCAAAAGAAGCGGCGTTTTCCAGGCAGCGGACTTTGATATCGCCCAAGGGGAAATGATTTATGTAAACCTCTTTTTGAAGAATGAGCCGGGGCACGTCATACTCCGGACGGGAATAGACATAAGAAAACCCGAAGGGCTTGTAAATAGCGGGATCGGCTGGCATTAAAAAGACGAAAGGACAATGCCGGTTCGCCGCACAGACGAAGGCGCGGTTTAAAAGCGCCGCCATCAGTCCGCGGTGTCTGTGGGATTCTTTGGTTGCCACGCCTACGATATAAAAGGATGGAACAGAAGCGCCGTCCAGGGTAACCTCATAGGGAGTCAGATGTACCATGGAGACGATCTCACCTTCCAAAGACTGCAAAGCCTCCGGCGGATCAGCGGATAAAAGCCGGCAGACAAAGGTGGTGTTAAAAGCCGCCTTTGTCCGAAAATAATAATCTGTAAAGGCGGCGCTGTCCTCGGAAAAGACCTCTTCCCAAAGCGGTCGGGTCCGGAGTACGGCGTCATTTTGCAGACATTCAATGCCGTAAGTATAGGTGCGGTTGTTCGGATCAGTGTAAGTAATCGTTTCCATATCCGTAAATCCTTTTAGTCAATGAAATAAATCCCATACGCGGGTCGGTTATTGTCTGGGACAACCCTTGCAGGAGGCGCAGCCGCCCCGGCTGTCTGCGTCCGGCATTGCGTTTTGTGTGATGTCAACCTGCATATCCATGAGACTTGAGGGCGTTGCAAGCATACAGATTGCCTGGGAAGAGATTCCCAGACCGCTTCCGGTAAATCCCAGCCCTTCCTCCGTCGTAGCCTTGACGTTGATCTGATCTGTTTCAATGCCGAGCGCCCCGGCGATATTGGCTCTCATTTCATCGATATAGGGACGCATTTTAGGCTGTTGTGCAATAATGGTGGCGTCGATATTTTCGATAAAAAAGCAATGCTCCTCTAAAAGCGCGCCTACTTTTTCCAACAGCTTAATGCTGGAAATCCCTTTATATTGCGGGTCCGTGTCCGGAAAATGCTTTCCGATATCGCCTAAAGCCGCGGCGCCAAGGAGTGCGTCCATAATTGCATGGAGCAGTACGTCGGCGTCCGAATGTCCCAGCAGCCCCTTTTCATAGGGGATTTTTACGCCGCCGAGGATTAAGTCTCTGTTTTCTACTAATTTATGAACATCATAGCCCATTCCGATTCTCATAGTGGCAGGTCCTTTCTTGTTTGCTTCTGATTCTTAAAGTGTGCGAAACGCTTCTGTCAAGATGCCAGAGTTTAAAGCGCTGTCATTTTTATAATAACAGTATAACCTAACTTTGCCGGTTGTAACAGAATAAAATTTATAAAAAAGGCAAGTGCGTGCCGGGGGAGTTGAAAGGAAAAAAGTTAAAAAATATTTCTCAAAAAAATTGAGTAAAATTGAAGAAAAAACTTGACAAGCCCACCCAAATCATTATATACTAGCAAAGCGGGTTGCGAAAACAGCCCTTAAAAAATGGGATCTTAGCTCAGCTGGGAGAGCATCTGCCTTACAAGCAGAGGGTCATAGGTTCGAGCCCTATAGGTCCCATTTATATGGCGAGATAGCTCAGTTGGCTAGAGCATACGGTTCATACCCGTAGTGTCGAGGGTTCGAATCCCCCTCTCGCTATTTTAAAAGCCTTGAAAATTCAAGGCTTTTTCTTTTGCGTGTTGCATTTTGTGTTGCATAATTCGGAAAAATGAGCATTTGCTTTATCTGACATTTCTTTCTTTCTGTCATTCATCGCATGACGGTATACGCTTTTTAATACTTTATCAGATGACCAGCCCCCATCAGCCATGATATACGCATCCGGAATACCAATCGCGTGACGAATAGAAGCAGAGTAATGTCTAAGGTCATGAAATCTGAAATGAGTGATATTATTTCGCTCAAGTATCCTTTGGAACATAATGGTTATAGAATGCGGATTAAGGGTTGTAATGTGACCAATTTCCCGAATGCGATCTATTACAAATTGAGGAGCCTCAATATATCTATCTGACGATTCGGTTTTGGGTGCTTTTAGATGCCATTCTTTATCCGGACCTAATACAAGAGAATGATGTATATGGATGATATTACCTTGAATATCTGACATAGATAATCCACAGATCTCGCCACGCCTCATGAGGCAAAAAGCACCAAGCATAACAGGAATTTCTAATTCGGTCCCTTGTACAGCTGCCATGAGACGCTTTATTTCGTCATCCGAGGGGATATAAAGCTCTGGTTGTATTTTCTGCGGCATGGTAGTGGTAAGATGTAAATTTGAGCCGATTACAGCGGATATAAGACCATGATAATTGCGGATGGTCTTAGGGGATTTAGTTTGGGATAAATCATTGATTACCAATTGCACATCATCCGATGAAAGAACTGAAAGTTTTGTGCTACAAAACGTAGGATATTTTTTTAACAGCATTTTTTGAATGTTTTTATATCCTTTAATAGTAGATGGAGACAGAACGGGTTCCTTTGAAGTAATATATTTTTCCGATTCCTGAGCAAAGGTAGAGCTGTTTGTACTGTTTGCGTATTCTTTCTTCTCAGCGGCGTATTGGGCGGCAAGAAATTCAGCTTCACGCTTTCCTCTGGGGCTTGGATCGTCCGATGTAAAAGATTTGTAGTGTCTTTTACCCATGTCGTCCGTATAGTCATACACCAGGCACCTCCATGATCCGGATGGTAATTTCTTTGCTTTTGCCATAATATCATTCTCCTTTTGTATGTAAGCTAAAAATGTCTGTAACTTGTGTTTTTACCAGGGAAATGATATAATCTTTATATGGTCTTACATATATCGGTATTCCCGGTATAATTTCAGACTGCCCCGGCGCAACCAACACCGAGGCAGTTTTTTGGTTTTATTCTACGTTTGAGGAATTTCCGCTTGCAATCAATTCCCCTGTTGAGTCGCATATATAATTCACGGTAACAGATGTATCGCTTTCACACGCATATCCTCTGTATGCACCGCCAAATGAATAAAAAACGGATGCAAGGATTGTTTCACTAAGAGAAATCTCGTCTTTGTTTGTGGCGGTTGTTGTTATGGTAAACACCGAAAAATCTTCGTTGACATCTAATTTAGTAACATTGGGATAATCTGCACTTCCGGGAGTGGTTTCGGCAAATTCTTTAAAGCGAGTTTCAAGTTTACTCAGCAATTCTTGTTGCTTTTCTCTTGTCATAACATAGGTAATAGAATTATCATCGTTTCTTGTAATAGAAATATATCCGTCCTCAGTCCTTCTAGTCTCTAACTCTTCATCTGTGCTTTCGTCTATTGTATCCGGAAGAGTTACTTCAATATTTGTGAGGTTTTCGTCAGATTCTATATTTGCAACGTCTCTAACTTCTTCTTGGATTTCTTCGGTTGCTTCATTTGCCATTTCTTCGGCTGCCTTTTGTTCATCCTCCGCCAAACTTGTTTCGCTCTCTTCAATTTCATTCTCTGGGGGCTTGTTACTGTTTCCGTCAGCAGAGCAGCCCGTAAGCTGTAATGCAAAAAATGAATATAGTAAAATTGTAATCAGTTTCTTTTTCATGGGAATACCTCCGTGCGCCAACAATCATTTAATGAAAGGCAAAAAATTTTAAACAATAATTTTGTTACCCTTTGATCTATTGCATCGCCAACATAAGGTTTGCAGGTTGTCGGCTGATGTTATGCCTCCTTTTGAAATAGGAACAATATGGTCGACTTCAAGCAGCAAGTTAGGCTCGTTTTGCTGGGAAGCACCGCACATCTTACAAACATACCCATCTCTTTCTAATATTTCGTGCCTGAGTTTGCTGGTCATTAAAGCTCTTTGACCGGCGGCACTTTTTTTGAATTTAATATTTTCTGATAGATATGTAACAAATCTATTGAGGTTATCTATGTCAAAAACGATATCGCATTGAGTCCCGGCGTTTCCCCCGGAGCTGGTGTATTTAAAAATGTATTTTGGAAAGTACACAGTACTTAAGTCTATTGGTTCAAAACCTAGCTTCTTTTCGAGAGTCTTTTTGTCAAATTTTCTAATTAGAAATGGTATCTCCGAGCTGATTCCGTTGATAATATTATTCTTTTCGTTTACTAATAATTTTTTGCCGTTTTCTGCAGCTTCAAAATTATTAAGCATATTTTCAAATTGTGAAAGATTTTCTTCTGTGCTCTTAATATTAAAATATTTACAAACGTATTTAAAGGGCTGTTTTCGCGCAGCATCACAAACGTTTCTTGTACAGTTGTGTACGTTAGGTGCAAAAGTTTGGTTTTTTAATTCCGGTCTTTTATAATTGTAATTACTGGTATCTTTATATGTCGCATTGCCATAATCAAGCTGGTCTATACCAACGTGGGTTCGCTTCAATTCATTTATATGCTCATTTAAATCATTGCAATCGTCGGTATATTTTTGGATTTTGTTTTTTAATTCTATAAAAGAATTGCTCCTGTAATATATAAACCTATATAAGAGCCATGCTAAAAAACAAAAAATGATGATGTACATAACGATATTTGAAATCATAAATTATTCCTCCAGTGACTGTTGATTTTAAATAAATTTTATCATATTCAAACTTATAATGCAAAAATCTGAAATAGATTGTTGTAATTTTGAATTAAATTAGAAAAAAGCTTGTCAAATAGCGGCTAAATTAGATTTTAATTAAAGAATTACCAGATATTACCAGCACTATTTGTAGTGATTGTAAAGTAAAATTGGTGTAGGTGGTAATTTGAAATGAGGACAGTAGTAATTTGCGACGATAATATTTCTTTTTGTGATTTGCTCGAAAAGTATATTAAGGAGCACGAGAAAGCATTGGATATAAAAGTGATAAAATTTTATGACGGCGACCAGCTACGGGAATACTGTAATAACAATGTGTTTGATATCCTTGTCTTGGATATAGAGCTGGGAGAGGATAATGGACTTGATATAGCTAAGGAATTGAAGGAAACAAATCCAAGTTGTTTAATAATATATGTCTCATCGTATGACGGTTATTATGTGGACATGGTTCAGGCAGAGCCGTTTCGCTTTGTCTCAAAAGATCCATTAAACATGCAGACATTTAAAAAGGAGTTTGCCGGTGCGCTTTCTGATGCCGTTAAACGGTTGAATAATGGAAAAGCCCTGTTTGCGTATGAGTTTGACAAAATGCAGTATTCGATAGACCTTGATAAAGTATTCTGTTTTTATTCATCGGTGCACACGATTCATATATGTGGGGAAATCGGGGGAGCTCCAGATTATTTTTATGGGAAAATAGATGATCTGGATAACATGCTGCAAAAGATAAGTAAGATATTTGTACGCGTAAATAAAAGATATATTGTAAACGTAAGGCTTGTACAGCGGATAAAGGGAAATCGACAGATTGTGGTCGACGGGAAAACGATTTCTTTGGCTTCAGGGTATCGGGATAATTTTATAAAAAAATATTGTGATAACGAAAAATGATGATTATATGAAAGGTGCTTTGGAATATTTATCCAGGAGCGCCTTTTTACCTTAAAGGGAAAATTTAAAGAAAAAAATTCACAAAATTTGGTTGCCTAAAATGTTCTAACTTGACGAGTTAATGTTCTAACTTGATGAGGGAGTGGGAAAATTGCACAAAAAACGGGCGAAATCGCGGCTTTTGGAGCGTTTTCGGGTTTTTCTGGGGTATTGCAAAGGCGGTGGGTTAGATGGTATTGTTGGTACAGAAAGAATATTCTTCCAAACAAATAAAGAACAAATGTTCTAAATCAATATTGACAATTTAATGCAGGAAGTGTAGTATACAGATACGAACAAATGTTCGATGAACAAGGGGAGATCATAATGAACGAGAGAAAAAATGACATAACAGAAGCAGCAAGTGAAGAATATAGAGCAAATACTCTAAATTATGGAGAAATGATAATTGAAATGGTTGAAAGGATAAACAATCAAAGTACTCTTGAATATTTGCACAGATTTTTAAAATTGTTCTTGGAAAAGTGGGGTTAGTCCGCCCCACTTTCTTTTCTTAATAACATAGAGTCTATCATGTCAAGTACAATCTTTTTATCTCGTTCATTTAGCATGGAAAACTTATATATTAAGTCAAAATCTTTGTTCGCTTCGTCAGCGGAAAATTCTTTATTCATATTAACATCAAACCCCATAAGCCACAAAGGATTTACCTTTAATACCTTTCCCATTTTACCGCTACTAATATTTGATGGAGCATGCGAACCATTAACGTACTGGCTTATGGACGATTTGCTTACGCCTGATTTTTCTGCTAGTTCTTGTGGCTTCATGCCTGCGTTTGACAATGCTAATTGCAATCGTTTGGCTGTAATTTCGTTTTTCATATGCTTATCCTTTCTGGTATTTTCTATATAATAACATAGCGTGGTTTAACTTTCAAACAAAAAGTTAAACTTTTTCAAACTTTTTGTTGACAAGGAAGTTAAACAATGTTAAACTTTTTCTGACAGATGGGAAAGGAGGTTGAGATAATGACATATAAATATAATAAACTACATGGAAGAATTGTTGAAAAATTTGGGAGCCAGGAACGGTTTGCGGAAGCATTAAACTTATCTAGGACTTCTGTATCTAAAAAAATGAATTGCAGATCGGGTTTTTCGCAAAACGATATTATAAAATGGTCGACTCTTTTAGAAATAGAGCCAATAGAGTATGGAGAATATTTTTTTACATAAAAAGTTAAACGCTGTTAAACTTAAGGGATAAATATATTACATGAGGAAGGAGGTAATAATATGCCACGACTAAAACCAAGTGCGGAAGCAGAAAAAGACATACAAATCCAGTCGGTTATACGAAAGTACATGTGCCTGCGGCAGATCATGTATCAGAAGGATCTGGCTAAGAAGATCGGAATGCCCGCAAGCACCTTTAACAAAAAATTAAAACGCCCGGGGGATTTGTTTAGTGTTACGGAGCTTCGCAGGACGTACAACTTTCTGGGCGTTCCAAAAGAAGAAAGGACTGGATTGACGTGAAAAACACCATCATATCCGCCCTTGCGGCGTACATAATCGCACATATGGGTTTCTGGACCTGCAGCCCGTCTAAAATCGGCATATGGCTGTTTCTGGCGATCCTGGCGGCGGTCCAGGCGCTGGACTGGAAAATAGAAGAATGGAGGGAAGCAAATGAAAAAAAGAATGAGCATGAGGAATGCCGTTGTCCTGACCGCCCTGACGTTGCTTCTGGTGGCATTGGTCGGCGTGCTGACTCTGACCGTTTATGCGGATAGCGGCTACGACGACGGGGAGCTGATCCCCATGGAGGCGACCGCGTACTGTTATGGGACAACCCGCTGCGACGGGCAGCCTGTAAGAACCGGGATCTGCGCCGGGAAACCGGAGTGGTACGGAAAAGTAGCTGCGGTCTATGAAGATGCCGGCGGACGTCCGGGAGAATTTTTTGGTTATTTTGAATGCCTGGATACCGGCGGGGACGAGCGGATCAGGAACGGAACCGTTCTTGACATCTATCATCCGGACAGAGAGTGGTGCATCCAGTTTGGAAGAAAGAAGGTCCTTGTCGAGCTAATCGACGGGGAAGGATAGGAAGGAGGAAATCCAATGGAAGAACAATGAATAGAAATTCTGATCAGTAAAAAGGCTCTGCGAAAGCCGACCAAAGCACGCAGAGCCACAACACCAGCAAAGTGTCCATGTGCTTATTTTAGCACATGGAGAAAGGAGTATCAATGGTTAAGTGCAGTGAATGTAACGGAAATTGTGATCCGGGCGAAATTGTCGGCGGCGTATGTCTGGACTGCATGGAGCAGAAAAGGCAGATGCAGATCCGGCAGGAACGCGCCTTCCGGGTCATGACGAGCCCGTGGGTACAGACAGATTTTATGGAGGTGCTGAATGGTAAAACAAGTCAGACTTAAAGACCGCGATGACTGGCTGCGGAACCGGAAACGGATCGGCGGGTCAGATGCTGCGGCGGTTATTGGGAGAAACCCATACAAGACCAATATAGAGCTCTGGCAGGAAAAGACCGGGCGTGTGGAAGCGGAAGATATATCGGACAGACCATATGTGGTGTACGGGACAGAGGCAGAACAATATTTAAGGGAACTGTTCAGGCTGGATTACCCGGAATATGACGTCGGCTATGAAGAAAATAACATGTGGATCAATGACAAATATCCGTTCGCGCACGCCTCTTTGGACGGCTGGCTGGTTGATCGTAACGGAAGAAAAGGGATCTGGGAATGTAAGACAACCAATATCCTGCAACCCGCGCAAAAAGAGAAATGGAATGGGAAAATTCCGGACAACTATTACATACAGGTTTTACATTATCTGATGGTTACAGAGTTTGACTTTGCGGAAGTGAAGGCGCAGCTGAAATATGATTTTGGAGGAGAGATTTATCTTCAAACCAAGCACTACCACATTGAAAGGTCGGAAGTGGAGGACGATATCCGGTTTCTGGAGAAGGAAGAAAGAAAATTCTGGGATTGTGTTTTGCAGGATCAAAGACCCGGGACGATCCTTCCCGATTATTTAATCAATTTAGCCAATTAAAAAAGAAAAGAGGTAAAGCAGATGGAATTAAGAGTGAATGAAGTGCAGCTTCCCGAACAGATTACCTTCAATTACGAAGAACTGAAAGAGGAAATTGCCGGAAAAGTGTCACATTATGAAACGCTGGTGTACACAGATGATCAGATTAAGGAAGCGAAGGCGGACAGGGCGGATCTGAATAAATTTAAAAAGGCTTTGAATGACGAACGTATACGCAGAGAAAGGGAGTATATGCAGCCCTTTCAGGATTTTAAAGATAAGATCGATGAGATTATCGCCATTATCGATAAACCCATTATGCTGATAGACAGACAGATAAAGGAATGCGAAGAAAAGCAGAAGCATGATAAAAGGAATGCAATCGAAGAGCTGTTTGCATCCATGGGATTTCAAAGTTTTGTAAAGTTTGAAATGATCTTCAATGAAAAGTGGCTGAATGCGACCGTGAGTATGAAAAAAATAGAGGAAGCGCTGAACTCTGAAAAAATCCGGATTGGAAATGATATTTTTACGCTTTCCGGGTTGCCGGAATTTAGCTTTGAAGCAATAGAGATATACAAAACTACCCTTGACATCAATCAGGCACTGAATGAAGGACGCAGGCTTTCAGAAATCCAGAAACGCAAGGCAGAGCATGAGGCGGCGGAGAAGGCAAAGGCAGAAGAGCAGGAGAGACTTGCCGTGGAAGAAATGGAGGCAGAACAGTTGCAGCCTGTACGGGATGGGTTTATGAACCCGCCGGCTGAGGAAAATAATAAACAGTGGATTTCTTTTAAAGCGTTTTTGTCGGTAGATGATGCTGTGGCGCTGAAACAGTTTTTTGAAAGCAGGAATATTGATTATCGGGCAATTTAAACACTTGGAAAAGTTTATAGGAAGGAGCAGGAAAAAATTATGGCAGTACAGAACAGTTTACAGAAAAAGGAAACAGCAAATGAGCAGGCGGTTGAATATATGGCAGGAGGCACGAAGGTAAAATTAACGCCTTCTATTGTCAGGGATTACCTCGTAAGCGGAGATAAGGATCATGTTTCGTTTCAGGAAATTGCAATGTTTATGAACCTTTGCAAATTTTCCGGACTGAACCCCTGGCTGAAAGAAGCATACTGCATCAAGTACGGAAACGAGCCTGCAACAATGGTCGTTGGAAAAGAGGCTTTTGAAAAAAGAGCAGAAGAAAATCCGAATTATGACGGCGACGAGTCCGGAATTATTGTAGTAAATGAAGAAGGCGTTATTTCATACAGAAAAGGCACATTGAAGTTGCCCGGAGAGGAGATAGTCGGCGGATATGCAGAAGTGTGGAGAAAAGATAGAAGATACAGTACGCGGATCGAGGTTTCATTTGATGAATATGCCGGAAGAAAAAAAGACGGATCATTGAACAGCAACTGGTCTAAGAAACCGGCAACTATGATCAGGAAGGTTGCACTTGTGCAGGCATTGCGCGAAGCGTTCCCTAAATCATTTGACGGAATGTACATTGCAGAAGAGCAGGGAATTGATGAGCCTAATTTTAGTGTGTCAGACGTGATCGAAATGCAGAAAATGCAGGTAATCGCGGAAAACAGTAATGAACCGCTGAACATTGCTAAGAAGCAGGCAGAGCCAATACAACAGCCGGAAGCACCGCAGGATGTACAGATGGCTTTGTTTGGAAAATAGGGTTGAAACACCCTGGGACACCCAAAAAGAAACTGTTCATGCTTAAACATTATATCACAAAAACGTCCCCCGCTTTCTTACATGTACAAGGCGGGGGAGGAAGGAAACTATGAAATATTTACTTATAATTCCCGGCAGGTTGGATAACCTTAACGACTATATCAGAGCGGAGCGTACCAACCGCTACCGGGGTGCGGCGGTAAAAGCCGGCAATGAAAAGACCGTTTCCATATTTATCCGGCAATGTCTGAAAGATATAAAAATCAGAAGCCCGGTCAGGATGCCCTTGTAAAAGAAGGGATACTGGAAAATGACGGCTGGAAAGATATAGTCGGGTTTACGGACCGGTTTTTTATAGATAAAAATAACCCGAGGATTGAAGTGGAAATTGAGGAGGCAGAAAGCTAAGAATGGCAAATTACAAGGTAGGACTTGACTACTTTGAACTGGATTGCCAACTGGAAGAGAAAATCAGATTGATACAGGCTGAATTTGGACTAAAAGGATTTGCAGTAATTGTCAAGCTATATCAGAAGATATATGGAGAATGTGGTTATTACTGTGAATGGAAAGACGATTCGTTGTTGCTTTTCATGTCGGAAAACGGTTTGCCTAGCGACAATAAAAACTTAATAAGCGAGATTATATCGGCTTGTATCAGAAGGAACATTTTTTCAGAGGATCTTTTCAAAAGGTACGGTATCTTGACATCCCATGGAATACAAAAAAGATACCTGAAAGCTACGTCCAAGCGTGACAAGATAGAAATGAAAAAAGAGTACCTTTTAGTTAGTGTTGACAAAATTAAGGACAATGTAGTCATAATCTCACATTCCGTCGGAATAATCTCACATTCCGACGGAATAATCGAACAGAGTAGAGTAGAGGAGAGTAAAGAAAAGAAGAGTAAAGAACACAATAAGCAGTTTGTACCGCCGAGTGTTGAAGAGGTCGGAGAATATTGCAGGGAAAGAAAAAACAATATTGATCCGCAGGCATTTGTAGATTTCTATGCAGCAAAGGGATGGATGATCGGCAAGAATAAAATGAAAGACTGGAAGGCATGTGTAAGGACGTGGGAAAAAAACAGGTCTGAAAAAAGCAGTAAAAACAACAGCAATGTAGGCTTTAATGACTTCCACCAGCGCCAGTATGACTTTGATGCTTTAGAAAAGCAGTTATTAAACCAACAGGAGGAAAAAACATGAGATTTAAAGAAATTAAACCGGGAATGGTTGTTCATTGCGAAAACGATGAAGAAAAGAAAGCGCTTCTGGAGGAAGCGGAGAGACTTGGGTATGTCTGGTATGGAACAAAGGAAAAACCAACGGAAAAAATACCTCCTAAAAATACCATACATTTCCACGATGCTGAACCGCTCCTTCTTTGTGGGTATAAGTATACAACATATTCTACGCGCGTAACCGACACAATTAAATTTTCCGATCTTCTTGCGCCGGTGCTGTCGGCAGAGGAAGCTTTGCGAATTAGAAATGAATTAAGTTTTGATTTTGTAAGGAAATACTTAGGTCTCCGCCACATCCACAACCTCGAACTCGATAAAATGCTGAGAATGGCAACCAATGAACAGGTCATTGATATGTGTTACCAGTGGCAGGCAGATCAGGAAAAGAAAGAGCCTGAAATCGAGACAGTCTATATCTGCCGGATTATCGAAATGCTGCCGGATGGACGAAGGCGGTGCGTACACGAGGAAGATATTAAACCCGATCCGGATCTCCCATTTGGCGGCGAAAGGGAAAAAGTTGAAGAAATTTTGAAACGCTACAGCGCGGAACATGAGGGAAAGTTTATTGCGGTACACGAGGTCGTAAGCAGGGTAAAGGAGGCGTAATTACATGAATATCAACTATGATGAATTGAGTGAAATAACAGTTAAAAACCAGGAGGAACTTGACACAGTACCGAATGACTTTGGTGGCAGGATCTGCATAGAGTTTGGCACATACTTTAATCCGGCGATTGTCAAGGGTAGGTATAAGCGGTCGGTAGAGGCTCGGGGAAACTCCTCGGTAGTGGCTCGGGGAAACTCCTCGGTAGAGGCTTGGGAAAACTCC
>UQLY01000018.1 GCA_900542015.1 uncultured Lachnospiraceae bacterium | reverse complement strand
TAATAATAAATTATAACAGGTAACAGAACCCTTAAATTATGTGCTTGCACAATTGGGATTTGATGATACACCAGAGAATCGAGCTTTTTTTGAAAAATATTATAATGATGTCTTAAATGATCCTAGTAGCCAAGTTGGAATGCCGAAATTAGCATCATATACAGAAAATGGTGTTACCTACTATTATACCATTACGACTCGGGAAAGCTTCCTAATGGGTAAAAATGGTGGTGCAAAGGTAACAACACATTGGGATGGAAATAGATTATTGACGATTAAAATTAGTTCAGGGAAACAAAGTAGATATAACCATAATAATATAAAATAGGAGCAAGAATGAGTAAAATTATTTATTTGGCAGAATCAGAAGAGTTTGAAATATATAATCCAATATATGTGTTCAATGAAGATAAAGAGTATGATAATTGTTTTTGTATATTAAAAACCTGTATAGGTAACATTGCTTTTTCCTATTATAATTTGGGAATGAATCCTAATTTTATTATACAAAATAATATTCTTTTTTTGTCTTTTGGAATAAGTTACTATGTGATAAATTTAGGTCAAGGGGAAATATTGTATCAATCAAACAACTCAATATCTGCTATTTTTGAAATAGTAAAATGTGATGCTCAATCTTGCATTGTTTTTATTGGAGAATTATTACTAATTTGTTTTAGTTTTGAGGGATATTTGATATGGAAAAATAATTATACAGATGCAATATTGGATTGGGTGGTTTATGACAAAGAAATTCTTTTAGCGTTTGAAAATGGTAAAAAATTGTCAGTCTCTTTCGATGATGGAAATGGAATATTCTGAAACTTATAAAGTGTTTTTCAATTTATACAAAAGAAAATTGATTTTATAACCTACTTAATTTTTTCAAAGAAAAAACTTTCTAAATCAAGTAACACCAAGAGCCAAGTATTGTCAAAGTATGATGAAATTGGGAATGTTAAAAAATAAGAATGTATGATGATTACTGAAGAGAAACTGGTTGGGTGGACTTATACTAAATTTGCTCACGGAAACATAAACTCTTCTGGCTATCATACCACTCCACATTTGCATGAAACAATTTATAATGCACAGTATTCAAAAATAAAGCTAAACCATCCACCATCCACCAATGCACCTTTGGGAGATATGCAATGAAGCAAATACTATATAAAGATTGTAACAATAATATTCAATTTCTGAAAGATATGTTCCGCAAGGTAAGCTTGATGGCAAAAAATGAAATGATATGGAGCGTCTCAAATTTGGATTCAATTCCTGTGGATGTAGAAGATGATAGTGGTATTGGAGAAAATGCCGACAATAGCAGACAAAGAGTTTATCTGTTTCAGCAGAGAGTTTTAAAGGAACATACCGTAGTAATCAGGCATGATGAATTGATGAACTTATTTGATGATATGAGAACGATATATGAAGGCGTATTTGCTGTTGTAATAAATGGTCATCAAAGTAAGATTTCAATTTTTGACGGAGATATTATAAAGATACAGGGTGATATCGAAAATTTAATATAGCGATATTCATCAGGTCATCATAATGATACCTCAGTCCGATATATTTTCGTGGATCTGATAACACCATTATGCGATAATGAAATCAGCGGTCAGAAGTTTGGCGGTAATGCACATGGCAGGCAGGAAAGAGTATGACATATAAGATGATGCTAAGCAACAGCTTGGAATTGGCAATCAATGAATTAAAAGAAAAAAATAAAATATCCTGTACACAATGTTATATACATATTTATCCGGATACAAGCAAAAAAGAATTGTCAAGATTATCCAGTAATGATTTGTATTATAGGGATGGATTTTTGAGAGGAGCATATGAATCAAAAACATTTACAGTGGAGGAAGTTGCAGGCATGTTTTCACCGCCAATGGGTCTGCCTTTGTGGATGGATATGTCTTTATTATCATGCAGCGATAGAAAAATACATATTAAGCTCAATATGAGTATTAGCTTCAGAAAACCCAAAGATTTGCATAACAAAGAAACGTTGCACCCTCCTATCAGGGTGTTGTAAAGTTAAAATAGCAAGAAAAGTAATTCCCGCCTGTCGGGAGACAGCAAAGCAAGCCGAGCCGCTTTGAAAAGGAGAAAATAGATGAAAATTCTCATTGAAGAAATTCCCCGGTCAGAGGAAGAAACAATAGTCATCCGGTGCCATGAGATGAATGAAGAAGTCATGGCAATGCTATATAAGCTGAAATCAACAGGCGCGCAGCTGATCGGAATGCAGGGGGATGAAATTCACAGGCTGTCCATGGATGAAATCTATTATTTTGATACCGTGGACCAGAAATCCTTCCTGTATTGTGAAGAGGAAGTATATGAAACAAAGTTAAAGCTTTATGAATTTGAAGCGCTCACGGCGGGAAAACAGTTTTTCAGGGCTTCCAAGTCAACCGTGATTAACGCTATGAAAATTTCTCATATCAAGCCTTCTTTCAGCGGCAGATTTGAGGCGCATATGGACAATGGGGAAAAGCTGCTGGTGTCCAGAGGTTATGTTCCCCGGCTTAAGGAAATATTGGGACTTTAGGAGGTGTGTCATGGAATTACGGGATCTTTTGAAAAAAATACTGGTCTGCTATCCCGTCATTTACGGCGGTTCTATGATGGCGACATTTGTTTTCTGCCTGCTCTTTTCAGAAGGAGCGGTTTTTGGATTGGATTATTTTGGTCAGATGCTTCTGTTTTCATTGGCAGGGGATTTGCCGCTTCTTGTTTTTTATTCCAAAAAGGAACTGAGCCAGAAGGAAATGAATGTGAGAGTGGTAATCCATTTTCTTCTGCTGGAATGTGTCCTGATGGTATTTGGCGGGTATCTGAGGCTTTACGAAACGGTTTTTCAGGGCGTTTTCTTTTTCTTTATTATACTGGCAGTTTATGTGATCGTTGTTGCCAGTGTTTTCTGCGGTAATCTGAGAAAAGCAAAACAGCTCAATGACGCTCTTGCAGAAAAAAAGCGAATGTCAAATCAGTAAAAATGCTAAAACCATTTTCCGCTGCCTATAGAAAAAAGGAAAAAGTAAAACGACTCAAGGCTTAAGAGGCTGCCGCATTTAGAAAATTGTATAGATATCACGGAAACACGCTTTCGCTCTACAAAAACGCAACGGTACGTAAATCCGCAAAATACGCGGATTAAGTACCGGCGTTTTTATGAAGGTTTCCTTTGATATCTATACAATTTTCTAAATGCGGCAGCCTTCTGACTTTCTAAGTCTGTGCAGCTTGCAGGAAAAGAATTACAACTTACCGGGAAGAAACTGCAACTTGCACTTACGGGGATTTACCGGATTTTTTGCGTGGTTTATAGTTATCTCATGAAGGGAGAGAAGGTTATGGAAGAGAAAAAATCAACGAAAATCATCGAGGTAAATCATTTATCCAAATCCTACGGCAGTGTGCAGGCGGTAAAGGATATCAGTTTCTATGTGGAACCGGGAAAGCTGTTTGCTTTCTTAGGACCGAACGGAGCCGGGAAGTCCACGACCATCAATGCAATCTGTACCTTTTTAAAACCGGATAAAGGAGAGGTTTTGGTAAACGGATATAAATTGGGAAAACAGGATGGGGAAATCCGGGACAGCATCGGCGTGGTGTTTCAGGAAAGTCTTTTAGACGGGCTTCTTACGGTGGAAGAAAATTTAAAGATCCGGGGCAGTTTTTATGATTTGAAGGGTAAGGAATTGAAAGAGGCTGTAAAGAAGGCGTGTGAAGTTACGGAAATGGACAGTTTCTTGAAACGCCCTTACGGAAAGCTGTCAGGAGGACAAAGGAGGCGGGCGGATATTGCAAGAGCACTTCTCCATACGCCCAAAATCCTGTTTTTGGATGAACCCACCACCGGGCTTGATCCGCAGACCAGAAGGAATGTCTGGGATACGATCAAAAAGCTGCAAAAAGAACAGGGAATGACCGTATTTCTGACGACCCATTACATGGAAGAGGCGGAGGATGCCGATTATTGTGTCGTTGTGGATCACGGCATGGTAGCGGCGGCGGGAACGCCTTTGGATTTAAAGGAAAAATATGCGAAAGATAAGCTGCGCCTCATATGCCGCAGCAGGGAGGAGCAAAAGAAGTTAGAGGAGTTGCTTGCAAAAGAAAAAATCGGCTTTGCGAAAAAAGGAGAACAGTTGGAGGTGGATCTGCAGACCACCATGGAGGCGCTGCCGGTTCTGAAACTTGCAGAGCCCTTTCTGGAAGGGTTTACGGTAGCAAAAGGCTCCATGGACGACGTATTTTTGGGTATAACGGGAAAGGAGATACGGGAATGATCGCATTTGCAAAAAGGAATTTGAAATTATATATAAGGGACAGGTCTTCGGTTATTTTTTCGCTTTTGGCGGTATTTATCGTCATCGGGCTTTACGCGTTATTTTTGGGAGATGTGTATACGAACGATCTGAAAGATTTTGAGCGCGCCGGGGAAATGATGGATAACTGGGTCATGGCGGGAGTTTTGGCGATCACCAGTATGACGACAACCTTTGGTATGCTTGGAACCATGGTAAAGGACCGGGCGGACCGGATTGAAAAGGATTTTCTTGTGGCGCCGGTCAAAAGATGGCAGATCGCGGGCGGCTACATGTTAAGCGCCTATGCGGTAGGGGTCGTTATGTCAGTGATCGTACTGGCGGCAGCGGAAATCTATGTTACGGCAAACGGCGGGGAGCTGATGAGTTTACATAACATTGCGAGGACCCTGGGCGTGATTTTGCTGAATACTTTTATGAATACGTCTATTGCACTGTTTTTTGTTTCGTTATTCCAAAGTATCAATGCCTATACGACGGCAAATATTGTACTGGGTACGTTAATCGGATTTTTAACGGGGATTTATCTGCCCATCGGCTCTTATCCTGAAGGGGTACAATGGGTCGTAAAGTTATTTCCCGTTTCCCACGGCGCCCTGATCTTTCGGAATATTATGATGGAACCGGTTATGGAGGAAGCCTTTAAAGGGGTTCCGGCTTCTGTCGTGACGCAGGTAAAGGAGGATCTGGGCATCCTTTATTTCTTTGGCAACACGGAGGTTTCCATTGCCGCGAGTATTGGGATCATGGCGGCAGTCGCAGTCATTTTCTTCGGACTTGCCTGTCTGAAAATTTCCGGGAAAAAATAGCGAAAGCAGATACAGGCAGTTTATTTACGGAAACAATATAGTAAATACGCTTCCGCCGCCCTCGTTATCGGTTACCTCGATGACCGCATGATGCAGGGCGGCGATTTCTTTTGCGATGCTGAGCCCCAGACCGGAATGCTCGTTTTTGGAATGTGACCGGTCGGCGGAGAAAAATTTATCAAAGATCCTCTTTTTCATGGAATCGGGAATGCCTTTGCCGGTGTCCGATACACAAAGGCGGAGCCTGCCGTACTCTTCATACGCGGAAAGCGTGATCGAGCCTGTTTCCGTATAGCTTAGGGCATTATCCAAAAGGATGACCAGAAGCTGGGTAATGCGGTCTTTATCCAGTTTATAATGCGCCAGGGGCTGTTCGGGAAACGAAACATGAAACAAAAGTCCTTTGCCCAGAACAAGTTTCTCGAAACGATTATAACAGTTAATGACAATATCGCATGGATCGCAGTCCTGAAAGGTGTTTTTTTGTCTGCCCCCTTTCATGTTAGCTAACAGTAACATATCGTTGATCAGATCTGACATGCGCGAACATTCCGCATTTGCAATGGATTTATAGTGCTCCAGTTCTTCGCTGCCGGAATTTGGCATTGCAGAGAGGCTTGCCTTGATGACGGTCAGGGGAGACCTTAGTTCATGGGAGGCAACAGCGATAAATTCTTCCTGTTTGTTGTAAGCCTCTTTGACGGGAAGGAGGACTTTTTTTACAAAATAATAAGATATAATAAAAAGAACGATCGTCGCGCACAGGCAAACCAGTGAAAATGTCATACAAAGGCGGCGGATTTCCAGCTTTTCATGGAGCGTGGAATAGAGCAGAGTGACCGTATAGGATCTTTCCCGGTTTTGGATAAAGGCATAGCTTACCCAATATTCGATGCCTTCATGGCGGAAGGCGGATTCGGAGTGCACGGGGATTTTCTGCCGGACTGCGTCATAATAATTTTCCCAATATTCAGAGGTTTGGGTAATATCCAGCCTGTCCATGACCGTCTCGGCATCCGGGATGGAAGCCGTCCGGTATTTTTGGGAACATTGTTCGCCTGACAGCTCCACATAAAATCCTTTGTCCGTAAGCTGGGATATATTGGAAAAACTGATGATATTGTTCTGGTATAAATAAGAATAGAAATAGATAATATTGTTTTCATATTCCAGCCTGTTCCGGTTGCTGATATTTGCAGAAGTGATACAGGCGTAAATAGCGCATACGGCGACCATGAGGATTGTTAAGAAAACAGACAGATATATGGTTAGACGGATTTGTAAGTTTTTAATCATTTGCATTGCCGGATGAGAGCTCATAGCCTATGCCATGAACTGTTTTAACAGTAACTTTGCTGTGAATGGTTTTTAAACGGTTTCTGATAAAATAAATATAGTTGCCCAGATTTCCGTCGTCAATATAGGAGTTTTCGCCCCAGACATTGTTAATGATCGTATCCTTGGAAATTACCTTGCCCGCCTCTTTTACCAACACTTCAAATACCAGGGACTCTCTTTTGGAAAGCTGGACGGATTCTTTTTGGCACTGTAAGATATGGCTTTCTATGTTGTAAGAGATATCTCCATAGTGATAATCGGTGTTTGCAATAGGGTCCGCGCGCCTTAGCACGGAGTGGATGCGCGCTAAAAGCTCGTCAAATTCAAATGGCTTGACAATATAATCGTCGGCGCCGTTTCCCAGACCGTTCAGTTTATCCTGTAATGTTCCCAGCGCCGTAAGCATGATCACGGGAACGGAAATCTTATCAAAAAGAAATTTTTTGAGGATATCAATTCCGCTCATATCGGGCAGCATACAATCCAGAATGATAATATCAAATTTGGCGGAAAGGGCTTTTGCAATGCCGTCCTTTCCCGTATGGCAAATAACAGAGTCGATGTTTTCTTTGTCAAATTTATTTTTGAGTATATGGCAAAGCGAAACATCATCATCGATTAACAGTAATTTCATGAGGCTTCCTCCGCGCTTATCATATCATATTATTTTTTGAAAAACATCAGATTATTCAAATTAGACAAAAATTAGATAAAAGTTAGATGAGAATTAGAAGTATCAAAAAGCAGGAAAAGTTATACTTGTGATAGGAAAAAGAAGCGTATGGCGGGTGGGACGGTGAAATATAAAAACTTTGTGAATAAAAACTATCATTTTCTGTTTTTTGTGCTTCCGAGCGCTGCGGGAATACTTGTATTTCTCATAATCCCTCTGCTGGATGTGGTAAAAAGATCCTTTTTTGGCGGCATCTCATCGGATTTTGTGGGACTTGATAATTACAGCGCCGTGTTTGCCAATGACGCTTTCAGGCTGGCGGTAAAAAATACGCTGCTCTTTGATGCGATAAGCCTTCCGCTGTTGCTCATGATTTCGCTGTGTATGGCGTATATCGTCAGCAATATGAAAAGTAAGCTGATCCGGTTTGCGTTTCTGGCGCCCATGGCGATCCCGTCCAATTCGGTAGTTACCGTATGGAAAATGCTTTTTGATGATGCGGGGATCATCAATGGCATCCGGGTTATGTTAGAGTTAGAGCCGGTCAGCTTTCTGACAGGGCAAAATTCCCTGTATCTTCTGATCGGTACCTATCTATGGAAAAATATGGGCTATGATATGCTGATCTGGCTGACGGTGCTGGAGGCTGTTCCCAAGGATATTTACGAAGCGGCGCGGGTAGACGGGGCGGGAAGCATAAGGCTGTTTTTCAATATGACGCTGCCAAATATCAGGGGCGGCGCTTATACGGTCACGGTGCTTTCCTTTGTCAATTCCTTCAAGGTGTTTCGTGAAATCTACCTGCTTGCGGGAAATTATCCCGATAACAGCGTTTATATGCTGCAGCATTTGTTTAATAACTGGTTTTCCAAGCTGGATATCAGCAAGCTGTCGGCAGCGGCATGTCTTACGGCAATTTTTCTCTTTGCCGTCCTGGGGCTGATCAGGCTGATCCTGCTGCCGCATGGAAAGGAGGACGCATGATGAAACGGATAGTAAGACTGACCGCCGTCGTCGGCGCCGTGATCTGCATAGCTCCCATTCTTGTCATCATCACAGGAAGCCTTATGGGAAATGCGGAACTGACGGCGCTGATCGGTCCGATTTTTGATGAGGGGGAAGGATATGCCGCATGGCGGTTTATACCGCTGTATCCCACTTTTCAAAATATCATAGAGCTGTTGCTTGATACGTCCGAATACTATGTTTTATTCTGGAATTCCGTCAAGGTAGTGGCAGTCATAGCCATAGGGCAGATCCTTTTTGCTGTTCCGGCGGCGTGGGGGCTTGCCAGATACAGGGGGAAGCTTGGAAAAGTCATCTACACGGTTTATATTTTCTGTATGCTTCTTCCGTTTCAGGTGACGATGGTTTCGCAGTATATTGTTTTAGATGCCATGTCGTTGATCAATACCCATCTTGCCCTGATTTTGCCCATGGTGTTTTCCACATTTCCGGTATTCATCATGTATAACTCCTTTGAGCAGGTGCCGGAGGAGATATTGGAAGCGGCAAGGCTTGACGGAGCAGGCAGCTTTCGGATCTTTCTCAGTATAGGGATGCCCATGGCGGAAGATGGAATTGTCTCGGCGATGATACTTGGCTTTTTAGAGTACTGGAACATGGTGGAACAGCCGGTTGTGTTTATTAAGGAAAAGAGCCTGTGGACATTGTCGGTATATCTTCCGGAATTTCACAGCGGGAACATAGGCAGCGCTTTAAAGGAACTCCCGTCTATATCTATCCGGAAGTTTTGATCGATCAGGTTATGGTAAAGAGCGGAAGCAGGATCGAAGCGGGAACGCCCCTTGTAAGGTATAATCTGGAAATGCTGCAGACGAAGCGTCATGATCTGGCGGTGCAGTTGGAACTGTATGCCGCGCAGCGGAACAAGGATTATGATGAAATGGAAATCGATGCGAAGATCGATGAATGTCAGAATCAAATGGACGAAGTGGAGGAGCTGTTGCAAAAGGAAGGCGTTGTTTCTGCAAATTCCATAGGGCAGATAACAGCCGTAAATGTGAGGGCGGGGGATTACGCGCCGAATACGGCGGCGTTTTATCAGGCGGATATTAGTCAGGGCTATGAGCTGGTCGCCACGGTATCCGGCGAAAAGGTCAGGTATATCGTAGAGGGGGAGAGTGCAAGGATTGTAACAAGTACAACCGAAGAAAACGCTGCGATCGTATCCGTTGTACAAAATCAGGAGAATCCCGCAGTTTATGATGTAAGGTGCAGGCTTTCAGAAGAGGGTTACAGCGTTGGCATGACGGCAACCATTGTTTTTACCCATCAGTCGGACAGCGACGGGCTTACAATCCCCATCGAGGCTTTGAGGGGAGACGGCGCGGGCAATTACGTACTTGTAGTGGGCTATAAAAACGGTATTTTGGGGGAGGAGATGACAGCGGATAAAGTAAGCGTAACCGTAGAGGATTCAAACGATACCTATGCGGCGGTAAGAAGCAGCGCGTTAAGCGGCGACGATCTGATCATAGTAAGCAGCGACAAACCGATTGAGAACGGCGATGTTGTAAGATTAGGGGATGGAGGATCATGAAAAAGCGGATCGTAAGATGGATTGTTTTCTGCCTTGCATTTTTTATCATGGCGCTGTGTATGGGCAAAAGAAAAGAGACGGACCGCTATTATCAGGGGAAGGAAAACTGTCAGGTCATAGACGGGGTAGCGGATACGACGTATCGGGATATGGAAACAATGAAAGAAAACCAGGATTTCATTGCCGGCTGTTACAGCGCTGATCCGGCGCAGTCCATAACCGGGGAGGAGCAGCGGAGCGCGGAAGTAACGGTAATTGCCGTGGACGGCGATTCGGATTTGCTATTTCATTCCGGTAACGTTTTGTACCGGGGCGACGATGCCGGCTGCCTTCTGGATAAGGATACGATGTATGAAATATTCGGTACTTCCGTCAGCGTGGGGGGAACGGTTACTTATGCCGGAACGGAATATGTGGTGCGTGGAATTGTAGATGATACGATACCGCTTATGGTAATCAATCTTCATGAGCCGGAGACGCTGCAGGGGGCTGAAAGCGACCGGGAAATAACCGGGATCATCCTGGATACGGAGGGGGAACTTTACCGCGGACAGTATCAGGAGAAACTGTTAAGTGCGTATGGCATTGCCGGAAATGCCTGGTATATGACGGATTATCGCTCGCCCGCCAACTGGATTGAAACGCCGTCCAAGTGGTCTGACTTTGGTTTCTGGGGCGATTATGCGGATCATATAAGAGACAGGCTGGAGCATATGGTTTTTGAAAATAAAGAGGTGCCGGAACAATTATGTCTCAAAAACGGATTAAAAGGCGCCGGATACCTGTTGATTGCGGTCGCTGCACTGATCTATATGATAGTCAGAGTTATCAAGGCGCTTGGAAACGCCGGATTCCGTTTCGCGCGGGCGGAAAAGACGATTCAAAACACACAGGAACAGGAACAGGAGCAGAGACAGGAACAGGGGAAACAAATAAAGGAGGAAGATGTATGCGAAAAATCATGAAAAGACTGATCAGCATGACGCTGTTGGTAACGATTCTGACAGGCTGCGGAAGCGGCGGCAACGGAAAGGAAACGGATGAGATCGGTCAGATCGGGCAGGGGTATGACGAGTATGTGCTTTCACAGATTGATGGAGCCGGGAGAATCTTTGCGATGAAAGAAGCGGGGGAAAGCTATATTGTCCTAGGCGGCAGTTCGGAAGGCAGGGATGTGATAAAATTCACTTCCGCAGACGAAGGGCTTAACTGGACGCAGGAAGAAACGAAGGCGGAAAGCCTGCTGCCGGAGGGCGCTTTTATTTCCGCGGCGGATATTGACGGGTCCGACAATCTGATCGTCGGATACGGCATCCTGTCAGACGGCAGCATCCGGGAAAATAAGATTGTGAGGGTTTCGCCGGATCAGACGGAAGCCATAGAACTTGCAGACTATGGGGACCAAATGATATCCGGATTGAAATATTCCTCCGATTGCGAAGCAGTCTATGCTCTTGTTGACGGGGATCTTCATAAGTTTGATATAACGGGAAAGGAAATTTATACGGTTAATGTGCCGGGGCTTCTGGATTTTTGTGAAACGGACGACAGCCTGATGGCTCTTACGGAAAATGCCTTATATATCTATGACCGGGAGACGGGAAAGCTTTCCGGGGAAGATACCTGGTTAAACGAGGCAATGGCGGATGAAATCAGCAAAACGTCGGCAGCGCTCGGAGCAGATACCTTAAGCTGTAAAAATCTGTTAAAGCCGGGTGCGGACGGCAGCGGGATGATTTATCTCATGCTTGCAACGGGGATTTATTCCTATGTGGCGGAAGGATCATTATCCGTGCAGATGGTTCAGGATACGGATAACAATTTCCAAAAAAATACAACGACAATCTATGATTACATTGTAGATGCAAAAAACAGTCAGGATAACGGCGAGGTAAAGTTTGTTACCATCTGTTCCGGCGATGAGGGCATTCAGGTTGCGGCATACGCGCCTTATGCACTGGAAACAAACATAGCGGCGCCGGAAGAAGCTGTAGAAAATCCATATGCGGATGAGCCGGAGGCAGCCATTACCGTATATTCTTTAAGATATGCGGAATTTATGGAAGGAATGATCGGGATATTTGAAGGGCTTCACCCCAATATTACCGTGGAATACCGGTACGGAATTGATGATGAAAGCGGGATATCGGCAGAAGATGCGGTCAATGCGCTGAATACGGAATTGCTTGCGGGCGAAGGACCGGATGTAATTCTTATGGACGGACTGAACGTATGGAAATATACCGAAAGCGGAGTGCTGTTGGAGCTTTCCGATGTCTATGATGCAATTTTACAGGAAAATCCCAATTGTCTTGAGAACGTCATTGCCGCATACAGGACTGATGAAGGAATTTACGCGATCCCTTCAAGATTCCGGTTTCCGGCGCTGGTCGGGTCAAAGGATGAAATCGCTTCCATTACAGATATAAAATCTCTTACGGAATATATCAGAAACAGCGAAAAACCCAACGAAGGAAACGATCTGAATATATACGATTGGGAAGTCCTTTTTGATATCCTGTATCCGGCATATTCGGCGGATATGATAGATGTGGATGGCAATTATCATGAAGAGGAGCTGGAGACATTCCTTGCGGACTTTAAGGAATTGTGGGACGCCTTGCAGGAACACTCTACCGAGGAGGAAATGCAGCAGTGGTTATCCGATGTGGAGGAGGACTCGAGAAAGGCGCAGGCTGTATGGCAGATGTATCCTCTATACAATCAGGAATATTCAGGGCAGAAAATAGCTCTGTGCCAGTTTGAAACGGTGGGGGATATTACACAGTTTTACAGTATAAAATACAACGGCGTGGAAACCGGCGTTGAGAATGAAAATATCAACTATGACTATAAAATATTCGGCAACGGCGAGAAAAATGTATTTATACCAAGCGTGACATTTGCTATCAATGCCAACAGCGATGAAAAGGAAGCGGCAGGAAGCTTTATAAGAGAAATGTTCGGGAACGAAATCCAAAAGACAACCTTTACGGAAGAGCCGGATTATAAACAGGGAAACGCGGTCAATCTGGACGGTCTTGCAGGCTTCCAGGAAGATATGACCCGTGGCGGAGCAACGCCCGGCGCGGCGGCGGAAGACTATGGCGGACAACGCATAGCATGGTATATCTACTTCAGGCAGGAAGGCACAATGGAAGAATATATGGATGTTTTAAGGCAGTTAAATGCCCCGGCAAACGATGATATCCGGATCAGGCATATGATCAAAGAAGGAATATCCGCATATATGGAGGATGGAGAATCCCTTGACAGCACAATGGATCATGTGGGGCAATATATAGAACTGTATATCAGCGAGTAAGGAAAGGGTTGTAAACAGGGGTTATCAAATAGATCAAGGACCGTCGCATTTATAAGTTTTTATATTGATCACGGAAACACGCTTTCGCTCTATAAAAACGCAACGGTATATAAATCCGCAAAATACGCGGATTAAATACCGGCGTTTTTATAAAGGTTTCCTTTGATCAATATAAAAACTTATAAATGCGACGGTCCCTTTTTACAGATATTTCGCAGAAATGGAATAAAAATGTTTCAAAATAGTTTGCATGACTGTATAATGAAAATAATTGACGGACTATTACAGGATCGGGGCGTTATGGAAGACAGATTTATCAGAGGAATAAGAATTGATTGGGATAAAATAGAGCCGGACAGTTATCTCAGGGGCATTCCCGCATTAAAGGGGCTGGAGGAACTGACCTTTAATCATAACATTACCTTTTTCGTGGGTGAAAACGGCTCTGGCAAATCAACTCTGATCGAAGGAATTGCCGTTGCCTACGGCTTTAACGCGGAAGGCGGCACGAAAAATTACAGATTCTCCACCTATGAAAGTCACTCGAAGCTCTACGAGGCGGTTTCGGTCATAAAAGGCTTTAAAAGACCCAAGGGAAACTATTTTCTGCGTGCCGAGAGCTTTTATAATGTGGCAAGTAAGACTGAGGATTATCGAGACGGCGATCTTGCGAAAATCTATTATGCCAGGTACGGGGGAAAATCTCTTCATGAGCAGTCCCACGGAGAAAGTTTTCTGGCATTAGTGAAAGGTAACTTTACAGATCACGGGATCTACATTCTGGATGAGCCGGAAGCGGCGTTATCCCCCCAAAGGCAGCTTACGCTGTTAATGGAAGTGGACAGGCTTTCAAAACTGGGTTCCCAGTTTATCATAGCCAGCCATTCTCCCATTTTGCTCGGCATTCCCGGGGCGCAAATCCTGTCTTTTGACGATGGGGGGATTCATCCCTGTGAGTATCAGGATACGGAGAGTTATCAGGTAACGGAAATGTTTATCAATAACCGGGAGTATTTCTTAAAACGGCTTTTGGATTCTTAAAGTAGGAAAATCATCAATAAATAATGAGAGGGGAATTGAGAAATGGCAATAGCAAACAGAAAGGAAGAATTATCCTATCCCATTGAAAAGGTGTGGAAGGTGGTTACGGATTTAAAGGACAGCTCCTGGCGAAGCGACCTGGACAGAATTGAAATTCTGGAGGACGGCGCGCAGTTTGTGGAATATACCAAAGACGGTTTTGCCACAACCTTTACCATAACCTGCATGGAACCTGTGAACAGGTATGAATTTGATATGGAAAATGAAAATATGAAAGGACATTGGACCGGAGTATTTTCGGCACAGGGAGAAAAGACTTTGGTTGATTTTACGGAAGACGTTACGGCTAAAAAAGCGATTATGAAGCCGTTTGTAGGTATATATCTGAAAAAGCAGCAGAGCGTTTACATAAAAGATCTGAAAAAGACGCTTGAAATCAGTGAAAAATAAGGTGGAAAGGCAGATGAAAACAGAGGTTGGGGAACTATTTGAAGAATTGTCAAAATTGGACCAGGTGGAAGCCATTGCCTTAGGAGGCTCAAGGGCAACGGAGAAAAGTGATGAGAGATCCGATTATGATGTGTATGTTTACCAGACAGAGGAAGTGCCTGACGAAGTAAGGGAGAAGATATTGCAAAAGTATTGTTCCCGTATGGAAATCGGAAACCATTACTGGGAGAAAGAAGATAACTGTACGTTAAAGGACGGGATCGATCTTGATATTATTTACCGGAGCATGGATGACTTTATGGCAGGAATAGAAAATGTCGTAACAGAGGGAAATGCGTCAAACGGGTATACCACCTGTATGTGGCATAATTTAAAGACCTGTAAGATCCTATATGATGAAAAAGGCAGGCTTTCAGCTTATCAGAAGCAGTATGAGATACCTTATCCTAAACGGTTAAAGGAAAACATTATCCGTAAAAACATGAATTTATTAAGCGGCTGTCTGCCCTCTTATGACGGACAGATCAAAAAGGCATACATCCGAAAGGATCATAACAGCATCAATCACAGAGTGACGGAATTTCTGGCAAGCTATTTTGATGTTATTTTTGCAGTCAATGAACTGACACATCCCGGCGAAAAAAGGCTGGTGCAGTTATGCAGGGAGCAATGCGGGATTTTGCCGGAGCATTTTGAGGAAAATATGGAAAAACTGTTTGCCGCCATGTTTCAGGGGAATGTCTGTGAAGTAATAGATGAAATGGTCCGGGAAATAAAAAAGATTGTTCCTATAGGTTATGAGTAAGCAGGAAGATCAGAAAAAAGCAGATCAGAAAAAGAGGTGATCAGAAAAAGATCGAAAAAACGATTAAAATATATTGACATTCAGAAAAATGAGTTATATACTTTTTTCATAGCAATTTATTTGCTGAAAATCTAAGTGAAAATCCTATTCGTCTGTCATTCTCTGGCAGACAGAAATCTTTGGCATCTCGCCAACATTTTCACAGCACACAATTAAATGTTGGCAGAGCCGTATCATATGTTCGATAACTTAACGGCTCTGCCGGAACAGGAGGACGAATGAGTTATACGAACAAAACATTGGAACAATTAAACGTGATGGATGATTTTCTCATGAATGCAGTTACGGCGAATCCGGATGTAGGAGAGCATTTTTGCAGAACGGTTCTTTCCGTATTGCTGCAAAGGAAGATTGAGAAAATCCGAATTGTGTCGCAACGGGCAATTCCTGCGATGATTCCAGGGCTCAGAGGAATCAGAATGGATGTGGAAATCGAGGAATTTGGGGAAGAAACAGATATGCCGGTAAATGTTTATGATTTGGAACCGCACCTGCAAAAAGGAATCCATCTGCCACGGCATAACCGGTTTTATCAGGCAAAGATTGACGGGCGTTCCATGAAAAGCGGAGAAACGGACTTTTTAAAGCTTCCCAATTTATATGTTCTGACGATTACCAACTATGACCCTTTTGGATATGATTATATGATGTATCGGATCAGAAATCGCTGTGAAGAGGTGCCGCAGCTGCAGTATGATGACGGATTGGAATTTATTTATTTTTATACGGGCGGACAGAAGGGCGGCAATGAAAGTATTTAGGCAATGCTGAATTACCTGGAACACAGCGTTGAGGAGAATGCCGTAGATGAGGCAACGAAGGAAGTCCATCGTTTTGTAGGGCAGGTAAAAGTTCTGCCGGAAGTGAGGATGGAGTATATGACTTTTGAGGATTATATCTACTATGAACGCCTGGAAGCGGCAGAAGAGGCGACCAGGGACACACAAGTAAATTGTATTATTGATCTTTTAAGCGAATACGGCGATGTGCCGGAGGCATTAAAAGAGCAACTGTCAGAAACCAATGACATCAATAAATTAAAAGCATGGCTCAAACTTGCCGCCAGAGTAAACGATATTCAGGAATTTGCGGACAAAATAAACGCAGAATAACTGACAGAGGCAATGCCGCCTTCGGGCGCTTTCAGCTTATAACTGTTTGTTTCTCATGATTTTATTGGAAATCATGTAAGAGACAAACAGTGCTGCCAGTGCCGCAGCGCACAGTATGAGCATAAAGGAAACCGTGTTTAAGGTTAAAAGCCTGTTCAGCCACTCTGTCAGGTTGACGTTAAAGCCGGCGGCAATTTTATTAACGGCAAAACCGATGACAAAAAGGGCGCCGATTATGAGAATGATAAATATTTTACCGTTGTCTCCGCCGAATTTTAACTGTATGGGCAGGGTCACGGATAAAATAAAGGTAAGCAGGATATATACGGAAACACTGGTTGACATAAAATCAGCGTTTAAAATATCCGCCATGGTTGCGTTCCGGGTTAGAGTGAACAGGAAGCAGAGCAGAATGGCAAATATCCATCCTGCGATTCCACCTAACAATCCGAAGCAATATTTTTCCCGCACATAGGTTTTGCGGCTGACAGGCAGCGTCATTAAAAACGATAAGCCGTGGTCAAAATCGTCGTAGCTGACGGACGAGAGCACAAACATAAAGGAGACGACCGTCAGATAAGAGATTACAAAGCCGTATCGATCAGCCGTATTGGAAGAAAACAGCAGGAAGAAGGAAATGACAACCAGAGCGATAATCATTCTTATATTATAAAATATCAGTTTAAAATCTTTGATCAATAAGCCTTTCATAAGGTTTCTCCTTTCACTTTCAGCATGATAATATCGTCAATGCAGCCTTTTTCCACAATCAGTCCGGGATTATTTTCCAGATAGAACTGTTTTTGGTCGGTAAGGCAGCGGTAACCGTAGCTTTCCTTCAGGACGCTCAGGATATGGGATTTATCCAGCTTATCAAACTGCGCTTCATCAACCTTCAGGGAAGCGTAGTCGGATAAAAGTACGTCCGTGTCCTCGTGAAGTATGATTTGTCCCTCATGAATAAAATAAATATCGTCGCACAGCCCTTCCAGATCCGTAGAGATATGGGAGCTGATCAGGATTGAGCGTCCTTCCGTCTCCATATATTCCCGCAGCAGTCCCAGGATCTCATCCCTCGCCACCACGTCGAGCCCGGCGGTGGGTTCATCCAGAATCAAAAGTTTTGCATCGTGGCTCAAAGCGATCAGGATCTTTAACTTTGCCTGCATTCCGGTAGAAAAGTCCTTTAGCTGTTTGTTGAGGGGAAGCCCGAAGCGTTCACAACGGCGGACAAAATCCTCTTTGTGAAAATTGTCATACAGCGCGTTCATAACGGGAATGATCCCGCCGATGGTCAGAAAAGCGGAAAAACCGCTGTCTGAAAGAACTGCCGCGATATCCTGTTTATCCTTGCCTGTCAGTGACGTATGGGGCTTGTCAAAAACGGTAATTTCCCCGTCGTCAATGGTAATCAGATCCAGTATGGATTTGAAGGTCGTGCTTTTTCCTGCGCCGTTTTGACCGATCAGCCCTGTCACACAGCCCGGATTAACGGCAAGAGAGCAGTTGAGCTCAAATTTATCATATTGTTTGAAAACATGGTCCATTTTTAAAATCATGATATCTCCTCCAAAATCAGAGTAACTAATTCGGTAATATCCCGGTTTGTCATGCCGCAGCTTTTTCCCTTTCGGATGGCAAGCTCCAGATCGGTTTCTACCTGTCTGCGGTTTGCTTCCAGGATGAGCTCGCGGTTTGCCGGAGCGACAAAGCTACCCTTACCGTGCACTGTAATGATAAAGCCTTCTTCTTCCAGCCGGTCATATGCCTTTTTGACCGTCAACGCGCTGATCTTTAAATCCTTGGAAAGCGTCCGGACAGAAGGAAGGATTTCTTCTTCTTTTAATTCGCCCGTTACGATCAGTTGTTTGATTTGATCCACAAGCTGTTCGTAAATGGGCTGCATAGACGAATTGTTAATCAATAATCGCATCTTGCTATCCTCCTGTTGATAAACAGTATATAACAGTATAAAACAGTTGTCAACATAAGTTGCAAGAAATATAAAATTTGTATACAATAGATAAAAAGTATAAAAATGACAGACTCATTAACAATAGAAATAAGCGGATTGTTTCGTTGACGGGAGTCTGTGTGAAAGAAGTGAAGGAATATGCCCGGAGGAATACGGTTTGAGCAAAGACATAAGGGCATACTGCATATCATTGCGGCGGCGTTTTGCTTTGCACTGATGAGTTTTTTTGTACGGGCGGCGGGCGATGTGCCCTCCATGCAAAAGTGTTTTTTCAGAAATATTGTAGCTTTGTTTGTGGCGGCGTTTCTGCTGATGCGGACGGAAGAAAAATTTAAAATACAAAAGGGAAGCCTGCCGTTTCTGTTTTTGCGGGCGATATGCGGTTCTGCGGGACTGATTTGCAATTTTTACGCCATTGACAGGATGAATATCGCGGATGCCAATATGCTGGATAAGCTTTCGCCTTTTTTTGCCATTGTTTTTTCCTGCTTTATCTTAAAGGAGCGGGCGAACAAAGTGGAGTGGTCGATGGTGGCGATTGCATTTGCAGGGGCGCTGCTCGTGATGAAGCCGTCTTTTAACGTGGAATTTGTTCCGGCGCTGGTGGGCGCCTTAGGCGGTATGGGAGCCGGAGCCGCTTATACGTTTGTGCGGCTGCTGGGAAAGCGGGGAGAAAGAGGCAAAATGATTGTTTTTTTCTTTTCGTCGTTTTCTACTCTTGTGACGCTGCCCTTTATTTTGCTTGACTATCACCCGATGGCTTTATGGCAATGGGGGATGCTGGTGTTAGCGGGTATTGCGGCAATGGGTGGTCAGTTAAATATTACGGCGGCATACACTTACGCTCCGGCAAAGGAGATTTCGGTGTTTGATTATTCCCAGATTATATTTGCAGCTTTGCTGGGATTTTTCTTTTTGGATCAGATACCGGACGTTTACAGCGTGACCGGATATGTCCTGATTATCGGCGCAGCCGTTGTCAGATGGAGGTATCAGCAAAAAGAAGCATAAAAAGAAAGGAAGAGAAAAGATGGATCAGGGAAATACAAACGGTAAAGAGCCGGTATTTATCATAGATTTAATGGCGGCGGAAGAGGAAGAAAAGAGAAAAAAGGAAGAGGTCAGCGAAGAGGATATTGAAAATATGCTTGCAATCCTTGAAAAATTCGGCAACTCCGATGTCAGCAGGCTGAATGTGGCGGTATCCGACGAGGTAACGGCAGGAAAGAGCGCCAGAGTATACCACCACGGCAGATGCGACGTGGGAAGCCCCTGGGCGAAGGGCGACGCCTTCGACGTGCTGGAGGATGCCGGAAGCGCCGGCTGTCAATAAAAAGATAAGGATTGTATCAAGATGTCAGAATTTGAATGGAAGAAAATTACAGAAGAAAACGAGGCGCTGTTTCAGGAGTTTTATGAAAAAGAACAGTCCAGAAGCTGCGAGCATTCCTTTGCCAATAACCTGTTATGGGCGCCTTTTTACGGAACGAAGTACTGCGTGATCGACGGCAGCCTGGTATTTAAGTCCGGCGGAAAAAAGATTACGGTCAGCTTCCCCATCGGAAAGACCAATACCGGACGGGTTGTGGAAAAGCTGCTTGCCTATTTTGAAAGGGAAGGACAGCCTTTTTGTATGCACATGGTAACGCCGGAGCAATTTGAGAGGCTGGAGCAGATGTTTCCGGGAAAGTTTCAGATTGCATACGAAAGGGATGCGGCGGATTATATTTATGAATCCGAAAAGCTCATATCCCTTGCGGGAAAGAAGCTTCACGGCAAGCGGAATCATATCAATAACTTTTTGAAGACGTATCCGGATTACCGCTACGAGCGGATTACGGAGGAAAATAAAGAGGAATGTATCGTCATGGCACAGGAGTGGCGCAAACAAAACGGATGCGATGAAGATCCGGAAAAAAGTGCGGAATTTTGCGTGACCCTGAGAGCTTTGCGGGAATTGGAACAGCTCCGGCTTACAGGCGGTTTGATCCGCGCCGAAGGCAAAGTCGTCGCCTTCAGCATCGGAGAAAAGCTTTGCGACGATACCTTTGTGGTGCATATTGAAAAAGCCTATGCGGATATTCAGGGCGCTTATCCGATGATCAACCGGGAGTTTGTGCTTCATGAGGCGTCAGAGTACCGCTATATCAACCGGGAAGAGGACACCGGAGCCGAGGGGCTTCGGAAGGCAAAATTGTCCTATTATCCCGCGTTTTTGCAGGAAAAGGGAACGGTAACGCTCAAAACAAGGTAACAGAATCAGACCTTTCCCATTTCCGAAAGCTGTTTTGCCTTGTACTGGGTCGGCGTACATTTTAAATATTTACGGAACAGCTTGTTGAAATAGCTGCTGCTGTTAAAACCCACCCGGGAGGCGAGTGTGGCGATGGATTCGTTGGAATCATCGGTGCAGAGCATGCCTGCCGCGACGAAGATCCGGTATTTCATCAGATATTCAAAGGGCGTCATTTTCATACTCCGTCTGATGCAGCGGCAGCATTCGCTTTTGCTGACATGGATGGAGGCGGCGATGTCGTCCAAAGTAATCTGATTGGCATAGTTTTCCTCGATATAGCGGATCGCTTCTTTGGCGCGCGCCTCATCCATACTGATTTTTGTAGTCTTGGGAGTTGTGACCGGCGAAGATTCACGGCTCCGTTGTTCGAGCAGAAGAATCCAGATCCGGATCAGATAGTCCTTGGTATAAAGTTCATAACAGTATTGCTGCGTCCGGTTGACGAGGATAATCTGTTCCATCAGGCTGAGGATGGAACGCTCAAAATCAGATTCTCCTGTCAGCAAAAGACTCGTCAGGGAGCTGTTGCTGATGATCGGGTGCAGATAAAAAGAGCACATCTTTGCCTGACCGTAAGAGAATAAAAAGGAAGGATGGAAAACGATGGACGTATAAATGCAGTTTTCGTATCCCTTCGCAATGTGAAAAGAGTGCAGCACACCCTGATTGATCAGTACGCCCTGTCCTTTTGTCAGGATATAGGTGTCGTCGCTGACGGAAAATTCTCCGCCGCCGTCATTTACAAAGACAAATTCTATTTCTTCATGCCAGTGCCATCTGACCATTTCCATGTGCATAGTTTTCAAATTGATTTCATATACTCCAACGGGATATTCAAAATCGCCGTGATCCTTGAGCTCGCGCAAATCTTCGGCGACGGTAATGGTTTTTTCCTGAGAGGTTTGGATATTTTCGTTCGTCATATAATTTCTAAAAATCCTTTCCGCAATTACTGAAATTAACTATATTGATTATAATAACACTATATTAGCTAAATGTAAACCAAAGAAAGAAAAAAGTCATACAAGGAGTTTGCATTGTCATGTCACGGAATTTGATTTATAATAAACCAAGCGAACAGATAGAATAGCAAGCAGATTGGATAGCAAACAGATAGAATGAACGAGGTAAGAGCCGATGAAAACATACGAAGCACTGCGTGAAACATACCCGCAGTTTATCTATCACGGATTTGAAATTGCGGAAGAACCGGGGAGGGTGTGTCTGACCTTTGATTTTGAGATTCCCGGGTTAGCTTCTTTTGCCCCTTCATGGGAAATCCCCTGTGACAGAGAAGATCTGGGCGAGGACGAGACTTTTTTAAATATGGTATTTTCACTGGGCATGGTGGAGCTGATCAGCTATTGGAAAATTGCCTGTCCCAGGGAGGTTGTCATCGAACCGTACGGCTTGGACGACGAACAGATTGCATGGTGGAAATCCCTGTACTTCAACGGGTTGGGCGAATTTTATTATACAAACGGAATTGAAGAAAATCAGGAGGATTTTATGACAATCCTTGCAGACGGAGCGCTGTGGCGCCCGGCGCGGGATGAAGCGGTCCCGGTTTCTTACGGAAAGGCTGCGGCGGCACCGGAAGACGGCTGCCTTGTTCCGGTGGGCGGCGGCAAGGACTCCTCCGTTTCCCTGGAGCTTTTACGGCAATGGAAGGATAAAAATTTCTGCTACATCATCAATCCGAGAGGAGCGACGTTGGATTCGGCTGCTGCCGCGGGCTATGGCGGCGATCGGATCATTGCGGTAAAAAGAACACTGGATGCCAATATGCTGCGCCTGAATAAGGAAGGTTATCTGAACGGACATACGCCCTTTTCGGCAATTGTAGCGTTTTCGGCAACCATTGCGGCGTATCTGCACGGGCTGAAATATATTGTGCTGTCCAATGAATCCAGCGCCAACGAGAGCACGGTAAAGGGAAGTTATGTAAACCATCAATATTCCAAGAGCTTTCAATTTGAAAAGGATTTTCATACTTATGAAAAACAATATCTGGGAAGCGGCACTTATTATTTCAGTTTGCTGCGCCCCTTAAGCGAATTTCAGATCGCGGCTTATTTTGCGACGCTTCCGGCTTATCATGACATATTTAAAAGCTGTAATGCCGGCAGTAAGGAAAATATCTGGTGCGGGAAATGTTCCAAGTGCCTGTTTGTGTGGCTGATCCTATCGCCCTTTTTATCGCAGGAGCGGCTGACGGAGATTTTTGGAACGGATATGGCGGATAATCCCGGGATGGAGCAGTATTTTGACCAGCTCATCGGTCTGAGTGAGGAAAAGCCCTTTGAGTGCGTGGGCAGCAGGGATGAGATCAATGCTGCGGTTACGCTGACGATCAGGGATTATCCTGCGGGACGAAAGCTTCCTTATCTGTTTGAGCATTATAAGAGTCTGGGACTTTATGAGAAGACCTTGCCGGTCTGCGAGGCGTATTTCCATTATTACGACCATGAAAATCTGCTGCCGGAAGCGTTTGAACGGGTTTTTACGGAGGAATTGAAAAAGAGGGGCGCGTATCGTGATTGATTATATCAGAGAGAGAATTGCAAATAAAAGAGTACTGATTCTGGGCTTTGGGCGGGAAGGAAAATCTACGCTGGAACTGTTTCGGGAGGCGGGCAGCGCAAAGGAAATTGCAATCGGAGACAGAAAGGAACTGGAGATATCCGGAGTAACGCTGCATTGCGGAGCGGATTATCAGGAGCATATTGACGAATATGATCTTGTCATGAAAAGCCCCGGGATTGTGCTGGAGCGTCCGGCAAAGGAGTACCGCGCCGAGATCGTTTCCCAGATGCAGCTTGTGTTTGAGCGCTGCAGAGACCGGATCATCGGGATTACCGGGACCAAGGGAAAGAGCACGACGACGACGTTATTGTATCATATTCTAAAGGAAGCGGGCGTGCCGGCGGTGTTAGCGGGCAATATCGGAATACCGGTTTTTGATATTCTGCATCAGCTCGGGGAGGATTCTCTTCTTGTGCTGGAGCTGTCCTGTCATCAACTGGAATATATGACCGTTTCACCCAAATGGGGCGTGTTGCTCAATATCTATGAAGAACATCTGGACCATTACGGGACAATGGAAAAATATATCGCTTCCAAAGAAAAAATTTATGTAAACCAAAAAGAAGGGGATCTTTTGTATGTGCACCCTTCCGTTGCGCCGGAGACAGACTCTTATCAGGGACGCTGCATTCTGGTGGACGCGGAGATGTCGCCGGATGCGGCGGCACCTTTAACGGGAGCGGAGACGGCAAAACGGCAAAAGTCGCCGGATATTTTGCTGCGGGGAACGCAGATTACCTATGGAGACAGAGTCTTTGACATTCCTGTGGAAAAGATCAGTCTGTTGGGCGCGCACAATTATCTGGACATCGCTTTCGTGTATGGTATCTGCTGTGATTTCGGCGTCAGCGACGAACAGTTTGCAAAGGGATTGGAATCTTATGAACCGCTGCCGCACCGGTTACAGTTTGTGGGAAAGGTGGACGGCGTATCTTATTATGACGACTCGATTTCTACCATTGACGAGACTACCATACAGGCGTTAAATACCATTCGCAACGCGGATACCATATTGATCGGCGGCATGGACCGGGATATCAGTTATGTAAACCTGGAACAATACCTTTCCGATTCCCCGGTGGCGCATATTATATTGATGGAGGCGACGGGAAAACGGATCTATGAAGAGATTCTTCGGAATATGCCTGATTTTCACGGCAAGGAAAGATTGTATGTCGTGGAGCATCTGGAGGACGCGGTAAAGCTGGCGAAGGAAATTACCGCAAAGGGCGGCAGTTGTATTCTGTCTCCGGCGGCGGCAAGCTACGGTATTTTTAAAAATTTCGAGGAGCGCGGCGACCGTTTCCGGAGTCTGGTTTTAAAACCGGAGCAGAACGGATAAACAGCAGGAGGAATTGTAATGAGCGTAACATGCAGGAGTATTTTATCATTGCCCTATGCGAATCAGTTAAAGCCCCTTGCGGGAAAGGACGGCATGGATAATGTGATTTCCTGGGTGTATTGTATGGAGGACCCCCATTATGTGGACTGGCTAAAGGGCGGGGAGCTGGTGCTGATTACCGGGCTCGTGACTAAGGAGCGGGACAATATGCTGTTGGATATGATCAACGCTCTTTATGAAAAAAATGTCGCCGGGGTCATTATCAATCTGAGCTTTTATATTAAGGAAATTCCCCGGTCCGTGATCGAGCGGGGCGATTTTTTGGGACTGCCGATTTTTGAGATGCCGGAAATGATGCGGATCGTGGATATCAGCCAGAGCATTTGCTTTGCAATTTTTAAGGAAGAGACGGCGCAGTATGACGTGAATATTACGTTGTTCGGGCTGTTGTCGGGCAGCAGGCTGACCGCAAAGCGTTTAAGCAGGCTGGAAGCGGCGGGATATCAGCAGAAGGGCAAGTATCGTGCGGTGGTGCTGAAGATTTTGGAGATTCAAAACAGCGGAGTGTCCCGGGAAAAGCTGTATGATGAGGAAACCTGGGACCGGGAGTTTCACCATCTGGATCAGATCATCAACGGATACACAAAAGGCGAGGGACGGCTCACGACGTCCGACGAGGACAGTTATATCTGGATGGCGCCCGTCGATGAATGTACGGATATTCAGGAATTTGCGGACCGGTTTGCGGCTTACCTTTCCGAGAAATGTCCCAGGACCAGATATCAGATCGGAATCGGCAGCGTGTTTTCGGATTTGCGGCAGTTGAAAAACAGCGTGGAGAGCGCGCAGGAAGCGATCCGGATCGGTTCGGCGGATTCGGAGCGCAAGGACGTCTATATCTATGACGATATGATTTTGCTCCGTCTTTTTGAAAAATTCGAGGACAAGGATGAACTGATGCAGATTGCGGCGCAGATACTGAAAGAGCTGCTTTTACCGGAAAATGAGGAACTGCTGCAGACGCTGCTTGCGTATATCAAATGCGGCTTTTTGGCGAAGCAGGCGGCAAAGGAGCTGTTTATCCATGAAAATACGATGCACTACCGTTTGAAAAAAATTGCCTCGATGCTGAAGGTGGATTTTAAAAACCACAGGGATCTGTTCCATCTGACCCTTGCGGCGGAAATTGTGACGGTTTGTTCCATGTAAACGAACCGCGCCGGCGGCGAAGCGTTATGCAATGGCGGAAACGATCAAAAAGGATTGTGTATTATCCACAAAAATAAGACACAAATTTGTGGTCAAACAACAACACACGTACTCTTGATAAAAGAAAAGGACTGTGAAAAAGGCAAAATACATAAAAAAATATTGCTGAAATTGTCACATTTTACTAAAACTATATTGCTTCAGAATCAGAAAAACGGCGTGAAATTTATTTTTTCTTATTTTCAGATCAAAACTTGTAATTCCCGATGTCTTTCGTATAATGGGGAACAAGCAAAGGAGCTGGCAGATGTTGTCGGCTCCTTTATTTTTATGTCAGGGGATGATTTTATGGAAAAGTACCGGATTGACGGTTCCAGGGCATTATACGAACAACTGAAGGAATATGTGCCGGGCGGCGTGGGAAGCTCTTTTCACAAACCGAAGTACAGGGATTACCCGGTAGCGGTAGCTTACGGAAAAGGTTCCAGGCTCTATGATGTGGACGGAAACGAATATATCGATTATATTGCGGGCTTTGGTCCTATGCTGTTGGGATATGCGCCGGAAAGCGTCAACAAAGCCGTGCAGGAACAGTTAAAGTCCGGTTCCCATTTTTCGGCTCCGACTTATCAGATGCTGGAGCTTGCCGGGCTGTTGACGGAAGTGATCCCGTCGGCGGAAATGGTATCCTTCCAAAATTCCGGAACGGAGGTCGTGATGCAGGCTTTAAGGCTTGCCAGGGCTTATACCGGGAAATATAAAATCATTAAATTTGAAGGGCAGTACCACGGCTGGGCGGATGAAGAAAAGGTAACGACAACCGCTTCCAACGTGGAGGAGCTCGGCGACAGAGAGAGTCCCAATAAAATACTGAGTACAAAGGGCATGAAGCCAAACAGCGCGGACTGGCTGATCCTGGCGCCGTGGAACGACCTGGACTATCTGGAAAGGATCATGAAGGAGCAGGGAGATGAAATCGCCGCGGTAATTACGGAACCGATTATGTGCGACTCCGGTCCGATTCTTCCCAAGGGAGGCTTTTTGAAGGGACTCAGGGAACTGACAAAAAAATACAAAATTGTGCTGATTTTTGACGAAGTTATCACAGGCTTTCGCGTTTCCCTCGGAGGGGCGCAGGAATATTACGGCGTGACGCCGGATTTGTCCACTTTTGCCAAAGCGGTTACCGCAGGCTATCCCTTTGGAGTCGTGGCGGGCAAAAAGGAAATCATGAGTTGCGGCGTGCCGGCTTCGGGAACCTTTAATGCCAATCCTGTCGGCGTGGCGGCGGCAATCGCAGCGATTAAAGAATTGCAGGAGCCGGGGACCTACCGGCATTTACAGGAAACGGGCGACGCCCTTTTGGCGGGTTTTAGAAAGCTTGCCGAAAAATATCATGTAAAGATTTATACGAGAGCGATCGGCGGTATTTTTGTTTTATATTTCGGTTTCGAGGAGGACGCCGATGACTTCCGGGACTGGCTGACAAAGGCGGATATCAGGTTTTATGAGGAATTTGTCAAACGCTGTGAGGAATACGGCGTCAGATTTACCGATGAGCGGGGCAGGGAATATATTTCCACGGCGCACACACAGGAGGATGTGGCGCGCACGCTGCAGGTGGCGGATCTGGTGCTTTCCGAGATGACAAAGGACGGATGGAGCACAGCGCGCGGTGCAGGAGAATAAAAGAAAACAAAGGATCAAAACAGAAGATTAAAACAAAGGGAGGAATCGATATGCGGCATAAGAGATTTGTGGTAACCATTACAAGGGAATTCGGCAGTATGGGACGTCCCATTGCCAAGAAGGCGGCGGAGCTTTTGGATATCGAATGTTACGACAGAGATATCGTGGAAGAAACGGCAAAAAGAATGAACATGCCCCTGTCCTCGGTATCCAGTCTGGAGGAGAGCGCGAAAAATACCTTTTTCGGGATGAAATATCCGCTGGGCATGGGTACGACGGACGTACAGGACAATATTTTCATCGCACAGCAGAAGATCATCAATCAACTGGTGGAAAAGGAATCCTGCATTATCGTAGGAAGATGTTCGGATTACATTTTAAAAAATATGGAAAACGCGTTTCACGTCTATATATATGCTTCCTTTGAAGACAAGCTGAAAAACTGTGTGGAGCTGTTGGGAATGAAAGAAGCGGAAGCAAGAAAAATGATCCATGACGTCGATAAGGCGAGAGCGCAGTATCATAAGCATTACGCGGGTTACGCCATGAACGATCCCAAGTATAAGGATCTGATGATCAATTCCCATCTGCTGGGCGTTGACGGTACGGCGCAGCTGCTGGTGGATATTATTAAAAAGAAATTTTTATCTGAGGAAGAGTAAAAGCAACGGAGCTTGTCGAAAGGCAGGCTCCGTTTTGCAGCGAAGGGAGGAAATCGTATGGCTTTATTGGAAATCAAAAATCTTTCCAAGTCCTTTGGCGATTTACAGGTATTAAGGGATATCAACTTACAGGTGGAGCAGGGAGAGGTCATCGTAATCATCGGTCCGTCCGGTTCCGGCAAGAGCACGATGTTACGCTGCCTGAATCTATTGGAAAGACCTACCGGAGGAGAGATCATCTATAAGGGCGAAGACATTACAAAGCTGGGCAAAAAAGTAAAAAATTACAGAAAGAGCGTGGGGATGGTTTTCCAGCGTTTCAATCTTTTTTCCTTAAAAACGGTGTTAGACAATATTACCGTGGCGCCGATGCAGCTCAATAAGCTGCCCAAAGCGGAAGCCGAGGAAAAGGCGCTGGATCTGCTGGATAAAGTCGGACTGAAGGCGAAGGCGAACGTTTATCCGGAGACGCTTTCCGGCGGACAACAGCAGAGAGTCGCCATTGCAAGGGCGCTCGCCATGGAACCGGAGGTGCTGCTCTTTGACGAGCCCACTTCGGCGCTTGACCCGGAGCTGGTAGGCGATGTGCTGGAGGTTATGAAAAACCTTGCCAAAGAGGGTATGACCATGCTGGTTGTTACCCATGAAATGGGATTTGCAAGGGATGTGGCGGACCGGGTTATATTTATGGACGGCGGTTATATCGTGGAAGAGGGCAGCCCTGAGGAAATCTTTACCAACCCGAAGAACCCGAGGACGCAGACATTTTTATCCAGAGTGTTAAACAAATAAAGGGAGGGATCGGTTATGAATTTACATTGGTCGAGAGCGTTTGAACAATTACTGCCAAGCCTGGGAAAGGGCGTCGGCGTCGTTTTATACGTAACGGCGCTGGGGTTTCTGGGATCATTGGTGATTGCATTGCTTCTGGCAATCGGAAGAGTCGGCAAAAATAAGGTGTTAAACAGAATTTTGGTTCTGTTTATTGAATTTATCAGAGGCACGCCTCTGCTGGTACAGTTTTTCTATATATACTATGTGGTGCCGATGCTGATTGACGGCATTGCGGGAGCCTTCGGAGCGCAGACGCACGTACAGATATCCGCAACCTTATCCGGTATCATCGGCTTTTCCATCAATTACGGCTGCTATATGTCCGAGGTCATCCGTTCCGCGATCCTTTCCATTGATCCGGGACAGAAAGAGGCGGGACTGGCGCTGGGCTTTTCCGAAGGGCAGGTATTGTTTAAATTTATTATTCCGCCGGCAATCCGTAACTCCGTTCCGGTGTTCGGCAACTATCTGGTTATGATGATCAAGGACACGTCGCTGCTTGCGATGATCTCGGTACAGGAATTGCTGCTGCGGGCGAAAACCTTTGCTTCCCAGACTTTTTTGACCGTGGAGGCATATACGATTGTGGCGATTGTCTATCTGATTTTGTCGGTGCCGCTTTCCAGACTGACGGTAGCGCTGGAAAGACACCTGAAACGTTCCAGAATGAAACGGTCTTAACAGAAACTGCGGTTCTGTTCAAGATAAATCCACGCACCTTTTGTCAAATACGACAAAGGGGAGTGTGACAAAAGAGAGGAGAATGTGTTATGAAAAAGAAATTATTATCTATGCTTCTTGCCGTTGCAATGACGGCGGCGATGCTGGCAGGCTGCGGCAGCGAAGAGCCCGAAACGGCGGGAACTGCGGAAGAATCGGCAAAAACGGTTGAGGAAGCCGGAGAAGCCGTGTCTGCAGACGCGTCGGAAAGCGCGTCCGCAGAAGGAGGGGAGTCGGCTTTATTAAAAGAAATCAAGGAAAGAGGATACATCACGATCGCAACCTCCAATGACGCTCCGTTTTGCTACTATGATGTGGACAGCGGGGAACTGGAAGGACTGGATGTGGCAATTTTACAGGAAATCTGCAACCGGCTGGGCATTCCGGAGATTCAGGCGCAGGTAACGGACTTTTCCAATATGCTGATCGAGCTGAATAACGGAAATGTGGATATGGTGGCGGACGCAATGTACATTAAGGATGAACGTCTGGAAATCGCTCTGTTTACGGACGTATGGTATACGGAGGGCGAAGCGGTTGTAACCAAAAACGGTTCCGAATTTGCCACAAAAGAATCTCTTGCAGACGCTACGGTGGGCGCGCAGCCCGGTACGGCGTTTTATGAGACTGCGGAGCAATGGGCGCAGGAAGGCAGGATCAAAGAGCTGGTCGGATATGAGAATCAGGCGACGCTGATGACCGCCGTCAACACGGGAAAGGTTGACGCCTGCGTTACGGACGGTATTGTTTCCGCTTATACCATCGCACAGGATTCCAGCCTGGATTTGCAGCTTATGAGCCCTTATGAGGCGGAAGCGGTCGGCAGGATCGGTGCGGCGGTCCGTTTCGAGGACGCCGATTTCTTAGCGGAGGTAAACGCGGCGTTAAATGAAATGAAAGAGGACGGCACTTTAATGGAGATACTCGCTTCCTACGGACTGAACGAAGATTACTTCGTAGGCGTGGAAGAAGGAAAGACTGAAAACGTACAGTAACGGCGGTTTTCCGGTTACCGGACCTGTTACCTTTGGCATATGCCACTGGTAACAGGTCTTTCTTTCTGTTATAATATAGAACGCTTGACATAGGAGGTTTCAGAAATGGAAAATCAGAACAGTGATTTTACAACAGGAAGTATTCCGGTAAAACTTATAAAATTTATGGTGCCGATTTTCGGCGCGCTGGTATTGCAGGCAATGTACGGCGCCGTGGATCTGCTGATCGTCGGCTGGTTCGGCACAACGGCGGGAATTTCCGCGGTATCTACAGGCAGCAATCTGATCAATCTGGTGGTCTTTACCATTTCCGGTCTGACCATGGGAATTACGGTTTTGATCAGCCGTTACCTGGGAGAGAAAAAGGAAGAACGCATCGGAAAGGTTCTGGGAGGCGTTATCTGCTTTTTCCTGATCTTATCGGTCGTTTTGATGATATTGCTGCCGCTTTTTTCCAAAAGCCTTGCGGTATTGATGCAGGCGCCTTCAGAAGCGGTGGAGCTGACTTCTTTATATGTGAAAATATGCGGCGGCGGAATCATTTTTGTGATCGGGTATAATGTGATCAGCAGCATTTTCAGAGGGCTGGGCAATTCAAGACTGCCTTTGATTTTTGTGGCGATTGCCTGCGTGACAAATATCATAGGAGACCTGGTGCTGGTGGCGGGCTTTGGTCTGAACGTGGCGGGAGCGGCGATTGCGACGATTTTTGCCCAGGCGGTCAGTGTCGTATTGTCGTTAGTCATTATCAGAAAACAAAAGCTTCCTTTCCGTATCCGAAAAGAGGATATCCGTTTTCACGAAGAGGTGGGGAAATTTTTGCGGCTGGGAGCGCCCATTGCTTTGCAGGAGCTTTTGACGAATTTGTCTTTTCTTGCGCTGTGCGCTTTTATCAACAGGCTGGGACTGGACGCGTCCTCGGGGTATGGCGTGGCAAACAAAATTGTCAGCTTCGTTATGCTGGTGCCCTCAAGCCTGATGCAGTCCATGGCTTCCTTTGTAGGGCAGAACGTAGGCGCGGGCAAGGAGAAGCGCGCGACGCAGGCGATGCTTTGCGGAATGGCGATCGGAGCGGGCGTCGGAGTGGTAATCGGAGTGTTTGCGTTTTTCAAAGGCGATCTGCTTGCGTCGCTGTTTACCGGGGATTCGGCGGTCATTGACCAGGCGGCGGCATATCTGAAAGGATTTGCGCCGGAAGCGGTGGTTACCAGCGTCCTTTTCAGCTTTATGGGTTATTTTAACGGCCATGAAAAGACGCTGTTTGTCATGGCGCAGGGACTGGCGCAGACCTTTATCGTAAGGCTGCCCGTATCCTTTTTTATGAGCATTCAGCCCAATGCGACGCTGACGATGATCGGAATTGCGGCTCCGGCGGCGACGGTGTTCGGCATTTGCATCAATCTGGTTTATTACAGAAGATTTCGCAGGCAGATTGCAAAAGGCAGCGACCTATAGCATACTATAAAATAAGGAAATGCCGGGGAGAAACGATGCCGGAAAATCAAAAAGCGGAAAATCTGCTGAATCTGTCTTTGGACGCTACGGAGGAAGAATTGCTTGCGTCTCCCGTTTTAAGAGCAGGAACCGATGCCGATGATGAAAGCTGGGAGGTTATCGTCAAATTTCACGGAGATCTGTCGCGGATTGCCGGGGGAGCGATCCGGGTGGAAATCCTGTCGGCGGGGTATGCGATTATTACGCTGCCGAGGCGCTATATTGAAGCGCTGGCGGCGCTTGAGGAAATAGAGTTTCTGGAAAAGCCCAAGCGCCTTTATGCCAATGATGCGGCGGGCAATTTTGCAAGCTGTCTCTATCAGGGCAGCGGTTTGGGAAACCGGTACCGGGGCAGAGGAATCTGCATCGGAGTCATTGACAGCGGGTTGTCTTATGAAATGCCCGCATTCCGCAATCCGGACGGCACAAGCCGGGTATTGTATTATTATGATCAGACCCAGGGCAGGGAATATACCAAGGAACAACTGGACGCCATTTTGTCGGGCGGTGCCGGAGAAACGGGACCTTCTGCGGATATTTCCGGGCACGGGACGGCGGTAACGGCGGTAGCGGCAGGCAACGGCAGAAGGGAAGACGGCAGTATAGACGCCAGCCTGGTCGGTGTGGCTCCCGAAGCGTCTTTGATCATAGTCAAGCTGGATACGGGGGCAAGAAGCAGCTTTCCGCTGACAACCTCTCTGATGCGCGCCATGGATTATACGGTCAATAAGGGCGTGGAGATCGGGATGCCTCTCGCGGTCAATTTAAGTTTTGGAAATACTTACGGTTCTCACGACGGAAGCGCGTTGATCGAGCGGTTTATCAACAATATGGCGGAAATCGGGAGAACCGTTATCTGTGTCGGGAGCGGCAACGAAGGAGCCGCCGGAGGTCATACGGCGGGCGTTATAGAGCCGGGAGAGCAGGAACGTATCATCGAATTTACCATCGGAAGCTATGAGCGGGAATTTAATCTGCAGCTCTGGCTGAATTTTGTGGACAGCTATGAGGTAAGCCTGCAAAGCCCGTCGGGAGAGCGATTTGGCTTTGATACCTATCAGGATATGGGAAGGACGGTCAGAAGGAGCCTGTCGGAGACCTCCCTGCTGTTTTATGTAGGCGCGCCCCAGCCCTACAGCGTCAATCAGGAAGTGTTTCTGGATTTTATACCGGAGAATACTTATGTAAATCAGGGCGTATGGAGACTGATTTTGCGTCCCACCAGACTGAGATCGGGCAACTACAGCCTGTATATGCCCTCTTCCCAGATCAAGGGGCGGGAAACCAGGTTTTTACAGCCGGTGCCGGAGCAGACGCTGACGATTCCGTCTACGGCGGAACGTGTCATTACGGTGGGCGCCTACAATCCGACCTATGAGGCGTATGCGGATTTTTCGGGCAGAGGCTTTGTGACCCGGCTGTCGGAAGGATATATCAACCTGGTAAAGCCGGAGATCGCGGCGCCGGGCGTCGGGATACTGGCAGAAAACGCCTATGGACTCCAGCGGCTGGACGGCACCAGCTATGCGGCGCCCTTTGTAACGGGCGCGGCGGCATTGTTGATGGAGCGTGCGATTCTGGGAGGCACGGACCCTTATCTGTATGGGGAAAAAATGAAGGCGTGGCTTAGCCGCCATGCGAAGAAGCTGTCCGGAACGGGCGATCTGCCTAACGATAAAACAGGTTGGGGCGGTTTGTGCGTCGCGGAGAGCCAGCCAGGGTAATGGTCGAATGTTGAAAAATATAAAGAAGCATTTTATAATATAACAATAATGAATAAGATACTACAAAACAAAGAATTGCTGAACAAATTGATAAAACTGAAAATACAGTGATAAAAATGTCAACGGCTGAAGTCAAAATGCTAATATCAGGAATTTGTGCTCATTGGAAATAAGGAAGGAGGGGAATGAATGCTCCGTGAGAGTAATCGTATAGAATTTAAATCGGAATTAAATGATAAATTAGAAAAAGAAGTTGTAGCATTTCTAAACAACAAAGAAGGCGGAATACTATATATTGGTTTGGATGATAACGGAAAGCCGGTTGAATTGTCAGAATTAGATTCTATGCAGTTGAAAATTGCAGATCGGATAAAGAACAATATTCTTCCATCAACTTTAGGATTATTTGACATCGTCATAGAGAATATAGAAAATTTTCCGGTAATTAAAATTATAATTTCCAGTGGACTTGAAAAACCTTATTATATAAAAAAACAGGGTATGTCGCCAAACGGATGCTTCATACGAATGGGGACATCAACACAGCCAATGACAACGGCGATAATTGATGATTTATTTAGCAGAAGAAACCATAATACTTTGAGAAACATTCCCTCGCCAAGACAGGATCTGACATTTGCCCAGTTAAAAATTTACTATCAGGAAAGAGGACTTGAACTGAATGATAAGTTTACTAACTCTCTGGAACTTTTAACACCTGATGGAAAATATAATTATGTTGCGTATTTGTTGGCTGATGAAAATGGAGTATCAATTAAGGTTGCCAAATACTTAGGCACGGACAAAGTAGATTTGATTGAAAATGAAGAATATGGGTATTGTTCTTTGATAAAAGCGACACATCAGGTGCTGAATAAATTAAAAATTGAAAATGTGACAAGAGTAAAAGTAACGAATGCACAAAGAGTAGAGAAAAATTTGGTTGCGCCAATTCCGATGAGAGAGGCTATCATCAATACCATTGTACATTCGGATTTTTCCAGAGAAATTCCACCGGTCTTTGAAATATTCAGTGATAAAATGGTATTTACTTCTTATGGAGGGCTGATACCGGGGCAAAGTGAAGAAGATTTTTTCAGTTGTAGTAGTATGCCGAGAAACAGGGAGCTAATGAGGGTATTTAAAGACGTAGGACTTGTGGAGCAGCTCGGATCTGGAATGAGTAGGATTTTAAAGGTATATGAAAAAAATATTTTTCACATTTCAGAGCATTTTATCAAGGTAGAATTTCCATTTTCATTGCCACAAGACACGGATATCATTGCCAATGGCGATGATAATGGCAATGAAAATGAAAATGATGAGCTAAAAGCATTGGAAATTTTGAAAAACGACGCTTCAATTACTGCGAAACAAATGGCAGAACGAATGAATATAAGCCCCAGAAAGGTAAGTCGTCTCATAAAGGGGCTGAAAGATAAAGGAAAAATAGTCAGAGTAGGATCGGATCGTAAAGGATACTGGAAAATTCAGTAAAGATATAAGAAGCGGACGTCGGCGCGGTCCTTTCGTTAAGCAACTGTTAAATTTTTTTTGCACAGGGTTAAAACGCGGTTAAGAAGCCGGGAAACCTATAGTAATCCCTTTGGCGGTGTGATACCATCCTTAACGATTTCAATAGGATGGAGGTTATGAAAATGCCAAGTATCGTTATTTATCTTATGGTAGCCGTTATGGGAATCGTGGGAGGTCTGACGTCTCTTTATCTGCTTGTCAGCATACCGGTACTGCTCGTATGGAAGATTTACAGAAAGATCAAATACGGCTATTCTTTATATGATTGAGTGTAAAAACGAGACCGCGTAAGATGCCGTGATAAGGAGTTGTGGTTCGTATGAAAACAGGAAAACCTACCCCGAAAAAGATTCTGCAGAACTGTCTGGTCACGGCGGCGATTCTGGGAGTTGCATCCGCAGGGTGCTTTCTGCTGCAGAAAGTGGTGTCTACGGATACCCATGTGCCGTTGATCTTTGTATTGGCGGTTTTGTTTATTTCCAGACTGACCGACGGGTATGTGTACGGTATCACGGCGTCGGTGCTTGCGGTCATCGGCGTTAATTTTGTATTTACGCAGCCATATTTTAAACTGGATTTTACATTGACGGGATATCCTCTGACCTTTCTTGCCATGCTTGCCGTGGCGATCTGCGTCAGCGCGCTGACTACCCAGATCAAACAGCAGGAACAGATCAGACTGGAAATCGAAAAAGAAAAAATGAGGGGGAATCTGCTGCGTGCGGTTTCCCATGATATCAGGACGCCGCTGACATCTATTGTCGGCTCGGCGTCTGCGGTCATTGACAATTATCAGATCCTTTCCGAAGAAAAAAAGCTGGAGCTTACGAGAGACATTAAGGATGAAGCGCAATGGCTGATCCGCATTGTGGAAAATCTGCTGTCGGTTACAAGGATCAACGGGGACAGCGCCAATATTACGACCAACCTGGAGGTTGTGGAAGAAATCGCGGGGAGTGCCGTGCAGAAATTCCAAAAGCGTTTTCCCGATGTGAAGGTAGAGGTCAATATTCCCGACGAAGTATTGCTTGTGCCCATGGACGCCATACTCATCGAGCAGGTCATTGTCAATTTGCTGGAAAATTCGGTGCTGCACGGGAAGACGACCAGCGTCGTTGAGATCAATATTGTAAAGCAGGATCAGGATGTTTTGTTCATGGTGGAGGATGACGGACAGGGAATACCCGCCGATATTCTTCCGGTTATCTTTGAAGGCGGACTGCATACCAGCGACAGCGAGGAACTGGATTCAAGGCGCAACATGGGGATCGGTTTATCCGTCTGTATGAGTATCATCAAAGCCCATAAGGGCAATATGCGGGCGGAAAATAAGGCGGGAGGCGGAGCCAGAATGCTGTTTTCGCTTCCGCTGCAGGAGTAGGGAGCGAGGCTTGTTATGGAAATTAAGGATAGAATTTTGGTAGTAGAAGACGACAAGAGCATCCGCAATTTTCTGCGCGCGGTTCTGGAAGCGAATCATTATGACGTCATGATGGCGTATACGGGAACGGAGGCGTACAGTCTGATTACTTCACAATGTCCCGATCTGGTTATTTTGGACCTGGGGCTGCCGGATATGGACGGGATGAAGATATTAAAAAGTGTCAGAGAATGGTCCTCGATGCCAGTTGTGGTGGTGTCGGCAAGAAGCCACGAAAAGGATAAGGTTGCGGCTTTGGATATGGGCGCGGACGATTATATTACCAAACCCTTCGGGACGTCGGAGCTTTTGGCGAGGATTCGCGCGGCGATCAGACATACAAGGACTGCGGCGGCGACGCCGGGGCTGGGACAAAGCGGCACCTTTGTATCGGGCGGATTTGTGATCGATTATGACAAACACAGGGTGTTTGTGGACGGACGGGATGCGAATCTGACCCAGAACGAATTTAAGATTGTGGCGCTTCTTGGCAAGTACGCGGGCAGAGTCATGACTTATGATTATATTATGAAGGAAATCTGGGGACCCAATATGAAAAACGACAATCAGATTCTCCGGGTAAATATGGCGAATATCCGCCGCAAAATAGAAAAAAATCCCGCACAGCCCGAATACATTTTTACCGAAGCCGGCGTGGGATATCGCATGGTGGAGGCGGACTAGCGGTTAAGATTGTGTTAAGAAGCGTGAAAAACGGTGGAAAAAATGCCGCCGGGTTCGTATAATTTCTGTAATAAAAGGGAGTAGTTGACAGACTGTTTTTGGTAAGACGGGATGTTTACGAAGCCGTCAGTACGATTACAGACAGGTAATCCGGCTCGTAACTAAGCAGCGAGACTTTTGTTGTAATGTAATTGCAGCAGAGGCTCGCCTTTTTTTGCCTCTTTCTGCACAAAAAATAAAAGGAGGCAAAGATATGGAAATTTTATTGCAATGTTTGTTGTTGGTTTTGGGCTTTGTGATGCTTGTCAAGGGCGCCGACTGGTTTGTGGACGGAGCCGCGGGGATCGCCGACCGGTTCGGCGTGCCGCAGCTTGTGATCGGGCTCACGATCGTGGCGATGGGAACCAGCGCGCCGGAGGCGGCTGTCAGCATTACGGCAGCGCTGAAGGATAACGCGGGCATTACGATCGGTAATATTGTGGGAAGCAATATTCTGAATATTTTAATCATTTTGGGCATTACCTCCGTGATTGTGGCGGTGGCGGTGTCAAAATCTACGATCCGATATGAAATTCCGTATATGATGGCGGTAACGCTTTTGCTCTTGTGGATGGGATATACGGGAAATGAGGTGACCTTTGCAGAGGGGATCATACTCTGGATTGCATTTCTGGGATATCTTTTTTATCTGTTTTGGATGGCAAAAAAGAATAAAGAAACGCCAAAGGAGGAGAACAGGAAGAAACCGTTGTGGCAATTGCTCGCCGCAGCCTTGTTTGGGCTTGCGCTGGTTGTTGTGGGATCTGACGTGACGGTGGATGCGGCTACCGCTTTGGCAAAGGGAATCGGTCTTAGCGACCGCTTTATCGGATTGACGATCGTGGCTCTCGGCACGTCCCTGCCCGAACTGTTTACTTCGGTATCGGCGGCAATCAAAGGAAAAGCGGATATTGCAATCGGCAATATCGTAGGCAGCAATATTTTTAATATCCTGTTTGTGGTGGGAACGACGGCGCTAATCACGCCGGTGGTGTTTGAAAGTAAATTTATCATGGATATGCTGGTTGCGTTTGCCGCGGGACTTTTGCTGTTCGTATGCGTCCTGCGTCAGAAAAAATTAAAAAGAAGCCATGGCATTATCATGCTTTTGTGCTATGGCGCATATTTTATTTATCTGTTAAGATAAAAAGAAAACGGGAGGAATGCTATGGAAATCGGAATTTTACTTGTGGCGGCTGTAATTTGTCTGTGTATATTGGCGGAGAGGTTCTCAGGTAAATTCGGTATGCCGGCGTTGCTCCTTTTTATGGGAATCGGAATGCTGTTCGGAAGCGACGGCATCCTGAAAATTCCTTTTGACGATTATGCTATGGCGGAAAGGTTTTGTACCGTCGCGTTAAGTTTTATTATGTTTTACGGCGGTTTCAATACCAAGTGGAAGGCGGCGAAGGAGGTTGCGGTCAAATCCGTGCTGCTTTCCACCCTGGGCGTGGTTATTACCGCTTTGATTACGGCGCTGTTATGCTTTGGCTTCCTGGGCTTTACATGGCAGGAGAGCTTTCTGGCGGGCGCGGTTTTATCGTCCACCGACGCGGCGAGCGTCTTTGCCATTCTGCGAAGGAAGAAGCTGAATCTGAGGGACGGAACGGCGTCCCTGTTGGAGCTGGAAAGCGGCAGTAACGACCCTCTTTCTTATATGATGACCGTGATCGGCATTGAAATGTTAGGAGGCGGCAGCGGCGGCAGTCCCGTGTGGATGGTAGTGCAGCAATTGGCATTCGGCGTATTGATCGGTATCGGCGTTGCTTTTTTTGTGATTTTGATTTTACAGAAAACTGAGATTGTATCGGACGGTCTGGATACGATTTTTATGATCGGCATGGTCATGGGCTGTTTCGGGCTTTCCCAGCTTTTAGGCGGCAATGCCTTTTTAAGCGTGTATTTGATGGGTATCATTGTGGGAAACAGCAGAATACGCAACAAAAAGATACTGGTATCCTTTTTTGACGGCGTTACCGGGCTGGCGCAGTTTTTCATTTTCTTTTTGCTGGGTCTGCTTGCCTATCCCCACAAATTTGCGGACATTATTCTGCCGGCGCTTGCGATCATGATCTTTTTAACCTTTGTGGCAAGACCTGTGGCGGTGTTTTTGCTGTTACGTCCCTTCCGGTGCAGCGTAAAGCAGTGTCTGTTAGTTTCCTGGGCGGGGTTAAGAGGCGCCGCTTCCATTGTATTTTCCATTATGGTTATTGCCGGAGGCGTGGATATTTCCTACGATCTGTTCCATATTGTCTTTATGGTTTCGCTGTTTTCCGTGTCGATTCAGGGGACGCTGCTTCCCATGGCGGCGAAAAAGCTGGATATGATCGACGAGAAAGCGGATGTCAGCAAGACCTTCAACGATTACCAGGAAGAGTCTGCGATTACCCTGATGCGTATGTATATTCCCAAGGGGCATAACTGGGAAAACAGGATGATAAAGGATGTGAGTATGCCTACCGGTTCCCTTGCGCTGATGGTAAAGCGCGGGGAGGAAACTCTGATCCCAAGAGGGGATACGGTTATATTGGCGGAAGACAACCTGATTCTCAGCGTGCCGTCCTATGAACCCGGAGAGCAGGAGAATTTGCAGGAAATTCCCATTGAAAAGGGAAATTCCTGGTGCGGGAAGCGGATTGAGGAGCTGAATCTGCCGGATCACGTGCTGATTGCTCTTGTGATGCGGGGAAAGGAAAATCTGATTCCCGACGGTAAAACGGTTATCCAGGAAGGAGATATTGTAGTGACCTATCATTAAAAAAAGAATACCGTTTGCAATCTTTTTCAGGACTTGTTATGATAAGTGGAGGAAAAAGGAGGCATGAACTTGGATATTCTTTCAAAACGACCAATTCTAAAAAATAAGTATTATCTGTATCTGACAGAATTTTTCTCGGGAATGGCGGTTATGGCGGTGGAGCTTGGCGCCAGCAGGCTGTTGGCTCCCTATTTCAGCTCCTCCCAGATCGTGTGGACCATCATCATCGGAACGATTATGATCGCGATGGCGTTAGGCAATATTTACGGCGGGCGCAGCGCTGATAAAAACCCCAATCCCGACAAGCTTTACGGCAGAATATTGATTGCGGCAATCTGGATTGCGGCGATTCCCGTTTTGGGAAAATATGTCATTCTCGGCATTTCGGCGCTGTTAATTGTGACGGTCAATACCAATTTCCTGATCTGGGCGGCTTTTCTTGCCTGTATGGTCATCTTTGTATTTCCTTTGTTTTTATTGGGAACGGTAACGCCGTCTCTTGCCAAATATACCATGGACAATCTGGAGGACAACGGCAGGACGGTCGGTACGCTGGGCGCTTTTAATACCATCGGCAGCATTATCGGAACGTTTCTTCCGACTTTTGTGACGATACCTGCGGTGGGCACTGCCGTGACTTTTTTAATCTTTTCCGGCGTGCTGCTGGTGCTGGGACTGATTTATTTTATCAGCGCCGGGGTAAAAAAGGGAAGAAGCATAGCGGCGGTGGTTATTTTTGTATGCTGCGCGGTTTTCGGGTGCTCCGACAGTTTTGCGTTTTGGGAGAGCGACCTGGTATATGAAGGAGAATCCGTTTATAATTATCTGCAGGTAAAGGAAACGGAGGAAGACGTGATTTTATCCACCAATGTGTTGTTCGGCGTCCAGTCCATTATGAAAAAGGACGAGGGCTTAACGGGAATGTATTATGATTATGCCATGGCGGCGCCTTTTATGAGCGGCAGTATGGCGGAAGGAAAGACAACGGATATTCTTGTGCTCGGCATGGGAACCGGGACTTATGCGACCCAGTGTATGCGCTATCTGTCGGATGCGACGGTAGAGGGCGTGGAAATCGATGAAAAAATCACGGACCTGGCGGGCGAATATTTTGCACTTGATCCCGACGTTAAGGTAACGACCTATGACGGCAGGGCGTATCTGAACGCCATAGAGGGAACTTATGACGTGATTATGGTAGATGCTTATCAGGACATTACCATTCCCTTTCAGATGTCTTCGGTGGAATTTTTTACCATGGTTAAGGAGCATTTGACAAAAGACGGGGTCATGGTAGTCAATATGAATATGCGCGGCAGCGGCGAGGGCAATATCAATCAGTATCTGTCGGATACGATCGCATCGGTTTTTAGCTGCGTTTATACCGCGGATGTAACCGGTTCCACCAATCGGGAGCTGTTTGCTTCCGACAATCCGGACATGCTGACGCTTTTTGAGGAAAATACAGCGGCGGCGGACGACGAAGAGGTGGGAGCGCTGATGGCGCGGATCGGGGAAAAGCTGACGGCTTATGAAGGCGGCGGTTATATTATGACGGATGATCAGGCGCCCGTGGAGCTTTTGGGTATGCAGGTCATCGATTCGCTGATTCAGGAGGAGATCGGCTATTATAAGGATATTTTTAAAGAAGAGGGCATAAAGGGCTTACTGGACCAGGTATAGCCGGAGTGCCGGATAAGGGTACAAAAAGAAGAAACGGAAATAAGAAAGAACGGGAAGAAAAATGGAAGTGTTTGAAAAAAAACAATATATTTACAGCGAGACCATGGGAGTCTGCCAGGTTGCCGATATTGTGAAGCTTTCCGTCAACAGCCGCCTGGGGGAACCGGTCCCTTATTATCTGCTGAAATCGGTTTTTGATAAGAGCAAGGTGGCGTATATCCCTGTGGAAAAGCATCAGGTCGGACTGCGCCCCCTGATTTCCAAAGAAGAGGCGCAGGCGGTATCCGATGAAGCGCTGGAAAAAATGAACATGCAGGAAAAAGCGGAAGTGCGTTTTGTATTGGAGCAAAAGTAGGAGAAAGATGCAGGAATTTCAAATCATAGGGAAAGTGCATACGGATTTTCCGGAAAAGTTCGGTATTCCAAGGCAGAGCGGGCTGGTAAAGACGGCAAGGGGAACGGTAATCTTCGAGCCGGAATACCGCAGCGAAGAGGCGCTGCGGGGGCTGGAGGGTTATTCTCATATCTGGCTGCTTTGGGAATTTTCACAGGCGAAAAGAGAACATTGGTCGGCGACGGTAAGACCGCCCCGTCTGGGCGGGAAAAAGCGGATGGGCGTTTTTGCCACAAGGTCGCCCTTCAGACCCAATCCCGTCGGCATATCCGTGGTAAAGCTGGAGAGAATCCGGACGGATGAAAAGCTGGGACCTGTTTTGGAGGTATCGGGGGTGGATATGCTGGACGGCACGCCGGTTTATGACATCAAACCCTATCTGCCTTATGCGGACAGTTATCCCGAAGCAAAGGACGGTTTTGCGGGAGAGGTCTGCGGTCATGCGCTGGAGGTTCATTTTTCCGACGGATTATCTGAGAAACTGCCAAAAGATCTGAGAGAGGGAATCGCCGAGCTGTTAAGCCAGGACCCCAGAACCGCGTTTATCGATGATGAAAGCCGCGTCTGGGGCGTTACTTATGCCGGATGGAACGTGCGTTTTACGGTTTCCGGCAGCGTATTGACCGTCTGCGAGGTAAAAAAGCTGTGAGCGGACTAGACCGCGGTATCCGGACGGTAGGGGAAGGTCTTTAACAAATATTCCATAAAAATCTTTCCCACAGGAGAAAGCTTTGCAAAATCCGTGCAGGCGACGCCCATATAAATGGAGCGGGGCGGGTCTAAGGGGAGTTTTACCACATTCGCGGTTCTTCCTAAAGTAATCAGTTCATTCATAATGCTCATGCCGATCCCTTTTTCAATCATCGAGAGGGCGGAGTAATTTTCTATGGTTTCATAGCTCATTTCGGGCTTTAAATGTTCCTTTTTAAACAATTGTTCCACATCGAAATCGTGACCGCTGGCGGGCATGATAATCTCTTCTTCCATGCAGGCGCACAGCGGATAGGAAGCGTCCCCGGCGCGTTTGTGACCGGGCGGCAGAATGGCGAGCATCGGGTCTTCTTTTAATAAAATCCATTCATACCGGGTATGCTCCTGATAACTCATAAAACCCAGATCAACGACGTTTCTGTCCAGATTCTCGGCAACCTCCTGCCAGACCCCTTCCATAATTTTGATACGGATATTCGGATAATCCTTTTTGAAATCCTTGATAATTCCCGGCAGCCACTGGGCGGCGATACTGGAATAAGAGCCCAGCGCCAGCGTGCCGTAATGAGCGCCCCGGATTTCCGCCGTGGTCTGGGAAAGGTTTTCTTCCCATTTCACGATTTCTCTGACGATCGGTAGTATTTTTTCTCCTTCTTTGGTCAGGCTGACTCCTTTGGGACTTCTTTTTAAGATGGTAAATCCCAGCTCTTCTTCGATGGAATTCATCATATGCGTTATGCCGGAAGGCGTGTAGTTTAATTGGGAGGCAGCTTTCGTAAAACTGCCGGTATCCACGGCACGCAGCAAAATCTTGTATTTCTGAATATTCATAATAGCCTCCATGTGTTGAAAAAGTTTCATAATTATAATGAAAAACTCTCGTTTTACTTAATACATGCTCCATTGTATAATGCTTTCAGAATGAAGTCAACCGGATCAATGGGGTTAAAATGATGCGGAGGCGGAGGAAAAGAGGAGAGGTTATGAAAACATTTCAGGTAGTCCCCAGGATTTCCATGGCGGAAACGGCTACGGAATTTATCGAATCGTTTCGCCTTTCAAAAGACGATTTGATTATTACCAGCGCGTCCGTATGGGATGCTTATTTCCGGGAAGCGGAGGCGGGTCAGGTCATTCCGATTCGGAAGTACGGCAAAGGAGAACCTACGGACGAAATGGTGGAAGCGGTCGCGGCGGATATTCAAATACCCTATAAGCGGGTCGTGGCAATCGGAGGCGGAACGGTAATTGACGTGGCAAAGCTGTTTTGTTTAGAGAGGTATCTTCCCGTGACGGATCTGTTTGACCGCGTGTTTCCGGCTGTAAAAAAGGTTCCGCTTGTCATTGTGCCTACAACCTGCGGAACGGGCAGCGAAGTTACCAACATTTCCATCCTGGAGTTTAAAAAGAGGCATACCAAATTCGGGCTTGCCGACGATGCGATCTATGCCGATGACGCGGTGCTGATTCCCCAGCTTTTGAAAGGGCTGCCTTTTTCGGTATTTGCCACAAGCTCTATCGATGCGCTGATCCATTCCGTGGAGTCCTACCTCTCGCCGAAGGCGACGCCGATGTCCGAAACCTTCAGCTTGGAGGCGGCAAAAATGATTTTGACGGCATATAAACGGATCGGGGCGGCAGGGGAGACAATGAAGGATCAGTTAAAGCAGGTGTTAATTGCTTCGACCATGGCGGGAATCGCCTTTGGCAATGCCGGCTGCGGAACAGTGCACGCAATGAGCTATCCGCTGGGAGCAAATTATCACGTGCCCCACGGCGAAGCGAATTACGCAATCTTTACAGGGGTGTTTAAAACCTATATGGAATATGATCCCACGGGAAAGATCGCTACCTTAAATAAAGAATTGGCAAAGATTCTGGAATGCGGCGAGACGGAAGTTTATGAAAAAACAGAAGAACTGTTAAACGGCAGTATTTTGCAGAAAAAATCACTGTCTGAATACGGCGTAAGCAAAGCCGAAACGGCGGAATTTGCAAAATCCGTTGTCGCCAATCAGCAGAGGCTCCTTGGCAACAGTTATATACCGATGACGGAAGAGCTTATATTAAAAATATATCATCAGTTGTATGAGTGAAAAAGAAAGGAAGAGATCCATATGTCAGAATTAAGAACAGCGTTACCTGCAATCAAAACAACGGTTTTACCGGGACCCAAAGCAAAGGAGATCATCGACCGGAGAGAAAAGGCAATGCCGGGCGCGGTTAAATGCAGCTATCCCATCGTCATCGAGCGGGGCGAGGGCGCCATGGTGGAGGATGTGGACGGCAACATTTTCCTGGACTGGGTAGGCGGCGTCGGCGTGCTTAACGCAGGATATTCGCAGCCGGAAATGATCGAAGCGGTCAAGGCGCAGTCCGAAAAATATTTTCATGCCATGATGAATATTATGACCCATGAGAATTATATTACGCTGGCGGAGATGATGAATGAATTTATGCCGGTGCAGGGAGAAACGAAAAAAACCATGTTTGCCAACAGCGGCGCGGAGGCGGATGAGAATGCGGTCAAAATTGCAAAGTCCTATACAAAGAGACCGAATATAATTGTTTTTTCCGGCGCGTTTCACGGCAGAACCGCACTGACCATGGCGATGACCAGCAAGAAAGCATATGCTTACGGCATGGGACCGATGCCTGACGGCGTCTATCGCGCGGAATTTCCTTATCTGTACCGCGCGCCGAAGGGATTTACCGAAAGCGAAGCGATTGCCTATTATACGAAACGTCTGGAAATGATATTTGAAGAGTGTTCCGCTCCCGATTATGTGGCGGCGATCGTGGTAGAGCCCGTACAGGGAGAGGGCGGTTTTGTTCCCGCGCCTATTGAATGGGTAAAGGCGGTCCGTGCAATCTGCGACCGGTACGGTATTTTGCTTGTGGCTGACGAAGTACAGTCCGGCTGGGCGCGTTCCGGCAAAATGTTTGTTTCCGAGTATTGGAAGGAAGCGGGCTGCGCGCCCGATATTATCGCTACGGCGAAATCCATAGCGGCAGGTATGCCTCTTTCGGCGGTTACCGCGAGAGCGGAGATTATGGATGGTGTAACGACCGGCGTAATCGGCGGAACGTTCTGCGGCAATGCGGTTTCCTGTGCATCCGCCATTGAGACAATCAAATTTATCAAAAACAATCATCTTTGCGACCGCGCCCTTGAGATCGGGAAGATGGTTACGGATTTCTATCAGGGACTGGCAAAAAAATATCCGGTTGTCGGAGATGTCAGAGGAATCGGAGCCATGATCGGAGCGGAGTTTGTGAAAGATCCTGTGACAAAAGAGCCGTATCCCGAGCTGGTACCCAAAATGGTAGCCGCGGCTGCCCAGAAGGGGCTGATTATTGAAAGCGCGGGTATTTACGGGAATGTGATCCGTTTTCTCTGTCCCTTAGTCGTAACCGACGAACAGTTAAAGGCAGGCTTTGAGATTATGGAAGCATGTTTAAAGGAATGCCTTGCTTAGAAATAATTTATCGGAAAGGGAAAGCCGTTTTATAAGCAATCCGTTTTATAAAGAAATGCAGTTTTATGATGTGAAAGAATTGACAAGTGCGGCATATAAGGAGTACATTTTTATTGTTGCAGGCGGCAAACGGGCGGATGCAGCAAGGAAATGGAAACGGAAAGGAACTGAGTCAGACGGAAATGGAAATGAAAAGTGAAAACGGCTTCAACTACATAGAAGGCGGCGTATGCGCCGCACAGGGATTTACGGCAAACGGATTGAACTGCGGATTGAATCCCGATAAAAATAAAAATGATCTTGCGTTGATTTACAGCGAAACGGAATGTGAGGCGGCGGCAGTCTATACTTTGAATAAAGTAAAGGGCGCGCCGGTGCTGGTAACCAAAAAGCATTTATCCGTTACAGGAGGGAAGGCAAGGGCTGTGATTGCCAACAGCAAAAACGCCAATACCTGTAATGCGGACGGGGAAGAAAAGGCGGAGAGGATGTGCCGGTTAGCTGCAGAAGAACTGCGGATTAAACCGGAGGAGGTGCTCGTCGCTTCTACGGGAGTCATCGGACAGGTGCTTCCCATCGAGCCCATTGAAACCCATATCAAAGAGCTTGCGGCTGGGTTATCCGCGGCTAACCATAAAAAGGCGGCAAATGCCATTATGACCACCGATACCGTGATGAAGGAAGTGGCGGTAGAGTTTGAATTGGACGGCAAAAAGGTGCGAATCGGCGGCATGGCGAAAGGAAGCGGCATGATTCATCCCAATATGGCGACTACTTTAAACTTTGTGACGACGGATGCGGCGATTGACGCTGCGCTGATACAGCGTGCTTTAAGCAGGATTGTAAAGATCACTTACAATTGCCTGAGCATAGACGGAGATACCTCTACAAACGATATGGTATGTATTCTGGCAAACGCAGCCGCCGGAAATGCTAAAATTACGGAAGAAGGCGAAGCATACGAAGCCTTTTGTCATGCGCTTTATCTGGTGCTGATGAATTTAACGAGGATGCTCGCTAAGGACGGCGAAGGAGCGACAAAGCTGTTAGAGTGTACCTGCAAGGGCGCCCCCGATCAGGAAACAGCGATTATCGTGGCAAAGAGCGTGATCCGTTCGCCGCTGTTAAAATGCGCTATGTTTGGCGAAGATGCCAACTGGGGGCGCGTGCTTTGTGCCATCGGTTATGCGGAAGCGGATTTTGATATTGATAAAGTAGAGGTGGAGCTTGCTTCAAAAAAGGGCAGCGTCCATGTATGCGAAAACGGCAGCGGTATTGCATTTTCTGAAGAAGAAGCGGCAACGGTGCTGTCGGCGGATGAAATCTTTATCAATATCGACTTGCATCAGGGAGGAGCGGACGCAAAGGCATGGGGCTGCGATCTGACCTATGATTATGTCAAAATCAACGGGGACTATCGTTCCTGATCACAGCCGGACCGTTTATGGTGCGGCGGAATAAAACCGTATGCAGACCACAGAAAAGCTTCAATGGGAAAGCGGCTGCATACGGTTTTATTTTGCTTTATTTTGTGGAGTTTATTTGCAGCTTTATTTTATTTTAGGTCTTGCATTTTAGGCTGTTTTTTAATA
>UQLY01000017.1 GCA_900542015.1 uncultured Lachnospiraceae bacterium | reverse complement strand
AAATTTTCTCTTGGAATTTTTCAGGGTTGCATTGCTGTTTATTTGTCAAGGTCCTGTTTCATGGTAATATTGAGAATTACCAACGGAGAAGGAGGGATTTGAACCCTCGCGCCGCTATTAACGACCTACTCCCTTTCCAGGGGAGCCCCTTCAGCCTCTTGGGTACTTCTCCAAACATAGCTGAATCATAATTTTTATTTTATTACCATTGTCACTAAAGCTAGAAAGCTTTAACGGAGAGGATGGGATTCGAACCCATGCGCCCTCACGGACAAACGGTTTTCAAGACCGCCTCGTTATGACCACTTCGATACCTCTCCATGTCGTATCTTGGCTGTGTCTCTCAGCCGACGCAAGTGTTATTCTAACAGAGTTATTTTTTAGTGTCAACAACTTTTTACTAATTTTTTCATATTTTTATCAAAAAATTTCACAAAAATATTGCATACATTTTGCAGAAATTTTTCCTCCTTTTTTCCTATATTTATTTCTGCAAAAAACTCTCCGCAATTTTCAGGTCTTCGGGCGTGGTAATTTTAATATTTTCATAACTTCCCTCTATCAGTTTTACCCGTTTTCCGGAAAATAATTCCATAACCATCGCATCATCCGTAACCGTGATCCCCTGTCCGATCAGCCTTTGTTCTTCCGCCATCAGTTTGTCATAGGCGTTTTTGATCAGAGGAAACGCAAAAATCTGCGGTGTCTGCACCTGCCATACTGACTCCCGCCTGGGCGTATCCGCCGCAAAGCCGTCTTCATCGATAATTTTAATCGTATCCTTAACAGGCATTCCGAAAACACAGGCGTCATATTTTTTTACCGCTTCTATGCCCCTTTCAATCATCCCGGGGGTGGCAAAGGGACGGGCTCCGTCGTGAATCAGCACATAGTTGCAGGGCAAACCGTCAAGCGCGGCATTATGCGGCGCAAAGGAATTATTCATCATGACAGCATTCTGGGATACGGAGGTATTTTGCGCGGCTTCCAGCCCCAAAGCGACGGAATGGTAGCGTTCTTTGCCGCCGGGCACGATTTTTGTTACCTTCCGGAAACCGTATGTCTCCACGATTTCTCTTTTACAATATTCAATCTGGTCTTTTCCCGTTACAAGAATGATTTCGTCCACGGCGCTGTCTTCAAAATTTTTCAGAGTATAATAAAGAACAGGTCTGCCGCAAAGAAGCAAATACTGTTTTGCCACGTCAGAACCCATTCTCTTTCCCTGACCCGCCGCTAATACGATTGCGGTTGTCTTCATTTTTAGTTTCCTCGTTTCCACCCGGCGGCTGTCCCGGGCTTTTCCACGTCCTGTTTAGGCGCCCTGCCTGAAAGTACAGGGCATATGTCTGTCTCCCGTCCTGCCTGCAAGTCAAAAGGCACAACTTTATCTCTCGCCCAGCTTCAGATTGGGAACCGCGTTTAAGTCCCAGCCGCTTCTTGTTCCTTTTTGATATTCATAATATCCCGCCGCCGCGATCATCGCCGCGTTATCGGTGCACAAAATCGGCGAAGGACAATAAAATGTAATTTTACTTTTTGCACATTCCTCTTCAAAGGCTTTGCGAAGAGCGGAATTGGAAGCAACGCCTCCGGCAATGGCAAATTTATCAAAACCGTATGCCCGGGCTCCGTGCAGTCCGTGTTCTACCAACACGTCCACGACCGCTTTTTGAAAGGACGCCGCCACGTCCGCCGTGTTGACCGTTTCCCCTTTCATTTCACAGGAATTGAGATAATTCAAGACCGCCGATTTCAAGCCGCTGAAACTGAAATCATACCGGCTGTCTTCCACCTTTGCCCTTGGAAAATGAATCGCCTCCGGATTTCCTTCTTTGGAAATTTTATCGATCTTAGGTCCGCCCGGGTAGCCCAGCCCGATCGCCCTTGCCACCTTGTCAAAGGCTTCTCCCGCCGCGTCGTCTCTGGTGCATCCCAAAATATCGTATTCTCCGTAATCCTTCACAGCCACCAGATGCGTATGTCCGCCCGATACCACAAGGCAGCCGAAGGGCGGTTCCAATTCCTTATGCTCAATATAATTGGCGCTGATATGTCCCTCTATATGATGGACTCCCACCAGGGGTTTTCCGGCAGCAAAGGCAAGCGCCTTTGCAAAGGATACGCCTACTAAAAGGGCGCCTACCAGTCCCGGTCCGTAAGTTACCGCTATCGCCGTAATGTCGTCCAGGGTTTTCCCGGCTTCCTGCAGCGCCTGTTCCACTACCTGATTGATTTTCTCGATATGCTTTCTTGACGCGATCTCCGGCACTACGCCGCCATAGAGCGTATGCAGGTCAATCTGCGAAGAAATCACATTGCTCAATACTTCTCTGCCGTTTTTAACCACCGATGCGGCAGTCTCGTCGCAGGAGCTTTCTATTCCCAATATATAACTGTCTTCCGTCACTTGAAACACTTCCGTTCCGCCTTTCCTGCCTATTGATCCTGTCCGTCCGCCCTTTTCCAACCGTAAATTTTGTAATGGTCATTTTCGTCCTTGCGGAGGATAAAGCAAAGGGTCGTCTGATACAAAAGCGAATCCTGTTCGATATCGTAGACGCAGTAGAGCCTTGCCCATTCATAGCCGTCCTGGCTGAAATTTTCCACATCTACGCTGGAAGAAGGCGAATAAGCAGAAATCGTCCTGTCATTTGCCTTATATTCGTCAATATCTTTTTGCAGTAAATCGAGGTATTCTTCTTCCGTCTGGTTTGCAATCAGCTCATCGTCATAAATGCCCCGCATCTGCAAGCCCAATGCTTTTAATTCCTCTTCACTGTGTTCTTCATTATAAAAGCATTGTGTGATTTCGCTGAAATACTTTACCACCTCTCTTGGAGAGGGCGGATAATTCGTTTCCAGATTGCGTGCCAGCGCTCTCTGGGTCATCGTCATAATCTCCGCATCGGTCGTCTCCGTTTCCGGCACGTCTCTGTTTGAGAGATAAAAATAATATCCCAGCACCAGACACACCAGAACCGCTAGCAGAATCATACCTTTTATTCCCTTGAATCGTTTCATGCGTCACGCTTCCCTTGCTTCCTGATACAAACTCATTCTTCTTCAAAATCCAGTTCTATCGACTGTCCGTCTTTTGCCGCAACGGCGCCGGGAAAAATGCGTTTTACTTCCTTCATATATTCCTCGGGTCTTGTCAAAGACGGGCTGTAATGAGTCAGCCACATTGCCTTCGGCTGTGCCTTCGCCGCAATGTCCGCCGCCTCATAAAATGTCATATGCTTATATTCTTTTGCTTTTGCCTTCTTTTCGGGCTCTCCGTACATACCTTCCAGAATCAGCAGATCCGCCTCCCGGCTGTGCGCCGTAATCGCAGGCGTAGGTCTGGTGTCCGTACAGTAGGTTACCTTAATACCCTTTCTTGCATTCCCCATTACCATCTGCGGCGTATAGGTGCCTTCCGGCGTTTCCACCGTCTCGCCGTGCTGCAGGCGGTTCCAGCAGGTCACGGGAATCCCCAGCTCCTTTGCCTTCTCCAGTTGGAATTTTCCCTTTCGCTCTATTACCAGGCTGTAACCGTAACAAATAACGTTGTGGTTTACCCGGAAAGCATCAATATGGAATCCTTCAAATTGAAGAGTTTCCTCATTTTCCGTCAATTCCCTGCACTGTATCTCAAAGGGAAGCTCCGGCGCTATGACCCGCAATGCGGACACGACCCGGTTCAGCCCTTTGGGTCCGATCAGCAAAAGCGGCTCCGTCCGTTCAGCGTTGCCCATTGTCAAAAGCATTCCCGGCAGTCCGCTGATATGGTCCGCGTGATAATGGGTAAAGCAAATGATGTCAATGGGTTTGGGACTCCACCCCTTTTCCTTCATGGCAATCTGCGTTCCCTCTCCGCAATCGATCAATATACTTTTTCCGTTGTACCTCGCCATCATGGAAGTGAGCCAACGATACGGGAGAGGCATCATGCCGCCGGTCCCCAACAGACATACGTCCAACATAATTTACAAAAGCTCCGTTTCCTCCTTCTGAGAGACGGGGAGTAAAAAAGAATCGATCAAAGCGTTATAACACGCTTCGCACAAATCAAACTCCTGAATCAGTCCGTCATGCTCAGAAAAATAATCAAATTTTTGTTTGCCGTGAAAACAGCCTTCTTTCAGAATACCGTTTTCAACCGTCATCTTTTTACCGCACCGATTGCAGACAACCGTATGCAGTTCATCATTCATGTATGCTCTCATAACCCTCCACGTTCCTTTCCTGTTCTTTATAAAACCTTTGCACCAATTAGTTAGCTACTGCTAATCAACTTCATTATATAAGAACATGTGGTTATATTCCTAGCGGTAATTATTGCAACTGCTGCCTATCTTTTCCACATAATCAAAGCATCTTCCGCAGGCTTTTCATAAAAATTTTTTCGAGTTCCTTCAACCGTAAATCCCAGCGATTCATATAAAGCGATTGCCGGGGCATTGCTCTTTCTTACCTCGAGGGTAACCGCTTCGGCTCCCGCCTGCTTTAGTCTTTTTAACAATTCGGCAAGCATCCGTCCGCCGACGCCCTTTCCTCTGCAATCCGGAGCAACCGCCACCTGATTGATATCCGCTTCGTCTAAAATCACATATGCGCCGCAATATCCGATGACCCGGTCTTTTTCCCTTGCTACCAGGTAAAGCGCATTGGAGCGGTCGAGGATTTCCTCAAAAGACTTTGCCGACCACGGCATACTAAAGCATTCCGCTTCCAGACGGCTGACCTGCCCGATGTCCTTCTTTGTCAGTTTGTCTATCTGCATCCTTTTCCTCTTCCATCCGCTGTTTTTCCAGCCGCTCTCTTTCCGCCTGGGACAAACGCAGATATTCCGGTTTATGATCCCACGCTTTGACGGCTTTGCCTTCCCGGTAAAGCTGTTTTGCGCGCACCGCTATGCAGGAAGCATGCTGGCGGTTGCAGTTTGCCGGGGCAAACCCATAAGGGACCCGCAGCTTTTCGGCAATCGCCTGTGCAAACACAGGTACGCCGTCGCCTAAAAACACAACCTGCCGTCCCAATTCGTTTAACTGTGCGATCACTTCATCCATGGACTCCGCGAACTGTTCTTTGATGACCCGGAACGAAAATCCGGTTTCTTCCTCTTCATCTCTGTCAAAGGTATAAAATCCGGTATAGACCTGGTTTCTTCTGGCGTCCATAATCGGGCAGATCACGCCCTCGTATCCGAATAAATTGTACGCCATCCCGTCAATGGTCGGCACCTCGACAATGGGTTTGTTTAACGCTTCTGCCAGTCCCTTCGCCGTAGCGGAACCGATCCGCAGCCCGGTAAAGGACCCGGGACCCGCCGCCACCGCAACAGCGTCTATCTCAGACAAATCCAATTCTATCATTTTTTTGATCTCATCCAACATCGGAAGCAAAGTCTGGGAATGGGTTTTTTTATAATCAACGGTATATTCGGCAATCAGTTTTTCATCCTCGGTTACCGCTATGCTCGCCGTCATTCCCGAACTGTCAATCGCTAATAATTTCATAGCTCAATCTTTCTTTCTATTGTAACTTTTCGATAATCAAAGCCCTTTAACGGATTCTTTTCAATGGTAATCCATTTGGTCGTCTCAGGCATCAGTTCTTCGATCAGCCCCGCCCATTCTACCATGCAGAGCCCGTCTCCGTAAAAGTAATCCTCATATCCGATCTCGTCCATTTCTTCGGGATCGCCGATACGGTATACGTCAAAATGATAAAAGGGAAGCCTGCCGCTTTCATAAACCTGTACGATTGTAAAGGTGGGGCTGTTGACCTGCTCCTTTACGCCCAGCCCGGCGGCAACGCCTTTGGTAAAAACCGTCTTTCCTACGCCGAGATCGCCCGTCAGGGCATAGATTTCTCCCGGTTTTGCCTCTTTGCCGATACCAAAGCCCAATTCGTAGGTTTCCTTTTCACTGTTTGTTTCAACTATTGTTATGCTCATCTTTTCACTGTCTGATCTTTACTTTTTTGGGGTCCATATGAGTCGAAATAATCTGGATCAGTCCCATGGCATCCTCTCCGAGGTCCTTGCGCGGGAAAATAGAAGCCGCGTTTTTACCCGTATATATGATAATGCTCTTGGAAGTGGATACCGCTTTGATCATGTCCTCCCATTTCTGCATCTGTCTTACGTCTTCCTGGGAAACTTCCACGCCGTTTTCATAAAACGCATAATGGAACGGCTTTTGAAAGCCCGCCTGCAGCGCTTGTTTTTTCGCGGTTAAGTACAGGCTCCAGGGCAGATATAAAATAATAATCAGACCGCAGATCAGATACAGCACGCTCGCGCCTCTGACAAAATACAAAACTACCATCAGGATACCGATTACCGTACCGATCAGTCCCGAAAAAGAAGTGTACACATGCCTTAGGAAATAATCATACAACGCTCCGGTCGTGATCTGAATATCCACCTCATATAAAGCGTCTCCTTCCGGTTCTATCCCCGGCTGTTGTGTCTGCTCGGTTTGTTCGCTCATTTCATTTTGTTTTTCTTCCATTTACAATATGTCTTCCCTTCGTCATTTCTCCTCATAAGACATAGCCATACACCATTATTATACTGGATTTCCAAAAAATCGCAAGCAAAACCCGCCGAATCGGCAAAACCACGGAAAAGGGGCTGCCGCATTTATAAATTTTTGTATTGATCAAAGGAACCCTTTATAAAAACGCCGGTACTTAATCCGCGTATTTTGCGGATTTATGTACCGCTGCGTTTTTGTAGAGCGAAAGCGTGTTTTCGTGATCAATATAAAAATTTATAAATGCGGCAGCCCCTTCCTCTTTATTCGTGGCGCAGGGCTTCAATAGGGCTTAGTTTTGCGGCGCGTTTAGCGGGGTAAATGCCGAAAAAGATTCCGACTCCCGACGAGAACAGGGTCGCCATAAGAACGATAGCCGCCGAGATTTTTGCCGGAAAGCCTAGCGCGCCGCAGACAAGGCAGGCGCCGGCGGCTCCCAGCACAATGCCGATCAGACCGCCTAACAGTGTAATGATTGCCGACTCAAACAAAAATTGCAGCAGGATGGATTTCGTCCTGGCTCCCAACGCCTTGCGGATACCGATTTCTCTGGTCCGTTCGGTAACGGACACCAGCATGATATTCATAACCCCGATGCCGCCTACCAAAAGGGAAATCGCCGCGACAAACACAATAAACACAGATATCATACTGATAATTCCCGTAATCTGTTCCATCTGGTCGCTGAAGCTTTCTAACAGGATTACGCCCTGTCCCTTTACTTTATGTCTGATCTCCATTAAGTTGACCGCCGCCGCGGCAATCTCCCCGGAATACTCCGGCGCTTCACCGAAAATATAAAAGCCTCTGATATCTTCTATATTTTCGCCGAACGCCGCTTCAAAAGCGGTAATGGGCATTTCCAATTCCACCTGTTCATAATAATTCATGGAATTTAACAGGGTCGACGCATTGTCGGCACGGATACCCACAATCCGCAGTTCCACGGTATGATTGCCTTGGGTCAGCTCGAAGGTCTTACCGATGACATCCAGCGTACCGAACATAGACATCGCGCCGCTTTCCCGAAGCACGCATACCTTTGCTCCGCTCTCCACATCGCTTTCGGTAAAATAAGCGCCTTTGATAATCGCTTCCGCCGCCGTATATCTTAACGCCTCGTTTCCGGCGCTGGCGTATGCCTGAAAATCTCCTTTCGGTCCCATGGCGCTTCCATAAAGAGCGTTCATTGCCGTAGCGCCTTTTACATGAGGAATGCTTTCCGCGACCGCTTCAATATCCTCATTGTCAAACGTCACTTCTTCATAATTCTCGTTCCCGTCGGAATAAAGATACAATTGTCCTCCCGCTATGCCGTTTAACTCGTCGCTGATATAACCCGACACGCCGTTTCCGATGGAAATAATCATGATAACCGAAGAAATGCCGATGATGATGCCTAACATCGTCAGGACAGAACGTCCCTTATTGCTGCGGATATTTTTTAACGCCATTTTCACATATTCTAAAATCTGTCCCATAAACATTCTACTCCTCTGTCACAGGGGTTACCGCCATGCCCTCTGCCAAATCCGTAGTCACTTGCGTAATGACCTGATCCCCAACGCTTAAACCGCTCAGAATCTGCACCCGGGTGTCGGAGGAAATCCCCGCTTCCACATCTTTTCTAACGATTACGCCGTTTTCGATCACATAGCAGAAGGCGCCTTTGGTATCATAATTTACGCTTTCAATAGGAGCCAGATATACGTTTTCTTCTCTGTCGCTTTCTATTTTTACCTTCGCCTCAATGCCCAGATAAATCGCATCGTCCGGGTTGTTGATATGGATATCCGCCGTAACCGTGGACGCGCCCGCCGCATTTACCTTTGCCATGCCGTCAATCCTTGTCACAACGCCCTCATATTCCCGCCCGTTGATCGTGATAACCGCCTTCTGACCGACATCGATCTTGGAAAGATCATATTTGGTCACTTCCACGGAAACCTTCATATTTTCAGTGCTCTGAAGCACAAATATCTGCATCCCTTCCGTCACGGTCTGTCCCGCCACAGCGTCAACTTCAGTCAAAACACCGTTAAAATCCGCATGGACCCCTGCCTTTGCCAGCTCCAGCTCCTCCGAAGCCTGCTCTTTACTCAGATTGTTCAATTCGCGCAGCGCGGACTGCTGCGCCTGCTGGCTTCCCAGCGACGGATCGTCTCTTTGTTCCGCCTTATACTGCTGCGCCTGTGCTTTGTATTCGTTTAAGTCATTGCTGCAAACGGTAACCGCGCCTTCCAAAGCCGCATAATCATACTGCGCCATTTGCGCCGCCAATTCATTCAGCCTGTTTTCTCCCTGAGTAACCAGATTGGTAAGCTCGGGATTGGGCTGCTCGTTTTCCGCCTGCTGTATCTTGTACTGATCTACCGTTGCCTTCAGAGTATCGTATTCATTTTTTACCGCAAGCGCTTCATTATACTGCCTGGTCGCAGATTCCAGACAGGCGGAATAATGATTGACATACTGCATCGCCTCGTCATAATTGCGCGCCGCTTCGGTCTGCTCCTTCTGCGACTGCTGCAGCGTCTGCATCGTCGCGTCGATTCCGTAGCCCTCCGCCTTTGCCTGCAGCGCAGCCTGCTCGCTGTTTTTCTCCAGTTCCTCCAGATCATAGGTCATCAGGGACGCTCCCGCCTTTACCTGATTCCCCGCGACAGCGTCCACCGTCCCGACCCTGCCGGAAACCGGTGCAAAATAGGTCTTGACCTCTTCCGATACAACGGTGCCGGAATAGTCCATTTCCTCTACGATATCTCCCTGCGAAACGGTTGCCGCCGCAACGGGCATTGCCGCGGGAGCGCCTCCGAGCACCGCCACATTCAGTATGATAACCGCCACGACTATCAATACCGCTCCAATGATGATCCATTTTTTCTTTTTAATCGATTTCGTTTTCATAATCCGCTTCAACCCTTCCGTCTTTGATTCTGATAACCCGTTTTGCCTGTGCCGCAATTTCATTATCATGGGTAATCAGAATGACCGTCCTTCCTTCTTGATGTAATTCCTTTAAAATCCGGATAATTTCCTTGCTGGAACCGGAATCCAGATTGCCGGTGGGTTCATCGGCAAGAATAACCGGCGGCGCCTGGGCAATCGCCCTTGCGATCGCTACGCGCTGCTGCTGCCCGCCCGACATTTCCGACGGCTTGTGCTGCATCCGCCTGGCAAGACCGACTTTTTCCAGTGCTTTGACGGCAAGCTCATGGCGTTCGCGTTTGCCGACTCCCCGGTAGAGCAAAGGCAGTTCCACATTTTCAATTGCCGTAAAACTCGGTATCAGATTAAATCCCTGAAAGATAAACCCGATTTCCTGATTGCGGATATCGGATAACTCATCGTCGGTCAGATGGGAAACAGACTGTCCGTTCAGGATATATTCCCCTTCGGTAGGCACATCCAGACACCCAAGCATATTCATCAGCGTAGATTTACCGGAACCGGACTGTCCGATAATCGCCACAAACTCTCCCGTATTGACGGTCAGGCTCACATGGTCCAAAGCGCGCACCTCGTTTTCGCCGGGATTATAAACCTTACAGATATCCTCTATTTGTATCAGCACACTCACAATACTCCTCCTTTTTCAGATTCTGCTTTTATATGTACCATTGTATTATTGTATTGATGCAATATTGTATTACTTGTCTAACACAATAATATATTTTTGTGTTTTTGTCAATATAGATTTGTTTACAATTTGTTCAAATCTGACTTGACGAATCCTGTTTTGGACACTATACTTGTATAAAAATAAGGCAATTCTTCGGGGTTGGGTGCAATTCCCTACCGGCGGTAATGCGAAAGCTAGTCCGCGACCCATGTATTTTCATGGCTGATTTGGTGAGATTCCAAAACCGACAGTACAGTCTGGATGAGAGAAGAAAGTCAAGCAAATCTTTTATTGATTTGGCTTTTGCATGAAATCATATCTGAGTATTGATTACTTATGAATTTATGATAACCCCGATGAAAACATGTCTCATCGGGGATTTTTTTATGCGAAGAATCGTCCTTACAAACCGCGCAATGCGCTAAATTGAAAGGAGATCACAAACAATGAGTGACACAACCATGACACAAAAAAATGCAGCCGCGCCTGCAAAAGGTGCAAAGAGGATTGACATCCGCACGATTACCGGAACGGGTATGCTGTCCGCGATCGCATACGCGCTGATGTTTTTGGATTTCAGCGTACCGTTTATGCCAAGCTTTATTAAAATGGATTTATCCGAGCTGCCCGCGCTGATCGGGTCTTTTGCCTACGGTCCCATTTCGGGCGTAATCATCTGCCTGATCAAAAACCTGATCCATCTGACTATCTCCAGCACGGGCGGCGTCGGCGAATTGAGCAACTTCCTCTTAGGCGCTTCTTTTGTACTGGTAGCGGGATTTATTTACAAATGGAAAAAGACCCGGAAGGGCGCGCTGATCGGCTCTGTAGCGGGCGCTTTTACCATGGCGGTTTTCAGCGTTTTTTCCAACTATTTTCTTGTTTACCCGATTTATTATAACTTTATGCCGCAGGATTCCATCCTCGCCGCCTATCAGGTTATCTTCTCGGGCGTAAACAATATTTTGGAATGTCTGATCGTCTTCAACGCGCCGTTTACGTTTATAAAGGGAATTTTCAGCGTTATCATTACGTTTTTGATTTATAAGAGATTATCCCCGATTCTGAAAGGAACGCAGGCGTAAAAACGCAGCAAGCAAATAAAAAACCGCCCCGCGGACAAGCCGTGTCTTTTTAAACTCCGACACGATTTGCCTGCGGGACGGTCTCTTTACGGCTTAAGCCTTCCTTTTCTTATCTTTCACCTTTTCTTTTGCAAAACGCCCTCTCACAGATCCAAAGCAGCACGCAGCCGGCTCCATAGCAGACAATATCTTTGATATCAAAGGTAGCGCCGAGTACCGTCCTAAGAAACGGATTGTTTTCCACTCCCAGGATTTCCACCAGATGAAAATATTGCAGCGTTTCCACCGCCGCGGCAAACAGGAAAATGATCCCGGGCAGCCATCCGCTTTGCGCCGGGCTCTCCGGCAGCCATATCCTGACGAAGAAATAAAGCACGACCACGACCAGTACATCGCCAAGATACGGACGCACAAAGGTATCGTGAACGTATAGGGCAATCAGAACTTCAATTGCCAGAAAAAATATGAAAAGAAGGAAGTTGTGAAAACGTTTTTTGTGCATTGGCGCGGGACCTCTTTCATAGTTTGATATATTCCATCTATCGCTCTCTGTTTTAGTTTAATTTATAGTACACTATAAATCAAACTAATTGTATATATTTAATCAAACTTTCTTACCCCCTCACAAACGCTCTCCTGTACGCCCTGATAAACACCCCCAAAATCAGCGCCACATTGCAAAGCAGAATGACCGCCGTCTCCGGTTCCAGTTTGACCGCATCTATATTGTTTACAAGCAGAAACAACTGTTCCGAAAAGATATACTTTGCAATTCTTTCAATATTTTCATTAAACATGGAAAGCATCGGCAAAAATGACAGTACCATCATAACCGGGACGGAAACGGACGTCGCCATCATCTGATTGCGGCTGAGCACACCGATCGCCGCGCCTGCAAGAAATGATGCAAAATGTCCGAAAATCATGATCATCATAAAAAGCAGCAGACTTTTCCCCTGATATCCTCCCGCCGCTCCGATCATCAGAGAGCCCAGGGAACATGCCGTAATGATATAGACTGCGTTTCCGGTCAGAAAATCCAACGCCCTGACGTTGTACATCCGCATAACCCGCAAGGTATTCTTTTCCTTCTCCTCGGATATAATTGCCGCCGCAGTTGTCAGCGGCGCCATACCCACATACATGACCGCAAACAGATTGGCAAAAAAATGGTCCGGCATATTAGGGATGTGCACCGCGTTCTCCATAATTGTCGTCATACAGAGAAACATCAGAAACTGTATGAGAATCGTCTTATTTTTAACGGTATCCTTGATTTGTTTCCATAAAATCGCCTGCACATGCGTGGTCATCTATCCAAAGTCCTTCCTGTCAATGCTATAAATACGGTTTCCAGATTCGGTTCCGCGGAATGAATGGTTTCCAGCGTCCCGTTTTCGATATAGGAACCAATCAGTCCGCCGTTTTCCCGTGTTCCTTCCAGCACAAGCTCTTCCCCATCGGTTAGCCGGAGTAAAAATTGTTTCCGACGATAATATTTTCTGCAAATATCTCCCGGCGCTCCCTGTTCTACGATTTTTCCTTCGTTTAACAGCGCGATACGGTCGCACAGCTTCTCGGCTTCGTGCATATTGTGGGTTGTCAGAAAAATGGTCGCGCCTCTCTTCTTTTCTTCCAAAATCATCCGGTGAATGGCTTCGATGGTTGTCGGGTCCAGCCCGCTTGTGGGTTCGTCTAAAAACAGAAGCCCTGGCTTCCTTAAGATTGCCCTGGCGAAAGCAAGGCGGTTTTTCATTCCTTCGGATAACTCCATAACCTGCACTTTTTTCGCTTCCCGTAAGCCGACGCTATCCAAAACGGCGTCTATCTCCGCGTCCTGTTGCTTTCCCCTGCCGTTTCCGTCCAGCATCCGAAAAAATTTCAAATTATCATAACAGCTCATTCTTTCATACAGTCCGAAACTGTCCATCATAATCCCAATCCGCCGGTTATCCTCCGCCGTCATACCGGTCGCTTTTTTCCCGAAAAGGAAACACTCTCCCCCTGTCGGATTCAATTGTCCCGTCAGAATATTGATCAATGTAGTCTTTCCCGCGCCGGAAGGACCTAACAACCCGAAAATTTTTCCCTCCGCGACCGCAAGGTTGATATGGTCAAGCACTGCCTTTTTGCCGAAACAATGGCTCAATTTTTTTATGCTGACTGCCTCTTTCACCTTAACTTTCTCCCTTCAGCCGTTCCAAAGCCTCCTGCATTTTCCGGTTATCGCTTTTCTCCTTCAGTACAGAAACGCCTGCGCTGATCAGCGCGCAGACAAAAAAGCAGAGAAAAAACATAACCCAAGGGCGCGCCTGCCCTACCGGGAACCATTCAAAAACCCCCGCAAAGATACCCACGGAGACGATCACGCAGGCAAACATCAAAACGCTTCTGAACGCGATCCCAAGATTTCTGATCAGGATATCCGTAAAAAACAACTGGCGAAATCCGGAAATCACAAACGCCATCAACAGAAACTGTCCTAATGTGGCAACGGAAAGTCCCTCGCTTCCCAGAGCAAAAATGCTGGAATACCCCTTTGCTTCCGTGCCAAACAGGAGACAAAAGCCGGAAAGGCACAGAACCGAAATACCAAAAATAATCATAACCTGCGAAAGAAAATCAAATATCGTATTTTTCCTGATCATCTAAATTACCCCCAGTCTTTTCTTGATCTCATCGGCGTATTGCCTGGATACCATAATCTGTTCGCCGTTTTTCAGCGTTAAGCGCAGCTTTCTTTCCACGTCGTTTCTTAAAGATTTCACAAATCTGATATTGACCAGACAGGACTTGCTGACTCTGAAAAAACTGCCCCGGCAGAGCCGTTCTTCCATTTCATAGAGCTTTAACTTTGATTCATAAACCGCTTCCGGCGTATAGACAAAAGTTTTCCGCTCCAGCGCCTCCACATAGGAGATCTGCTCCACATCCAGCAAATGTTTCTCCCCATCCTTTATGACCAGCATCTGCTGATTCAACATTCTCAGGGTCGCAACAATATTTTCCACTTCAGCCGTCAGCTCTCTGGCGTTGATCACAATTTCCGTCTCTTCTTTTTTATCATCCACATTGATTACAATTTTCAATCCTTACACCCTCCTGCAACCACTTTAACATATCCGCCCTCCGAATCAACCCCTTGCGACCTGACCTGCCGTTTTTGATGCGCCAGTTTCCCGGTTGCCGGAAAGTAAATTGTTTTCATACCCCAGGCAATGTGATAAAATGGAAGAAGAAATGCGATAAAGCGAAGGTCATGGGGATTGCAATGAAAGAATACAACCTTAAACTGGACTATTACAGTCTGCTCAATTTGCATAAAGCACTGTTAGAAGCGAAGTTTCATACAATGCCGGAGAATGAATCGGTTGCGGGAAGTCCTCTTGTTGCCGACCTATACATTCAAATCAGGGATCTGTTAATAGAGAGTCAGGACGGAAATCAATGGAAGGATTGGTTTCAGTTAAGTAACAGACCGGACCGTAGAAACCAGGCGATTCTTTTGATGCAGAAATGTAATCGCTGGGACAGGGCAACTGCCGATGAAAAACGCAAAATTGCCAGGCATTATTTAGCTCCGTTTCTTTTTGATGACGAAGAATTACAGCATGTAATAGCGGAAGCAGACAAACGTAGAAAGGAGTGCCCCATGAATAAAGATTTTCCGATAAACCGCTTTCACTTTTCCAATCTCATTGAGCAAATACAGAGAGGTGCCATATCAGACAGAATGACTGACGGCAACACCGGAATAGAATTTTACGGCGGCGACACGATCTCTAAAGAGGATTTCATCGACTTGCTTGAAAATTTTAATCAGATTGATAACCTTGCACAAGATCACAACAGGCAGGAATATGAAAAACATGCACAGCTCGACGTTAAAAATTTTCAGTTTGAACCGTCATGGGTAAAAATCGCTCCCGATCACATCATCGTTGGATATGTCGGTATTTATGTAAATGCGGAATTTAGTTTGACCTTTTCAAAAATCAATGATAAATTTGTTTTCATAAAATAACAGTTTTCAGGAATGGTATTGGTATGAGTGAATTTGCAGTTCAATTTTTAAATGAGGAAGATATTCCGATCACACAGGAGACAATAGACGAACTGGTTTGCAAGATCCGGGAAAATCAGTATAAGACTGCATGTCTGGCTTTAGATGAATACGGAGAAGAGGATTTTCTCTCCGTTGACATGGATAACGGCTGGGCTGCACTTGCGTTTCAAACATGGGACGACGACGGAGAAGCACATCTGTATCAACCTGTCAATCCCAACTATCCCAACTCCCGGGAAACTGCTCCCGTGTGCATCGGCGGACAAACTCCGGTACTCAAACGGAATGCGCTCGACCATTTGGAGCTGGCTGCCGAATGCGTTCTATATTTTGCCAGAAACGGAGCGTTATATCCCGAATTAGAGTGGGAGGAAACGTCGGTACTTAATCCGCGTATTTTGCGGATTTAGGTACCGCTGCGTGTTTATAGAGCGAAAGCGTGTTTCCGTGATAAATATAAAATGTAGAATGCGGCAGCCCTCTGAATATCTCCTAAAACCTCATGGTCAGTTGTATTCTCTTTTTCGCCGGGTCAACGCTCAGCACTTCCACTTCCACAATATCTCCGACGCTGACCACCTCCAAAGGATGTTTGATATAGCGGTCAGTAATTTTGGAAATGTGTACCAACCCGTCCTGGTGCACACCGATATCCACAAAGATACCGAAGTCAATGACATTGCGGACGGTGCCTTTTAAACGCATACCCGGTTTCAGGTCTTCCATTTCCATAACATCGCTGCGTAGGATCGGCGCAGGCATGTCTTCACGGGGATCTCGGGAGGGCTTTTCCAGCTCCTTTGCAATATCCCCCAGGGTCAGCTCGCCGACGCCCAGTTCTTCGGCAATTGCCCTGCTTTCTCTGCTGCCTGCCTTCGGCAGTTTAATAGCCGCATGTCCCACATCTCGTAAGGAAAATCCCATTTTAGCAAGAAGCATTTTTGCCGCTTCATAGGATTCGGGATGGACGCTTGTAGCGTCTAACGGATTTTTACCGTTCCGGATTCGCAAAAACCCGGCGCACTGTTCATACGCCTTCGGTCCCAGCTTTGCCACCTTCAAAAGCTGTTTTCTCTCCGTAAACGCACCGTTTTCTTCCCGGTAGTCCACGATATTTTTGGCGATAACCTTGCTGATGCCGGAAATATAGGATAATAACGGCGCCGACGCCGTATTCAGATCCACGCCGACGCTGTTGACGCAATCCTCCACAACGCCCGTCAGCGCTTCGTCCAGCTTTTTCTGGTTCATATCATGCTGGTACTGACCGACGCCGATGGATTTCGGATCGATCTTTACCAACTCCGCAAGGGGGTCCTGCAGTCTTCTGGCAATGGAAGCCGCGCTTCTTTGCCCCACGTCAAAATTGGGGAATTCCTCCGTGGCAAGCTTGGAAGCGGAATACACCGAAGCGCCCGCTTCATTGACGATCACATAGGATACGGGAAGCCCCGTTTCCTTGATAAATGAGACAATGACCTGCTCCGATTCTCTTGAGGCGGTACCGTTTCCGAGAGAAATCAGGGATACGTGATATTTCTCTATGAGCTTTTTTAATTCCGCCTTCGCCTCCGTCACTTTATTCTGGGGTGCGGTAGGGAAAATTACCTTTGTGGCAAGCACTTTGCCCGTCTCGTCCACCACGGCAAGCTTACAGCCTGTACGAAACGCCGGGTCCCAGCCTAAAACCACTTTTCCCGCGATCGGCGGCTGCATCAGAAGCTGTTTTAAGTTTTTGCCGAATACGCTGATGGCTCCCTCTTCCGCCTTTTCCGTCAGTGCGTTTCGGATCTCTCTTTCGATGGAGGGCGCAATCAGTCTGTCATAACTGTCCGCAACAACTTCCTTGAGCACAGGCGTAGTCACGGGATTGTTTTTTCTGATAACCTCCTGTTCCAGATAACGCAGGATCTGATCCCGGGGGGCTTCCAGCTTCACATTCAATATTTTTTCCGCTTCCCCGCGGTTGAGGGCAAGGATTCTGTGTCCGGCAATTTTTTTCACGGACTCCGAGAAATGATAATACATTTCGTAGACGCTCTGGGTCTCCTCGTCTTTTGCCTCGCTGACCACCACGCCGTCCGCCTCCGTCATCTTACGGATTTTGGTCCGGTAATCCGCCTCGTCGGAAATCGCCTCCGCAAGAATGTCCTTCGCCCCGGCAATTGCCTCCTCTGCACCGGCAACTCCTTTTTCTTCATCTATGTAAGCGCGCGCTTCTTCCTCCAAAGGCTTTCGGGTCATTTGCAGATAAATAATGTTTGCAAGCGGTTCCAGTCCCTTTTCCTTTGCCACGGACGCCCTTGTCTTTCTTTTGGGCTTATAGGGGCGGTATAAATCTTCTACGGCAACCATGGTCTGCGCCGCTTCAATCTTCGCCTTCAATTCTTCGGTCAGTTTCCCCTGCTCTTTTATACTTGCAAGCACGGTTTCCTTTCTCTCCTGAAGACCTCGCAGATAAACAAGCCTTTCGTGGAGATTCCGGAGCGCTTCGTCATTGAGCGCCCCGGTTGCTTCTTTTCGGTATCGGGAGATAAAGGGAATGGTGTTCCCTTCGTCAATCAGTTTAACGGCAGCCTCCACCTGCCATTTCTGTACTTTTAATTCTTCGCTTATAACCTTTATGATGTCCATGTTTTTCTGTTCTCCTACTGACATGCCGCCATCAGATAAATCAGCGGCGAATTCCAGTATACGGTTACCTCGTTACAGGAAAAGCTCTGCGCGTTGTCCACATAGCATTTTGCCGGAGCCGTTCCGCTCATGGTAGCCTTCGCATAGGGGTCTTCCAGATTGCTGTCCGCTCCGCCTACCAGCATACCGGGCATCGACTTGTCAAGTACCTGGGAAGGTCTGTGGTGTGTGTGCTCCGGCGACAGGCTTCCGAATCCTGTCAGGAAGCAATAGGAATTTGCGTTATTGCCCAACAGATAATGCAACTGCGCCTTCGCAAGATTTTTATATTCATCGTTTCCGTTAATTTCATCTAACATCAGCAAGAGCATACCGTTATTGGCGATGCTCATATTGCTGCCCCAGGGATAGGTTCCGCTGACGGAGCACTGATACGTATCGGCGCCGGCGCTCTCCAAAATGCTGTCCGCCGAATACTCCAGCTTATCCACTACGCTTGCCGCGTATTCCTGATTGGTATAATCGCTGGTCAGATAAGCGTAGCCGCCGTAGAAACCGACCTTTTCCCAGCCGAGACCGCCCTGAACGGAAAGGTAAGAAGTTTCCGTTAAGGCTTCTTCATATTTTGCCTCGCCCGTGGTTTTAAACAGCTCTGCATTTGCCCAGAATATTTCATCCGTATCCTTTTCGTCAGGATATTCTCCGGTCACGATTTCTTCGGGATTCACGAAGCCTGATCCGTTGTCGCTGGTTTCCAGATAAGCCATTGCCTTCTCTGCCGCCGCCAGGCAGGTGTCCGCATACTCGCTGTCAATGTCTCTGTATACTCTTGCCGCCATCGCCATAACCGCCGCAAAGTCCCCGGTCGCACAGTTGGACATCGGAGAAAGCAGCAACTGATCCGTCTCATCCTGGGGCATAACCGTCTCCGGGAAGTTCGCGCAGGTTACCTTGTGGTAAACGCCGCCGCTTTCGGAATCCTGCATTTTTAACAGCCAGTCCAATTCATATTTCGCTTCGTCCAGAATATCGGGCGTACCGTTGCCGCTTTCGGGAATGCCCGCATCATCGCCGAATACATCGGGATAGCTTTCATAAGCAAGCATAATATCGGCAACCGCCTTCGCGCCGGATACGACATAACGACCGTAATCGCCTGCGTCATGCCATCCGCCGGATACATCCACCGTAGCGCTGTTCGTGCTTGCGTATACGACCGCCCCTTCCGTATGGCAGGCGGGATGAGCAAAATCACCCGCATACTCCGCTGTCAGTTCTTCTCCACACCGCTGCAGATACAGCATCCTGACCGCCGCGTCAAAAGCCTCGTGGTACACATTTTCGCCGATTTCAAATTCATAGGATTCTCCGCATTTTTCTCCTACGATCTTATAAGTGCCGGGAGTCTTCCATGCGCTGAAATCCGCCGCGCCCTCGTTCTCCCGGGTATTTGTATTGGTAACCGCTTCCGAAATGGTTCCTTCAAATACGCTTTCGCCTGTCGACGCGTCCACAACCGTAAATGTACTGTCGATTTCATCGCCTCTGAATACGGCGATTTTTTCATCCTCCAGCTGATATCCCAGTTGGTTGATCTGGATATCCGGCGTTTCGATCGCCGCCTGGGGAAGCGCGCGGTTGCTCTCGTCGATACAATACAATTCAAAATTATCAAAGAATATGTCATGGGCGCCGATGGCTTCATCGGTACCGCCGTATAATCCCATGTTAAAGCAAAGTCTCGGAGCCGGATCGCTGCCTTCCTCCATCGTAAAGGTAAAATCAAAATGCTGTGTCTCAGGCGTCAGAGTGATCCCCTCTCCGGTATAAGCATGATAGTCGCCGCCGTTGATCTGAATGCGGTACTCGACGTCCCTCTCCGCAGTCGCAGACGCGTCAAAGGACAATTCATAGACGCAGCCCGTCTCCAGTGCGAATCCGTCATAATACAGTTGGACGCTGTGCTCCTTGGTGCCGAGCGTCGTGATCTGTACTTTGAGCCTGCCTTCCTCGTCTACTGCAATGACCGCGTTTCCGCCGTTAAAATAAGTGTTCCATTTACCGGTCCCGTTGGAAAAATCTCCGTTGTCAATCATATTGTATCCCATCAGGGATTCGACTTCCCCGGTTTCTTCCTCCTGAGGTTCTTCCTCTTTTTCGGTTTCCTCCTGCACGGTTTCCGGCTCTTTAGCGGGCGCCGCCGCTTCCTCGCCTCCGCTGCCCCCGCATGCCGTCAGGCTGACGCACATACTGACGCATAAAAACAGAGCTAACAATTTTCTTTTCATCATCCCCATTATTCCTCCCTGGTTTATTTCTGACTGCCGCTCTTTCAATTGGCAATTTTTGCAATTCTGCTTCTTTATTATATTAGAAAATAAGGCTTTATTCAATGCGGAAATCGTGATAAAATAAAGTTAATTATGGAGGTACGTCATGGATTACAATACTCAGCCACAGCAGATGCCGCCGCGTTCGGAGATCAGTAAAAATGCTTTCCTGACCGCATCCGTCATCTGTGCCGTCTTATCCCTGATGAGCAGCTGCGTCATTTTTGCGGCTATGTTTTTTGCTGGAATGTCCATTTTATTCGCTGTTTTATCCAAGGGAAAAGAGTTAAAAATAGCACTTGCCGGCAAGACCGCCGTTATTGTTTCCGCCGCGTCACTTGCATTCAGCGTTATCATAACCGCTTTTTCCGTCTATACCGTTATGAGCAATCCCGAGACGCGCCAGGAATTTTATGACCAATATGAAGAAATGACAGGTATTTCTTTGGAAGACGAAATGAATCAGTTGGAATCCCTGTATCAGCAATAAGGAGGTGCAGCTTTATGAATTTACAGATTCAGACTTCCCCTTATCCGTTATCCGGCGCCTATGGAACGGGCGAAGGCGAAAAACGTCCGATCCTCAATCCCGGCGAATCTATGGAGAAAAAGCCCGGCGCAAAATCCTCGCCCGCAGAATGCGAGACCTGTAAGAACCGGAAATACCAGGACGGTTCCGACGAAATGGTTTCCTTTAAGTCGGCGACCCATATTTCACCGGAAGCCGCAGGCGCGGCAGTCCGCAGCCACGAACAGGAGCACGTATCCAACGCATACAAGGACGCCGCAATGAACAACGGCAAGGTATTGCGCGCCAGCGTCTCCATCCATACTTCGGTATGTCCGGAATGCGGTCGCTCTTACGTCTCCGGCGGAACGACGAATACACAGATTAAATATTATAACGAAGACAACCCTTACCAGCAGGATTTAAAGACACAGGACGCCGCAAAATACAGCGGCATGAACGTAGATCTTGCCTGCTGACCGGAAAGGATACATCATGAAACGATCAAGCACACAATTAAAAGCATCCGCAAGAGGTCATTTAACGGGCAGATATTCGCTTCCGATTGTCGCCTGCCTGCTTGCAAATGTCATCATCAATATTCCTTCCATGATGACATCTTATACCGTCAACCCCTATACTACGTCCGGCGCTCTGATTACTTACGCCGTGACCTTTATTTTATCGGCTTTATCCGTTATTTTTATGGTCGGTCAGAATTATATCTGTCTGTGCTACGCAAGAAGCGACGAACAGGTTCCCATGTCCTATATGTGGTATGGCTTTAAAGGCAGAGCCGACGATATCATCATCGCTTATTTTTTAATTTTTATCAGAACCTTTGTCTGCACGCTTCCTTTTGCATTCGCCCTCGTATTATGCGTTATGATGCCGAATGCTTTTACCATATTGTTTTTGATTGCCGCTACAATCTTTTTCCTCGTTACATGTATTCGGATTGAGCTTGATTATTCGCAGGTATTTTTGCTGATGATCGATCATCCCGACATGCGCCCGAAGGAGCTTCTTATACAGAGTAAACAACTCATGCAGGGCAGCCGCGGCAGGCTGCTCTATATCCAGCTCAGCTTCATCGGCATGTATCTGCTGAGTCTTTTGACCTTTGGTCTTGCGAATTTCTGGGTAACGCCTTATGTCCGGATGACTTTGACCGAGTTTTATCTGGAGCTGACAAATACCGTTTCTTCTGATAATTAAAAAAAGAAAAGCATATGCAGCCGCGGTTTTTCTGTTTTGCCGCCGCTGCATATGCTTTTTTATGTTTGTCTGTTTTTTACGCTTCTTTTGTCGCATTCCATTTCAGATAACTGTTGATAAACAGATCCAGCGCGCCGTCCAATACCGCGTCTACGTTTCCGGTCTCCGCATTGGTGCGGTGGTCCTTGACCATCGTATAGGGCTGCATCACATAAGAACGGATCTGGTTGCCCCAGCCGATCTCGGTCACTTCTCCGCGGATATCCGAAAGCTTCTCGGCATTCGCTTCCTTTTGCAGCATATACAGCTTTGCCTTTAACATCTGCATCGCCTTATCCTTGTTCTGAAACTGGCTTCTCTCATTCTGGCACTGTACGACGATACCCGTAGGAATATGAGTAATCCGGATTGCGGAGGAGGTCTTGTTGATATGCTGACCGCCCGCCCCGGAGCTTCGGTAGGTATCGATCCGAAGGTCGTCTTCGTTGATCTCCACATCCAGGTCCTCTTCAATATCCGGCATAACATCCAGCGATACGAAGGAAGTCTGTCTCTTTCCCTGCGCGTTAAAAGGGGAAATACGCACCAGACGGTGAACGCCCTTTTCGGATTTGAGATATCCGTAAGCATTCTCCCCGTTTACCTGAAAGGTCACGGATTTAATTCCCGCTTCGTCTCCGTCCAGATAATCCAGCACTTCCACCTGAAAGCCCTTCTTTTCCGCCCAACGGGTATACATACGGTAGAGCATGGACGCCCAATCGCAGCTTTCGGTCCCGCCCGCGCCGGCGTTCAACTTCAAAATCGCATTGTATCCGTCATACTCGTCGGAAAGCAGGGTCTTGATCCTGATATTTTCCAGACCGGAAATAAAGCTGTCAAGCTCCTGCCTGATCTCGGCTACCATCTCCGGATCTTCCTCCTCGTAGCCCATCTCAATGAGGACTTCAATATCTTCAAACTGGCTTTTCAGGGTTTCGTAGGTCTCTACGTCATCCTTCAGCCCTTTACATTCTCTTGTGAGCCTTTGCGCTTCATTTGCATCATTCCAGAAGTCCGGCGTCTCCATGAGCCGCTCCAGTTCTTCAATCCGTTTTGACTTATTCGCTAAGTCAAAGTGAATCCCTTACTTCCGCCAATGGTGTCTCATATGTCATAAGTTCCTGTTTCATCTGATCTAATTCGACCACTTTGCGTCACCACCTTTTATAATCTTCCGCAGCAGTTTTTGTATTTTTTGCCGCTTCCGCAGGGACAGGGGGCATTGGGGTAAATCTTCGCATTTTCCCGCTTTACCGGTCCCTTTACGCTTTCGTCTTTGTTTGTGCCTGTTACCTCTGCAACCTGCTCTCTTTCCACTTTCTGCTCTACGCGGACGCTGAAAAGAAGCCTTACCGTGTCTTCCTTGATGTTTTCAGTCATGGCGTCAAACATTTCGTAAGCGTTCATCTTGTATTCCACGATAGGATCGCGCTGACCGTACGCCGCAAGACCCACGCCCTGGCGCAGCTGGTCCATATCGTCGATATGAGTCATCCACTTGCGGTCGATAACCTTTAACAGAATAACGCGTTCCACCTCACGGATCGCTTCCGAATTGGGGAATTCCGCTTCTTTGCTCTCATAAAGCCTTACCGCTTCTTCCTTTAACTGGTGCAGCAATTCGTTTTTCTTCATGCCCTTTACCATACCGTGGTTTAAAGGCTGAACCGGAATAATCGCGCCCAATACCTGATGCAGCTCCGTCAGATCCCAGTCGTCACTGTTGCCGTCGTCGGGGATGCACATATTGACGGAGTTTTCCACGATATCCGTGATCATCTTGTAAATTGCGTCGCGCATACTTTCGCCGTCCAATACGCGGCGGCGCTCCGCATAAATGATCTCCCTTTGTTCATTCATAACCTGGTCATAGTCCAACAGGTTTTTACGGATACCATAGTTGTTGCTTTCAATCTTCTTTTGCGCGTTCTCAATCGCCTTGGACAGCATCTTGTGTTCGATCTGCTGCCCTTCCGGAATCCCCAGCGTATTGAACATTTCAATCATACGGTCGGAACCGAACAAACGCATCAGATCGTCTTCCAATGAAATGAAAAATCTGGATTCGCCGGGATCTCCCTGACGACCCGCACGACCGCGCAACTGGTTATCAATACGGCGGGATTCATGTCTCTCGGTACCGACAATCTTTAGCCCGCCGGCTGCCTTAGCCTCTTCGTCCAGTTTAATATCCGTACCACGTCCCGCCATATTGGTAGCAATCGTAACATGTCCGTGGATACCCGCATCAGCGACAATCTCCGCCTCCAGCTCATGGAATTTGGCGTTTAAGACCTTATGGGGGATTCCTACCTTGCTGAGCAGCTTGCTCAGTTCCTCGGAAGCGTCAATGTTGATCGTACCTACCAGCACCGGCTGTCCCTTCTCATAGGACGCCTTGACTTCATCCACTACCGCCTTGAGCTTTTCCTTTCTGGTCTTATAAACCGCATCCTGCCAGTCAATTCTTGCCACGGGCTTATTGGTGGGGATCTCAACTACGTCCATTCCGTAAATATCACGAAATTCCTTTTCCTCCGTCAGAGCCGTACCGGTCATACCCGCTTTTTTCTCAAATTTGTTAAAGAAGTTCTGGAACGTAATATTGGCAAGGGTCTTGCTCTCGCGCTTTACTTTTACGTGTTCCTTCGCCTCAATCGCCTGGTGCAGTCCGTCCGAATAACGGCGTCCCGGCATGATACGTCCGGTAAACTCATCGACAATCAGCACCTGATCGTCCTTTACTACATAATCCTGATCCCTTGTCATCAGGTTATGGGCGCGGAGCGCCAAAATCGTATTGTGCTGAATCTCCAGGTTTTCCGGGTCCGCAAGGTTTTCAATATTGAAGAACCGCTCAACCTTGGATACGCCTTCCGCAGTCAGATTGACGGTTTTGTCCTTTTCATTGACGATAAAGTCCCCGGTTTCTTCCTGCTCAATTCCCATCAGAATATCCATCTTGGACTGTTCTTCCAGATCCTTGCCCCTCTTCAACTGCAGCGCAAGAATGTTGCACGCCTCGTAAATACGCGTGGACTTGCCGCTCTGACCGGATATGATCAGCGGCGTACGCGCTTCATCGATCAAAACGGAGTCGACCTCGTCGATAATCGCATAATGAAGGTCTCGCAGGACGAGCTGTTCTTTATAGATAACCATATTGTCACGGAGGTAATCAAAACCTAACTCGTTGTTTGTGACATAAGTAATATCACAGTTATAGGCTTCTCTTCTCTCGTCGGACTTCATGGAGTTTAATACCACGCCTACCTTTAAACCGAGAAATTCATGGACCTGCCCCATCCACTCGGCGTCACGCTTCGCCAGATAGTCGTTGACCGTTACCACGCATACGCCCTTGCCTTCCAGCGCGTTTAAATAAGCCGGAAGCGTGGATACTAACGTCTTACCTTCACCGGTACGCATCTCTGCGATACGCCCCTGGTGGAGAATGATGCCGCCGATCAACTGTACTCTGTAGTGCTCCATATTCAGCACCCTTCTCGCCGCTTCCCTGACGGTGGCAAACGCCTCCGGCAGCAGATCGTCCAGCGTCTCGCCTTCGGCAAGCCTGCCTTTGTACTCCTTCGTCTTATTTTTCAATTCTTCATCCGACAGCGCCATCATGGTATCCCTGAGCGCTTCAATCTTATCCACAATGGGATAAATCCGCTTCAGCTCTCTTTCGCTATGGGTGCCGAACATTTTTTCTACAACATTCATTTCTGTCGCTCCTATATAGCAGGGAATAGAAAAAATTCCCCCTTTTAAAAACCTAAAGGTTATTGTAACAGATTTATCTATGGGTTTCAATAAAAAGCCCTGTGACCATTCCATAAATTTTTTATGAACAAAGTGTAAAAGCCCCTGCCCTTTGCGTTGCTTTTTGCCCTGAATAGTGATATTATTTTAACGAATGCGGTACGTAAAAACCGCGAATTTTTTATGAAGAAAGAGGTAGGGTCAAATGACAAAGAGTTTTGATGAGTTAATCGCTAAATTGGACGGTTGCCCGCTGAAAAAAGTGTCCGTTGCCGTCGCGCAGGACGCTCCCGTGCTGGAAGCTGTCAAGGTTGCAAAGGAACGCAATATTGCAGACGCCATTCTCGTAGGCGACGAGGATAAGATCAAAGAAATCGCCGCATCGATCAATATGGATTTATCCGGCTATGAGATTATTGATGAAAAGGATATTACCGAAGCGGCAAGAAAAGCGGTTTCCCTCGTGCACGAAGGAAAAGCCGATATGTATATGAAAGGTATGATCGATACCAAGGGCTTCTTAAAGAGCGTATTGGATAAGGAAGTAGGTCTCCGTACCGGCAAGCCTTTATCCCATGTCTGCGTATTCGACGTGGAAGGCATCGATCAGTTATTATTCCTATCCGACGTTGCGTTTATGCCGTATCCTACGCTTGAGGACAAAGTTGCCATTATCAACAACACGGTGGAAATCTGCCATGCCTGCGGCATTCCCAATCCGAAGGTTGCGCCTCTTGCCGCGGTCGAGGTTGTCAATCCCAAGATGCCCGTTACCGTAGAAGCCGCAGAGCTGACCAAAATGAACGAAGAAGGGAAAATCACAGGCTGTATCGTGGACGGTCCCCTTTCCTTAGACCTTGCGATCTGTCCCGAAGCGGCGCAGCATAAAGCAGGCGCTTCCGACCGTAAGATCGTGGGCGATGCAGACGTATTGTTATTCCCGGATATCCACGCCGGAAACCTTGTATACAAAGCAATGGTACATACGGCAAAAATGGTAAACGGCAATATGCTGACCGGTACAAAAGCTCCGGTTATCCTGACAAGCCGTTCCGACTCGGTGGATGTAAAAGTAAATTCCCTTGCACTGGGCGCAGTCGTATCCGAATTTATGAAAAACCAGTAATCACGCAACAACCGCAAAAACGTGTTGCCAGGCATTTGTAAAAATATGAATACTATTAAAAATATGAAAGAAAGGTCAGGTATTATCCATGTCTATCAAAAGTTTGATTATCAATCCCGGCTCCACTTCCACCAAAATCGGTGTGTTTGAAGACGAGACTTTATTATTTGAAGAAACTCTGAGACATTCTACGGAGGAAATCGCAAGCTACGCTTCCATCGTAGACCAGAAAGACTTCCGTAAGAGCATTATTTTAAATCTCCTTGATTCCAAAAACTTCGACATCAAATCCCTTGACGTCGTTGTAGGCCGCGGCGGTATGTTAAAACCCATCCCCGGCGGTACTTATGCGGTAAGCGACGACTTACTGGAGGATCTGAAAGTCGGCGTACAGGGACAGCACGCTTCCAATCTGGGCGGTATCTTAGCAAGAGAGATCGGCGATTCCATCGGCGTTCCTTCTTATATCGTCGATCCGGTTGTCGTAGATGAGCTGGAAGATATCGCAAGATATTCCGGCGTACCGGAGCTTCCCCGCACCAGCGTGTTCCATGCTTTAAATCAGAAGGCAGTGGCAAAACGCTACGCAAAGGAAACCGGCAAAGCCTATGACTCCCTGAATCTGGTCGTTGTACATATGGGCGGCGGCGTATCCGTAGGCGCTCACAGACAGGGCAAGGTTGTGGATGTATTTAACGCTTTGGACGGCGACGGCGCATTCTCTCCTGAAAGAGCCGGCGCAGTTCCTTCCGGCGCTTTGATTAAAATGTGCTACTCCGGCAAATATACCGAAAAGGAAGCGTACAAAAAGATCTGCGGCAACGGCGGATTCAACGCATATCTCGGTACAAACGATATGAGAGACGTTGAAAAGATGGCTTCCGAGGGAAACGAAGAAGCAATAAAACTGCGCGCGGCGTTTATCCAGCAGGTAGCAAAGGATATCGGTTCCATGGCATGTGTATTAAACGGCAAAGTTGACCGGATCATTGTAACCGGCGGTATCGCTTATGATAAGGGCGTAGTCGCAGGCTTAAAAGAAAAATGCGAATGGATGGCTCCTTTTACCGTATATCCCGGTGAGGATGAGCTGCTTGCTCTTGCTCAGGGAGCACTCCGGGTTATGAACGGGGAAGAGGATGCGATGAAGTATTAGAGAGCTTCCCGGTGGATTGGGTGTGGGCTCAATCGTTAAAAAGGTTTCTTTTTGGAAAGCGGAGTTTTGAAGCTTGTTTTTCTAACAGAATGGAGGCAGGGGATCGGAGTGTGTCGGGTCGGTCCCAACGGACATCCTGTCCGGCGGGACCTAATCCTGCCATCCATGGCAGGATTACCCTCGTCGTCGACCATTCTGTAAGAAAAACTGCGTTTCAAAACCAACGCTTTCAAAAAGAAACCTTTTTAACGGTTGAGCAACCACGCCCGGTCTCCTCCCGGGGGCGGGGTACTGGTAAGGACTTCCCCGCCCTGCCGGGGATTCTCATGGTGCTTGGTGATTGAGGCGGGGAAGGGGTTGTGGTGATGGGCGGGAGTAAGCCAAGGATTTCAGCTGGGATAACATTACGATAGAAGGGGTATGTGGGGTGTGGAGGGTATCGGCGGCGGGGATTGGGCGGAGAGGTTCTTTGGGGGAAATGTTTTCGGGGAAGGGCGGATTTTCTCCAAATGGGTTGAGAACTCAGGGAAAACCGCCCATGGATGGGCGGTTTAGGCTTCCTGCGCCCGGACGGCGCATGGGAAGCCGACCCGGACGGCTCCGATCCACTCTCCCCCCATTTGGTTAGAAAATCCCCCTTTCCTGATCCGTTTCCCCCAAAGAACCTCCCCGCCCTCCACTCCACTCCGCTCCTCACCCCCATCCACCACAAACTGATCCAATAAAATACAAAAAGGAGAAACAACTATGACAAAGAAAGAGTTAGCAATTGCTTACCACGATAAAAAGTACAACTGCGCTCAGGCGGTAGCGCTTGCTTTCGCGGATGAAGTCGGCATAGACAAAGGAACGCTTTTTAAAATCTGCGAGGGCTGCGGTCTCGGCATGGGCGGTATGGAAGGCACCTGCGGAGCCGTAACGGGCGCCGTGATCCTGGCGGGATTAAAAAACAGCGACGGCAGTCTGGACGATCCTAAGACCAAGGCTTCCACCTATCAGTTGTCCAAAGAAATTTTAAGACAGTTTCAATCCAAAAACGGTTCCACCGTATGTAAAGACTTAAAAGGCGTGGAAACGGGCAAAGTCCTCCGTTCCTGCCCCGACTGCATTATGGACGCCGTTGAGATTGCACAGGATGTATTGAAGCTATAACATAAGAAAATCCAAAAAAAGAGGGGGTTTTAGGATGCAAGCTACAATTTGGACGATACTTTTATTATCGATTACCGTTCTGGATCTGGCGAAAATCATCAACCTGGCGAAAAAAAGATGGCTGATTCCTTATCTGTTTCTGGCGCCGCATCTTCCGCTGCTTATGTTCAGCGTTTTAACAGCCAATCCGCCGCCTTCCGGCGCTGCCGCCGCGTTATTTATCATTGCCTGCGTCTTATTCCAACTCTATACGACGCTGCGCCTTCATTTCCATTGGCGCGGAAAAAACGAAAGCGGGAGCGTCCGTATCGGCATTTTATACGGCGGCAGAAATCTGATCCATACCGGACTGATCGGTCTGTATCTGCTTCCCCTGTGGTATTTAATCTGCTTTCTGCCCGGCAAATTTCCCGCTCTTTTCTGGCACAACCCGTATGCCGGACTGTCCCGATTTGACATGAGCTCCCTCTGGTTTGCGCTGGAGGTTGTTTACGCCGTCATCTTTATCTGGCTGTTTCTGATTAACGGCTGCCTGCGTATCTTCTTCGGTTCCCGTAATCTCGGCGTTACAAAGCGCATTTTTATCCTGCTTTTTATGTGGGTTCCCTTTGTACAGCTCTATCTTGCCCATATCATGTGCCGCGCGGCAAAGGACGAGTATCTGGTCGCCGTCAGCCGCAGGGATATGGAAGCGTTTACCGTAGAGGACGACCGCTGCGCTACCAAATACCCGCTTGTCATGGTGCACGGCATCGGATTCCGCGACCTGCGCTTTTTTAATTACTGGGGCAGAATCCCGCTTATTTTAAAAAAGCATGGCGCCAACGTCTCCTACGGACACAATAAAGCCTGGGGCAGTCTGGAAGAAAACGCCCGCTTAATCGCCGCAAACATCGATCAAGTTTTAGCCGAAACAGACTGCGAAAAAGTAAATCTCATCGCACACTCCAAAGGCGGTCTGGACTGCCGCTACCTGATCTCCACCATGGGATATGAGGATAAGGTCGCATCTTTGACAACAATCAATACTCCTCACTACGGTTCCGAATTAATCGACATTCTGGACCGGCTGCCCGACAGCCTGTACTGGACGATTGCAAACGCTATCAACCGATTTTTCACCGTAGCAGGCGACGACGCTCCCGACTGCTATACCTCCAGTCAGGAATTAAGTCCTGCGTTCTGCGCCCGTTTTAACGAAGAAAATCCCGATGCGCCGGGCGTTTATTATCAAAGCTACGGTTCCGTCATGAAATCCTGCTTCAGCGATTCCCTGCTTTCGATCCCCTACCTGCTCTTATGCACCTGCAAAGGACGCGCCAACGACGGGCTGGTAGACGTTTCCAGCATGAAATGGGGCGAATTTAAAGGCGTCCTCACAAACAAATATCACCGCGGTATTTCCCACGGTGACATGATTGATTTAAAACGGGAGGATATCAAAGGCTTTGACGTCCTCAACGTCTTTTATGAAATTGTTGTAAACTTAAAAGAAATGGGATTTTAAAGTTCAAACTCATCATACAGAGCCTGTCTGTAATCTTCATTGGACACGGCTCTTTGCACATCGTCCTGTCTGCCCTTTTCAATCAGCTTAGTGGAGAGCTGCCTCATCCGCAGTTCTTCCTCCGTTCCTTTTACCATCTGATCCTGAAGCCCGACTTCAACCCCTTCATGGATAATGCTCATTCCGATGCTCTGACTCATTCCGTCCATGCTGCTACCTCCGTTTTTGAGATTAGTATGTCCGGAAAAAAATCTGTTATACCGCCAAATCAGCGTCGCCTCCCGCATTACTGTTTTCGTTCAACCGCATGCTCCATCAGATATTGTTTCCAAATATCGATATATTGTGCATAAAGATGCACGCCGTCAAAGGTATATTCCGGATTCAAGCCGCCCGATTCGTCGCACACGACACTATTGACATCCAGATAAAAAACCGTTTCGTTATCCGCAAGCTCCGCTATCCTTTGGTTTCTTTCATCGATGCCCTGGTTGTTGATATAATCGCCCTGTTCCGACCGTTCCGTCGTCACGCGCATAATGCTTTCCAGATAAATGATTGCATCAGGCTGCAATTGCCGTATACGCTCCACCGCATCCGCATAATGCCTGATAAAATAATCTACATCCCCGGTTCCCATTTCATTGATGCCGATCATCAGATAGACTTTTTTAAACTGCTGCCTTTCCAATGCCGTCCCGATATTTTCCGTCCAGTTGCCGTCCTTAAATTTCCCGTCGGGATCTTCAAAAAGCTTGTATACCGTCAATCCGGAAGAAGCATAAAAGACGGCGTGATCAAGCCCTGCATAATCGTACAGCCCCACCGTTCGGGAATCGCCGATAAATACTGCGTCGTCAAAATAACTTTCATCCACGCTGACATAGGACCATTCCTGCTGCGCCGTCTCACCGTCCGCGATACCTGCATTGCCGCTGACGCTGAAATCCTCCGGCTCCTTTTCTGCAATCTCCCCTCCGTTTCCGGTACTGTTACCGGACGTCGAAGCGCCCTGCATATCATTGTCCGAAACCGACAGCCCCGTCTGTTCCAGCACTTCTTCCCGGACCTCCTCCATCTCCCGGGCAAATTCTCCACGCACCCCTTCATAGGCAAAAAACAGAATGCCTCCGGCAACCAGCAAACAACTAAATATATAATCCCTGAATCTATTCACAAATCATCATTGCCTCTCTAAAATCTAAAATACATAAACGGATTGTCTCCCATGGTCAGAATATACCAGACGCAGAGCCAGAATAATCCTGTCAGTAAAATCATCCCCGGCAGCCGGTCCTTCCACTTTCGGAACAGCTTTTCCGCCGCGGGCGTGCACAAAAACGCCGCAGCCAAAAGCAACAGCCCGTACTTGGAACATTTCTCGGCAAATATGCCCGCATTTACATGAATCCCCTCTGTGAGCCCGAACATTCTGCCCAGATAGATTTTTAAATCCTCCGTCTTTGTAATCGCAAAACACATCCAGGTCACCGGTATCACGGCAAGCACATACAAATGTTTGATCCATTTGGGCAGCGTCCTTTTCACTTCTCTTTTTGCCGCAATAAAATCACAGATTTTTTCCAGCATAATCAGGACGCACAAACTCATTCCCCAGATCAGAAAATTGAGACTGCCGCCATGCCATACGGAGGTCAGAAGCCACACTACCGCCAGATTGAAAAGAGTCCTTAACAGCCCATTCCTGCTGCCGCCCAGCGGAATATAAACATATTTGGTAAACCACCGACCGAGGGTCCTGTGCCATCTGCGATAAAAATCCCGGATACTTTCCGCCATATAAGGCATGTGAAAGTTTTCCGGCAGCGAATAACCCAGCATTTTACCGAGTCCGATCGCCATTAAGGAATACCCGTAAAAATCAAAATAAATCTGCATGGAGTAAGAAAACGCGCCCATCCATGCTAACGGCGTGGAAATACTGATATAACCGATTGTGGAGATCTCATGCCATAAAACGGACAACCGGTCCGCAACCAGCACCTTCATTACCAGTCCCCACACAAACGTTTTTAATCCCTGGTCCGTATTTTTGAGGCTGATTTCCGGACGGACCAACTGTGCGGATACTTCGCTGTAATTGACAATAGGACCCGCCACCAACTGGGGAAACATACAGATATAAGTCCCAAGCTTCAGAAAGGAATGCTCGGACGCAATTTCGCCCCGATACACATCCGCCAGATAAGAAATCGTCTGAAACGTATAAAAGCTGACTCCCATGGGAAGCCCCCAGCCGTCCGGCGCCCATTTAAATACCGCAAGCACAGCGACATTGACAGCCACGATCCCAATAAAACAGCCTTTTCTGATCCATTCCTTTCCCTGCCGGTCCGGCGCAATCACGAGCCCCGCGCCATAATTTATGATCATGGACGCAAAAAGCAGGAGCACAAACCGCGGCTCCCCGTAGGCATAAAAAAATAAACTCCCTGCAAACAATGTTATATTTTTATATTTTACAGGCGTCAGATAATAGATCAATAAAAATATCGGGAGAAATCCCAATAAAAATTCTATACTGGAAAATACCACTAAAAATCACACTCTATCTTTCGTTCTTTTCACATTCATCTTTTAATTCGCTCTTACTCTCTGATTTCTGACAGAAAGCTCCTCTGAAATTACCGTTACCCGACAATAATATCCCCGTACACGCCGCCGCTTGCCTTGCACAAATCCTCCGGCGCCAGCATAATCTGACAGCCGATTTTGCCGCCGCTGACATACATCTGATCCAGCTTTTTTGCCGTATCGCTGATAACCGTCCGATACTGCTTTTTCATGCCGATTGCGGTACACCCGCCCCGCACATATCCGGTAACAGCCGTTATATCCTTCACATGGATCATGGAAACGGATTTCTCCCCTACCGCCTTTGCCGCTTTCTTCAGATCCAGCTCCGCCTCAATGGGAAGTACAAATACAAAATACTGCTTACTTGCTCCCAGCGTTACCAGGGTCTTATAAACCTTTTCATGGGGCAGCCCCAGATGATCCGCCGTCTGGATTCCGTCTACAAATTCTCCGCAATCGTAGGATTGATGGATATATGTTATCTTTAACCTGTCCAATATACGCATGGCATTGGTTTTAATTTCTTTTTGCTTCGCCATTTTAGCCTTTCTCCTTTATGTCTCTTCCCTGATGTCCCTGTACGCTCTTTTGCTTTCAGCGTACACCTCTTTTATTCATCATCATTCCGAATACACCGCCGCATACGCCGCCGACAATATGCGTCAACTGTGAAATGTTATCCGCCGTAAACAATCCCGCCACAATCTGCTCCCCAAGATACAGAATCACAACGACTATCAGCGTCAGCGGAATCTTCCCCTCCTTGACGCTGGTCACGGAGGATAAAATAATCATCATAAATACGATACCGCTTGCTCCCAACAATGCCGTGGGAAACAGCAGATTATTGACCAGACCCGTTATAAACGCCGTAAGCAGGATCATTTGAAGCAGAAGTTTACTCCCGTACTTTTCTTCCAGCATGGGACCCACCAATAGTATCATCATCATATTGTTGATATAATGGGACAAATTGGCATGTCCCAGAACATGACCGAACAATCGCACATAACCCAGTATATCCAGCAAAGAAGAACGGTACACGCAGAAAAACAAGCGCGTGGTAAGCCCGTTCGTCAAATATCCCAGCAAGAGCACCACAAAAGATGCAAATGCAAAGCTCAGTACCACCGGTGAGTTATAGTCAATTTTCTTCAGTATTTTCATGTTTTAGCCCTCTCTTTTACTATTTACTATAGTATCAGAGATCCTGTCATTTTGCAAAACACTCTTTTAATTCCAACGCTTCATATGGGATTTCCACTTCAATAAATCCGGTCGCATAAGATCCCATCAGATAAGGATCATAGATTACGGAAACTCCGTCTTCTCCAAATTTAATATCCATATCCGTTGAAACGCAACTGTAGGCATCGCTGTATACCGCTTCCTCCGACTGTGCAAAGTAATTTCGGCTGTCTTCCTTCCAATCCAATACCGTATATTCCGCCGCCAACTGCTTAAACGCTTCTTCTGTCCCTTCATATAAATCTGTAAATAAAACCCTTTCGCCCGTATCCAGATCAAATAAATAATAATTTCTGTAGGGCATACCGTGCGCTCCCCCGCCATCCCAATAACCATCGTATTCAACCTGAAGATAGTGCGCTCCCACCTCCTGTACCGATTGTATAACTATCTTATTGGTTTCGGCTCTGAATCCCTCGTCTAAATGCCAGTCGTTTTCCTCCGTAATTTCCTCTTCGTTTCTGACATTGTTTAATACTTCTTCGTTTTTCTCCTGCAGATATTCGTTGATTCTATCTGCATTGGGATATTTTTCATCCAGCACAAACTGTTCTGTATAAACACAATAAATTTCTTTCTGACAAAATGGACAGACAGCAATTTCACTCCCGCCCTCTACAGTCCCGTAATCTGCATAACTGCAATGCCAAAGAGATTCTGCGCCGTCAACCTCCTTCACTTCATTTTTGCCAAATCAAAGACGCGCCATGCTCCGTCCACTCCATCCGATCCTATGAAGTAACAATATTCTCCTGCCACCTGAAAACCGGTCCCTGCGCTTTTAGAACGTATGTCTCCCGCAAGATCCGATACCTCATACAGCATTCTGGTGGTATCCGTCTCTATCTCATATTGATACGCAGTTCTCTTAGCAACATTATATGAAATCTCTTCCGTTATGCAGTAATATACGCACCCCTCGTCATACGACATCAGGGACAATCCTTTCCCTTCCAAAAGTTTCTTTTCCGATGTGGTGCGATTATATATCACATAATTTCCGGTGTTTTCTTGCGAATAGATGAAATATTCACCGGCTGCATAGTAAAGATTCCCAAAATCGTCCTGCTCATCAAATATTTCTTTGCAATTTCCTGTTTCATCAAAAATACCGATTTTTTCCTCTTCATAATTTTCAGCATAAACTTCACCAAATTTTTGCAGGCAATATTCCGGAGCAATCCCATTGATCAATCTGTAATTCTGTTCTTCGATTGCCCGATACATTTCATCATGCAGGCGACGGCATGTTATACCATCGTCCCCAATTGCATAAACCTCTTCATAATACTCCATCTTTGTATCCTCTTGGTTACAGCTCCATCCGACATATATCTGTTTGTCAGCGGTTTCAAGTGAAAATATATGCTCCCTTTCAGAAGCCTTTTCCTTTATTATCGTGACTTCGCCCGTCGTCCGGTTTAATGCACAGATCTGATACAGGTATTTGTCATCCCAATAATCTGCGGTAGTATAATAAATCATTTCCTCATCCGCACGGACAAACTGTGTATTTTCAGGAAGTTCATACTCCCCGCTGCATTCTGCAGGCGATGTCATATCGATAACCGCAGCCGTATTTCCTATCCAATCATATAGTACAATCGTCGAATTTTCATCCGCCTGTTCCATCGTTTCCTCCGTTGCTTTCCCGCAGCCGCCTAAGACCAGAACCCCCAGAAACAGTATTCCCGCCAAAAGTTTTCCTTTCACACCGATGCACTTCATTCTACGTTCCCTTCTCTTTCGCCTTTCCATTCCTAATTCCTATCCTTCCACTTCCGTACTCACAGGTATTAGAAGCCCCTGCACGTACAATTAAAGCACATCTTTGCATCATAGTTGCATACTTTTTCAGGTTTTTACAAATTTTCAACAAAAAAGCCGCCGCATTTATAAAAAATTGCAGTTATCACAGAAACACGCTTCCTATCACGGAAATATGCTCTTGCTCTACAATTTTCAATAAATGCGGCAGCCCTTCTTTTTTTCTTCTTATTGCTGCCTGATTACTTTTTGCACGTCATTCTTTCATGCCCCAAATTTCCAGTTGCTTTCTATTCGCTGCATAAACTCAGTAACCTCTTTCGTTTCCAGTGCTAATTCATACCAGGATTTTAATTTATCTGCATCTTCCGTCTCTTCCAGTTTACCTTCTAATCCTGCAGGAATATCACCCTGTTTTTTGAAATAGGTCAGGATACAGCATATTAAAGTTTTCTTTAAGGTTTCTTCTGTTGCTTTCCCAGCAGCTTCCTCCGCCGCCTCTTTACGTTCACAATCAATAATGTCTCCCAATGTCATATACTCATTCCTCACTTCCGGCAGGCTCCTCACCTGCTCGACAATCTCATTGATTTCCTCTGTTGCCTTATCTGTTGCATTTTCTCTTCTACTGTTCTGAAAGTAATTCAGCATTGCCTTCATACTTTCATTTCCGCCCTTATGCCCGCCTGTATAAAAATACACAAACTCCAGCCCGTCATCATAACATAAATCAGTGACTTCCACACATCGGTTTCTAATATGATACATCATATAATCATAACCAAAAGGATCATAATTCGTAATGGTTATCACATATAAATTAGGCAGTTTTACAAAATCCTCTTCCCCGCTTTTCAAATGCCTTGCATCTATCTTTGCCTGATAGAAGCGGTTATGTTTCGGCAAATGCACCCCTCTTCTGAGATTCGGCTCCAAGTCATAAATATTTACCGGAAGCTTTACGCCGCTCTCTGCATCCAACTCCTGAATCTCCACATCCATACGGATACCTCGCTGCTCCGGTGTAAACGGCGGGATCATCCGCTGGGATATTACCTTAACCTTTCCAACCTTTCTTTGCAGCAGAACCGACAACACTGTCCTGCAAAATACCTCTCCTATTTCCGGCGTTGTCACAATGGCGTTCATGAGGAAATCATCCAATACGTTGAGTTCCTCCAATGTTTTGTTCGTATAACTCATATGACTCCTTTCCTTGGCGAAATCCACAGTTATACGACTTTTTCTTTTGATTTCGCCAACTTTTCAATTTATTCGTGTGAAAATGTTGGCGAGATGCCAAAGATACTGCCAATCAAAGAAAGATCGGCGAATCGTTTTCACGTTTTGTAATAAGTTTTATTTATTACAATCCTATACTAACGCACGCCGCACAATTTGTCAATTATCTATTTTCGCTTTTTCATTTATATTTTTTATAAATAATATTATACAGCAATTGAATGTCAGGGTAAGGAAAAGGGGGATTTGGTTTTTCAAAGCTTCTGCAGGAAAGGGTGATTTTTCTTACAGAATGCCTCCACAACCCAGGGAGAAATTGCCCGGAAGGCAATTTCAGCCGTCTCTGCGGCAAGGATGCCGCATTGACGGCACCCCGAATCCTTCCAAAACACTACCGCATTCTGTTAGAAAAACCCTCTTTTCCTGCTCGGCTTTGAAAAGCAAAATCCCCCTTACCCGTCCGACACCAATCCCCAACAGTAAATATTTTTGTGTAAATCTCTTTTTGTAAAATAACAGTTGACAATAATTAGTATTCAGATTAGTATAAAAATAGAAAAGGGTACTACCGATAGACGGTTAGTCCACATATGTTAGCAAAAATAATCGCCTTCAGTTTGCAGACCAGAGGCGATTATTTTTGTGATTTATTACTTCCGATTGTATATCCGAGACCGAATGCAGTGAGCACAAGACTCACAACAGCAATCAGACCTTCAATTGTCATCATGGCAATCATCCCTCTTTCGTACAAATTTCCAATGCAAATAAGCATATAAATGGTCATTCAAACGGATTAGCGTTAATCAGAAAATAATCTGCTTGTGTACCTCCCCCGCATTTAACTCGCAGTTTGTGCAAAAAAAGAAGCCCGGAACCAGCGTCCAGACCTCTTTTTCTCTGATATAAATATGTATCAGCCGATGGCGGCGGCAAAAATTTGTACGGTACCATCCGCCATCGATTTATAAGTAAAACAAATTACTTCTCTGCTAATGCAGCTTTGATCGCCTCTGTCAACTGAGGAACGATCTTGTTTAAATCTCCGACTACGCCATAATCAGCTACATCAAAGATAGGAGCATCTTCATCTTTGTTGATCGCAACAATAATGTCGGATTCTTCCATACCTGCTACGTGCTGGATCGCGCCGGAAATACCGATTGCAAAGTATACGTTGGGACGAACCGTCTTACCTGTCTGACCAACCTGCAGATCTTTCGGCTTCCAGCCGGAATCTACAACTGCACGGGAGCAGGATACGGTACCTCCAAGAACCTCTGCAAGATCCTCTAATAATTTGAAGTTTTCGGGAGATCCGACTCCACGACCGCCGGAAACTAAGATCTTAGCATCCATAATGTCTACCGTATCGGAAACTGCCTTTACGACTTCTTTGATCGTTACATATTTGTTGTTCGGCGTGAAACCGGGGTTGAATTCAACAACCTCTGCTTTAGCGCCTTTCACGGGCTCGATCTTCTGCATAACGCCGGGACGAACGGTAGCCATCTGAGGACGGTTGTCGGGGCAGGCGATGGTAGCGATTGTGTTACCGCCGAATGCAGGACGGGTCATTAACAACTGATTGTGTTTCTGATCAGCCTCTTTACCGGGAATTGCCACTAACGGGAAATCACCGATTTCCAGTACGGTACAGTCAGCTGTCAGACCGGTCTCTACTCTTGCAGAAACTGTAGGACCAAGGTCACGACCGATTGCTGTAGCGCCTACTAACATGATTTCGGGCTTGTACTTCTTGATAACGGATGCCAATGCGTGTGCATAGGGCTCTGTTCTGTACTCTTTTAATTCAGGATCGTCAACAACGATGACACGGTCTGCACCATACTCTGCTAACTGATCAACAAGATTTTTCACATCGGAACCGATCAAAACTGCGGTTACCTCTTTTGTTTCTAAAGAAGCGGCTAATTCTTTTGCTTTTCCAAGCAACTCAAAAGCAATGCCGCTGATTTCATTATCAACCTGCTGTGCAAATACAAAGACGCCTTTGTACTGTGCGATCTCTTCTGGACTCATTTTCATAATTGTTCACCACTTTTCCTTATTATAAATTAAATAACGTGTTTCTCTTTTAATTTTCCTACGATATAAGATACAGCCTCATCAGGAGAATCGGGAGTAACTTTCTCGCCGGCACCTTTACGAACCTTGTCGGATGCTTTAGCGATTTTTGTAGGAGATCCGTTCAGACCTAAGTTGCCGTCTTCCACATCTTTTAAGTCTGCACGACCCCATGTTGTGATCTCAGCTTTGCAAGCGTCGAAAATTCCACCGGGAGTCATGTAACGGGGCTCATTTAACTCAGAAAGTGCTGTTACTAATGCAGGCATCTGTACCTCTAAAACATGATATCTGTCGTCGTACTGACGCTGAACGATAACCTTGTCGCCTTCAATTTTAAGATCCTGTGCATAAGAAATAACAGGCAATCCCAAATGCTCAGCGATCTGAGGACCAACCTGAGCGGTATCGCCGTCGATAGCCTGACGACCTGTGATGATCAGGTCATACTCTAAGTTTCTCAAAGCGCCTGCGATTGTTGTGGATGTTGCCCAGGTATCGGCACCGCCTAATACTCTGTCTGTTACTAATACGCCCTTGTCAGCGCCCATAGCGATTGCTTCACGAAGAACGTCTGTAGCCTTGGGAAGACCCATTGTCAAAACGGTTACTTCTGCACCATACTGATCTTTTAATCTTAAAGCTGCCTCTAAACCAGCTTTGTCATCGGGGTTCATGATTGCAAGCATTGCACCTCTGTCCAGAGTGCCATCCGGATTGAATTTCACGCCGCCCTTTGTATCAGGAACCTGTTTAATACAAACTACGATTTTCACGATAACGTACCTCCTATTTTAATAAACTTCCAGAAATAACCATACGCTGAACTTCAGAAGTTCCTTCGTAGATCTCTGTAATCTTAGCATCACGCATCATACGTTCTACATTGTACTCTTTGATATAACCATAGCCGCCATGTAACTGAACACATTTGGTTGTTACTTCCATAGCAACTTCCGCAGCATATAATTTAGCCATAGCAGCCTCTACAGAGTAAGAAACCTTAGCGCCTGCCTGGAATTCATCTTTCTTCTTAGCCGCTTTGTAAACCAGCAATTTAGCAGCTTCTACCTTAGTAGCCATATCCGCTAACTGGAACTGTGTATTCTGGAACTGAGCGATCGCTCTGCCAAACTGTTTTCTTTCTTTTACATATTCGATGGTTGTCTCCAAAGCGCCTTCTGCAATACCAAGCGCCTGTGCAGCGATACCGATACGTCCGCCGTCCAGTGTGTGCATTGCGATGGCAAAACCTTTACCCTTCTGTCCCAGTAAGTTTTCCTTCGGGATACGGCAGTCAGTAAAGATCAGCTCATAGGTAGAAGAACCACAGATACCCATTTTGTTTTCCTTGGTACCGAACGTGAAACCGGGCGTTCCTTTTTCTACGATAAATGCGGAAATCTCCTTCTGCATACGACCGCGTTTCTCAACCTTGCCTGTTACGGCGATAATTACATATACGTCAGCTTCTTTACCGTTTGTGATAAAGCACTTGGAGCCGTTTAATACCCACTCGCCTGTCGCTTCATCTAAAACAGCCTTTGTCTGCTGACCCTGTGCGTCCGTACCTGCGCCGGGCTCAGTTAAACCGAACGCGCCAAGCTTCTTACCGGATGCTAAATCAGGAACATATTTTGCTTTCTGCTCGGGAGTGCCGTATGTCAAAATCGGGTCTACACAAAGGGAAGTATGTGCAGAAACGATAACGCCTGTCGTACCGCAAACCTTGGACAATTCCTCAACACACATAACGTATGTTAAGATGTCACATCCCTGTCCGCCCATATCCTTCGGTACAGGAATACCTAAGAAACCATATTTAGCCATTTTCTCAACTGTCTCTCTGGGGAATCTGTGTTCCTCATCGATTTCCTGAGCGAGAGGCTTTACTTCATTTTCAGCGAAATCTTTGAATAACTGTCTCGCCATTTCATGTTCTTTGCTTAAAGTAAAATCCATTTCTTTTCTTTCCTCCTAATTATTTTTAACACTCCGAATTACTGAGCATCAACCGGGGTCTTTGTGCGATCGGCATTGTATACATAGAAGCCCTTACCGCTCTTGCAGCCAAGGTTACCGCCGCGTACCATCTTGCGGATCAACGGACATGCGCGATATTTGCTGTCTCCGGTCTCTTTATAAAGTACGTCCATGATAGCAAGACAGATATCAAGACCTACGAAATCTCCAAGCTCAAGGGGTCCCATAGGATGATTAGCGCCGAGCTTCATAGCTGCGTCAATACCGGCGATATCAGAAACGCCTTCCATCTTGATGAAAGCAGCTTCATTGATCATAGGAATTAAAATACGGTTTACTACGAAACCTGCAGCTTCATTAACCTGTACAGGCGTCTTTCCGATTTCTTCAGCGATTTTCTTAATCGCGTCTACGGTTTCTTCAGGAGTATTTACGCCTGCAATTACCTCTACCAGCTTCATACGGTCAGCAGGATTGAAGAAGTGCATACCGATCATAGGACGGGAAAGTCCGTTACCGATCTCCGTAATGGAAAGGCTGGATGTATTAGAAGCAAAAATACATTCCGGTTTCGCAATTTTGTCTAATTCAGAGAATGTCGTTTTCTTAACATTCATATCTTCAAATGCAGCTTCAACGATCAGATCGCAGTCCGCACAAAGATCTTCTTTCAGACCGGGCGTGATGCTTGCCAGGATTCCGTCAACAGCTTCCTGTGTCATTTTTCCTTTTTCTACCAGTCTTGCATAGCCTTTGGCGATTTTATCTTTTCCGCCTTCAGCCCATTCCTGTTTGATGTCGCAAAGTGCAACTTCATAGCCTTCTACCTGGGCAAATGCTTTTGCAATGCCCTGTCCCATGGTTCCGGCACCAATAATACCTACTTTCATTGTAGATCCTCCTTATTTTATTGAATATTGTTATTTTTCCGAACAGCCGCCCAAGCCATAACGGACGAAGGCAGCTTCCGGTATCTTACCTGATGAAACCCTGCATTTGATTAGCAGTTCTTGAACGGCTCTTTAACTTTCTCTTTATTTTTGTCAAGGAAGAAAGCCATTCCGTATTTCTGATCCTCTGTCTCGAAGCAGTCGCCGAATAATTTTTCTTCAATGACGATTGCCTGATCCATATCTGTCTCTAAACCTTCATTGATCGCTTTCTTGCAGTTGCGGACAGCAATAGGAGCATTCTTAGCGATGGTATTAGCAAGCTTTTCAGCTGCGGCAAGCAGTTCCTCCTGAGGATAAACCGCATTTACAAGACCGATTCTCAATGCTTCGTCAGCCTTGATATTTCTTGCGGAATAGATCATCTGTTTTGCCATGCCGGGTCCTACGATTCTTGCCAGTCTCTGTGTGCCGCCAAATCCGGGCGTGATGCCTAAGCCAACCTCAGGTTGTCCGAATACCGCGTTGTCGGAACAGATTCTGATATCGCAGCTCATGGAAATCTCACAGCCGCCGCCAAGTGCAAAGCCGTTTACCGCCGCGATCACGGGAATAGGGAATGTCTCCAGCTTGCGGAAAACATCATTTCCTTTTTTACCGAACGCTTCGCCTTCCGCTTTTGTCAATGTGCTCATTTCTCCGATGTCCGCGCCCGCAACAAAGGATTTCTGACCTGCGCCTGTTAAAATCAGGCATCTTGTACTAGCCAGATCAACAGCATCCAGTGTTTTATCGATTTCTTCCAATACTGTAGAATTTAATGCGTTTAATGCTTTTTCTCTGTTGATGGTAATGATACCAACAGCGCCTTTCTGTTCATATAAAACGAATTCCATATGTATAGCTCCTTCCACTTTTTGATTATACGCACAAAAACACCTTGACCTATCTTTCCTTTTAACGGGAAAGATAAGTCTTGGTGCATTTATTACTTAGCAAAAATTAGTCTCTCTCAACGATGGTTGCACAACCCATACCGCCGCCGATACAAAGTGTTGCAAGTCCTTTCTTAGCGTCTTTTGCTTCCATTTCATGAAGCAAAGTAACAAGGATACGGCATCCGGAAGCTCCTACGGGGTGTCCCAGTGCAATCGCGCCGCCGTTGGGGTTCAACTGTTTTGCAACGTCGATGCCCAGTTCTTTTCCTACCGCTACAGACTGTGCTGCAAACGCTTCGTTTGCTTCGATGATATCAAAGTCTTCAATCTTCATGCCCGCTTTTGCCATAACTTTCTTGGTTGCGGGAACAGGACCGATACCCATAATCTCAGGTCTGCATCCTGCAAGAGCGCCTGCTACGAAGGTAGCCATCGGCTTTACGCCCAGCTCTTTTGCTTTTTCTTCACTCATAACAACGATTGCTGCAGCGCCGTCGTTGATACCGGAAGCGTTACCTGCCGTAACAAATCCGCCGGGGTTGATGGTGCGAAGTTTTGCAAGCCCTTCCATGGATGTGCCGGGTCTCGGACCTTCGTCTTTATTAAAGATAATGGTTTCTTTTTTCTTCTTTACTTCTACGGGAACGATTTCTTTATCAAACGCGCCTGCTTCCTGAGCCGCAACAGCCTTCTGCTGGCTCGCTACTGCAAACTCATCCAGCTCTTCACGGGTCAATCCCCATTCTTCACAGATATTGTCCGCCGTCTTAATCATATGATAATCGTTGAACGCATCCCATAACGCGTCGTTTACCATGGTGTCCACCAATGTACCGTTGTTCATTCTATAACCGTAACGACCCTGCATCATAGCGTAAGGAGCCATGGACATGTTTTCCATACCGCCCGCTACAACGATATCTGCATCGCCCGCCTGAATCATCTGCGCCGCCATGTTGACACAGTTCAGACCGGAACCGCATACCACGTTGATCGTAACTGCCGGAACCTCAACAGGTAAACCTGCTTTGATACTTGCCTGACGAGCCACGTTCTGTCCCTGTCCCGCCTGGATAACACAACCCATGTAAACCTGATCTACAGCTTCGGGAGCAACGCCGGCTCTCTTCAAAGCTTCTTTGATAACGATTGCGCCAAGTTCAGGAGCCGGTGTTGTGCTTAAGGAACCGCCCATTGTACCGATCGCGGTACGGCATGCGCCTGCTAATACGACTTTTTTTGCCATTTTTCTTTCCTCCAAATTCATTGAAAATATCAGTAAATTTCACGTTTTGCAATGATTGTTATTTTTTTATCATTGCCCGCTGACCCTATTTTAACATAGGGATATACATTTTGCAATGTTTTTAAGGGGAAACAATCATAGAATTTAAAGCGGGATCTTCCATATCATAGACCCGTTTCCATTCCTTCGTATTCTCTATTTTCTCAACAGCGGACTGGTTCCTGTAGAGGAATTTTGTCAGTTCATAACAGTCGATCCAGATCTCGTTGTCCGAATCCTTCTGGCTTTCGTCAAACATGATTTCTATGCCCAGATGCAGATGGATCGCATCGATATTATTGACGTTTTCAGACACGCTGTAGCCCGTATGCCCCATATAGCCGATCACATCTCCCGCCGTCACAAGACTTCCTTCCGTAAGCCCTTCGGCATAGGGGCAATCCTGTCTTAAATGCGCGTAATAATAATATCGTTTTTTATCCAGACTGCGAATCCCGATTCGCCATCCGCCGTACTGGTTCCAGCCGATCGCCTCCACATAACCGGACTCTACGGCAATGATCGGCGTACCGATCTGTCCCATCATATCGTGTCCCAGGTGCCGCCTTTTATATCCGTAGCTGCGCCCTGCGCCGAAATCATCATAATCATTATAATAAAAGCCTTTGGCAATCGGAGAAAACGCTTTCAACCCATAGCATTCCTGCCAGGTAACGCTTCCGTCGCCGCCCGGCACCTCAATGCGGTAGCTTCCCACCATTCCGCTTAACACCGCCGAAAGGATTTCGTGATAATAGGCGTAATATTTCAATTCTTCCAGTTCTTCCATTGTTTTTTCGCCGCTGCGGACGGCATTGGCATAATCGTCCATTGCCTGAATCGCATTTTTGTCGTATTTGCCTCCGCCCTTTACCGCTCCATAGGCAAGCAGACTGATCCAATCGATATGGATCTGTTCCGACCATGTTTCTTTATCCCATTCATAAGCGGTCTGCAGCGCCTCCTTGGTGGGCGTAAATTCCATCCAGCGGATAAAGTCCTTTTCCTCTTCTCCTTCCTCCGTCCCGCCGTTTTCCTGTCCGTTCCCGTCTCCCGCAGTCTCCCCGGCACCTTCAGGATCGCTTGCCTCAGGCTCCCAATTCATTGTCTGCCAAAATTCATATTGCCCCTGCTCAATGCCCGCCATCAGGTTACAGATTTTTAAGGATAATGCAAAAGTCAGTCCCAACGCCAGAATGCAAATCATACTTTGTATTTTCTTTTTTATGAGAATCACCTCGTCCCGCCGTATTCACGTGCTCTGCTCCTATAAACTTATGAATACAGAGACGAAAAAATGACCTCGCGTTTCATCTGCCTGCTACTCGGTATCATCCCTGAAGGTAAACTTTCCCAGGTTATCCATAGAATAATGAGATACTCCTTCATTTGCTTCAAACCAGTCCGGCAGAAAGATTTCATATAAGAATTTTTTCCGCTCGGTATTGTCCGGGTCATTACTGTCATAAACCAACAATTTATCAGCAACATAATATTGATATGTATACCACTTATGCCCTTCTGAATCATCATAGGAAAAAGTTATATACAGCTCCTTTCTATTTCCGTAACATGTAATTCTAATGTTTTCATTCTCATTAAGGAATTCCGATTTATAATATTCTACAAATCGCTGCTCTTGTGTGTTTATCATCTCTGAATCTCTGGAAACCCCTTCCATCTGCGGCATATTAGAAAACATCGTACGAAAGTTTCCTCCCGCTCCATACCAGTCAATGTATATCCTATGTACACGTGAATAGTACATTTCATCAAATACATTCCTCTCACGAATAACCTTTTTTGCCACATTCCATCCTACCACCAGCAGGACAACCGACATCAGCGCGATGATAATAACCTTGTCTTTCTTTTTCATACATTCCCTCTCATTCTTCAACCGTATCATCCCTGAAGGTAAACTTTCCTAAGTTATCCATGGAATAATGAGATACTCCTTCATTTGCTTCAAACCAGTCCGGCAGAAAGATTTCATATAAGAATTTTTTCCGCTCGGTATTGTCCGGGTCATTACTGTCATAAACTAATACCTTGTCGGCAACATAATAGCAATAGACATACCACTTATAACCATCCTCATCCTCACACGAAAAATCAATATACATTTCTCTATCGTCTATAAAAAAACTAATCTGTACGTTTTCATTTTCATCAAGATAGCCTTCTTTATAATGTTCAAAAAAAACTCCTTCTTGTGTATGTATCATCTCTGAATCTCTGGAAACCCCTTCCATCTGCGGCATATTGGAAAACATCGTACGAAAGTTTCCTCCCGCTCCATACCAGTCAATGTATATCCTATGTACACGTGAATAGTACATTTCATCAAATACATTTCTCTCACGGATAACCTTTTTCGCCACATTCCATCCTACCACCAACAGGACAACCGACATTAGCGCGATGATAATAACCTTGTCTTTTTTTTCACTCATATTCCCCCATTTCCGATGCTCCATGTTCCAGACTTCTGATAAAATTATAAGTATCAGGCACTTTAGCTTTCAGACATTTCATTAAATAATCATCTTCTTCAAACAATTCTTCCATCTTTATTTTTTCCGGTTCTGTCACTACGTTATTAAGCTGTGCTCTTATATCAGGATATACCAATTCATCATATATGCGTTCCTTCACATATGTTAATTTCGTATGGCTCAAAAAAATTTCCGCTCTGGTTACGCCATTTTCAAGCCGGGTATAATACATCCCCGCAGCCTCCTGATATGAAATATTTCTCTTTAGAAGGATATCTCCAATATTGCTTGCATCTAAATCAGCCTTGTAATCTTCCGGTCCAAAGGAAACCGGATACAATACGGCATCTCCAAGCCAGCCGGCATATTCCGTTACTCCCTCGTCACTATTTCTCAGATAGACATTGGCAAGTTCCCCGTCTTTTCCGATTGTCGGCGCCAAAATAGCCGCCGTTGTAATCTGCTGATGGGCATAATCCCCTTTTCCTGCATATCGGTTATAACAACCATTCCAAAAATGTAGAAATTCCTTATCGCTTTGAAAAGAAAGTCCCGTTGAATCCTGACAGGTATTTCTCCATGTATTTAACCTTTTCAGTTGATATATCTTTATCTCATTATAATCATCCGGCATCAGGTAATCCTTCTCTCCGCTTGCCAGTGCATGCTGCAGCCGGACATGATACCGCAATATCCGGTAATCTCTTTCGGGTATCTCCAAAAATCCCGTAAAATATCCCTTTTCTGTCATATCAAAAGGATTGCCGTATTCGTCCACTCCCCCAAAACCATCGATGGCATATCCGGCAACATCATCCCATTTCACGTTCTGAATCGTCCCCTCGTCATAGACAAATCCGCCCATCAGTCTTGTAAACCGCCAGTCAATTTCCCTTTGTGAAGCATCGGGATATTTTTGATACAGCGCGTCATAGACGCTTTGCATAATTCTGACTGTTTCCTCATCAAAACCGTATTGGGTCCTGATACAGGAAAAGAAGCGCGTCCTAATTCTCTCCTCCCATAACTTATCCATATCATTAAGCCATTCCTTTTGAATGGCGGAAAGGTCATAGCTGCCGCTGTCTATGTCAAAACGCTCATCCCTAATACTGATAACGCCCCTATGCAAAAAGGATTGATAGCTGTCCAGCCCCTGATATAATCCTGCACTTGCCCCTTGGAAATCCTCTATCTGCTTCAGCTTCTTTTCTATCAGCTCCAGCGTCCTGTTTAGGCAAGACAGATAATCCGAAAAGCCTCCTTTATTTCTTGCAATCAGTCCGTATACATGATTGATCTGTCTCTCCAATTCCTCCTTTGATCTCCTCAACTCATCTTCATCAATATAACCGATTCCCGCCAAATAACTGTTAATACAGCCTCCATAACGGCTATTCTCCTGCATCAAAGCCTCTCCGTATAGGATCGTCCCCTGCAAAATCGGAATATGTAACGTATAAAAATACGTTCTCAGCCTGTCATAAGATTTTCCTGCCAGACAATCGTCCGTTTCTTCCAGCGCTTCTACTTTATTTAGCGCCTGCTCGGCATCACAAACAATCTCTGTCAGTCTCCGGTTCATTTGATCCAGTTGCAGCACGACTGCTCCCGGTTCCATCATCAGTCCCATTGTATTTCCCCCTTCATTACTTTTCCTCGTTATCCGTTTCCATGGATCTATACTATAAAAGTGGACACAAACATAAACAAACCGTTATAATAAACCA
>UQLY01000016.1 GCA_900542015.1 uncultured Lachnospiraceae bacterium | reverse complement strand
AAACTCCTCGGTAGTGGCTCGGGGAAACTCCTCGGTAGAGGCTTGGGAAAACTCCTCGGTAGTAGGACGGGAAAATGCCCAGATTGTGGACTGTCTGCGCGGCGGGAAAATTGAGATAACAGGAAATGCAAGGATTGTCTACAATCCGAAGAATATCGAGGAATACATGAAATTTTACGGCATTAAGCATACAAAGAAGAAAGGCATATTTTATAAAGCCGTAAGAAAGAGAAATGAACGCTACTTTTCTGACCGTGACAGTGAATTTGAGTATTTTATCGGAAAAACAGCGGAGTGCAAATGTGGCCTTGACGCAAATATTGAGAAAGATTGCGGCAGCGGCATTCATTTATCACATCTTGCATGGTGCCTTGATTTCGGAAAGAGCTGGGACGATCTCGCCATCCTGGAGTGCGAGGCAAGTTTGGAAAATGTAATTGTTCCGTTAAATTGCGGAAAGGTAAGGACGGACAAGGTAAAGGTATTAAGGGAAGTACCGCTGGAAGAATGCGGTGTATATGGAAAGATCCTGGCAGGCAGGAGAAGGAAATAGCTGAAAGGCAGAAAGGAGCCGGAACCTTCCCGGGAATAAGGCGCGCCGGGTTCCTTTTAAAGAAAATGAGACAAGCAAATAAAAACAGCAAAGAAGTTTTTCACTCAAGAGTTTACACAAACAGACCTGATTATGCAGATTTGGAGAGCCCGGAGAAGTTTGAGGCAATTCTGGGAATTATAGGAACACGGTTAAGACAGCATCCAAAGGCTATATGCTCCTATTCGGGAGGAAGCGACAGTGATATTCTGATTGACCTAATTGAAACAGCAAGGCACCTTTTTGGATTACCAGAGGTAAAATATTGCTTTTTTAATACCGGTCTTGAAATGAATGCTACAAAAGACCATGTGAAAAAAGTTGCAGAAAAGTATGGTGTGGAGATAACAGAGTATAGACCTGAGAAAAATATTGTCATGGCAACAAGGGAGTATGGTATCCCGTTTATCTCAAAAATCGTATCAAGTGCAATGGAAACAGTGCAAAAGAAAGAACTTCCATTTTCCATCAGGGAAGAATATGACAATGCAGAAGATAAAACTGCAATAAGAGAAGAACTCCGCCAACGTTATCCGAGATCAGAGCAGGGCATCAATTTTCTTTGTTGCTGCAATTCTGCAGGAGAGCCGAGACCAAATATACAGCTTGTGATTGACTCGTCAAAGTATTTGTATGAGTTTATGAAAGAAAATCCTTGTAGTTTCAAAATCAGTGCAAAGTGTTGCGATTACTGCAAAAAACAGGTCGCACATAAAGTCCAAAAAGATTACGAAATGATAATCACAGGAGAGAGAAGAGACGAGGGAGGGATGCGGTCTGTACCTAAGTCTGAGAATGCAAACGGCACCATGTGTTTTTCCGAAACATCAAGCGGACAGTTTCGGTTTAAACCGTTGTATTATGTGTCAGATGCGGATAAGGAATGGTACAAAGAACGGTTTCAGATTAGGTATTCGGATGCTTATGAGGTATACGGTTTAACAAGGACAGGATGCTGTGGGTGCAGTATATCATCGAAGGCAGTTGAAGATTTGGAGAAAATCAGACCATACGAGCCGAATGTTGTAACGGCAGCGTGGAATATATTTGGGGACAGTTATAGGTATAGAGAAAAATATAATGAGTTTAAGAAAAAGAAGCAGTTAGAAACGAAGAATGCCGGACAGATGTCTTTCGATGATTTTCCGGAGGTGCTGCCATTATGATAAACGGAGAATTGATGGTTGACAACTTTGCCGGCGGGGGCGGGGCAAGTACCGGTATAGAAATTGCGACAGGCGTAAGCGTGGACATTGCAATCAACCATGATCCGGAAGCCATAAGGATGCACAAGGCGAACCATCCGAGCACAAAACACTACTGCGAATCGGTGTGGGATGTTGACCCGCTGGAAGTGTGCCAGGGGCACCCGGTAGGATTGGCGTGGTTCTCCCCGGACTGCAAGCATTTTTCTAAAGCAAAAGGGGGAAAGCCGAAAGATAAAAATATCCGCGGGCTTGCCTGGGTGGCATTAAGATGGGCAGGGCTGGTGCGTCCGAGGGTAATCATGCTGGAGAATGTGGAAGAATTTAAGACATGGGGACCGCTGAACCGTTCCCATAGACCGATTAAGGCAAAGCAGGGTGTAACCTTCCGAAAGTTTGTAAAGCAGCTTGAAGATCTGGGCTACACGGTGGAATATCGCGAACTGGTGGCAGCGGACTATGGCGCACCGACCATGAGGAAACGTTTCTTTCTGATAGCACGGTGCGACGGAAAACCGATTGTATGGGCAAAACCGACACATGGACCGGCAGACAGTGAAGAAGTGAAAGCGGGCATATTGCAGCCCTATGTCGGAGCATACACGCAGATTAACTTTTTCCTTCCGTGTCCATCCATATTTGATACAGCAGAAGAAATAAAGGAAAAATACGGCATACGCGCAGTGCGCCCGCTTGCGCCTAAGACAATGGAACGGATTGCGAGAGGATTAAAGAAGTTTGTGCTGGAGAACCCAGAGCCGTTTATCATCCAGTGCAACCACAGCGGAGAACGGGCGCCTGGGGAGATCAGGGACCCGCTTCCGACAATAACAGGAAAACATGGATACGGCATTGTGGAGCCTTATATGGTGCAGATCGGTCAAACTCATAACAGCATAGTAACGTCGAACCTTATCCAGATGAACAATCACTGTGACGGTCGGGACATCAGGAAGCCAATACCGACGATTACAGCCGGAGACGGGCATTTTGGAGAGGTAAGGGCTTTCCTTGTGAAATATTATGGGCAGGGAACCGGACAGGACATAAAGGACCCTCTTGATGCGGTAACGGGAAAGGACCGCTTTGGGCTTGTAACAATACAGGGAGCCGATTATGCCATTGTTGATATCGGGCTCCGGATGTTGGAACCCCGGGAACTGTACGGATGCCAGGGTGTGCCGGATGATTATATCATCGATCATGACTGTTACGGAAATGAGATATCCCGGACTGAACAGGTAAAGAAATGTGGAAATATGGTCTGCCCACCAATACCGGCGGCTCTTGTAAAAGCAAATCTTACGGAGCTTTGTGTGGGAGAGAGAATGCCGAATATGCGGATAGACAGCAGTAAAGAACAGTTAGAATTTGTTATTTAAGGGAAAAATGAAAATAATGAAAATAGGGTTAATAGATGTTGATGGACATAATTTTCCGAATCTACCGCTTATGAAAATATCGGCATACCACAAAAATGTAGGAGATAGTGTAGAGTGGTACGAGCCGTTACTTAGCGGTCACATGGACAGGGTATATATGAGTAAGGTTTTTACATTTACACCAGATTACGAGTATTACATAGATGCTGACGAGATCATAAAAGGAGGGACGGGTTACAGCTATCCAGACGGCGGGCAGCAACTATCAGACGAGATAGAGCATATATACCCAGACTATACGATCTACCACGATAGGATACCAAAGACAAGGAACACAGCATACGGATTTTTGACAAGGGGCTGTCCCCGTGGGTGCGACTTTTGCATAGTGGGAAAGAAAGAGGGGCTGACGGCAAGGAAAGTAGCGGATTTATCGGAGTTTTGGAACGGGCAGAAAAATATAGTGCTTTTAGACCCGAATATGTTTGCCTGTAAGGAATGGAGAGAGTTAAGTGATCAGCTAATAAATAGCGGTGCATGGGTTGACCTTTCGCAGGGCTGCGACATTCGCATAATGACGCAGGAAAAAGCAGATTACATAAAGCGAATGAAAATAAAACAGATCCATTTTGCCTGGGACAGATACGAGGATAAAGAAATTATAGTTCCTAAATTAAAGATTTTTAAAGAAATAACCGGGTGGGACAAGCGGAAGATGGGTGTGTTTGTTCTAACAAATTTTAACACAACATTAGAGCAGGACCTAGACAGGGTATATACATTGAGGAACTTGGGGTATAGCCCATACATAATGATTTATAACAAGCAGGACGTGAAAAGAGGAAGCGATCTAAGAAGATTGCAAAGATGGGTAAATTCCCGAGTTGCATTTGCAGCGGTTGAAAAATTTGAAGATTTTAAATAAATAAACGAGGAGTTGATAAAATGACCAGAGCAGAATATGAAGCGGAGAGAAGATCACACCGGGATAAGGTCTGCCAACTGCACAAAGACGGATATGGCAGGGAAGAAATAGCCGATATGACAGGCTACAGCAAAAGCTACGTGGATAGAATAATCCGTAAGATAAAGGGACCGTCTGAAAGGCGGAAAATGAGCGAAGAGCAGAAAAGAAAGGCTTTAGAAATGCGAAAAGACGGGAAGAAACTGCGGGAGATTGCTGCAGAAGTAGGATTTTCGCAATCGACTGTACAGAAGTACATAAAGAATTGCGGGCAGGAAGAAAATGAAGAGGCTGCCGGTAACGAACTGACCGCTACAGGAAAGACATTATTCAGTGCTATTCCTTCGGGGACCGTGATAACTGAGACCATAAAAGAGCGGGATGGGGAAGAAAGAGTTGTTAAGTGGACCTTGGAAAAACAGTACCGGTATCATGCTTGTTTTAAAAATAAAATTGGAATACGCAGATGTTTTACCAATGCGGAGCTGTTGCAGCGGAGGGTTATTCATCATCGGGCAATCTGAAAGCGAGAAGGGATATTGAAATGGACAAGACACCTTTACAAATATTTGAGGAAAGAGGACATAAAGAGTGTTGCCTGAATTGTTCAAAGTTGATAGTAAAGCAGACAGATAAAGGGCATATAAATTTCTGCGGTCATTGTGGAAAAATTATCCTTGATATGTTCCTTGACTGCGGGAATTTAAGAGATTGTGAATATGAGAGAAGGAAAGGAGCAAAAGAATGAGGATATTGCCAATATTATTCAATATCGATATGGTCCGGGCGATACTGGGCGGGAGAAAGACGGTTACAAGGCGGCTGATTAAGCCACAGCCGCAAGGATATTTCGAGGTAAACGAAGAACCGTTGTACATATATGACGCGGATTTCCCGCGGGGGAAAATAATGCCGACTTGCCAGCCGGGAGATATTCTATATGTGAGAGAAACGTGGTGTTTGCGATATGACGGAGAAAAGTATTTTTACAGAGCAGATAAGAATACATCAAGGGAAGAAAGGAAACTGATTGACTATGATCATACATTATGGAAACCTTCTATCCACATGCCGAAAGAAGCCGCCCGAATCTGGTTAAAGGTTACGGATGTTCGAGTGGAGCGGTTGCAGGATATGGAAACCGTAGATGATAGGAACTATATGGCAGAGGGAGCCAAGGAAAAGCATGATTTTATTTGCATATGGAACTCTACCATCAAGAAGTCTGATCTTGACCGCTATGGAGATATGAAAACGGATTATGGTTTTTATATTGAATGGGATAAAACGCAGCCATATTGGAGAAATGATATTTGCTATTGGCAGAGCGATATAATGGTTATCACTTCTATATTTGACAATCCCGAACTACTGGAAGGAGGTACAAAATGACAATGCGAGAGGGAAACAAGAAACTAAAAGTGTGTCCGTTTTGTGGCAGTAGGGCAAGGATTTTCAGAGCAGCAAACGGAAATTATGGAGTTGAGTGCGACAAAATCGGCTGTGTGATGCAGTCTCATATGGCTATAAGATCAGGCTTGCGGAGTATGAAGAGAGGATTGCCGCGCTGACAAAGAAGGATAAGGAGCGGATATTCAGAGTCATGGACGCATTCCTGGGAGAGAGCTAAGAGGCAAGAAAAAAGCGGTCAGAAATGATCTGATCCGCAATTTTTTCCCTTTTACACAGGTAATATTATAGGGGAAAGGATAGTGATATGTAAAGGGAAAGACATCGGGGATGTACGACAATAATCGACAGAATAAAAAACTTGCAAAAAATGTTGCAAAAATATTGCAACGATAAGATAATTAGGATAGGCACCGAATGGCGCTGATTAGTTAAGGACAGGAGAGGAAGCACGCATTCTATATTGGTGCGGGCAAAAGCCTATGCAATAGGCTAGGATCTGGTTTAGTGGATCAGACCTTTACAAGAAAAGGAGAGGTACAATTTAAGGAGGAGGTGTATCAGATGAAAAAACTGGGAAAAGTTTTTTTGATTGTGATTGCCGTCTGGGTTGTATTGTCTCTTTTGACACCGGTATGGCTTCATAACCTTGAGACAATACCGGAACAAATGGATCATATTTACCAGAACATCGCCACATCCGAATAGACGGATGTGAAGGACCATTGGAGTCGCAACTGGAGACGGTGCGGCTCCTTTCCTTTTTAGAAAGAAGGTGGAAGGCAGGGCAAAAGGAAAATATCAGGAATGGTTAAATCCGGAAAAGTTAATATTGCTTGAAAGCTGGGCTCGTAACGGGCTTACTGATGAGCAAATAGCTCACAATATTGGGATTACTGCAAAAACTTTGTATGAGTGGAAGAACAAATATAGTGAGATTTGTGAGTCCTTAAAAAAGGGCAAGGAAGTAGTTGATATATTGGTTGAAAATGCCTTGCTAAAAAGAGCCTTGGGGTACCAGTACGAAGAAGTGTCTGAAAAGTACGAAATGGGGATTATGACCGAGCGAAAAGTAACAAAAAAAGAAGTGGTGCCGGATACCACAGCTCAAATCTTCTGGCTTAAGAACCGCAAGCCGGAGGATTGGAGGGACAAGAGAGAAAGCAATATTCGGGACGAATGCGAGAATGACGGTTTCATTGAAGCCCTAAAGAGTCAGGCGCCCGAAACATTCAGAGAGGCGGGCGATATAGTTGAAACGTAAATCAAAAACAGCAACAGTAAAATTTGCCAATTTCAGCTTAAAGCAGCGCGCTGTCTTGGAATGGTGGGTAGACGGAAGCCCTTATGCAGACAAAGACGGTATCATTTGTGACGGTTCTATCAGATCAGGTAAGACGATGAGCATGTCCTTATCGTTTGTAATGTGGGCGATGGAGACGTTCGACGGAGAGAATTTCGGTATGTGCGGAAAGACTATACAATCTTTGCGCCGTAACGTTATCAAGAAACTTAAACCGATGTTGAAATCCAGAGGGTATATCGTAGAGGAACATAGATACGAAAACTCTATGACGGTTGCGTTTGGGAACAGGGAAAATGAATTTTATTTCTTTGGTGGAAAAGACGAGGCGTCACAGGATCTTATCCAGGGAATAACATTGGCGGGAGTTTTCTTCGATGAAGCAGCGCTCATGCCGGAGTCTTTTATTAACCAGGCAACCGGCAGATGTTCCGTAGAAGGGTCAAAATACTGGTTTAACTGCAATCCGGAAGGACCGGATCATTTTATCAAAACGGAATGGATTGATAAGATTACCGACAGGAATATGATACGGATACATTTCGAGATGAAAGATAATCCAAGCCTTACGGAGCGCATTCTTATGCGATATGAAAGAATGTATAAGGGCGTATTTTATGATCGTTTTGTCCGCGGGCTCTGGGTACTGGCGTCTGGAATTATTTTTAGGTATTTCGCTGAAAATGACAAGCCGTATCTGTTCAGCGATGATGATATTTTTGACGAAAATGGAAAGTTGAAGTTAAGATTTACCAAGATTACCATGGGGATTGACTTTGGCGGAAACGGTTCTGCGACGACTTTCTTTCTGACGGGATATCTGGACGGATACAGGAAATTTCGTGGGCTGGAGGAGAATGGGCTCCCGGTAACCGATGATATTGATGCAAGAAAAATATGTGATAAATTTGTTGAGTTTTACCGCATGTGCATCAACAAGTACGGTCGTGTGGATTGGGTGTTTCCCGACAGTGCGAGCCCGACGATGATTAACAGCCTGATTTCTGCGGCAAGGGAGGCAGGGCTTCCATATACCAATATTGCAGGGTGCCGAAAAAATGAAGTGTCAGAACGACCAAAGACCATAGACCTGCTTTTCAATACGGGACGGCTTAAAATCAATGAGCGGTGTGTTGAGACGAGAAAGGCAATTGCCTCTCTTCGGTGGGATGAGAAGCATCCGGATATCCCGGAGGATAAGAACATTGGTAATTGTAATGATAGATGGGACGCATTTTGTTACTGTCTGCTGGACTTTATAGAATTTATTGATCTTGGCTATTAGAGAGGAGAATGCTATAGGAAAACTTTTGTAAATGACTATTTAACAAATCTTGGATACACGGTAAACAACAATGCGCTTTCGGTTATAGAGCGGTGTGATAACTGGTATTCAAACAGGATCGTTGAAGATTTCCATAAAAGAAAAAATTTGAATGATATAGAATATGAACTCAGCCGAATGAATTTTGCAAAGAGGTGCTGCGCCGATGATGCAAACCTGTGCGAAATTATATCCGTATCTCCGGAGAAGGACGATCAGTCGAAGGAATTTATAAGCACGTTTTTGGAGCATAACCGCTTTGATGTACAATATCGGGAACAACTGGAGAAAACATCAGCTACCGGGACGGTCGGGGCATATTGTTATCTGCAGGATGCCGAATATGTAAAGGGAAAAGATGGGGCTGTTATGGCGAGAGGTGGAAGCGTATGTATCAATTATTGCGATGCTGACTGTATTGTACCGCTGACTGTTAAGAACAAAGTCATTACAGAATGTGCTTTTACAGGAACGGACATTGTGAACGGAAAGGAAAAGACGACGCTCGTCATATTTACAGTTAAAAATGGGATGTACGTGGCTGATACAGTATATTTTGACGAATTTGGAAAACGTGTTGGAACCGAGGATCTTTCCATTCAGCTCGGAGACGTTAAGCCGTTTTCAGTCATGACAAATGCGGAAGTCAACAATTTGGACGATATGAAGGGCTATGGTCTCCCTAAGATTTACAACTCCATTCCATTATTTAAAGCGGTTGACCTGTGCTACAACATTTTGTACGGGGATTTGAGCAAAGGCGATAAACTTGTGTTTTTAAACGAATTGCTTGCCTGCGTTAAGGTTGACAAAAACGGAAAGCCCTATTTGACAAATCAACAAAAAGAACTGTTTATTTTGCTTGGAGAAAAACTCCCTACGCAGGATGCGCTTATCAAAGAGTACAACCCGGAAATCCGCGTGGAGCAGATAACAAAGACCTTCGAGCTTGTGCTTTCATTGCTTTCCATGCAGTTTGGATATGGCAGTAAAAAGTATACCTTTGAAAATGGGCAGATTAAGACGGCTACGGAGTATATTGGGACAAAACAGGATGCCATGCAGGAGCTGAATAAGCAGAGGAAGCAGGCAGAAAATTACATCACGGATATTATACGCGCCGCCATGTGGTTTTCAAACCAGTTTTCCGGGACAAATTATGATCTGGAAGAGCCGCTTTCCATTGAGTTTGACGACTCCTATGTAGAAGATAAGCAGACGAGGCTTGAAGCAATGAGGACAGACGCTATTTCTTTCCCTGAGGTCCCGTGGCTGAAATTTATGTATATCAAAGAAAAATATAATCTGTCGGATGAGGAAGCGAAAAAGTATATTGATGAAGGCGTGGCTTACGAAGAGGAGGACATGCTGGAAGATTAGAGAGGATGATGTACCAGGCTAACAGAAGAGCAAATGGAAATATTATCAGATAAATATATAACCGGGCTTTACCAGGAACTTGAGCGGGAAGTGATTGCGGATATTGCTAGGAGAGTGAAAAAGACCGGAAGATTTACGGAAACAGCGGAAATTATGGCAAAGTCCATGAAGATGCAGGGATATTCTCCGGAGCAGATACGGGCAGAGGTAATGAGGCTGATGTGCGCTGATAAGGATTATCAGAACGAGGTGGCGCAGAACACGAAAGAGTATAAGGCGTATGTGCAGGGGCTGATCAATGAGACATATAAGGAAGCCAAGAAGAACGGAACGGAAATGTTCGATGAAGCTGCCAATATGGCTTTTAACAATGATCTTTCCGTGTGGGAAGAGCACGGAGAAGATCTGTCGAAGCCGTCCTCCCTCAGTATGTTGGCAGATAGCGCATCAAGGCAGACAAACGGTCAGCTTCGGAATTTAACGCAATCGACCGGATTCCGTAATACAAAGCTTGGAACCGTTGGAGTTATGAATGCCTATCAAAAAGAAATGGATCTTGCTCTTCTCAAGGTTGCTACCGGGACCTTTTCCTATGATCAGGCTGTGAACGACTGTGTTACCAGGCTTGCACAAAGCGGGCTTCGTTGTATTGACTACGAGAGCGGGCGCACATATCAACTTGATACGGCTGCACGTATGTGTATAAGGACGGGACTCGGGCAGTTGACAGGGAAGATTACAGAAGCGAACCTACAGGGAATGGGACATGATCTGGTTATCACTTCACAACACGCGGGAAGCAGACCGGAACATGCCGTATGGCAGAACAAAGTGTTCTCATATTCGGGTAAAAATAAAAAATATCCGGATTTTGTGAAAGCAACCGGATACGGTACTGCGACGGGATTAAATGGAGTGAATTGCCGTCATGATTTTTATCCATATTGGGAAGGGGATTATATTGCCCCTGATCTGAAAGAGCCTGATCCGGTCGAGGTGGATGGCAAGGAGTATACGTATTATCAGGCAACCCAGAAGCAGAGATCAATGGAGCGGAATATACGGGCTACAAAGCGGGAAATTGAGGCTATGAGCGCTATCGGAGAGGATACCGCGGAGTTAAGGCGCAAGCTCAGATTTCAGACGAAAGAGTATCATAGATTTAGTGACGCTGTTGGTATCCGGGCAAAGAACGAGCGTTTGAGAGTAGCAGCGGGAAGCAGTAATCTAAACCAGACCAGAGTTGCAAAAAGGTATAAAAATGATATAATAAAAAATAATACTTTAAATTCCATAAATGATCCAATGGCAGAGATATTTGGAGCAGGAGAAGTTTCTAATCCAGAGGAAATAAAGGAATTTAGAGCAGAATTAGAATTACTGGGTGTGGAACTGGTAGAAAGAAAAAGAGAGACTCTTGGTTATGCGCCGGGATTAAAGCGGGGAGAACAAGGAACGGTATACATATCGCAAGGGGCAAGTTATAGCGCTTGGTGTCACGAGATGCAACATGTAAGGGACGATTATCGAGACGGCTGGTCTGGAATGCGTATCATTGAAGATGCTGATAAACGATATGAAAGAGAGTACAGGGCGTATAGTATAGAAATTGAGCTTGCGCTTAAGGCAGGAAGGGAAGATATTGCAGAAAAGCTGAGGCAAAATCTTGAGGAAGAGAGGAGGAGTATCTATGGAATATAAAACACTGAATATCAGTGAAAGCGACAGGAAACTGTTAGAGGATATTCAAAACGGAGAGCCGTCTTCTATCATGAAGGGGCTTGTTCATCCGGGTGCGTTTTACAGAGTCAATTCAATATTATGTGCATGTAGATTTAAAGTGACTGATCCTCCGTTAAAAATCTATTTGGACAGACTGAAAACAGATGATTTGGTTTTGAATGGCTATAAAGTTTCAGAGTTTGCAATTGCAGCATTGGATATTTTGGGGCTTGAAACTTATGCTGGAGGGGACCTTAGAATAAGGGCGCTGATTAAATCAAAATTTGAATTTGATTGAAAAAACGCCTTGAAAAAAAGAAGGTCCTATTCTATAATAACCATATAGCAAACAACTGTTCTGTTAAAAGGTGTTATGCGTATGGATGATAAAAAAATAATGGAGGCTATCAGAAAGATAGTGATCAAGAATGGCAACAATGCCGAAGTCAGGAAAAAGCCGGACGGAACGCTTGTTGTGTATGAAGTTAAAAAGAATATTGTCGCATCATGAATTGGCATGATGGAAGGACTATTGGAGTCGGTGCTTATGAAGCATTGGCTCTTTTTTATTTGCTTTTATCTATTACCTCCAATAAATCGGGCGGGGTTTCCCATACTCCGCCTGCATCGCGGGTTAGTGTAATGGCAGCATACCAGCGTCCTAAGTTGGTCGGCGGAGGTTCGACCCCTCCACCCGCAATTTCCTAACCGGAGAAAGTCCGGTAAATAAATTATTTTAAGGAGAGTAGCAAATGAAGAACATTGAACAGATTTTGGCAGATGCCGGCGTAGAAACCACAGACGACCAGAAGAAAGAAATTGTGAAAGCTGTTGGGGAAAATTACAAGACGGTAGCCGATTGGGAAAAGCAGCGCACAAAGGCGCAGACTTTAGAAAAGGATCTCGGCGAAGCAGGGGAAAAATTAAAGGGTCTTGAAAATGTAAACCCCGAGGCACTCAAAGAAGAAATTGACAGGCTGAAAGGCGATCTTGAGCAGAAGGATAAGGAGTTTCAGCAGCAGATTGCGGACAGAGACTTCGACGAGATGCTGAAAGCGGCAATTTCTTCGGCAAAAGGTAAAAACGCCAAGGCAATCACGGCATTGCTGGATGTGGATACCTTAAAGGCATCGAAAAACCAGAAAGAGGATATCGCCGCAGCGCTTAAGACGTTATCCGAGGAAGAGGACAGCAAGATGCTCTTTGGAGAGGATGAATCGCAGAATATCGGCAGCGGTAATCCGATTGGAACAGTAAATAAGGGTGGCAGCCAGGAAGCGGATGCAAATATCCGGTCAATTATGGGGCTTCCGCCTGTACAGAAGTAGGAAAGAGAGGCATGTAAATGAACGCTATCGAGTTATTTAAAAAGTACATCGCTTTATTGGATGAGATTTACAAATTAGAATCAAAAACGAATGTGTTAGACGGGGCAAATGAACTGGTCAGCCAGGGCGCAAATGCGAATGAGCTGATTATTCCTAGGATTTCCATGGACGGACTTGGAGATTACAGCCGTAACTCCGGTTACGTAGACGGAAACGTTGATTTTACTTTTGAGACAGTAAAATGCAATTTTGACCGCGGTCGTATGTTTACGGTTGACGTGATGGATAACATCGAGACTATGGGTATGGTATTCGGAAAGTTATCCAGTGAATTTGTAAGGACAAAGGTTATTCCGGAGCTTGACGCTTTCAGAATGGCGAAATATGCGTCCTTGTCCGATATCAGCACCGTTGACGCGGCAAACTTATCTACAGGTGCCGACGTAGTAAAGGCTTTGAGAGCTGCCACTACAAAGATGAACAATGATGAAGTATCGGAAGCAAACCGTATTCTTTTCATCGAAACAGGTCTGAAAGGGCTGGTGGATGATATGGATACAACCAAATCAAAAGAGGTTCTTAAAAGATTTGGTCAGATTGTTGAAATGCCGCAGAACAGATTTTATACGTCGATCAAGCAGTTGACAGGCGAGGGAGAGCAGAAGGTCGGAGGATACAGACGCGCGTCCGCTGAATATGAGTTGTCCAAGGATACGGCGGTTGTGGAAGGCAAGAGCTATTACACAAAATCGGGCGAAAACTATTCTGTAGTAAAAACTCCGAGTGGCGACCCGAGCGCTTCTTCTTACTACGAAATGACAAAGGCGCCCGGCAGCAATATCAATTTTATGGTAGTGGAAAAGAGCGCGGTTATCCAGTTTAATAAACGCGTAAACAGCAAAATTATTGAGCCGGATCAGAATCAGGATGCAGATGCTTATAAATACGGCTACAGGCAGGTTGCCATTGCAGATGCGTATGAGAACAAGCGCGCCGGCATCTATTTGCATAAATCCACCGTGACAGAATAAAAAGGAGGGAGCTGTAAATGCCGCATGTAAATTGGGAGGATTACAGCTCCCTTCATGATATCGTAAAAAAAGAGAATTTTGATAAAGCCGAAGCCTTGGCGGAAAAGGAAATCTGCGCCGTGATAGGACCCATCAGATGGGCTTCCATTACGGCGGATACGTTTGGGTATAAACAGCTTCAAGACTGCATCTGTAACGTTATGGACAAAATGTCGGCAGACGGAAAGTCCGGTAAGGGCAAGGGCGTTTCTTCCGTCAGCAATGACGGATATTCCGAGAGTTATGTTGTCCAGACGGAGGAACAGCTTAGGAGTGAGCTGCAGAGCTCAATCAGAGCATGGCTTTCGGGTACCGGATTGATAGGCGCATATTGATGAAGAGAGCATTTAGGATTTTTGTTTGTGCATTATTAGGTGTTCATAGTCCATCACTTGGCAGAAAGGTTCATTTTTCAGACGTATTAACCAATTATGAAAGGTAATAGTATGGCATTATTCACGGATACAGTAACAGTCTACAACAAAATATCTGATACCGAATGGAAGCGTACAGTGGTTGAAGGCGTACAGTGGGCGGATAAAACCGAGAAGCAAAACGACAACGGAAAAATCAGCGTTGTGCGGTATGCCTCCATAACCTTTCCGGAAGGGACCTACGAAGGACTTACCATTTCTGCCAGACGGGAGGAGGATGCGATATTTCTGGGGGATATCCCCGATATTGTGTCTGATGTAAAGGGACAGAGGCTGTCTGATCTGTTGGACAAGTATGAAAAGAGCGGGCTGATCAAGTCCGTGAATGATAATTCAAACAGGTCGTTTTTAAAGAATATCAAGGTGGTGGCTGCTTAGGGCGGATTTATTCAGACTTGTGGCTGTTGAAATCGACACAAAAAGAGTCCTGAAAAAACTCGGATTGGATGAAGGCGGAAGGGTTCAGCAGTATATTGATTCGGAATGCCTGCGGCTTTGCGATCCAAAGGTACCAAAAGATCATGGAGATTTAATAAAATCCGGAGAGATTAACACAAAGATTGGAAGCGGAGAAGTTATTTACAATACGCCTTATGCCAGAAGATGGTATTACATGCCTGCGGATTTTCGGGACGCTCCTGAAAGAGGTAATTTCTGGTTTGAAAGAATGAAACAGGAACACCGAAAAGATATTTTAGAAGGAGCGCGGCGAAGAGTGAACGAAGGAGGAGACGGAGATTGACCATATCAAAATATATCGTTGATTTGTTAAAAAAATATGACGGGCTTGAAATCGATTTAAGCCATGTTCCAGACGGCTCCGATCAATACGGGCTCTTCAAGTCCGCCGGAAGGGACGTCAAAGAATTTAACGATGCCAGTTACCAGATCACGGAATATTATCAATTTTTGGCAAGGCAGAAAACATTATCCGGCACTGAGAGAAAAGAGGCTGACGAATGGCTAGAAAATCTTACTTACTGGGTCGATGATTTTGCCTTCCTGTATGACTTTCCGGAGCTCGATGGAAACAGGGAAGTGAATGATTTATCCATTACGGGGGCGCCGTATCCGATGAAGGCGGAGGATAAAGAAACATTATATCAGTTGACACTATCAATTACATATACAAGGGAAAGGGAGGATTTATATGCCTGAATTAACAAGATTAAAAAAACATAGAACAATTCCGTTTCTGGACATTGCGGCGGACTCTGCGTCTGCGGCTGATTGGGCACGGATCGGAAGATCTACCGTTTTTGATCTGGTGCTGAACGCACAGACTGAGGACAACGATTTTATTCAGAACGAAATGCCGGAGACGGATATCAAGTATTATAAACCGGAGCTGTCACAGGAATTGCAGAGTAATAAGGGGGATAAAGCATTTGACTATCTCTATAACATGTTTTTTAACCTTCCTACCGGCGAGGAGGTCAAGAAGCGGATGCTGATCGTATTTGACGGAAATGTAGGAACAGAGGATGCCCCTAAGTTTAACGCGTGGAACACGAAAAGTACCCTGACACTCGACCATTTTGACACTGTTGCGGAAAAAATCTATTTCAAATTCAGCATCTTTGAAATTGACCGCGGGACATGCACTGTAACAGACGGCGTTCCGGCTTATGTATCTAACGCAGAATAAAAGAAGGAGGATGAAGAAATGCAGTATACAGTAATTGTAAACGGAAGGAGTTATGACCTTCCGCCTAAAACGCTTGAAGTTGTGGAGGAAATGGAGAAGGTATCCAACATTGACAACGTAAAGGGGCTTTCTATCAGAGAAAAATTTCAGAAAATTTTTGATTTTGTCAGCGGTCTTGTTGGGGTGGACGCCGCAAAGGAAATTCTTGGATCGGATGATATCAACAAGGTGGATTTGTCCGATGTGTCGCTTGCCTTTATCAAAATCGTAGAAGCATATGACAAGCCGGTAAACGGCTATAAAGCCGAACAGTTAAGATCGCGGGTGCGCGGGCTGGAGACCATGAATATTCTCAATATTATTGAGCTTGCTAAAGTGGCGCAGAATATGGGGAACAAATGATGGATTTGACAAAAAAGGGATTGCCGAATGTCGTTGATATAGGCGGCAGTCCCTATTCTATTTATACCGATTATCGTGTTTGGATGCGGTTTGAAAATGAAGCTATGAATATGCGGGCGGGAGATCGCATTGACGTATCTTATCTTTTTAAGAATGATATGCCGGCTTATTGCAATATATCGGACTTGTTTTCATTCAGTAGACCGAAGTCGTTGCTCCCGAGAAGCGTCGGCAATCATAGCGATGCCGTGATTATTGACTATGACCTGGATGCGGATTTGATTTATGCGGCTTTTTTAGGACAGTACGGAATAGACCTGATAGATATTCCGGAATTGCATTGGCATAAGTTTTTGGCGTTATTAAAGGGAGTCAATGAACAGACGAAACTTCGCGAGGTTATGGGATATCGGTGTTATGAAAAGCAGGCTGCGGACAACCGCAGAGACGTATATGAAGAATTGCGTCGTGCCTGGGAGATCGACAGGCTCACTCCGGAAGAGCAAATGGAAGCAGATAAATTTAGCAGTTATTTTGATTAGGAGATTATGTCAGGTCAGACGGTAAACTGATATTTGACACAAAACTGAATACTAATGGGGTTGTTACCGGGCTTGCGGGTATTGGAAAGACCGCTGCCAGTGCATTCGGAGGAATGGCTAAGGCTGGAACGGCTGCAACATCAGCTCTTGTAGCAGTGGGAGCAACGGCATCCGCAGCCTTGATCAATAGCGCTGTGCAGGGCTATGCAGAATATGAGCAGCTTGTAGGTGGCGTGGAAACGCTGTTTAAGGACAGCAAGGACGTAGTAATGGATTATGCGGATAATGCCTATAAAACGGCAGGAATGTCCGCAAATGCCTATATGGAAACCGTTACAAGTTTTTCGGCGTCCTTATTGCAAAGTCTTGATAATGATACGGCTGCGGCTGCAGAAAAAGCCGATCTAGCAATTACCGATATGTCTGACAATGCGAACAAAGTGGGCACGTCTATGGAAATGATCCAAAACGCGTACCAGGGTTTTGCAAAGCAGAATTATACCATGCTTGACAATCTAAAGCTCGGTTATGGCGGAACCAAGGAAGAAATGCAGCGGTTGTTGGAAGATGCCGAAAAACTATCCGGTATCAAATATGACATTTCCTCCTTTGCGGATATTGTGGACGCGATCCATGTCGTACAGACAGAAATGGGGATTACGGGCACGACCGCAAAAGAAGCAGCGACGACCATCGAAGGCAGCCTGAACTCTGCAAAAGCGGCGTGGTCAAATCTCGTTGTTGGGATAGCGGATGATACACAGGACTTTGATGCGCTTGTCAATAATTTCGTAGACAGCGTCGCTGCCGCCGCCGAAAATATTCTTCCGCGGGTTGAGACGGCTGTCACAGGAGTCGGAACCCTGATTGAAAAGCTCTTTCCGGTTATTATGGAGGAGCTTCCGGGAATTTTAAATGATGTTTTACCGGAGTTGGTTTCGTCCGGAATCAACATGGTCAATTCACTGTCGGATGGCATTGAGCAAAATCTTCCGCTGATTGCGGAAACCGCAATTGAGTTGGCGGAGCAACTGATCGGCGCGTTGATCGAGGTCGTTCCGGAATTTATTACGATTGGCTTAGAATTGATCGCCCAGCTCGCCGTTGGCATTGCTCAAGCGCTGCCCGAGCTGATGCCTAAGATGGTGGAGGCAATTGATACGATCGTTCTCGCCATTCAGGAGAATTTGCCCCTGATTTTAGATGCCGGCATTCAAATCCTTTTGCAGCTCGCCCTCGGGATTGCTCAAGCGCTGCCCGAATTGCTTCCGGCAATCGTGGATGTGGTTTTACAGATTGTCGAGACGCTTATCAACAATATAGATTTGCTCGTTGAGGCAGCAGTACAGCTTATGACTGGTTTGGCTTTGGGGCTGATCGGTGCGATTCCTGTACTTATTGAAAAAATCCCCGAGATTATTTCAAATTTGGTAACGGCTCTGATCGAGAATGCGCCAAAACTGGTGGAGGCATCCAATAAAATGATCTTCACTCTTGCACAGGCTTTAATCGCTTATCTGCCTTCATTGCTTATGATAGTACCGAATTTGGTTGTGCAGATTACGAATAAATTTATATCTCTGGCTTCCAAATTTTTGGAAATCGGCAAGAAATTTATCGGAAAAATAAGAGAGAGCATAGAGAGCAAATGGGAGGAATTAAAAGGTCTTGTACCGGATTGGATAGGGAAACTAATCGATAAATTCCTAGATGGTGCGTTCGGGTTCCTCGATGTGGGGACACAGATAATTCAAGGGATTTGGAACGGCATTTCAGCCGGTTGGGATTGGCTGACGGGGAAAGTACAATCTCTTGCACAAAACTTACTTGATGCTGCAAAGGGCGCACTTGGTATTCATTCCCCTTCCAAAGAATTTGCTTACATCGGTCGTATGTGCGTAGCTGGTTTTGATGAAGGAATAGATGAATTGATGGCTCCGGATGGAATAACGAGGAATATCAAAGCATCTTTAAGCACATTGACCAGCGTGGAAGGCGCCGCTTCCTATAAAGGAAGAGAAGAGGGCTCGTTTACCCAAATCCTTAACATAAACAGAGAAATAGCCACTCCCGATGAGTTGGCAAGAGCCGTAAGAATTGAGTCGAGGTATGGGCTTATGAAAGGGATGCCGTATGGATACTAATGTGTATGTGCGTATTGTGCGTAGTGATAAAAAGGAATTTGTAATAGATGGAACAGATTGGAAAATCCCATCTGACGGACTGGACGGGTTTGGAACATTTGAGAACGATATCAGTACCGCGGAAAACGCAGTTGGGGACGGCGATATTGTTACCTCCTCCAGAATTGCGAAAAAGGACAGGAGCATTGCAGCAAAATCCAGAAATCCGCATTTAAATGATGTGCTGAGGCGGGAGGCTGTATCGTTTTTTAACTCGAAAATGACTTATAAAATTTATGTCACGTATATGGGAGTGACCAGATGGTGCGAGGGAGAGATTTATAAATTCAATCTCCCGCCGGGGAACGTGCACAGGGAAATGACGATGTCCGTGACCTTCCTCTGCCCTGATCCGTTTTTGCGCTCATATGAAGATTTCGGAAAAAATATAGCATCCGTCGTTCCGATGGCGGGATTTCCGTATTTATGTAAAAAAGAGACGGGAGTTACAGGGGGGCGGTTTAACTTCGCAAAAATGGTTGTTTTGGAAAATGACGGAGACGTGAATACATATTGTAAGGCGGTATTCTGGGCAAAGGGAATTGTAAAAAATCCCAGATTATCCATAGGAGACGCCTATGTGCGCGTAATTGATACGATGGCAGAGGGAGACGTAATTATCATGGATTTTACGGCGAATCCGCCCACAATAAAAAAGAACGGTTTAAACTTCATCGGTCATTGCGATAAGACATCCAAGTTTGACGATATGCAGTTGAATGTAGGGGATACGGAAATTTCGTTCGATGCTGACGACGGCTCCAATCTGCTTGACGTATCCATTTACTATAACAAATTGTATGGAGCTATGTAGGAGGTTGCCATGGCAGGGTTTAACGTGATAGGGCTTGATGCCAGTTACCAGATAGTATCGCTGATCCGGTTTACAAATTTACAGTGGACACGCAAGTACCATGAGAGCGGTTCCTTTTCCATTCAGCTTCCGCTTAACCAGTACAGCTCCGAGATTAAGTATATATATACGGCGGAGCGTCCGGAAATGGGGAGAGTATCCCAGGTAAATTATGTGTCGCAGAACGGATATAAATATATCCAGCTTAGCGGCTACTTTCTGGAATATGAACTTAACAGACACGTTGTATACCAAAAAGGATATACCAATATCTATGCTTCGCCTGACTGGATCGTACAAAGAGGCTGCGCGGAAAACGTTGCATGTGCGTTTTTTGACGCATTTAAGGATATTAAGGCAAATGTTGATTATGGCACGGAGCCGTATTATATGGAGTCTCATCTTGGGATAGAGAGGACGCCTAGTCAGGGAAGAGGAAATTATGCAGAGCATACGCGCAACGGGGAATATCTTGACCGGAAAATTTATGACATATTAAAACCTTCCGGGATGTCCTATAGGGTGTCATATGATTTCCAGACGAATAAAAAGACATTTACATGCTGGAGGGGCGAGGACCGGAGATCTGATCAGCAAAATAATAATCCGGTTGTCTTTTCAACAAAGTACGGCAACATAAAAAATCCAAATGTGCTGATAGATACTTCGGAATATAGAAATGCGTACATTGTTATCAATGAATATAACAATAACGGAACAGACAAAGTTTACACAAGAGCCGGTTTCAATCTTTCAGATGGGGAGGGCGATTATGATGCGAGGTTTTTGTATCTTAAATCGTCATTGAACAGATCTGACTATGACGAGTCTGAGTTTTATCCAGCGTTGGATAATGAAGGAGACGTGGAGTTAAAAGAACACGTAAAGACTATCAATACAGAATTTGACGCAATGGAAGGAAGCTATGAATACCGGAAGGATTTTGATATCGGAGATTTCTGCTCGATTGAAATACCGGAGGTATCGTATTCGGCGGATGCCAGATTGATAGGATGCTATGAGGTAATTAAGTCCGGGAAATGGACCTTAACGCTTGAATTTGGAACACCAATAGTTAGGAGGATTATGAAATGATAGGATATCCAATTGATTCGCATGTAACTTTTGAAAGTGACGGAACGCCGGTATATGACCGGGCGGTGTCGTCCGCTCCGCTTAGGCAGTTGATTTCAAAACTCTTTTCGGACGGTATTCTTCCTAATCCGTCTACCAATATGCAGGTAGTTGCCGGTACGGGTATGAATGTAATCGTATACCCCGGATTTGCAATTTGTAGCGGCTGCCTGAAATTGGAAGAGTCACAGCGCACTCTTGCGGTACAGGCTTCCAATGCAAATTATGACAGGATTGATACGGTCGTGCTCCGTCTAAACGACAACGACTCCGAGCGTATCTGTGATTTTTATATCCTGGAGGGGACGCCCGCTACAAGTCCGGTCAGACCAACGCTTACACGAACAGAGTCCATATGGGAGATAGGGCTTGCGGATTTGTTTATTGCCAAAAATTCAACGGCTCTGTCAAATCAGCGCATAACGGATACCAGATATGAGGCTGCAAGGTGCGGAGTCATGTCTTCCATAAGCCAGTTTGACACAACGACTCTTTACCAGCAGGTACAAGCTGATCTTGAAGAATTTCAAAGCGTCAGTCAGGCAGAGTTTATAGAATGGTATGAAAGCATAAAAGGGCAGCTTTCGGAAGATGCCGCCGGAAATCTGCAGAATCAGATTGGAGATTTGTCGCAGTTGGAAACACAGACCAAGACCAGCTTGGTAAATGCCATAAACAGCCTCCTAAAAAAAGAAAATTCCTATATTGGAATGATAATTTATTCGGCAACACTGGATACCGAAGAGAAGGTTAAGTCCTTCTATGGGGGTAAAAGCTGGAGCAAAATCGAAGAAAAATTTTTGCTTGGCGCATCTGAGGCATATGAAATTGGCAGTACGGGCGGCGAAGCTACTCATCGGCTGACAGTAAACGAAATGCCCAGTCATACGCATAATGTTAACATTTGGCTTAATGGTTCAGAAAGCGGGACAATGCAGTACGCGCCTACGACCGGGAAAATGACAACACAATTTCAGTCGACACCCGCCGGCGGAAACCAGGCGCATAACAACATGCCTCCATATAGGGCTGTTTACATCTGGGAGCGCGTAGAATAAAAACTATGTGGAAAACAGAAAGGAAAGCAAATGGAAACGATTATTTCAAGCGCAATTTCGGGATTTGTCGCGTTGGCAGTCTGCATGATAAACAACATGGCACAAAAACGGGCGGCGCGAATGCAGTATGAAGAGACAATCGCATTGATTGAGTACAAGCTGGATGCCCTGACAAAACGGGTGGAAAAGCACAACAACTTAATAGACCGCACCTATAAGCTGGAAGAGCTGACGGCGCTGCAGGAAGAAAAAATAAAAGTGGCAAACCACCGGATCGAAGATCTGGAGAAAGAGAGGAACTGAGTATGAAAAACACAGAATGGAAAGAACAGGCAAAGCAATGGGCGAAGGCGGCAGGCATCCGCGCGGCGAAAACAATGGCGCAGACCGCGGTGTCGATGCTGACAGTGGGACAAGCCGTAACGGAAGTAAACTGGATCAACGTGGTTTCGATATCCGTTGTGGCGGGTGTGTTCTCTGTATTGACTTCCATTGCAGGGCTTCCGGAAGTTGCGCCGGTGCAACAGAGTGGAAAAGACAAAAAGGAGGAAAGCAGATGAAATTAGGAATTGACGTATCGGACAATCAAGGGTATATTGACTGGAAAAAGGTAAAAGCCGCAGGCGTAGGGTTCGCCATCCTTCGGAGCACCAGGGGCAGCGGGACCCCGGACAAACAGCTTGCGTCAAATATTAAAGGCTGTTTGGAGAATAACATGCCCATGGAATTTTACAAATATATGTATGCCCTTACAAACTCGGCGGCAAAGGACGAAGCAAAGCGGGTTATTGAGGTACTAAAACAATATGGAATTGCTCCTTCCAAAGATACCATAATCTGGGCGGACATCGAATATGACAAACAGCTTGCTTTAGGTAAAAAAGCCGTGTGGGAAATTTTTGACAACTTCAAGGAAATTGTTCTTAACTCCGGCTATGGCTTCGGTCTGTATATGGGCAAGTACGCGTATGAAAACCAGTTTGACGGTGCCCGGATTGACGACAGGCTGTGGTTGGCGAGATATTATGCGGGAGATACGGTAATGCAGTTTGGGACCCTGCCGGACGAAAGCAAAAAGCCCGCTGTGGCAGCAGGATCGGCATCGGTACTGAATGGTTGGCAGTATACATCGCGCGGACGGGTCCCCGGTATAAACGGGAATGTGGATCTGAATATCAGATATGAGGGATGCGGCGCTGTAAAGGTAGATCCGCAGTATTATGATACACCGGAATTTACCCTGATCGACAGCTTAAACAAGATCGGAGTGGACAGCTCCTATAACAATAGGAAGAAAATCGCCATTGCGAATGGGATCACAAATTACTCGGGGACCGCAGCACAGAATATGGAAATGTTGGAATTATTACAGGATGGAAAGTTATTAAAATACATTTAAAGTAGATTAGGGTATCCTAAAGATCTGGGATACCCTTTATTAAATTTTTAAAATGTATTATAAATAATTTTGCTGATGCAAATTGTTACATGATCCGTGTTGCATTTCGTGTTGCATAACACGCTTTTTTTAGAGTTTTAAAATATATTTTGATAATTAAAAATAAAATTATGATATTGAAAAAACGGCATAAATACTGGACTTTTCTTCTGACCTGCAAAATATGTGATCTTTGCTGTTTCTGACGTTTTCGGGTTCGAATCCCCCTCTCGCTATTTTAAAAAGTCTTGAGTATTCAAGGCTTTATTTTTTTGCAGTAGGGGATCGTTGAAATTTGCCGTCAAACATAGTATGCTTGGTACAACACATAGAGGGAGGAATAAATAAATGATTCGATTAGTCAGACCTGCCAAAGAATGGAAAGAAAAAGCCATGGATTTCAGGCAGGAATTTTTTGATCATGATGAAATGATAATCAATGGCAGTGAATTGCTGGATAAAGCCGATCGTTATGAAGACTGGCTTTTGTCAGTAACAGATAATACCGATAAGGAAACCGTAAATCCCGATTGGGTGGTTACGGATACTTTTTTTGCCGTTGATGAAGCGGATCGCGTGATTGGGATCATCGACCTTCGGCATACGTTGAATGCGTTTTTGAAGGATTTGGGAAATTGCGGCTATAGCGTTCGACCGACTGAAAGAAAAAAAGGGTATGCTACGCAAATGCTTCATTTGTTATTGGAAGTTGCCGGGAACGCAGGGCTTAGAGAACTGCATCTGTCCGTTGAAAGGGATAACCTTCCTTCGATCAAGGTCATCACAAGGAATGGCGGAGTTTATGAACGGAGTTTTGAATTTGAAGGGCAGCAGGCGGATGTGTATAAGATCGTTTTGTGAATAGGAAAAATGAAACGGGATTTGAGAGGGTTAGGCAATGGGCGTATTTGTAGGCGGAATCGCTGTAAAGGGTGAAAATGAATTTCAGATACTGGAGGGGGATCAGGCGGAAGAAAAGGCGATGGCAATTTCTTTAGCGCAGGATATTCCTGTATTGTCCGCATATATCTATGATGGGGATTATTGGGGATATACGCTGTATGAGAACGGGTGTGCAGCGGATGAATTTTGTACGCTTCCGGAATATTTTGAAAAGGGAGACGACCTGATTTGTCAATATACGGCGGATGTGGCGTTGCTTTCCGGTCTGTTTGAAAAGGACAGAGAAAAAATAGAGCGCTATCTGGTTCATTGGACAGAGCCGATGATAAACGGTGACGAGGATATTTTTGCATACAGCGGGGATGAGTATCCCTATGGCGATGTATGGCAGATGGTGGATTTTTTGGAAAGCCTTGGCTTTGCGTATCCGGAACCCCGGGCTTTTAGGGAAGAGAAGGAGGAGTTTCCGGCGCTTTCTGAGATTTTATGCCGCAAACTTCCGCCCCGGGAAGGGGAAACGGAAGAATATCCAATGATTGATTGCCTGCCGTCAGCATTTTCTGATACTTATATAGAAAATCTGATCAATGAGCAGGGAATTAAAGAGTTTCAATTTGAGGACAAAAATCCAAAAGAGATTATTGATATCGTTATGCGGAATTGTTTTTCCGTTCAACAATCGGAACGCGATGCAGTATGCCAGCGCTTACATATCCTTGCCGGTTTTTGTGCCTGGTGGCTGCGCCGCGGAAACGGGTGGGGGTATCTGGATAAGGCGACCTACGAGCCGGTTGTGATACCCTATGAAAAACCCACGGACGTCATGCTGTTACGCGCGAGGGCGCAGATTGCGCCGTTTTATAAAAGGAACAGAGCGATCAGGGATTTAAACAGACTTATGGAATTGGACGCTGAAAATATTGCAATATACCGGGCGGAATTGGAGAAATGGGAAGAAAGAGAACGGTTGTGGCGGGAAAACAGACAATGACATTCCGGCTGTTTTATGCTATGATATAAGTATTCCTATTCATATGATAGCAGGATAAAGGGGGTATTGGGTATGGAGGAGAAAAAGGAAAATGACTACATGGTAAGCCCTGCATTTTCAGCGTTTTTTCAGACGCTTTCAGATGCGCCCATCGATACGAAGAGATGTCTGGATTCGGCAGGCAGAGCCGTGGAACATTTGACGGGGGATATTCCGATCGGAAAAATCGAAGTAAAGATCAATGCGTCGGCAAACAGAATGCGGTCAAACGGCGAGAAGAGAAGAAAGGTTCTTTACCAAAAGGGCGAGACCGGGAAAAAACCGGATCTTCATTTTAAATTTGAAACGGAGCTCGGCGGGGAAACAAGCTTTGATCTTTATGCGCCCAAGGGACATGAATATACGAAAAAAGAAAAAGACGAGCTGGAATTTGTGTCAAGACAGCTTTATATCTTTATCGGAAGAGCCAGATTGGGGACGCTGTTCAGCCGTGCCATGCGGGAGGACGGGCTGACGGGGATTCCGAATCTGACGACTTTTTATGCACACGGCAACAGGCTGATTTCCGTCGGGAAGCTGTCAAGGTACGACGCTTTTTATTTCAATGTCAGAAACTTCAAATATATTAACCGGATGGTGGATTACCAGAGCGGCGACAACGTTATGATCCAATATGCCCATCAGGTTTGCGATTTTCTGATAGAGGACGAGATGATCGCAAGGCTTGGCGGGGACAATTATGTAGCGCTGATCAGGCGGGACAGAACCAAGGCGTTTTTGCAGTATCTGCGGGATATTGTGGTGGATGTGGAGACTTCCTCCGGGAAAAAGCAGATGAACCTGAGTGCTGTTTGCGGCATTTATGAAATTGATGAAAGCGTGACCAAAATGAACGAGGTCATGACGGCGATTTCCACGGCGATCCAGGCGGCGAAGCAGGTGTACCAGAAAGAATATGTCTACTATACGCCCGAATTGTCGGAGCGGATTTTGTATGAGAAAAAAGTCGCGCAGGAATTTGTGGAAAATATGACGGACGGTAAGTTTATCACTTATCTTCAGCCTAAAATGGATTTAAAGGACAACAGCATTTGCGGAGCGGAGGCTCTGGCAAGATGGAAATATCAGGGAAAGGTCATTGACCCGGAGTGGTTCATTCCGATGCTGGAAAAGGACGGAGCCGTCTGTATGCTGGACTTTGAGATACTGCGGCAGGTGTGCAGCCTCATTGCCAACTGGAAGAAACGGGGCAAGGAACCGGTAAGGATTTCTGTCAATTTGTCAAGCTGGAACCTTCACAGCAAAACGCTTGTAAGCGATATTATGGAAATTTTGAATGAATATCAGGTCGACCCCAAATACATAGAGATTGAGCTGACGGAAACCATGGATTACAGAGAGTATTCCGATATGGCGGAGATTTTTAAGGAATTAAAGAAAAACGGGCTGACGACCTCCATTGACAATTTCGGTCTGGGATTTTCGTCCATGAATATGATCAAGGATCTGGATGTGGATGTGCTGAAGCTGGACAGACAGATTATTGCGGAAATGGACGGCGAGGAAGGCTTTAAAAACAAAGCGATGATAGAAAATATCATCGATATGGCAAAAAAGATGAATATGAAGGTGCTGGCGGAAGGCGTGGAGACCGAGAAACAAAGAGATTTCCTCATTCAGGCAAAATGCGATGTGGCACAGGGATTTTTGTATGCGACGCCCATGCGGATCGAAGAATTTGAAAGAAGGATTTACCGTTAAAAAAATCCATAAATTCACGGTTCCCGGAACGTATCTATGATAAAAGGAAACTACCTGTGCGCGGCGCGGGTATGAACAAGGGAGGAATGGATATGAAAAAAATGGGTAAACGGAAACTGGTTACGGCGCTTTTGGTTACGGCGTTAATCCTTGCCGGGTGCGGTTCTGCAGATAACGCGAAGGCGACAGAGGAGGCGTCGGAGGCATATGACGCAGGCGGAGGTTATGCCACAGACGATATTTATACAATGGGGGAAGAGACTGCCGTGGAAGCGGCTGCCGATGAGGCTGCCGTAACGAGCGAAAGCGCCCCGCAGGAAACGCAGGTCGGCGAAAGCGCGCAGACGACGGAACGGAAGCTGATTAAGAATGTGGATATGCAGGTAGAAACCGAGACCTTCGAGGAGCTTCTGGATACTATAGAGGCAAAGACCGACGCGCTCGGCGGCTATATCGAGAACAGCTATACTTATAACGGCAGCAGTTTTTATGGAAATACCGACAGGGATGCAAGTCTGACGATCAGGATTCCCGCAGAAAATCTGAACGCTTTTTTATCCGCCGTATCGGAGGAATCCAATGTAATTTCCCGCAATGACAGCGTAACGGACATTACTCTCCAATATGTGGACTTAGAAAGCCATAAAAAGGCATTACAGGCGGAACAGGATCGTCTGCTGGAGCTGATGGAACAGGCGGAAAGCATTGAGGATATCATTACACTGGAAAGCAGACTATCGGAAGTGCGTTACCAGATTGAGAGCATGGAGGCGCAGCTTCGGACCTATGACAATCAGGTTTCCTACAGTACGGTTTATCTGAATATCAACGAGGTCAAAAAACTGACGCCCGTAAAGGAACAGAATGTATGGGAAAAGATGACCACAGGCTTTGTGGAAAGCCTTTCCAATCTGGGACACGGCTTGTCAAATTTCGGAATCGGGCTGATTATCAGACTGCCTTACCTGATCTTCTGGGGGATTGTGATTTTCGCCGCAGTCATGATTGTTAAGGGAATTATCAGAAGCCGGAAGAATAAAAAAGAAAGAAAGCTTAAGAAGCAGGGAGAGCCGGTGCAACTCTCGGACGGCGGTGTCAAGACAGAGGAAGAAAATGGTAGTAGAGAGTAAGGATTTATATTTGCTGGAGCATTATGAATACGGAGAGGCGTTTTACGGGAGCGTGGGAGGCATGAATTACAGAGTCAACCGCAATCCGATGAAGCATGTGAAATTCGCGCCTGTGGAAGAAAAGATGAACGCGACGTTGATCGCCTATGTGTGGCCGGGACCGAAATGCTTTGCCAAAACGCCGCCGGAGAAAATCATTTCCAAAGAGTTTCCGTATTCCAATGAAGGAAAAGAGGAGCTTGCCGCGTGGATCTCACAGCAGTACGAGAGCCGGAAGGAAGAATGGGGCGAAGTGGTCAGCAAAGGCTTACTCGGATAAAGAATGAATGAAACCGGACGGACACAGACATGAATATTATTACCGTAGACGACATTACAAAAGCATACGGAGAACGGAAAATATTTGACCACGCTTCCTTCTTTCTGCAGGAGGGCGAAAAGGCGGGAGTGCTGGGAATTAACGGAACGGGAAAGTCCACGTTATTAAAAATGATCGTAGGCGCGGACGAACCGGATTCGGGGACGATCATTCGTGCAAAGGGGAAGGTAATCGCTTACCTTCCCCAAAATCCTGTTTTCCGGGACGGGGAGACCTTGCTGGAAGCCGTGCTGCAGGGATCGGAGCACGAAGAAAGCGAGGCGAAGGCGATGCTTACCAGACTTGGCGTCGCAGATTTCGGACAAAGCCTGGGCGAATTGTCAGGCGGCGAGAGAAAGCGGCTTGCTCTGGTGAGAACGCTCTTAGCTCCTGCTGATATTCTGATCCTGGATGAACCGACGAACCACCTGGATCAGGAAATGGCGGACTGGCTGGAAAAAACCTTAAAGAGCTTTAAAGGCTCCATCGTTATGATTACCCATGACAGGTACTTTTTAGACAGCGTGTGCAACAGAATCGTGGAAGTGGATAAGGGAAAGATTTATTCCTATGAGGCAAATTATGAAGGGTATCTCGCCTTAAAAGCTGAACGGGAAGAAATGGCGGCGGCTTCGGACCGGAAGAGACATTCCATTTTGCGGACGGAGCTGGAATGGGTCAAGAGAGGCGCAAGAGCGCGCTCCACCAAGCAGAAAGCGCGTCTGGAACGGTTTGAACAGTTAAGCGGGGTGACGGATGCGGTAAAAGACGATGCGGTGGAGCTGGGCAGCGTCAAAAGCAGGCTCGGACGGACCACCGTGGAACTGCACAATATCAGTAAGGCTTATCATGATAAGGTGCTGATCAAAGACTTTACCTATTTATTTCTGAGAAACGACCGTGTGGGATTTCTGGGACACAACGGCTGCGGAAAGTCTACCCTGATGAAAATCATCATGGGGGAAGTCGCGCCGGACGAAGGGACTGTTGAGATCGGACAGACTGTAAAGATCGGATATTTTGCCCAGGAAATCGGGGACGATGAAATGCGTCCCGATCAGAAGGTAATCGATTATATCCGGGATGTGGCGGAATATGTGGAGACGGAAGACGGTAAGATTTCCGCGGCGAAACTGTTGGAGAAATTTCTGTTTGCCGGAGAGGACCAGTACGGTCCTGTAGGAAAGCTGTCCGGAGGACAGAGACGCAGACTCTATCTATGCAAGGTGCTGATGGGAGCGCCCAACGTACTGATTTTGGACGAGCCCACAAACGATCTGGATGTTACGACGCTGACGATTTTAGAAGACTATCTCGATCGTTTCCCGGGAATTGTTATTGTAGTGTCCCATGACAGGTATTTCCTGGACAGAGTGGTGGGCAGGCTGTTTATTTTTGAAGGAGACGGCAGACTGCGCCGCTCCGAGGGCGGTTATACGGATTATCAGAACCGTCTGCTTGCCGAGAGCAGGCAGGAGCAGGCAGGCGCTCCCTCCGGCAAAAGGACAGGGGCGGGAGCGGAAAGCGGAAAAGTCAAATGGAACGCAGGACGGGAGAAGAAACTGAAATTCACTTATCAGGAGCAAAAGGATTACGATACCATTGAGGCGGATATTGCGTCTTTGGAAGAAAAAATTGCCCGGGCGGATGAGGATATGCTGAAATTTGCAAGGGATTTTGTGAAGCTGAAGGAACTGACCGAAGAAAAGGAAAAGGCGGAAGCCGAACTGGAAGAAAAGATGGAACGCTGGATGTATCTGGAGGAACTGGCGGCGAAGATAAAAGAACAGTAACGCCCGTACGGACCTTACAAGGATGTCACAAAAATGTAAGACAAATGAATGGAACGCAATTTAAGAAAGAGATAAACTGACCTTAGGCTTAGGATATAAAAAGAAATCCGGGAGGAATGATTTTATGAAAAAGGTCGGTTTATGGATTGCGCTGTTTTTGTGTATTAAACTGTTGGCGGGATGCACCAAGGATGAAGTGATTGACCGGTATAATGAGATTTTGCAGAAAGCGGGTGAAACCGTCCTGACATCGGATGGAAAGCTGGAGGGTAAAAGAAATTTCGGCGAAGACAGCTGGGTCGGAACTTATGAAGCGGATTATGAGGAGTTTTCGGGGGAAGAGGTCGTTTTCGGCAATACGGCGACGGACAGAAAAGCGGGAAACAGCATTTCGGTCCGCTGTGAGATTGACGCAAAAGAAGGAACGCTGACGGTGTTGTGGGAAGCGGGAGCCGAGGAACCTGTCGCATTGCTTAATGGGACGGGAACCTGTTTTAAGACGCTTACTTTGCCGGGAGCAGGCGGTTACCTGGTAGTGGAAGGGAAAGACTTTTCGGGGCGCCTGGAGATAGAAGCGGAATAAAGGATTGGAAAATAGAAAAGGAATGGGAAAACAGAGCAGGAAACGGAAAAGAAGTTGACAAAACCTTTGTTTTTGCATATTCTATTTATAGATTTGTATTGTGATTGCATGGATAGCAGACAGAGGCAATGATCGGAAAGAGTACATGTCACGGACGCAGCAGAGAGGGAAAGCCATCGGCTGAAAGCATTCCCGGCGTTACAGGATATGGAAGTGCATCCGTAAGCCGGATCGGAGAACAGAAGCAGGGCTTCCCGGTACCCGGTCCCGTTTCCCGCGTTAAGGGATGGAAGCTGCCGGCAAATGCCGGAAACAGAGTGGAACCGCGGATAATAATTCGTCTCTAATTCGTAGATTAGAGGCGTTTTTTGTGCTAACCATCAACCTGCTGCATTCCTGTCAATCCATACCCTTAATAAAGAAGGTAATCATATGAGTTTTATCAAGCGGATGAAAGAAGAAATCCGTGTCATCAGAGAAAGGGACCCGGCAATCCATTCCAATATGGAAGTGCTGCTTTATCCCAGCTTTAAAGTGATGCTGCATTACCGCCTTGCTCATAAGCTGTATTTGAAAAAACACTATTTCTGGGCGCGGCTTGTTTCCCAGCGCGGTGCGCGAAAGACGGGGATCGAAATCCATCCCGGCGCGCAGATCGGAAACGGATTTTTTATCGATCACGGAAACGGCGTGATCATCGGAGAAACCAGTATCATCGGAGACAACGTGACCCTGTATCAGGGCGTGACCCTGGGCGGTACGGGCAAGGAACAGGGCAAACGCCACCCGACGGTGGGCAATAACGTTATGATCAGCGCCGGAGCAAAAGTGTTAGGTTCTTTTACAATCGGAGATAATAGTAAAATAGGAGCGGGAAGCGTGGTTTTGGAGGAAGTCCCGCCTAACTCCACGGTCGTCGGCGTTCCGGGAAGAGTCGTCAAGCGCAACAATGTAAGCCTGCCGCAGGACGAACTGGATCAGGTGCATCTGCCCGATCCGATCAAGGAAGAGCTGTTGAATTTAAGGGAGAGCAACCGCCTGCTTCTGGAACGGGTTGAGCATCTGGAAGAAAGGCTGCAGAACGGCTGAACCGGAAAATTCCGGCTGCAGACGGCATGCCATGAATAAAAAGGAGAGCATTATGAAAATCTATAACACACTGACAAAGAAAAAAGAAGAATTTGTACCTCTTGAAGAAGGAAAAGTAAAAATGTATGTGTGCGGACCTACCGTATACAATCTGATCCATATCGGAAATGCAAGACCGATGATCGTCTTTGATACGGTACGCCGTTATATGGAGCATAAAGGCTATGAGGTCAATTATGTTTCCAACTTTACGGATGTGGATGATAAGATCATCAAAGCGGCAAACGAAGAGGGCGTGGATGCTTCCGTGATATCCGAACGTTACATTGAAGAATGTAAAAAGGATATGAAGGCAATGCACGTAAAGCCTGCGACAACCCATCCCAAGGCAACCGAGGAAATCGGCGGGATGCTTGCCATGATAAATACCCTGATTGAAAAGGGGCATGCTTATGTCGCCGAAGACGGAACCGTATATTTCCGCACCCGAAGCTTTCAGGAATACGGAAAGCTTTCTCACAAAAATCTGGATGATCTGCGGGGCGGGAATCGTTCTCTGTTAGTCAGCGGCGAGGATCAGAAGGAAGATCCGCTGGATTTCGTACTCTGGAAACCGAAAAAAGAAGGAGAGCCTTATTGGGAGGCGCCCTGGTGCAACGGTCGTCCCGGGTGGCATATCGAATGTTCCGTTATGAGTAAAAAGTATCTGGGAGATCAGATTGACATTCATGCGGGGGGCGAGGACCTGGTTTTTCCGCACCATGAAAACGAGATCGCCCAGTCGGAAGCGGCGAACGGGAAAGAATTTGCAAAATACTGGATGCACAACGCCTTTTTAAATATTGATAATAAGAAAATGAGCAAGTCGTCAGGCAACTTCTTTACCGTGCGCGATATCAGTGAAAAATACGATTTGCAGGTGCTTCGTTTCTTTATGCTTTCGGCTCATTACAGAAGCCCTTTAAATTTCAGCGCGGATCTGATGGAGGCTGCGAAAAACGGTCTGGACAGAATCATTACGGGCGTGGAAAATCTAAAGTACGCCCTGAGCGTGTCCGCAAAAGAAACCATGACTGATGCGGAACGGACCATGCTTGAAGAGGCAAAAGCCTATGAAACCAAATTCGATGAGGCGATGGACGATGATTTCAATACGGCGGACGCTATTTCCGCAATTTTTGAATTGATCAAATTTGCAAATACCAATGCCGACGGCTCAAATTCCAAGGAGTTTTTACAGGCGTTGTTAGACGAGGTAAAAATGCTCTGCGATATCTGCGGGCTGGAAGTGGATAAAAAAGAAGAATTGCTGGATGCGGATATTGAAGCGCTGATTGAAGAGCGGACTGCGGCAAGAAAGGCGAAAAATTTTGCAAGGGCGGACGAAATCCGTGACGAACTGTTGAACAAGGGAATTGTTTTAGAGGATACCCGAGAAGGAGTAAAATGGAAGAGAGCTTAAGCTTACTTGGCAAAATAAAAGAAACCTTCGGATGCGGGGAGATTGATGTGAAGACATATTCTCCCCTCGCCCTCGCCTTTATGGGGGACTGCATTTTTGAAATTATTATCAGAACCGTAGTGGTGGAGCGCGGAAACCGTCAGGCGCAAGGTTTACATAATACAAAAAGCGCTGTTGTCAACGCCAAAGTACAGGCAAAAATGGCGGAGGCGCTTTTACCGGAGCTGACCGGGGAAGAACTCGCCTGTTATAAAAGGGGGCGCAACGCTAAACCCCATACGACGGCTAAAAATGCTTCTTTAAGCGAATACCGCAAGGCGACGGGGCTGGAGGCGCTCTACGGCTACCTCTATCTGAGCGACAGAGAAGACAGGCTGTTGGAACTGACGAAAACAGGATTGGAAAGAGTTGACATAACTATTTAATATGTAAACTAGATAGAGATGATAGTAAGGAGAAATTATGGCATACGAAGAATTGATGATTGAGGGAAGGAATGCGGTCATTGAAGCGTTTCGTTCCGGCAAGACCATAGACAAGCTCTATTTGCTGGACGGATGTCAGGACGGTCCCATGGCGACGATCCGCAGAGAAGCCAAAAAGCATAATACGATTGTAAAATATGTGGATAAAGAACGGCTGGACCAGATGTCGCCCACAGGAAAGCACCAGGGCGTCATTGCGGCGGCGGCGGCTTATTCCTATGCGGAGGTGGATGATATTCTGGAAAATGCGAGAAAAAAAGGCGAGGAACCCTTTTTGTTTCTTTTGGACGGAATTGAAGATCCTCATAATCTGGGAGCCATTATCCGTACCGCAAATCTGGCTGGGGCACATGGAGTTATCATTCCTAAAAACAGAGCCGTGGGACTGACGGCAACCGTGGCGAGGACTTCGGCGGGAGCGATCAACTATACGCCGGTGGCGAAGGTAACCAATCTTGCAAAGACCATAGAAGAGTTAAAAAAAGAAGGACTTTGGTTTGTATGCGCGGATATGAACGGCACCGCAATGTATGATCTGAACCTGAAAGGCGCAATCGGACTGGTTATCGGAAACGAGGGAGAAGGCGTCAGCCGCCTGGTAAAGGAAAAATGTGATATGACGGCGGCGATACCGATGAAGGGAGAAATTGATTCCCTAAACGCGTCGGTAGCGGCGGGCGTTTTGGCATATGAAATTGTCAGACAGAGATTACAATAGGTTGACATAACATCGGTTAAAGCGCTGATAAAGCGGCAAAGGAAGTAAGAGAGGATGGTTAGTTGAATAAATATGAAGGCTTTTCGGATGAAGAACTGGTCATCCGCGCCAGAGACGGCGAGAGAGATATTATAGAATATCTGATGGATAAGTATAAAAATCTGGTCCGCAGCAAAGCATCGACCATGTACATTCTGGGAGCGGACAGGGAGGATCTGATCCAGGAGGGAATGATCGGGCTTTTTAAAGCGGTCAGAGACTATGACAGCGGCAGGGACGCGAGCTTTTACACCTTTGCGGAACTGTGCGTATCCAGGCAGATGTATACGGCGCTGCAGGCTTCGGGCAGGAAAAAGCACAGCCCCTTAAACACCTATGTATCCATTTATCAGGGGCATGATGAAGAAGGGGCGGAACTGATCGACGCGCTGGAAAATAAAAAGGAGCGCAATCCGGAGGAAATATTGATCGATCAGGAAAACGTGGCGGATATTGAAAAAATCATTGAAAATGATCTGAGTCCCTTTGAAAGGCAGGTTTTGGAACTGTCCATGACCGGAATGGGTTATGTAGAGATCGCCAAGCTGCTTGGAAAGGACGGCAAATCAACGGATAACGCCTTAAGCCGCGTAAAGACGAAAATACGCAAAGCATTAAACAAAAAATGACAGAAAAGGGCTTTTTTCTCTAGGCAGAAAAAAGCTCTTGTGTTATACTGTAAAAGAATTAAGAGAACGCTTGAGCGAATCGGATCAGGCATAGCGAGCCGGGCTCAGGCATATGAAATAATACATAGGTATTGCCAAAAAATGCAGGGGAAAGGGAGAAGACCATGGAAAAAGAAAACAGAATGAAAAATGAGATTTACAAGGAGTTAAAGGTATCTTTTCAGTCTGTGGAACAACAGATCAAAGAGAAAAAGGAATACAAGGAGCTTTTGAAATTTAAAATCAATTTGTATAATAAGTGTCTGGACGACCATCTTTTGGAAAAGGGCAGTAAGTTGATCAGAGAGCATCTGGATCAGACTAAGGAAGAAGTCAAAGAAGTAGATGAGCAGATTGAGGCTCTGGGATTGGAAAAGGATGCTTACCGCATTGAATTAGAAGTTTTTGAAGATGCTTTCAGAGAATAGTTGACAAATAGAATTTGCCTGTGCTACAATAGTCGTCGGTGGTAAAAGACTGGCTGATATAGCTCAGGTGGTAGAGCGTCGCATTGGTAATGCGGAGGTCACGGGTCCGAGTCCCGTTATCAGCTTTAAACAGAAGAACTGCAAATTCAGGGTTTTTGTTGAAAATCCGGGATTTGCAGCTTTTTTTGCGCTTCCAGAATATTTGCAACATGGTGCAGCTGCGCCGCAGTGCGGATATAGGAATGTTCCTTGTGGAGCAGAAGCTGCAGCCAGACCGGCAGAGATACAAAGTAAGAATATGTGCTGGAGCTTCCGAGAAGCAAAGCGGACAAGTCGCTATACATAAAATCACCTCGGGAATAGGATGAGCGGATAAAAGAAAAGTATACTGGAAGGGATTGGGATATGAATTCAACGGTTTAAATTTCTTGACATTTTGACAATCATATAATAGTATAAAGGTACAAAAGGTAGTCAACTCCACAGAGTGGCTTCCAAGATTGGAAATATTATTAAAAAATAACTACCCTACTTGGTGGCTGGGTGGTTATTTTTTTGTACCATTTTTGCTATTAACATAAATAAGAATCAGTCATTAGAGATAAAGGCGGTTAAATTTTATGACGGCGGTCAGTTGCAGGAATATTGCAATAACAATGCGTTTGATATTGTCGTCTTGGAGATGGAGCTGGACGGGGATAGCGGGGGTGAGATAGCTAAAAATCTAAAGAAAATAAATCCAAACTGCATCATCATATATATATCCTATCGTTGAAAGGCTGAATGCTAAGTAATGTGCCGGGGATTCCGGAAAGCAAAGCGGATAAGTCGCAAATTACAGGCAGGAATTTTGCAATGTCTTTTACAAACCTCCTCTCTTGTGGTAAAATTATCCTAACTACATTTTCTACACGCTTTTTCTACATATTTGGGGGAGTGACAGGTTGTCCGGCGAAAAGATAAAAAAGATAGCGGTTAAGGCAAATAAGAGGTTATCCGGAGTGCTACTGGCATTCTTGTTTTTGATTCCGGTAATGGGGATTTTGAAAGCGGCGGACATTTTGGATATTTGTAAAAATGAAATGATTGCCGCGGTAATATTGATTGTTGTCCTGAGCCTGATACCGGCTGTCTGCAATAAAATATTGTACAATGAAGAAGCGATTACCACCATTACTCTGATGTCTATGGAGGCGCTTCTTTTGTTGATTTCCATGAATCCCTATGCAGAGCTGACGGTTGTTTACGTGCTTGTGCCGGTAGTGAGCCTGGTCTATTGTAATCAGAAGCTGACTCAGCGGATTTGTCTTTTAAGCTATATCGGAATGATCGGGATCTGTTTGTACCGCGCGCTGATTTTAGAGGGCGGCGGCACGGGAAGCTATGCCGAAGAGGCAATTTATCTGACGCTTTTAAAGTTTTCGTTGGAGTTTTTGGCGGTTACCGTTGCCGTATGCACCGCAGCGGGCTTTATAGAGCGGCTGTTAGCGGACGGAGAACGGGAAACGGAGAAATATGGCGTTACAGCAAAGACGGACGGAGAAAAAACGGAAAAGAAAGAAATTGTACTGCAGGAAACGGTTTATGATGTGGAAGGGCTGTTCCGCGGCATAGAAAAAGATATGCAGGCAATGATAAAAGGAAAGAATAAGTTTTTTGAACTGGAGCTGGATGAGGCTTTGCCGGTTAAATTATTTGGAGCAAAGGAGGAGATCAGACAGGCGTTATCCGGCATCTGTTCGGATCTTTTGATGTACCGTTCCGAAGCGGCGATTAAAATGCGGATTACTTATCACAGCGGAATTGTACCGAAAAAAAATCAGAATATTACGCTGGAAATAAAGATCAGCGGTTATACGGATATTACGGCGGTTACCGTCAACAGGGCTGCGCTGGGCTATTATCTGAGCCGGAGCATCATAGAGCGGTTAAAGGGCAGCTTTGAGGATTTATCCAATTCTGAGGAGGCGGTATTCCGGATTTGTCTGCTGCAGCGTGTAGAAGACGAGCAGACCATCCAAAACAGCAGGGAACAGCGTCTGCAGGAAATGGATCGTTTAAAGCGCGATGCGGCGGGTGCAGGGAATATGTCGCTGTTTCATAAAAAAATTAAGGTGCTGGTCGTGGATGACAACAGGGAAAGCCGTAAACTGATCGACGCTGTTTTAAATTCCATGGGCGTGCAGGCGGTCTGCGCGGACAATGGCGCCGAGGCGATTGAACTTTTGGAGACAAAGGAATACCAGATGGTATTTATGGATCAGATGATGCCCGGAAAGAGCGGACTGGAGACGGTCAAGGAGCTGCGCTATCTGGACGACGAATATTATCAGGATCTGCCGATTGTCATGATGACGGTCAACACCAGGGAAGAGGCAAGAAAAGAATACAAAGAGGCGGGATTTACCGATTGTATTGCCAAGCCAATTCAGGTAAATGAAGTAAAGTCCAGCCTCCGAAAATGGATCAAGGATGATTATCCCCTTACTTATGCGGAATATAAGAGAATGCAGGAGAATGAAAATGAACTTTGATTTCCGGAAACAATTTTATAAATTAAAAGTTTACAGTGGGGCAGAGGCGTTGGCTGCTGCCCTTTTTAGTTTGCTCGCTTCGGGCGGCTTGCTTTGGCTGTTAAGAGGCATAATTTATGGCGGCGCGCCCGTTTATGATGAATTGACGGCGGGCGGTACGATATGGGACGGCTATGCAAAGGCAGGAGACATGACGTTATTTTATCTGTTATATTTTCTTGTGCCGCTTTTCTTTGTTTTATTCTTATTTTTCAAGCATACGCCGGTGAAAAAAGGATGCCGCACAGCAGACGGAACAGGTCGGCAGGAAGAGACGGGAGAACTGGGCGTCCGCGTGCAAGAGAGAGCGGAAGAGACAAGCCGTGTGCAGGGCAAATGGAAAACCTGCGGGATGATATTGGCGGCTGCGTTTTTGGGAGCGGAATCCGTCCGGTCGTTGGAGATTGCGGCAGCGGGTTTTATGCCTGCGAGACAGGATCTGTTGTATACGATTGCAAATATAGGGATAGCGGTCATCCTGGCGGCGGCATTCGGGCTTGCTATCTATTTTAAAGTTACCAAAAGGAAAGGCGGAAAAACGGCGGAGCGGCTGCTGATGCTTTCCCAGCTTTGTCTGCCCTTTCAATTTCTGGGATATTACCGTTTTTACTACCGGTATGAAGCGGGAAAAGGACTGATTCAGTTGTTTTATTCGGGAAAGTGGAAATGGTGCTGTATCGCGCTGTTTTTAGTCTTTCTGTTTTGGCAGATCAGTGGGCTGCGAAAAAAGAAATCCGGCGTCTTTTTGTCAACCGTCATGCTGCTTGCGGTCCAAAGAACCATGCTTATGCCCGAAGGCTTGATGAACATTGATTTTTTCCATACCGGAGAAATGGCGTTCCCAATGCAGCAACTTTTATCTTACGGGAAAGTCCCCTATTTCGATGTAGACCCGATTCATGGCATGTGCGATTATTTTTACAGTTTTTTAAATGTAAGCCTTTTTGACGGCAGTTATTTCAGCCAAAATGCGGCGATGCAGGCAGCGGGTGTCCTAATGGCGCTTTTGCTTGCTTTTGTCATGGGAAGCTGTATTCGTAACCGATATGCGGCGATGATACTGGTATACCTCACGATGCCTTATCTGGTGCAGAGCGCAGGCGTCAGATATTTTCTGTTTTTTATGAGCTTTTTCATTTTGCTTAGCGACGGAGTGCGAAAGGACGGCAGAAAATTTTTATGGTGGTGGGTATTGCTGTGTATTTTGGGGATTTCCTGGAATGTTTCTATCGGCAGCTCTATGGCGGTAGCGTTTTTGCCTGAAGTTTTGTACCGGCTGATTCGGGATGTGATACCCAAATGGAAAGCGTTCCCGCATTGGGAAAAAAAGGAGAAGCGGCAGTATCTGACCGCTTACGGGCTCATGGTTGTGATCGGGATTGCTTATATTCCGTGGTTTATGCAGATTTTAAGGTTTTTAAGCGAAAATGCGGGAACCACTCTTTATGTGAACGGAACCGCGGTTTTCGGAGATGAATTTGCGCCCGTTCGGACCTTTGCCCTTGTTCTGCCTTATCTTTGCGCGCTGATTTATGCGCTGACAGGGAGTAAAAAGGGAAAATCCGCATTTGTCAGTATGGCTGCCTGCCTGTTAGTCATCAGCAATTATGCCTGTGTCAGATATGATGAAGGGGTAAGGCTTGCGGTGCTTGCCATTTTCTTTATGACGCTGTTTGCCGGAGTGCTTTTAACGGACAAAGAGGGAGCGCAGACAATCCGGCGTGGAACGGCGATTCTGTTTGCCGGGATGGGAATTTATCTGATGCAGGGATATCTGCCCAACCTTGAAAAACCCATGGAAATAGAGGAGATTGCCGCAAGTACGGAACTTGAGATTATGGGAGAGGAGACGGAGGACCCCATCGTCTATGTATCGGGAGACAGCGTGGGAATGACTGCGCTGGGAACGGGATTTATGAGGGGCAGTACTTTAAACAGCCTGAAAAATATTCAGACCGTTTTTGCCGCCGAGCTGCAGGGAGAAAGTTATCTTGATCTGACCAATAAAATATCCCACTATGTGATCTTTGATAAGGAGAGCGTGCTTCCTTTTACTTCCGCCTATAATATCAGCAATCGGAAGATGCAGGAGAAAGCGATTGCGTTGATTGAAGAGGAAAGACCTCGCCTGATCCTGGTTTCTCCGCTGATTCAGTTTGATTTGGCTCCCGTGAGCCTGCGTTCCATGGATTTCTATACCGCGTTAATCAGAATGGGTTATCAGCCTTATGTATATGAAGATGTGGTATATCTGCTGGACGGCGAAGCTGCGCTTGCAGAAGCGGTAGACGGACGCAGAAGCCTGGGGCTTGCCTATCATAAAGAATACCTGGGAATGCTGCCCGCTGTCTGGGGAACATCTTTAGAGGAAAGTCCGGAAATCCTTGGCTCCGGCAGAGAAGAGCTTCCAACGGAAACAGTAATAGAGCAAACAGACGCCGATACGGTGAAAGTAACAGCAAAAACCTCCGTAGGTGGGAAAGACATTGATTTCATTCAAATCGTGGTACGAAAAGACGCCGCCGCAAAAGAGCAATTGAGAATGCGCTTCTTTAGCAGCGTAGATTCCGAAGAACACAGTTTTGTATTCTCAAGCCGTGAGAACCAATCCGTTTATCTGCTGCCTGTGGGTTCTTCTCCCTTCTGGCAGTTTTCAGACCCCTCCCCGGAAGGAGAGCTCACATTTTACATGGAAGGCATCCCTTCCGAGGCAGTCGTATCCATACAATTGATTGCCGCCAAAGCCACACAGTAATCAGTCAAAGAGGAAGGAACAAAATAACCCGAGACGGCATCAAAATCTCACTGCCAAATCACAACAGGCACTAAAACGGTTCATTCTTCGCGGACGGAGACAAGCCGGGTTATGCCGGAATAATAGAAAAAAGGTACCTGTCACGGAAACACGCTTTCGCTCCGGGAAAACGCAGCGGTACGTAAATCCGCAAAATACGCGGATTAAGTACCGGCGTTTTTCCAAGGGTTTCCTTTGACAGATACCTTTTTTCTATTATTCCGGCATAACCCGGCTTCCCATCATTTAAGAGAGAAGTGTTTATCCCGTTTATTCCGTCGGCACAACCACATCCGGGTCTGTCTCCGAAGGCGGTGCTTCCGTTTGTTGTTGCTGTTGCTGCGCCGCCTGCTGTTGTTGCTGTTGAGCTGCGTTGAGCGCGTTTTGCTGCATCGTCTGTGTATCCGTGATTAACGCTTCGGGATTATTGATATAATAATCCGCCGTATGAGGACAGGTGGTAGTCGTTGAAGAACCGTCGTCGCTCTTTGGAAGCGTGATTACGCCGGGTACTTTATAAGGACAGGTATCGGTTGCGGGAAGTCCCGTCGCCATACATATATTGCCCTGGAAATGTACGTCGCAGTAATCGGTAGGAACCGTGCCTTCCGCAAAAAGCTCCGTGACAACGCAGCCGTTTGCATCGCATAATCCGGCAATCGGCAGTTTTCCCGACTGGCTGCATACCGACGCGGTTACGATGCCGCTTGGTCTTGTAAAGGACTCGTTGGGAAGACCCTCGTGTATCTGGCTCATAACGGCGCGCCAGAGTTTTTTGGAGAGATTTCGCTCCCCGTTATTTTTATCCAGAATTTCGTTGTTATCATAGCCGGTCCAGGTAGTCGCGGTATAATAAGGAGTATAGCCGGAGAACCATACGTCGCGGTAGCTGGTAGTCGTACCGGTTTTGCCGGCGATCGCCATATCTCCGAAATTAACGGCGGTACCGGTTCCCTTTGTTACAACGTCAACCATGGCGTCAGTCAGCAGATAGGCGGTAGTTTCTTTGATGACCCGGCGCGTAACCGGTTCGGTGCGGTCTAACAGCACGTTCCCGTCATGATCCAGGATCTGGGAATACAGCGTGGGTTCGATATAGGTTCCGCCGTTGGCGATCGTCGCGTATGCCGCGTTCAATTCCATATTGGTAACGCCGTCGGTAATGCCGCCCAGAGCAAGGGACTGTTGGATGTCGGAATAAATCTCAACTTCACCGGTCGTTTTATTGGTAACCTCTTTGCGCTCTACCAAAGTGGTAAAGCCGAAGTTTTGCAGATAATCAAAGCCCAATTGGGGAGTAATCTGCGTCAGTACTTTAACGGTTACGATATTTAATGACTGTTCAATACCGTAGCGGAGAGAACAGTTCTGGTTTTTGTAGCCGGTATACCAGTTATTGACAGGTCTGCCGTTATCATAGTTGAAAGGACCGTCGTATTCTACCGAGGCAAGGGTCATACCCGCGCTGTCCAAGGCAGGCGCGTAGGTGGATACGATTTTAAAAGTAGAACCGGGCTGTCTTGTGACGTTGGTCGCCCTGTTAAGGGTACGGCTCGCCGATTTGGTGCCGCGACCGCCCACCAGCGCCACCACATATCCGGTATGCTGGTCCTCTACGGTTATGGAAACCTGCGGCTGCGGCGTCAGGGTTATGGTTTCCGCCTCTACCGTATCGCCGGAACCGAGTACCGCCGCTTTGTACTCTTCAACGTCAGCATAAGCGTCGTCCTGGGAAGAGTAGAGCAGGTCGTAGTTTGCGTCGCTCTGCATAAAATAGGATTTAAGCATTTCCGTACTGTAGTTGACATATTCATCGTTGGCGGTCTGGACGGTCAGCGCATAATTCAAATACCATTTTACATTGGAAGGATAATTTTCTTCATCCGAATAAACGTTGTCGCAGATCGACTGAATGGCGGGATCTTGTGTGGAATAAATCTGAAGACCGCCGCTGTATACAAGATTGTATGCCTGCGTTTCGTTATAGCCCTTTTCCTCGATCAAATCGTTGATAACCTGATCGATCAGCGCGTCTACGAAGTAAGAGTTGACAGAATCCTTGTCAATGGTTTCGTTTACGGTTTTGATGCGGGAATAGACATCGTCAGCCATGGCGGTATCATATTCTTCCTGTGTGATATAGCCCTGTTCCAGCATGTTGTTCAAAACCTTATCCCGGCGCTCTTTATTGTTTTCCGGGTGGGAAATCGGATTATAACGGGTAGGATTCTGCGTAATTGCCGCAATAACCGCGCATTCCGACAGACTTAACTCGGATACGGGCTTGTCAAAATAGCGCATGGAAGCTGCCTGTACGCCAAGGGTATTCTGCCCGAGATTGATCGAGTTCATATATAGTTCCAGAATATCCTCCTTGGACATTCTCTTTTCCAGTTCCAGGGCAAGATACTGTTCCTGGAATTTACGTTTGAATTTATTTACTATATTTTCCTCGGTTACCCAGTCGTCAAACACATTGTTTTTCAAAAGCTGCTGGGTAATGGTCGAAGCGCCCTGGGAAAAGTGGAATTTGTTTTTAATGCCCTCTACGGCGGCGCGGGCGATTCCTCTGATATCGATGCCGTTATGCTCATAAAAACGCGCGTCTTCGATTGCCACGAAAGCGTCTGCAAGATCCTGGGGAATGGATTCCATACCCACATAACTGCGGTTGGAATTGGTGGATACCAGCTTGGTAAGCTGGTTGCCGTCTGCATCATAAACAATCGTTGCATAGCCCGACGGAGTTACGTCCAGATTGGAAATATCCGGCGCCGATGCGAGAATACCTTTAAACATACCGATTCCCAGACATGCCGCTAAAATGACAATGCCGAGACAACATATCAAAAACGCTTTCAAAAATGTCAGCAGAAACATTTTCCCGACCTTTGTGGATTTGGAGTTTAAATGCTGCTGTTTTTTACGAATGCCTTTTTTACTGTAATTCATAGATAAAAGCCTCCTAATACAGGTCATTATACCAAAATATGGGACTAAAATAAAGTAAATTATTCCATATCTGGGATTGTTCACAATTCTATACACTTTTATTCCAACTTATGTTAAGATACTAAAGGAATCGTTTTTCGATCAAATCCGTGATAAAGGAAGTGATGATATATGCCAGACATAGACAAGACCGTGTACCGTGGCGGTGTGGGAGAAGTGGTTGAGAAGAAATCACGTTTTATCGCCACGGTAGCGGCGGTATCGAGCAAAGAAGAGGCGGAAGCGTTTATCGCCTCCTGTAAAAAAAAGTATTGGGATGCCAGACACAACTGTTCGGCGTATATCATTTCCGGTGCGGTGGATATTCTGCATTCCTCCGACGACGGAGAGCCTTCGGGCACGGCGGGAAAGCCTATGTTGGAGGTGCTGTTAAACGAAGGGATCAAAAACGTGTGCGTTGTGGTAACCAGATATTTTGGCGGAACATTACTTGGGACGGGCGGACTGGTAAGAGCTTATCAGGCTGCAGTCAAGGAAGGGATCGCAAACAGCGTTCTCATTGAAAAACATAAGGGAATAGAGGCTTCGATAACAGCAGATTATAATGATGTGGGAAAGCTGCAGTATTTATTTGCGTCTAACCGGGTGGAGCTGCTGCAAAGCGATTATGCACAGCAGGTTGATATGAAGATTTTGGTTCCGCTGGAAAATAAGAAGACGGTGGAAGAAAAATTGGTTGACATAACAAACGGAAAAATAAAACTGCAATCTGTTGAAGAGGTTCTTTATGCTCCCGTTGAAGGTGAGGTCAGAATATGGAAGACAGAATCGAAGAAGGATTAGAAATTTTAAAAAGCTATTTGGAACAGAAGCAGTATGTAAAAATGCGGGAGTGGATGTCGGACTTAAACGTTGCCGATATTGCCGCTATGATTGAAGAGTTGGAAGAGGAGCAGAAGCTCAAGGTATTCCGCATCCTGCCTAAGGATATGGCGGCGGATATTTTTTCCTATCTGCCCATTGAAGTAGAGCAATATATTATTACCTCTCTGTCCGATAAAGAGGCGGGAAATATTATTGATAACCTGATGTCCGATGATGCGGCGGACCTTTTGGAGGAAATGCCGGCGAATATCGTGAAAAAGCTGTTGGCGAACGCCAGCCAGGAGACAAGAAGGGATATCAATCACCTGCTGCGCTATCCGGAGGATTCCGCCGGGAGCATTATGACGGTGGAATTTGTGGATTTAAAAGAACGGCAAACGGTGGCGCAGGCGATTGAGCGTATCCGTAAACTGGGCGTGGATTCAGAGACGATCAATATCTGTTATGTGTTGGATAACCAGAGAAAATTAAAAGGAACGGTTGCACTCCGCTACCTGCTGTTGACAAATCCCGATGAAAAAATCGGCGATATCATGCACGAAAATGTCATCAGCCTCCATACGCTGATGGATCAGGAGGAAGTAGCTAGACAGTTCCAGAAATACGACTTTACGGCAATGCCCGTTGTGGATAATGAGGACCGGCTTGTGGGAATCATTACGGTCGACGACGTTGTGGATATTTTGCAGGAAGAGGCGACGGAGGATATGGAAAAAATGGCGGCGATCGTGCCAAGCGATAAGCCGTATATGAAAACCACCGTTTTTGAAATCTGGAAAAAGAGGATTCCGTGGCTCTTGCTTTTGATGATTTCCGCGACCTTTACGGGCAAAATCATCGCATCCTTTGAAAATGCTTTAAGCGTTTATGTGGTGCTGACGACGTTTATTCCGATGTTAATGGATACCGGAGGCAATGCGGGCGGTCAGGCGAGTGTGACGATTATCCGCGGTCTTTCCTTAAATGAAATTGAGTTTTCGGATACGTTAAGGGTGCTCTGGAAAGAAATCAGAGTATCCATCCTGTGCGGAACCACGCTTGCGGCGGCAAACTTTGTCAAACTGATGCTGATAGACAAGGTAAGCCTGACGGTGTCGGCGGTTGTGTGCCTGACGCTGATTGCGTCCGTATTTCTGGCAAAGGTAGTTGGCTGTATGCTGCCCATTGCCGCAAAGAAGATCGGTTTTGACCCGGCGGTCATGGCAAGCCCCTTTATTACAACAATCGTAGACGCCTTGTCACTGTTGATTTATTTCCAGATCGCGACGGCATTGCTGGGGCTGTAGTATAGGTTGAAAATAATAAAAGTAAAAGAGCAGGGAGGAACAAATTATGAATCCGGTAAATCCGAATGCAACCAGAGAAGCGAAGGAGCTGTTAAATTATTTGTACGAGACGGCGGGAAACGGGATTATTACAGGGCAGCACACCCAGACGAATCCCATGGAAGAGATCGTATATATAAAGGAAAAAACGGGATATGCGCCAAAGCTTCAGGGCTTTGAGCTGTTAGGCTATTCTCCCAATATCAATTATCAGGATGTTTCGAAGGAGTGCCTGACCGAGGTGGAAGAAAATAAAGGAACGATGAAAACGGCGCTGAAGTGGGCGAAGGAAACAAAGGGGATCGTCGCGATGTGCTTCCATTGGTTCTCTCCCATCGGCGGCAGGGATAAGGCGTTTTATGCGGAGCATACTGACTTTGACGCGAGAAAGGTGCTGGAAGAGGGAACGGCGGAAAGAAAGGCTTTTTATTCCGATATGGATGTGATAGCGGAGGAATTAAAAAAATTTCAGAAAGCAAACATTCCGATTTTGTTCCGCCCCTTTCATGAAGCCGATGGCAGATGGTTTTGGTGGGGAGCCAAGGGCGACGCCGTAGGAAGAGAACTGTATAAACTGATGTTTGAGTATTATGTAAACCAAAAGCATCTGGATAACCTGCTCTGGGTATGGAATTCTCCCGCGAAAGAGGGCTATCCCGGGGATGAATATGTGGATGTGATTTCCAGAGACATTTATCTGACCGAGAAAAAGCCCACGGATTACAAAGCGGAGTACGAAGAGCTGATCGCCAATACCACCGACAAGAAGGTGGCGGCGCTCGGAGAAGTGGGTTATATACCGGATGTGGATATGCTGAAGGAAAGCCGGGTTCCATGGGCGTTTTATATGACGTGGTCCAAGGAATTTTGCATAGGAGAGCAGTATAATACGGTGGAAGAGACCCGCAGGATGTATGAAAGCGATTATGCGGTGAAAATGTAAAGCAATGGGAAACGGCAGGGGCTGGCGCGCTGAAAGGATAAAGATGTGCCAGCCCTTGTTTTTTTGTATGTTACCCGGAAAAAAGTGCAACTTACCGGGGCGGTGCTTGTTTTTCGGACGGAACCGTTATATAAAGGAATGGGAGGCGGGGAAGCAGAGCATGAAGATTACTTTACAGCAGATCAGTGATGATCGGGAAGAAATTATTATCAGATACCGGCAAATGACGGAACGGATCGGCGGAATTATCAGATATGTGGAAGGACAGGGAAAAAAACTGTTGTGCTTCCGGGACGGAGAACAGTTTTTACTGGACGTGGACAGCGTGTTTTATGCGGAAAGCGTTGACGGCATGACGTATTTATATACGGATCAGGAGGTCTATCAATCGGATCTGACCTTAGTCTGTTGTGAGACGCTTTATCGTGCCGACGGCTTTTTCCGTTGCAGTAAGTCCATGGTAATCAATATTTATCATATGGAAAGCCTCAAAAGCATACCGGGAAACAAAATTGACGTAACGATGGAAAACGGAGAACATGTGGTCATATCCAGACGTTACGCCAAGGAATTACGGAATATTCTGAAGGGGGAAAGAGAATGAACAGGTTTAAAAAGTATTTATCCGTGGAAATCGGAGTTGAATTTAAAGCGTGTCTGTATTTCTTTGCCATTCTGTTTTTTTATTCCATGTACCGGATTATGCAGGGAAGCTTTCAGGCGAGCATTGCAGCTATGGCAGAAATGATTATTTCAACATATGTCATGGGTTATATACAGGTGCTTTTTTTGCATAATTTTGATGAAAGAGAGCGCATCAGCATAAGGGAAGCGGTTTATATGCTGTTTTGTTCGGTAATCTATACGGCTGTCAGCTGGTGGTTTGACTGGTTTGACCGGAACGGGACGGTAACGGCGGCTTATTTTCTTTTTATGCTGTGCTGTTATATCAGCGTTTTTTTGGTATATAAGATGAAGCGCGATATCGATACGGCACAGTTAAATAAAGAGTTGGAACAGTTTAAAAACGGAAGGAATAAGAGAAACGATGAATCAGAGAGTGGAAAATAAGGAACGGACAACGGGAAACGAACCGGCAATTCTGATCGAAAATATGACCAAGAACTACGGAAAGCACAGAGGAGTCTCGGGATTGTCCCTTAGGGTGGAGCAGGGGGATGTTTTCGGATTCCTTGGTCCTAACGGCGCGGGAAAATCCACGACGATCCGCAGTATTCTGGGGCTGATTTCCTTTGAGGAAGGCGACGTCAGGATTCTCGGCATGGATCTTAAAAGCCGGAAAAAGGATATTTTAAAAGAGGTCGGTTATATGCCGTCGGAGGCAATGTTTTATCCGGCGATGAGAGTAAAAGACGTGATCCGGTTTGCAGCGGATATGAGAGACAGAGATTGCCGGAAGGAAGCGGAAATGCTCTGCGAGCGTCTGGAAGTGGACCGTGATAAGAAAATAGAAGAATTATCTCTGGGTAACCGTAAAAAGGTCAGCATTGTCTGCGCCATGCAGCATAAGCCGCGGCTGTTTATTTTTGACGAGCCCACCAGCGGGCTTGATCCGCTGATGCAGGCGGAGTTTTTCAAACTGGTAACGGAATATTGCGGGCAGGGAGCCACCTGTTTTCTGTCGTCCCATGTTTTATCGGAGATCAAAAAATACTGCCGTCATGCGGCGGTCATCAGGGACGGGAAACTGATATGTACCGATACGGTGGAAAACCTGACAAAGACCAATACAAAGCGCGTCCGCATGATTCGGGACGGAAAAGAGGAAAACTTCGTCTGGAAAGGGGACCTGAACGAACTGTTTGCGGGGTTTGCCGGGCATGATATCGAGGATATTATCATTGAAGAGCCGGAGTTGGACGAAATATTTATGCACTTTTATGAGGAGGCGGAAAAACATGATATTGTACAGGCATGAAATGAAAATGAATCTCAAAAGTCTGTTGATCTGGACGCTTTGCGTCGGAGGGCTATGCTTTGGCTGTATTCTGCTGTACGGCAGTCTGGAGGATTCCATTCAGGGAATGGCGCAGTCATATTCCGATCTGGGCGCTATGTCCGTGGCGCTTGGGATGGACAAAATGAGTCTTGCCACCCTGACAGGATACTATGCGACGGAAATTGCCATGATGCACGGACTGGGCGGTGCCATGTTCGCCGCCATATTGGGGAGCGGGCTTTTATCAAAGGAAGAAGCGGGGCACACTTCGGAGTTTTTAAACGTGCTGCCTGTGGGAAGAAGAAGCGTTGTCCTGCAAAAGTATCTGGCGCTGATAAGCAATCTGCTGATTTTTAATCTGGTCTGCGTCATGATGTATCTGCTCGGCTTTTATGCTTTAGGCGAAACTGTAAGCGCGAAAGAAATGACGCTTTATCATCTTGCCGCCTTGGTTATGCAGACGGAGATTGCGACGGTTTGCTTTTTGCTTTCCGCCTGTACCAAAAGAATCCTGATCGGCGCGGGACTGGGAGTTTCTGTTTTGATGTTTGCACTGGATATGATGTGCCGGATCGTTCCGGCAATTGAAAACCTGAAATACGTTACGCCTTTTTACTATGCCAACGCCGCCGATATTTTTTCTGCCGGGAAAATCAATGCCGTATGCCTTCTGATAGCTGCCGCGGTCATTCTTTGTTCTCTGGCGGCAGCCGTATTTCGCTACCGGACCAAAGACTTAGCCTCTTAATCCGATGTTATTTCCGTTAAGGACAGGGGCAGACGGTACACGGTTTCCACGCTTCCCCCGCTGAAAGAATATACCGTCAATCGTTCCTGTTCTGCCATCCCACAACCAAAAGTCAACATCAATAACGCTATAAAGACCAACACGAAAAAGACGCGAATCCGGTCTCTACAATTTTTTTGTTGACAAAATCAACTTCGCGCCGTACTATCTATATAGTTGACAAAATCAACATACTATATTGGAGGTAAAAATGATATGAATACATTGGCTGTTGTTAAAAAAGAGGACGCAAAAAAGAGAATGTTTCGGGGGGTTCATCTTGATTCACTCGCAGTCGGAGAAAAAAGTATGGTCTGCAAAATGAATTATCAGACCGGAGATTTCGCCTCAGAACACTCGCATCCGCATGAACAATGCGGGTACGTGATATCAGGAGAATATGAACTTACCATCAGAGATAAAAGAGGGATATTAACGGTTGGCGATAGTTATGCAATTCCGGGAAATGCACCCCATTCATTCAGGGTATTAAAAGCGGGAGAAGTGATAGATGTATTTACACCTCAACGGGAGGATTATTTGTAAGGATGAAAAAAACTTTGGAAACAGCGATAAATATAAGAAAATTCAATCGCTTCTATTTGCCGTATTTTAACCTGTTGACACAGAAATACTTAAATACGGAGTATTCAATGGCAGAGGCGCGGATACTGTATGAAATCTATGAAAACAGAGAAATAAGCGCCAGAGATATTGTAAGCAATCTTCATGTTGACAAAAGCTACCTGAGCAGGATATTGAAAAAGTTTGAATCAAAATCTTTCATTAAACGGGAGCCGTTAGCTGATGATTCACGAAGGACACTTATCTATCTTACAAAAAACGGTAAAACACTTGCCGAAAGTCTGATTATGGAATCGAATGATCAGGTTGAAAAAAGCATTATGGGGATTTCGGATCATCATTTGGATAAACTGTCCTATCATTTAGAGCAGATTATTGAAATTTTAGGAGGCAGGAATGAAAATAGTGGAGTATGATACGAGATATAAAAATTCATTTATACAATTTAATACGGATTGGATTGTTGATAATTTTGGATATCTTGAGGAAGAAGATCTTGAGACATTCTCCAAAATAGAGGAAGAATTGGAAAATGGCGCAATGATTTATTTTGCTGTTGAAAATGATGTTCCGCTCGCAACCTGTATGGCAAAGCCCATCGATGAGGAAACGTGGGAAATCTGTAAACTTGCTTCAAACAAGCATAGGGAACATAAAGGATGTGGCAGCGCTGTTTTTGAAGCCGCCATGCAATGGGCAATAGAGCATGGTGCTAAAAGGCTGTTTCTTTTGTCCAATCGTAAATTAAAACCGGCAATCCATATTTACGAAAAATACGGATTTAAAGAAATTAAATTAGATAATTATGAGTACGCCAGAGGAGATATTGCATTTCAATTTATCAGTCAACCTTAACCAAAGACTTAGCCTCTTAATCCGATGTTATTTCCGTTAAGGACAGGGGCAGACGGTACACGGTTTCCTCGCCGTTTTGATCTGTTGCAGTAAGCTCAAAATAGAGATTGTTTTTCAAAGCGTCGTCGCCCGCCGCGCTGCTGACAATATCTTCCCCCGTCAGCTTTCCCAGATCGTCGGAAACGAGGACGCCTGTTTCCTCTGTTTTATTTTCTATCAGATCGGAACAAATGATGTTTTTTTGACCGTCTGATAAAATATAAAATGTTGTTGAATAAGACGCAATATCAGTGAGACAATCGTCATTTACTTCCAGGCTGCCTCCGGCAAATATTTCTTCCGTATCGCCCAAAACAATGACCCCGTTTGAGACGGCAATCTGTTCATTTTCTCCGCTGAAAGAATATACCGTCAACCGTTCCTGTTCTGCCTTCCCGCAACCAAAAGCCAACATCAATAACGCCGCAAAGACCAATGATTTTCTCTTCATCATATCCCCTGTCTCCTTCCCCTCCAAAAAAAACGCAAATCCATATCACATCATCATATTGTTTGTAACAATTATACCACCCCTCTGCATAAAGACCAACACGAAAAAGCCGCGGACCAAGCCAAACCGAATCGCGAATCCAGCCGAATCCGGAAAACCCGTACGGTACAGACGCAAAAACAGCATAGCCGGAATATCAAAGGAAACCCTTGGAAGCACGCCGGTACTTATTTCGCGTTTTCTGCGGACTTACGTACCGCTGCGTGTTTCCGGAGCGAAAGCGTGTTTCCGTGATATCCGGCTATGCTGTTTTTGCGTCTGTACCGTACGCCCGTGCCGATGCCTGTCTTACCGACCGCTATTTTTTAAACCCTGCCCGTTTCCTCATCGTAGGGTCCAAAATTTTCTTCCTGATTCGCAGGCTCACCGGCGTTACCTCCAGAAGCTCGTCCGTATCGATAAAGTCCAACGCCTGTTCCAGGCTCAATACTTTGGGCGGCGTCAGCTTTAAAGCGTCGTCCGCGCTGGAAGAACGGGTATTGGTCAGATGTTTTGTCTTACATACGTTGATTTCAATATCTTCAGCCTTACCGGTTTCTCCGATGACCATACCGGAATATACCTTTTCTCCGGGGGAGATAAACAGAGCGCCGCGTTCCTGGGCATTGAATAAGCCGTAGGTAACCGCTTCGCCGGACTCAAAGGCGATCAGGGAACCGTTGCTGCGGTAATTTAAATCCCCCTTATAAGGACCGTAGCCGTCAAAAATCGTATTTAAGATACCGTTTCCTTTGGTGTCCGTCATAAATTCGCCTCGGTAGCCGATCAGACCTCTGGAAGGAATGGAAAACTCCAACCGGGTATAACCGCCGGAGCCTGTTCCCATATTGCGGAGTTCGCCTTTTCTTGCTGAAAGCTTCTGGATTACCGCGCCGGAAAATTCGTCGGGAACATCCACATATGCCAGTTCCATAGGCTCCAGCTTTTTGCCGTTTTCGTCGGTCTTGTACAGGACTTCCGCTTTGGAAACCGCAAATTCATAGCCCTCGCGGCGCATATTTTCAATCAAAACCGAAAGATGAAGCTCTCCGCGTCCCGATACCTTGTAGGCGTCGGTATTTTCCGTTTCCTCCACGCGCAGGGAAACGTCGGTGTTTAATTCACGGAACAGTCGGTCCCTCAGGTGACGGGAGGTTACATATTTTCCTTCGGTTCCCGCCAGAGGGGAGTCGTTGACGATAAAGTGCATTGCGATCGTGGGCTCTGAAATCTTCTGGAAAGGAATGGGTTTTACATCTTCGGGAGAGCACAGAGTATCGCCGATGTGGATATCGGAAATGCCGGAAATCGCCACGATGGAGCCGATGCCCGCTTCTTTGACTTCTATCTTATTCAGCCCGTCAAATTCGTAGAGCTTGGAAACCTTTACCTTACGCATTTTGTCAGGCTCGTGATGATTGACGACGACAACGTCCTGATTGACTTTGATGGAGCCGTTATCCACCTTTCCTACGCCGATTCGTCCCACATATTCGTTGTAGTCGATGGTGCTGATCAGTACCTGGGTCCCAGCGTCGGGATCTCCTTCGGGAGCGGGAATATAATCTAAAATGGTGTCAAATAAGGGAATCATATCGGTGCCGGGCACGTTCATGTCAAGGCTTGCCGTTCCGGTACGGGCGGAAGCGAATACAAAAGGACAGTCTAACTGGCTCTCGTCCGCCTCCAGATCGATAAACAGCTCCAGCACTTCGTCCACAACCTCGGCGGGTCTTGCTTCGGGGCGGTCGATTTTATTGACGCAGACAATGACGGGAAGGCTTAATTCCAGCGCTTTCCGCAGCACGAATTTGGTCTGGGGCATGGCGCCTTCAAAGGCGTCTACCACGAGGATTACGCCGTTTACCATTTTCAGGACGCGTTCCACCTCGCCGCCGAAGTCGGCGTGACCGGGCGTATCGATAATATTGATTTTTGTATTTTTATAAGTGATCGCCGTATTTTTGGAAAGAATGGTAATGCCTCTTTCCCGTTCGATATCGTTGGAATCCATGACGCGTTCCGCGACTTCCTGATTTTCGCGGAAAACGCCGCTTTGTTTTAACAGCTCGTCTACCAGAGTCGTCTTGCCGTGATCTACATGGGCAATAATCGCTACATTTCTCACATCGGTTCTCTGTGTTTTCATAAATCATTCTCCTCAACCTAAAATTTCAGATACAACATAGATATTGTTGACAAATACTGATAAAATACTTATTACAAACGTTTTTAGTCTACCACATATTCGGCAAAAAGCAAGCAAATATCAGATAAAATGACCGATTTGTGCGGGAAAATGGCAATATTTGACGATAAATTTTTTACATTTTTGGTCTCAAATGCAATATGATAGTAGTACATGACAGGAAAAAATTCTTTATTGTGTAAGAAGGGAGAACAAAAATAATGGATAAGATGAATGAAAACAACAAGGTGACGGTCATGGGAGAAATTGTCGGGGAATTTTCTTTTAGCCACGAAATCTACGGAGAGGGGTTCTATATGGTGGATATCCTTGTCCCGAGATTATCGGAAAGCGCCGACCGTATTCCGCTGATGGTGTCGGAAAGACTGTTGGATGTGAAACAGGATTATCGCGGAAGAAATGTCAAGGTAGCGGGACAGTTTCGTTCTTATAACCGCCACGAAGAGAAAAAGAATAAACTGGTGTTGTCCGTATTCGTCAGGGAGTGGGAATTTATCGATGAGGTAGAACGCAGCGAAATGACCAATCATATTGAATTGGACGGATTTATCTGTAAAGAACCGGTTTACCGCAAAACGCCTCTTGGCAGGGAAATTGCAGATATCCTCCTTGCCGTGAACCGTCCCTACGGAAAGAGCGATTACATACCTTGTATCAGTTGGGGCAGAAACGCGAGATATGCCAATGAGTTTGAGGTCGGAAGCAGGTGCAGGGTAATAGGCAGGATTCAGAGCCGGGAGTATATGAAAAAATTGTCTGAGGAGCAGGTGGAAAAAAGAGTCGCCTATGAGGTTTCCGTCAGCAAATTGGAAATGCCGGTGGAAGAACCGGTATGATCCGGCAGAGTGTCCTTCCGACCGGAATATCGGCTTAAAAGTTGCCAGATCAGAAAAAGTGTGCTATGATACATCAATCTTAATCTATAAATACCTTTCCTGTAAAACGTGTTTTATTGAATGAATAGGAAAGAATTGATTTATTTAGTAGGTGCATGATGGAAAAAGGAAAAATTCATATTTACACCGGAGACGGTCACGGCAAAACGCCGGCTGCGCTGGGAGAAGCGCTGTATGCGGCGGCTGAAGGCAGACAGGTCATTGTCATTCAGTTTATGAAGGGAAGAGGTCTTTGCGAAAATGAGTTTACGAGAAGGCTGGAACCGGAAATCAAATTTTTCTGTTTTGAAAAGACAGATACGGAATATGCAGAGTTGACCAGTAAGCAGCAGGAAGATGAGACTATGAACATCCGCAATGGTATAAATTTCGCAAAAAAAGTCCTGTCAACGGGCGGTTGTGATTTGTTGATCTTAGATGAAGTGCTGGGACTTCTGGATGTGGGAATTATTACGATCGAAGATTTGAAAATTCTGTTGTCGGCAAAGGATGAAGAGACGACGATCATTATGACCGGTATTCAGTTAAAAGACGAAGTGATTTCTCTTGCCGATGAGATTTCAAAAATTGAGTCGATACCTATTGCATAATGACGGCAGTCGTGCTATTCTTTAGTCATAGATGCGCGGTGCGTGTCGGTTTATAAGGAAAGATAGAGGTTGCGTTTTTTATCAGTATCCATTCGGATGTCAAGGAGCAGAGGAAGAGTGGGGAAAGGAGAAAACGCCGAAAGGAGATATTACCTGAAGATGTTTCCTTGGGCATACAGTGAATAATTGTATGACTGTCATCAATTAAGATGGGGAGCTATCGGAAATGAGTATTTTAAGCCGTTCTCTCTTTGAACGGCTTTTATAATGTAACCGCAATGCAGACCCATAGGGCATAAGGAGGAAAAAGAGATGTCAATTTTTAAAGGAGCAGGTGTAGCGATTATTACACCATTTCATGAAGATGGAAGCGTAAATTACGAGGCTTTCGCAGATCAGATTGAACGTCAGATTGCGGGGGGAACCGATGCCATTATTGTATGCGGTACCACAGGAGAGGCGTCTACCCTGACTCATGAGGAGCATCTGGATGTGATCCGCTATTGTGTGGAAAAGGTCAATAAGAGAATCCCTGTGATTGCGGGAACAGGCTCCAATTGTACGGAAACGGCGATTTATTTATCACAGGAAGCGGAAAAAGCGGGAGCCGACGGTTTGTTGCTGGTAACTCCCTATTACAATAAATGTACCCAGAAGGGATTGCTGGAGCATTTTAAAATGATTGCGGAAAGCGTCAGCCTGCCGATCATTCTTTACAATATTCCCGGCAGAACCGGCGGCGTGCTCATTGCGCCCGAAACAATCTGTACGCTGTGCAGGGAGGTGCCCAATATCGTAGGCGTAAAAGACGCCACAGGCAATATTTCCGGCGTAGCGAAGCTGATGCACATGGCTGGCGGCGACGTGGATGTTTACTCCGGCAACGACGACCAGATCGTGCCGATCCTTTCTTTGGGCGGCAAGGGCGTTATCTCCGTCCTTTCCAATATTGCGCCCCGGCAGACCCACGATATCTGTCAGATGTATTTTGACGGCAATGTGGAAGGAAGCCGTGATCTGCAGTTAAAGGCGATTCCGGTCATCGACGGATTGTTCTGCGAGGTAAATCCGATTCCTGTTAAGAAGGCGATGAATCTGATGGGTCTGGAAGCAGGTCCCCTGCGCCGCCCCTTAACGGAAATGGAAGACGCACATGCGGCTGTTCTGGAACAGGCAATGAAGGACTTCGGCATTTTATAAATACGGTTAAGATAAAAAGGATTCCGGTGTGGGTTGTCTGCACCGACGGGCATTTCTAATGCTTTTTGCTGCAGACAAAGCGCACCGGAATTTTTAGAAAATGAAAGAATAGGAGAACATCGAAAATGACAAAAATAATTATGCACGGCTGCAACGGCGTCATGGGACAGATGATCTGCAATCTGGTTGCGGCGGATGAAGAAGCGGAAATTGTAGCAGGAGTGGATATTAACAACAACAGGGAAAATCCTTTCCCGGTTTTTTCGTCAATTGACCAATGCAATGTGGAAGCGGATGCGGTCATTGATTTTTCGCATTTCAGTTGTGTGGACGGGCTTTTGGACTGGTGCGCCGCAAAAAGAATGCCGGTCGTTTTATGTACCACGGGCTTATCCGAAGAGCAGCTTGCCAAGGTGCAGGAGACGGCAGAAAGAACGGCTGTTTTAAAATCCGCGAATATGTCTCTGGGTATCAATATGCTGTTGAAACTGTTAAAAGAAGCGACGGCGATTCTGGCTCCGGCGGGGTTTGACATTGAAGTTGTGGAAAAACATCACAGAAGAAAAGTGGACGCGCCCAGCGGAACGGCGTTGGCGCTTGCCGACTCGATCAACGAGGAATTAAACAACGAGTACGAATATGTATTTGACAGAAGCGGCAGAAGAGAGCCGCGCCCCAAAAAGGAAATCGGCGTTTCCGCAGTCAGAGGCGGTACGATCGTCGGAGATCACGATGTGATCTTTGCGGGGGAGGACGAAGTCATTACCTTCAGCCACACCGCTTATTCCAGAGCCGTATTCGGCAAGGGAGCGATCCAGGCTGCAAAATTCCTGAAAGGAAAAGGCGCGGGACTTTACAATATGAGCCACGTTATTGACGCACAATAACAGCAAAAAGCATCGGGGGATTAAGATGGACACATTGGAATTAAAATATTTAAAAAGCCTGGCAAAACAGTATCCGACCATTGCGGCGGCGAGCACGGAGATTATCAACCTGTCTTCGATTTTGAACCTTCCCAAGGGAACGGAACACTTTCTGACGGATATTCACGGAGAATACGAGCAGTTTAACCATGTGCTTAAAAACGGCTCCGGTTCGGTCAGAAGGAAGATCGACGAGGAATTTGGCAATACTTTGAGCAACAGGGATAAAAAAAGCCTTGCCACCCTGATTTATTATCCGAAGGAAAAGCTGGAGATTGTATTAAAGGAAGAGGAAAATATTGAGGACTGGTACAAGATTACCTTATACCGTCTGGTACAGATTACCAAACATGTTTCTTCCAAATATACCAGATCCAAGGTGCGGAAGGCGCTGCCGAAGGACTTTGCCTATATTATTGAGGAATTGATTACCGAGAAGGCGGAGGTGCAGGATAAAGAGGCGTATTACAACGAAATCGTCCATACCATTATAAGGATCGGACGTGCGCCGGAATTTATCGTCGCGCTTTGCGAACTGGTACAGAGACTGGTCATCGATCATCTGCATATCGTCGGGGATGTGTACGACAGGGGACCGGGTCCCCATATTATCATGGATACGCTGCGCCATTATCATTCGGTGGACGTGCAGTGGGGCAATCACGATATGGTATGGATGGGAGCGGCGAGCGGGCAGCTTGCCTGCATTGCCACTGTGATCCGCATGTCGGCAAGATACGGCAATCTGGATACGCTGGAGGAAGGCTACGGCATCAACTTGATTCCTTTAGCCACCTTTGCAATGGAAAAATATAAAGATGTGAACTGCGACGCTTTTTCCATCAAATTTAATACCAATTACAACACCAAAGATTTAAGCCTTGATATGAAGATGCACAAGGCGATCACGATGATCCAGATGAAGCTGGAGGGGCAGATCATTATGAGAAGACCTGAATTTGAAATGGAAAACAGGCTTCTTTTGGACAAGATTGATTATGAAAACAAGACCGTTACCATTGAGGGCAAGGCTTATCCCATGAAGGATACGGATTTTCCTACCGTAGATCCGAAGGACCCTTACCGGCTGACCCAGGAGGAAGAGGAAGTCATGGAGCGGCTGCGGCAGGCTTTTACCCGCTGCGATAAGTTACAGAAAGATATTCGTTTCCTGTTTTCCAAGGGCAGTATGTATAAGGTTTATAATTCCAATCTGCTGTTTCACGGCTGCGTTCCCATGGATGAAGAAGGAAACTTCCTGAAGGTCAATCTGTTTGGAAAGGAATATGCCGGAAAAGCGCTTTACGACGCGCTGGACAATTATGCGAGAAAAGGTTATTACGGCACCAGGGAATCCGGAGAAAAATTAAAGGGACAGGATATTATCTGGTATATCTGGGCGGGACCGAAATCTCCGGTCTTTGGAAAGGACAAGATGACGACCTTTGAGCGTTATTTTGTGCCGGATAAAGAGACCCATTATGAAAAGAAAAACGCTTATTACAGGCTTTACGACAGAGAAGATATTGTCAATAAGATATTGGAAGAATTTGGCTTGAATGCGGAAAAATCCCATATTGTCAACGGGCATGTGCCGGTAGAATTGAAAAATGGCGAGTCGCCGATTAAATGCGGCGGAAAACTTCTTGTCATTGACGGCGGCTTCAGTAAGGCGTATCAGGGAAAGACGGGAATTGCCGGATATACGTTGGTTTCCAATTCCTACGGTATGCGCCTGGTATCCCATGAGCCCTTTGAATCGGCGGATGCGGCGATCCGCAATGAGTCGGATATTTTTTCCGATTCGATTATTGTGGAAACCGCGCTTCGCAGACAGCGTGTGGCGGATACGGATATCGGTAACGAATTAAGAGAATCCATTCATCAGTTGGAAGAATTGCTGGAAGCCTATCGAGAGGGTATCATTGTAGAAAAAGATGTATAATTTCTACGCAGATACCCGGTCTTAAGGCATAGCTTTTTACCTGTTGTTTGCCGTATTGTCGACACCGCCGGTTACGTCGTCGGTAACATCCTTAACGGCTTCTCCGGTATCTTCAATAACGTTGCCGGCTGCATTTCCTACATCATCAACAGCATCGGTAACGCCGTCAACAATACCGCCTTCGCCGTTATTGTTGGCATTATTGGCGGTGTTGCCGGTATTTCCGTTTGTGGTGCCGTTTGTTTGATTGTCGTTGTTGCCGGTATTGGCAGGATTGCCGTTGTTGTCCGTTGCGTTGTCAACGTTGTTGTCGGAATTCTGATCTTTGTTGTCGGTCTCAGAATCCTGTGCTAAATCGGCATTATTGTTCTTGTCGTTGTTGGTACTGCCACAGCCTGTAAAGCTAAAGAGCATCAGGATTAAAAGGGCAGTAAATAAAAATCGGTTTTTTTTCATAAATTTATTCTCCTTTCAATGCCTGTGAATACTATGTGCATTTTTAGAAAAAATATTCTTGATAAAAATTATTTTATGAAAGTAATGGCAGATAAAGAAAGTATGGAGCGAGCCAATGGAATTCAGACCTTGTATCGATATACATAACGGAAAGGTAAAGCAGATTGTGGGAAGCAGTCTGTCGGATACGAAAAATGAGGCAAAGGAAAATTTTGTTTCCGAAAGAGACGGCGCCTTTTATGCAAAACTATATCAAAAGCATGGGTTAAAGGGCGGGCATATTATATTGTTAAACGCCAAAGACAGTCCGTACTATAATGCGACGAAAGAACAGGCGTTGTCTGCATTGGAGGCGTTTCCCGGAGGAATGCAGGTAGGCGGAGGCGTTACGGCGGAAAATGCGCCGGAATATATCGAAGCGGGAGCTTCTCATGTTATTGTGACCTCTTACGTATTTCAAAACGGCGAAATAAGGCGGGACAGATTGGAAGCGTTGAGGGCGGCGGTAGGAAAGGAACACGTTGTGCTGGATTTAAGCGCCGGAAAGTATGGGGACGAATATTATGTCATGACGGAACGCTGGCAGAAAAAGAGCGCGGAGAAAGTGGATCTTAAGCTGTTGGAAGCATTGTCCGCTTATTGCGGCGAGTATTTGATCCATGCGGTGGACGTAGAGGGTAAAAACAGCGGAATTGAACGGGAATTGGTCATGATGCTGTCCGATTATAAAGGTCTGCCGGTAACGTATGCCGGAGGCGTACACAGCTATGAAGATCTGGAGTTGTTAAAAACACTTGGCAAAAACAGGATTCATGTGACCATCGGAAGCGCGCTGGATTTGTTCGGCGGCAGTCTGGAATTTGAAAAAATATGCCGGTTCTGTTCGTAACAGGCAGACAGGGCGGCAGCTTTTGTCGGAAGACAGCAAAAATAACAGAAAAAATAGAAAATAATAAAAAAAGGAATTGAAACGATGCACTCACCTTTGGAAATTGCAAAAAATTTTGTGGAGATCGGTATTCATAAAGTCAAATTATCGGCATTTAAAATGCTGGTTTTGGGCATCTTTGCAGGAATGTTTATCGGATTTGCGGGGATCGCTGCAACCACGGCGTCGGCTACTATCGATAATCCTTCTGTGGGAAGGCTGGTTGGCGCCTGTGTTTTTCCCGCCGGAATGGCGATGGTGCTGGTTGCCGGAAGCGAGCTTTTTACCGGGAATAATCTGATCATCATTTCCGTGTTGGAAAAAAAGGTTTCCGTTTTTGCCATGCTGAAAAATTGGTTTTTTGTGTTGCTCGGCAACTTTATCGGAGCGGCGGGAGTCGCGGTTTTAGTTGTCTATAGCGGGCTTCCCAAGCTCTTTGACGGAATACTTGCACAAAAAATGGTTGCTTCGGCAATGTCCCGGATCAACCAGTCGTTTCCGGAAGCGTTGATCAGAGGCATTTTGTGTAATATTCTTGTGTGTATTGCCGTTTGGGCTGCGTTCGCTGCGAAAAAAGTCTCGGGTAAGCTGTTAATGAGCTTCTGGCCCGTTATGATTTTCGTTTTATGCGGGTTCGAGCATTGCATTGCGGATATTTATTTCGGAGTCGCCGGAATCTTAGCGGCAAAAGCTTATTCCATAGAAGCTGCGGGACTGAATTTCATCGGTTTTCTGGTAAACTGCCTGATTCCGGTTACCTTGGGTAACATTGTGGGAGGAGCCGGCATCGTCGGCTGCGGTTACTGGGCGGTGTATCTGCATCATACGCCCGGCTTTATCCAGCCAATCGAAGAGGAACAGCAGGAAATTGATATTGCAGAAGAGTATTAGGGCGAAAAAGAGCTGCCGCATTTATAAAAATTTGTATCAGTCACGGAAACGCAGTTTCGATTTTATAATAATTTTCCTGACTTTGTCTCTTTTGATACAAATTCTTATAAATACGGCAGCTCTCTTTTTTTTTAATCCGTTAAAACAATACTGCTAATTCAAATCAAATTTCTGTAGAAATTTATATTTAAAAAGGCACATCGAAAAACTGATTAAATGTCATAATCATGGATTATAACTTGGTTACGTTTACTGCCTGAGGTCCTTTTTCGCCCTGAACTACTTCAAATTCAACAGAAGCGCCTTCTTCTAAGGATTTAAAGCCTTCCATGTTTAATCCTGAGTAGTGAACGAATACGTCATTACCTGCTTCGTCAGAGATAAATCCGTAACCTTTCTGGTTGTTAAACCATTTAACTGTACCTTTGTTCATTTTGATACCTCCGAAAATAAAATGTGTTGTTACTTTACAACAAAGTCAGAATAGCATAGTAAAAGCAAAAAGTAAAGAAAATATATTGCTCTTTGAATGAAAAAATTTTTATGGTATACTTAGGCAAGAATGATAAGAATGGTGATAAAAATGAATGCCGAGGAAAGAAGAAAAGAGATCGTAACAATATTAAACAGCGAACGGACGCCGTTGTCGGGAACGGAGCTTGCCAGAAGGCTGAATGTGAGCAGACAGGTTGTTGTACAGGATATTGCTCTGCTTCGCGCCGTCAATAAAAATATTCTTTCTACCAACAAGGGATATCTGCTTTTCGATGACCCAAAATCCGATAAGGTCAGGAGAAGTATCTGCGTCTGCCATAAGGATGAGGAAATTTTGGACGAGTTTTTTGCCATCGTCGATTGCGGCGGCAGAGTCCTTGATGTTGTCGTAGAGCATGAAATTTACGGGCAGATTATGGTGGATCTGATTATCAACAACCGTCAGGATGCGATTTCTTATATGGAAAAAACAAAGGACAGAAATGCAAAACCCCTGAATATTTTGACGAGAGGCGTGCATTATCACACCATCGAAGCGGACAGCGAAGCCACTCTGGACCGGATCGAAGAACGCTTAAAGGAGCTTGGATTCTGGCGAAGAAGCGGGAAATAAAAAGTATCAGAAAGCGGCACCAAGCATCCAAAGCACCCAAAGCTTAAGATAAGCTTGGGCGTGCCTGACCAGCCGGGAGGGTGCGGATTTTATATTATGCAGGTGTAATTTGCAGATGATTACGCAGGTTTGATTATGAAAGTATTGATTATGATTATGAGTCGCTTTATTTTGTGGAGTTTTATTTGCAGCTTTATTTTATTTTAGGTCTTGCATTTTAGGCTGTTTTTTAATATACTGTCCTTATCTTGAAATTCTTAGTTCAGACCGTTCGGTCGAAGAATTCCATTTTTTAAAA
>UQLY01000015.1 GCA_900542015.1 uncultured Lachnospiraceae bacterium | reverse complement strand
GTTTGGTAGAGCGCTGCGTTCGGGACGCAGAGGTCGCAGGTTCAAATCCTGTCGCTTCGATTGGAAAAGGGCTGGCTTTAACATTGAATAGGGTTGGTTCTTTTCATTTTAAAGAAAAGTTTTTTATTCAAACGGTATTGAAGAGTAAGACATACCGTTTTCAGTGGTAATAATTGCATAAAAAGAAAGAGAAATGTAACAAATGTTGCACCCGCGAAGGATGAAGCATACTCTGCAGGATGATTTTGCGGGTAATCGGAGTATGTTCAGTCTTGTGTGATAATTGCTTTATCACTTCAAAGCATTTTCTCTTTCTTTTTTATATATGCAGGCATTTTACGCAGATCGGAAAAGTCGGAAACACAAAGGCACATTTTTATGATGAGGGTGGCAAGTTGAAAAATGATCAGGGGATAGCGGATTTGTTGGATCAACCGGATTTGTGGCAGCAGTTTTTGGATTATAAAATAAAGCGTCAGCATTTAAAGGGCGAAGAAGAGAAACAGATACGGCTTTATATAGAAGAAAGAAGATTTGAAGATAATAAGAAAAAGATAGTGGAAGGCGCATTTCCGGGAGAATATCCGTTAAAGCGGATCGTAAATAAAGAAGGAACTTCCAAAAAAAGAGTTGTCTATTCATTTGGACGGGATGTGAGTATCACTTTAAAATTCATTGCGTCCCAGCTTTATAAATACGATGATTATTTTGCCTCCAATTGTTATGCTTTCCGCAGGAATACGAAAGCGGGAGATGCTTTGAAACGGGTTTTGCAAAATCCCGGATTTTCAAAGAAATATTGTTATAAAGCGGATATCAGCAATTATTTTAATTCGATCAACGTAGAGCTTTTAATAGAAAAGCTCGGATTTCTCAAAGAACGGGATGAAGTAATCTATGAGCTTTTCCGAAAAATTCTGACCGAAGAAAATGTGAAGGAAAACGGATGTATCAGAAAAGAAAAGCACGGAGCCATGGCGGGGCTTCCCATTGCGCCTTTTTTTGCCAATGTTTATCTGGCGGATATGGATCGGTATTTTTTAGAAAAGGGCATTGCGTATTTCCGCTATTCGGATGATATATTGATTTTTGCAGATACAAAAGAAGAATTGGAACAATATAAAGGGTTGTTGCCGGAAATGTTAAAAAGCTGCGGTCTTTGTATCAATTCTTCCAAGGAGAGCATTTCAAAGCCCGGAGAAACATGGGAATTTCTCGGATTTTCATATAACGGCGGGAAATTGGATCTGTCTCAAAATACCAAAAGAAAGATCAAAGCAAAGATCAAACGAAAGGCAGAGTCTTTAAGAAGATGGCAGAGAAAGAAAAATCTGCCGCCGGATAAGGCTGCAATCGGTTTTATCCGCGCCATGAACAGAAAATTTTACGGATATGAGGATAATGATGATTTTACCTGGAATCGTTGGTTCTTTCCTTATCTGACTGTAGATACGGGACTGCGGGAAGTGGATCATTATATGCAGGAATATATCCGGTATATCATAACGGGCAGGCATTATAAAGGAAATTACCGGATTACTTATGACCGGATGAAGGAATGGGGCTATCGGAGCCTGGTGCATGAGTATTATCAATTTCGGGAGGGAAAAAATTATGGAACAATCGGTAAAGATAATATTGGCGTCCGGCTCTCCGCGCCGGAAGGAATTGTTTGAGCGGGCGGGAATTTCTTTTTCCGTCATAAAAAGCGGAGCAAAAGAGGTAATGACAAAAACCATTCCCGCAGAAGCGGTACAGGAACTGGCGGCGAAAAAAGCGGCTGATGTAAAGGAAAGACTGTCCGAATCGGATTTTTTGCAGGGATTGGAGCAGGATAAGAATAAGGAAGGTATTTTTATTGTAGGAGCCGATACGATTGTTGTTTCCGAGGGGATCGTTTTGGGAAAACCCGGAAACGAGGAAGAGGCGTTTCGTATGTTAATGTCCTTATCCGGCAGGACGCATTCCGTTTTTACGGGAGTCTGCGGTATCTTTCTGGACAGGGAGGGAAAGGTCGTACCGGAAAGAGGCATTTCTTTTGCGGAAGAAACGTTTGTAACAATGTATCCGTTCATGGAAGAGGAAGCGAGAGCATATATTAGGACAGGAGAACCCATGGATAAGGCGGGAGCGTATGGGATACAGGGACTCGGAGGACTTTTTGTGAAAGAAATCAGAGGAGATTATCAAAATGTAGTCGGATTCCCCCTTGCCGCTTTTTGGCGTCTGGGTTGTCAGAAGAATTTCTTTCGATTATAATAAAGGCAGGATTATCACAGGATTTGACGGGATTATTTATGACAAAAGAAAGATATGTAGAATTGGACCTTGCTAAGGGCGTCGGAATTTTGCTGGTCATTACCGGGCATATCCAGTATATCAGTGAAAATTTCCGTAATTTCATTGTCGCATTTCATATACCCCTGTTTTTTATCATAGCCGGTATGCTGATCCACATTCAGCAGGAAGATAAAAAGAGTCTGGCAAAGACGGTTATGAAAAAAATCAGGTCTATTTTGCAGCCGTATTTTATCTTTAGTCTGATTTTCATTATTGCACAATATATCGCATACCGGATCGGAAGCTCTATTACCCTGGAATTGGTAAAGCAAAATATTTACCTGACGGTTATCTTTTTCGGAATGTCCGTTTTGTGGTTCCTGGCAGCTTTATTTGTGGGAGAAGTCGCGTTTTTGGTTGTGATCAAAAGCTGTAAGAAGAAGCTGACGCCGTTTATTCTTGTGGCATGGGCTGTTTTAAGCTGTCTGGCAAACCGCAGATTTTTGCTTATGGGCGGAATTTATGGAGAAAATCCATATCTGATGTACTTTTGCATGACAATAATCCGCATTGGAATGATTGCTTTTTTTATCGGCTTCGGTTTTTATTTCTGGGAGCTTCGGCAAAAGATAAAGATTGCCCCTTCGGTATCGTTAGCCGCAGGCGTTCTTTGTCTTGCAGCTACGATTTGGATCAGCCGGATAAACGGAGGAACGGATCTGCACTATCTGGTGCTCCAAAACGAAGCGCTTTATTTTGCGGGAGCGATCTTAGGAAGCGTGGGCGTTGTCGCCATTGCTTACGGGGTAAAGGGATGGATGAAATATCCCGTATGCAGGCAGCTGTTAAAAGCGTTGGAGTTTTACGGGAAAAATTCGTTGATTGTCATGATGACCCATGTGGATACTTATCTGATGTATGTATCTACGATTCTGGTCATGCACTTTAACCGGGATATCTCGGATTACAACGGGAATATAAAGTTTTGCCTGGAGCTGTTTTTACTGGTGACTGCGGCGGAGGGAATTGTGATTTTGATCATAAACCGCTGGTTTCCATGGATGATCGGCAAAAAACGAGGGGATAAATAATGGATATTATAAGGAAGTTTCAGGATTTTGATTTAAAAAAAGTCATGCGGATCTGGTACGACGGGAATCTGGAGGCGCACGATTTTATTGATAAGGATTATTGGGACCGGAATTTCGGATATGTAAAAAGGGCGCTGCTTCAGGCGGAGGTCTATGTATATGAAATAAACGGCACGGTGGTAGGCTTTATCGGCGTAGACGAGGGCTATATCGCGGGGCTTTTTGTGGACAGGGAGTACCGCGGTATGGGGATCGGCACGAAGCTGATGGAGTATGTCAAAGAAAAGTATGATTTTTTTACGCTGCATGTATTTGAGAATAATTACGGCGCGGTAACCTTTTATGAAAACCGCGGATTGATCAGGCAGGAAGAAAGCGTGCATGAGGATCTGGGGGAAGTGGAGTATTTGATGTACTACCGCAAAAAGAAAAAAGAGGATTAGCCGGGCGACCTTGGAGAAACGGATGTAAGGAGAAACTGCATTGGCAAAGAAAAACGACGGATTTATTATGCAAGCCGGTATTCTGGCTATGGCGGGAATTATCTGCAGAATCATCGGAATTTTATATCGAAGTCCGTTAGCGGCGGTTATCGGGGATGAAGGCAACGGATATTACGGATCGGCGTACAATATCTATACGATTATTCTGCTGATCAGTTCTTATTCCATCCCCTCTGCGATTTCAAAGGTAATTGCCGGAAAGCTTGCTTTAAGGGAATATAAAAATGCTCAGAGGATATTTCATTGCGCTTTTATCTACGTCATTGTGGTGGGCGGAATCGCCAGTTTGTTTACGTATTTTGCAGCCGGTATTCTGGTAGAGGAGAATGCGGTTATCGTATTGCGGGTATTTGCGCCGACGATTTTTTTCTCGGGTCTTTTGGGCGTATTGCGCGGCTATTTTCAGGCGCACAGGACTATGGTTCAAACCTCCATATCGCAGATATTGGAGCAGATTATCAATGCGGTTGTCAGTATTCTGGCGGCATATTTGTTAAAACAGGCTGTCATTGACAGGGACCTGACGACCCAGGCTGTCTATGGAGCCATGGGCAGCGCGCTGGGAACGGGAGCCGGCGTTTTGCTCGCCCTTGCCTTTATGTGGATGGTTTACGGTTTAAACAGGCAGTATATTGCGAAAAGGCTGAAAAAGGATAAATCTAAAAGCGTATTAAGCTATTCGGAGATTTTTAAAATTATTTTCTGCCTTGTCACACCTTTTATATTGAGTACGTTTATTTATAATTTCAGCACGTCTCTGGATGAAACCATTTACAGAAAGATTTTAAAATTAGTGAAAGGTGTGGATGTGACCCAGATTGCGACCTGGTACGGGATTTATTCCGGAAAAGCCGTGGTTATATCCAATATTCCCATTGCAATTGCATCGGCGATGTCTTCGGCAATGATACCGAGCATTTCCGGCAAATATGCAACCGGCGATATAAAAGGAACGAGAGCCAAAATCCATACGGCGATTTTGACAACGATGTTAATTGCAATACCGGCGGCAGTCGGGATCGGTGTTTTGGCAAAGCCTGTGGTCAGCTTCCTTTTCCCGGGGCAGACTTCCCTGGATCTGGCGGCAGATCTCCTTCGCGCTTTAAGCGTTACCGTGGTATTTTATTCTCTTTCCACTTTGACAAATGCAGTTTTGCAGGCAATCGGAAAGGTAAACATCCCGGTTATCAATGCCTTTATTGCGTTGGTGGTACAGACCGCCGTTTTAGTGCCGTGCCTCTGGTTTACGGATTTGAATTTGTATTGTCTGGCGATCGCAGCGATTGTCTACTCCCTGCTGATGTGCATTTTAAACGGCGCGTCCGTAAAGAAATACCTGAATTACAGACAAAATATTTTAAAGGTATTTGTGCTTCCGGCGGTGGCTTCCGCCATTATGGGAGCCGCGGCTTACGGAGTCTATGCGGGTCTGTATGCTTTGATTAAGAGCAATGCTGTGGCTCTTATATGCGCTGTCATTGTGGCGGTGGCGGTTTATGGTGTCCTGATCCTGAAAATGGGCGTTCTGAATAGAAATGATATCGTAGCGATGCCGAAAGGAAAAAAACTTGCCGGACTGTTGGAAAAGCTGCACTTAATTTGATACCGGCGGCGGGATCATGCCCTGGATCGCAGTTTTTGTTCTAATTCTTCGATCTGCCGCAAAGCGCTCTGATAGAGACGGTCTGTTTCTTCCAGTTGGGAGTTGGTTGTTTCCAGCTCTTCCTGCATTTGGTCAATCATATACTGCACTGTGTTGCGGTCCAGTTCTGCAAGTTCCTTTGAAAATAATCCCATAGCGTCCTCCACGTTCCGGCAAATTTCGTATACTTGTCCGTAAATTTCTTTAAATTCAGGGTAGGTATTGATCAAAGACAAAATGGTCTTGGGATCATCTACGGACAGCAGTATCAGCTATGCGTCTAATTTACTGATTTCAGATTTATTATGTACGTTTTTACGAAATATGTCAAGCGGAATAAAAAGATATTTTTGCAGAAGCTCCATGTTTAATCCGGAGTCGGATTTTTGCTCGAAATGATGCAGATAGGTGTCGGGGAATTTGTGAAATTCCGCCGGGCTTTTGTCAAACAGGACAATGGTATAGACATTTTTGATATCCCGATAGCTGAAGTGTTTCCTTTTGCTGTTCCCTGGTCCAGGAAGAGAAAACGGCGGTTAAATCGTAACGGGAATAAATCTCACTAAGCACCTCCTCTCTTGTCCGAATGATGGGAAAGCAGCTTTGAAGCCGGTTTTTCATGCACATGGGCATAGTCCTCCTTTTGTAATGGATTGTGTTTTCACATCGGAATGATTGCTTCGAGTGAAGCGCCGAAATGAGAATGCCTTGCGGCGTTAAGATGAAACGGAAAAATCCCGTTTCCGTCAGATGATAATAAAATACCATGATATAAACGGGAAATCAAGCAAAAAATTGACACAACAGTAAAAGGAATGATAAGATGAGCGAAAGATTTTAAGAAGGAGTATGCAAAATGCAGGATATTTTAATTGTTGTAGATATGCAGAATGATTTTATAGACGGCGCTTTAGGAACAAAAGAAGCGACCGCGATTGTACCTGGCGTCACGCAAAAAATCAGGGAATTTTCCGGAAAGGTATTTTTTACAAGAGATACGCACGAAGAAAATTATTTGGAAACACAGGAAGGGCGCAATCTGCCGGTTCCCCATTGTATGAAAGACACTTCCGGTTGGGAAATTTGTCCGGCATTGGAAAATTTGCGAAAGGAACCCGCCATTGATAAGGTTACGTTCGGCTCGGTGGAGCTCGGTGAAATGTTAAAAGCGGAGGATCGGAAGGAAAAGATCGGAAGCATTACCCTGATCGGACTTTGTACCGATATTTGCGTAATTTCCAATGCTCTTTTAATCAAAGCGTTTCTGCCGGAAGCGGAAATCATCGTTGACGCAAAATGCTGCGCGGGAGTAACGCCGCAGAGCCATCGCACCGCTTTAGAAGCAATGAAAGCGTGCCAGATCAAGGTAATAAATGAAGTATAAAATGATAGGAAAGGCGATCACTGTGACAATAACCGAAAGAATTAACGCTCTGCGCCGGGAAATGGAAAAAGAAGGAATAAGCGCTTATTATGTTCCCACCGATGATTTTCACGGATCGGAATATGTAAGCGATTATTTTAAGTGCAGGGAATATTTAACAGGATTTACGGGGTCCGCAGGGACTTTGGCGGTAACCGCGGATTTTGCGGGGCTATGGACGGACGGCAGATATTTTTTGCAGGCGGAAAGACAACTGCAGGGCAGCGGGATTTCTCTTATGAAAATAGGAGAACCGGGCGTTCCCGCGGTTGAAGATTTTTTGGCGGAGCATATGAAAGAAGGAGATAAGCTGGGCTTTGACGGCAGATGCGTCAACGGAGGCTTTATCAGACGGATTCAGGAAAAAACTAAGGATCATAAGATTTTATTGGAAGGAAGCTTTGATCTGACCGACCGCATATGGAAAAACCGTCCCTCATTGATATTTCATCCGGTGTGGGAACTGGAGTTGTCCCAAAGCGGCTGTTCCCGAAAAGATAAATTATCCGAACTTAGAAAGAAGATGGAGGAACAGGGAGCGACGGCGCATTTACTTACGTCTCTTGAGGATGTTGCCTGGCTGTTAAATTTGCGGGGATCGGATATTCATTGCAATCCGGTGTTTTTATCCTATCTTTATATCACCCGGGAGAGCTGCATTTTATTTGCCGGAGAGGAGATTCTTGACAGCGAGGGGTTGAATCATCTGAGAGAAGACGGAATAACCCTGCGCCCTTACGGAGAGATTTATGAATTTTGCGAAGGGCTCCGGGAACAAAAAGTATTGTTAAATGAAAGCGTAGTAAATGCGAGGCTGACGGAAGGGCTGTTAAAGCATTGTCATTTGGTGACAGGAGAAAATCCCACGGCGTTAATGAAGGCGGTAAAAAATCCCACGGAGCTTTCCAATATGAGAAACGCGCATTTAAAGGATGGCGTCGCCGTTACCCGTTTTATATATTATATAAAGAAATACAGGGAGCTGTCGGCTGCAGGCAGGTGGGAGGAGGAACCCCTTACGGAGCAAAAGGCTGCCGCCGTATTGGAAAATTTACGGAAAGAGCAGAAGGATTATCTGGGAGACAGCTTTGATCCGATTATGGCATACGGCGCGCACGGAGCTATCGTTCATTATTCCGCTACCGAAGAGACGGACGCTGTTTTGGAGACGGAAAGTTTCCTGCTTTCGGATACGGGAGGTCATTACAGGGACGGGACGACGGACATTACCCGGACAATTTCTCTGGCGGCGCAGGGTTTAAGCGAAGAAGAGAAAAAGCATTATACGCTTGTGCTGAAGGCGAACCTGCGGCTGATGGATGCGAAGTTTCCAAAAGGCGTATGCGGGAACAGTCTCGACGCCCTTGCGAGAGAACCGCTTTGGGCGGAAGGGCTTGATTTTAATCACGGAACCGGACACGGGGTCGGCTTTATTTTAAGCGTTCATGAGGGACCTAACGCGTTTCGGACTTACCGGGGAAGGGGAAAGGCTGATACGACGGCAATTGTGCCGGGCATGATCACTTCCGACGAGCCGGGGTTATATTTTGAAGGAAAATACGGCATCCGCCTGGAAAATCTCATTGAATGCGTAGAGGAAGAAAACGGTTTTTACGGGTTCAGACCATTGACCTTTGTACCCTTTGACAGAGAGGCGATAGAACCGTCTTTATTAAATCATCATGAAAAATATATTTTAAACTCCTATCATAAGCAAATTTATGATAGAATAAACATATATTTAGGGGAAGAGGAAAAACTGTGGCTGAAAAAAGAGACTGCACCCATAAATTGACATATAGATTATAAAATTGATAAAACGCAAAAGAAGGAAAAGGAGGACACTATGGCTTTTAAAATTATTACGGATTCGGCATCGGATGTGCCCCAGTCTTTGATTAAGGAGTACGATCTTCATGTGATCCCGACTCCGGTAACGATTGAAGGTACTGATTATCTTGACGGTAAAACGATTTTCCCGGATGAATTTTATGAAATCCAGAAACAGGGAAAGGATATAAAAACATATCATATCAGCCAGTATATGTTTCAGGAAAATTTTGAACCTTATGCCAAAAACGGAGACGAGGTATTGTATATTTGCTTCTCCACCGGGATTGCAGGCACTTTTCAGGCGGCAAATCTGGCAAAAGAGGCTATTTTAGAGGATTATCCGGATTTTAAAATCACGATCATTGATTCCAAATGTGCGTCTATGGGCTTCGGACTGGTGGTCAGCAAGCTTTTGCAGATGCAGAAAAACGGAGCGGATAAGGATCTGATCATTGAAGCGGCATATTTTTATTGCGAACATATCAAACATGCCGTTGCAGTCCGCACGCTGGATTATCTGTATAAAGGCGGAAGACTGAGTAAAACTTCTGCCGTTGCGGGAACGGTGCTGGATATTAAGCCGATTATTGAAGTGGATGAAAACGGAGCGCTGCAGGCGACGGAAAAGGTGCGCGGCTGGAATAAAGCGATTCGCCGAATCGTAGATATCGTTAAGGAAAAGGGAGCTAATCTGGATCAGCAGGTAGTGGGAGCGGTTTACGGAACGGAAGAAGAGAGCATGAAAAAAGCGTTACAGATGCTGAAGGATGAATGCCATATCAAGGGAGCCATCGAATCCCGTGTCGGCTGTGCCATCGGCGCCCATACCGGTCCCGGAATCGTCGGCATCGTTTACCTGGACGAAACCAACATCAACTACGACAAATACCTGGACTGATTAATACTGCAACAACTCCTATTCCTGACAATAATTCTAAACTAAAATTTTAAATTGAAATTCAAAACAGGAATACAGGAATAGTTTGAGAAAAAAACTGTCGCAGTAAGAAAAATTGAAAAAACGGGCAGATATCAAAGGAAACCTTATAAAAACGTCGGTACTTAATCCGCGTATTTTGCGGATTTATGTACCGCTACGTTTTTGTAGAGCGAAAGCGTGTTTCCGTGATATCTGCCCGTTTTTTCAATTTTTCCTACGTTGCCAATATTTTTACGTCGCTAACCTTCTTACGTTTGCAACTGTTTTATTTAGTTTACAAATTTCCTCGTCTGCTCGTCCAGATAATCCTGGTCGTCAAAATAGTTGATCCGCATGGACTGTTTAACGCGCGCCAGGGTCTGCGCCGCTTTTGCTTCGGCTTTAATACTTCCCTGTTTTAAGATTTCCAGTACGCCGGGAATGTCTTTTTCGTATTCCTTTCTGCGTTCTCTGATAGGAGTCAGAATATCCTCCATTACCGCATATAAGAATTTCTTTACCTTTACGTCGCCTAAGCCGCCGCGGCTGTAGTGATCTTCCAATGCCTGGAGATTTTCGTATTCCGGCAGGAATTTTCGGAAATGCTCGTCTGTAGAGAAAGCCTCCAGATAGATAAATACGGGATTTCCTTCCACCTGACCGGGATCATCAACCCGCAGGTGATTCGGATCGGTAAACATGCCCATAATTTTCTTTTTGACTTCCTCGGAAGAATCGGATAAGTAAATGCAGTTATTCAGGGATTTACTCATTTTGGCTTTGCCGTCCGTACCCGGGAGACGCATACAGAATTTGTTTTCCGGCAGCAGGATCTGGGGTTCTACCAAAGTGTCGCCGTAGATATAATTAAATCTGCGGACGATTTCTTTCGTCTGCTCAATCATCGGAGCCTGGTCCTCGCCGACGGGAACGGTCGTCGCGTCGAACGCCGTGATATCCGCCGCCTGGCTGATCGGATAAGTAAAAAATCCCACGGGAATGCCCGCTCCGTTGTTATTGTCGCCGGTTTCGTTAAAACCGCGCAGCTGGATTTCGGATTTTACGGTAGGATTGCGCTGCAATCTTGCAACCGTAACCAGATTCATATAATAAAAAGTAAGTTCTGTCAGTTCCGGTACCTGGGATTGAATAAATAAAGTGGATTTTGCAGGATCTAATCCGCAGGATAAGTAATCAAGCGCCACCTCAATAATATTCTGGCGGACCTTTTCCGGATTGTCGGCATTATCGGTAAGAGCCTGTGCATCCGCAATCATAATATAGATTTCGTCGTAGTTTCCGCTGTTTTGTAATTCCACACGTCTTCTCAATGAACCGACATAGTGACCCACATGAAGTTTTCCCGTAGGACGGTCGCCTGTCAGAATAATTTTTGCCATAATAAAAGCCTCCTTAATCTCTGTATCCTATTGTATCGGAAATGAAATCATCGGTCAATGACAATTCCCTGAATTATTATTTTGTTAATTTTATATAAAAAAGAAAAGAAATCTCTTGACGCAGTATCTTGAAAATACTATAGTGATGGCGGGTTATAATATGACATGGTGTCACTAATTGTCATATATGACTTGGAGAATGCGTTTGGAGGAAGATGGTTAAATGCCAAGCGAAAGATTTTTTCATTTGCCGGAGGATAAGAAAAAGAGGATTATTAAAGCGTCCTTGAAGGAATTTGCAAGAGTGCCTTTTGAAGAGATTTCCATTAACAGGATTATCCGGGACGCGGATATATCGAGGGGAAGTTTTTACCAGTATTTTGAAGATAAACAGGATTTAGAGATGTTCCTGCTGGAGGATTTCCGGGATCAGCTACAGTCGGAGCTGGAAGAATATTTAGTGCATAAAAAAGGAGACATGTTTCAGTTTTTCCAGGACGCCTTAGAGGAAATCGTCAGGATCGGTATGAAGCATGAATTTAAAGACGTCTGCAAAAATGTATTTTCAAGGCTTCGATACGGTCCGCCCTGCAAGGGAGATTTCTTTAAAGAGGAAATCCAGAAGATAGGCGAAAAAATGACCGGAGAAATGAAGCAGATATATTATCCGGAATATTCCGCAAAAGAGATCATATTAGTGTTCGATATCCTGATACAGATTTTTAAGGAAGCGCTTGTCAGGATTTTCCTGTTTGATGAAGAAGAAAACAAAATTTTAGAAGATTTTCATAAAAAAATCGTTTTGATAGAAACTGGCATGAAAACTGTAAAAGAAAAGGAGATTGAAGATGCCCAAGTTTAGTGTAAAAAAACCCTTTACCGTTTTGGTAGCGGTAGTGGCGATCCTGGTGCTCGGCGTCGTGGCGTATACGAAGATGACGCCGGATCTGATGCCCAATATGGATCTGCCGTATGTGCTGGTAGTGACTACCTATCCGGGCGCGACGCCGGAGAAGGTGGAGCAGACCGTAACAAAACCGTTGGAACAGACATTTGCGACCTTGGATAAGGTCGAGTCCATCAGTTCCGTTTCCAATGAAAATTATTCGTTGATTACATTGGAATTTAACGAAGACGTCAATATGGATACGATATCCGTGGACATTTTGCAGGACGTGGATCTGGTCTCCGGAAGCTGGGATGATATGGTGGGGACGCCGTACATACTGAAGATCAATCCCACGATGCTGCCGGTATCGGTTACCGCAGTGGGAATGGAAGATATGGATAACGCCGAGCTTTCCGCCTTTATCGAGGATGAAATTATCCCGAAGCTGGAAGGAATCGACGGTGTGGCGAGCGTTGACGCCTCCGGACTGATCGAGACGCAGGTCAATGTCGTGATCAATCAGGATAAAATTGACGAGGTCAATAAACAGATTACGGCGGCTTTGGACGGAGAGTTTGCCGATGCCCAGGCAGAACTTGACGACGGGCAGGCGGAAATCGCCGACGGAAAAGCGGGTATCGCTTCCGGAAAGAGGGAATTATCCGACGGAAAGATGACGCTGTCAACGGAAATGGCGCAGGCGCAGTCAAAGATTGATTCCGGCAGCACGGAGTTAATTGAGATGAAAATCAAGCTGGATGACCAACTGACACAGTTAAAAGAAAAGAAAACCGAATTAGAAAAGAGCAAAGCCACCTTGGCGGAGCTGCAAAACAGCATTACGCAGGCGGAAAACGCAAAAACCCAACTGGAGACGGGGATTGCGGGATTACAGCAGTTACAGGGCGCTCTTGCCCAGTTAGATCAGGCGCAAGCCGCCTTTGACGCGCAGATCGCACAGATCAACGGGGATACGACTATGACCGAGGAGCAAAAAGCGGCGGCGGTAGCGGCGATTACTTCCAGCCAGGAATATTTGCAGTTACAGGCTTCTTATTCCACCATTGACGCGCAGCTTGCAGCGGCGGGAGCCGGCAGGGATACGCTGGCGGCAACGATCGCAACCTATCAGGGACAGCTTGATCAGGTAAACGCGGGACTTGCAGCCATCGACGCCAAACTGGCGGAACAGGGAATGAGCCGCGCCGAGGTTGGCGCTTCCATGACGGAACTGGAAAACGGTCTGACCCAGATCAATGAAGGAATTGCCAAGCTGGAAACGGCGCTCGCACAGCTCGAGGCGGGCAGCGTACAGTTGAGCGAAGCGCAGAAAACGCTGGATGAACAAAAGACGCTTGCCATCTTCCAGTTAAGCGAAGCGACGACACAGCTTTTGATCGGCGAGTCTCAGTTGGAATCCGCTTCCTCCGCACTGGACGAAGGCGTGGAACAGTTTGAAGACGCAAAAGAAGCGGCGTACAAGCAAAGCGACATGAATAATGTGATTACTATGGATATGGTATCAAATATTCTGTTGGCGCAAAACTTCGCGATGCCGGCGGGCTATATAGAAGAAGACGGTATTTCCTATATGGTAAACGTGGGAGACGTCATTGCCGATGAAGAAGAAATAGCCGATTTGCTGTTGGTGGATTTGGGAATGGACGGCGTGGAGTCTATTTATTTGTCCGATGTAGCGGATGTATTTATTTCCGATAACGCAAACGATGTATATGCCAATATTGACGGAACCAACGGCGTTATGCTTTCCTTTACTAAGCAGTCTACTTATGCCACGGCGACCGTATCCGACAGCATTGAAGAAAAGCTGCAGGAGTTGTCGGAGGAATATGAAGGCTTCCATTATTCGACCATGATGGATCAGGGCGATTATATTTATATGATCATCGATTCCATTATGCAGAGCCTGTTGTTGGGCGCGTTGTTTGCGATTATCATTTTGTTTGTATTCCTAAAGGATATCAGACCGACATTTATTACCTTGTGCAGTATTCCGATCAGCGTTATATTTGCCATTGTTCTGATGTACTTCTCGGGCGTGACCATCAACATGATTTCCCTGTCGGGTCTTGCCATTGCCGTCGGTATGCTGGTGGATAACTCGGTAGTCGTTATAGAAAATACGTACCGTCTGTTAAATAAAGGAGAAAGCGCTTTGAAAGCGGCGGTTGCCGGAGCTTCCCAGGTTGCGGGAGCGATCGCTTCCTCCACGCTGACTACGATCTGCGTATTTCTTCCGATCGTATTTATCGAAGGTTTGACGAGAGAACTTTTCTCGGATCTGGCTTTAACCATTGCTTATTCGTTGCTGGCAAGTCTGATTATTGCCTTGACGCTGGTGCCTGCAATGTCGGCAAAGCTGTTAAAAAATGCAAAAGAAAAACCGCATAAAATCATGGATAAACTGATAAGCGGATATGAAAAGCTGATCCGCGTGGTATTGAGGCATAAATGGATTACGTTAGGCGCGGCTCTGCTTATGCTCATATTCAGTACTGTAATTACCCTGTCCAAAGGATTTACCTTTATGCCGGATATGTCCTCAAACCAGATGTCGGCGACGATTATCATGCCGGAGGATGCGGATTTTGAGCAGCTTCGGGAGACGTCGGATCATATTGTAGACGACGTTAAGAAAATGGATCATGTGGTCAGCGTCGGAGCCATGGCGGAAAGCGAAAGCAGCACGGGCGCTCTGATGGGCGGTTCCGAAGGTTTGAGCACCACATTATATGTCATGCTGCCGGAGGATGAAAAGGTAGATACGAACCAACTGGCGCAGGATATTTCCGCGTTGGGAGATAAATACGGCTGCACCGTGGAGGCTTCCGGCGACGGCGGTATGAGCAGCATGATGTCGATGCTCGGCGGAGAAGGAGTAACCATTCGTTTGTACGGCGAGGATCTGGAAGCGATGCAGGAGACGGCGAAAAATATCGCGCAGATCGTCGAAGGCGTTGAAGGAACGACCAATATTTCCGACGGTCTGGAAGAAACCAGTCCCGCCGTTAAAATAACCGTTGATAAAGAAAAGGCAATGAAGGGAGGCTTGACGGTGGCGCAGGTTTATCAGGAGCTTGCAGGAGATCTTTCCACGGAAACCACGGCTACCTCTGTTACGATGGAAGGAAGCAGCTACGACGTGGTGGTAAAAAAAGGAGAGGATCAGCAGACTTCTTTAACGGATCTTCAAAACTATACCTTTACCGTGACCGACAAAGAGGGCGAGGAAAAGGAAATCAGACTGAAAGATATTGCCGAGATAACCGAGACGGAATCCCTGCAGGCGATTAACAGAGAAAATCAAAAGAGGTATATTGAAATTTCCGCGGAACTGGAGGACGGTTACAACGTCACGCTGGTAACTGATGACGTCAAGGAAGCTATTGACCAATATAAACTGCCCGCCGGTATGACGCTGGAATTTGAAGGACAAAACGAATCCATTATGGAATCCATGGAAGATCTGATGCAGATGATTTTGCTGGGAATCGTACTGGTATATCTGGTTATGGTAGCGCAATTCCAGTCCCTGAAATCTCCGTTTATTGTCCTGTTTACCATTCCCCTTGCCTTTACGGGAGGATTCCTGGGATTATTCCTGACAGGAAAAGAAGTCAGCGTTATTTCCATGATGGGATTTGTTATGCTGTGCGGTATCATTGTAAACAACGGTATTGTATTGGTAGATTTTGTTAATCAGTTGAGGGCGGAAGGCATGGAAAAGACCGAAGCCCTGATTGAAGCCGGAAAAACCCGTATGAGACCGATTTTGATGACGACGATTACAACGATTTTGGGATTGATTGTTATGGCGCTGGGGCTTGACTCCGGAAGCGAGCTGATGCAGCCTATCGCCATCGTATGTATCGGCGGTCTGACTTACGCGACGTTAATGACCCTGTTTGTAGTACCGGCGTTGTACGATCTGCTTAACAGGAAAGAAATCAATGTTGTAAAAGACGAGGATCTGGTTCTGGAAACGGAATAACCGGGTCGGAGAGAAGCTTGTTATGTTATATTTTATTTATATTATAGCCGGACTGGGCGCGGGGATTGTTACAGGGCTTGCCGGACTTTCGGCGGCTGTGGTCATTACTCCTTTTTTGGTCAGCATCTGCGGATGGGAAGGATATGATGCGGTAACGGTAGCGCTTGCTTCCGATGTACTGGCAAGCCTGTTGTCTTCCTATACCTATTATAAAAATAAAAATATCGATGCCAAACGAGGCGCTCTTGTTACAATAACCGCCTTTATCGGAACGGTTGTCGGAAGCTATTGCGGATACCTGTTCAGCCAGGCGCAGCCCGACGGGCTGGGATATCTGTCCATGCTGACGACTATTTTCCTTGGGATTAAATTTCTGGTTAAGCCGGTTACGGGAGGAAACGATTCTTCCGAAGGCGGCAAGGAAAAAAACGGACGGGCAAAAACGATTCTCGCTATGGCGCTGGGATGTCTGATCGGATGGGTATGCGGCTTTACCGGAAGCGGCGGCGGTATTCTGATGTTGACCGTATTTACCTTGGTTCTGGGTTATAACCTGAAAGTCGCCGTTGGAACAAGCACAATGATTATGTCTATTGTAGCGTTGACGGGAACAATCAGTCACGTATCCATGGGAGCCAATATCTATCCCCTGCCGATGGCTGTTATTGTGATCGCCTGTCTGATAGGGGCGCTGGTTTCCGCGAAATTTGCCAACAGATGTGAGATCAGGCGGTTGAACCGGGTCGTAGGCGTGGTGCTGTCGATTCTGGGAATTGTGACAATTTTCATTAAGATAATTTAACGGTTGATAAAGAGATAATTAAAAAAAGAAGCGGCAAACTGCCACCTTAATAGTGGCAACAAGCGGCTTCTTTTTTTATGGAAATAAAAATATGCAAAGCTTGTGTAATTTTACAAATCAAATGAGATTTTGTAGTAATTGTTATTTCTTAGATACTTATTGTATGCAGACCGGTAGCGTTTCTTACTATTATAATTTAATCCTAGGAGGCTTGTGATAATGGATATTGTAAAAGTTTTTGGAACTAATTTAAAGAAGTATCGTACCGCTCTGGGATTATCTCAAGAAGCTTTTGCTGATAAGTGTGGTATGCACCGCACATATATTAGTGCGATTGAATGTTATCGAAGAAGTATTTCTTTGGAAAATATTCAGCGTATAGCCGACGCTCTTGAGATTGATACATATAAATTGTTTCTGGAGGAGAATCAATCATGCAATACTTTTTAACAAATTCTCAACTTGATCGTATGGAAAAGGGACTTAAAGCAGCGATTGCCATTCCTTTTATTGATGATATTGAAGATTACATAGTTGAAGCAATTTTAGAATATGCAAAAGAAATTGATGGTATTGATCCGTTTACTAATATTCGGTCTAAGCGTTTATATGATGTTGTCGATGCAAAAACAAAAATCGGATATTCTGTAAAAAGTTTAAAATGGGCTTTTAAAGTCGGATCAGAATCCGAATTTGAATTGGTAATTCAACGGGCTGATATTTTTAAAAAGGCAGTTGCACTGGGATTTAATCATTTAGATATAAATACTGATCCTCAAATACTTGGTGCCGCGCTTCTTAAGCACTGGAAAATAAAAGTTGAAGAAGATGCTGTTTTTCAGGAGGTAAATGATAAGAGGATATTTGTTCTTTTGAAATCTACTGACAATAAAAAATTTGCATTTTTTGAAGAGGATATTAAACAATATCGGGAAGACGAAATAATCTGGAAATGGACCGATCATACAAAAACTGGTCTTCAAGGCATTCGCAAAGAAGACCAGATGTGCATTTATAGATGGTATCCTAATCAAAAACAGTTTTTTGAACGTTTCAAGCTTCCTGCTAACATTCAAAAACTAGAAATTAGTCCTATTCGGCTAAAAAAAGAACAAGTTGTTAATATTCTTCTTCCTTATCTTGAAGAGCATCAATAATATTATCAGCTAATTGTTCCATAAAATATGGAGGTACGGCATTGCCAATCTGACCAGCCTGATCATTTCTACTGCCCAGGAAATGGAAATCATCTGAAAATGACTGGATGCGTGCAGCTTCTCTCATTGTCAGACCGCGAACCTCTCTTGGATGAGCAAACCGTCCGGAACCAATATGAAATACCCATCGAGTGATAGTTGGAGCTACAGAGGTATAGTCAAGTCTTCCGTATGCACCGGAATATCCGCTCTTTACCTGAAGCTCTTTAGGCATATCCTTTAAGCCCTGTCCCGGACCGATAGAAGCTATTCTTGCAGTCTGAGTTGCTCTCATTACATTGGCAACATGATTGTATAATGAAGTTGAATTGATTCGCATATGGCGTTGATATTCATTTTCAGCTTCATTGGTATAAGGCATTCCATTATATCCTTCTCCCTGATTGACAATTGGTAAATCCGAAATAGCATCCCATCCTGAGAGTATTTCTTTACTTTCTTTTGGAAACGAAGGACATCCTTTTTTTGATGCAAAGAAAAAACATCTTCGTCGTTTTTGCGGAATCCCATAATTGGACATATTGATAATTTTTACTTTAACTTTATAGCCCCATTTTTTTAACGTATCAATAATTTCATCTCTTATGATCCCATCATAAGCATTATAGATTTCGGCAACATTTTCTATAATTACAACTTTTGGTTCTATGAACTTTACAAATCGTAGACATGCTTTATAAAGTTGATTTCTCGGATCTTCAATAAATCTCCCCGAAGCGGGCGTGTTTTTTGAAAACCCCTGACATGGCGGACCCCCTACAACGACATCTATACTTTGAGGATCAATGTCTAAGCTTTTAAGTACTTCTATAGGATTGACATCGGTTATATCCAGATTTACTGCTTTTGCGTTTTTATGATTATGTTGATATGTATTTAATGCCACATCCCATATATCAAAACCGGCAACAATATTAAATCCCTTTTTTGAAAGTCCCCAAGACATTCCTCCACATCCGCAAAAGAGATCCAGCACATTATATTGTTCCATATTCATTCCCTTTCCTGACAAATACGGCTGGTGTTTATTCATTTAAAAATTTGCGTGATTTACAGTCATAAAATAATATGTTTATGTATTTTCAAATTATTATAGCATAGTCTAAACAATGCCGCATACTGAAAAATATAAAATAACTATGGGCTGTAGCGGCAAACTGCCACCTTAATAGTGGCAACATGCGGCTTCTTTTTTTGTTATAATCATTTTCAGGAAATAATTTCCAAAACAAATACCATAATGATGAAAATCGACATCGTTACGATAAAATCCAATAATACGACCGCCAGAATTTTAAGAGGTTTATTGCGGGTTCTACAGGGAGGAAAGAATTTTTGCAGGTCCAGGTAGTTGCAACTGCATAAAACGATACTTAAAAATATGATAAGAACAAAAATCCTTTCGACCATCAGCTTTCCGGGAGTGATGTCTTTAACCTCCAGAGTAAGGCTTAACCAGAATATCATCAGATATCCCACTGATGAGATAAGCATATAGACGGGATTCATGGTCCGAAATCCCGGAGGCAGAAAGTGTTTCCAGCCGTTCGGGGTTTTTGGCGGATTTTCGCAGGGCAATATATTTTGTAAAGCCTTTTTGACGGAAAGAACATCTTTATAACGTTCGGCGGGTTTTAAGCGGACGCACTTTTGAATAATGGGGGAAAATAGATTGTTTTTACATACGGCAGCGGAAAATCCGCCGGATATGAGCGTATTCATAAGCATACCCAGCGCGTAAATATCGGTTTGGACGTTTGAAACTCCGAATCCGTATTGTTCGGGAGCGGCGTAGCCCTTGGTCCCTAAAAGCGACGTGTCTTCCGTTTTATCAAAGGACTGGTACTTTGCGGCATTTAAGTCCAGCAAAATGATTTCGCCGGAGGGCGTTTTCATGACGTTTGAGGGTTTGATGTCCCTGTGAATGATGGGAGGTTCGCAATTGTGCAGATCTATCAGGATATCGCATAATTGCAGCATTATATCCCGGATTTCCCGCCCGGTAAAGGAAACGCCCTGCTCCAGCAAAGCTTCCAGCGTATCGCCTGAAATGTATTCCTCAATAACGGTCAGTTTGTTTTCGTATTCAAAAATATCGTAAATTTTCGGGGTGTGTGGAATGGGATGATCTTTTAAATAGGTATAAATATTCCGGTTGTAGATATGGAGTATTTTTTTGACAAAGATCTTTTGCGTTTGCTGATGTTGGACTAAAAATATTTCATGAGATTCGTTGAGAACGGCAATTTCTTTGTAATAGGATAAGGAAAGTCTTTCCTGAATATCCATGAGATCATTCCTTTCGTTCGTATACTAATATTCATTATAACAGAAGGTGGATAAAATGAAAAAGAAAACAACAGATTTAGAAAAAATTCTCGGGACGACGCATGTAAATGAGTTTTCGGAGTATTTAAGTGAAAACGCAGAAAGTCTGATTTCTTCTGATCGGGCGTTTTCGGAATATATAAGAGCGATTATCAAAAAGAAAAAACTAAGAAAACAGGATATTTTTCTTGCTGCGGATATTCCAGAGCGCTACGGATATAAACTATTGACGGAAGAAAAAAGAACCAGGCAAAGAGATGTGATTTTAAGAATCTGTTATGCTTCCGAAATGACCCTTGACGAGACCCAGACGGCGCTGAAACTGTACCGGATGCCGCAATTGTTTGCAAAAGTGCCAAGAGACGCCCTGATTATGATCTGCTTTAATGAAAGACCGGGCGATATTATCGACGTCAACGCCTTTTTAAAGAAGAACGGTATGGAAGCATTGCGGACCAGCGGCGTCCAGGAATAAAATACCACCCTGGCGGTGGGAACGAAGTCCGAAGGAACGTGCTATGCTGTTTTTGTGGACTGATGATGAAAAGAAAATGGTTTGATATTTTTATAAACGTGGCAGTCCCGATCATAATTGGGGCTGTTTTATATTATCTGTTTTGTCCGGACATTGCGTTTGTACAGCGGATAGATAGCTGGGCAGGGACGGGTCTGCACCTGTTCGTTGTTTCGGATTGTTTTGTTTATCGTATAATCCGGAATTATTTATTTGACTTTCTATGGGCATATTCGCTGATGTCAGGCGCTGTTTTGCTGTGCGGTACGGATTCTTTCAACCGGCGACCGGTCGTTCTGGCGGTCGTTGTCTTTGAAATCCTGATGGAACTGTCGCAGTTATCGCCGGATATAAAAGGAACCTGTGACATTTTTGACCTGATTGCAGAAGGGGTCGCAAATGTCTTGGTAATAAAAAAATTTCCAGGAGGAGATAGGAATGAAAAAAAGTAAAGTGATGGGACTTGTGCTGTTGATGCTTGTTTTTGGCATGATGTCTTTGGGTAGCGGGTCGGATTCCGATTCGGGGCAAAAGGAAATCACAACGGGAAATGAAACGTCTGCTGATTCGGAAGCCGCAGCGGATGCGGAAGGACAGTCTGATTCGGAAACAGCTTCGTCGGAGATTACGATTGAGGAACAGGTTTTGTTTGAAAAGGACGGGCTGAAGGTAACCGCTACGGAATATGCGGTTGATTCGGTGTTTGGAGACGGTATCAGGATTCTGGTGGAAAATGATAATGCTTCGGATATCGGACTTGGATGCGACGCGCTGATTGTAAACGATTATATGATTACGGATTTGTTTTCCACAACGGTTGCGGCAGGCAAAAAGGATTATGAAACGTTGAGTTTATCCAGCACAGGTTTAGAAGCGGCGGGAATTGAAACGGTGGGTAAAATCGAGATTTATTTTTATACGTTCGATCCCAACAGCTATACAACCATCGATAAAATGGACTGCGTTACTATCCAGACTTCGGCGTTTGCTTCCATGGATACGACGCCCAATGACGCCGGGCAGGAGCTGTATAACGAAGGAGGGGTCCGGATTGTGGGAAAATATGTGGACGAAAACAGCTTCTGGGGAGCCGCCGTACTGCTTTATATTGAAAATAACAGCGGCAGAAACGTCATCATTCAATGCGATGATATGTCCGTCAACGGCTTTATGACCACTCCCTTATTTTCGTCAACCGTGTATGACGGAAAAAAGGCGATCGATGAGATTACCTTGTTGTCTTCTGATTTGGAAGAAAATAATATCACGAGCGTAGACGAAATTGAACTTAAATTTAAAATCATAGACGAAGACTTTACAAATTCCGTGGAGTCGGATGCGATTACATTTTCGACAAAATAAAGGAGGAGGAAAAATACGATGAAGACTTGGAAACTGATTTCGGGAATACTTTCTGTAATTATTTTTATCATTGTTGAATTTCAGTCCTGCGCGGCAGGATTGGTAAACACCCTGGAGGAAAACGGCGGATTTTCCGGTTCCATAGGATTTTTGTGCGGCATCTTGATTCTTGCCGGAGGGATTGTTTCTATCGCAACCAGAAACGCGCAGGGCAAAGGCGGAAATATTGCTTTAATCATTATTTTCGGTCTTGCGGCGCTGATCGGTTTTACCGGATACGGGAATTATAGCGATCTTGTGGTTTGGTCGGTATGGGCGCTGGTCAACGCGGTGCTGGCGGTTGTGGATATGGTGAAGAAAAAAAGACAGTCATAATTATAAAAACAGGCGTCGGTCACAGAAATTCGCTTTCGTGATCGACGCCTGTTTTATAGCCGCGGCAACCCTCGGGCAAAGAGTATTGAGCAAACATATTTTTTATGATAGAATCAATTATTACGAAAAATCGAAGATGTTCAGTAGGACAAGAGGGGGAGTGGCATATGCAAAAAGCCGGTCGCAGACTTTCCATTATATTATTTTGTATATGTATAGCCGCGCTTTTGACAGGCGCCGGTTTTTGGTATTACCGTCAGATCAATGACAAAATTTATCAGTCGATGATTGACAATACGCAGGAGCTGGCGGAGCACGACCTGAATGTAATAAGAACGAACGTAGAAAGAAACTGGAGCCGGCTGGAGGCGCTTCACAACCGAATGCTGTATTATGATTATTCCGGTATCGGTGATATGCTGGAGCGTCTTCATGTGGAACAGAATACCGACAATATTGAGAAGCTGTATTATGTGGCTGAAGACGGAAGGCTGTATTCCAGCGATTATATGATTACAGAAGATGCGAATCTGATATCCGAGTTTGAAAAAGGGGAGGACCAGTTTGTCATCAGATATGATGAGGTAAATACCGATATACCGGAGCTTCAAAGGGAATACCTGTTGTATGGGATACGGATACAGCCATGGGAAGTGGAAGGCGTTGTATTTACCGGTATACTCGGCAAAATTTCCATTGACAGTATGCAGGAAGATCTGATTATTGAATCCTATGACGGGCAGGGTTCCAGCAGCGTTGTGGATGAGAACGGATATTATATCATCAATGTCAAAAGATCTTTGAGCTTTCAGGAACGGCAAAATTTTTATACTGATTTTGACCAGAAACGTTTTCTGACAGGCGATGAAGATATCGGAAAAATCGAACAAAGTTTGATGGACGGCGGGATTTTTACAACCATATATCGTGATGAAGAAGGAAATGAAAAGGTAATGACCTTTCAGAAAATCGAACAGACGGACTGGTACTTCATCATGGAAATATCCCGGGAAGTATTTAAGAGGCAGACCAGCAGCATCATGTATCTTTCCCTGATAGCCGGTGTGTTTGTAGTAATTGCAGTCGTGATTGCTTTGGGAATGTGGTATCTGATGATGCGGAAATCTCTTCATGCAAAAACGCAGCTTGAGGCAAGGAATGAATTTTTATCCAATATGAGCCATGAAATCAGGACGCCGCTTAACGGACTGATCGGGCTGAATCATCTTATGGTACAGAATATAGACAATAAGGATAAGCTGAAGGAGTACCTGCAAAAGGCGTCTAACGCGGCGCAGTATTTGCTCGCCCTGGTAAACGATATACTGGATATGTCCAAGCTTCAGGCGGGGAAGGTAGATCTGCACGCAGCCCTGCAAATCTGGAAATCATACTGGATAATGTGATATCGATGCAGCGGGAAAACATAGAAGGCAGAGGGCTGACGCTTTGTGTGGAAGCGGATATCAAAAAACCCTGGATAGAATGCGATGAAACAAGAGTAAAACAGGTACTGATGAATTTGTTGAGCAATGCCGCCAAATTTACCTCTTCGGGCGGAACCATTACCATAAGAATGCGTCAGGAAGAGGAAAGAGAAGACGATGGAAAACAAATAATAACAAACTGTTTTGAAGTGGAAGATACCGGCTGCGGAATGAGTGAAGAATTTCAGAAGCATATTTTTGAAGCATTTACGCAGGAAAGGGATCGTAATGCCGAGAGCCAGAAGGGGACGGGGCTGGGAATGTCCATCAGCTATCTGTTGATGCAGGTAATGGGCGGAAGTCTGTCCGTAAAGAGCAGGCTTGGCGAAGGAAGTACGTTTTATGTGTCTTTCCCTGCCGTCATTACAAAGGAACAGATCCATATGCCCGTGGAGCAGAGCACAGAGCCGGCAGACCTGGATTTGGATAATCTGAATATTCTGATTGCAGAGGATAATGAGCTGAATGCAGAAATTCTGACGGAGTGCCATATTACGTCGGAGGTGGCGAAAAACGGCAGGGAAGCGGTTGAGAAGTTTTCCGATTCAAAGCCCGGGACCTATTCCGTAATTTTGATGGATAAATATGATAATCCAAGACAGTTATTACAAAATATGACGCATTTATCATACGTATATGGAATAATTATTTCTGTTAATGTAGAATATATCATTTTTTTATTGTCTGCGTTATTCAAATTATATTGGAACAAGAAGTACATTTTCTTAATATAGAGATATTGTTTTGTATAATATTTTTTGCCTTTAGTTTTTTTTATTTTACATTTCATTTATATATAAATCCAGAAAAATTAGAAATATCATATATAAAACAAAGACTTCAACTGTATACGGTTTTGGGAACAACTGTAAGTTTTATATTGCTTTTAATCAATGAGAATGGTGGTATAAAGATTTTTATTACAGGTATTTTGCTTGATTACCTGTGGATAAATTATTTTATTACAGATAAAGAAAATAAATTAAAAAAGAAAGACATTTGATAGATGCGACGTCTCGAGTGCTTGTTAATATTTAGGTTCATAATCAGTATGGTCCTATGTCAAGAGATATGCATAATTTTAGAGAAAGTATATTTATGAATAATGAAAAATATTTAGGTGAGCTGGATGAGAATAATTGAATTGAGTAAGACAATTATTGGAGACACACTTTATAAGGAAGATTTCTTTTTTACTTCTGCTATGAATCGAAGCATTGCTTTATTAGATGGAATTTCTGAGATGCTAAGAAATAGAAATTTAGCTTGTGGAGGGATTTTGTTACGCTCGCAGATAGATAATTGTATGCGGATTTTCGCAGCCTTTATTGCAGAAAACCAGACAGATTTTATTGATGGATTTTTTGCAGGAAAGAAAATTATTGATATTAAAGATGATCGTGGAAATAAAATGAAGGATTATATTTTGCGGCAAAGATTAGCGGAATATGATGCCCAATTGGATTTAGTGTATAGAAATTCTTCAGGATATGTCCACTTGTCTGATAAAGCATTTTATTCGAGTGTAACTATATCATCATCAGAACAGTATGATATTGAGTTTTCAGTTGAAGAGCCATTAAAGGAAAAGCAAATCCGATACTGCTTGAAGTAGCGGATGCATTTATATATTGTATAAAGTTACAAAATAATCTTGTTAATCAAGTGGTTATTTCAAGAAATGGTGATTAGTAAAACACCCCCGTTTTTACTTTTACTACGTTTTGACTACGTTTCATGTCCTCAACTTGCCCCGATTTGCCGCATTTTGCTCATTCTGTGACAAATTTAACAATCTCAGAGCAAAATTTATAGTCGGCAAATTGGGGCAGAATACGGCATTTTAGGAGGATTTTCGTTTATGATAAAAGTATTATTCATTTGCCACGGCACAAAATGATTGCACAGGCAAAAACACAGTGTTATCAAGGGTTTGTGAGGGTTAACCAAGAAAAACTACACCAATTTTACACCAAGTAATTCGTAGCAAGAAGATGATGTGAGAATGAGACTCAAATGCAGGAAAAGTAGAGAAATGTTAAGCAGAAAGAAGATGCAGTACAGGTAAGTATTGTATCTTTTTCTTTTCTGGAATTGCAGCATTGATTGAAGAGTAACTGATGGCCGTTGAATTGCCCATGTGAGCGCGTCTGTGGCGATTTGGGGCATTATTAGGAGAAAAGGGGAGTTTAAAACTGAAATCAGCCACGGAAAGTAAGGGCGAAAATGGTGCAGGTTAAAGGAGCCATGCCACCAAGAGGCTGCATAACCTGTAAAACACCCACTGGCAGAGCCGATGGGGCACTTGGGATATGGCATAACTTTTAATATAGGATTTAGAATTATTATATCAAATTTGCGAAAATAACCGGAAACTAAGGAAATGTAAAGGAAATTTGTTATGCCATAAGGAAAGGCACCAAGGGATAAGTATGTCCATTCGGTGGACAATGGTATAGGTCATGGTGAACCATGCAGTTAAGTATACAATTTAAGAAATAAAGGCAGAAAAAAAAGTAGTTGTATTGACTTTTGCGCTATGTGAATATATAATTATAAGCATAAAAGTCAATGAAAAGAAAGGAAACTATTGTGGGAGCAACTGAAGAAATTATCAAGATGGCAAAAGAGAATAATGGTACGGTTACTACTGCAATGGTGGTTGCAGCAGGTATCTCTCGTGGAAATATTAAATACCTTGTTGACAAGGGCATGATTGAAAAGTCAGCAAGAGGTGTTTATATTTTGCCGGAGGTTTGGGATGATGAAATTTTCAATTTGCAGAGTCGATTTAAAAGAGGAATCTATTCTCATGAAACGGCATTGTTCCTTTGGGATTTAACTGATAGGACACCAAACAGATACAACATGACTTTTCCGGCAAATTATAATTTAACAAAGCCTAAAGAAGAAAATATTCGATGTGTGCAGTGCAAGGAAGCATTGTATGATTTGGGAGTGGCAGAAGTGCTTACGCCGGGAGGAAATACAGTAAGGGCTTATAGTGTGGAGCGTACGCTCTGTGATATTTTACGCCCCCACAGTCATGTGGATATTCAGATAGTGACTGAGGCTTTTAAACGGTATGCAACCAGAACGGATAAAAATATTCCGCTCTTGTCAGAGTATGCAAAAACCTTGAAGGTAGAGAAAAAACTCAGAGCATATCTGGAGGTGCTGTTATGAAAAATGCAATGCAGTTAAAAGCGATTATTAAAAATCTTGCAAAGGAAAAACATATATCTGCACAGCTTGTGATGCAAAACTTTATGTTGGAGAGATTGTTGGAACGAATATCCATTTCAAAATATCAGCAGAATTTTATCTTGAAAGGTGGCTTCCTGATTGCAGCGATGGTGGGGCTTGATACCAGAGCGACTATGGATATGGATGCAACCATAAAAGGCTTGCCTGTCAATGAACAGACTGTACGCGAAATGTTTGAAGAGATTTGCAAAATAGAATTAGAGGATGATGTAACCTTTAGTTTTCGTAGCATTGGAGAAATCCGAGAGGGCGATGTATGTACAGGGTATCGTGTTTCTCTGTTTGCAAATTATCCACCAATGGCAGTTCCGTTGAAATTGGATATTACGACAGGGGACAAGATTACACCAAAAGAGATAGAGTATCAATTCAAACTCCTTTTGGAAGATAGAAGTATTTCGGTGCTTGCGTATAATCTGGAAACCATTATGGCGGAAAAACTGGAGACGGTAATATCCAGAGGTGACCAGAATACCAGACCAAGAGATTACTACGATATCTACATATTGGCTAAGCTGCAATATGCAAACATAGAGCCGGATTCGTTGAAGGCTGCACTGAATGCCACCATGGAAAAACGTGGATCGTCAGCAGTGGTTGAGGAGTATCGTAGCATTATGGATACGGTTAGGAGTAGTGAAGTAATGCAGAGGCAGTGGAAAAATTATCAGAAGGATTTTGAATATGCAACAGACATTGCGTTTGAGGATGCGTGTGACGTGGTGGTAGAGTTGATGGATGAGATGATAGTTGGTTGAATACGAAAATAATATATGAAAGAGACGGAGGAGAAAAATGCGGTTAGCAAACATAAAAATTCAAAATTACCGACTACTTATTAATGCAGATTTGAAAGTAGATGATAATACTACTTTGATTGTTGGGCGCAATAATACAGCAAAAACATCCTGCGTTGAACTAATAGATAAGGTATTAAAGAATAAAGTATTGGAAAAGGTCAAAGGAGAGAATCCGGTATCGCAGAAAATGTTCCGGGCAATTTAATATAGAAAGAACACAATGGCGCTCTGCTTTACAGCAGGGCGTTTTCTTAATTTTCAGTAAATTATCATGGATCTATCTTGTGATTATCAACCAGATGGTTTATAATAAATGTATCAGTGGAGGTAAATCATGACAACATCGGATATGGTAAGAGAGTTGTGTGAGAAACAGAACATTAGTCTTGCGGAGCTATGCAGACGCATTGGTCAGACTCCGCAGAATTTTAACAAAAAACTGAAACGAGGTACAGTTTCTTTTGAGGAAATGCTAGCAATTGCAGAGGCGTTGGATGTCGGGTATGAGCAGGCATTTGTGCTGGCTGACGGAGAAAAAATAGGTATGTATGAAAATATAAATGAAGAGGAAATGTGTAATGAATGAAAAGCAATTTTTAAAGACGATGATAGAAACGGTAAAATACGATGATGATTTTCAGAATAAAGATGATATATTGGGAATCCTAAGGTACTCTATTGTCACTTTTGAAAAAACTGGGGCTTTTACTTATGTGCCTAATCAAAGGCAGGAATATATGCGTTTAAGAGTACCCATTCCAATGCTGAAAAAAGCAAAAGAGTACAAAGATGTTTTTTATGATTTGGCAAATGGCATTTATATTCCAAATGATGACTATGATTTGTACGGAGTTGATATTAGACCCAAATTGGTGGAATTGGAAGATGATGGGCAAACCGAACATGATGTTGCGTTTGATGGAATCAAAGAAGTTATCGTTCAAGGAATACGAAATGCAAAGTACACTATTTGGGCAGCAGTTGCTTGGTTTTCAGATCGGGATATTTTTCAAGAGTTGCTTGCAAAGAAAAAGCAAGGAGTAAATATTAGAATTATTACATCAAATGAAAAGTCTAATATGACTTTGATGGGAGAATTGGAAAAGAATTTTGATGTAGTAAAAGTTCCACTCAAAGGTGTATATTTGTCTAATCGTTTACATGATAAGTTTTGTATTATAGACTTTGAATTTGTAATGCATGGTTCATATAACTGGAGCAAGGCAGCACAGTATAATGATGAAACTTTAGCAACAGCCTTAGATAGAGATTTTGTAAAGAAATTTGCTGATGAATTTATGAGACTTTACAATGGATATAATGAAGAATTTGATTGGTAAGAGCAACGTTATTTTGTCAATTGTGAGGAGGTGTGGGTGATGGATAAGTTTATTGAGTTTATGCAAAATGCGTGGGTTATAGGTATTGCTGGAGGAACTATAAGCGGAATAATAGTCTATTACATTACAGTTTATGTTTTAGATAGGAAGAAAAAGAGTGACCATAGAAGGAATATTGCATATGCTAACAATGCCGTATTAGATGTTTTAAGACCCTATATTGCAAACTCTGGATTGCCGAATAAAAAAGAGTTGGAAGCAATAATTAATTCAATTTCAAGGCAATATGGTGTAAAGCATGATGAAATGAATTCTATCTCTACCTTCTATGAAGATTTAGTATTGGAGTTTATAGGAAACTTATATATCCCAGACGAGGTAAAAAAGAAAAATATCGAAAAACTGTTAGAAAATATCGATATTCTAAAAAATGAGACAGTAGCTGAATCTAAACAGACTCAGGCACAAGTGGCTAAAGGAAAAACAATTCAAATAATAGGTATTTTAGTTGGAGCATTATCAGTTATTGTTTCCATTTTGGCTGGTGCAATTGCGAGTGGTAGTGGAAAGGGTAGTTTTAACCTTATTGTGGGAATAATAAGTGCTTTTTCCGTCATTATAACAATGGTTTTAGCTGTTTGGACTTACTTAAAAACTAATAAGGGCTCAAAAATATATAGAAATCATGGTAGTAAAATTAAAGGCTATGTTGTAGATCGAGACTATTTAAGAATGCAGAATTGTGGAACAGATATGAATGATGCGTTTAATGACCATTTCTCATTTATAAATTATTTTAAGGAAGATGAATAATATGTATGCGAAACTTGAAACATTATGGAATGAGATGATAAAAGAAGCTGAGCGTAGCAGTAAAACTGATGAAAATATTATTCTTAATAAAGAAAGAAAAAAGGTTTTTCAGAAAATATTTGAGGAAATTTATAATAAAATCAAAAGTCAAAATATGAGGGATGAGGTAGTATTTTTAGATAGACATAAAGTAGCTGCAATTATCATTTGTTCGGTTATAAAAACAAAGGTTTTTGAATGTCGAATTATAGATGAAAATGAGGTGTTTTTAGGAAATTATTACTTGGCATTATCTGCAGGTTTGTCATATTTGCAATATGAACTCAATCATATGTTGCAGGAGAAAGGAAAATTACCTATCGAAAAAATCGTTTTTCCAGATGTAATGTATGGGAAATTAAGCTATAAAGAGAATCTAATAAATATGCTCTATTTTTCTGATTTGGAAGATAGCTTAAATGTTTTAGGATTGGCCAATATTATGTTTTTATTGGAGCAAATTAATTTATTGCAAAAACAGGACTAAGATAAATGATATGTTTCCATCTGCAACTGAGAACATAAAATTGGTGGTGGATTAAGTCAAACGGAGTGTAAGTGCATTTGACGTACTTCTTATCCTTTTGTGCCAACTAGTATTTTCAAATCAATCAGGCTTATGTTGTTTCTCACCATAGGTTTATGATAGAATATTCGCAGTAGTAAAACACCTCGATTCTTACTACGTTTTGACTACGTTTCATGTCCTCAACTTGCCCCGTTTTGCCGCATTTTGCTCATTCTGTGACAAATTTAACAATCTCAGAGCAAAAATTATAGCGGGCAAACTGCGGCAAATCGAGGCAGAACACGGCATTTTAGGAGGATTTTAGTTTATGATAAAAGTATTATTTATCTGTCACGGCAGGACTGTGGAAATGCAGTAAAACCGGTACTTTATGGGGCAAAATGGGGCAGATTTTTGCACTTGTAGTAGTTAGAGACTACGGTAATACTACGAATGGAAAGATGAAAAATAGGAAATGTGGATAATCGTTAAATTGTATAGAATAATCGTTAAAAAGTAGCAGTAACCTAACAGTTTACAAATTTTGCAAATAATACAAATGAGTTGTTACTATAATAAAGAAAATGAGGTGCTGAACATGGATGGCACAATTTGGGTCAGAGTAGAAAAAGAGTTAAAGAGTAAATTATACGCACCAATGACTGAGGAAGAGATGCTTGCAAAATTGAAAAAGTCTAGAGAACAGGGAAACTTCAAGGATGCAGATCGTGTGATCTCTAATATGAGGTCAAAGTATGGATTATAAGATTTTTCTATGAGATAGATGGATAAATCGCATATTAACTGAGAAAAGATTAGCAGAAAGTAGATGGTAGTTGACTTATCCCACTGTAAGAGTGATATATGTTATACCCTTTGAAAATCAGATTGGAGGATATGACACATGGAGAATTTACAGAGCCAAAAGAATAATCAGGAATTGGTCGCAATTCCTGAAAAATATATGTTGACTATTCGAGAGGCTGCATCATATTTTAATATTGGAATTAAGAATATGAGAAGGCTGTGCGAAAGTAATGAAGGAGAGTTTAGCATCCGTTGGGGTAATAAATATCTTATTTGCAGACCAAGGCTTGAAGCATATTTAAATCAACTTATGGTGCGAGAACAGAATAAAAATGATGTAGGATTGGAAGAGAATTATGGTGTAAGTTAAAACCATGATTTTTTTATTGGGATTGTATCCACAGGGGCAAGGGAAAATCCCGACTTTGAGATTGATACAAAGGAAAATACGGGAAATGGCACGAAGTCCGTGAAATAAAGGGCTTTCTCAAAGGGTACAAGGTTAAAAGTCACATTTTTCAAATATCGGGGTATCGGACATATTCTGAAATGCTCATTTTGAAACACCATTAACGATTATATCGTTAAATCATTTATGCACCGTTCGGTGCGAATTATCCATCAATTTTTACAGCAAAGAAGGGCATAAGGAGGTAATTGCCTATGAGGTTTAAGAAAGAAGATATGGTGCTGCTGAAGAATGATTATTTTAAGGTCTTGAGGGTTGAGGACAGATTTGTTTCTGTGCAATCCAAGAACACGGGTCATTGTTGGATGATATTCCTCAAGACCTATGACCCGGACAGACCTGTGGTTCTACATCATAAGCACAGCATCACGGACGAGTGGTATCACGAGCATAAGCGTGGGTGGACGGTAGCCGAGATGGCCAAGGAGATAAAACGGCACGATAAGTATGTGAAAGACCATCCGAACTATTCTTAATGAAACGAAACTGCCGCTTCCATCAAAAGATAATGATAAGGAATATTCTGATGTTAAATTGCATCATATTTGCGAAATTTGTGAATCTGAGGCTTGGCTAACCCCGGAAGAGGGATTCGCTGAAGGCTGGGACTACGCACCAAGAATGTATCCTTTTAAGGTCATCTCGCCACGGACTTGTGGGAATTGTGGGGGTATCGAGGGAACGGCATGGTACGAAATTTGTGTAAAACACAAGAGGTTTGATGAACTCACAGATAAACAAAAACAAACAGTAATGAGGATTTATAATGAGCCAGAAAGTATATTGGCTACAGATAATAAAGGAGGAGATGAAGATGCAGATTAATGTATTGGTTGATAAAAAAAGTGATGAACAGGCAAAGGTGTTAAGGGAGAGGTGGTACCCGACAACGAATTCTAATCAGACCCGCGATGCCTTTATCTTCAATGATGCTATTGATCGGTTTAAAGGAAGCCCGGAAGATTTGCTCGATTACATTGAAAGCGGTGAGGAGAATGAAACCGTACAGAGAAAAGTTACTATAAAAAGCGAGTCTAATGATAGATTGAAAACCATTGCAGCAGCGATAAATAAGCCTGTTACGACAACCTACAGAGCCATAATAGCTTATACTATAGCTAATCTTCCAACTACTGAAAAAGAAGAAACTGCTGAGCCGGTAGGTGTATCACAGTTATTAGTCGAGAAGATTTCGTTGCTGGAAAAACAGATGGAGGCTTGCAACCAGACATTGAAGGAAATCAAAGAACTTACAAAATAATATGAAACAACACATGGCCCCGGGGAGTGAACTCGGGGCTATTTTTATAAAAAAGTGCGAACCCTGTTACGGATTCGCACCCTGAAAGGAGGTGTATATGGAATGGAGACTATTTTTCGGAAGGAGTGTTGTTATCGGTATCAGACCCTTCGGTCACATCATCGGAGGGAGTTTCTTCTACTATTACTGTGTTTTTGTTTGCGGACTTCTGAAGGGTGTTAAGGATAACCTTGCCCTCGGTTTCTAACTGCTTTTTCTGTGTTTCATGGTATATGAAAGCAATTCCTCCGGCTACGGCAGCGGTGCCGATTACACCGACAAGGCCACCCTGTATTCTTCCGAGCCTTAAGTTGGATGCTGACTCGGCTGCGAAGTAGCTAACGATTCTTCGGAGACCGTTCTGCATACTGCCGTTACCAAGTTCTGCCAGGGCGTGAGTTGTGATAGGTGCTGAAGGGTTAGGTGTAGAGATAATCTTTGCTATCTGGTTTGCTGTAGTGTTCATAATTGTTTCCTCCTTTGGAATGAAAATATTTGTTTTCTTGTTGTATAAATCATACATCCGTGCTATTCTAAAGTAAAGAATAACAGTTCGTAATACTAACCGTTATAAGATGATGAATATATTTATAACGAATAGTAATTCGTTTAAGAGGTGAGATAATGTCCAAGAAAGCCGAAAAGTATAATACATTTGGTAAAAGACTGCTGACCGTTGCTGACGCAAGGCAGATGGGAGATACAGGAACTCTTGCAAATGCTATCTACAGTAATAAAAGATGCCGTGAAATAGTAAAGATACGTGAACACAAAGAGTATACTAATCCTTTTGAAGAAGTTGAGGCAATAAGAAGGAACATTCAGAATCATTTAACGCAGGATAAATATGATGAGGCTTGTAAGGTGCCGAGTCAGTATATGTATGCATACAGCGTTATCTTGGATTGTTCCCTCGATTATTTATATGGAAAGTCCGAGATAATGTCATCTGATCTTGAGGTTGCTGACATATGCCAGAAGACTGGTCTGTCCGAAGATGCCGTAAACTGCCTTGTTGAAAATATGCCGGAAGACGATGGCGATTCTGATGAGGAGAATGCCTTTTCTTATACATCGTGGTGGTCTGATTTATTATGTGGAGACAGTTATTATGCGATACCGATGTCCTGGTTCAGTTATGCCAGTCGAATTGTAGAAATGAATGATATTGATAAACAGATTCGTGGGTCGGAACGTGCAGAAAAAGAAGTAGAAATATCCGACATCTATACATCATTATTATTAAATGAGGATGGAAACCATAAGTCATTACAGATAAAGAAACGCAATATGGAAGATTCATTTCTTGGAGCCCATCATAGAATGCTATCATGTATAGAGCATTTCCTGTTGGACTATGCAGAGGAATGGGCAGAGAAACAACATACTGATTATGAAGAAAAGTATTATAAAGAGGCTTTGAAAATCAGAAAAGCCTTGAAAGCAAAAGAAGATAAAAAATAATATGAAACGATTCACACGACCTTGGGGGTTCTCCCCAAGGTAATTTTTTTATTTCTTGAAAAAATACCCCGCCCAAAATGAAAAAAGCTGTCCGTGGGAAAGTGGAGGGATAGACATCCCTATCACACATGAAAGGAGCGGACAGAATGCTCGAATATAAGAACCCAGAAGGCTATGCCGACCCGACACCATATCACGCTCTGGCTGATAAGGGTAAGTACAGACCAATGGTTTATATCTGTTCTGCTTACAGCGGAGATGTGGAAAACAACGTAAGACGTGCGAGAGGTTACTGCCGGATGGCAGTCGACCAGGGTGCTATTCCGATAGCACCACATCTGTTGTTTCCACAGTTCATGTCGGAAGAGACCGAGAGGGAACTGGCGATGTTTATGGATATTGCTGTTCTTTCCCATTGTAAGGAATTGTGGGTGTTCGGTGAGCCGACAGCCGGGATGCAGAAAGAGATAGCCTACGCAGAGCGTAAGCAGATGACAATTAAATACTTTAACAAGGAGGATACCTAAATGCAGATGACAATATTTACTGCCGACTGCGTTGGTAATGCAGCGAACTGCTCCTATCCCAATAAGGCAGAGGTTAAGTGTCCGAAGGACATGGAGACTGCCGTGGCAAGGGATCATGTATGAGTGGAAAATGGCTGATGTGCGTGTCGAGTGATAGCAGCAAGCTGTATCGGTTGGATACCACAAATGTTGCAAATCTTGAGAGAGTTACGGATTATACCTACAACAATAGTAATGAGTATTCCTATGATTCTTCTGAAATATAGTCTGCTGAAATATAGTCTGCTGAAAGTAGTTATTTATCTGCCAAAAGTAGTTGATAAATAAGTGATTCAGAGTGATATATGTTATACCTCAAAAGAGGAATTTTAGCTGAGAAAGGGGCAAAGAATAATTGAAATCAAAAGTTGATGATAAGGACACTATGACAGTTCAAGAGGCAGTTACCTATTATAAACTGAGTCGTAGAAAATTTTATGAATTATTACATCAAGAAGGATTGGAATTTATAGCCTTTTATTATAATGGCAGGAGGCTGATTCTGAAAAAAGAGTTTGAAAGATATCTGAATGGACACCCAGAAATACGAAGGAGGGAACGAGGATGGCAGGAAAATCAGGATTGCGAAGAGATTCAAAACACAGAGTACTCCGAAGGGGCGAATCAATAAGAGCAAATGGAAAGTATCAGTTTAAGTATCATATAGGCGGGAAACCACATTTTGTTTATAGCTGGAGATTAGAACCAACTGATCCGCTCCCGGTTGGTAAAAAGCCATGTCTTTCTCTGAGAGAACTAGAAAAACAGATAGGTTACGATCTTGATAATCGATTGGATCCATTGGGGAAGAATATTACTGTAAATGAATTGGTGGAGAGATATCTTAAGACTAAGGTGGGAATGCGACCAAACACATTAGCCAATTACAATTTTGTGAGAAACATTCTTAAAAATGAGCCTTTTGGAAGTCAAAAAATATCGAAAATAAAGACATCTGATGCAAAGTTATTTCTGATAAAGATGCAGCAGGAAGATGGGAGAGGGCATAGCACGATAAAGACAGTGAGAGGAGTCCTTCGTCCGGCATTTCAGATGGCTGTGGATGATGATGTTCTTATGAAAAATCCATTCCAATTTGAATTAGCCGGAGTGGTAGTTAATGATGCTGTCACAAGGGAAGCAATTTCAAAAGACCAAATGCGAAAATTCTTGAAATTCATACATGATGATGTGGTTTATTGTAAATATTATGAAGTGATTTACATCTTTTTTCACACAGGTATGAGAATTTCGGAATTTTGTGGACTTACAATGAAGGATATTGATTTAGAGAAAAGAACCATCAATATTGATCATCAGCTGCAAAGAACTTCCAAAAGAGAGTATGTAATTGAGCCAACAAAAACCAATGCCGGAACAAGGGTTATTCCAATGACAAATGAAGTGACAGAAATGTTTCGAGCAATTATTGAGGATAGACCAGATTATAAGGTTGAGAAAGTGATAGATGGTTATACGGGATTTCTTTTTCTGGACAAAGATGGAATGCCACTTGTAGCCATGCATTGGGAACACAGATTCAATCATATGGTCAGCAGGTACAATGAAATCTATAAGGTTCAGATGCCCAATATTACCCCTCATGTTTGCAGACATACATATTGTTCCAATATGGCAAAGTCCGGCATGAATCCTAAAACACTGCAGTATTTGATGGGACATTCGGATATAGCTGTGACGCTCAATGTCTACATCCATGTAGGACTTGAGGATGCTGAGAAGGAACTTCAGAAGATGCAGGGATTGGAAAATGCCAGAAAAGAGATGGGAATTTCGGATACGGATGATAAACCTTTGAAACAGAATATGTTCAAGGTGGTATGATAATATAATAAAGAAGAAATATAAAAAGCACTCAGCCTGTTTGGGTTGAGTGCTTTTTATATGGTGTGAATTCAGTTGGTATGGTAGAATAATTTTGTTAAGGGGGATTTATAGGGGCTAACAAAATTGAAATGTAAAGGCTGCTTAATACATATTATTATTTTTTGAATATTATGAGGAAGGGTGATTTTTATTTTAGATACCTCTGTTAAGAAAATAGATGTAAAGGTTGGAATGAAGTTTGGGTGTTTGCAAATCTTGGATGATGGCACGGAATATTTGCAAATGAAAGAAACGTGTATTTTAGATATTAAAGAAGAAAAGATGGAGTTTCTTCAAGCTGTGAAAGAAGGTAAATATGTTCGAAGAGATTGGACTGGATGGGATGGTGGAAAGACAATTGTTACACCAGCATATATATATAAGCCGATTAATTTTAACGTGTATGGAGAGTCAGTAACATTTTCTGATTTTGATAAAGCAATTGAAGAGTTACAGAAGAGTACAGGAGTAAAACATTATAAATGTAGATGTAGAAAATGTGGAAAGATAAGATATTATTCTGAAGAAACATTGCAGACAGAACCTAAGGTTTGTTACAAACCTGTATATTGTTCGTCAAGATTTACTTATTCTATAAAGGCAAGTAATGCCAATTATAATAAAAGAAAGAAGTACGAGAATAATGAGGCAGTATGTCTAGTGGATGATAAGGAGGATGTTATTCCAGCAGATGAATATTGTAGTGCTTGGAATGATAAGCGAGAGAAAGAGTTATTCAAACAAGCAGAAAAAGATGCCCAGATTATTGCATCAATTCCAAGAAAAAATGCAATAAATTATGATAAAGATTATACGGGATTGATATATGAGTCACTAGAGGTGCTTGAATGTGTAAACGATAAATTGGAAAGTGTCCCAATTCCTTATTATACGCAAAGACATCAAAAGAAATATCAAGATATTATTGTCTATAAAGAATATAAATGTCAATGTTATCTATGTGGGAATAAAAAAATGGTGACTTGTGATAAGTTTGGTATCTTTCCACCAACTGAGTATGGTTACAGAGCTTACAATGGATATTGGAGTGCTGTTTCTTGTGAATGCCATAAGATATCTTCTTTTCAATGGATTGTAAATGATATTTTAATAAAAAATGGGATCAATTATAGAGTTGAAGTAACAGTTGACGGGGTATATGGAATAGATAATGAAACTCCTTTGAGATATGACTTTGCAGTTTATAAACAAGGGAAAATTGTTGCATTTATTGAATGTCAAGGTGAGCAGCACTATAAGCCTGTTACTGAATTTGGTGGAGAGAGAAGGTTTGCTATTCAACAAAGAAATGATGAAGAAAAGCGAAAGTATGCTAAAGAACATGAAATAAAGCTGATTGAAATTTCATATAAGAATAAAAAATATGAAATAGTAGAATCTATATTACGAAATAACCATATTATTTAGGTTAACACATATATAAATTTAAGGCGGTGATTGTAAATGAAATATATAGATGCAAGAACACAAGATGGCTTAAAACAAGGTGTAATGGAATTCTTAAACCTTTCTGCAGGTGGATTGATACAGTTATTTGTTTCTGTTTATGAAGATACGGAAAGGGAACCGTGGGAGTGCGTTGAAGATTTTCTTTCTGAACACATTGTAGATGAGAAACTTGAATATATTCAAATGTTTCATTTGTCACGAAGGCTGAATGGAACTGACTTGAAAGCTAACAACAATCTGGAGAAACTCTTATTAGGGAGTTCTCCGCTGTCTAATTTTTTTAGAAAGTATAAGATAACTTTTGAATCTGGTGAAGGACACATTAATTTGCATTATAATGGAATACTACAATCTCTTGATAATGAATTTGCGTATAATGATGGCAATGTTTGTTATGTGAAATCCAGACTTGGATATTTCAAAAATCAAGATTATTGTGTAAATGGGTTTGCATTTCGCTCATATTTAGAGGAAAGTCATTATTATTCTTCGTTGGCGAGTTGTCCTGAATTGGTGGGTAACATCGAAAGGCTTCTCGGAATCCAGGGAATGTGTGCTGATTATTATAGTAATAGCAAATATTATTGCATTGAGTATTTGATACCTATGTCGAAGGTGATTTTTGATATGGGGAATCCGCCAGAAACTGACTGTGAAAAGACTGTGGAATTTTTGAAACAGGCAATATTAAGATTGTATGATGAATGGCTAGGAAGTAGTTTTATTTGTGATGAGAATTTCATATTAAGGCTTCCAGATGATGAATGCATTGAGTCAGAGTGGTTTGTGAAGGCAGAAGAATTAGCATAAAAAGGCATACCTATTTCACCCCCCATTTCGTTAAATAATGCACACCCCCGTCAGTAGTCTGAACCCCCTTAACTGACTACGATTTGACTACTACACATTGCTTTGAATTGCACCATTTTGAAGTGTTTTGCAAAAAGTGTAGTCATTAACAGAGAAAATACGATGCCCGGAAAAGCCGATAAAACCTTGCAAAACTCGGCATTACAGAGCATTTCAGAACAGGAGAAATTTATGATTAGAGTTTTATTCATCTGCCACGGCAACATCTGTCGTTCCCCCATGGCGGAATTTATTTTCAAAGACCTGCTCGCCACCCGCGGCATCGCCGACCGTTTTTACGTTGCCTCCGCCGCGACCAGTACGGAAGAAATCGGCAACTCCGTTTACCCTCCCGCAAAGCGGAAACTAAACGAGCATGGCATCAACTGTGACGGAAAACGGGCAAGACAGATGAAAAAAGAAGATTACGATCAATATGATCTTCTGATCGGTACGGAACTAATCAATATCCGCAACATGGAAAGAATTGCAGGCGGAGACCCACAAAATAAAATGCACCGCCTTTTGGATTACAGTAAACATCCCAGAGACATTTCCGATCCCTGGTACACAGGCGATTTTGACAAAGCATATGATGACATTTTAGAAGGCTGCGAAGCATTATTAGAGTATCTTCTGAATGAGGCGGGTTCGGGACATTTTTAAGGATCGACGAAAATGGAGAAAAAGAAGCGCATTTCTATAAAATGCCGCCGGAAGCGGAGAAAATTAAGAATCAGAAATCCCCAAGGATAAAACCTTGGGGACTTTTTATGCACCATCAGGGACTCGAACCCTGGACAAATAGATTAAGAGTCTACTGCTCTACCAACTGAGCTAATGGTGCGTGTCGCTTGCGACGCAAGCATTATTATAGTATAATAAATCCCGGTTGGCAAGCCTTTTTTAAAAAAATTAGAAGAAAATTTTATTCTAACGGGAAAGGACATAGAAATGATTATTGATACCCATGCCCACTATGACGACCGGGCTTTTGAAGAGGACAGAGCGCAGGTGTTAAACGGGCTGATTGAAAAAGGAGTAGAGAAGGTTGTAAATGCGGCTGCGGCCATGGACGGCTGCAGGAGGACCTTAAAATTGATAAAAGAATATGATTTTGTATACGGAATGCTGGGCGTGCACCCTGACGACGTTGGAGAGCTGACCGGGGCGGATATGGATTTTATCAAAACAAACGCGGCGGAGCCGAAAATTGTGGCGATTGGAGAGATCGGCTTGGATTATCATTGGAACGTGGAATCCAAAGAGGTACAAAAGAAATGGTTTCTGCGGCAGATTGAGGTTGCAAGGGAAGTTGGTCTTCCGATTTGCGTTCATTCCCGGGACGCGGCGGCGGATACCCTGGCGGTATTAAAGGAAGGAAAAGCACAGGAGGCGGGCGGCGTGATCCATTGCTATTCCTATAGCGCCGAGCTTGCAAAGGAATATCTTTCCATGGGATTTTATTTTGGCATCGGCGGAGTGGTTACCTTCAAAAACGGCAGGAAATGTAAAGAAACGGTGGAAATGCTGCCCATGGACAGGATAATTCTGGAGACGGACGCGCCGTATCTGGCGCCGGAGCCCTATAGAGGGAAACGCAATGAATCCGGCTATTTATCCTATGTGGCAAAAGAAATTGCCTCGATCAAAGGCGTTACCGAAGCAGAAGTTATCGAACGAACGGCGGAAAACGCCCGCAGGCTGTATGGAAAATTAGCGTAAAATAGAACGGAGTACGAAAAGGAACGACATGGCGACATTAGGAAATCCATCAAATACCATCGCCGTATTGCAGAAATACGGTTTTAATTTTCAGAAAAAATACGGGCAGAATTTTTTGGTTGACGCCCATATATTGGAAAAAATTATCAGCGCGTCGGAAATTACAAAGGAGGACTGCGTGCTGGAAATCGGACCGGGAATCGGGACAATGACCCAGTATCTTGCAGAAAGCGCCAAAAGAGTCGTCGCCGTGGAAATCGACGATCGTCTGATTCCCATTCTAAAGGACACCTTGTCCGCATATGATAATATAACAGTTATACATGACGATATTTTAAAGGTGGATGTGCAGAAACTATGCGATCAGTTTAATGATGGAAAGCCCATCAAGGTTGTGGCGAATCTTCCTTATTATATTACGACGCCGATTATTATGGGATTGTTTGAAAGTCATGTGCCGCTTTCTTCCATCACGATCATGGTGCAAAAGGAAGTTGCGGACAGAATGCAGGTAGGACCCGGGACGAAGGATTACGGTGCCCTGTCGCTGGCGGTACAATATTATGCCAGACCGGAGATTGTCGCCAACGTGCCGCCGGGGTGTTTTATTCCGAAGCCCAATGTGGGAAGCGCGGTCATCCGCCTGATCCGCTATGAAAAGCCGCCGGTGGAGACACAGGATGAAAAAAGAATGTTCGCCGTGATCAGGGCGGCATTTAACCAGCGGAGGAAAACACTGGTAAACGCTTTGTCCAACGCGGGGATTTACAATATTACAAAAGAAAAAACAGCGAAAGCTTTGGAGGATATGGGACTTTCTGCAACGATACGGGGAGAGGCGCTGACGCTTGACCAGTTTGCAAAACTTTCCGACCTTTTGGGCTGATAAAAGGCTGACAAAAAGAAAGCGCATAAATTTCGATATTTATGCGTTATTCTTTTGACATCAAAATATACCTATGATACACTGATATTTAGTAAGAAAATAGGGGTATTATGTAAAAAAATACCATATCATGTAGGCTAGCAGTTTGAGGTGAATCACTTGGATAAATATGAATACAGAGTTCGCGCTGAGGAAATCAACGCACTGATTGAAAAGAGAGAATATGCGGAAGCGGTAAAAATCGCGGATACCATTGACTGGCGAAGGGTAAAAAGCGTTACGATGCTTTGCAAGGTCAGTGAATTGTACAAAATGAACCGCCGTTATGAGGACAGTAAGGAAATTTTACTGTTGGCTTATGACCGCCAGCCCGGTTCCAGAAAGATTGTATATTCCCTTTGCGAATTGTGTATCAAATTGGAAGAGTTGGTACAGGCAATTGAATATTATAAAGAATTTGTACAGATTGCGCCAAAGGATACAGGGCGTTTTATTCTGCAGTACCGGTTATATGAAGCCCAGGACGTGAGTTTAGAGGAGCGTATCGCGGTTTTAGAAGAATACAAAAAACGTGATTATAGAGAAAAATGGGCTTATGAGCTCGCTTATCTGTATCACAGAATCGGACTTGCCACCCGCTGCGTGGAAGAATGCGACGAGTTGATTCTCTGGTTTGGCGAGGGAAAATATGTGATTAAAGCAATGGAGCTGAAAATGCTTCATGTGCCGCTGACGCCTACCCAGCAGGAAAAATACGATAAGAGATTCCAGTCCGGAACCAACGCATATGTGGTTAAATCTGCAGAGGAACAAAAGCCCGAGCCTGTTTCAAAAGAGGCAGAAGGCGGAACTCAGGCGGAAGAGGAGACGGAAAGCCCCGGAGTATCCGCGGATACCATTCCGTCCATGCCGATTCAGATCAAATCCGTCGAAGTTTCCAACGCACCTACCACAAGGATTCCTTCCAAGGACGTCAATGCGGAGGTGGAAGCGGAGCAAACAGAGGAGTCCCAGACAGAAGAGCCCCGGGAAGAAGAACTGGATATCCATGTGAAAACTTTGGATATGGGCAAATTTAATACGATCAATCTTCAGGAAGAATTGGCAAAGAATCTTGCTAAGATTATGGAGCAGGAGGATATGGAGGCAAGCGACGCCACAAGGACCCTGCCCGTCGAATCCATCAATCAGATAACGGGAGACATGGGAATACAGGCGCAGCCGGAAGCCGTAAGCGAGGAAGAAACCGAAGAACCCACGGGAGAGCTCCGGGAAGAGACCTTGACAGAAGGAGAAACGGGCGCAGCGGATGAAGACATTACGGCGGTAGAACAGAGAGAAGTAAGCGAAGAAATAAAACCGGAAGAAACAGAGCAGATAGAAGAAACCGCAGAAGACCAAACGCCGGAAGCTGACATGACAGCCGAAAAAGCCGACGAAATCAACGAAACCGCGGAAGAAGAACCTCAGGCGGATGAGCAGATTACCGGGCAGCTCAGCTTTGAAGACATTATGGCTGAATGGGAGGAAACCAAGAGGGCGAATGAGGCAAAGCATTTAGAAGAAATGAGACGCAAGGTTTTGGAGCAGACCGGACCTATGTTTCAGGATTTTGACGCCGCGGCGAAGGCGAGCGTACAGGCGGATCTGAATCTGATTGCGCCGACCCTGGATGTCTTTGACGGGCAGCAGCCCATAGAAGATACGATTGTGCCGGAACTGCCCGACGATACCGAAGAAGAGGAAGAATCCGTTGAGACGGAAGAACCCTTCGAGGCGGAATCGATAGAAGAAATCGGGGAAGAGGATACGGCGATAGTGCCGGAGGAAGAGGATGCCGCAGAGGAATCTGGCGGTAAAGAACCCGAAGGCACAGAATATGACGGCGCAGACTCCGACAACGCAGATTCTGACGGCGAAGAACCCGTTTTCCACCCCACTGTTTTCAATACCGCAGAGATTAAAGGGCTTGAAGAAAAACTGTTGTCCACGTTATATGAACAGGAATCCAAAGAGCAGGAAGAAGAGCCGGAAGTATCTTTGGCAGAAGAAAACGAAACCGGCGATGAAGAACCGGAGCCGGAAGGATTCGTATTTGGAATCGACGCGGACGACGGCGTCGAAGAGCTGGAAGAGATTGAAGAGCCGGAAGCGGTAAAACCCGGCGCGCACACGGAAGAATTTGATAAATCCCTGGAAAAGCTGGTCATGGAAGCGTTAGCGGAGACCGAGAAAAAAGAGCCCGCCCCGGTGAAAGGGGATACCGGCTTTATCATTACGGATTTGACGGCGGAGGAGGAGAAACCCAGGGAACAGGAACCCGCCCCTGTTGTAGAAGAGCCGGCGGCGCCGGAAAAGAAAATTCCCATCAGGAGAACGCTGACCCGGGATGAAAAGGAAATGTTCGGATCGATTGCCCAGACCAAACAGGTACAGGAGGAAGTTGCAAACGCCATCGATAATATCAGTTTAAATCCCTGCATTGGAAATGTGCTGATTGCCGGAGAAAAGGGAACGGGTACGCTGACCGTGGCGAAAAACCTGATTAAGGTGCTTTCCGTAAACGACGATCACTTTTCCGGAAAGGTTGCGAAGATTACGGGCGAACTGCTCAATACAAAGAGCATTGCGGAAACGGTCAATAATTTAGGAAACGGCGCGTTGATTGTAGAACAGGCAGGCGCGCTGGACGAAATGGCATTATTGTCTCTTGGCGAATGCTTGAAGAAAAAAACCGACGAAGGTATTTTGATCTTGCTGGAAGACAACAGAAAAGAACTGGATGCGCTTTTGGCAAAGGCAAATATGCCCAAACAATATTTTGATCTGCGGATAGACATTGCGGCGCTGGATAACGACGGTCTGGTAAATTACGGAAAAGAGTATGCCAACGAACAGGAATATTCCATTGACGATATGGGCGTGCTTGCGCTATATACGAGAATTGCCGATATGCAGACAAACGAGCACGCGGTAACCGTAGAGGAAGTAAAAGAAATCGTGGACGAAGCGATCCGAAATTCGGAGAAGAAAAACATTTCTCATTTTATGGACGTATTGTTGGCAAAAAGGTATGACGACGACGATATGATCGTACTGAGAGAAAAGGATTTCTTAAAATAAAAGAGGGAAGGTATTAAAGGAATGGGAAAAAACAAAGAGATAAATCCGCTTTTCATTACAGAGGCGGATCAGTATGTGTTCGCCCAAGGGTCTCATTACGAGATTTTTGACAAACTGGGAGCGCACAAAACGATTGTGGACGGTGTAGAGGGCGTTTATTTTGCGGTGTGGGCGCCAAACGCGCAGTATGTAAACGTAGCGGGTTCTTTTAACGACTGGGATATTTACGAATACAATATGGGGCGCTTGGGAGAAGGCGGCATTTTTGCATTGTTTGTCCCCGGTGTGAAGGAAAACGACATGTACAAATATGTCATTACGACGCCTTCCGGGGAAAAACTTTACAAAGCGGATCCTTACGGCAATTATATGGAGCTTCGTCCGGGCAACGCGTCGAAGGTAACCGATCTGACGGGCTTTCAGTGGAATGACAGGACCTGGATGGAAGCAAAGAAAACCAAGGACTGGAAGAAAGAGCCGATCGCCATTTATGAATGCCATATCGGTTCCTGGATGAGACATCCGGAGCCGGAGGCGGCGGGCTTTTACAATTACCGCGAATTTGCGGACCGCATTGTGGAATATTTAAAAGAAATGAAATATACCCATGTGGAGCTGATGGGCATTGCGGAGCATCCCTTTGACGGTTCCTGGGGCTATCAGGTGACCGGTTACTACGCCCCCACTTCCCGTTACGGAACGCCGAAGGATTTTATGTATCTGGTCGATACGCTGCATAAAAATAAAATCGGCGTGATTCTGGACTGGGTACCGGCGCATTTTCCCAGAGATGCTTTCGGTCTTGCGGAATTTGACGGCACCTGCCTTTATGAGCATCCCGATCCGAGAAGGGGAGAGCATCCCGACTGGGGCACCAAGATTTTCAACTATGCGAAAAACGAGGTCCGCAATTTTCTGATTGCCAACGCCATGTTCTGGGTGGATAAATTCCATGTGGACGGATTAAGAGTCGATGCGGTTGCGTCCATGCTGTATCTGGATTACGGCAAAAAGGACGGAGAGTGGCTGCCCAATCAATACGGCAACAACAAAAATCTTGACGCCATTGAATTTTTCCGCCATTTAAACAGCGCGATGCAGAGGCGTTTCCCGGGGACCATGATGATCGCGGAGGAATCCACGGCATGGCCGATGGTTACCGGCGACGTCAAGGAGGGCGGACTGGGCTTCTCCTTTAAATGGAATATGGGCTGGATGCACGATTTCTGCGAATATATGAAGCTTGATCCGCTCTTTAGAAAAGACAACCACTACAAGATGACCTTTGCCATGAGCTATAACAACAGCGAGAATTACATTCTGCCTCTGTCTCATGACGAAGTGGTGCATCTGAAATGCTCCATGTTAAAGAAAATGCCGGGCTTTTATGTGGATAAATTTGCCAATTTAAGAGTCGGTTATACTTATATGTTTACCCATTCCGGCAAGAAACTGCTGTTTATGGGACAGGAATTCGGACAGGACAATGAATGGAATGAAGAAAAGGAACTGGATTGGGGACTGTTGTCCGACGAGCTGCACAGCTCTTTGAAATATTATGTTTCCAAGCTGTTAGAGATTTACCGCAAATACCCGTGCCTGTACGAGATCGATAACGACTGGGCGGGCTTTGAATGGATGAATGCCGACGATACCGAACAAAGCACATACAGCTATGTAAGGAAAGCGGGCAACGGCAGAAACAATCTGCTTGTAGTATTAAATATGACGCCCATGGAAAGGAAGGATTTTACCGTAGGCGTTCCGAAGAAGAAAAAATACAAGCTGATTTTAAATTCCGACGATACCTGCTTTGGCGGTAACGGGGGAGAGATCCCTAAGGAAATAACGGCAAAAGCAAAAAAGGCGGACGGCAAACCATATTCGCTGACTTTTGATCTGCCGCCTTACGCAGCAGCGCTGTTCCAATTTTAAAAAGAGGTTAACGGAATCCTTTAAAATGCCGAAATAAAAGGTGAATGCACTTTGCATTCGCCTTTTATTTTTGGAGTAATGATATATTCGGCAGTAATGGGAGATTATATATGAACGTTGCGTTTCATCAGGTAGAACAGCATAAGGATGCCGCCGGCGTCAGAGGAGATTATGAAGGCGGTTACGGCGGCGGAAATAAGGGCGTAAAGGATACGGCTGCGGTATCGGGCGGCTTTCATTGGGACCCGTCTTCGTCGGTGGTGGGCAACCATGCTTACCGGGACAGGAAAGATCAGACGGGGGAGCTCTTGGAAGAGGCTTCCGTTTATGATGCAAAAAACAGCAAGGATTTTATGGTCGTCATGTCCAATACGCTTTCCGACGAGGATTACCGGAAGCTTTCGGAAAACGGAGGCGATCCCGGAGATTATGAGCCGGGAGAAATGGTAACGATCGTGGACGAGATCAAGGTAACGCTGGCGCGTGCAGGCGTACATATTGCAGGATACACGGACAATCTGGATGAAAATGCGGTCCGGGAAGCCATAGGAGACAACGGCTGTGTCCAGGCGATCGCCCGTGCTTTAGAGAGCAAAAACCTGCCGGTTACGGAAAAAAACGTAAAGGATTGTTACAACGAAATAGAAAAGGCGGCTCAGATAACGGAGCTTTCTGACGGGGCGAAAAAATACCTGTTGGAAAACGGACTGGAGCCAACCATTGATTCTTTATATAAGGCGTCCCATGTGGGAGCAAAGGATTCGTCGGCGCAGCCTTCCGGTTATTTCGGAACGGGAGCCGAAGGGTATCTGGCAAAAAAGGGAAATCCCGAGGCGGTTTCCGCCATGGAAGACCAGATGAAGAAGATCATTTCAAAAGCGGGGCTTCCCGTTGAGGAAGAGACTTTGGAAGAAGCGCGCTGGCTGTTGGAAAAAGGGCTTCCTCTGACAAGCGAAAATCTTTTCCGCCTGCGGGAGTTAAACGGGCTTACTTTCCCGATTGGCGCGCAGGAGGCGGCGCTTGCGGCGGCAGACGCTTTGAGCGCAGGACTTTCGGCAAAAGAAGCGAATCCTGCAGTCGGAGACGGATATCAAAGCGCGGACAGCGGCTATATCCAAAAAGCGTTGGAGATCAACGAAAAGACCCAGGCGCTGACGGAGGCTGATCTTGCAAAAGCGATGGAAGAGGGCAGAACCCTGACCTTGTTTCAGTTATTTCAGATAGGGAACCAAAAGGCAGACCGGGAGAGCGATTTTACAAAAGAGAGAAGCGGAAATGCAAAAAAACAGTTGTTGGAAATCCAGCTTCATATGAGCGCGCAGGCGAATCTGAAGCTGATGAAGCGGGGCGTTCATATCGAATTGGAGCCTCTTGACTGGTTGTTAAAGCTGTTGGAGCAGGAAGAAAGCGTTTACCATGCGACGCAGGTCGCAAAGATCGGAGAAAAGACGGAGGAGATCAAGTCTCTTCCGGCGGCGACAGTGGGCATATCTGTACAGGAAGCATGGATGGCAAGGGGCGTCTTTACGCTGCAAAGGGTCTATGAAACGGGGAAATCTCTGGCGCAGACCTATGCGAGGGCGGGGGAAAGCTATGAGGCTTTGATGACCGCGCCGAGAGCGGATTTAGGCGATACCATAAAATCCGCGTTCCGCAATGTGGATGAGCTGTTGCAGGAAGCGGCGATGGAGGTTACAGAGGACAACCGGAGAGCCGTGCGTATTCTCGGCTATAACCGGATGGAAATTACCGCGGAAAATATAGACGCCGTGAAGGAAGCCGATGCGATGCTGCAAAAAGTACTTTCTTCGCTGACGCCCGAAAAGACTTTGCGGATGATCCGGGAAGGGGTCAATCCCATGGAAATGAATCTCAATGAGCTTTCCGATTATCTGGGGGAGCATACCTCGGAAGCGGAGGAGCTTGAGAAATACAGCAGATATCTTTACAGGCTTGAGAAAGACCGGGAGATCAGCGCCGAAGAGAAGGACGCATATATTGGTGTTTACCGCCTTTTGAGACAGATTGAAAAAGGAGACGGGGCGGCGATCGGAGCCGTGATTTCCAATAAGCAGGAGCTGAACCTGGAAAACCTTTTAAGCGCTGTGCGGACCCGTAAAAAGGGATATGTGGACGCTAAAATAGACGACGCCTTCGGGCTGCTTACGGAGGTGGAACAAAAGGGCGTATCCATTTCGGATCAGATTCACAATTACTACAGCAACAGAGCGGGAAAGCTTGCAGACGATTTAAGCGCGGCGCAGGATGAGGAGGATTCGGCGTTTACGGAAGGCGGCGCGGAAAGCGAAGCCGGGAGCTTCCGCGATATGGGAGCGGTTTCCGAAGCGCGTTTCCATGCGCTTTTGTCGGATGAAATTCCGGTAACGGCTAACAATTTATTTGCAGAAGAAGCGCTGGCGTCCCGGGGGAGCCTGTTTGCGGAGCTTTTTAAAACCGTGAGGGGCGGCGAACGGGAAAAGAGTTTCCGGGAAAAGACCGAACGGATCAAAGAAGCGATGTCGGAGGGAAAAGAATCGGTACAGGAGGCTTATGAAGATATGACCAAAGCCGCCGGAGAGATTGCCGCAGACAGCGCAAAGGAAAGAGGCAGTTATATCGACGTGCGTCTGATGGCGTCTTGTGCAAGGCAGATTGAACTGGTCGGCAGACATGCGAAGAAGGAAAATTATTACGTGCCGGTGCAGTTTGAAGAGGAATGGACCATGCTGCATGTGCAGATTGTAAACGGAAGCGGGCAGGGTAAGGTATCGGTTGACTATAAAGGAAACGCCCGGGGAGAAGGCAAGGCGGGGGCAACCTTTGTGGTAAAGGAAGATCACGTGGAAGGGCTGATCGGCGTAGCTGAGGCAAAGGATTTGGAAAAATATACGCAAATAGTCGGAAAATGTGCCGAAAGCATACTTGCCGAAACCGGAAAATCTGCCGATATAACTTGTGTACAGAGTGAAACGATGAATTTGGAAACCTTTATGGCGACGGATTCAAAGCAAAAACAGGCTTCCACCGGACTGCTGTATCAGGTGGCAAAAGCGTTTATCCATACAATGGAACAGGAGGTTGCGGCAAAATGAAGATAAATTACAATATTTCCGCTATATTGGCGAATAAGGCGTTGAATCAGAGCGATTCAAAGCTTACCAGCGTATCGGAACGGTTATCAACCGGTTACAAGATCAATCACGCCAAAGATAATCCGTCGGGACTTGCCATAGCAAAAAGGATGAATATGCAGCTCAGAGGTTTGAGCAACGCGTCCCAGAACGCATCGGACGGAGTGTCCATCGTACAGACGGCGGAGGGAGCTATTCAGGAAATGCAGTCCATGGTTCAGCGAATCAGCGAGCTTGCGATTCAGGCGACCAACGGCACCAATGCCGATAAAGAGCGGGAAATGATCCAGATGGAAGTGAACCAGTTAAAGGAAGAAATCTCCAGAATTGCGGAAGATACGGAATTTAACGGACAGAAACTGCTAAACGGGGACTGTGATCTGAAAGGCTATACGGACGCACAGGGCGTAAAGGTAACCTATTATTCCGATGAAGTTACGGTAGGCAAATATACGATTACTTCGGTTAATCCCACTTATGATGCGGACGGAAATCTGATGGACGGTTCGGTTACTCTGCTGACGGGAGACGTGGATAACGCGTTTCCGGCGGATTCTTATATCTCTTATGAGGGCAATCAGGTGACTGTTACCGCAAGAAACAGCTTTGAAGTCACTTTTTCTCTGGGCGAAACCATTACGACGACGTCCCAGGACGGCAGCATTACCCTGGATTTGACGGGATTGGGCGCTATGAGGATGCAGATTGGCGCAAATGAGGGCGAGGTTATGGAAATCCGTATTCCCATGGTGTCCTTAGAAACCCTCGGATTGGACACAACCGACGTTTCTACGGTGGAAGGAGCCAGAAAGGCGATCGGACAGGCGACGGAGGCAAATTCCTATATCTCCAAAATACGTTCCCGCCTGGGTGCTTATCAGAACCGTTTAGAGCATACGGGGGACAGTCTGGACGTTACCCATGAGAACGTGACCGAGGCATATTCCCGCATTATGGATACGGATATGGCGGAGGAAATGACGGAATACACCAACCTTCAGGTACTGACTCAGGCAGGAATTTCGATGTTAGCACAGGCAAACGAAAGACCCCAGCAGGTATTACAGTTATTACAGTAGGTGTTTGTATGAAGGATGAATTAAAACAGCAGTTTGCGCTTCGGATTAGCCAGGCGAATAAAACGGAGCTGGTAGTGATCTTATATGAAATGTTTCTGACCTATGTAAAAGATGCGAAAGCTGATTTACAGGAACAGGATACAAAAACCTTCCGCCTGGATATACAAAGGGCGCGGGGATGTTTAAAAGAATTGATGGGCTCTTTGAATTATGATTACGAGCCTGCGCCTACGCTGTTGAAGCTGTATATTTATGTGAGCAGGCTATTGGTAACGGCGGATCTGCATAACGAAGAGAAAGAACTGGACGAAGCCGCAAAAATTATGCAAAAGCTTCGCGACGCTTATGCGGCGATCAGCAAAGAGGATACAAGCGGACCGGTAATGGGCAATGCCCAGACCGTCTACGCGGGGCTGACCTATTCCAAAAACGACTTATCCGTCAATTTGGATGAGGGAAGCGGCAGCAGGGGCTTTTTCGTATAGAGGATCGGTAATTTGAGAAGCAGGCGGCAAATCCAGTTTTTCCGCCTGCTCTATTAAATACTTATATCTTTTCAGGACGGAATTCATTTCATAAATATAACAGTCGATCAGATCGGGATCGGTAACATTGTCAAAATTGGCATAGACGTCTTCCATAGCCTGTCTTGTCTTTTCCATATCGCGCATCAGGCGCTGTTTCTGCATATTCAGATAGATTTCCTCATCGCTTTCTTTTTTGATTGTCCAAAATGGTTTGATAAACAGTTTCATTGGCACCTCCGTATATGGAAAGTATCCCCATTGCCGGGAAAAAAATTCATTTGCCTATAATATTGTATGTTTGCGGAATGAAATAATGCAGGTACACATATAATTTATCAAGGTTGTTCTGAGGTTGAAAAATTTTGAATGGAATAAAACTTTGGATCATGCAGAATTTTGGAATGAGCGAGGGCGAAGTGATCGGTGCGGCGATCATTGCGGCAGTCTGCGTTCTGGTGTGTCTGATTTCTTATATGAAAAGAAAAATGTCGGTATTTACAGGCTTTTTGATCAGAGGAGGCGTCGGCACGGGAGTGATATTCCTGGCAAATTACCTTTTGAAACTGGGAGGCGTTTCCCTTGCGGTGGGAATTGGTCCGGTCAGCATATTGACAAGCGCAATCCTTGGGATTCCGGGGGTTTTATTGCTGTACGGGATACTTTTAATATAAAAAAATATACAACTTTCACAAAAAAATATTTTTTCATAAAAAAGTCTTTACAGACTGAAAGGCTTGCTCTATAATCCAAACTACAAACAAATCTTCAGTCCATATCGGACGGATTTTCCAATTTGTTTTTTAATTTCATAGAGGAGACGGAAGCATGTTCATTCTTTATTGCCTGTTGGCGGCGGCTGTCTTTATGGATTTTTACCGGGACCGTATTCCCAATTGGCTGATTGCGGCGGGATATCTTGCGGGGATCGGTTATTCGCTTTCCGGCGGAGGTCTATGGTTCATTTTTGTTTTGGACAGCGTTGCGATTATGATTCTTTTATACCCGTTTTTTCTTGCAGGGGCGTTTGGCGGCGGGGACGTAAAGCTGCTTTCCGCGGCGGCGCTGTTTCTCGGAGCGGAAGAGACGGTCAACGTTATCCTGTCCGCCCTGATGGTCGGAGCCGTGTGCTCGGTCGTCAAAATTATCTTTCTGCTCTGCAGGAAAGAAAAAATTTCTTTATCTCATCTCTACATTCATTTTTCTCTGCCGATTCTGGCAGGTACAATTCTCACACATCTTGGAGGTATCACATGGATCACATTTTAGCTATTTATGATTTGGAGAAAAAATACGTAAAAAAACTGGCGGCTTTTTTTGAAAACCGTACCGGAATGCCATTCCGCATTTTTGGCTTTGACAACTGGGACAAGCTGACGCGTTTTTTATCCGGGGAACAGGCTGCGGTGCTTTTGATCGGAGAGGATCAGTGGCAGCCGGAAGCCGGGGAGCTGGCAAAACAGACGATTTTGCTGACCGATCAAAAAGAAAAGGAATGCCTGGAATCGGACCTTGCGGAGGACGAGATCCCTGCCGTATGCAAATACCAGTCCGGAGAAGCCATTGCAAGAAAGGTTTTGAGTATCTGCGCCCTGACAAAAACACCGATCATACCGCTGTACCCGGAAGGGGGCAGAAAGGATACGAAGGCGCAGGTCGTAGGTGTCTATACGCCGGTCAGGCGCAGCCTCCAGACCTCCTTTGCCCTTGTTTACAGTCTGCTAAAGGGAAAAAGCAAGAAAACCCTTTATCTGAATTTTGAAGTATTTGCAGGCTTTCACGCATGGTTTGAAAGGGAATACCGGACGGATCTGATGGATCTTATGTATTTTCTGGACGGACCCGAGGATAAATTTTTGCTGAAATTGGCGTGCCTGACGGAACAGTTCGGAGATTTTTCTTATATTCCCCCTGCCGTTTCCTACGAGGATTTTATGTTGGTCAAAGGGCAGGAATGGGTAAAGCTGGTGGAGACCATTGCCAAAAAAAGCGATTACGACATTATTGTATTGGATCTGGGTGATCAGATGCAGGGACTTTTCGATCTGCTTTCCGTCTGTGACAGGGTTTATACGATCAGTAAGCCGGACGGCATCGCCATGGCAAAGACGGCGGCGTTTGAAGAAGCCCTGAGGATGTCCCAAAGGGATGCGGTTTTAGACAAAATGGTTAAATGCCGCCTTCCGGTATTTAAGGAGATTCCTCAAAGGGCGGGGGAGCTTGCTTACAGCCAGTTGGCGGATTATATGAAAAATAAGCTGGGGGAGATGTTTTGATGAAGGTATTTGAGGAAATCCGGGCGGAATGCAGGCGCATTTTGTCGGACAGGATCGATTATACCCGCGATTTGTCGGACGAAGAGGTATTGGACCTGATAGATGAAGCCGTATTAAGAGCCGGGCGGCAGTATTATCTGACGCTGGAGCAGAAAAACAGGCTGAAGAGGGAATTGTTTGCCTCTATCCGCCGCCTGGACGTATTGGAGGAGTTTTTATCGGATAACAGCGTGACGGAAATCATGGTCAACGGACCGGACTGCATTTTTGTGGAAAGGGAGGGGAGGCTGATCCGGCAGGATGTCCGTTTTGAATCAAAGGAAAAGTTATCGGATGTGATCCAACAGATTGTCGCCAGAGTAAACCGGGTTGTAAATGAAGGGTCGCCGATTGTGGACGCGAGACTGGCGGGAGGAGCGAGAGTCAATGTAGTGATGCCGCCGGTGGCGTTAAACGGACCGATTTTGACCATACGCCGTTTCCCGGACCGCCCTATGGACGTAGAAGATTTTTACCGGCTGGGTTCTGTGACGCGGGAAGCCATGGAGTTTTTACAAACGCTGGTTTACGCCCGATTCAATATTTTTATCAGCGGAGGAACGGGCAGCGGCAAGACCACGTTTTTAAACGTACTGTCCAATTTTATACCAAAGGAGGAACGCCTGATTACCATAGAGGATAATGCGGAACTGCAGATTGGCAACATTCCCAATCTGGTCCGGCTGGAAACGAGAAACGCTAATGTGGAAGGCTGCACGCCCGTGGGCATACGGGATCTGATCAAAACGGCGCTTCGTATGAGACCGGATCGAATCATTGTCGGAGAAGTGCGGTCCGAGGAGGCGATCGATCTTTTGATGGCGATGAATACGGGACACGACGGGTCCTTATCCACCGGTCATGCCAACAGCGCAAGGGATATGCTGGTCCGGCTGGAGACGATGGTGTTAATGGGTATGGAGATGCCCCTGGACGCAATCAGAAGACAGATCGCATCCGCTGTGGATATTATCGTTCATTTAGGAAGGCTGCGGGATCACAGCAGGAAGGTTTTGGAGATTATGGAGGTGACGGGTTATGTGGATGGAGAGATTGTGCTTTCACCTTTGTACACTTTCGTGGAAGACGGTAACGATGAAAAAGGGAAGGTCCAAGGAAAGCTGATTCGCCAAAATCCCTTGCTGCATCAGGAAAAGTTAAAAAACGCGGGAGTGGAGGCAAAATGGGAAGAGAAAGAGCTGAAATTATCATAAAGGGCGTGCTGATTTTAGCGGTAGCAGGATTTTTGTTTTACAATTCGCCTCTGAGTATTTTGATCGGAAGTCCGTTTTTGATTTTTTATTACCGCTATGAACAAAAGAAGCGGCAAAAAAAGCGGGCGGAGGAATTGACCCTGCATTTTAAAGAAGCGTTGCTTTCCGTCCTTGCGGCGTTAAAAGCGGGCTATTCGGTAGAAAACGCCTTCGTGGAGGCTTACAGGGATTTGGAATACCGGTTCGGCAGCGCAGACGAAATGGCAAAGGAGCTGTTGTTTATTAACAGGCAGGTAAAAAACAATGTACCCATCGAGCGTTTATTGGAGGATTTTGCAAAGAAGAGCGGCAACGACGATATCAGGGATTTTGCACAGGTTTTTGCAATCGCTAAAAGAAGCGGAGGAGATATGGGGAGGGTTTTGGAACGGACGGTTTCCATGCTGACCCGGAGAATGGAGACGCAGGAAAATATCAGAATGCTGGTGGCATCAAAACGGTATGAACAGCAGATTATGAATGTCGTTCCCATGGGAATTATTTTCTATATCCGCCTGACCAATCCGGGATATTTTGACGTCCTCTATCACAATCCGGCAGGAATCGCCGTGATGACGGCGGCACTTGCCGTATATCTGGCGGCGTACCGCCTGTCCGAAAAGATTTTGGAAATAGCATAAAAATAAGGCGGGAAGAGCGCGGAAAAACATAAAAGCGCGGAAAAACATCGGAGAAAAACGGGAAAGGAAAGGGATGAGCGGATGAAGGGAATGAAGCGGTTAAAAAGACCGGGGAATCCCATGGTCGAGGACCGTCTCAGAAAATTAAATCCCGGAAAAGACGTAGGGCGGCTTACGGAGGCGTTTTATCAAAGAAAGCAGAAGCTGGTGGGAGTAGTCCTGCTGGCGGGTCTTGGCTTGAGTCTCATATTGTTGATCCTTGGGAATACGGGCAGCAGGATTTCCGGGGAGGGAGTGATTGAGAGGGAAGGGTACGGGGGTTCGGAAATAGAAATTTCAGCGACGGCGCGCAGCGAGCGGTTTGGAAAAGTCGATGTGGATATCGGTATAGACCAGCGCATTTACAGCAGGGAAGAGACCGAAGCGCTTTTTGACTCGGCGGAAATCTGGCTGGAACAGGTTATGCCCGGGCAAAACGAAGGGCTTGGCTGCGTCAGGGAAGATATGGTTTTCCCGTCCTCTTATGAAGGAACAAGGGTAACGATTGAATATACCAGCAGCAATTTCGGCTTAATCAACGGCAGCGGAGAAGTGAAAAATACAGAGTTGGAAAAAGAGGAAAAGGTAGTGATCACGGCTGAATTTTCTTATGAGGATGCGGTCAGGAAAAGGGAATATGAGATAACGGTATATCCTCCGCTGTTGACCCAGACGGAAAGGTTCCAACAGGAACTGATAAAACTTCTGGTACAGGAAAATGAAGCGCAAAAAGAAAACGAGGTATTTCAACTGCCCGAGAAGGTGGGCGATGAGGCGGTAACCTTTGAAGAGAAAAAGGATAACCGTTTTGTCGGTATCATGGCGCTTACCGTCCTTTGCGCGGTCTGTTTATACAAGGGAATGGACAGGGACTTGGACAAGCTATATGAGAAGAGAAAGCAGAGATTATTGTTCGCCTATCCGGAATTTGTCAGTAAGCTCGCTTTGTTTACAGGGGCGGGAATGAGCGTAACCGGGGCGGTCAGACGCATTTATGCAAAGATGGATGCAAAAGAAAGCGACCCTCTCTATGAGGAGCTGGGCATTTTTATCCGGGAACTGGATAACGGAAGGCTGGAGGAGGACGCCCTGGCGGATTTGGGAAATCGAAACGGGCTTTTGCAGTACCGTAAGTTTTGTACGCTGTTATCGACAAATATGAAAAAAGGGTCCGTCAATTTGCGGGAAATGCTGGAGCAGGAGGCGGAGGATGCTTTTACAAAGCATCAGTCCAGGATCAGGAAACTGGGAGAGGAAGCGGGGACAAAGTTGTTGCTGCCTATGGTAATGATGCTGGCGGTTGTGATGGTAATCATTATGGTGCCGGCGTTCATGACATATCAGATATAGCGGAAAGGAGGGGTTTGATATGAATGCAGTCAAAAGGTTTGTGCGGGATGAAAGAGGCATCGGAACAGTTGAAATGATCCTGATTCTCGTGGTTTTAATCGCTCTTGTGCTGATTTTTAAAGAACAGATGACAGATCTGGTAAACAATATTTTTGAAAAGATCAGCAAGCAAAGCGGCAAGGTGTAGGGACCCGGAGTTTTCGATGAAGGGCTACGGGCAAAATCCAAAGGAGGCATTATGAAAAAAGAAAATCGGACAGAGGCATCCGTTACGGTCTATCTTGCCCTGGTATTTACGGTTATTTTGTCTTTGCTTTTGCTGATTGTGGAAGGGGCAAGGCAAAACGCCATACGGTTGAAACTGGAAAGCGCTATGGATCTTTCTTTAACTTCCATATTTGCGGAATATAACAGGCAGCTCTTGGAACAGTACGATTTGTTTTTCATTGATACCTCCTACGGACAGCCGGGGGCGTCTTTGGAAAATACGAAGGCACATCTGAAAAGTTATCTGGAAGATAATTTTGCGGCGGGAAACGAGACGGTTGGAGTGACCAAGGATCTGCTGAACCTTCATGCCGGGGAGATCAATGTGTTGGATTACTCTCTGGCAAGCGATGAGGGCGGCGCTCTGATCAAAAGGCAGGCGGTATCTTATATGAAAGACTTATATGGGATTTCTTATCTGGATGAGCTGCAAAGACAGGTGCATACCATACAGCAGGAAGGATTGCTGACAAGAGATATTACCGGGGAGCGGATGGCAAATCAAAGCGCCATCGACAGCTTTGAGATTCCTCCAAAGCAGGTAGGAGAGGACGAGTGGGAAGAAGTAGAATTAAACAATCCCGCGGATGGCGTCAATGCGGCGAGAGGGATTCTGACGCTGGTTATTGATACGGACGATGAATTATCAACCTCAGGCGTCAATCTATCCAATTACATATCCCAAAGAACCTGCAATCAGGGCAGCGGGTTAGCGGAAAGAGAAGAAAACGGCTTAACCGACGAGTTGATCTTTAACGAATACCTGATCAAAAAATGCGGGTGTTATACCAATCCCAAGGAAACCGGCGCGCTGCAGTACCAGTTAGAATATATCCTGACGGGCAAAGACAGTGATGTGGAGAATCTGAAAGCCGTTGTCAACCGCCTGCTTTTGTTGAGGGAGACGGCAAACGTCGTATATCTGTTTTCGGATTCTGCAAAAATGGCGGAAGCCGAGGCGCTTGCCTTAAGCGTTACATCGGCGATTGCGCTGCCGGAGCTTGCCGAGCTGGTAAAAATCTCTTTGATTTTTGCATGGGGATATGCCGAGAGCGTCTATGATGTGCGGACTCTCCTGAAGGGAGGGAGAATACCGTTAATGAAAACCGGCGACACATGGCATTATAGCATTTCCGGTATGCTCGATTTTGCCGCGGATACGGCGACTGCGCCGGAAGGCGGTGAAGGCGTCTCCTACGAAGAATATCTGAGAATGTTTCTTGCGCTGGAAAATACGGAAACAAAAACATACCGCGCCATGGACGTGATAGAGATGGATATCCGCAAATGTGAGGGAAACGCTTATTTTCGACTGGATACCTGTGTGGATTATATACAGGCGGAAGCCTTTGCTGACAGCGGATACGGATATCATTACAGCATTACGCGTTCATATTTCTATTACTGAAAAAAAGGAAAAATTGAGAGGAGGAGGTGACAGAGGATGTCCTTTTTGAAAATTCACAACAATTTATTTCAAAGTGCATTATCTCTCCAGACACATTCATATAATCACACTGACAAAAGTACTGACAAAAATCTTTTGACTATCCCCAAGATCAAAGACAAGCAAAGTAACTTTTTTTCAAAAAGGATATCCTCTGTCATCTCAATTACCTCAGAGGGCAGTCTGACAATTGAGGCTGCCCTCGCCATACCGATTTTTTTGTTCGCGGTCATGGCGGTTTTATCCTTCGGAGAGATACTAAGGCTGCAGATGAAGTTTGACAGCGCCCTGCAGCAATGCGCCAAAGAGCTTGCGGTATACGGCTATGCCGGAGACGCTTTATGCGGCAGTACAATCGGGGAAGCGTCCTTTCCGGCGGAGACCTTATTTTCGGAGGTTTATGTCAGAAACCGGGTAATTTCCGAGCTGGGAAAGGAATATCTTGATGCTTCCCCGACGGAAGGAACAAATTCCCTGCATTTTTTGGGAAGCCGGATAATGGAGGACGATCGGATCGAACTTCGCTGCACCTATTATGTAACGCCCTTTTTTATTCTGTCGCCGAAAGCGGGATTTTTGACAGGAAGCACAGCCGTAGCGAGGGCGTTTACGGGCTATGACAATTTGGCGGGCGCCGCTGCAGAAGAGAAAGAGGAATATGTCTATATCACTGCGGAAGGCGCCGTTTACCATAGAAAGCGGGATTGCCATTATTTGGATTTATCCATAGAAAAGGTGTTTGCAAAAGATATTCCGGGAATCAGAAATGCGGACGGCAGTATTTACAGCGCCTGCTCAATTTGCGGGGAGACAAACAGCGGATCGATCGTATTTATTACGGACTATGGAAACAGGTATCACAGCGATATTTTATGCAGCGGTCTGCGCCGCACGGTGGAGGCGATACCGATCTCACAAGTGGGGACAAGAAGTCCCTGTAAAAAATGTGGATATTAAGAGCCATAAGGGAGAAAAGGATCATGATAAAATCTGGGATAAGCGCTTTGGGCGCATGGTCGGCAGAGCCGGGCTTCGGCGTCCGGTTGGCAGAGCCGGGCTTCGGCATCCGGTTGGCAGAGCTGGGTTTCGGCGTCTGGCTGGCTGCGGTGGCGGCGGAGGATTTCAGGAGTAAAAAAATAAAGATATGGCATATCGCGGCTGTGCTTCTGCCCGGAATAGCATATGCCGCGCTGTACCGCTATCCGGACTATACGGGAGAAAGCAATTTTTTGACAATGCTGTTTTATCTTTTGGCGGATTTCTTACCGGGGATCTTTTTATGCTGTTTATCCCGGCTTACAAAAAAAGGGATTGGCATGGGAGACGCTCTGGTAACGATGGCAGTCGGAGTTTACACGGGCGTAAGGTCTGCGCTGATAAGCCTGTGTGCGGCGTTTTTTCTGGTTTTTCCGGCGGCGCTGCTGCAGTATTGCCTGAAAAGGAAACAGAAAACGGCGGCAATTCCATTTCTGCCTTTTCTATTTGCCGGATACATAGCTGCCTTTTTTATAGAAAAGGGATAAAGGAGAGCGGATAAGATTGATAAAAGATATGATGAGAGACAACAGAGGCAGTTTTACCGTGGAGGCGGCGGTAGTGATATCCTTTCTCGTGTTTGTCATTGCGGCTGTAATTTCACTTTCTCTGTTTGTATATAATAAATGCTCCATGGAAAGGGCGGCGGCAATGGCGGCGCTGCGGGGAAGCCAGGCGGTCTGGGAGGATCAGAATATCCGGTACGGCAGGGCGGAAAAAGGAATCGGAGAAATGTTATCCGACAATCTTTTGGGAGAGCCGCAGGTGCAGACCTCAATGGCCGTAAAAGGCAACGACATAGAAGTTGCGTTAAAAATGCAGTACCAACAATGGGAGTTTCAGTCTGAGGCTGCAAAAAAAGCGGTAAATCCCGTTGTCTTTATCAGAAATTGCAGAAAATTGGAAGGAGTTATACAAGACTAAAATGAATGCGGAATATAAAAGAGAAAATCATAAAAGTTATTTTGTAATAAAGGACCGAAGACTGGAAGAGCCGGGGACGGAAGGGCAGAACGAGCTTTACGGATTGAAAATGATTTGTGACAATCAGATGAAGGGATTGCTGCCGGTAACGCTGCATACCTTTAACGGAGAAAAGGAGTTATATTATGATATCAGCTCCAAACAGTCGATGCGGGTTTTATACGAGAAAAGGGAGCTGAACAGAGAAGATTTACAAAAACTTTTTACTGGGATGCAGACGGCGATCGACAGCATGGAGGAATATTTGCTGGACATGGAATGTCTGATTATCGACCCGGATTATATTTATATTAACGGCGCCGATGACACAATTTTCCTGTTATATTATCCTTTTGTGGAGGAAAATTTTGAAAGCGCCGTCTATGAGTTTGCGGATTACATATTGGAGCGGGTCTGCAATGAGGACGAACAGGCGGTTATATACGCATACGGGTTTTACAGATATGTCAAAGAAGAGCAGGGAGATTTAAGAGAAGCCCTGAAAAGAAGTTTAGAAAACAGGGATTGCGAAGAGAAGCGGGACGAACAGCGGGAAAAACAGGAATGGGAAATTGCCGGGGAAGAGGAAGAATCGGAGGACGTCGGGTTTTATCTGGACGAGGAAGAGGAAATACCTTATGAATCGGAAAAAACGAAAGAAATCAAAAAAGGTGATTCGGTTATGGCAATTGCCTTTTTTGGGGTGCTTGCCCTGGGAGGAATCGGCATGATCCTATACAGTGTATGGAAATACGGCTTATCTTTACAGGATTTGTTTACGGTAAAAGAGGCGGCTGTGGGAGCGGGCGTATTTGCGATTGCCGCCGCGGGAATGGCGCTTTTCGGCATTGGAGGATATCTGCATAAAAAGAAAAAAAGAGAAATGCGAAAGGAGCAGGAGCAACCGGAAAGGCAGGAGAAACCAAAGAAACAGGAAGAGGACGAGACTTTTTATGAAACCGGCTTATATGAATCGGAAACGGACGGTTCTGACGCTTCCCTAAAAAGAGAAGAGAGCGGCTGCGAAACAGTACTTTTGCAGGAAAATTGTTATCGGGAACAGAGGATCTTGGTCGGACGCGTCCGGGGAAGAAAAAAACAGATCGATTTATCTTCCTTTCCCTTTATCATCGGCAAAAGCAGGGAGCAGGCGGATTATGTATTGGAGGATTCCTCGGTCAGCAGGCTGCACGCCCGTTTTACGCTGCGGGATGATGTGGTATATCTGACGGATTTAAATAGTACGAACGGAACGACAAAAAACGGAATCAAGTTGGAGCCTAACGAATTGGTGATGTTAGAGGCGGATGACGAGATTGCTTTCGGACGAGTTACCTTTACCTATCATTGACATGATTTTGTGAAAATGATACCCTTTGAATAGTATAAGAAAAGAGAAAAGGTATGGAAAAAAGAATTTCTTATTATCTTGGACAGAACGGGTATCTGAAAATGATGACCAATCTGCCGGAATTTTCGATTTTCTTTAAAAAAGAAAACGGGTTCGTCAGCATGATAGAAGTCGTCGATATGGATAAAAATCCCTATCTTACGGAAGATACGCTGCACAGCGTTACGCAGAAGGCGCAATGGCGTTTTATGGATCAGGGCTATACGGAGCTGCATTACCTGGTGCTGGTCATTGCCGGGGATATATCAAGAGCAATGTCCCTGGGAGAAAGAGAGTGGTTTTTCTGGATTATTGACAGCGGACGGCGGGAGCTTTTGATTCCGGAAGGAAAAGCCGAAGACTTTTACGGGATGAAGGACTTGCTGAATCAGTGGATTCAGGCGGATTTTGAATTCATCGAGCAGCAGGAGGCGGAAATCTATCAGGCAAACGGGCGCAGGATTAAGAGCGTCAGGCAGCAGCCGTTAGTAAATCACGGAATATTTCTTCTCAATGTACTGGTATTTACTTTCTGTACATTATCGGGCGAAGTGTTGTATAATTATGGCAGGCTTAGTCTCGTGGAAGTTCTGGGCGGTCAGTGGTACCGGATTTTTACGAGTATGTTTCTTCATGGAGATATGACTCATCTGGTCGGAAATATGATTACGCTCTTTTATCTGGGAAATATAGTGGAAAAAGAGCTGGGTCATATAAAATACTTTATATTGTATTTTTTGTCAGGAACAGTCGCTGCGTTTGCGTCTCTCTGGATGCAGTCCGTGGAGCTTGCCGCGGGGAATCCCGTTTTAGGTTCTATTGGAGCCAGCGGAGCGATTTTCGGAATGCTGGGCGGGTTGCTTTGGATTCTGATCCGCAACAAAGGAAAACTGGCGGAAATGTCTTTTGTCAGAGCGTTGTTTTTTGTCTGCTATACTTTATACGGCGGTCTGATGAGTGAAAATGTGGACAACGCCGCGCACTTCGGAGGTCTGATAGCAGGATTTCTGCTTGCGGCTTTACTATATCGGAAGAAAAAGAAGCCTAAGGAAAGGGAAGGTAGCCGATGAAAATTCATATTTATTACGGCGGCAGGGGGTTAATGGATGATCCGTCGCTGTTTGTAATCAACAAAATGCAGGAAGTGTTGGAAGAGCTGAATGTGAAGGTCGAGCGTTTTATGCTGGCGGAAATGAAAAGTAATATTACGACGCTTCCGCAGACCTTAAAGGATGCGGACGGCATTATTCTGGCTACGACGGTGGAGTGGTACGGTATCGGCGGCTATTTACAGACGTTTCTGGACGCATGCTGGCTGTATGGGGATAAGGAAAAAATCAGCAATATTTATATGTGTCCCATCGTTATGAGTACGACTTACGGAGAGCGGGACGGTAAATTGAATTTGTCCGTGGCATGGGAAATTCTGGGAGGAAAGCCCTGCAGCGGCATTTGCGGCTACATTCCGGACACTTCCATTCTGGAAAACAATAAGGACTATATCGGTATCATCGAGAAGAAAGCCGAAAATATGTATCGGACCATCAATCAGAAGGTGGCTTGTTTTCCGGCAAGCAACCAGGCTGTCAATAAAACGGTGGCGATCAACAAAAATATCAATCTGACGCCGCAGGAATCCGAGCAGTTGTCTCAGTATGCGGCGGACGAATCCTATGTGCAGACGCAGAAAGAGGATATTAAGGAGCTGGCAAGCTATTTTAAAGAAATGCTCGGAAAAGATGAAAACGAGGATGAAAAACTGGTCGAAGCATTTAAAAGCCATTTTAAACCGATGTCGGGCGCTAAAGTATCCTATAAGATTGTCATAGAAGACAAGAAGCAGTCTCTGTTGATTAAAGTAGACCATACGGAGCTGGAATGCGGCTTTCAGGACGAGGGAGAAGGCGATGTGCTCATCAGTACGGATATGGATACGCTGACGGAAATTATCCACGGCAGGATGACCTTCCAGCGCGCCTTTATGAGCGCGGGAGGCATGAAGGTCAAAGGAGACTTTAAATCATTGCGTATGCTGGATCAATTATTTATTTTTATGGAGGTATGAAGGAATGAAAGATGATGCTTGTATTTTTTGCAAGATAGCTAACGGAGAGATCCCTTCCAAGTCTATTTATGAAGACGAAGACTTTAAGGTAATTTTGGATCTGGGACCCGCTACAAAGGGGCACGCGCTGATTTTGCCCAAGGAACACGCGGCGAACCTGTACGAATTGCCGGATGAAACGGCGGCAAAGGTCATGGTACTGGCGAAAAAGCTGGGAAAACAGATGACGGACAATCTGAAAGCGGACGGATTGAATCTGGTGCAGAATAACGGAGAGACGGCGGGACAGACGGTACGTCACTTTCATTTACATTTAATTCCCCGCTATAAAGACGACGGACAGCATATTTTGTGGAAGCCCGGCGAGGCGTCTCAGGAGGAACTGGAAGAGATCAAAAATACGATTTTAGGCTAATATAGAAACGGATGGAGAGGTACTAATGCAGGAATCGGGAGAAAATTACTTAGAGACCATTTATATATTACAGCAGGAAGGAAAAACCGTACATTCCGTCGATGTGGCAAAGACGCTGGGATTTTCCAGACCAAGCGTCAGCAGGGCGATGGGATTATTGAAGGAAGCGCAGTACATAAAGGTCGCAAAGAACGGCGAAATTTCGCTGACAAAGACAGGATTAAAGAGAGCGGAGGAGCTTTTTCATAAGAAAGAAGCGCTTATCAGATTTTTGATGATGACTGCGGATATTTCCGAGGAAACGGCTGAAAAGGATGCCTGCAAAATGGAGCATTTTATTCAGGAGGAAACCTTTCAGGGTATTTTAAATTTTATGAAACAGGTAGACGAGTACGAAGCATAAGCGTCTGCCGGTGCGGAGTGATTAGATGAATGGAAAAACGGATGTTAGCAGGCTTTTGATGGACAGCTTCAAAAAGCTTGTTTTGACAATGCCCGTAGAAAAGATCACAATAAAAGATATAACGGATGAAGCAGGAGTGATACGCCCCACCTTTTATAACCATTTTCAGGACAAATACGAGGTTATTGAGCGGATTATCCACGAGGAGATTCTGATGCCGGTGAAGCCTTTGCTGGAGAACGAAATGCTTCATGAGGCGATGGTTCTGATTTTTACCAATATTTTAAAGGAAAAGGACTTTTATTGCCGCCTGTCCGCCATGGAAGGACAGAACTCGTTTCCTTCTATTGTAAGAACTACCATTCGCAAATGGCTGTTTGGCTTTATTTCCGAAAAGGTTGGGACAAAGAAATTTAAAAGCGCATGGCTGACGCCGGAGAGGGTTTCGGATTATTATGCCCAGTCCATGAGTTTTGTGGTATTGGAATGGATTGCGTCGGGGATGACCATATCTCCGGGAGAGGTAGCGGAAATCTATCATTATATTATGACAAGATCCATGGAAGATATTTTGCGGGAACTGGAAGAAATCTGAGCGGATCAGACACATGGCAAAGATGATTTGCGGAATTTGTTTATTGCAGAAATACAAATTCCTCATTTTGTCGTTTTTAGATTGACACGAAAAAGAGATTGGATATTCAAATATCCAGTCTCTTTTTTTATACTTCAAGACAGTAAAAAACCAAACAGCAAAGATCGGCTGTAAAAAAGAAAAGAGTGAGGAAAATGAAAAAATTTGGAGAATGGGTTGTAAAGTACCGGGTAGCGATCTTTATCGTATCCCTGTTGCTTTTGATCCCTTCTGCAATCGGGTATATCAATACCCGGGTCAATTACGACATCTTATCCTATCTTCCCGGAGATATCGAGACCATGGAGGGGCAGGATATCCTGGAAGAAGAATTTGGAACGGGAGCGTTTTCCATGGTAGTTGTGGACGGTATGCCCTATAAGGATGTCGCGGCGCTTAAAGAAAAAATGGAAGGCGTGGAACATGTCAAATCCGTGATCTGGTACGACTCCGTCATGGATTTATCCGTTCCGGTCGAAATGCTTCCCGAAGAATTTTCGGATGTTTTCAACCATGAGGATGCGACAATGATGGCGGTACTGTTTGATACGACCATGTCGGCGGACGAAACAATGGATGCCATTGAAGAGCTTCGGGACATTACCGGAGAGAGCTGTTTTATCAGCGGTATGTCGGCGGTAGTGACGGATACCAAGAATCTTTCCAACAGGGAAACGCCGATTTACGTGCTGATCGCCGTTATCCTTTCGGCGGTTGTACTGTCCCTGACAATGGATTCTTATATTATTCCGCTGTTCTTTTTGCTGAGCATCGGAATGGCGATTGTATACAATCTGGGAAGCAATGTTTTCCTCGGAGAAATTTCCTATGTGACGCAGGCATTGGCGGCGGTGCTGCAATTGGGCGTTACCATGGATTATTCCATTTTCCTGTGGCACAGCTATCAGGAAAATATAGAAAAATTTTCCGATAAAAATAAAGCGATGGCGGAGGCGATTGCTACGACCTTTTCATCGGTAGTTGGCAGCTCTGTTACCACTGTCGCCGGATTTATCGCCCTGTGCTTTATGAGCTTTACCCTGGGAATGGATCTGGGCATTGTTATGGCAAAGGGCGTTGTGTTCGGCGTTATCGGCTGCATTACCATTTTGCCTGCGATGATCATGATTTTTGACAAGGCGATAGAAAAGACAAAGCACAGACCGGTTATCCCCCAACTGAGGATTTCCAAGTTTGTTGTTAAGCATTATGTGCTGATCCTGATCGTGTTCGTTCTGTTGTGGATACCTGCCGTGATCGGATACAACGGTACGGAGGTTTATTACAATCTGGATTCCACCTTACCGGAGGATTTGCCCAGCGTTATTGCAAACAACAAATTAAACGATGATTTTAATATGAATACGACTCATATTATTCTGGCGGACAGCGATTTGAGCGCCAAGGAGTTAAAGGCAATGACCGATGAAATACAGGCTGTGGACGGAGTAAAGGAAGTCCTGGGAAAATCTTCCGTATTGGGACCGGCGTTTCCCGAAGAGATGATACCGGAAGAATTTTTGGAGGATATCCAAAACGAAAACTGGCAGATGATCCTGGTTACTTCCGAGTATAAGGTCGCCTCGGACGAGGTAAACGAGCAATGCGACGAATTGAATGCCATTGTCAAAAAATATGATTCCGACGGCATGTTGATCGGGGAGGCGCCCTGTACCAAAGATCTGATTACAATTACCGATAAGGATTTCAACGTAGTCAGCGCGGTTTCCATCGGTGTGATTTTTGTCATTATTATGATTGTGTTTAAATCGATTTCCCTGCCGGTACTGTTGGTGGCGACCATTGAATTTGCGATTTTTGTCAACATGGGCATTCCTTACTATACGGGAACGGTTATTCCGTTTATCGCGTCCATTGTCATCGGCACGATTCAATTGGGCTCCACAGTCGATTATGCGATCCTGATGACGACCCGTTATCAGAGGGAGCGCGCGGCGGGAGCAACGAAAAAAGATGCGGTATATACGGCGCATCAGGCAAGCGTGCAATCGATCATTGTCAGCGCGCTCAGCTTCTTTGCGGCAACCTTCGGCGTCGGGATTTATTCCGATATCGATATGATCAGCTCCCTCTGCAATCTGATGGCAAGGGGCGCTTTGATCAGCATGGTAACGGTATTGCTGGTGCTTCCGGCGTTGTATATGGTATTTGACAAGGTTATCTGTGTTACAAGCTATCATTTTTTAGGAAATAAAAAAGTAAAATCTGAGGAGGAAACAGTATGAAAAACGCAAAAAATATAACAAGAGCGGCATGTCTCGGGCTTGCGCTGGCGGTATTTGCCACAACGGCGAATACCCGCACGGTTATGGCGACAGCGGAAGCGGAATATGAAGAGACGGAACAAAATCTTCTGACAGAGGTTGTCATGAACGAAACCGGGGACGGCGGAAAGGAAACGGATAAAGAAGAAACCGTGTACCTGATTACCGACGCTTCGGGGAATACCAAAGAAACCATTGTCAGCGTATGGCTGAAAAACGAAAACGGCTCCGACCGGATCAAAGATGCGACAAACCTTACCAATATAGAAAACGTAAAGGGCGACGAAACGTATACCCAGGATGAGGACGGCAATATGACATGGGAAGCTGCGGGTTCGGATATTTACTATCAGGGCACGACCACACAGGATTCGCCCATTGATGTAAAAATTACCTACTATCTGGACGGGCAGCAGATATCCCCGGAGGATTTAGCCGGTAAAAGCGGTAAAGTAACGATCCGCCTGGATTATCAGAACAAAGCAAAGGAGAAAGTGACCATAGGAGGAAAAGAAGAAGAGATCTATGTGCCCTTTACGGTAGTCAGCGGAATGCTGCTTCCTGTGGATACCTTCTCCAACGTAGAAGTGACAAACGGTAAAATGGTATCCGACGGCAACAGAAATATTGTGGTTGGCGTGGCGATGCCCGGATTAAAGGAGAGCATAGATCCCGAGGGCAGGCTTGCGGATGCGGAAACCGATCTGGAGATTCCGGAATATGTGGAAGTGACTGCCGATGTAGAGGATTTTGCCCTGGATATGACTTTATCCGTGGCGATGCCCGATATTTTATCAGATTTTGAGTTTACCGATACCATCGATATGACGGAGCTGGAATCTTCCATGGATGAATTAAACGATGCGGCTACGCAGTTGGTTGACGGAAGCGGCAGTTTGAAAGAAGGAACCGATACGCTGGAAAAAGGAACCGGAGAATTAAAAAGCGGAGCTACCGCTTTGGACAGCGGAATCGCTCAGTATACGGCGGGCGTGTCCGAACTGACAGGAGGTCTGGGACAGTTAAAGAGCGGTTCTTCCAGCCTTGCAGCCGGGGCGGCGCAGGTCAGCAATGGCGTTAATACACTTTCTGCGGCATTAAACGGAATGACAACCGCGCTTGCCGAAAACATTCAGACCCAGACGGCAAATCAGGCTGCATGTCAGGCGGCGGTAGAAGCGGATCAGGCGGCGGTTGCAAATGAACTGACCGCTTACACCGGGAATGTGGCGAATGCTGCGGCAAATACGGCGGCACAGGTAGCGGCTCAGGTCGTATTAAACGACGTGACGGCGGCGATTTCCCAGGGGCAGCAGCCCGATCAGGCGGCGATTATGGCTCATGTGCAATCAGAGGTTGCCAACGCGGTTCCCGGAGCCGTAGCGGGAGTGTCCCCCGAAGGCGTACAGGCGGCAATCGGCACACTGGCGACGGACAGCGGCAATCTGGGCGGTGCTACAGGAGCGCTGACGGCGTTAAATACGATCAACAGCCAGGCGGATTTATCGGATCTCCCTACCCTGGTACAGGGAGCGCAGGACGTTGCAAACGGTGCGGCAACGCTTGATGCAGGTATCCAGAGCGCATTAAACGGAGCCAATACCTTAAACGGCTCTTCCCAGACTTTGAAAAACGGCAGCAGCCAGCTTGCCGCGGGAACGGATAAACTTGCCGCGGGCGTGGCGGAGCTTTCTCAGGGAGCGGGAGAGTTAAACGACGGAATGGTACGGTTTGACGAGGATGGTATTGAAAAACTGACAAGCGCTTTGGACGGAGACGTGACAACTGTAATCGACAGAATAGACGCGGTATTTGCGGCGGGAAATGATTACGCTACCTTTACAAAGCTTGCAGAAGGACAGAAAGGTCGGGTTAAATTTATTATCCGTACCGGCAATGTGAAGTAGGTGACAAAATGGTTCTGGTCATGATTGGGCTTGGTCTTGCGACTTATTTATATGGGACGGCTGTCTGCAAAGGGGCGTTGTTAGCGCATATGGATAAAAAGCAAATCGCTTTTTCCCTGGGCGTTCCGACCCTTTGGCAGATCGTTGTGTTTGCCCTTGGCAATGTTACCGCCATAGGTCTGCAGGAAATGAACATTACCAAAAGCGAGTATCCCATGAATGCGTTCGTATGCCTGATGATATTTGCGGTTATGGCGGTGCAGATGCTGATCCATGCGGTTAAAAATGAGTCTATAGAAGAAAAAAGAATGGACAACAAAGAGTTTTACCGGTCGATTTTCAGACTCTGCCTTTCCGTCGGATTTTATCTCTTTTTAATCGGTTTTGCCTTTGGCTTACTCGGAACGCCCCTTTGGCAGGAACTGGTCGTACTGGTAGGATTTTCGGCGGTGGGTATGCTGGGAGGACTGTACGTAGGGTACCGCTGCGGCTACGGGCAAAGAAACGGAGCCTATATTTTGGGAGGAATATTTCTGATGACCGGAACGGTGTTATTGTTTCTGCAATATTTTATCTCTTGACAAAAAGAACGATATTATTTACAATTTGTTTAATTTCAAAGCAATTAACTGCAATTAAAGGCGATGACCGGAACAAGTAAGGTACAGGGAAACGAACAGAAAGCTGCCGGCTGATGAGAGGCGCACGGGAAGCTGTATCCGAATACATCCGAAAGCTGCACACCGAAGGTTTCCGTAAGGCGGAGACGAGTAGGCTGTGACGGAGGATAACCGTTAGCATATCGGCGTATACCGACAGGTGTACGTAATGAGGCAGAAAGCGCGAGCTTTTTGTAAAGACAGGTGGTAACACGGGATTTTACCCGTCCTTTCAGAAACGGAAGGACGGGTTTTTTGCGCGGCGGCAAAATAACGCGGTGTTTGCAGGATGCGAAGAAAAGCAGCAAATCCGGGAAACAGAAGCAGCCGACAGAAAAAAGGAGAAAAGAAAGAGGAGAAAAGAACATGACAGTATTCGACGAATTAAAAGCAAGAGGACTTCTTGCACAGCTTACGGACGAAGAGGAAATCAAAGAACTGATCAATAATGGGAAGGCGGTTTTTTATATCGGATTCGATCCCACGGCGGACAGCCTGCATGTCGGTCATTTTATGGCGCTTTGCCTGATGAAAAGGCTGCAAATGGCGGGAAACAAACCGATTGCACTGATCGGGGGCGGCACGGCTATGATCGGAGACCCTTCGGGAAGAACCGATATGCGTAATATGATGACCACCGAAACCATCGATCATAACTGCGAGTGCTTCAAAAAGCAGATGAGCAAATTTATCGACTTTTCCGACGGAAAAGCGCTGATGGTAAATAATGCCGAATGGCTCCGGGACCTGAACTATATCGAATTTATCCGGGATATCGGCGCGCATTTTTCCGTCAACAGAATGCTGACGGCGGAATGCTACAAACAGAGAATGGAAAAAGGACTGAGCTTTTTAGAGTTTAACTACATGATTATGCAGAGTTATGATTTCTTATCTCTGTATGAAAGATACGGCTGCAATATGCAGTTTGGCGGGGACGATCAGTGGAGCAATATGCTCGGCGGTACGGAGCTTATCCGCCGCAAACTGGGAAAAGACGCCTATGCCATGACCATTACCCTGCTGTTAAATTCCGAAGGTAAGAAAATGGGCAAGACCCAGAAGGGCGCCGTATGGCTTGATCCCAACAAAACTTCTCCCTTTGAGTTTTACCAGTATTGGAGAAACGTTGCGGATGCGGACGTATTGAAATGTATCCGTATGCTGACTTTCCTGCCGTTAGAAGAAATCGAGAAAATGGATTCCTGGGAAGGCAGCCAGTTAAATACCGCAAAAGAAATCCTTGCTTTTGAGCTTACCAAGATGGTTCATGGAGAGGAAGAGGCAGTCAAAGCGCAGGAATCCGCAAAAGCGCTGTTTAGCAGCGGAAACGCGGCGGATATGCCTACGGCTGCGTTAAGCGAAGCGGATTTCCAGGAGGGTTCCATCGATATTCTCTCCGTTTTGGTAAAATCCGGACTGGTGCCTACCAGAAATGAAGGAAGAAGAGCCGTAGAACAGGGCGGTGTCAGCGTTGACGGAGAAAAAGTGACGGATATCCGCGCCGCATTTTCCAAAGAACAGATCGGAAACGACGGCATTGTCGTGAAACGCGGCAAGAAAAATTTCCGCAAGGTAGTTATTGAGTAAATAGGCAGCCCATAACGGATAAATCAATCAAATGTTAGGAGTGGTCCCATGGCGCTTTCGCCGGTTATGCGGATGCAGATTATAAACGGCGTGGAACGGGTGCTTCATGCGCCCGGCAATCCCGGACATGATCTGCAGGAAATGACAATCGTACTGGATTATCATATGGAAAAAGAGCAGATCGGAACGCTGGCAAAGGATGTGGTGGGAGCTTTAAAATCCCACAGTCAGGTATTTGCCAATGTGCGGTGCAATCTGGTCCATTGGAAAAGCGATTTTGAGATAACAAACGAAACCGCGCCTCTTGCGGTAGTGCAGCTTTGTCGTTTTCTGAATGATTATGAACAGAAACAGGAGAAAAAACATGCCGAGCTCTTATGCGGTTATTTAAAAAAATTTCATGCGAGAAGCAAATTGATCCTGGTATTTACCGATTTTTCTTATCAGGTTGAGGACCGGGGGCGGTTAAAGGATGCGTTGTCGCCGTTTCTGCAATATAAAATTTTGTTTACCGACGGAAAGACGGTAAAAAAATCTAACGAGATGGAGCAAGGGTGCGCCCGTTTAACGAAGTAAAGGAGATTTGGGAAAAATGATAAACGGTATACATCATGTATCGCTGAAATGCAACGGCTTGGAAGTATTTGAAAAAACTGTTGACTTTTATAAAAACATCCTCGGGCTGCGGGAAGTCAGAACCTGGGGAGAGGGCGCCGATTCGGGGGTCATGTTAGACGCAGGTAATATGCTGATAGAAATATTCGCCGATGCCGAAGGACAAATGCCGAAGGGAGTTATCAGTCATTTCGCTTTTGCCGTAAAAAATGCGGATGATTGTGCAGAAGCGGTCCGAAAAGCAGGCTATGAGGTCTTTATAGAGCCTAAAGATATAGAGATTCAGTCAAGCCCTGTTTACCCGGCAAGAATTGCATTCTGTATCGGTCCGGCAGGAGAAGAAATAGAATTTTTTGAAGAAAGATAAACGAGGCGGAAGGAGCTGTCGAAGTTATGGCAAGTATCAATGATGTTGCAAAAAGGGCGAAGGTGGCGAAAAGTACCGTTTCTCTGGTGGTAAATAACAGCGGATATGTTTCAAAAGAGACCCGGCTAAAGGTGGAAAAGGCAATTGAAGAATTAAATTATACTCCAAGCCAGTTGGGAAGGAATCTTTCCAAAAACAGGACAAATTTGATTGGAATTATTATACCCGATATTTCTCATCCCTTTTTTGGCAGTTTTGTTAAATATGCAGAAGAAGCATTGTATCAAAGAGGGTATAAAACCATGCTTTGCGCTACGGTGGAACGGGAAAATATGGAACAGGAATTTTTAAATATGCTTAACAGCCGCACTATGGACGGCATTATTATGGGAGCGCATTCCCTGTTGCAGGAGCAATATATGAAACTGAATAAGCCCGTAGTAGCGTTTGACCGGGATTTGGGAGAGGGAATCCCCTTGATTCAGGCGGATCATCAGGCAGGAGGTTCTCTTGCGGCAGAATTATTTGAAATCGGCGGCTGTAAAAGAATTGTGCAGGTGAGCGGTGCAAAAATCGTTAATACTCCGGCGCACGAATATCATATTGTTTTCGAGCAGGAGCTTAACAAAAAAGGAATACAGGTTTTCAATGTGGAGATGCCTCACAATGCCTTTTGTGAAACGGATTTTGTTGAGGTCGCGGAAAAGATATTTGATGAGTATCCTGACGCGGACGGGATATTCGGAGCGGATATGCTTATTCTCGCGTGTATGAGGGAAGCGAAAAAAAGAAAAATTGATATTCAAAGACAAGTCAGTCTGGTGGCATATGACGGTACCTATGTAACGAGAATGGGAGAGCGCACGGTTGATTCGATCGTTCAGCCGGTAAGAGATATGGCGTATGCCTGTGCAGAAACGATAGATACTTTAGTAAGGGGAGAATCAATGGAAAATATGAGACGGGTTTTTCCTGTTTCGTATCAAAAAGGAGAGACGATTGGGCATTTTAAACAAAAAATTTAATCGCAATTTAGTGATATTGGAGAATCAACAGGAAATTTGAAAATGTGATTGACTGGAAAAGATTCATAAGTTAGACTAAAAATATAAAACCGGTTCGATAACTGAACCGGATTTTATAAGGGAAAATATCGAACCGGTTCGATGAAGCCAAAAAGAAGGGAAGTGGGGATATGAAAGAGATTCAGACAGGGGATTATGATTGTTTGGAGATTTTTTTAAAATCTCTGAAGGGTAAAGAAGGAAAACTTCGAATCCGAAAAAAAGATGATGTATGGACAGATTATGCGGCAGGACGCTGCCAATATCGTCTTAAAAAAATTCCTCTTGAAAAAAATACATGGTATGAATTGGAATTGATACATTGTCATGCCGGCATCACTTATCTGTCCGGATCGCAAAGGATTATGGAAAAAGGGGTGCGTTTTTTGGATTACCGGAACGGAGAGTGGACGGAAATCGACAATCTTCAGCAATGGTATGACACACCAAACAGAGAACAGTATCATTTTAACGCATTTAAAAATTGGATCAATGATCCAAATGGTCTTTGCTATTATAAGGGATATTATCATTTATATTATCAGGCGAATCCTCATGCACAGGAATGGAGCCATATGTATTGGGGACATGCGGCGAGCAGGGATCTGATTCATTGGGTGCATCTTCCTTATGTACTGGAGCCTCAGGAAGAAATATTGGAAGCAGAGGACTGTAAAGGAGGAGCTTTTTCAGGTAGCGCGGTCGCTCTTGAAGATCGGATTGTATTTTATTTGACCAGACATTTTGGACCTTTAGAAGATACGGAGGAAGACACTGTTCAATATCAGACAATGGTTTCGTCAGAAGATAGTATCCACTTTGGAGAAGAAGTCAAAATCATTGAAAAGCCCGATACGTCTTTTTCGTATAATTTCCGGGATCCTAAGGTAATTTTGTATGAAGGAATCTGGCAAATGGTAATCGGAGCTAAAGTAAATGGGATTCCCGCGCTTGTCAGATATACGTCGGAAAATATGAGGGATTGGAAATATGAAGGGATACTCCTGGAAGAGCATACAAAAGGAGTATATACCTTCGAATGCCCTGATTTTTTTGCGCTGGACGGACAGTTTGTCAGTGTCGGCTCATGGATGATGTATGTGGACGAACAAAGACGGTTTCAGCCAACTTATTATTACCTGGGTAATTTTGACAACGAACAGTTTCAAGAAAAAAGCCGCGGTCTATATGATTTTGGAAGCAACTTTTACGCAGTGCAATCCTTTGAACATGAAGGAAGGAGAATTGCGATCGGTTGGACGGCGGATTGTTATCAGGAGCACGAACCGGAAGAAAACGGTTCTTATGGCGCTATGGCAATTCCCAGAGAACTGTCCATTAAGAATCAAAAACTGTATCGAAAACCGGTTAAAGAAATTTACCAGCTGTTAGGAAAAATCATTTGTGATGTGTCGGGGCAGGAGATTTCTTTGAAACACCTGAATCAGAATAGTTATTATGCGAGAATTGATTTTTTTAAGGATACGGATTTTCAAATACTTTTGGGAAAATCAAAAGCAGGAAAAATTTACCTGATCAAAAGCGGAAACCATATTCAGATTAAAACAGAAGGTGTGAAATCTCGCTATGTTACTTTTATCACGGAAATAGAAAAACTGGAAAAGCTGGAAATATTTGTGGATCGCAGACTTACGGAGGTATTTATTAACGACGGAGAAGAAGCGGGGACAAAACTCTTTTACCAGGACGGATGCGACGGAATATTTCAGGCGTCCTTTGAAGAGGAAGAGAGAGTAGAAAGGATACGGTTGTATGAAATGAAAGGAATATGGAGGTAGAGCAATGGAAAAGCAAAATAAATTGAAATTATCGGAAAAAATATCCTATGCCTGCGGAGACGCGGCAAGTAATGTAGTGTGGGCTGCATTGGGAGCGTTTGCCATGATGTATTATACGGACGTTGCCCATGTAAGCGCAGCGGCGATCGGTACGATTATGCTGATTTCCCGTTTCCTTGACGGTGTGTCGGATTTGCTTATGGGCTTGGTGGTAGATCGCACAAAATCCAGATTTGGAAAAGCAAGACCATGGCTGTTAAGAATTGCAATCCCCTTTGCCGTTGCAACGGTACTGATGTTTTCCGTACCCGATTTTAGCGACAAGGGCAAGCTGATTTACATTTTTGTGACCTATAATCTGGTTATGACCATGTATACCATGATTAACCTGCCCTATGGTTCGTTGAGTACTTTAATGACGGCAGATTCTTATGAAAGAAGTATTTTAAACATTTTTCGCCAGATTTTTGCTCAGATTACCAGCCTTATTATTACAGCGGCAACACTTCCTTTGGTTAATTTTTTTGGAGGCGGAGGACACGCATGGACTATTGTCTACGGTATATTCGGAGCCGTTGCGGCGATCCTTTTCCTGATCTGTTTTGCGGGAACAAAAGAAACCGTTGGTATGGAGGCGAAGGAAAGAGAAACTATTCCTGTAAAGACTGCATTGGTAGCATTGGTTAAAAATAAATGCTGGATTATTTCCATGCTTTTAGGAACCGGCACCTGTCTGTTTTATATGGCGATTTCCACGATTAACAGCTACTTCTGTGTGCAGGTACTGCACAATGAATCTCTGGTCGGAACCGTAAATGCTGCATATATTGCACCTATGATTGTATTTTTCTTTCTTCTGGCACCCATTGTAAAAAAGATCGGCAAGAAAAATACCAACCTCGCGGGCTGGGCAATCATATTGATAAGTTATGTGCCCTTATTTTTCGGGATGGAAAATACCGCCCTGGTTATCGGGACTTCGGTTATCCGAGGTATTGGCTACGCATGTGTTATGGGTGTGCAGTTTGCAATTATCGGCGATAGCGTTGAATACGGAGAGTGGAAGACCGGCGTTCGTTCGGAAGGATTGGTATTTAGCGCCCAAAGCTTTGGCTGTAAAGTAGGTATGGGTCTTGGGAGCGCGCTGATCGGCGCCATGTTAGACTGGGGAAAGTACGATGGAGAGCTTGCAGTGCAGCCGGATTCTGCTATTTGGGTAATCAAGGCTCTGTATGTAGGAATGCCTGTAATTGTGGCAATTTTACAGATGCTTCTGATGATCCCTTATACGGTTGAGAAGGAATATGATATTATGAATAAGGAATTAGAAGAACGTCATATGAAAAACTCATAAAGAGCTTGCTGCAAATAGTTACATAAAAAATAAAAAAGGACCGGTAACTTTACTGAAAAGAACCAGTCCTTTTTTATTTTTGTCTAAAGTTCAAATCTTTCGATGATATCTTTTAAAATTTCCAGATTTTCTCCGCTTTCCCGCAGGTGGTCGTAACCCTGCATGGTCTTTGCTACGGCTTCCGTAGATTTTTCCGCGATCAGATTTATGCCTTCCGTGGATTCCGTAATTGTAATATTGACATTTTCAATGGTTTCTGCGATGTCGTTAATCTTCGTATTCAGTTCCGCGATTTCCGAATAAATCTGTTTCATGGACTGATGAAAAGTACCGGCGTCTTCCTCGTATTTTTCGCCGACCTGCCGGAAGGAGCCGTAATCGGTAACGACCGTTTCCTCTAAGAAATTCATGATTACCCGGATACATTCCGTCATATTGTCAACGGCTTCGTTGACTTCGGCAACAATTTCATTGATTCCGTCTACGGTCTCGAAGGTCTGGCTTGCCAGAGTGCCGATTTCCGTGGCGACAACGGCGAAGCCTCTTCCTGCGTCGCCCGCTCTCGCCGCTTCAATATTGGCGTTTAATGCGAGCAGATTGGTCTGGGAAGAAATCTGGCGGATATTATCGGTCAGCTCGTTAATCTTATCCACAACCTTTGATTTTTCAATGGCTTCCTCAGTACGGTCTTTCATGGAAGCATAGATTTCCATTGTCTTATCGCTGGAAACAACCGTGTCGTCGCGAAGCTTCCTTGCCCTTGCCATGACTTCCTCCGCCGCTTCCTGTTCTTTCTCGGACAGATTTTGAATATCGCTTACGTTTTCCTGAATTGCGTTAATATTCCCTACGATCATCGTCGCGCTTGCCGTAGTTTCTTCCATGCCGGCGGCAAGCTCTTCGGTAGTAGCCGAGTTATCTTCGGAGATAGCGTTATTTTCCTGCATAACATGATCCAGGAGAGACATATTTCCAAGGACATTATTTTTGACCTGTTCCATTTCGCCGACCAATTCGCGTAAGGCATGCTGCATTTCTGCAACGGCATGCGCCATCGTTCCGGTTTCATCTTTTTTCTTAAAAAGCTTTTCCACTTCCGGATTTTCCCGGAAATCCAATTGTGAAGTCTGTCTGATCACAGTTGTAATCTTTTTGATCGGGTTTGCGATGGTGCCGCCAATCAGCACGCCGAGAATAATCGAGATCAGAATGCCGCCCAGAAGGAAACTGCAGATTTTTGCAGTCAAAGCGTTCGCGTCTGCCTTAATTTCCTTTAACGGGGCGGTTAAGACCAGTTTCATTCCGTTGTCAAGTTCGGTAAAAGCGAGATACTTGTCCGTACCGTTATAGGAATATTCCAGAGTAGACCCCTGATTTTCGGAATTTATGACGAAATCTTTGATTGCAGCAAGCTCTCCGCCGTTGTACTCGGACAAGTCGGTGCCGGTTTCCAGATCTTTATGATACAGCACGTCGCCTTCCGCATTTAAGATAAAAGCATAACCGGTTTCAAAGGCAGTTGCTTTGTCGGCGAAATCGGTAATCTGGCTAAAGTCGATGTCCATGCCGAGAATCCCGACGGAAGTACCGTTTTCATAGAGGGGAACGACGTAGGAAATCATATATACATTGATATTTTCATTTAAATAGGGCTCCATCCAGATCGGCGCTTTATTTTCTACGGGAATGTAATACCATCCCACATGCGCCAGATCGTCTTTTTCGTACATACTGAAATCCGTGGGTACAACACTGTCAAACGCAGATTTTGTATCGGGGCGGGTCAGAAAAATACCCGAGGTGGGATTGGTAAAGTCCGGATTGTACCGGATATAAGAGCAGATCGCGCCGTCCGTATGCTCGGAAAATTTGAAAAAGCTGTCAAGCAGACCGTCGGTGTATTCCGTTACATAAGGATCGTTATTCTGAAACCGGGAAAAATCCAGCCGGTCCATGACGATATCGCTCAAGGTATCTACGGATTGTTCTATCCGGGATATCAGGGCGTTTATTTCTGCGCCGGTATTTTCGCAGGACAGCTCCAGTTCTTTTTCTGCGTCCGTAACAGACATGTTTTTGGAATTGGAAATACTCGTCAGACTGATGATAGCCGCAGAGAGCATAGAGCATACGACGATCGCCAGTGTGATCTTGCTTTTGATTGATTTCATAAATGCTTCCCCCTTCATTTGTGTTTTTGCGCGGAAGTCTCCGCTGTTTGTTTTCCTCTTTTACATGTTACTATAGTACTATTATAAAGGCTTGGAAATATGCGGTCAAGATTGATCATTTTTTCATTTTAAGAGACAAAACGGCAGACAAAAGACCGTTTTAACGGACATACTCTCTGTTAAACTGAACCCAGATACAGAAATGACGCAAAGAAAGCAGGGAGGTTTTAAAATGAAAGGATATACGGTAACGGACGGATACATGGGATTTACGGGAACGGAATATATGCTCTTTGCCAGTGAAGAGGATTACAGAGAATACATGGAAGAATAAAGGGCAAAAAATAAAAGACGCCGAATTTTTTCTTGACAAAGCGGCTGGTTGTGTTATTATATAGACAATCGATATATAGATTATCTATATAATAGCGCGCGAAGAAACTGTCAACTGTCACAAAGAAAGAAGGAGGCAAACAATGTCAGTGGATAAAAGTCTGGTTTCCGGGAGCACAACGATGCTGCTTTTGAAATTATTGTCGGAAAAAGATATGTACGGTTATGAAATGATTGAGACCCTTTCGCAGAGATCGCAAAATGTTTTTACACTCAAGGCGGGGACGCTGTATCCCTTATTACATTCTCTGGAGGACAAAGGATATCTGACCGTCTATGAAAAAGAAGCGGGAGGAAAGACCCGTAAATATTACAGCATTACAAAAGAAGGGAACGCAGTTTTAAAACAAAAAACGGAAGAGTGGAAGGAATATTCTTCTGCAGTTACCGGCGTGTTGGGAGGTGCTGTCTATGGAAATGCGTGAATACCTGGATACGCTTTCCGAACAGATCCGATGCAAAAAGGCGCGTCCCATGATTGTAGAAGAAATCGAACAACATATTGAAGATCAGGCGGAGGCGTACAGAGCCGGCGGAATGGAAGAAAAAGAGGCGCTTCAAAAGGCGGTAAAGGAAATGGGAGACCCCGTGGAAGCGGGCGTGGCGCTGGATCGGGTTCACAGACCCAAAATGCAATGGGAGCTTGTCATGATAGCGGTTGTTTTGAGTTTGATCGGAATGATTGTCCAGATTATCATTTTTAAAGGAAGTACGCTGGGAAACGGAGCGGACGCATTGGAGATCAGAAACTCCTATATTATAAAAGCGGTTGTCAATACGCTTTTAAGTTTTGCGGTAATGGCGGCGGTATGCGTGATAGACTATACCGTTCTTGCCAAACATCCCGTTGCGCTTTGGTGGTGCTGCTGCATTTTGCTCGTCTTTTACTATTTTATATACGGTTATCGGATGCTTATGCGGAACGCTTTTTCCTATTACATGATGACGCTGATGGTTCCTGTTTTTGCGGCGATCTTATTCCGATACAGAGGAAAGGGTTTCCGGGGAATGATAAAATGTCTTCTGCTCTTAGCCGTTATGGGCGTCGTTTTGCTGGCGAATCATGCGCCTATGTCGGGAGCTATGGAAATGAGCGCGGCGATATTGCTTGTTTTGACGGTAGCTGTTTTGAAAGGCTGGTTTGGAGATAAAAAGGCGGGAAAGCTGGCGCTTATCTGGGTGCCGACGTTGGGCTTACCGGCGGCGATTGCGGCGGACGCTTATTTCAATAACGGCAACCTGCGCGTCCTTGCGGAATATCAGGCGGCGAGAATCCGCGCCATGTTTGATCAATCGGAGCCGAGCTATCAGGTAATGGCGGTCAGACAGGAGCTTGGCAATATGACTTTGCTTGGAAACCGTGAGCTGCCCCTGTCAACGCTGCCCTCGATTCAGAATGATTATGTGGTAACTTCCATGTTTACTTACTTCGGCGCAGCGTTCACAATCCTTGTTTTGTGCGTTGTCGTTTATTTTATCTGGAAGATATTTCATATCAGTTTCCGTCAGAAAAACCAGTTGGGATTTATCGTCAGCATTAGCTGCGGAGGCTTACTGTTTATCAAAAGCCTGAATTACCTGATTTCCAATCTGGGATTCTACAGTGTATTTTCACAGATGAGTATGCCGTTCTTATCCTACGGTCTGGGAAACGCCCTGGTAAACGGGGTATTGGTGGGATTGCTGTTGAGCGTTTACAGGAATACCAATATTGTTTCCGAAAACAACATAAGGTCAAAATATGTGTTCCGTCTGCCGATTCAGAAGGTTTAGAAATAATAAAACAGGCAAATAAAAAGACCCGCTGCATTCGTAAAGTTTCACGAATCTGAAATTTTATGGATGCAGCGGCTTGTTTTGCGTTGAAATTCGGATAGATTATTTATATAATATAGAAAGTGTGGAATAATCATGGTACAAAGCGAGGAACGGTTATGAGGACAATACAGGTATCGGAAGTGACGCAAAATATAAAAGAAATGTGCATAGAGGCGAATCATTTTCTTACGAAAGATATGGAAGCGGCTTTGCAAAATGCCTGCGAAAAGGAGGAAGCGCCCCTCGGAAAGCAAATCCTATGCCAGCTGCAGGAAAATCTTGCCATCGCGGGCGAAGATATGATCCCTATCTGCCAGGATACGGGAATGGCAGTTATTTTTATGGAAATCGGACAGGACGTTCATTTTGAGGGCGGCTTTTTGGAAGACGCCATTAACGAAGGCGTCAGACAGGGTTATGTGGACGGTTTTCTCAGAAAATCCGTTGTCAAAGATCCGCTGATTCGGGAAAATACCAGGGACAACACACCGGCGATCATTCATTATGAAATCGTACCCGGCGAGCAGGTAACGATTACGGTTGCGCCCAAAGGGTTCGGCAGCGAAAATATGAGCCGCATATTTATGCTGAAACCGGCGGATGGAATAGAGGGCGTCAAAAACGCTGTTATAACGGCTGTAAAAGACGCGGGACCTAATGCGTGTCCGCCCATGGTAGTCGGAGTCGGGATCGGAGGCACCTTTGAAAAATGCGCTCTGATGGCGAAAAAGGCATTGACCCGCCCCGTGGACCAGCGTTCCCCAATTCCATATGTTAAGGAAATGGAAGAAGAGCTTTTGGAAAAAATCAATCTAAGCGGCATCGGACCGGGAGGACTGGGAGGAAGCACCACGGCGATCGCCGTCAATATCAACACCTGCCCTACCCATATCGCGGGGCTGCCGGTGGCAGTTAATATCTGTTGTCACGTCAACAGACACAGCGTCAGGGTTATTTAGAGAATCAATGCAATCAGATCAAGAAAGATTTTGCGAGGAAACAAAATGGACCAATATATCAATGCGCCGTTGTCAAAGGAAGATGCGGCAAAACTAAAATCCGGAGATTATGTTTATATTACCGGAACGATTTATACGGCAAGGGACGCCGCCCATAAAAGAATGTATGAGGCTTTGCAGAGTGGTCAGCCGCTGCCTCTTGATATGGAAAATAATATTATTTACTATATGGGACCGTCTCCGGCAAGGGAGGGAAGAGCGATCGGCTCGGCGGGTCCCACGACTGCAAGCAGGATGGATAAATACGCGCCGTCCCTTTTGGATCTGGGATTAAAAGGAATGATCGGGAAAGGGAAGCGTTCAAAAGAGGTGCAGGAAGCGATTGTCAGAAACGGAGCGGTTTATTTCGCGGCGGTAGGAGGCGCGGGCGCCCTGCTTTCAAAGTCCATTCTTTCATCGGAGGTAATTGCTTACGATGATCTGGGAACAGAAGCGATCCGCAGGCTGGAAGTGAAAAATTTCCCTGTTATCGTAGTAATTGATCAGGACGGCAACAATCTGTATGAGACAGCGATTGAGGCATACAAAAAGGAAGGGTAAAGGCGGCTTTGTCGTTCGTATTTTCCATTTTTTGCCGGAACGAAACAATAGTTTCTTCCTATATATATGTACATATATTTTTGAAAAACACCAGATATTGTTTATCTAAGAGAAAGAGGTTATTATGCGTATTGCATTGATGGTTATTCGTAAATTATATTTAGTGCCCGTTTTATTTTTTAAATTGTGGAGAACCGGAAAGAAATATGCAGGAGACTATATGTCGGGCTTTTTGCAGTCCAAAAAAATTTCCACCCATGCGATACAGGCGGGGAATATTACTCCGGAAATCCATGGTGTTGAGAATATTCCGCAGAAGGACGGATTTATTTTTTATCCCAATCATCAGGGATTATTTGACGTGCTGATGTTTTTCTATTCTTCGCCCAAGCCTTTTGCCTTTGTCATCAAGAAGGAGGCGAAGGACGTGATTCTCTTAAAACAGGTCATTGAGGCGACAGGGTCCCTCGCCATGGACCGGGACGACATCCGCCAATCCATGAGAGTGATCAATCAGGTGGCGGAGGAAGTCAGACAAGGACGTAATTATATTATTTTTGCGGAAGGTCACCGCAGCAGAAACGGCAATAAGCTGTTGGATTTTAAGGGAGGCAGCTTTAAGGCGGCGCAAAAGGCGAAATGTCCCATTGTGCCCTGCGCGCTGGTTAATTCCTTTATCCCCTTTGATGAAAACTCCATCAGACCCGTGACGGTAAAGCTGATTTATCTAAAGCCCATGTACTATGAGGAATACCAGCATATGAAGTCTAATGAGATCGCTGCCGAAGTAAAACGTCGGATTGAAGAGGCGATTGCACAATATGAATAATGGGAAACTGTAAAAAGATCGCCGAAATCAATTGACAAATAAAATTCACTTATGTATAATAACTTTTGCGTCATGAAATGGGCGTAGCAACTTTATATTGGTAGAGGATAAAGTTCAGCAGTATGGAGAAATACTCAAGAGGCTGAAGAGGCGCCCCTGCTAAGGGTGTAGGTCGCTCATGCGGCGCGAGGGTTCAAATCCCTCTTTCTCCGTTTCATTTCTGCCAGAGAAAAGTAATCTTGCTCTTTAAGGTTCTTTTTTTTCGCGTAAAAATGCGTTGACTTTGGATGGAAATGATGGTATTATGAAATTCCCCCTCAAAAAGGGAAAATAAAAAATTAAAAAAAGTGCTTGACGTAATCGAGATGATGTGCTAGTATATCACTGTTGCGCGTCGGAAGACAAGCACAAAGGACCTTGACAAATAAACAGCAATGCAACCCTGAAAAATTCCAAGAGAAAATTTCAGAGAGTTCGGAAAGAACAAACCAAAAAACAGTAAAAACGGTTAAAAACAGCCAAAGTTGGTTTTGACCGGGATGGAGACTGGAAAACAGTCACAAACTTTTAATTCGAGAGTTTGATCCTGGCTCAGGATGAACGCTGGCGGCGTGCTTAACACATGCAAG
>UQLY01000014.1 GCA_900542015.1 uncultured Lachnospiraceae bacterium | reverse complement strand
GCTTAGCTGGCAGAACTTCTCATTTTAATTTGTACTAAATCTTGACATAGGAGCACAGTCTGCCCCTGCCAGCTCCAATCTTGGTTTAACTGTATCTGCCAACCCATCTTCCGCACTCTGATAAATTACATTCACTGGCTCAGACAATTTCATCTCACTGTCTAATCCCTCTCCCCTTGATAGCCATGCCGCTATATTCAGCACAAGCGTTGTTTTTCCATCACCCGGATCGCCTTGAATGATTGTCAGCTTTCCATATGGGATAAACGGATACCACAACCAAGAAACTTCCTGCGACTGTATCTCCGACATTTTTATCATTTGCAACCCAATTTTTGTTTCTTCCATCATACCCTCCATTTTCAAAAAATCATTGTCGTTGGAAAAAACCTCTGCTATACTTGTATTATGATTACTGATAACAGAGGTTTTCCAGTTATCATAAGTCCTGACAGTTGCCGCTGTTAGGGCTTATTTTTTGTTGGTTCAACATATCCGCCACTTGCCTTTGTTGGTTAGGATACAAATGACCATACGTGTTCAATGTGATTTTTATATCTTTATGCCCTAACCGTTCTTTAATAATCAACGGTTGTACGCCCTGATTGATAAGGTACGCTACACTACTGTGACGAATATCATGAACACGTATCTTTTTCACTCCTGCCTTTTCTGCCTGCCGCTTTAGCTTATGCTGCACTGCTTCGGCAACGATAGGGAAGATACGTTCATCATCCGGCAACTCATAAAGTTTATCCACGTATTCTTTTATTTCCTGTGTCAAGAACTCTGGCAATTCAATCACTCGCACAGATTGTTCCGTTTTGGGCACTGTAATTACATCACGCCGCTCCGTCCGATAATAGGTCTTTGTAATGCTCATACGGTTGTTCTGAAAATCTACGTCCGATTTTGTTAAAGCAAGCAACTCTCCTTCTCTAATTCCCGTCCAGAACAGAATTTCAAAAATCACGTAATAGCGGCTTCCAACCTCAATCGTACTGATAAACTTGTCGTATTCCTCTTTTGTCCAAAAGTCCAACTTATCCGCATATGGCTTTCCCATCTTTTTCACTCTCTTGCATGGATTGTTCGACAAATTGTAAATACTGCTTGCATGAGTGAATAAGGCAGTAATCTGATTTTGCACCATGCGAAGATAGGTCTGCGCATACCCTTTTTCCCTCATAGAGTTCTGCCACTGGATAATATCTGACGGAGTAATCTCATTCATTTTCTTATTTTCAAAGTAAGGAAGAATATGCGCTTCTATCATGTACCTTTTATTCTTGATTGAACGCTCCTTCAACTCGCCCTCTTTATCACGAAAATAAATTTCCACAAATGCCCCCATCGTCATATCCATGTTGGCATTAGCAGATAATTTGAAATTATTTTCCCACTCCAACGCTTCTTTCTTCGTTTTAAACCCACGCTTCTGCTTTTTCTTCTTGTTCCCCTGCCAATCCTCATAGTAGAATAGGCTAAGCCAAGTATTTCTTTTTTCGTCCTTGTATGCCGGCATTTTTCTTTCCCTCCTTTATGCTGTTTGATAGCCATAAAACTTCTTTTCCCAAAATGCTCTGGGAATTTTCCCTGTTACTACAATAAAGCCGGACTTTTCCAATTCTTCATTAAGCTGCCTTATTACCTTATACGCATGACCTTTGGAAACGCCCAGCTCATTTGCAACATCTTCTGCACTCATTAAATAATTTGTTTTCATTCAATCCTCCCATAATTTGAATTTTAATATAAATATTTAATTTCTTGTATTTTTATCATAATATTAGTTTTTAGATATGTCAAGTAAAAATATTAAAATTTGAATATTTCTATTTATTATTGTTGAAATTGTGGTATAATAATTAAAAATCCAATGCGAGGTGAGAATATGCGAATAGCGCATTATTTACATGTAGACAAACGTTTGAAGTCCTTCCGTATGGGAGCTGATATGTCCCAAAAAGAAATGGCTGCTAAGTTGGAATTATCTGTTCCGACTTATTCTAATTACGAAAACGGTTATAGCGAACCGCCTATGGAAGTAATACAAAAATTCTGTTCCATTATCGGTATTAAAGAAGAATTATTTTTTGGATACACAATTAAACCCAACGAGGAATTGAGCATTAACACGTATTCAGATATTTTAAAGGTAATCATGGAATTGATAAGAGCAGGTATTCCTGTAGAATGTTCCACATCCGTCAATACTGCTACCCGACGCTTAGTTGCATCTATTAACATAGAAAGTCCGCAGATTGCATCTCTTGTATCTCGTTGGAATGAATTGAATAAAGAACTGGAAAGCGAAAAAATTGATAGTGATGAATACAACATATGGATAGACAGTTTGATGAATTCATTTAATATTCCAGTAGAGAACTATTAGAAGATATTTTGAATGTATTTTATGATGAACAAATTTTTTAGAACCATATTAGAACCACAGAACATTTTTGAATTGTTTCACAACGTAAAAAGGCTTTCGGAGAGATCCCCGAAAGCCTTGATTTTACTGAATAAATTATAATTACTCGATGATAGTAGCCACACGACCAGAACCAACCGTTCTACCACCTTCACGAATAGCGAATGTAAGACCCTGCTCCATAGCGATAGGATGGATCAGTTCGATTGTCATTTCTACGTTATCACCAGGCATGCACATTTCTGTACCCGCAGGTAATTCGCAAACACCGGTAATATCGGTTGTTCTGAAGTAGAACTGAGGTCTGTAGTTGTTGAAGAAAGGAGTATGACGTCCACCTTCATCTTTTGTTAAAACGTAAACCTGGGCTGTGAATTTCTTGTGGCATGTTACTGTGCCGGGTTTTGCAAGAACCTGACCTCTTTCGATGTCTGTTCTCTGGATACCACGAAGTAATGCACCGATGTTATCACCAGCCTGAGCTTCGTCTAACAGCTTACGGAACATTTCGATACCTGTTACAACAGTCTTCTGTGTCTCTTCCTTAACACCGATGATTTCAACTTCATCAGACATATGAAGAACACCACGCTCTACTCTACCGGTAGCAACTGTACCACGACCTGTAATAGAGAAAACGTCCTCGATAGGCATCAGGAAAGGTTTGTCAGTATCACGCTGAGGATCAGGAATATAAGAATCAACAGTATCCATCAATTCCATGATCTTGTCGCCCCAAGGTCCGTTAGGATCTTCAAGAGCTTTTAATGCGGAACCTTTGATGATCGGGCAGCCTGTGAATTCATATTCCTCTAACTGCTCTGTGATTTCCATTTCTACTAATTCAAGTAATTCTTCGTCGTCTACCATATCGCATTTGTTCATGAATACTACGATATAAGGTACACCTACCTGACGGGAAAGTAAGATGTGCTCTTTTGTCTGAGCCATAACACCGTCGGTAGCCGCTACTACTAAGATAGCGCCGTCCATCTGTGCAGCACCGGTAATCATGTTCTTTACATAGTCAGCATGACCGGGGCAGTCTACGTGTGCATAATGTCTTTTCTCTGTCTGGTACTCAACGTGAGCTGTAGAAATTGTGATACCACGTTCTCTTTCTTCGGGAGCTTTATCGATATTCTCAAAATCTACTTTCTCGTTACCTGCAACTCTTTCAGCCAATACTTTTGTAATAGCTGCTGTTAAAGTTGTTTTACCATGGTCAACGTGACCGATAGTACCAATGTTACAATGTGGTTTTGTTCTGTCAAATTTAGCTTTAGCCATTTTTGCAAATCTCCTTCTTACATTTTTATTTTTTAAAATTTAAAAGTTTCCATTTACTCGGCTATTTGTAATTATATAAAAGATAGCCGATATTTTCAAGCATTATTTCGCTTTTGCAGCCAATACTTTTTCCTGTACGGATTTGGGAACGGGCTCGTATTTCTCAAAGAACATGGAATAGTTACCGCGTCCCTGCGTCTTGGAACGTAAGTCTGTGGAGTAACCGAACATTTCAGCAAGGGGTACAAAGCCTTTTACCATCTTGCCGCCGCCGATATCTTCCATACCTTCGATCCGTCCGCGGCGTGCATTGATATCGCCGATAACGTCTCCCATATATTCTTCAGGCATGGTTACTTCCACTCTCATGATAGGCTCAAGCAATACCGGACCCGCTTTCTTCATAGCTTCCTTAAATGCCATGGAACCGGCAATATGGAATGCCATTTCGGAAGAGTCGACTTCATGGTAGGAGCCGTCGTATACGTTAGCATGAACACCGAGTACAGGGAAGCCGCCGAGGATACCTGCCTGAGCTGCCTCTTCGATACCTTCGCCTACTGCCGGAATGTATTCCTTCGGAATTGCACCGCCGACTACGGAAGACTCAAACTTAAAGGTTTCTTCACCGTTAGGGTCCATAGGCTCGAATTTAACTTTACAGTGTCCGTACTGTCCACGACCACCGGACTGCTTTGCATATTTGTATTCCTGATCAACAGGCTTTGTAAATGTCTCTTTGTATGCTACCTGAGGAGCGCCGACGTTAGCCTCTACTTTAAATTCACGAAGCAGACGGTCAACGATGATTTCCAAATGCAGCTCGCCCATTCCGGCGATGATGGTCTGACCTGTTTCCTGATCGGTATGAGCACGGAAGGTAGGATCTTCTTCAGCAAGCTTTGCCAAAGCTTCACCCATCTTGCCCTGACCTGCTTTTGTCTTAGGCTCGATCGCCAGCTCGATAACGGGCTCAGGGAATTCCATGGACTCTAAGATTACGGGATGCTGCTCATCGCAGATGGTATCGCCGGTTGTAGTGAATTTGAAACCGACTGCCGCCGCAATATCACCGGAGTAAACTTTGTCAAGCTCTGCTCTCTTGTTCGCGTGCATCTGCAAAATACGTCCGACACGTTCCTTTTTGTCTTTCGTTGCGTTTAATACGTAGGAACCTGCATTCATGGTACCGGAATAAACACGGATAAATGCAAGTTTACCTACGAAGGGGTCAGCCATGATCTTGAATGCAAGCGCGGAGAAAGGTTCATCATCGGATGAATGTCTTTCAACTTCATTGCCTTCCAGGTCAACGCCCTTGATCGCAGGAATGTCTGTAGGAGCAGGCATAAACTCTAAGATCGCATCCAGAAGTTTCTGAACGCCTTTGTTTCTGTAAGCGGAACCGCAGCATACGGGAACGGCTGTACATTCGCATGTAGCCTTTCTCAATACCTTTTTCATTTCCTCTACAGAAGGTTCTTCTCCTTCCAGATACATCATCATTAAATCATCATCCAGCTCGCAGATCTTCTCTACCAACTCGGAATGATAAAGCTCAGCATCATCCTTCATGTCGTCAGGGATATCTGTAATGGAGATATCATCGCCCTTATCGTCATTGTAGATATATGCCTTCATTTCAAACAAGTCAATGATTCCTTTGAAGTCGTCTTCCTTACCGATGGGTAACTGTAAAACGATCGCATTCTTACCAAGTCTTGTTCTGATCTGGTCAACTGCACCATAGAAGTTTGCACCCAGAATGTCCATTTTGTTAATGAACGCCATACGAGGTACATTGTAGGTGTCAGCCTGACGCCATACGTTTTCCGACTGTGGCTCAACACCGCCCTTTGCACAGAAAACGCCAACAGCACCGTCAAGTACACGAAGAGAACGCTCTACTTCTACGGTAAAGTCAACGTGACCGGGGGTATCGATAATGTTGATACGGTGCTCTAACGCGCCCGGTTTGGGTTTACAGTTCTCTTCCAATGTCCAGTGACAAGTTGTTGCGGCTGATGTGATTGTGATACCTCTTTCCTGTTCCTGCTCCATCCAGTCCATGGTTGCAGTACCTTCATGAGTATCACCAATCTTGTAGTTAACGCCAGTATAATATAAGATACGCTCTGTCAATGTGGTTTTACCTGCATCGATATGAGCCATAATACCAATATTTCTGGTTCTCTCAAGTGGATATTCTCTTCCAGCCAAGGTTTTGTCCTCCTATTAGAATCTGTAATGAGCAAATGCTTTGTTTGCTTCTGCCATTTTGTGTACTTCTTCTTTTTTCTTTACGGCAGCGCCTGTATTTGCCGCTGCGTCAAGAATTTCGTTCGCAAGTCTTTCTTCCATGGTCTTCTCGCTTCTCTTGCGGGAGTAAGCGGTCAGCCAGCGAAGTCCCAAAGCCTGACGTCTGTCCGCTCTGACCTCGATGGGCACCTGATAAGTAGCGCCGCCGATACGTCTTGCCTTAACTTCCAATACGGGCATAACGTTATTCATAGCCTCTTCAAATACGTCAAGCGCAGGTTTTCCTGCTTTTTCCTCTACGCGCGCGAAAGCTCCGTATACAATTTTCTGTGCAACACCCTTCTTACCGTCTAACATGATGTTATTGATAAGCTTGGTAACCACTTTATCATTGTATAAAGGATCTGCTAACACGTCTCTTTTCTGAATATGTCCTTTACGTGGCACGGTTCTTCCCTCCTTAATTATTGATTAGATCATCGGTACTCACATATAAATCCTAATGTGTTCGTGCGGTATTTCTGCTTATATCCGCATATAAATGCCTGAATATGATAAGAATCCCAACACTGATTAGTTTTCAATTTGTGGTACGCAGTCTCATAATAGGTCTGCTATTATTTAGCTGCTTTCGGTCTCTTAGCGCCGTATTTGGAACGAGCCTGTCTTCTGTTGGCAACGCCTGCCGTATCCAAGGTACCTCTGATGATATGGTATCTTGTACCGGGTAAGTCTTTTACACGTCCGCCTCTGATCAGAACAACGCTATGCTCCTGTAAGTTGTGTCCTTCGCCGGGGATATAGCTTGTTACTTCAATCCCGTTGGAAAGACGTACTCTGGCGATCTTTCTAAGAGCTGAGTTAGGTTTTTTAGGTGTAGCGGTCTTAACAGCTGTACATACGCCTCTCTTCTGCGGAGAAGCTGTGTCTGTAGCTTTCTTCTGTAAGGAGTTGTATCCTTTCTGCAGAGCGGGAGCTGTAGATTTTTTTACAGATGTCTGACGTCCTTTTCTAACTAACTGGTTAAATGTTGGCATTCTTTTTCACCTCATTTCTGATAAATAATATTAGTTTGTGCACTCCTGCAGGTCCCATTTTTAAGCGCTTCATTCGCGCACAAAAAGAAACATGCACTTTTATGCACACTAATTCAGTATAAAGACCGGCGTTTTTCTTGTCAATAGGTAATTTAAAAATAAATTAAAAAATAAATGCAAAAAAAGCTGCCGCACCGGTAAAAATTTACTGATGCGGCAGCACATATCTCATTGTCTTAATTAAATCTCAATTCCCGCTTCTTCCAGCGCAGCTTTAACCTCGGGATCGGTTGTGAGCGCGTCGCCCGTTTCCTCTGTTCCCTCTGTTTCCGCTGTCTCTGTGGTTTCTGCGCCTTCCTCAAAGGCAATTTCCTCATCAAACGAAATCGTATCGTTCAACTTCATATCGGAATCCAGTAAAACGTTTCTGTATCTCTTCATACCGGTTCCTGCAGGAATCAGTTTACCGATGATAACGTTTTCCTTCAGACCGATCAGCGGGTCAACCTTTCCTTTGATCGCAGCCTCGGTTAATACCTTGGTCGTCTCCTGGAAGGAAGCTGCGGATAAGAAGGAGTTGGTAGCAAGCGCCGCCTTGGTAATACCAAGCATTACCTGTTTTCCTTCCGCAGGCTCTTTTCCTTCGGCAATCAGTTTCTCGTTCAGATCTTCATATTCCAGTACATCTACAAGCGTACCCGGCAGATAATCGGTATCGCCGGCGTTTTCAATGCGGATTTTTTTCAGCATCTGACGCACAATGACTTCAACGTGCTTATCGGAAATATCAACGCCCTGCAGACGATATACTCTCTGAACCTCGCGGATCATATAATCCTGTACGGCTCTGATGCCCTTAATACGAAGCAGATCGTGAGGATTTACGCTTCCTTCCGTCAGCTCGTCGCCTGCTTCCAGCACAGCTCCGTCCATAATCTTGATACGGGAGCCGTAAGGGATCAGGTAAGTCTTGCTCTCGCCCGTCGCCTCGTTGGTAACCACAACCTCGCGTTTTTTCTTGGAGTCCTTAATCGTCGCAACGCCCCCAAACTCTGCAATAATCGCAAGTCCCTTGGGCTTACGCGCTTCAAACAGCTCCTCTACACGGGGAAGACCCTGTGTAATATCGTCGCCGGCAACGCCGCCGGTATGGAAGGTACGCATGGTAAGCTGTGTACCGGGTTCGCCGATGGACTGTGCCGCAATGATGCCGACCGCCTCGCCGACCTGTACCGGTTCGCCCGTCGCCATGTTCGCTCCGTAGCACTTGGAACAAATACCGTTATGGCAGCGGCAGCTTAAAATGGTACGGATCTTTACCGCTTCAATCGGTTCGCCTTTCTCGTCAACGCCTACGCTTAAAATCTGCGCTGCGCGCTTGGGCGTGATCATATGATTTCTCTTTACGATCAGGTTGCCGTCTTTATCTTTGATATCCTCACAGGAATATCTTCCCATGATTCTGTCTTTCAGGCTTTCAATGGTCTCTTTTCCGTCCATGAACGCTTTTACAACCATTCCGGGAATTTCTTCCTTACCCTCGCAGCAGTCAACCTCACGGATAATCAGTTCCTGCGATACGTCAACCATACGTCTTGTCAGGTAACCGGAGTCGGCGGTACGAAGCGCCGTATCGGAAAGACCTTTACGCGCGCCGTGCGCGGACATGAAGTATTCCAGTACGTCCAGACCTTCACGGAAGTTGGATTTGATGGGCAGCTCGATCGTCCTACCGGTCGTATCCGCCATCAGTCCACGCATACCCGCAAGCTGTTTGATCTGCTGATTGGAACCACGGGCGCCGGAGTCAGCCATCATAAAGATGTTGTTGTACTTATCCAGTCCTTTTAACAGAACGTCCGTCAGCTCTTTATCGGTCTCGTTCCATGTTTCCACAACGGCTCTGTAACGCTCTTCTTCCGTGATCAGACCGCGGTTGAAGTTTTTGGTAATCATATCTACGGTATCCTGCGCCGCGGCAAGCATCGCCGGTTTCTCCGCAGGAACGGTCATATCGGAAATGGAAACGGTCATCGCCGCTCTTGTGGAATATTTGTAGCCGATGGATTTAATATCGTCCAACACTTCCGCGGTTCTGGTCGCGCCATGGGTATTGATAACTTTTTCAAGGATCTGCTTCAATCCTTTTTTGCCTACATGGAAATCGATTTCCGGCAACAGGAAGTTTTCCGGTTTTGTTCTGTCCACAAAGCCCAGGTCCTGAGGAATGATCTCGTTAAAGATAAATCTTCCCAAAGTGGATTCTACAATGCCGCTTACTTCGTTTCCGTCCGCATCCGCTTTGGTAATTCTGACTTTAATCTTTGAGTGCAGGGTTAAAGCCTTATTTTCATATGCTAAAATTGCTTCGTTGACGCTCTTGAAGAATTTGCCCTCTCCAAGCGCCCCTTCTCTTTCCTGGGTCAGATAATAAATACCGAGCACCATATCCTGGGAAGGAACCGCCACGGGACCGCCGTCGGAAGGTTTCAGCAGGTTATTGGGTGACAACAGCAGGAAACGGCACTCCGCCTGCGCCTCTACCGTCAACGGCAGATGGACCGCCATCTGATCCCCGTCGAAATCGGCATTGAACGCCGTACATACCAACGGATGCAGCTTGATTGCCTTACCTTCTACAAGGATCGGTTCAAACGCCTGGATACCCAGTCTGTGCAGAGTAGGCGCGCGGTTTAACATAACCGGATGCTCTTTGATTACCTCTTCCAGCACATCCCACACCTGAGGATCGACTTTTTCCACCAGTTTCTTTGCATTTTTAATATTCTGGGAAATGCCTCTTGCCACCAGCTCTTTCATAACGAAAGGCTTAAACAGCTCGATAGCCATTTCCTTAGGCAGACCGCACTGATAAATTTTCAGCTCCGGTCCTACGACAATAACGGAACGTCCCGAGTAGTCGACACGCTTGCCGAGCAGGTTCTGACGGAAACGTCCGGACTTACCTTTCAACATGTCGGACAGGGATTTCAGCGCTCTGTTACCGGGTCCCGTTACCGGACGACCGCGGCGTCCGTTGTCGATCAGAGCGTCAACCGCTTCCTGCAGCATACGCTTCTCATTACGGACGATGATATCGGGAGCGCCCAGCTCCAGCAATCTTTTCAGACGGTTGTTTCTGTTAATAATACGGCGGTATAAATCGTTCAAGTCGGAAGTTGCAAAACGTCCGCCGTCAAGCTGTACCATGGGGCGAAGATCCGGAGGAATGACCGGGATCGCATCCATAATCATCCATTCCGGCTTATTGTCGGACTCGCAGAATGCTTCTACGACTTCCAGTCTCTTGATGATACGCGCTCTCTTCTGACCTGTGGAATTTTTGAGCTCTTCTTTCAATTCCGCGGACTCTTTTTCAAGATCGATCGCCTGCAGCAATTCTTTTACCGCCTCTGCGCCCATTCCTACGCGGAAATTTGCGTCGGTGTTTTCTTTCGCGTCCTGATATTCCCGCTCGGTCAGCACCTGTTTGTATTCCAGTCCGGAATTGCCGGGATCAAGCACGATATAATTAGCAAAGTATAATACCTTTTCCAGCACCCTTGGAGACAGGTCAAGGATCAGACCCATACGGCTTGGGATTCCTTTAAAATACCAGATGTGGGAAACCGGAGCCGCAAGCTCGATATGACCCATACGTTCTCTACGAACATTGGATTTGGTAACCTCAACGCCGCAGCGGTCGCAGATCACGCCTTTATAACGGATTTTCTTATACTTACCGCAATGGCATTCCCAGTCTTTGCTGGGTCCGAAAATTCTTTCGCAGTACAAGCCGTCTTTTTCGGGTTTCAAGGTTCTATAGTTAATGGTTTCGGGTTTTGTAACCTCGCCTCTGGACCATTCCCTGATTTTCTCGGGGGACGCCAGTCCGATCTTGATAGCGTCAAAGGTCATGGGCTGATAAACTTCATTATTTGTTTCTGGCATGAATGGCACTCCTTCCAATTACGTTTACTTGTCCTTACTCGTCAAAAGTCTCTGCAAATTCGGATTCGTCAAAATCCTCCTCCAGCTCCATGTCTTCTTCCACATTGACCAGCTCTTCGGATTCTTCATCAAATTCCACTTTCTGGTAACCCATGGAAGATAAGGATTCGTCCTCGTAATTATAATTTCTGGAATCACTTTCCAGTTCACGGCGAAGGTCGTTATCACCGTAATCAATGGTCTCCATAATTTCGATTTCCTGTCTGTCCTCATTCAGGACTTTTACATCCAGACCAAGGGACTGCAGCTCTTTGAGCATTACCTTGAAGGACTCGGGAATACCCGGTTCAGGAATATTGTCGCCTTTGATAATCGCTTCGTATGTCTTCACACGACCGATGACGTCGTCGGATTTAACGGTCAGGATTTCCTGCAGCGTATATGCCGCGCCGTATGCCTCCAGCGCCCAAACTTCCATTTCACCGAAACGCTGTCCGCCGAACTGCGCCTTGCCGCCCAAAGGCTGCTGTGTAACCAGCGCATAAGGACCGGTAGAACGCGCATGGATCTTATCGTCTACCAGGTGATGGAGTTTCAGATAGTGCATATGTCCGATCGTAACAGGGGAGTCGAAGTATTCGCCGGTACGACCGTCGCGCAGCCTTACCTTACCGTCTCTGGAAATCGGAACGCCCTTCCAGAGCTCTCTGTGGTCCCTGTTGTCAGACAAATACTGCAATACCTCCGGCAGTAATTCTTCGCCGTGTTTCTTTTCAAACTCTTCCCAGCTCAAATTTACATAATCGTTGGCAAGGTCAAGGGTGTCCATAATGTCGCTTTCCTTCGCTCCGTCAAATACAGGAGTCGCTACATTAAAGCCAAGCGCCTTCGCCGCAAGGGAAAGGTGAATCTCAAGCACCTGTCCGATATTCATACGGGAAGGTACGCCCAGAGGATTCAATACGATATCCAAAGGTCGTCCGTTCGGCAGATACGGCATATCCTCAACCGGAAGCACACGGGAAACAACACCCTTGTTACCGTGACGACCTGCCATCTTATCGCCTACAGAAATCTTTCTCTTCTGCGCGATATAGATGCGGACCGCCTGATTAACGCCGGGCGACAGCTCATCCCCGTTTTCTCTTGTAAATACCTTGGCGTCAACGACAATGCCATATTCGCCGTGAGGCACCTTCAAAGAAGTGTCTCTTACCTCGCGCGCCTTCTCGCCGAAGATCGCACGCAGCAGTCTTTCTTCTGCGGTAAGCTCCGTCTCTCCTTTAGGAGTTACTTTACCTACCAGAATATCGCCGGCGCGGACTTCTGCGCCGATGCGGATAATACCTCTGTCATCCAGATCTTTCAGCGCGTCGTCGCCTACGCCCGGAACGTCTCTTGTGATCTCTTCCGGTCCCAGCTTGGTATCGCGCGCTTCCGCTTCGTATTCTTCAATATGAACGGATGTATAAACATCGTCCTGTACAAGTCTTTCGCTTAATAAAACGGCGTCCTCGTAGTTATAGCCTTCCCATGTCATGAAGCCGATCAGCGGGTTCTTGCCCAGCGCCAGCTCGCCTTCGCTTGTGGAAGGACCGTCTGCGATGACCTGTCCCTGCGCCACATGATCGCCCTTAAATACGATGGGCTTCTGATTGTAGCAGTTGGACTGGTTGCTTCGTACAAACTTCGTCAGGCGGTATTCATCCTTTTCCCCGTCGTCATAAGTCATACGGATAATCTTGGAGGAAACGTAATCAATCGTTCCCGCCTTCTTCGCTACCACACAAACGCCGGAGTCAACCGCTGCCTTTGTCTCAATACCGGTACCTACTACGGGAGCTTCCGTAAACAAAAGCGGTACTGCCTGACGCTGCATGTTGGAACCCATCAGCGCGCGGTTCGCATCGTCGTTCTGCAAAAACGGAATCAAAGCCGTAGCAACCGAGAAAATCATCTTAGGGGATACGTCCATATAGTCAAACATTGCTTTCGGATACTCCTGGGTCTCATCCAGGTAACGACCGGATACCCAGTTTTTCTTGAAATGTCCCTCTTCATCCAAGGGCTCGGAAGCCTGTGCTACATGGTAATTGTCCTCTTCGTCCGCCGTCATATATACCACTTCGTCGGTAACGACCGGATTTTCCGGATCGCTCTTGTCGATCTTGCGGTACGGCGCTTCTATAAAGCCGTATTCATTGATTCTTGCATAAGAAGCAAGGGAGTTGATCAAACCGATGTTAGGACCTTCAGGGGTCTCGATGGGGCACATTCTTCCGTAATGGGAATAATGTACGTCGCGGACCTCGAATCCGGCTCTGTCACGGGACAAACCGCCGGGTCCCAAAGCGGACAAACGTCTCTTATGAGTCAGCTCGCCCAGAGGATTGTTCTGATCCATAAACTGGGACAACTGGGAAGAACCGAAAAATTCTTTTACCGCAGCCTGTACCGGTTTGATGTTGATCAATACCTGAGGGGATACTTCTTCCGCATCATGAGTCGTCATTCTTTCACGGACCACTCTCTCCAGTCTCGTCAGTCCTACTCTGTACTGGTTCTGCAGCAATTCGCCGACAGCACGGATACGTCTGTTGCCCAAATGGTCGATATCGTCGTCGCTTCCGAGACCGTATTCCAAGTGCATATTATAATTTATGGAAGCGATAATATCCTCCTTGGTAATATGCTTCGGAATCAGGTCGTGAATATTTCTTCTGATTGCATCCGCAAGCTCATCCGGCTTATCCGCATACTCCTCCAGAATCTGCTGCAATACGGGGAAATAAACCAACTCCGTTACGCCCAGTTCTTTCGGGTTGCAGTCCACGAAATGTCTGATATCAACCATCATATTAGAAAGCACTTTTTCATTTTTCTCTTCCGTCTGAACATATACATACGGAACCGCCGCATTCTGGATCTCGTCGGCAAGCTCGGGGGTTACCATGGTACCTGCCGCCGCAATCAGCTCGCCCGTATAAGGATCAACAACATCCTCGCCGAGCTCATGATTTCTGATACGGTTTCTGAGCATTAACTTTTTGTTGAATTTATAACGTCCTACCTTTGCAAGGTCATATCTTCTGGGGTCAAAAAACATTGCCGTGATCAAGCTTTCCGCACTGTCCACGCTGAGAGGCTCGCCGGGACGGATTTTTTTGTACAGCTCTAAAAGACCGTCCTCATAGCTTCCGCTGGGATTCTTTTCCGTAATGGAAGGGTCCTTTGCAAAGCTTGCTTCGATCTTGGGTTCGTCGCCAAACAGCTCTCTGATTTCTTCATTGGTACCAATGCCTAACGCACGGATAAATACAGTGATCGGCACTTTTCTTGTTCTATCTACACGAACGCTGAAAACGTCATTGGAATCCGTCTCATATTCCAGCCATGCGCCGCGGTTGGGAATTACCGTACAGGAATACAGTTCCTTACCGATCTTGTCATGACCGATTCCATAATAAATGCCCGGAGAACGTACCAACTGACTGACGATAACACGTTCCGCACCGTTAATTACAAACGTACCGGTTTCCGTCATCAAAGGAAGATCGCCCATGAAAATCTCATGTTCGCTGATTTCGTCCTTTTCCTTGTTGTAAAGACGCACTTTTACCTTTAATGGCGCGGCGTAAGTCGCATCTCTCTCCTTACATTTCTCAATAGAATACTTTACGTCGTCTTCGCAGAGCTCAAAATCGACAAATTCCAGACTCAGATGTCCGCTGTAATCGGTAATCGGAGAAATATCGTCAAATACTTCTTTCAATCCCTCTTTCAGGAACCAGTTATAGGAGTTTTTCTGAACCTCGATCAGGTTCGGCATCTCCAAAACTTCTTTTTGTCTCTGATAGCTCATACGTACGTCTTTACCGGATGGGATCGGACGTATTCTGTTCTTTTCCATTGACATTTCACCCCGTTCTTTCTATTTATCAGCCTATTTCAATACAACGCATGCAAAAAAAGCCTAGCACACCACAATAGCGCATCATCCATTCTACTACAACGCAAGATTTAAGTCAACCATATTTACGCAATTTTCCCGGCGCAAATTTCCCGTCTGTGCCCTCCGCGTCCGCCGCGTTCGGCGCAAATTCCCCTCCGGCTTTCTGCCGCCCGTTTCCCGGAAACAGAAAAAAGAGCCGCCGGATTTTGTTTTCACAACCTCCGACAGCTCTTTGGTTTCTTTGGTCTTTGTGCCGCTTAAATTACTTAAGAGTAACTTTAGCGCCTTCAGCTTCCAATTTCGCTTTGATATCGTCAGCTTCTTCTTTGGACGCGCCCTCTTTGATTACCTTAGGAGCTCCGTCAACAACGTCTTTTGCTTCTTTTAAGCCAAGACCTGTAGCTTCACGAACAACCTTGATAACTTTAACCTTGTTAGGACCAACTTCTGTTAATTCAACGTCAAACTCGGTCTTTTCTTCAGCCGCTTCGCCTGTTGCGCCGCCTGCTGCTGCAACTACAACACCTGCTGCTGCGGATACGCCGAACTCTTCTTCGCAAGCTTTTACTAAATCATTTAATTCTAAAACCGTCAACTCTTTAATAGCATCAATAAATTCTGCTGTTGTTAATTTTGCCATTTTCATTTCCTCCATTTTAAATTATTTTAAAAATTATTCTGCGGGAGTCTCTGCAGGCGCTTCCGCCTCTGCCGTTTCCTCAGCCGCTGCTTCTACGGGAGCCTCTGCCTGTGCAGGAGCTTCTGTTTCCTCTGCTTTTGCTTCTTCAGCCGGTGCAGCTTCGCCAGCGCCGCCCTTCTCTGCAATCTGATTTAGGACGCGGGCAAGATTTGTAATCGGAGACTGTAAGCTTCCAAGCAATTTGGAGAGCAATTCTTCTCTGCCGGGGATGCTTGCGATTGCGCTGATGCCTTTTGCATCATAAGCAACGCCTTCCACAACACCGCCTTTGATTTCAAGCGCTTCGATATCCTTTGCATATTTGCCCAGGATTCTTGCCGGAGCCGTCGCATCGTCTTTTGAGATCGCAACTGCGCTCGGTCCTTCCAGATACGGAGCTAACGCTTCATAATCTGTACCTTTGAACGCAAAGTTCATCATTGTGTTTTTGTATACTTTGTATACGATACCCGCTTCACGCATTTCTTTACGAAGCTGTGTGTCCTGCTCAACGGTCAGTCCACGGTAATCAACCAACACAACAGACTGCGCGTCTTTCAGGTGTTCGGAAATTTCTTCCACGATTGGCTGTTTCAGTTCAACCTTTGCCATTTCACATTTACCTCCTTATAGATTTTGTTGCCGATAGGAGTATTTATTAAAAAGGCCTCCCGGAAGACCGGAAGGCAAAAAGTCATAACCATACTCTTTCTTTCCTCGGCAGGCGATTCTCTTACGCCCCAAAGGGCACCTGCTGTCTTCGGCAAAGTCTTTTATAAGACCTTGTATAATTTATCATATCGGGAGTATTGCTGTCAACCCCCTATTTTTTATTTTTACGGCTCTGCCGCTTTGCCGCCTGCCGGCGTTGGTTCTCTCCCGTTTTACGGCGCGGCGGGCTGCTGTTCCGCCGCCTGCGGCACAACCTGATCCGGCGCGGCGGGCTGTTGTTCCGTCGCCTGCGGCTCGGCGGGCTTCTGCGGAAGTCTCTGCACCCGGTCGTAATCGATGGGCGGTCCGCTGTAAGGCACATTGCTGATATAGCCGTCCGCATCAATGGTCACGTCAGGCGAAATACATTGCAGATAATCCAAAATCCGCCGTTTTTCCTCTCCCGTCTCCAGGTCCGTGCGGCAGTCGTGCTGTTTCGCCGGCAGAAACTGACAGGTCAGATTTCCTTTTTCGTCAAAAACCACTTTTAAAAGACCCGTATCCAGCGTCTTTGAATTAAACCAGAAATTCCCCAGGCTGTAAAACACCGGCACGCCGTCTATATAATCCACCGCCTGCAAACAATGCGGGTGGTCCCCGACGATCAGATCGGCGCCCGCTTCCACCAGCTTTGGCGCCTGCCATTCCTGCGCCCAGTGCAGCTCGTCGGTATTTTCCGTTCCCCAGTGAATGTATACAACCGTCAGATCCGCCTTTTGATCCGCTTCACTGACAGCCTCCAGCAACCTGTCAAATTCCTCCTGCGTAAAACAGCGGAATGTGCCCGCGGTCACTTCCGTCGCACCTCTGGTATCAGGATTTTCGTTCCGCTCCACCTGGGTCGCCGACAGGAAGGCAATGGTCCTTCCGTTTATTTCATAATAGTAAGGCGCCGACGCTTCGTCCAGGTTCCTGCCCGCGCCCACATAGGGAATGCCCGCGCCCTTTATGGTATCCAACGTATCAAAAAGCGCGTCCTCGCCGTAGTCATAAACATGATTATTTGCCAAAGATACGATATCCACGCCCATCTCATGGAGCAAATTGACGTTTTCGGGATCGCTTCGGAAGGCAAACGCCTTATCCGGAAGCGGCGCGCCCCTATCAGAATAGGAAAATTCATTATTTACCATCAAAATATCCGCCCCGTGCATTTCCGCCAGCAATTCGGCGGAAACGGAGCTTTCTATTTTTCCGCCCCTGCTGCGAAGCGCGTACATATTGGCATATTCGTCATGAAAGCAGATATCTCCCCCAAACGCCATGGTTACCGGTTTGATTTCCTGCTCCGGCTGCGCCGCTTCTTCCGGCTGTTCTGATTGTTCCGGTTGCCCGGTGTCTGACGCTTGCCCAGGCTCGGCGTCCGCTGTCTGCCCGTCGCCCGCCGTTTCCTGCGGCAGCTCCGTTACTCCTGCCTCCGGCTGTTCCCCTTCCCGGAAGGTTTCCTGTTCTTTGCCCGTCGAAAAGGCTTCCCGCTCTCTGTTCTTTCCGAAGGAAAGCGCGCATAGCAGAACCGCCCCTGCAAGACAGACCGCCAGAAAAGTCAGGAGAAATCGGTTTCTTATTCTGTTCCTGTGTTTTCTTCTTTTCTTTTTCGCCATCCCATTCCCCGCTCTTCTTTTATTCATAAGACAAAAGGACACAGCTTTCACTGTGTCCTTAGTATACCATATCAAATTAGAACTTTGCAGTACTTACTTTCACGCCGGGGCCCATGGTAGGCGCCAGGGAAATGCTTCTTAAATACTGTCCCTTTAATGTGCTGGGTTTTGCTTTTACAATTGCATCCATCAGCGCATCGAAATTCTCTTTCAACTGTTCCTCGGTAAAGGAAGCCTTTCCTACGGGAACATGAATGATATTGGATTTGTCAAGTCTGTACTCAATCTTACCTGCCTTAATATCGTTTACGGCTTTGGTAACGTCCATCGTTACAGTACCTGCCTTGGGGTTGGGCATCAAGCCTTTCGGTCCCAATACCTTACCAAGACGACCTACAACGCCCATCATATCAGGTGTAGCGACAACAACGTCGAAGTCTAACCATCCGTCGTTCTGGATCTTCGGGATTAACTCTTCGCCGCCGACATAATCAGCGCCCGCTGCTTCCGCCTCGTTTAATTTATCGCCTTTTGCGAATACCAATACTTTTACGGTTTTACCCGTTCCGTTAGGCAGTACTACCGCGCCTCGGATCTGCTGATCCGCATGACGTCCGTCGCAGCCTGTTCTGATATGAACTTCGATTGTCTCGTCAAATTTTGCCGTAGCTGCTTTTTTTGCTAATGCGATTGCTTCCGCAGGCTCGTACTGTACGGCACGGTCAATCGTTTTCGCAGCTTCGCTGTATTTCTTACCATGTTTCATTTTGTTTACCTCCTTGTGGTAGTGGCGGGGTCATAAAACTCCTCCCACGTATTATTCATTACTCTTCAACTGTGATTCCCATGCTTCTTGCAGTACCTGCGATCATGCTCATTGCCGCTTCCAAGCTTCCTGCGTTCAAGTCAGGCATCTTTGTTTCAGCAATTTTCTGAAGGTCTGCTTTGGAAATGGTCGCAACCTTTGTTTTGTTAGGTGTTGCAGAACCGGACTTAATATTGCAAGCCTTCTTTAACAGAACTGCTGCAGGGGGAGTCTTGGTAACAAAACTGAAACTTCTGTCCGCATAAACAGTAATTACAACAGGGATGATCATATCGCCCTGATCTGCTGTTCTGGCGTTGAACTGTTTTGTAAACTCAACGATGTTTACACCGTGCTGTCCAAGTGCAGGACCAACCGGTGGCGCTGGTGTAGCTTTACCAGCAGGGATCTGTAACTTAATGTATCCTTCTACTTTCTTTGCCATTGTGGCACCTCCTAATAAATTGTGGTAGTGGCGGGTCGAAGAAACCCTCCCACAGTTCATACCGAAATTCTTCTTACTATAATAAGTAGGATTTACCTATGAACATCACTTGTTACTATATTCCATGGCGCATAAAAATGCAACCAGAAATAACATTTTTACATTTTACGGACTTCTGCAAAACTGATTTCCACAGGAGTCTCTCTGCCGAACATCTCAACATTGATGGTAGCCGTCTGCTTACCGAAGTCCATTCTCTGGACAACGCCCACCGTATCCTTCCATACGCCGGCAACAACCGCAATCGTATCGCCTTCCTTAAAGTCTACGGAAATATTATCCACTTTGATACCGAGGGGCTTCATTTCCGCTTGGGAAAGAGGCACCGGTTTGCTTCCCGGTCCTACGAAGCCTGTAACGCCGCGGGTATTTCTGACTACATACCAGGTGTCGTCGTTCATGACCATATTGATTAAAACATAGCCCGGGAACAGCTTTTTGGAAACTGTCTTCTTGGCGCCGTTTTTGACTTCCACAACATCCTGCATCGGAACCCTGACTTCCAGGATTTCTTCTTCCAGATGTCTGTTTTCAATGGTCTTTTCAATATTAGCTTTCACTTTATTCTCATACCCGGAATAGGTATGGACTACATACCAGTTTGCTTCTGCCATTGCTTCACCCTCACCCTTACATTGTCAAGAAGTTTACACCGTACTGAGCGATTGTATCGACCAAAGCAATCAAAAGTCCCAAAACAACGGAAACAATTGTTACCGTTACCGTCTGCTTCAGCAATGTGGTCTTGTCGGGCCAGACAACTTTTTTAAATTCAGCCTTCAAACCCTTCCAGAAATTGCCGAGCTTGGATTGTTTCTGACTAGCGTTTGTTTCTCCCATATCTTCACTTCCTCATTATTATACGGATTTACTTAGTTTCTTTGTGTAATGTATGAGTCTTGCAGAATCTACAATATTTCTTTGTTTCCATTCTGTCGGGATGAGTCTTTTTGTCCTTTGTCATGTTATAGTTACGATTTTTGCACTCTGTACATGCTAAAGTAATCTTTGTACGCATTTCTTTCCACCTCCGCGTGCCGCTTATTTCCATTTTTTTGCACAAAAAAAAGAGCTAAATCTCTTTCCACTCGCCTACTATAACATAATGAAACACCCCCGTCAATAAGCAATCTCACAAATTTGTGAACTTTTTGTGTCTTTTCTGTGTTTTTCCCCTTGCATTTGTTTATACCGAATGCTACTATAAAAGTAACTAACCAGGTTTTTTTATACTTTAGAATGCCCGGACAGGACAATGGATTTGTCTTTGCTGTCGCTTCAAGGATGAAAGGAGGGCGGAAAATATGGCTAACCTCACGGCTCTTAGTGTCTACAACCACTATCTTACTTCTTATGCGCCAAAGAGCACAACGTCTCTGGATACGCATAAGAAAAGTGAATTACGCAATATTTATAATTCCATTGTAAAATTGAATAAAGAATCTCCGCTCTATATTCTGGATGACAGTGAAGACTCCAAAGCGTTTGCCATCGGCTTAAAGGAAAACGCAAGGGAACTGCAAAATTCCATTACCCTGCTCGGCGGATTGGATGAGGCGCTCCTTTTAAATAAGAAGGTTGCCTATTCCAGCAACGAATCGATCGCTTCCGTTTCCTTCGTAGGGGACGCTTCCGAAGCCTCCAAAGCGCCGGAGCTTTCGTTGGAAGTACATTCCCTCGCCTCTCCGCAGGTCAATCTGGGAAAATACATTCCGGCGGACGAAACGGTTGCCCTGGAACCGGAAACCTATTCCTTTGACTTGGGCATCAACGACTTAAATTATGAATTTCAGTTTCAGATCCGTCCCGAGGATACCAATCTGGACGTCCAGAACCGCCTCACAAGGCTGATCAACAATGCGGATATCGGTATTAACGCCGAAATCCTGACGGATGAGAACGGCAGCGCCAGCCTGAAGCTGACTTCCCAGAAAAGCGGCGCGTCGGCGGACCGGGAATTTGTATTCCGGATTTCCGACGACCAGACCAGCAAAACATCGGGTATTGTGGATTACCTTGGCATCGGGGATGTCAGCGCATATCCTTCTGACGCCAGCTTCACAATCAACAGTACGGCACACACGGCGTCTTCCAACGCTTTTACCATAGAGCATCTTTATGAAATAAATTTAAACGGCATAAGCCCCGAGGAAGGCATGACGGCGCAGATCGGAATCAAAACGGATACGGAAAGCCTGACGGAAAACCTCCGCCAGCTCGTCGGAAGCTACAATCAGTTTCTCCGATCCGCCATTGAATATACCCAGAACCACCCGAAGAGCAACCAGCTCGTCAGCGAAATGTGGCATCTTGCCGGCAGTTTTGCCGAACCCCTTTCGGAAATCGGCATCAACATTACCGAAGACGGCTCGATCGATATTGACGAGAACGCCTTGCAGCATTCCATCGCCGACGGCAGAATGCAGGACGGTCTTGATCATGTCAAGGATTTTACCAAGGCGCTCTACCGCAAATCCGGGCAGATTACCTTAAATCCCATGACCTATGTGGAAAAGACCATCGTCGCCTATAAAAATCCCGGCAAGAATTTTGCTTCGCCGTACATTACCAGCGCTTACAGCGGCATGTTGTTTAACAGCTACTGCTAAAAGGAGCCGTCACAATCCGTTCTCCGGAATTGTCATGGCTCCTCTTCTTTTTGCTTCTTTTTGTTTTATTTGTCAAATTCCCGATACAGGAAATTCATATCCAGGAACTTATCGTCAATATAAAAATCCGCATTGGGCTTTCCCATTTTCAGCTCGTGGTACTTGACGCCCCAATCCTTCATCTGTTTTTCCGTTACGCTTCTCCAGTCAATTCCCGTTACATAGCCTCTCGCGGTAAAGAGCACGATGTGGTTGCCCATATCGTACAGCCGGTTGACAATGGCAATCATCCGTTCGTTGGGAAGCGCCTGCCCGTAGTCCAGATCCTCCCGTTTCAGGGCGATCACGCCGTCAATATCAAATACAAACTGTTTGCCTCCCTCTTTGATCTGCATAACCTTGGAAACGCGGTCAAAATCCTTTTCCGTATCCACGTCAAACATATCCTTCATGACATATCCCTTGATCTTTTTCCCCGTCATGGAATTGTATTTCCAGATATTGGAAGGTCGCAGCAGATCCACGTTGCCGTTCTGGTAATAGGTCTTGGGAAGCTTTTGTCTCGGCATGTTGTAGGCTTCCGGAATATCCTTTAAAATCGGTTCAATGCTGCCGTCCTCCTGCAAATACCACATTTTATGAGGCACCACTTCATTTTCTTTTATGCTCCTGACCGCGTCCACAGACTCGTCCTCCAGCATCATTTCAATCATGCGGTCGATATCGGCAGGAGCTCGGAACGGATCCGTAGGGCGCAGCTGCACTACAATATCCGGCTCATATCCCTCGTTTTCTTTGAGCCACGAAAGCGCATGGCGGAACACATCAATATCCAGCGCCGTATCCGTCGCATACTCCGCCGGGCGGATAAAAGGCGTTTGCGCGCCGTATTCTCTGGCGATCGCCGCATATTCCTCACTGTCCGTCGTCACAATAATGCGGTTAATATATTTGCTCCCTTTGGCATGTTCGATGGAATAAGCCAGCATGGGCTTTCCGTTAATCAATCTGATATTTTTATTTTTGACGCTTTTGGAACCGCTTCGCGCGGGAATAATCGCCAAAATCTTTTTATTTTCAGACATTCTGCTCTCCAATCCGCCGTTCTGTCTTAAAAGAAAACGGCACAAAATATGGTTGCATTATAAAATAGAAAAGCCTATTTTTCAATAGGCTTTTTCGGATTACCGCAGCTCGCCGCCGGGTCACGGCGGATCGCCCGTTGGCTCGCGGCGGTCTTAAAGGGGAATATTCCCATGCTTCTTATTGGGATTCTTGACTTTTTTGTTTTCCAGACCGTTCAAGGCGCTTAACAACTTATCTCTTGTCTCCTCCGGCTTGATTACCTCGTTGACATAGCCTCTCGCAGCCGCCACATAGGGATTGAGGAAACGGTTTTCGTACTCCCTTTTATAAGCCGCCCGCGCCGCTTCGGGATCATAGGACTCTTTTATCTTGCGCTTAAAGGCGATATTTACGGCTCCGTCCGCGCCCATAACGGCAATTTCCGCAATCGGCCATGCGAATACCAGATCCGCGCCCATTTCCTTGGAATTCATGGCAATATAAGCGCCGCCGTATGCTTTTCTCATAATCAAAGTGATCTTCGGAACCGTCGCCTCGGAGTAAGCATAGAGCACTTTCGCTCCGTGGCGGATAATTCCGTTGTGCTCCTGTTTCGTACCGGGCAGAAACGCCGGAACGTCAACCAGCGTAATTAGCGGAAGATTAAAACAATCGCAGAAGCGGATAAATCTCGCCATTTTATCAGAAGCGTGATAATCTATGGAGCCTCCCATAACCGCCGGCTGATTACATACAAAGCCTACGCTTTGCCCGTTCATCCTTCCGAAACCGATGACCGCGTTAGCCGCAAATTCCTTCTGCACTTCAAAAAAAGTCCCGTTGTCCACGATACAGTCCAGCACATCATGTACGTCGTATGCGTGCCTGGAATTGTCCGGCACGATTTCCTGCAGCTTTTTGCCGCCCGCCCTTATAGACCGCGCCGACTTGCCGATCTTGCCAAACACCTTATGCAGCCCGTTTTTTAAGCCGCCCTCTCCCACAGGATAGATGACCGGCGCCTTTTCTTCCCAACTGCCGGGCAGATAGCTTAATAGTTTCCTTACACCCATCAGGCATTCCCGTTCATTGTCATAGGTAAAGTGGGAAACGCCCGATTTTGTCGCGTGGACAGCCGCGCCGCCAAGCTCTTCTACGGAAACCTCCTCGTTGATAACGGTCTTTACCACGTTCGGTCCGGTAATAAACATTTTGGAGATATCTTTTACCATAAAGATAAAATCACAAATCGCCGGAGCATAGCACGCGCCGCCCGAACATGGTCCCAAAATAACCGCAATCTGGGGAATCATGCCGGAAGCCCTAGTATGGCGTAAAAACATGCCCGAATATCCGCTCAGGGAAGAAATTCCCTCTTCGATTCTCGCCCCGCCGCTGTCATTGATGCAGATTAACGGCGCCTTCATTTCCATTGCCATATCCTGAATCCTGGTAATTTTAAAAGAATGATATTCTCCCAAAGTACCGCCGATAACCGTAAAATCCTCGCTCGCCACAAATACAAGCCTTCCGTCTACCTTGCCGTATCCGGTAACCACGCCGTCCCCCGGCACCCGTTTTTTATCAAGATCAAAATCATCGATTCTGGATTCGATAAAATTGTCAACCTCCACAAAAGTGCCCTGATCCAGCAAAATCTCGATTCTTTCCCTTGCAGTCAGTTTCCCGCTCTTATGCTGTTTGTCTATCCTCGCTTCTCCGCCGCCAAGCAGAGCTTTTTCCCTTCGTTCGTCCAATTCCTTGATTGCGTCGTCCCAATTCATGTTTCAGCCTCCACGATTGTTTGTATTTCAAATACTTTGATCTTCAAACTATTATAGCAGAGTTTTTTTATTTTGCAAGATATAAAATAAAAAATGCACTGGCAGCACAAATCTCTCCGTGCAGCCCATGCACCTTCTTACTCTTTTTTTGTTTCTCTTAAAGTTCCCGCTTTACCGTATCCAAAGCGCTGCGGATTACTTTATCCATATCAAAATACCGGTATTGCCCCAGACGTCCGCCAAAAATGACATTGCCCTCTCTGTCGGCAAGCGCTTTATATTTTTGGTATAAGGCATCGGTTTTCTCATTATTGACCGGATAATAGGGTTCATCGCCCTTTTTCCAAGCCGCCGGATATTCCCGGGTAATGACGGTGCCCTCTCCTGTGCCAAACTCAAAATGCTTATGCTCAATAATCCTTGTATACGGCACTTCCCGTTCCGTATAATTCACAACCGAATTGCCCTGGTAGTTGTCGCAGTCCAGCACTTCCTCTTCAAAGCGGAGCGAACGGTATTCCAACGCGCCATAGCAATAATCATAATAAGCGTCGATCATCCCTGTATACAGTATCTTGCGGAAGGTATCGTCCTGACGCTCCTTTTGAAACGCCTGATATTCCGTATTGAGCATAACAGGAATACCCTCCAGCAGTTTTTCCACAATCTGCGTATAACCGCCTTTGGGAATGCCCTGATAAGGGTCGTTAAAATAATTATTATCGTATACGAAACGAAGCGGCAGCCGCCTGATAATAAACGCCGGCAGCTCCCTGCAGTCTTTTCCCCACTGTTTTTCCGTGTAGCCTTTTACCAGTTTCTCATAGACGTCCCGCCCTGCAAGAGAAATCGCCTGTTCTTCCAGATTCCGCGGTTCGGTAATACCCGCTTCCTTAATCTGTGCCTCTATGATCGCCTTTGCCTGTGCGGGTGTGCGAATTCCCCACATTTTTGAAAAGGTATTCATATTGAAAGGCAGGTTGTATAATTCATCCCGGTAAACAGCGATCGGAGAATTGATATAATGATTAAATTCGGCAAATTGGCGCACATAATCCCACACCTCCTGATCCGAAGTATGAAAAATATGCGCTCCATATTTGTGCACCTGAATGCCGCCTATATCCTGTGTATAAATATTTCCGGCAATGTGGTCCCTTCGGTCAATCACGAGGCAGGTCTTACCGTTCTTCCTCATTTCATGGGCAAACACCGCGCCAAAAAGCCCTGCGCCCACTACCAAATAATCATATTCCATTATTTCAGCCTATATTTTTTCAATCCGACAAAATCTTCCATCAGACCGAGAATCTTATCTTTTCCTTCCTGATTCAATTTTACATAATAGGACATAACCTGATTTTCCAAAAGCTGTTCGGAAACAGTCGTATTTTCCAAAGCCTTAAAAGTTACCGGATTTAAATTTAACTTATCGCAGATCCTGATAACCGTGCCATATGCCATTCCTTCGATACCGCGGTCAAGAGCAGTAACCAATGTACTATAAGGGATTCCCATTTCTAACGCAAACTGTCTGATACTTTTGTATTGACTTAAGATTTCCTTTTTCAAAATTTTAGATTTAGCCAATGTTGCCATATTCTTCTCCTCCAATATCCTAGTCTTATGTCCTTATGGACAACTCCAGACTCATATATTATATAGGATTTCAAAGAATAAGTACATAGGAATTAGGGGAGAATTTAGATTTTTTGCCTCTAATACGAATATGCGTTTCATATTCGTCTATACGTATATTATCAATAAAACAATAAGAAGTCAATAGGATTTTTGAATTTTTAGCTTAATTTTTCTTTTCCTGCATAGCCTGCAGATAGCCCAAGATCCTGCCTTTATCCGAAGGCTTTAAGGAGCGGTACTGTTCTACCAGCGCATACTCGTCCGTTCCCTTGCCGATGCGGATATAGCTGACCTGGCGATCGCCCATACACTCGGCACCGGATAACAGCTCGTCCGGCGTGATTCCCAGCACCTCGCATATGATCAGGATCTTGTCCGCAGCCGGATTGGTCTTTTTCCTTTTCCAATCGCTGATTGTACTCTGGGCAATTCCCGTCCGGTCCGAAAAGGTTTTTTGTGAAATTTCCTGTTCTTCCAATAGCCGGAAGATTCGTTCACTGATTATCATAACCCCGCCGCCCGTTGTATATTTTTTTCATTCTAACACGTTTCGGGCGCCGGTGTCACTGAAAATATAAAAATTTACATACATTCCATAAGAACCTGATGAATCTCTTCCCGGTCGAGCTCGCGGGGACCTGTCTTAATGATGTTACAGGTGTCCGCTACCTGCCGCAGCACTTCCTGCGTAATCTCCACTGTGGATTTCAATTGGCTCATTTTCAAAGGCAGACCGCACTCCCTGATAAATGCTTCCAGCGCGTCCACACCCTCTTCCGGAGTATCCGTGCCAAATACCGTCTTGCCGAACCGCGCGAATTTCTCCGGCGCGTCCTTTACGATATGACGGTAATATGCGGGATGGATGACCGCGAGTCCCTGTCCGTGGTTGCAGTCCGTATAAGCGCCCAACTGATGCTCGATCTGGTGCGCCTGGAAATCAGTCAGGCGTCCGCATTTCAGGATTCCGTTTTCCGCCATTGCCGAATCCCACATCAGATTGCTTCTTGCCTGCTTATCATTGATATCCTTCAACAGGCGGCGCATATTGACCACGGTATTTTTCATAACCGCCAGCGCTGCATCATCCGACACGTTGTCTTCGTCGGAGGCGCCGAAATAAGTTTCCATGGCGTGGTTTAACGTATCAAAAGCGCCTGAAAGCACCTGCATGAGCGGCACCGACATCGTATATGACGGATCGAGAACGGCAAAGGAAGCCGCCGTTCCAAAGATCGGTCCTTTCCACTTTTTTCTTCATAAGTGATTACCGCGCCCGCGTTCATTTCCGCATCGGTACCGGAAGCCGTCACAATCGCCGCCATCGGGATTCCCGCTGCGGGAAACTGCCCTTTTTCATACTCCATCTTCCAAATATCTTCTTCCGACAAAGCCTGAGCGGAAATTACTTTACAACAGTCAATGACGCTTCCTCCGCCCAAGGCAATAATAAAGTCCACATGCTGTTCCCGCGCCAGCGCAGCGCCTTCCTGCGCCTTCGCATAAGTGGGATTCGGCATAATGCCGGAAAAATCCACCACCTTTTTCCCCGCCTCTGAAAGCATTGTTTTCACTTCGTCATAAACGCCGTTTTTCTTAACGCTTCCTCCGCCGTAGGCAAGCATAACCGTTTCTCCGATTCTGCCAAGCTCCGCTGCAAAAGCGTCCTTTGCGCTCCCTTCTCCAAAATAAACTTTTGTAGGATAATAAAATGTAAATTTGTCCATTGCTGACTTCTCTCCTTATCTGATAAAATTTGTCAGGACTTTTTCATTGTCCGGATGCACCTGCCCATGTTCTTTTCCAAGGGCAATACAGTTTAACAGCCACGCCATATTCCTGCCGATGTTATACATTGTCATCAATCCTTCTTTGTCCTTTGCCACCTCCTCCGGCTGCGCGCCGTAGACGTGATTCCAATAAGTAGAGGACACCACGGGCATAGAACAAATCGTGAAATATTTGTTGATCACATCAAAGGAAGCCGTGGTTCCCGCGCGCCTTGCGGACAATACCGCAGCCGCAGGCTTAAAGCGAAACGCCTCGCCGCCGGAATAAAAGGCTCGATCCATAAAGGTTAAAAGCCTGCCGCTCGGGTGCGCGAAGTAAACCGGGGAACCGAATACAAAACCGTCCGCCGTTTTTGCCTTTTCCACAAACTCGTTGACCGAATCATGAAACACACAGCTTCCGCTCTCCCTGCATTTCCGACAGGCAATGCAGTCCGGCAGCGCGTCGTTTCCGATAAAAAATTGTTCCGTCTCAATCCCCGCTTCCTGCAGGGCGCGTTCCACTTCTCGCAGCGCGGCTCCGGTACAGCCGTTTTGACGGGAACTGCCGTTTACAAGCAATACTTTCATCTGTCACATTCACTCCTATCTCTTGCAATCCTATGGATTCTGTTTTATAATGCGTTTGTTTGAACCGATTGTCATAACCGATTATAGTTTACGGTAGTTACTACCGGTCAATACTTTTTTACCCGAATTTGCAAATTTTTCATAAAAAATATTTATATCAAAAAGGAGGCTGTCGCGATGTATACGATGATGCAGGTCTGCCGTAAGCTCGATATGACTTACCAGACCTTAAAATACTATTGCAACGAAGGACTGGTCCCGGGCGTCAAACGGGACGAAAACAACCGGCGTGTCTTTGACGAAAGGGATGTAAAATGGATTAAAGACCTTACCTGTTTAAAAAGGTGCGGCATGAGTATTGTGGAAATGAAGGAATATCTCGATTTGTGCCTGCAGGGAGAACCCACCATCCCGCTGCGGAAGGAAATGCTTGCCAAAAAGCGGGAAGCGCTGCTTGACTCCGTCAAAGAGCTGGAGGACAGCATCGCCTATATCGACTGGAAACAAAATTTCTATGATGAAGTGCTGTCCGGCGCGCGCCCTTATGTAAGCAATCTGATCAGGACGGAAGAAGCATAACAAGCGTCCCCACCACAATCGCCGCAAGCCCGATCCAGGACTTTTTGGACAGACGTTCCTTAAATACAATGTAGGAAAACAAAACCGTAACGAGAATACTGAGCTTGTCGATGGGAACCACCACGCTTGCGGGTCCTTCCTGCAGCGCTCTGTAATAGCAGAGCCAGGAAGCGCCCGTGGCAAGCCCGGACAGGGCGATAAATCCCAACTCTTTCGGCGAAATTTCTGTAAGCGTATGCTGTTTTCCGGTCACAAAAACCATCAGCCATGCCATCAGCAAAACAACGCCGGTGCGGATCGCCGTACCGAGATTGGATTCCACGCCGCTAATTCCCACTTTGCCCAGTATCGAAGTCAGACTTGCAAAGACGGCGGAACCCGCTGCATAAAAGAACCAACGGCTGCCTGCTTCCTGTTGCTTTACAGGCACATCTTTCTTTTCAATCATCAGAAAGGTTCCCGCTCCGATCAAAACAATTCCCACTGCCTTTGGCAGATTGATCTCCTCATGCAGGAAAATAAAGGCGAGTAAAATAGTCAGCACCACACTGGATTTATCAACAGGGACCACCTTGTTAATATCTCCGGTCTGCAAAGCCTTGAAATAACACAGCCAGGAGGCTCCGGTGGATATGCCCGACAGAATCAGAAACACCCACGACCTGCCGTCAATCAGCCCGATCCGGGACTGCGACCCCGCCACAAAAACCATCAGCCACGAAAATATCAATACGACAATTGTACGCAGCGCCGTCGCAACCGTCGAATCTGTTTTTTTAATTCCGCATTTCGCTAAAATCGAAGTAATACCTGCAAACAAAGCCGAACCGAACGCAAATACAATCCACATCATCATTTTCCTCCATAAAACAATTAAAACCCACGGTCCGTCTCCAAAGTCAGCATAAACAATTCCGCCGGGTCGCCGAAGCCGTATTGTTCATAATATTCGCTGCCAAACCAACTCCGGTCCGCCGCCGAAACCGCAAACCCGTTTTCCTCACAGGCTGCAATCAGCCCGCTTTTTGTATATTGACGTTTTACCTTTTCCAGACCAAATGTTTTCCAGCTATAGGCTTCATCGCCGGTCACGGTTTCCCGGGTATCCGGCATCTCTTCGCCGAGAGCGGAAAGCATCAGCACGCACAGACCGTTATCCGCAAGCAGCTCCTTTATTTTCCCGAAGACCTCCGCTTCGCTGTCCGCCTGTTCCAATATCCCGGCGCAAATCACAACATCCGCCTTCCCGCGTTCCCCGATATATTCCATATCCGTCCTCTGCGCCGCATAGCCTCTGACGCTATTCACAAGCGCAAGGGTTTCTTCCCGGTCCTCCTCCATGCAGCAGACTTTCAGCGTTTCGTCCTCCTCCGAGCGCACGTCCTCCAAAAATCCAAGCAGGAAACGGATCTCCTGCGTCGCTTTGCAGACCGGGCAGCGGTCCTTTCCTCCCTCTTCAAAAAGAAATCTCGCTCCGTTTTCCCGATACCCCTAGTAAGAGCGCATCACGCGGCGGTAAGGCGACGGCGGCAGAAAGCGTACAACGCTGCCGCACACCGTACAGGTACAGCCCGCAGCGTTCATCTGCTCCAAAAGCCGACGGCTTTGTTCCAATATCTTGTCTAACAATTCGGCAACCGCCTGGGGACGGTTCTGTTCCTCTTTAAGACGGCTCTCCAGTTCCGAAAAAAGAAGCCTTTCTCTTTGAGGATGAAAAGCAAGATCCGTATAACTCTTGACATCTGCAAGCACCCCCGAAAGCGCCCGGCAAATCTCCGCCCTGTTTTGCAAAAGCGCCGCAGGGTTTTGCCTCAGATTGGTCTGCAGCCTGCAAAGACTTGCGACCATTCTTTCCAATTGCCCCGCCGCATTCTGATAATACGCCGCCCTTTCTCCCGTTTCGGATTGATCGGACAGGGAAGCCGCCCTGCGGACGCATTGCCTGATCCTGTCGCTTTTTTCTTTTTCGGGAATCCTTTCACATAATTTCAGAATCTCTTCATAAAAATAATCCTCGCAGTCATAATTTTCCGCCTGCATCCTGATCAGCTCAATCTTTTTTTGCAGCAGACCCAACGCGCAAAGCGAAGCATAATGCGTATCTAACAAATACAACTCGGTATCTATTTTGTCCCGGTACCGTTTATTAACGCTCCCGGGCGTATCATAGATCCTGATTAACGGCTCCTCCACAAACAAAATCCGGTATTTTTCCGAAACTCTCAGGAAAAATTCATAATCTTCGAGGCTTTTCAGCCGTTCACAGAATCCGCCGCATTCGTCAAAACAGGATTTTTTAATCAAAGCCGCCGGAATGCCGATCAGCGGATACAACAACATATAGGCAAAAAGATCCCCCGACTTGCAGGCAAAGGGAATTTCTCCGGAAGGAATGACCGCCTGTTCTCCATCCGCTTCCTGCATTTCATGATATACCATGGCGACGTTTTCCTCCGCCTGCGCCAAAACTTCCGTCAAACGCTGCAGCTTATCCTCCCTCCACTCGTCGTCAGAATCCTGAAACGCCAGAAGCGTCCCCTTCGCCAGCTTTGCGCCCCGGTTTCTGGAAGCGGAAGGTCCCATATTATGTTCGTTTCGATAATACCGGATTCTTTCATCCCCGATTCCCCGTATATACGCTTCGGTCCCGTCGTCGGAACCGTCGTCGATAATCAAAAGCTCCAGATTGGTATAGGTCTGGTTCAACACGCTGTTTACCGACCGTTCCAGCGTCCCCAGGCGATTGTAGGTCGGAAGAATCACACTGACCAGTTCCGCATTCTGCAATTCCGCATTCTGCAATTCCGCATTCTGCAATTCCCCATTCTGCGCCTTTTGTATATTGTCAGCCATACCTATGTCAGCCATATCTTTCCTCCTTTTGCAGTCGCAGCCGCCTGTGCAAGCCGTAACCCATATGCAGCTCCATCCGGCGGCGCAAAATCATATATCAAAAATCATATTTCCCTTTGCCGGCAATCGACATGCCCCGCCGAAACTGATATAATTAGAATAATGCGAAACAAAGCCGAAAGGAGTCCTTCCCATGACACAAAAACAGTTCATTTCCGTCTGCATCATTACCAAAAACGAAAGTCCCGTTTTAAAACAATGTCTGGAAAATCTTTCGCCCCATCTGCAAAAGGGCGGGCATGAGCTCGTCATCGTGGACACCGGCTCTGAAGACGACACCATAACTATGTGCCGCGCTTTTACCCACAGGATTTATACTTTTCCCTGGATCAATGATTTTTCCGCAGCCAGAAATTTCGCCGCTTCAAAAGCGACTCACGACTGGATTCTCTGCATTGACAGCGACGAATTTATTTTCAAATGGAACGAAGCCGTTTTGCAGACCATGACCGCCTCTTATCCTCAGGCAATCGGCGGCTTTTCCCTTTACTGCACCTGCGGCTTTGGTGAAAAACAGTATGAATCCAAATCCAGGGTATACCGTCTCTATAACCGCAGATATTTTCAGTTTGAACGTCCTATTCACGAACAGCTTATGCCCTTCGATCCCGCTATGGGACACCCGACTTTTTTGCTGGATATAGAGGCACGGCACTTCTCCTATGCAGGCGACGCCAAAGAGCTTGCCGCAAAATCGGAGCGCAATATCCGCCTTTTGAAAGAGGAATTTGCCAAAAACCCGCATGATCCCTATCTGTTATTTCAGCTCGGACAAAGCTACTATATGATAGAGGACTTTGAAACCGCGCTGCACTATTATGACCTTGCCCTCGCAGAGGATGTAGATCCCAGGCTCGGCTATGTAAATACCCTGGTGGTCTCCTACGGGTACACCCTGTTGAACCTCAGACAATACCAAAAAGCATTGGAGCTGGAGGGCGTTTATGACGTCTTCGGCAACAGAGCCGATTTTGTCTTTTTAATGGGAATGATTTATTTAAACAACGGATTTTTGGATGACGCCGTCGCTCAGTTTGAGAAAGCGACGACCTTCGACGAAGCCGAGGTCGTGGGCGCCAACTCTTTTCGCGCGTGGCATAATCTGGGCGTGATCTACGAATGTGCGGGATACCCTGAAAAAGCAAAAAGCTATTACGAAAAATGCAAAGACTTCGCGCCTGCAAAGGCACGGCTGGCGCTTTTAACAAACAGCCCAAACGCTTAAAGCATCTTTATGATTTCCTGCACGCGGTGGTCATAGGTATGCGCCGCTTTGACCTTTTCATATCCGTTTCGGGCGATCCGCTCCCTCTCCTGCTCATGTTCCAGATAATACGCAATCTTTTCATACAAATCTTCCGGGGTCGTATAAAATACATAATCCTCGTCCGGCGTAAACAGTCCTTTGAAATCCGCCTGAAAATCGGAAATCAGGAATCCGCCGCAGCCCATAATGTCAAAGGCGCGAAGCGGTATCCCCGTGTCGATGCTTTTCAGGGAAATATTCAGGTTGATTTTGGTATTCTTAAACACATAAGGCATCGTATTGCAATAATCCACGGGACCCCTGTTATCAATATGGGGAAACTGCGGCGTCGGATCGGGGGTATACAGTTTCAATTGAAACCGGCTGCCGATTGTATCCAAAAGCCGCGTCCTCTCTCGCGCCGTTACCTGCCGCGCCAGGAAATAGTTGGCGTACATCCATTCCAGGGACTGCATTTCGTCTTCTTCTATGACGACCGGATAAACCCTTTGCAGCTCGGCGACGATCCCGGGATTTAAAAACCGCTCCAAAACCGGCACCGCATAGGACTGCAGCTGCAATTCAATCAAAGTCTCCAGAAACTGTTCCGTCGCAGGGCTGACGCCGGATAAGTGCCGCATCAGATCCTGGCGCTCCTCCGTATAAAGAGAGCCCACAAAGGAAACCTCCGATTGAAACTGCCTGCGGACCGCGGCGCTGCTGTAAAAGGAATCATAAAACGCCGTCGGCGCCGCCATAGGAAGATAAAATACCGTCTCAACTCCTTTTGCGCGGAGCGCTTCCACCGTCGCCTGATCAAACACAAAGGCAAGATTCGTCTCAAGCGCGATGGTTTTGGAATACAGGTACATAAACGGGCTGTCATAGGTCCAGGAAACATACCGGCTCCCGGTCCGATGGCACGCCAACGCCACGGCGGGAAAATAATTAAAGGAAAAAACAAATTCGTAGCCGCCGCCTAAATGTTCCTCCAACGCCTCCTCAAACGATGCATCATGCCGCATACTGATCTTCCCATAGGGAAGGGAATACATTTCCACATCAAATCCGGCTCTGCGAAAGCTGTCGCATATATATTCTTCTCCAAAGCAATCCCATTGCATATATAATACTTTTCTCACGTTTTCTTCCCCTATCGGCTTTTTCTTAACCACATTTATCTTATTATACACCGTATGTCCGGTTTTGCACAGATTTGCACAGAAAAAGAGAGCCGGATTGCTCCGACTCTCATGGTAGTTTTGCGATAATACTCTTGCTTACTGAAGTAAGGATAATACGCCCTGGTTAGCCTGATTGGACTGAGCAAGCATTGCCTGACCTGCCTGAGCAAGGATGTTAGCATTGCTGTACTTAACCATTTCAGTAGCCATATCTGTATCACGGATACGGGACTCAGCTGCTGTCGTATTCTCTACTAAGTTATCCAGGTTGTTGATTGTGTGCTCTAAACGGTTCTGTTTAGCACCAAGCTCGGATCTCCAAGAAGAAATCGTCTCAAGACCTTTTCTAACTGCTGCAAGAGCTGCTTTCGCTGAAGAGTTTGTGGAAACAAAAATTGCGCTGCCGCAAACAAGAGAAGCTGTCAGCTTATGAGCGGTAATGCTGATATCTTTACTGTTCTCAGTCTCGCCAACGAAGATGTTTCTTGCTTCGCTGTTGAAGATCTGCTGACCGTTGAAGTTAGAGTCCTGACCGATACGGTTAATTTCAGTGTTCAGGTTGTCGATCTCATCGTTGATGTAACCGATCTGAGTTGCACTGTTTGTACCGTTTGCAGCCTGTACTAACAGCTCGTTCATTCTCTGTAACATATCCTGAACTTCTGTTAAAGCACCTTCAGCGGACTGTGCAAAAGAGATACCGTCCTGTGCGTTTCTGGAAGCCTGTGTAAGACCTCTGATCTGACGTCTCATGGACTCGGAAATAGATAAACCAGCCGCATCATCTGCTGCACGGTTAATTCTGTAACCGGAAGACAGTTTCTCAGTTGATTTTGTCTGTGCGCTTGCTGTTAATCCCAGCATTCTGTTAGAGTTTAACGCTCTCATATTGTGTTGTACTACCATAATTATTCCTCCTTGAATTTAACGTCGCTTCCATGCGACTATTTGGTTGTAACCGCATCCCTTCAAAGACCGTACGCTTCCTCTCCGCTTTGCAGTTACGAAGTTTTGAAGTAATTTGTTTTACTTGTATTATATATCGGTGGCTTTTTGAAATACTTAACCCCTGATTCAAAAAAATCAGATAATTTTTTTTATTTATTTTCCCCGTTTATTTTTCAAGGTCCGCATCCTCCGGATTTTGGCGCGTTTTTTCATGCACCCAATCCTCTCTTTTCATGTGCAGAAGGGATTTAAACAATTCCAGATCGTCCATTGTGGTAATTTTCACATTCTTTTCCGAGCCTTTGGAAAAAAATACATGCTCTCCCAGATGGAGCATCAGGGTATTGATATACACCTCCCCCCGGATGCCTCTTCTGTCCGCCTCTTCATAAGCCCATTTCGCCTTTTTGTACAAATATGCCTGCGGGGTCTGGACGCGCATGACTTCTTTCCGGTCTATATTTTCGATGCCCTCCTGCCCGTCCCGGGTATGCACGATCGTCTCCTGGCAGCGGACCGCGCTCAATCCCGAACCGAACCGCCTGCATTGTACGATGGCGTCCGTGATGATTTCCTGGGGGACAAAGGGGCGGATCGCATCATGAATCAGGACGATATCGTCCTCTTTACAGACGTCGGAAAGCGCTTCGATTCCTTTCTGAATCGACTCCTGTCCGTCTCCGCCGCCGCTTATGACCCATTTTAATTTTGTGATATGGTACTGCTTGGCATAGGCGCGCAGCACTTCATGCCAGCCGTCCAGGCAGACAACCTCGATACCGTCGATTTCCGGATTGTTCTGAAAATTTTCCAACGTATAAATAATCAACGGCTTCTCATAAACGTTCATAAATTGTTTGGGAATATCCTGCTCGGTGCGGCTGCCATGCCCGCCCGCCAAAATAACTGCTATATTCATCCTATTCTTCCTCTGTAATCCGGTTCATCTTATACAACGCCTTAAACATCGCCACGTCTTCCGTGGTATTGACCTTCATATTCAGGTCGGAGCCTTCGGAAAAATAAATCTTTTCTCCAAGACTGGTCAACATCCCCGTATTATCCCAATATCCGGTCTTTCCTTCTTCAATGGCGCGATTGTGCATCGACCAGATATACGCAAAATCAAACGCCTGGGGCGTCTGGATTTTCATAATCTCTTCGCGGTTGATGCTTTGAAAACCGAATTTTCCGTTTTCCGTGTGCATAATAGCGTCCATAACCGGAGTGGCGGCTACTCCCATCCCGCACCTGCGGCACATCTGCATACTTTTTGTAATCAGTCCTTCCGAGACCATGGGTCTGATGGCATCGTGGATGACCACAATGTCGCCCTGCCCCATTCCAAGCTGTTCTTTGATATACTGCAAGCCGTGATAAGTGGACTGCTGGGCATTTTTCCCGCCCGGCAGGATCGCCTTCAGCTTTGTGATATGAAATTGTTTGCCATAGACTCTGACAACCTCCTGCCAGCCGTCCAGACAGACCACGACGATCTCGTCAATATCCGGGTGCTGCTGAAAACGCTCCAGCGTATAGACGATCATCGGTCTGTTATTGACGTTTACAAACTGTTTGGGAACGTCCATCTGAAATCTGGAATCGGTTCCCGCCGATAAAATAAGCGCTGTATTCATCTTCCCTCTTTCCTCTGCAGGTTTCTCCTTCAGATTTTACACATTTTTTCTTTCCGGCGCTTTCAGGGACGCCACGGTATCGGCAAGCCCTTCCGCCATATGTACCTTCGCCTTCCACCCCAGCCGCTCCAGCTTAGACGCTGAAAGCATCGCCCTGGTCGCCGTGGAATATCCCCGCCGTTCGCTTTCCTTTGGCAGTTCAAAGACGACTTTTGTCCCGGCGATCTGTGCGAGGTCTTCCGCCAGGTCCTTTAATGTGATATCGGATTCTGCGTCCGCAACATTATAGGCTTGTCCGCTTTCTCCCAACAGAAGCGTATACAGTACGCCTGCTGCCGCATCGGTCACAAAGGAATAGGAATATTTCTGGCTGCCCCCGCTCTTTAAAATAATATCCTCTCCCGCCGCCGCCTTTTTGATAAACTGGGAAATCGCCTTGGAATCGGATTGCAGCATGGTCGGACCATATACTCTGCTCAGCCTCGGGATCACAAAATCCAGTCCATAGGTCTGTCGATAGGCGTTGCAGAGAGTTTCTCCCACGCGCTTGCTCTCGGGATACCCCGCCCTTAGGGTATTGCAGTCAAGATAACCGAGATACCCTTCTTCAAATTTTTCCGTATCGCCGCGGTTTTCCCCGTAAATTTCCACCGAGGACACAAAACAGAAACGCTCTGTCCCATGCGCCGCAGCGTAATCGAGCAAATTTTTCGTCCCGATAATATTGGAAGCTATGGTGCCGATGGAATCATTGGCGTATTGACGGGGATGGGTATTGCTTGCCGCGTGGATGATAAAATCCGCGTCTCCTACCGCCGGAATTTTTTCATTGACATCGCACGCTGTATATCGGAAATCGGGTCTGTCCCAATACTGCGCCAGCCTTGACCTTGCCGTATCCTCCCTGCGGCTTAAAGCCGTGATCCGTATAGCTTTTGCCGGATCGCTTTGCCCGTCGTTATGCCTCATCAAAATGTCAATCAGGCATTTCCCGATCATTCCGGTAGCGCCGGATAACAGAATAGTCTTGCCTTCCGCTTTTTCCCAAGGAAGAGCCGCTTTTGAAATCGCCTCTATCTGCTGCAAATATAAATCCATATTCTTTATTCCTCCCCAATTCCCTATCATACAAATCCTGCCGGTTCCCGGAGAAAATTATAGTTTCAGAATCATAATTTTCTCATTTTAAAAAAATACGATCTGCATAAACAATCTTATATTTATCGTGATTCATGGTAAAAAACAAAGTAATCAAACGCTCTGACACAAATCCGGCATATCGGTTCATATAAACGTCTTCCTTTGTTCCACCATTTTTTGTAACCGCATCCAGCACCGGAAACATCCATGAACACAACTCATCAAGAACCTCCCATTTTGCAATAAACATATTGCAGGGAAGATACAGGCTGCCGCCAAATACGTCTAATGCAGTCTCATAGGCATCTCTATCCGTTTCTTTGAGATATTGAAGTAAAAAATCCCAATCGTCGGGAATATGACGTTCACGATAATTTGCATCAATATTTGGATACACATAGGTCGGAACCGGGACAATCGCATCAATCCCCTGCCGGATCATAATATCCTGCCAATCAGGGGGCAGAATAAAATGCCTGCGGTAATGTGCCAGACCGGCAATATCGTAACGGCAGTTCTTCCACATCCAGTAAAGCCCGGTCAACTCACTATATTGACGATTCCTTTCAGAAATATTATCTCCGGTACTGTCAATCCATTCTACACCTTTTAACCGTTCTGACGTTAGTGCCGCACCAACCTGCACCGGAATCTCATAATCCGGATAGCTGTAAGGCGTTTCCAGTTCTCTGTCATAAACGGACTTTGCTACACAGATACAAACACTGGGACTTTTTTTATCAACTGCCTTTATTGTTTCTTCATCGCACATATCCTTTTGCAGATACTCCAGTTTTACAAACGCCCTGCCTTGTTGTGCATAGACCTTACTGACATAAGCATTCCGCAGGCAATTGTCCGCTTCTACATTTATCGGGCAAACTACATGAAATCCATAATCTTTTAACCGTCCTGCAATCCGCTCATGGAAGATTCCTTTTGTAGCAAGGAACACCGGTACCGTTGTGTCCAGATCCGTTCTCCCAGCCATATGAAAAACAGGAATATTTTCAATCTGAGCATCATTATTTTCCTCATTATCCGTCAAAAAACCCCTGATCACTAAAGTCGGAAACAACTCTTTTACATATCCCATTAAAGTTTTTGCCCTGGACTGCGCTCCGAAGATGTATATGCTGTTTGTATGGTTTAATAATGCAATTATATCGTTCATATTCTTATGCTACCATTTTAGTGCGCGAAATACAATTATTTTTCTTGCATTTAAAACACTCATGCACTATAATACATTTGTCTGAAAATTCTTTATTTTCTTTATTCCCGACCAATCGGTCATTTTTCAGCAAACTTATTCAAAACAACATTTTATGATTTGATTTTGCGCCCTTGAAATTACATCAAATATGTTGTATTATAAAGAAAGGATATCATAACAAATGAACAGAACTTTTAAAGAAGTCCCCTCTTTTACTGCCAAATGGCATGCGCTCGGTCTAACCGATGACGACTTACGCCTGTTAGAAAATATTTTACTGAAAAATCCTAAGACAGGCGATACTATTTCCGGAACCGGCGGATTGAGAAAAATAAGAATACCTGTAGAAGATACCGGTAAGCGCGGCGGCGGGAGAGTCATTTACATAGATATTGAATTAAAGGGATGTATTTATCTGATTGATGTCTATGCCAAAAAAGAAAAGCAGGATTTAACAACCAAGGAAAGGCAAATGCTAAAAAAATTAGTTCAGATTTTAAAGGAGGAATAATTATGGGACTCTATGAAGATTTGGAAAAAGGATTACTGGAAGCAATTGAAATTGAAAAAAATGATATTCCGCTCATCCGCCGCAAAAACATGCCGGCTCCTACCTTTTATGCCTCAGAACGCGAGAAAATACTGATTGACGAGCTCATTGCTTTAAGAAAGGAACAGAAGATTTCACAAAGTCAGTTGGCAGACCTGGTCGGAAATAAGCAACAGGCTATTTCCCGCCTTGAGCAGAAGGAAAACAGCCCATCATTAAAATTCTTTTGCAGTTTATTGCATGCACTGGGTTATGATTTGAAGATTGTAAAGCTATGAAGTGACAGCCTCCCACTGTTTTTCAATATTTACCTGCCAGCAAATTGTATCTGGGCTTTATCCACAGCATTTTATTCCTGTCGCACCCTTGTCTTGCCAGTTCTTCCATAATCTTATATGCCAAACCTTCATCTTCCATTGCAAACAATATACCATCATACTCCATATTCTTTAGCTTCTCCGGCGAAACGACAGGATATCCTATATTTTGTAGCTCTTGATACCGCCTGTCCACCCACGCCGTCACTTCACATGTATCCGAAACTACCGCCTGGGCATAATAATCTTTTCCCACATTACCCGCGCCGTAAATAACCAGTTTTTTCCTTGAAACTGCCACCTCTTTCGGAAACAGATATCCCCACTGTACAACAGGCGTCTGCTCGATTTGCCAGAGCAAAAACTCAGCTGCATTCAGCTTTTGAATGTTTTTACACATTTCATACTGATAAGTATCATAAAAATATGTTTCCGGCTTATCCAAAATTCCCAATCGCGAAAGCCACTCATATTTTATCTTATTATAAATTTCCTCAAATCTGATCTGCGGTGTCCGTATCAACGACCTGACGCACGCCTTGTATGCCTGCTTTATATAGGAGCCTTCTATCGCTGCAAGTTTTCCTCTTTCAATCAAAGCGCCGTAAACGGCTTCACAAGCCTTACATTCCGTATCCGGCAAATCCGACTCGTGTCCCCCGATCTGACTTTCCGGATTGTTCCACCTGTAATATAATAACCTTTCGGGCAGCACACCAATCCTCTGCGCTTCTGCCAGCGATATAATTTCCATATAATAATCATCAATCACTCGTATGTCTTCCCGGAACCGGATATCATGTTCTCTCAGAAAATCCCTGCGATAAAGCTTGTTCCATACAATTGTCCCTGTAGTCTGAAAAATGGTATCCGGAACATCCTCTGCGGAAAACACCTCTTTTTCCGGTAATAAAGAATATGCAACCGCCATGTCCCCGCGTGTAATCTCCTCTGTTTGCTCATTATACATGTAACAATCAAAAATTAAAATATCAAGCCTATTTTTTTCAGCCTCAGCCGTAGTCTTCTCCAGCATCTTTGTATCAAAAAAATCATCCGCATCCAATATCAAAACGTATTTGCCGGATGCTGCCTGCATCCCCGTATTTCTGGCATGAGCGGCTCCGTGATTGTCCTGGGAAATGATCTGAATCCGGTCATCCTTTTTCTGATACTCTCTCAGTACTTTCAACGTATCATCTTTTGAACCGTCGTCTACATAGATCAGTTCAAATTCCGTCATAGTCTGCTGTAAAAGGCTTTCCACATTCTTTTTTAAATATCGCGAGGCATTATATGCCGGGACAACTATTGAAACAACAGGTTTCTCCATTTCCTACTCTCCTTGCGGTTCTAGCGTAATATTTTACTGCCATTTCGGATTTTCCTTATTCCTTCCCACATCAAAGGCTCATACAGACTCCGAAATAATCCATAGGCATTTTCATAATTTTGAAAATAGTCATAATCTTCCTTTTCAGCAATACAGTTTAGGAACCGGTCCACCTGTACAACTGGCAGAATATTTTCCCTGACACGCGTTACATGGTTACAGGGTTTGATACACATTGCATTCTCAGGCGGTACCACTCCCGTTTCCTGTACAATAATCCTAATATCCGGATTGCAAAATCGGATCACGGCTTCTATATCTGCAATACCCTCATCATTACCCATTTGCTCGTTAGGCAACAAATAAACTTCTTCCCGAGATCTCAAGATTTTTTCCAGGGGCAGCTCAGCGGGATGTTCCACCGATATCTTCGACATCGGTACTTTTCCCCATACCCCGTGTATAAAATCATCCAGCGCATAAAGCGATGCCTTCATTTCCTCAAGCGCGCCTTTTTTGTAATGTCCATATAAGATGTTAAACATATTTCTCAAAGCATTCTCTATAAACGAAGCAATTTCTCCATCTTCTACATAGGTCGCAAAAAAACGAAGTTTATTTCTTCTGCCATAATACTCTGTAAAAGCATTGGATTTCGTCAAAACTCTGGCGCTCCAATTGTGCCATACATGTGCGTCCCGCAAAGCAACCAGACGCCAGCCCGCGTCCAGACAGCGACGGCACCATTCGATATCATCCCAATAGACAAAGTAGTCCTTACGCATCACTCCGATTTTTTTTATCACTTCACTCCTTACTAATAACGCGCATGCCGGAAGGACATCGCAATCTACCGTTTCCGGTATCTGATCCGACAGTTTCTCTCCGCTGTAATTAGGTTTCAGTCCATATGACTGCCAGTCGATCATGCTGCCGATTTCCTGAATGTGTACAGGATTTTTCATCTGCAAAATTCCGGCGCCGCACATTCCCACATCTTCATGGTTCTCTAAATACCGATACATTATTTCAATGGCATTTGCGTCAAAACGTGTATCGTTATCAACCAACATAATATATGGGTACCCCTGTTCCATACAATATTCCGTTCCGCAGCCAAATCCTCCTGCTCCGCCCAAGTTTTCTTGGTTTTGCATAATAGTAATCCTATCCCCATAGCACTCTTTTAATACCTGTACCGAATCATCCGTAGACGCATTATCCACAACATAAATATCCCTGTCTGCATAAGTTTGTTCCAAAAGGGATGCCACGCAATTTTTCACATATTCGCTTTTATTATAATTACATACGACAATACCAATCTTATTGGTCCCAATATTCATAAAATACCCCCTTTTTATCTGATCGTTTTTGAAAGACTGATCCAGTATTTTTCTAAACTCCGGATCGCATCCTCCCGGTAGGTTCCATCCAGCACGGCGCGGACGCACTCCTCAAAATCCGACGATTGCGCCGGGTTAAATAATCGGATCGTCCCAATATCCTTAATCCACTCAAAAACGCCTTCCACCTTAAAGCTGATATTATTTACCGCGACGCACGGCACTCCGGTCAGGGCGCATGAAATCATACAATGCAGCGCATCTGTGACAACCAGGCTGTAAGCGCTGATCTGATCCAGCTTTTCCGCAACAGCCTGCTCCCTGTCGCCTGCCAGGATCGAAGTCTCATACTGCATGGAAAAGTATTCTATCCCTCCGATTTGTTCCAATGCCCGGATGATCCCTTGTTTCTGCTCCTCAGATAAAACACTTTCTTTGTCATTTCTTAAAAATACTCCGATCTGTCTATTGTTCTTTTTATTCCCGTCCGGTTTTGCCGTTATGTATTTTTCCTTTGGGCGGTAATACAATGCAATGTCGGGAAACAGACGAACCTGATCGGAGCTTCCCAGCAAATCAGTCAGCCTCCGGTAAGAGCGTCGTTCCCTCACACATACGGTTAAATGCTTATGCTGTGAAAAAATCTCTTTTGTCAGGTTCCGGTAAGCATTGCCCGAGGCATTATCCTCAAAATAAACCGACTGCGGGAAAATTATGATTTGATGATCCTGATACCCCTTCACAAGATCCAATACTTCATCATATAATTCATCCGTCCAAAGAGACCCCAGAAAGCCGCCTCCCGTAACAACAATTTTATCATCCGGCTCTATCACACGAGAGAGCGCAGATTTATACAAAGTATACTGTCGGTTTGTAATCTCGACAACCTCATATTCCGGCATCATATCCGCAAAAAACTGCCGTTCACCCAATACGATCAAATGGTCGCCGATATTAAAATACTCGGGAGTGCCGATTAAAAGAATACGGGGTTTGTTTTTTCGGCAGAGCTGTTGATACAATTCATAATAATTTTCCGTCAATATTTCTTCTATATTGACTTTGTTGCTTTCATACATCTTATAAACAAAAATATTGTCATAATATGAACGCAAGGTTCGATCCATCTCGTCCTCATACAGATTAGAGCAGATCACGACGTCTTTGATGCCCTGACCGCAAAGATCCGCCACATTTACAACATTCCGATTCAAATGCTTGTGGACAAAACTTTCTTTACGACTGTCAATATACACATAGTCCGCTTTGATCTCACCGATCACTTTTCGATAAGTATCCAAAATCACATCCGCATTTCTTCCACTGCCATAGATGCCTACCTTCTTTGCCACCTGTAACGGAAAAGAACTCATTCTCTCTTTCAAATACAGAAACGTTTTCTTCTTTAATTTCTCCAGCTCATGAAGCATTGCCTCATTATAAATCCCCGTAAAAAAAACAAGAGCGCAGCACAACTGATACTTTATCTTTAATACATCAGGAACAGACAAATCCCAATAAATTTGATCTATTTGTTTTAAAATTCTCTCCTTTACCCTGATAATATCAGGATAGTCTTCCTCAAGGCTTTCTTGGTAATCCGTGCTGATCAATCTTCCGCACACCTTCATCAGACCGCTCAACATATAAGCACATACTACGGCGTAGGTCGTTTCCGCTTTCTGCTTCTCCAACTCGCCAAGCATTACTTCATGCAGCACAAAGACACTTTCAATTTTTTTGTGATCCGCAGAAGATCTCATAATTGAACCTTTTCTAACACGATAATTATATAGATATAAATTGGAGTACATAATACTTTTTGCCCGAAGAATAATCTGTAGCCAGAAAGCGTTATCTTCCCAAATTACCCCGGGTACAAAGAAGATGTCGTTTTGGGTCAGAAACAGTTTCCGATAGCAGCCTCTCCAGCTTTCCACCGATATTAAATACCTGTTATAATGATTTGCAACTTCCCTTCCCGTACATACTTGATCTACCAGGCGATATTTTTCCCTTTCTTCGACCCTAACGATCCTTTCGCCGTCGTCATAACAATCTCTCACATTATAAAAAAAAACGTCCAGATCTGCCTGTAAAACACCTCTGCATGATTCTACCGCCGTCGGCTCCAGCCAGTCATCTCCGTCTAGAAACAACAGCCATTCTCCGCTTGCCTGAAGTATTCCCTCATTTCTTGCCATGGATAAGCCTCTGTTTTCTGTCGTAATCATTCTGACATTTTCATATTGGTCTGCATATCTTTGGGCAATCAGAGGCGAACTGTCCGTAGAACCGTCGTTAATCACAAGAATCTCAACATTTTTGCAGGTCTGACTGACACAACTTTTTAATGCCTGCTCAATATACTTTTCTACATTATACATAGATATGATAATTGTAAATTTGATATCCGAATGTTTCATTTCCTTCCCCTTTAACATTTCTTTAAACAATATCGTTATTAAGATACAGCTTCTGACTCAGAACCGCCCTCATTTCTTCACTGATCCAGTGCTCACCTGTATCCGTCACTCTGTCCCGCATTTCCAGATAAGTCGGCGCCTCTACTTCTTTAATCGTTCCCCAGGTCAGATAGGCATGACAGTTATAACAATACGGCAATTGACATTTTGTACCGACTATTTCCATATGAATAGGAGAATTGATATTTTCATAAATATAATCCATCGTCTTATGATAAGGACATTGCAGCAATTCCCCTGTGGCAAGATTCAACTCCAAAGACCATACCCCCGCCATACAATTAAAACCTTTTCTTTCTATACCGATATTGGCAATTTTAAAATCAAACATTGGAGAATCAAATTTTCCCCAAATCTTTTGATATTCATCAGATGACAATGCGGTCAGCAGCCTGAAATCATCTTGCTCCTCATTACGAGCTGTCGTAATATGAGGAAGCGCGCCAAAATGAGACAGGGAAAATTGCTTTAATTCATCCAAACAGGGGATCAGCTCGTCATGAGGCGTTACCTCAACGCTGACAGAGCATCCTCTTTCACGCAGCCGATTGACATTAGAAGCATAAATGTCCAACATGTTTCTCTGTTTCAGCTCCATATACTGCAGGGAGCATTTGATAAATAAATGATTCAAATCAATATCCGAAGCAAGTAACCGTTCAATCGCTTTGGTAATCGTGGTATTAGTCACTATCTGTACGTAATGTCCTTCTCTGATCAATTCACAGACGACGGGAATCAAATCCTCATATAACATCGTCTCTCCATCCCCGCAAAAATTGATAAAAACAGTTCCTCCCATACGTTCTCTGGAAAGTGCTTTTCTAATAACCTTTGCATCAGGATAAACGGCAAGCCTGCTTTTAAATTTTTCTTCCTCTTTTAAATAACAGTAAGAACAACGCAGGTTGCATCTGTCAATAGGCACAAGGCAATCTATAAATTTTACAATTCTTTGATCTTTCTCGCTATTTTCCGCAAAAACCGCCCCTTCTTTCAGAGAGTCATAATATGCCTTTACCGCGTCAAATAAATGACACCAGATCGCTTGCTTTCGTTTCAGAATTTTTTCAATTTCCTTTGCAGCCGATTGTTCTCTGACCGCAATTACAACGCCGTCTCCGTTTCTGATTTGATCAGGCGAACAGCACCGAAACCTTTTTCCTCTTACCTCGAAGATCATTCCATTTTTTGCCGGATTGTTGTCACAAACCCCAATAATAGGTAAAGAAGGTTCTAAATTATGGATGTAGTGCCCGGACAATTCTCCCATTCCCCAAATCCATATTCGTTTTGCTTTTTTTAATTCACCATATGTACTCATATTTCATAACCCATACTTTTTATTTTAACATTTTAAAGCCTCGTAGATTTCCGTTCCAATAATGCTGCGACTGCCGCCCGTAGTCCCGCTTTCATAATCGGCATTCTTCCATTTTCCCCGTACTGTTCCCAATACTTCCGCAAATAAGCCTTCCATTTCATCTTTTTCACCTGCAGAAGATACCGTTAATTTGATACGGTTGACAATCCGGTTCTGCCCGTCCAAAACAAGAATCTGACTTCCTTCATAGGGCAGTATCCAAATCTCATTCCCCATTTTGATCGTCTCATAACCCGCAAAAATTTTCTTATTTCCTTCTTCCCCATAAGAATCCGCCGGAATTTTCACAATATCCAAGTCTAAATTCTCGTTGATAACCAAAAGTGCATTTGCCTCATTAGGCAGAAGAAACCATTTTTCTTCCACATAATCCACATACCAGTACGCATACAATTCTTCCCCCACCCAGACGTCATCGGGTAATTCTACCTCACGCTCTAAAACCGCTTTTTCGCCGTCCCTTTGGAAGATCCGCACCTGTTTCCCTGTTCTGACAGGAGAAACGACGATTCTGTTATTTTTGATGGAGCCAAACTCGCCGCAAGCCGGCAACTTGAATATTTTCATGGAGCCGTCATTTGTATCCAAAACAATGTTTTCATTACATCCGTCACGAAACAAATAGAGTCTCTCTTTCTCTTCATCATAGGATATGCTTTTAAAATTGGGTTCATCAGAACGCACGGTTACTCCCTCCGGCCAGTCCGCATAGAGGTCAAAGCTTTCCTGTTCCATATCGATCCTCATGATACATTCCGCCCAGTTCGGCATAGCCCAGATATACTTTCCAACCGCCACTGCGCGGCGAAATACCGCTCCTTTGTCGCTTTTCCTGACAATACCCGGTACCTCCAGATGCTTCATTTCATCCGTTTCAATATCATAAATCCAGAAATAGTCCTCACTCCAGGGGATCATCCAGATTCTGTTCTGATGCAAAAACATACCCGCAAACTTTTTTGTCCTCGTGCTTCCGGTCGCCATCGCCGACACAGCGCTGACGGTACCCGTTTCCGTCGACCGTCTGTATAAGCAATGCGAGTTCGTCGCCGTAAAATACAAATCCGCCCCGACGCAGACCCCCGCGTCTAAAAATAACTTTTTCTCCACTATCGCACCTCGTTTTATCTTTTATAACTATTACAAGTTGTCTGTCTTAAACAGGGAAGACGCCCTGCCATGGTTTTCCGTTTCCGACTGCTTTCTGACTGTATCGCAAATCCTGTCCCTGATCTTCTGATTTCCCAATTCCCCTTCATGCGTAAACAGTACAAACATTTCCCTTTCTGCATGTTCGCCATCCTTCCGGGCGCCGTCCGCATTCGATACCTGTTGCGGTCTTTCGGCACGACAGTCGGTTCTGATATATGTCATCCCGTTCTTACTGATAATACCGTCCCGCCGGAGCCGTTCTTCCTCTTCCCGCTCCAAATCATAGCTGCGCCGCCCGTCATCCGCCGTCAGTAAAATCCTGACTCCCTGCTCCCGCAGATAACCGACCGTTTCTGCGCTTCCCGCAAAGAAGTGCAGCCTCACAATATCGCCCGCGCACGCCTCTTCCCCTGCAATCCGCTTCAGTTCTCCCATCACCCTTTGATAATCCCGGGCAAAAGTCTCTCTGTCCGCTTTCTCATAATCCGAATCCGGTCCGAAGCAATGAAAGCTGAATTTCAGCCATTCGCTGTTTTCCCGAAACTGACTCTTAAACTTCGCCGATACTTCGCGCAGGTCATGTACGCCGTCGGTGTACATGCAGTTGCAGGTCGTATGTATGCCGAAATCTTCCCACAGGCTTCTCGCAAAGTCAAAAACATAGGATTCAAATACGGAGCCGCAGTCATGCCTGGTCAAATAAAGCAGGCAGCCGATCACATCGTCGATCGAAAAATGTATCTTCATATTGTTTAAACCCTATATCCTATATGCAGTACAAAACAAAATCCCAGCGTTTATTGGAATAGTGGCGCAGGTAATACCGGTAACCCGGCACATTTTTATGCAGCCACAACGGAATGTCAATCAGGTCTTCATTTTTATGATATAAGGAGATCGCCAGCTTCGGTCTATACTTTCTAAGGGTATCTACGGCTCCCTTTAATGCCGCCAGCTCCGCGCCTTCAATATCCATCTTGATAAAGGTTGCTTCCTCTCCCCCGAGAATGCTGTCAATGGTTCTGATCGGAACGGAAATCGTCCGTTCTCCTTTATCCCCGATACGCGCTCCCATCAAGCCTTCGACGGAGCTGACAAATGTCGTTTCTCCATTTTCGTCGCTTAGGGCGCATTTGATCAGTTCTATGTTTTCGTATTCGCGCAGATTGCTTTCAGAGAGAAGATAGCCCTCCTCCAACGGTTCAAAAGCATAGATTTTTTTGTATTTTCCGCCGCACCATCTGATAAATTCTTTTGTGCTTTCTCCGTCAAAACTGCCCGCATCCAAAAACACTTCATTTTCCGCATGATATAACTGCGGAAGATCAAAATAAATATTGCCGAAGGTCGTGCGGATCGTATCGTCCACATTTAAAAACAGTTTATTCTGGGGATAACCCAGATCCACCAGCTCGTTGAAAAAGCTCTTTGCCAGTCTCATATTGTCAAGAATGACAACTGCGTCGCATTTGCCTCTGCAAAGCTCCGCAAAAGAAAGAACCGGCTTTCCGTTTTTGGTTTTCCCCTGCTTCTTTTCATCATTATCAATAAAGCATGTGACTTCATAACCCGCATGGGTCAGCGCCCGATATGTTTTATCTCCGTAACAGCCCGCTCCGGCAACAACGCACGGAACCTTTTTCCCAAAACACTTCTCCAGCGCTAACAATCTGGATTCCGGATAGGTTTCATACATCAGGTCAATCGTAGCGTCGTCCTTGTTCAACAGCATTGAACGGACTTTTCTTTCGTAAATCTGTTTCGACAGATCATCCTCCAGCAAATCGTATACCGCTTCCATTTCTTTCCATATTTTTTCCATAACTGCAAATGCTCCCGTCTTTATTTTCCCACACCAATTGTATACATGTAAAACAAACAATGAGTGTTGTTTGTTAAGCGTCCATATTCTGCACCATAACCGGAATCCCCGCTTTTTTGCACAATTGGATCACGCTGCTGGGATCTCCGTAATAGGCGTCGCTCAATAAAACGGCGCGTTCCAGATCTGCGGTATCGTCATAGATCCCCCATGCTTCGCTTTGATAATCATTTACAATCCGTTCGTAACGCTGCTGTAGCTGCGGGCGCATACTCTGTATTGTCGCCCGGATCAGAGGATGGGGTCTCCACAAAAGAGCCAGCTCATCCCGCTTCTCTTTCATCATGGCGAATACCCGTTCAATCTTATCAAGCGCCGCTTCCTCATGTTCCAGCACGGCTCCCAGTCCCGTATTATAAAAAATCACTTTCTTTCTGCTTCCGTCAGCTTTTTCAAGCACTTTTTTCCAGTCCCCGGGCACCTGAATATTCCTTCCGCCCTCCAGCACTTTGTCATACTTCGGCGACCCCAGCCCCAGGATCTTTTTCTCCCAGACGTCCCGGGTCCCCTCGCCCGCCCAGGCGGTCAGAGCGCTCACATACGCCTGCTTCATAGCCTCTGACTGGACGATTACCACGTCCGCATTGACCACCCCCGGCGTCGTACAAAAATGTTTCATATTTTCAATCGCGCGCCCGTCGGTAGGTCTGATCTCATCCAGAACAAAATAGGGGATATATACCAGCCTGTCCGTAAACTTCTTTAAGTTTCCGGAATAAAAAAACGGATGTACGCTGGTCACAAAATTATATTCGTCATAAGGATTATGGATAAAAATCATATCCGCATGATGAAACCCGAAATCAAAGGTCTGATAATCCACAATCGGAACATAATCGGGATATTGGTCGCCTTCATAATGAAACTCGCCCAGTTTTCCATCCGTTCCTTTATCGTAATAGGGAATCGGGATCACATAAGCGTCACAGTCAGGATCGGCGTCAGCCGCCTTCCATACGCTTTCCAAAGAATCCCACATTGAAGCCTTATAAGGCAAAAAGAGCGCCTCTTTTCGCTGCAAAACATGCTTTTGTACGCTTTCTTTAACGTCCTGAAGGCTCTGATTCAGTGCATCCGCAACGGCGCCTATATCCAAATCCGAATGATCCGCAATCGCTTCATGGACGGTATAGAGCACTTCGCAATACTGCTCCAGCCTGCCGACCGCTGCGGAGCCGTCTTTTTTCATTTCCTCTATTTTGGTGCCCAAAGCGATCGCTCCGTCCTGGCAGTCCTCCAAAAGTCCCGCCGCACCCGCGGCATCCTTTTTTGTAAGCGCCTCGATAACGCTTTCATGCGCCTGTCCGAACAGTTCTATCATATTTGCCGCCAACGTTTTGAGCGTAGTGCCATCCATATCTTTTTCTCCTCTGCCGGGCTCCTCTTTGGGATACTGATAACTGCAAAATAAAGGCTTATGCTTTTCCTCATATACTTTTTCCTGTCTTTTCCAGAAAGGATATTCATGGGAACCTCCGTCCCTTACCGGCTTCATATAATCCCCATACTTAATTTTCAGTATCCCGTCATAACCCACAGGAACCGGGATCTGCGTATTTTCAAAAGGAACCAGGATCACATCGTCATAATATTCCTTGGGCACCTTATAATCCTTTTTGGTACGCAGCACCATACTGGTCAGATATTGGGACTCGCTTTCCTTATAGGTCGCACAGATTTGATCCGCAAGCATATAAAACTGTACTCTTAAAGATTTGCTGCGGTCAAATTCACAGTCGAATATTTTTTCCGTTTCTTTTAAATATTCTTCCTGTTCTTCCTCGGAATACGCCTCATAAGACTGCGCCAGAGTGGAAAGCACCCTTACCTGCTCGCAGAGCATTTCATCTTCTTTCGCCGTAGGCGCCATATAATCCAATGGAAAAATATCCATTCCCGCCACATAAGGGAAGCCGTGAAACTTATCCAGGAACGGTTTGTCCATACGAATGCGGCTGCCGTTATGGAGCCTGGTCAGAAAATCATCGCATCGATAATCCTCATCGTCCGAGTGCTCAAAATTGAGAAACTGATACCACTCGGACATTTCCCTGGGAGCAACCTTTAAAAAAATATCATAGTCCTGCCGTTTCATGCAGATATCCATATCATCATCCCACGGCACAAAGCCGCCGTGCCGGATCGCACCCAGCAAAGTGCCCCACTCCGCAAAATATTGCAGATGATATTTTTTACAAACCTTATCAATATCCTCAAGTATTTCCAACTGAGCCGCCCATGCTCTCTTCATCATACCCGGAACATAAAAGCCGTCCCTGACCTCGTCCTCAAAATAACTGCCTGGAAATTGCATATCCTTATTCTCCGTTATCCGTAAAAATCATTTTAGAAAAGTTTATGCCCCTTCTCGCAAGGAGGAGAGGCACAACCATTACCCGCATTATTTTTTCTGGTCCAAAAAAAACGAATCCACATATTTCAGGTTATTGCTGATTTTATAATAATCCGAAACTTTTTTCATAGACGTTTTTCTTTGTGAAAGTTCTCTTTTGCTTTTGATCAGGGCAACGGACAATTTGTCCTTCGTTCTCGCCTCTGTCGCATGAATCTGCGCTCCCAGATCCACCGTGCTTTTGATCAGCGTCTGCAGCGCCGCGATCTGCGTTTTATGCTGATCCTTCTGCCGGGGCAGTTCTTCCCTGATATGCTGATAAATGCTGTCAAAGCCTTCGTCCAGCCTCTCCATTTCCGTCAACAGTTCCGTCTTATCATCCACAAGACTGTCAAACGCTTCCGCGTCAAGACTTTCCGCGCCGGCAAGCTCTAACTGCATCGCGCTCTTATCCAGTATCTGCTGCAGGAGCTTTTCTTTTTTTTCCAGCACTTCCTTTAACAACTGCAATTCGTTTGTCACGCTTCCGATCCTTTCTCAGCCCGTTTCATAACTTCTTTCCAGGTATCCCGTATCATTCTGCTATACTCCAGAGCTCTTTCCAGCTCTGCCTTGTCTTTTTTGATATTTCCCTGAATCAACGCCTGCATAATACAATCGTAGATATTTTTAAATTCCTTGGAAACGGGATATTTCTCGTTGAGAGTCGCCGACAAATGGTCGATAATCCTCTCCGCTTTGATAATATTGTTATTCGCCTTTTCATAATTCTTTTCATCAATCGCCGCGATCGCAATATTGACAAATTTGATAATGCCGTCGTAAAGCATTAGGGTCAATTCCGCGGGAGAAGCTGTCAAAATCTTGCTGTCCTGATATTTTGCATAGGGATTTCCAACTACCGCCATTTTATAAACTCCTTATCGTATTGATCTGTTACTTTTACCGGCGCAATCTTAAGAGCTGAACAGCGAGCTGATCGCATTCTGTTTGGAAGAAAGCTGTGCAAGCGCCGTCTCCATTGCCGCAAATTTATCATACCATTTATCTTCATAATCAGCCAGCGCTTCTTCCGCTTCCGCGATCTTGGTTTCATAATCGCTCAGTTCTTTATCCATCTGCTGGTCGTTATATACTTTATACATGCTCTTGAAATCCTGCACTCTTTCCATTGTGGAAGTCATCGCCGTATATAAATTGTTGGACAATTGTGTAAAGAAGCTCGTAACCGTTTCCGGATCGCTGGCAATCATGGACTTCAAGACGTCCGTATTGCCCGAAACCGCTGCGTCGTTGGGATCTCCGTCGATATGGTACGCATGTCTTTCATTTTCTTCGGAATTGAAATACCCCAGTGTGCTGATGCCGAAGCTGGATAAATACATTTCCTTTCCGTTGACCGTTACGCTTCCCATCATCGTCGTAGTCATCGCGGAAATAACAGCGCTAAGGGAAGAATCCTTTCTGAGAAGCGATCCCTTGATCTTGTTTTCCCATTCCTCAACTTCCGTGTCCGATAACGCTTCTTTTTCTTCTGAAGTCAGAGGTTCATAGTCCGAAGCGGAATCCGCGTTGTACAATTTATCCATTTCATTGATCAGATTATTGTATTCCGTAAAGAAGCTGCGAATCGTATCATAAATACCGTCATAATCGTCGGTAGTGGTAATGCTGGTCTCTTTTAAGGTTCCGTCCGCATTCTTATCCGAAACATTGTTTACCGTATACGTCGTTCCGTTAATCTGGAATGTGTTGGTATCGGATTCAAACCTTGCTCCATTCAGATATAATACCGCATTGGAGCCGTCGATTTTAACCGCGCCGTTTGCATTGGCAGGGTCTTCCACCAGTCCCAGGGTCTTCAGCACGCTGTCGTCCCCGCTGAAAGAAAAGTCGTTGTCCTTACCTGTCTCCTTGGCGCTGATAAACAGTCTCTGCTGGTTTTCATCAAAGTTGGCATTTACGCCCGCTGCGCTCAACTGGCTGACCAGACCGGACATCGTCGTATTTTCGTCGATGGTAATCTGCGTGTCCTTGCCTTTGGAAGTAATCGTAAAGGAAGTGCCTGCCGCAATCCCCAGATCCGTTACCTTGGTATCTCCCGTTACCTTTCCGCCGCTTGAAGTCTGCAGCTTTCCGCCGGTTAAATATCCCGCTTTGGCAAGGCTCTCAACGCTTGCGGTCTGGACCCCGTTTACGGAATTTTCTCCGGAAACAACGGTCAGAAGTCCGCTGTCGGATACCGTGGTTTTTTTCTTAACATAGGCGTTATCGAAACGAAGCTTATCCACCGTATTCCTGTAAAGGCTGAATATCTTCGTATTTAATTCCTTCCATGCGTCCACTTTCCAGCTTAGCTTGGTCTGCTCTTTCTTTAAATTATCAACGGAAACTTTTTTAGCGCTGACCAGCTCCGTAATAATGCTTTCTGTATCAAGACCGGAATTCAATCCTGTAATTCTGATTGCCATGATATTCCCTCCTAACGTCTCTCATCTACCAAAATGCCTGCCATTTCCCAGACCTTTGCGATCATATCAAGTGTCTTTTCCGGGGGCAGCTCCCTGATTACCTTCTTTGTATCCTTATCCACGATCTTAATGGTGACTCTGTTTGTCGCCTCGTGGATACCAAACACAGCTTCCGAATTGGGCATACTCTTATTGAGCTTTTCAACCGCCTGCTTGATCTGCTCGTTGCTGGGCTGTTGATTCTGATACTGGGTATCATTGGATGCGCCTTCTTCTTTGTTCTGCACCTGATTAACAACCGCTGTTGCCGCATCCGGTGCCGACGCTTTCTCTGCCTGCAGGTTCGCATCCGTGCTTCCTGCTGCCGGCTGTACAGGCTCTACCTTCTGTACCGCCTGTGTCTGAACTGACATCATGCTTCCTAATGGTTCAATTACCATATTTTCCACCTCCATGTGAATTTACTTAAAGTAACTTACGCAAATAAAACTGATTATATTGCGCTTCTTAGTTATTTTATCGGATCAAAACGGGGAATTGTTAATAGATATTGCAAATATTTTTCCTCCCGCCGCCAATAAAATTTCTTTCGGTCAGATGGTAAACTCTCCAATTATCCTCCGGCAATACAATAACGTCAAAATAATTCCTTCATGTCACAATGTAGCGCTTTGGACAGATTCAGTACCACATTCGCCTGCGCTTTGGCGAGGTCATTCTGTCCCTGTTCGTAAAGCTGTATCATCCGCAAGGAAACGCCCGACACCTCGCTCAATTCTTTCTGCGTATATCCCGCATAAGCACGAAGTCTCTTTAATCGGGAAGCATTTTCTCCTTTCTCCGAATAGATAACTGCGTCAAAAGTTTTCGCCACTTTGCCTTCATCCGCCTCATGCAGAATATACATGGATAAAACTTTATCTGCTGTCAGCCCATTCTGTATCAGCTCCGTAAAACGCAGTCCACGCAGCCACTGATAATAGGCAAGCGCCCATCCCGTCCAATACTCTTTACTCCTGTTGATGCTACGTGACGGTTCCTTTCCGCAGTCGTCGCCAAACACCGCATAAATTACATCCCTGGCAAGCTCCACACCGGACATGCCCGTAACATATTTTGGGTTCCCAGCCTCAAACTGCCTGCCTATCGATGAACATGCAAACCAGGTAAAAAAGTCTTTTGCCGCGTAGCCGCAGTCGCATACCGCATAATCCAGCATTTCTCCCAAATTACATCTTGCATCATTCATGTACAATTCGTTGTAAGCGTACATCGTCATTCCTCCATCGCTCCCTGATCAGATCAATCACATACGTTCCCTGATCTATGACCGCTTTTTCCTGCCGATAGCGCTGTCTCGCTTCTCTGTCGCGATTGACTTTTTTCGGATAATATATTTCCTTTACCGCCGGCTGCGCCCCGATAAATTCCAACTGTTCAAAAGCCAGCCGGCTTCTGATCGCTACCTGTTCGCCTAAGTTTCCCAGATTCATCGCCCGATTAAGCTGCGTCAGCGTCAAAGCATTATTTAAAAAAGCGCCTGCAAAAGAAAAGTAAGAATCATCCGCACGATACCCTCTGATCACATCATAGTCTTTGTAATCCGGTAAAAATTGCTCCAATATATATTGCTTTGCCTTATCCTGCAGATCTGAATCCATGCGAAAGGTCCTATTCTCCAGCAATATCGCCAACCAGTTCAAAATATGGTAGTCTCCTCCGCATAAATCCAGTTCCCGCAGGCATTCGCCGTGCAGCCTGTAACAGTTAGCAAATCCATCCTCCATCTCCGTACACGCCCATTCCTTAGCCATTTCCGGTTCTTCCGTGCAATAGAACGCCCGACCGTAATCATTATATGTTTTTCCGTATCCAAATTGGGGCTTCGTTATTATTTTTGACGAGCCATGAAACAGATTGTAATCCTGCATATATCCTCCACTAAGTCCCGGCAACGCACTATCGCTCTGACGATATCTTTATTATATCGTCAGAGCGATAGTGCGTCAAGACCATTTTTAAGTTATAAAGTAACTCATAGTGCCAGCATGATCAACGGGCTCTTCGGTACTGATTATCCTAATCCCTTTCTCCCTGCTGAAACTTCGTGACCGCCTTAAAAAACATCGATCCCCCGAAGATATTTTGGCGTTGAAGCGTCTAATATTTGATGATATAATAACCAGTATAGATAAAAACCTGGCGGCACAAAACATTACGGTAAACGATGCCTATAAGCTAAAGTGGCTGACCCACATGCTCTATCAGCATCTTTACTCCCACTATCCGGAAATGGAGGAATTAAACGAAATGACAGATGAAGCTTTAATACTTGATATTGACATTCTGGAAGATAAGTACGAAAAGTTGTTTGAAGAACAGAACAACGCCATTGCACAACAGGCAGCGGAGATCGAAAGATTAAAAACAGCCGTCCGCTAGATCAGCGGCAGCAAAAAGGTGCCGCCGCATTTACAAATTTTTATATCAATCACAGAAACACGCTTTCGATACAAAATTTTTTAAATGCGACAGCACCTTCATTCGTTCAATCCTATCATTTCCCGCCCTAAAAGGCTTTCTTAAAAAAGTTTCTTCAACGCATCCAAAGACACGGTCGCAGCCGCTTCCTTGGTCGTTTCCTGAATCTGTACATATACCTCTTTCCGGTAAACGGGTACTTCTTTGGGGGCGCTGATGCCCAGTTTTACCTGTTCGCCCTTGACCTCAAGAACGGTGATTTCGATGTCGTTGTTGATGATCAATGCTTCGCCTTTTTTTCTGGATAATGCCAACATCTTACTCACCCTCCTTCTTTGCTTTCAGGATATCATATACCGGAAATTTTATCTGCATTCCCTCATTTTCGGCTATGACCTGACACGCCTTGCAGTTTGCCGCGTTGATTACAATGGGACCCTTCAGATTTACCGTCATCTTCGTAACATCCTCCGGCACCGTAATGGTTACCAGCACCAACATATCTTCCGCCTTCAATTCGCCCAGCGGAGCCAACAGCTCGTCTTCCACAACCGGATCATAGCTGTCTAAGATATGAAGCGGATTGACTACGGGAAGCGCAAAGTTCCCGTCCTGCATGGACTGCAGCCATTGCACCCCTTCTCCGCTTCCGCCTTCTCCGTCATGGATCAGTGCGAAATCCTTTAACTGCGGAAATCCCACCAGCCCGTTTACGAAACGGATAATCTTATTTTCTTCGATTTTAATATCTCCGAATAATCTCGTGCTTACTTCCATTCTATAACCTCCCTGTTTCTTATATTTCCCTTCCTGCTTACAGATAATTCAATAAAGATGTCTGCGTAATTTTACCGGTTGCCATAAGCGCCGCTTCATAAGACATTTCCACGCTGCTTAACTGTACGGCGACTTCCGTAACATCCGCCTGCTCGTTTTCCGCAGACAACTCCTCAAAACTGGATTTCTGAGACGACAGACGGTTTTCTACAAGATCCAGTCTCGCGGACCGGTTGCCGACTGTGGTCAGCGCCGTATTGGCGCGCGCCAGATACTCCTGGGACCGGGTAATGCCGCCCTCAAAATCCTTTTGCATCTTATCCGTTAAATAGGTCAGAGATTTATTCGCCGCGTCAAGCTTTTTCTGCAGCGTCGCCTTCTCCCCTTCGTCGGTAGTGTTTTCTATCAGATTTTCCAGTTTTGCAACCGTATTTTCCATTTCAATGACCGCTTCCACATTCTCGATCATTTCTTCCAGATCGCGGCCGATGTCATGGGTAAATACTTCATTCGCAAGGGTATTGACTCTGACATCCTGCCCGAACCCGACGTCATAAGCAATAATCTGCCTTGTATCGTCATCCGTCTGGGACGTCAGATAATTTTCATTATATACCAGTTTTCCTGCCGCATTGTCCGCAGGCGTCTCGCAATAGAAATAGTGCTCGGGACGGAGATCATTTTTCGCCCAATCCGTTTTTTCATAGGTAACGCGGATTTCCGCCTCGTTGATCTCGTTTCCGTCCGCATCCTTTGTTCCGGTAATATCCTTTACATTTTGCAGATCGGCGTACAGCCCGTCGCTCAGGATCAATTCCCCGGTTTCCGGAATAAACGTAGCTGCCTTATCCGCATTGCCCTGCTGGGACAAATAAGGATCGGTCGTAGTATCGTCCGCAGAAATAATATTTGCCGTCACGGTCTGCAAAGTCCCCGTACTGTCATAATAGGAAATCGTCGGAGCCATTCCGTCTGAACAATCATTATAAGAAAGACGGATTCTATGTATGGTATTGGTGGTAATATCCTGTTCAATCGTAGTGCCCGTCAGCGCATTCGCCGCCGTCAGATTTTCCAGATCCTGCGTATCGATATAGGTCTTATCCCCTACGCTGTCCGGTCCTAACTGCTCCGTGATCGTATAGCTTTGCACGGTATCCTTTTCAAAAGCAAGGGAAGTCCCCGTCCTGTAACCGGTAAATACATAACGTCCCGCGCTTTCCGCATTTCCGATGGCATAGATCTCATCCCTTAGTCCCTTCATGTTTTCCAGTATCTTCTGCCTGTCTGTCGCCGTCTTAAAGCCTTCGGAACCGGAGGTACAGTCGTCGTACATATTGGTAATGACCTCTACCGCGGTATCAATGGCGCTCTCGGTAATCTTCAGCCAGCTCTTTGCATCGGGCACATTCTTCTTATAGTACTGCTCCACTTCGCTTAAATTGGTACGCAGCCGCAGAGCCCTGATCGCTACGACCGGATCGTCGCTGGGTCTGTTGACCTTTTTCCCCGTAGCAAGCTGGGTATTCAGATTATCTTCCAGCACTTTATTCGCGTTAATATTGGTAATCGCATTGTTCTGAATAATTTTATTCGTAATTCTCATCGTATCCCTCCGTTTTGGATCACTTGCCAAATGCTAAAGCCCGCTTCGCGCTATCGTTATACGCCTGTTTCCAGTATCAATCTGTCATAAACCTCCGTCAATACGGATATCATCTGAGAAGCGAGATTATAGGAATGCTGAAACTGTACAAGATTCAGCGCCTCCTCATCCGAATCGACGCCGCTGATGGAAAGCCGCTGGTTGTCGATGCTCCCCGCAATATTCTGATAGCTTTTTGTCAGTATGTTGGCGCTCTGCGCGTTTAGCGCCACGTCCGCCAATACGCATTGCAGGAAATCGCCTGCGCTGCAGCCCCTGAAGCTCATCACGGAAGTATCCGTTTTCAGCTTAATCAGATCATCCACAATATCATATTTGCTTTCGCCGTCCGTCGCCGTTGTACGGGTCGCAAGCTTCTGGGGATCGTCTATCATGTCGCTGTTGACGTTAAAATTTTTCGCCGTCAGATAATAATAACTGTCGTCCCTGCTGGAAATCACGGTTCCGTCCGCGATATCCGCTCTGGAAGCCTTAAACTTGCGCTGCGTGCTGTCCGTCGCTTCATCCGCCACAAATACCACGTCCGCCTCGTTTCCGTAGCCGTCCACGCTGCCTTCCTGCGTAACAATATCATTAAATGCTTCTGCAAAGAGCCGGCACCATTCGTTTAACTGCTCCTGATAATAGGGAATGCCCTGGTACGCCACCGAATAGCCCACGCTCGCTTCTTTTCCCACGCGTCCCGAATCCGGCATCAGCGTGTTTTTGCCGGGATCGTCGCTGATCACAAAAGTATAACTCTTGATATTTCCGTCGCTTCCGTAAGTCACGCTGAACTCGTCAAAATAATATTCCTGATTCCCCAGTCTGATAACCCCGCCGTCCTGAGGCAAGGTACAGGTGGAAAGGTTTTTGAGGTAATCCGCCGTGATATCCACGGTTACTTCCGTTTTGCCGTCCGCATTTCTGCTTACATCCGCCACGGTTCCCTGGAAATTCTCGCTGTTATTTCCGTCCCTGATCTCAATCAGTCCGCGAAGCTCTCCGCCGATCTGGTCGCTGTATACGGAAAATTCCCTTCCGTCCGTCCAGTAAATATTGTAAAGCCCCACCGCGTCCGACTGGTTATTGTTGGAATAATTCGGTCTTGCCATACATTCCAATTCGTTATATCTGCCGGAATCGACCAGCGTCTGTCCTCCGGCGATTTTAACGACATATCTTGTGGCGCCCGTCTCCCTGCCGGGATTATTCGTATCATAAACAGGCTGCTCCTCAACGGTGGTATCCACGATTTTAGAGAGCTTATCAATAATCAGATCCCTCTGGTCCCGCAGCTCGTTTGCCTTTGCTCCGGTCAGCTCAATGACATTGATCTGTTTATTCAGGGAAGCAATTTCCGTCGCGTAGGAATTGATCTGTCCGATTTTATTTTTAATTTCCAGATTGACGTCCACCTGCATACGCTCCAGATTTGCCGCCATAGTATTGAAATAATAAGTCAGGTTTCCGGCAAAACCAATAAACTGCTCCTTAGTCGTCGCATCTCCGGAATTTTTTTTCAATTCCTCGATCGTCGTAAACATTTTTTCAAAAATAGTGGAAAAGCCATCTACCGTGCTGTCGTCCTTGAAATAATCCTCGATCTGCTTCATATAATACTGCAGCTCGCTGTATTCTCCGTACTGCGCGTTATTGTTCCAATATTTAAAATCATAAAAAGCGTCTCTCTGCCGCTCGATTGCCGTGGTATCCACACCGCTTCCGGCGCAGCCGTAGGTTGTATAAGTCCTAAGCGCATTTGACGCCTGCTGGGTTACCGTCTGTCTGGAATACCCCTCCGTATTGACGTTGGAAATATTATTTGCCGTCGTGTTCAGACCGGCGTTAGCCGCTGTCAATCCCGTGTATGCAATATTCAGTCCGAAAAATGTAGATGGCATCCGATCCCTTCCCTTCTGTCTGTCAAGTCTGTCTCCTAATATTTCTTAAACTTTCTGTCACGTGCCCAAAGTATTGATAATATGCTCAAGCATTTCGTCAATGACGTTAATATAACGGCTGGACGCGTTGTAAGCATTCTGAAACTTAATCATATTGCTGAGCTCCTCGTCGTCCGATACGCCCACAACCTGCTGCCTTGCGCTCTCCGTACTTGCCACGGTCGTACTTTGGTTATTATAGACGCTTTTAAATACGGAGCCGCTGTAAGCAACCTGCGACACGATGTTGGAATAAAAATCAATCAGATTCGTCCGGTTGGTAACATTGGGATTTAAGGTATACGCTTCCGTCGTAAACACTTCCTGCAACAGCTGCGCTACCGCATAATCTTCTTTTCCATCCGGTCTGATAAATCCAAGCTGGGAGGCTTCTTTCTTCAGTTCCGGGTTAATTACCATATTTGCGATGGTATACAAGCTGCTTTCTTCTCCGGGCGTCAGATCCTCTTCGATATAATTGCCGTTTTCATCATATCCCGGCGTTGCGATCTTTTTGAAAAGCTGAATGGGATTGCCGTCGCCGTCAACCATGTAGTTGTTATCCGGATCGGCAACCGAAGCAAGCGCCGCATTCATCTGAGTCGCCACGGAATGCACCAGCTTGTCAAACTCCGCCTGCACATTCATAATAACGGATTGTGCGATCGTCTCGTTATAAGTATCGGAATCCAGATCCGTATAGTTTGCTCTGTGATCACCCCGCGCAAGGAGCTGCGCCTTAATCATGCCAATGTCCGTATCCATGTCGGTAGCAATGGTCTGGGTCAGGTCAAAGACTTTACTGTTAGTCAGATCCGGCACTTTGGTGCCGTCCGCCAGCGTAACCGTCCCGGCATCCATAACCCAGTAGGGCGTATAAAAACCGGTCTCCGAATCGGCGGCTACATCCATTTCAAAAACGGCGCTTCTGGTAACCATCTGGTGACCCTCCACCTTGACTAACACCGCGCCGTCCACGTCTTCACTGTAATTGATATGTACAAGGCTTCCCAATTCGTCCAGAAGCGCGTTTCTTTCATCTCTCAAATCGTTGGCGTGCTCAAAGCCGCCGACTTCTATTTTCAATATATTATTATTCAATTCATAAATCCGGTTCGCAATCTCATTGACCCGGTCCACATTTCCCTTGACCTGTACGTTCAGATTGTCCTGAAAATCGCTCATGTCTTTATAAACAGCCTGCGCGCGCTCCAAAAACTGAGACGCCCGCTGTACCAAAAGCCCCTGCTTTACCGTACTGGAAGGCTCTTTTGAAAGCTCTTCCACCGCTTCCCACAAATTCTTCAGGGATTCATTAAAAGACTCTCCGTTCAATTCCCCAAGGAGATCCTCTACTTCATTAAATGCGCTGTAAGATACCTGATAAAAGGATAATCTTCCGACTTCTTCCCGATAGGTCTGATCCAAAAAATAATCCCGCACCTGCCTGGTCTGTGCATAATACACGCCCAGTCCGGTCTGTTTATTGGAAACAGCCTTTGAATCTACAGATATGGTATGATAACTTCTGTCCGACTGCGCGACCTGCTGCCTCGTATAACCGCCCGTAGAGACGTTAGACAGATTGTGCGCCACAGTGTTCAAAGCGTTCTGACTTGTTTGTAATCCGGATGTCCCGATATATAAATTTCCAAATAATGACATAAGATACCACCTCTTTAACGGCTACTGCTTTGCATCAAAACTCTTCTGTACGCTTCCCATTGTACTTCCGGAATTACACGCACTCTTTGTATAATTCGCAGTTTCGGGCGCCGCCTTCAGACTTTTTATTACGTTCATGTTGTACTGAACCATTTCCAGTGAGCTTTGAATCAACTCCCGGTTACGGTCGTTGACCCGCACCATCTGATTCATCGTCAGCTTCAATCTTGTATGAATCTGCGACAGCCGATTTTGCTGTTCGGGTCTCTCCGCCAAGAGCTTAACGAGCTGACCCAGTTTCAGCGTCTGAACATCCTTGTTCAATACCGTGGCAATATCCTGCATTACTTTTTCCCGTTCTTTATCCAAACGGTTTACCCTGCCAACAATAATCTGTTCTTCATCCGTGATTTTTTCTAATCTTTCCAGATCCCCTTCGATGATTACCGGGGTTTTCTGCATGGATAATTCCAACAGCTTATCATATTCATCATTTTCCTTTTCTAAAAGGTCCATCAGATTTTCCATCAAACTAGCCATTGGAATTACCTCATTTCCTACAGAGCAAGGCTGCCCTGATTGATTTTCTCTAAAAGCTTATCCGCAAAACTGTCGGCGCTTACCTCATAAGTGCCCGCATCCAGCCTCGCTTTGATGGAATCCGTAAGCTCTGTTCTGATATCAGGCGCCGCCGCTACCGCAGCCTTTGCAGTCTGGATATCCTTTCCTGTACCGGAAATGGAGACTGCATCAGAAAATCCTTTTTTCTGTGTCTTAGAAGTTTTTGCAGTCTGTGTCGTGTTGTACAACTGCTGTATCTGTGTATATGCTCCGATACGCATAAGACTCTCCTCCTTCCGTGGATTATGCTGTGTCTTATTATGAATATCGGCAGATTTTACAAAACCTTTAGGTCTCATTTGTAAATTTATATTTATAATTTTATTTTTTGTTCAGGGCAAGAAGCTCTGTCAGCAACCGGTCCGCCGCATCTTCCTTGGACATCATCGGCACGTCTGTCGTGCTTTCTTTTGTTATCAGGGTCAGGTGGTTGGTATCCGTTCCGAATCCGGCTCCGGCTTCCCGCAGACTGTTCGCCGCAATCAGATCCGCATTTTTCTTGACGAGCTTTTGTCTGGAATTTTCCAATACATTTTCGGTCTCCATGGAAAAACCGCACAGCACCTGTCCTTCCTTTTTATGTTCTCCCAAAAAGGCAAGGATATCCCGGGTCCTTTCAAGCGTCACGGACAAATCTCCTCCGCCTTTCTTGATCTTATGATCCGCCGTCTCCACAGGCGTATAATCCGCTACCGCCGCAGCCATCACGATGATATCCGCCTCTTCGCTTTCCGCGGTCACGGCTTGAAACATATCCTTAGCGCTCTGCGTATGCACAATCTTTACAAAAGGCGGCGGATCGATCGCTACGGGTCCGCTGACCAGGGTTACGTCCGCTCCCCGCAGCATCGCCTGTCTTGCTACGGCATATCCCATTTTACCTGTGGAGTGGTTGGAAATAAAACGGACAGGGTCCAGACTTTCTCTGGTCGGTCCCGCCGTTACAAGCACCTTTTTCCCGGCAAAATCCTTTTCCTTTGCGATTTCACGAAGCACATAGTCCACCAGCACTTCTTCCTTCGGCATCTTGCCCGCTCCCACGTCCCGGCAGGCAAGCCTGCCCGTATCCGGCAAAATCACGGTCATTCCGTACCGGCGCAGCTTGGACAGATTATCCTGCACGATCTGATTTTCATACATATTGGTATTCATCGCCGGAGACACCAGAATGGGGCACTTCGCCGCCAGAATCATAGTTGAAAGCATATCGTCGGCAATCCCGTTCGCCATTTTCCCGATGATATTCGCCGTTGCCGGCGCTATCAGAAACACGTCCGCCTGCTTGGACAGCGATACGTGAGCCACATGAAACTGAAAATTCCGGTCAAAGGTATCCACCAGACATTTATGGTTTGTCAGCGTCTCAAAAGCAATGGGATTGATAAAATTTACCGCGTTTTTTGTCATGACCACGTGAACCTCCGCGCCCATTTTTACAAGCATGGACGCCACGTTCGCCGTTTTATATGCGGCGATGGAGCCGGTCACTCCCAGCACTACCGTCTTTCCCTTAAGCATTTATTCCAAATCCTCCAGTCTCCCGTGTTTTTCGTAGCGGGTAATCCGGGACGCATGATTGTTTTCATCCACAAAGACCACCCGGGGCGGATTTTCCTTCAGTTCCTCCGGCGTCATCACGGCGTAGGACATAATGATAATCTTGTCGCCCACGGACACCTTTCTTGCCGCCGCGCCGTTTAGACAGATCATGCCGCTGCCGCGCTCTCCGCTGATCGTATAGGTTTCAAAACGGGCGCCGTTATCGATATCCACGATCTGCACCTTTTCGTACTCCATGATCCCCGCCTGTTCCAAAAGCGCCTCGTCAACGGTAATGCTTCCGATATAGTTTAACTCCGCCTGTACGACGGTTGCACGGTGAATTTTGCTTTTCAATGCCTGTATCTGCATACTCGTTCTCCTTTCGACTGTTTCCTTAGCCTCTCCTATGCCTCTACAATAAAGTTGTCAATCAGGCGGGTTTTGCCGATATAAACCGCCATCGCTACCAGCGTATTCGGCGCTATGGCATCAACCTTTTCGATGGTATCCATATTGACCGCCTCTACATAATCGATTTTGGCAAAAGGTTCCTTTTCAATATTTTCCTTCATTGCCGCTACCAGCTTACCCGCGTCCTTTTCTCCTTCTTTGACCAGCTTTTCTCCAAGACGGATGGTCTGACTTAAAATCAGCGCGGCTTTGCGCTCCTCATCATTCAGATAAGTATTCCTGGAGCTTTTGGCAAGTCCGTCCGCTTCCCTGATGATGGGACAACCCACAATCTCAATATCCATATTCAGATCCTTGACCATGCGGCGGATAACCGCAAGCTGCTGTGCGTCCTTCTGTCCGAAAAACGCCTTATCCGGCGTTACGATATTGAACAGCTTGCTGACTACGGTACATACGCCGCGGAAATGAATGGGTCTGGATTTTCCGCAAAGTTCCTTGGTCAAGCCGTTCATATCCACAAAGGAACAAAAACCTTCCGCATACATTTCCTCCACTTCGGGATGGAAAATCAAATCTACGCCGATGGACTCGCAAAGCTTTGAATCCGCTTCCAGATCTCTCGGGTAGCTGTCCAGATCCTCGTTTGCGCCAAACTGCATGGGGTTGACAAAAATACTTACCACCACTTTGTCGCATTCCGCCCTGGCGCGCTTCATCAGACTGGCGTGCCCTTCATGAAGATAACCCATGGTCGGCACAAAGCCCACCGTCAGATCCTGTTTTTTCCATTCCTTTACCTGCGATCTCACATCGCTGATTTTTCCCGTAATCTGCATTTTTTCAAGCTCCTCTTCTTTTTATTTTTTCCTGCTCTTTGTTTTATAACTGCTCTTTATTTTCTAACTGCTTTTTATTTTTTGACTGCAGCCGCATAAATCTGATTTTAGTACAGCTTTTCCAGCACGTCATCGGCAATGCTGTATTCGTGTTCCTTCGCCGGGAACGTGCCTTCCCGTACCTCTTTGCAATAAGCCGCAAACGCCTCTTTCATGATTTCTCCCACATTGGCAAATCTCTTAACAAACTTGGGCGTAAAGTCGGAAAACATACCCAGCATATCCTGATATACCAGCACCTGTCCGTCGCAGACGTTTCCCGCGCCGATGCCGATGGTGGGGATTTCCAGTTCTTTAGAAATCAGCTCGGCAAGCTTCGCAGGCACGCACTCCAAAACAACGCTGAAAGCGCCCGCTTCTTCAACCGCCTTAGCATCCGCTAACAATTTCTTTGCCGCCGCTTCATTCTTGCCCTGTACCTTAAAGCCGCCGAAGGCATTGATGGACTGCGGAGTCAGCCCCAAATGCGCCATAACGGGAATGCCCGCCGCCGTAATCGCCTTGATCTGCGGGCAGACCTCTGCGCCGCCTTCCAATTTTACCGCGTCCGCTCTGCCTTCCTTCATCAGCCTTCCCGCGTTGACTACCGCATCATATACGCTGGTCTGATAAGACATAAAGGGCATATCGATGACAAGCAGGGCGTTTTTTACGCCTCTTGCTACCGCAGCTCCGTGATGGATCATATCTTCCATGGTCACGGAAATCGTATCTTCATAGCCCAACACGACGTTTCCCAGGGAATCTCCTACAAGAATGGAGTCTACGCCCGCTTCGTCGATCAGCTTCGCCGTAGAATAATCGTACGCCGTAAGCATCGTCAGCTTTTCTCCCTTTTTCTTTGCCTCTTTAAACGTTACAACTGTGTTTTTCATTTTTCCAATCCCTTTCTGCCAGTTCCGCTCTTATTGTTTCATAATTTCTGTCCGGATTTTTCCGTTCCGCGATTTCTGTCAACCGTTTCGACAAAAGCCTGTAAATTTCCCGCTCTTCTTCATCCAAAACCTGCAGGTGCTTTTCCACCGTTTCCCAATCTCCCCGCTCCACGGGTCCCGTCAGGGCGTCGGTTACGCCTTTTTCGGCGATCTTTTCCGCATTTCCCAAAAACAGGGGCAACAGCGCCCGTCTGGAAAATTCTTCGCTAAGCCCGCAGCCTTGCAGCATCCGGGACGCCGTTTCATAGAGTCCTTCCACCAGATTGCTTGCAAATACCGCCGCCGCATGGTACCGGACCTTTTGCTCCGGCGCAATGACTTCGATGGGATTGCCCAGACTTCGGAACAAATCCAAAAAAGCCGGTAAATATGTTTCGTCTCCTTCAATTGTAAAATACGCTTTGGATAAATCCTGACTGCCGTTTCGCTTATCACTGACGGCGCAAATCGGATGGATGGAATACCCGTAGGCACCCTTAGAACCGATACCGGAGAAAACCTCAGAAGACAACGCTCCGCTGCAATGGACAAGAGCCTTTCCTTCTATGTCTGATTGAATGATTTCAGAATAAACCTTACGGATACTCCCGTCGGGAACCGTAAGAAACAGAGTATCACTTTCCTTAACAATATCTTCCAGTTTTTCGTAATACTTTGTGTTTGTAAATGCTGCCGCTTCTTTTGAAGATTTCGGATTGCGGCTGTAATAGCCTGTGACGCATACGCCGTGTCCGGTAAAGTACTTTCCCATGGAAAAACCGACCTTACCCGCACCGATCAATCCTATTTTCATTTAACCACCTGCCTTCACTCTCGTTGTGCCCTTGCACATACAATGTTTGAAGGTGATCTCTGCCTCTTCTGCCAAAGACTGCATTTCTTCCGGTACAGTTTCTTGCGAATACCATCCAACATGGAGTGTATCATTTATGAGGTAAAATTTCAATATGTAAAAAAATGACATATGCAAAAAAAGACAAAAATGATTGCCGTGGGAAAGGGATTTGCCGGATATCAAAGGAAACACACTTGCGTTCGAGCAAAGCGCAGCGGTACATAAATCCGCACAATACGCGGATTAAGTACCGGCGCTTTGCTAACGGTTTCCTTTGATATCCGGCAAATCCGGTTTCACAACGGCTACATTTTCTGTTTTGCCTGCTTGCAGATACATTTAGACATATTCAGGCATATTCACATATTTTCAGATATACTCAGATAAATATTTCCTATAATGCTTTTTTGTAGAGTGCGAGGATGTCGGGTTTGGCGGTGCTTCGGGGGTTGACTGCGATGTTGCCGCTCTTCATGGCGTCATCCGCCATTTGGTCAAATTTATCTTCCGTTACGCCGACTTCGCTTAAGGACGCCGGAATGCCAAGCTGTTCGTTCAGATCTTTCAACAGATCCACGAGCATATAGGGATCAAACGCTTCCCCCGGAACCGGATTTTTGGAAATATAGTTAAAAATTTTGCAATATTTTCCGTTGTCCGCGAGAGCATTATATTCCACAACCGCCGGCAGTAAAATCGCGTTTGCAACGCCGTGGGGCACATGGAAGAACGCGCTGACCGGATGGCTCATGGCATGTACGTCGCCAAGCCTTGCCCAGGAAAAGGCAATGCCCGCAAACAGAGACCCCGTCAGCATTCCCTCCGCCGCTTCAAGATTGGTGCGGTCCGCCACATAGCTGCGGATATTCGCTCCGATCAGTTCCAACGCTTTTTCCGCCATGGCGTCCGAAAAGGGAGACGCTGCTTTGGAAATATAAGCCTCCAGCGCATGAACCAGCGCGTCGATGCCGCACGCCGCAGCCACGGAAACCGGCACCGTCGCAATGAGCTCCGGGTCCAAAATCGCATAAGCGGGAATCAGTTCATAACTGAAAACCGTCAGTTTATAGTTTCTGCTGTGATCGGTAATAACCGAAAAAGCCGTAACCTCCGAACCCGTTCCCGCCGTAGTGGGAACCGCAATTAACGGTATGATTTTGCCAGGCACCTTACCGCCGCCCTCGTATTCGGTAATGCTGCCGCCGTACTTTGCCACGACTCCTACGGCTTTTGCCACGTCCATAGGCGAACCGCCGCCCAAAGCAATGATAAAATCCGCGCCGCTTTCCTGAAACGCGGCGGTTGCCTTATCCACGGTTTCTACGGACGGGTTCCCTTCCGTCTCCGTATACGCATCCGTCCGGATGCCCGCGCTCTCCAGCAGATCCGTGCATTTTTTTACCAGTCCCATTTTATTCAAATGCGGTCCGGAAATGATAAAGCCGTGCTTTCCTCCCAGCTTTTTCGCTATCTCCGGCAGCCTTTCCAGGCTCTTTTTTCCGACTATAATATCCTGCGGTACGGAAAATGTAAATTCTTTCATATTCTGCGCTCTCCTTTTGTTCTCTTTTATGCCGAACGCTTTTGCAATACGCGTTCAATGGCTTGATCAATTACCAGATCCAGCTCCGCGTCGTCAGCCTCCGGCATCAGGGTCGCTGCATCCTCATCGGAAATCAGCTCGACCAGCGTACCGAAGGATTCTTTATATTTTCTCTTGCAGACAACATAGAATACAACGCCGAGCAAAGACCAGCCGCCGACCATGATCCATTCCTGCCATACAAGACTGCCGCCCGAGCCGGGAATACAATACATCAATACCATAAAGCCCGACATCAGCACCGCCATCGTGCCTACAAATTTGTATGCGGGAACGCGGTACGGTCTTTTCATATCCGGCTCTTTTTTCCTAAGTGTCAGGAACGAAAGAGATACCATGCAATAAGCAAGGCAGCATCCGAAGTTGCCGGCATCACAGATCCAGACCATCATTTTTCTTCCGGCAAGCGGCGCGAACATGGTCAGTACTCCGATTAAAACCAGCGCGTTGACAGGCGTTTTATGCTTCGAATGAAGCTTTGCGAATACGGGCGGGATCATATAGGATTCCGCCATGGAGTACAAAGCCCTTGAGCCGCCGATCATAAACGAATTCCAGGAAGTAATGATACCGCACATTCCTCCCACAATGATAACCTTTGCCATAACAGGGGTCTTAAACGCAGCCGCCATGGCGTCGGCGGTAACCAGCCCCGTATCCGCTTCGGACAGAGCGATTGCTTCCGGAGACAGCACATAGCCTACGGCAAGAATAACGCACGCATAAAAGATAACCGCCAGAACAACGGACAGGATTAACATTTTGCCGATCTTTTTCAGCGGAACGTTAATTTCCTCCGCCGCCTGGGGAATAACGTCAAAACCGATAAAATAAAACGGCGTTATTACCGCTACCGAAAGAATATTCTTAAATATCGATCCGCCCGAGGAACCGACAAACATCTGCCCGCTTAAATTATCGACGCTGCCGTTGATCACGGACGCGACAATCAGCAAAATCCCCGCGCCCCCGATAATAACCGTCAATATCGTCTGCAAAACAGCCGCCGTCTTGGCTCCCATAATGTTAATGATCATAATCAAAAATGCAAGAATGACTGCCACCGCCAGCCAGGAAGCATAAATATCAAATCCCGCCACGGTATATAAATAGCCTTTTAAAAAGCCCGGAAACAGGTAGGTTAAGATTGTGGGAAACGCGCACGCTTCAAAACAGGCAACGCCCACATAACCCAAAATGATGCCCCAGGTGCAGATAAAAGAACCCGTGGCTCCCATCGCCTTATAGCTGAATACATGCTCGCCGCCGCATTGCGGCATTGCCGCCGTCAGCTCCGCATAAGTAAGTCCTACAAAGAAAATCATAATGCCGCCGATGACAAAGGCAAGAGCCGCACCGACCACGCCGCCGGATTGAATCCAGCCGCCCGAAGAAACAACCCAGCCCCATCCGATCATGGCACCAAAAGCAATTACCAGAATATCCCATGCGCTGAATACTTTATCAAAATCAGATTTTTTCCGATTCATAGCTTTTCCTCTCCTTCTTTCAAATGTCAAACAGCTTTTTTGCCAAGGTCTCTATATATTCCGCTGTTCCGTCAATCCCAAGCATGCTACTGTCAATCAGCAGGTCTCTGTTGTGACGGTCCCCGCGGTTGCTTCCCGTAAACGCGAGGTATCTGACATGATATCGTTTGTCCTTTTCGGAAATCAGGAGTTTTGCGTCTTTTTCCGAAAGATTGTGGCTTTCCATAACGTTTTTAATCCGCACTTCCTCCGGCGAATAAACAAAAATGCACAGAAGGTTTTCTTCTCCCTTTAAAATGTAATCCGCACATCGCCCGATAAAGACGCAGGACTCTCTTGCCGCCAGTTTCCTGATAATCTGCTTTTGCACGTGAATCGCCCGGTCCGTCAGATCCGAAAGTTTGGAAAAGGAACCTCTTTCCTGTCCTTCAATCCCCTTGCCGGCAATGGTAACTCCGGCTTCCACCTTATCCATAATATCCTGTGGAATACCTACTTCGCTTATAATGGCGTCTACCGTTTCCCTGTCGTAAACAGGAATCCCCAGATCTTCTCCGATCTTCCTGCCGATCGCATTCCCCTTCGCACCATATTCACCCCCGATGGTTATCACAAAATGCCGCACTGTTTTCCACTTCCTTCGCTTCCCTTTATTTTAAGACGTCGTTCAGAATGGCAACCGCCTGATCGCATTCTTCCTCTGTTACGATTAACGGCGGCACCATACGGATGATATTGCTGCCGATCGCTGTAATCAACAGCTTACGATCCAGCGCGCCGTGTTTTACGTCAACAGCGTTGATGGTGTCGTCAAATTCCACGCCCACAAGCAAGCCCTGGTGTCTTACTTCCTTTACATGGGGCAGGGTCTCTAATTTCGCCGCGAAATAATCTCCGACTTTTTTTGCATTGCCCGCAAGATCGCGGCTCAGCAATTCGTCTACCTCCGCCAGCGCGGCAGCGCAGGAAACCGGATGACCGCCGAAGGTCGTACCGTGGGAACCGGCGCTAAATGCCTTTGCAACCTCACTGGTAGCACAGATCGCGCCGATGGGCATACCGCCGCCAAGTCCTTTTGCCATGGAAACAATATCCGGTTTCACTCCGTAATTCATATAGGACATGACCGCGCCGGTTCTGCACCATCCGGTCTGTACCTCGTCTAACAAAAGCAGCATTCCCTTCTCGTCGCAGAATGCGCGGAGCCCTTTCATAAATTCCGGCGTTGCGGGATGTACGCCGCCTTCGCCCTGTACCGGCTCGATCATAATTGCGATTGTATTTTCCGTGCAGGCGTTTTTAAAAGCCTCCAGATCGTTATAAGGCGCATAGGAAAATCCATAGGTCATGGGGCCGAAGCCGACCTGACATCCGTTGCCCGGCTGTCCTGTCGCGGACATAGCGCCGAAGGTTCTGCCGTGGAAGCCCATCTTCGCGGTAACAATATGATATTTGTTGGGACCGTATTTTTCGATGCCGTACTTACGAGCCATTTTAATCATTGCTTCGTTTGCTTCTGTTCCGGAATTCTGGTAAAAGATTTTATCCATTCCAAGGGTATTGCAAACCTTTTCGGCTAACAACGCCTGGGGAATTGTATAAGGATAATTGAAGGTGTGCATAATGTCGTCAACCTGATCCTTAACCGCCGCAACAACCTTCGGATTGCGGTTGCCTGCATTGTTTACCGCGATGCCCGCATATAAATCAAGGTAAGGAGTTCCTTCCTCGTCATATAAATACATGCCCTCCGCGGTTTCCGCAAGAAAATCAAAACGCTCGTAGGTTTCGATCATGTACTTATTTACTTTGTCTTTGATGTCCTGTTTGGTAAGTCCAGTGTCTTTTAATTTCATAATCAATTCCTCCCTGAATGAAAAAATAAAAAGCGCCAATAATCTTTTCCGATTATTGACGCCTTCGTCCTACTGTATTCTCTTCTGAACAAGTTCAATATATCACTCTTTTTTCGTGATGTCAACTACATTTATCCATGTTTTTCATCTTTCATGTTCATTATATTGAACAGCCCCTTTATCTCTGGGCCGCCTCTCACACCGTCCGGTGCAGGTACCCCCTTTTCATAATCCCCTAGTATACGACAAAGAAGGAAATAAAACTGATCCTTTCCGTTCCCGTGTTGAAATAAACATGAGACTGGTCCGATTCAAACCGGAAAAACTGTTCTTTTCCCACCACATGAATCCCATCCTCCAGTTTGATCGACAGCGTTCCCTTCATCATGGTAATATACTCTTTCGTGCGCTCGCCGTGGGAACCGCTTTCATATACCCCGCCCGGCTCAATATCAATTCTGTATATTTCAACCGTGCGGTTATCCGCAATGGGAAAGCAGGTCCAGACATGATACTGCCCTTCCACGTCCTTAGTCGGCGTGAGTTTTTCAATATCGACCAGATAGCAATCATCCTGCGGCACCTGCGTCAGATCCTGCAGATCGATCCGCAGTCCGCTCATGATTTTGCCCAGCACGCCCACTGACGGATTGGCTTCCCCTTTTTCAATGGTGGCAAGCATACTCTTGCTGACGCCCGTCTGTTCCGCCACCACATCCAGGCTCATGCCCTTTGCCTTCCGAATCCTTTTTAAGTTAATCGCGATATTATGTGATAAATAATCCATGCTGTTTCCTCTTTCACTTTACAAATTATCTCATGTTATTTCTTTTTCTTCGGCGCCGGAAGTTCTTCATACATGGCGCGAAACAGTCTTGTTAAAAACACTTTGTTATCAACATCATCAACCGACAGCATTTCCTTTGCTCCGGCATAAGGGGATTCATACACCGCATCCGGCATAAGTGAAACGGCTGATTTTACAGGCTTTACAAGTAATCTGTCATCGTATATGCCGCCAACGATTTTACCGCGATAATAGATGATATATTCCCCCATCATTGCTCTGTATGTTATTTCTTCCAGCTCTTCTAATTGTTCCAATATAAAATTTAAATATTCTTTACTTGAAGCCATGATCCGCCTCCTTTTGCAGCCAATCATAAATCTCATTTACCGTATCGTTGTCCGTGTAAAAATCTCCCTCCGGCTTCTTTTGATGAATGATTTGATACTGCATAGCTCCATTCTCATCCGTATAAAAACCATACCATGTAGAACATAATAAATCCGAAGACGACCGCGTCAGGCTTTCCAAATTTACTTCCCCGGAAGCCGCGGTTTCAAGCTCAAGCTGTTCTTTTAAATAAATGTCGTGCATCTTCGTATACTGTTCTGCAAGGATATCCGCATCACAGCCTGCCGAAAGCTGAATCCGGTCAGTCAGGCGACCTGCTTCATATTCGTCAATCAGCGTTTCATTATCCATATCTAACACATCGGGATCATCCGATAACCAGAAGTTGCCGTCACGATCATAAAAACCCACCCTGAATTTTTTTACGCTTACATATTCCCCCTGCACAGAATCATATAAATTTGTTCTCACAAGAAATACAATACCCGGCGTCTCACTTGCATTCACTCCGGTTTCGACCTGCATATTATCCTGACCTCCACAGCCTACGCAACATATCAGTATGACTGACATTAAAATAACACTCATTATTCTTTTCATACATTTTCCCCCGCTACTATTTTAGTAATCTATCAGACCGGAACGCTTATAAAGCGTAACCCACATAAAAATGCTCTGTTTATTGATCCCTGTATTTTTGATATGCTGCATCAATACGCTTTTTCAAAGCATGATAATCATCGATATCAGAGATAAAACTATAACACGGAACATTGTGCCCATTACAGGGACAGGTCGCGCCGTAATCATTGAAATACTCGTTTTTATAGTATTGCTCCACAAACTCAAGGACATTTTCATTGACATCTTCTTCACAAAACTTGCCGTCTAAATCGCTCATTAAGTATTCGGCGCCCGTCATAAGCCCGTCGCGGACTTTTTGACAGGATTCTATGTCCGCATCTTCCCCTTGAAGATTATGATCAATTAACCATTTTATAAACAGACCAATGTGATTCGAAGCCAATAACCATATCTCATCCGCCTGTTTTTGTGTAAACTCTCCTGTAATACCATGTTTTTCCCTATACAGCTCTGCCGCGCTCTTCCAATGCCAATCAGCTTTATCAATCGCCATATCTCTGCTCCTCCTAAGATACTTACCAGAAATAACACCTGTTTTAGGATAAAATCGGGTTCCACTATTATCAACAGGCGTCATATCCATCTTTACCATAACTTTCTCTGATTCAGAATCAGCTGAATCACAATATGATGTTACTTTATTATTCATGAAATGTGTTGTTTCTAAAACTTATTCCCGGATTTACCGGAACTGTGGTAATGTGTATAAAGAAAGGTTCAGTTTATGCCTTTCTTGATCTTTAAGTTATATTTTTCGCACTCTGCTTCTAATTTGGGAAAATTCAGGCAGCGATTCCTGCCTGCAAATGGCTCATTGGATAGGTATTTCTTATACAGGACATTAGCTTTATTGCAGATTACCTCATTATTCGTCTGACACCATTCCAGTTCCAAAGTACATAACTTCTTATAATATCTGATATTTTCCCTATCTCTCTTAAAAATAGTGGTCTCAACAAGCTGTAATTGCTCTTCTTCAATAGGTATCATCAGATTAAAATTTAGAACGCCTAATAATTTTCCATTTACTTCAATTTTGGAAAAGTCCATAGAATTTTTCATGTTCTTATGTTTTTCCTTTGGCGATGAAAGTGGTATACAATATTTGTGAACGCCACAAATAACAACAATCCCAATGAAAACCCTGTTATTTTTTCCTGACTGTGGCGAAACAGAAAGCACTTTATCATCTATATTATGTAGATTACGGATATATTTCATATCCGCCTTGTATAATTTAAAATCTGTCTACATATATCTCCTCGTTAAAAATGGCTATGCGTTTCCGCATAGCCATTTGTGTAGTAACTCCATTAGAGTTGCTAACGCTTTTAGCAGTCCACTTTGCGGTAGGACTCACCGCTAATAGTATAATACCATATCTCTGAAAATAGTCAATTATTTTTTAAAATTTAAAATAACACTTCAACTCGTTGTTAATATAAAACACACACAATCGCTATCAATACGCAAAAATAGATCCGCGGACCGTAATCACTTTTACCCGGAAACCCGGGATTATATTTCTTATAATCATTCCATATCCTGTAGCTTCCGGTATTCATCTACCATCTGTTCATATTCAGATCTGTCAAACACCCAGTTTACGGTGTGCATCCAGAAAATATTGCCCTCTGTCTGATAATAAGGCAGGGTATAATTCATACGCCTTCTATAGAGCTCCTCCTCCCAGTGGTTGCTTATCCACTGACGCCATTCGGGACTATTTACCTCTTCACATGCAATATTATCTCCATACTTTTGCCAGTCTTCATCTGAATACGCATCTATATTTAGTATTCCATTCTTTTTTTCCTCGTCAAAATCCTCATTCTCATGAAGAACATATCCGATTCTGTTCCAATAAACATTACTTTCCGTCTTTTTCACTTCAGCCACAATGACGATACAGGAAAAGTCCGTATCATCAGGACATAATAACAGCGGCAAAACCGCCGAGTCCAGTTCAATCACTTTCCAGACAAACCTTACATCGCCTTGCCATTCAAGGTCTTTAACCCACGCCGGGCACAGATCCTCAAATGGCTTCATTACCCTGATTGTTTTATCATCAGGGTAATCAGCGGACCAGACGGCTAAATATTGAAACAGAGAAACTCCGTCTATGGTCCAGACATACTGGTTATATCCATGACCGTTTGGTATTTCCGCAATTTTAATATGATTCATGTTTTCATCTCCTCACTGCCATCTGCTTTGCTGCATATTATTATATCATATCTCTTGTTATCACGATACCGGATAAAGGAAAAAACACGGATGACAGCAGCCATATGAATTAGTATAATGGCTATAGAAAAGGAATCCCTAAACAATCACCTGATTATGAGGTTTGGTATGAAGAAGAAAAAGAAAATCGGTAAACTAATAAAAATAATATGCGTTGTTGCGCTTTTCATCTGTTTCTTTTGGTATGAAAATCATCATTTAACTGTAACAACATATACATATCAGAGCGAAAAGACAGATGCCGATCTAAACGGATATCGTATCGTACAGATATCCGATCTGCACAATGCAGAATTTGGGCATGACAACAGAAAACTGTTGAAAAAAATATCGGAGCTGGAACCGGATATCATCGTCATAACCGGAGATATTGTTGATTCCAATCATACTGATATTCAGACATCTGTCAGTTTTGTAAAACAGGCTGTTTTGATCAGCGATGTTTACTATGTAACAGGCAACCATGAATATTGGCTTACAAAAGATGACCAGGCTGAATTATTTAACGGGATTGAGCAGACCGGAGCTGTTATTTTAAACAATGAGTGTGTAGACATTTCTGTGGGAGAAAGCGGATTTTGTCTGATCGGACTGGATGATAATAGTCTGTCAAATGGCACATTAGATCATTTGATAAGCGAAATAGATGATGAAAAGTTAAGTGTAGTATTAGCTCATGAACCGCAATATTTATCGAAATATTCATCAGCAGGCTGCGATCTGGTTTTAACCGGGCATGCACATGGCGGTCAATTTATACTTCCCTTTGTCGGCGCTATCGTTGCGCCTGACCAAGGCTTCTTTCCCGAATACACTTCAGGCAAACATCAGGAAAAAGACACAACGATGTATATCAGCCGGGGACTGGGAAACAGTATTATTCCTGTCAGATTATTTAATGATCCTGAAATTGTTTGTGTTGATCTTCAATAATAATATCACATTGAGTTCCTTTTATTCCGCGGGAAATTCGCTGATTACATGTATTTCTCCCATAATATGCTGATTAAATGTGTCCAATTCATCTGCAGGCACCCACAATTCCTGATGATAAGAAGCTCCCACAGTATGAACCTCAAATTTTTTACAATATTCATCATCAATTTCAAATGCTGTTACATAACCCTTATGGTCTTCATTGTATTTTACATTCCACTGTGAAGCGATCTCTGTGGCATATTTTTCATTCAGCACCGGATAAAATATGGGCTGATCCGGTAATCTTTCAGGAAACCTTAAATTTCCACTCTCTTTGATCAATTCCAATTCCTTTGTTCCAACGGGTCTATACAATATCATAGGACTCTCCTTTCAAAGACCAGTCAATGTCCCAGCCATCCAAGTCTTTCCATTCAAACATTTCTTTAAAATCATTATAGCAATTTTCACAAATGCAGCAGCTGATATCCTCCGAAACAAACCAAAGGGAATAGGCAGTCTTGTCCACTTCATCCCAGCAAAAAACACATTTTTTCAGATGAGGCGCTTTGCCGGAAATTTCGCCTCCGCTTGTTGGATTTAAATACTTACCTTTTAAGTATGCTACATCATTTAACAACCGCCAGTCATCCTTTTCTATCATACAAGGGTATTCCTCCAATTTATAGTTTATTGAACAAAAACTACTCACTATGAAACTTTCTATACTTGCGAAGTTCACCAGCCTTTTTGTGATGATAATTATTTCTTCTCCAAATTTTTCTCTCGTGAGCAGTTCCTATTACTAAATCAGCTCTCCAATATACTTCTTCCGGAGTCTCAGGTCTGTCTTTACAATACGGACATGTAGAATCACCACAATTCACATCAAGCCATTCATTACAATCTCTGCATGCCCAGGCATCATGCCTGTATATGTGAATCGTGTTTGTTCCACCGCATACAGGACATCTTCTTACACCAATCATACCGATTTGCGACCATTTGAAGTCCCTTTTTCTATTCCTTAACCTTTTTTCTCTATTTGTCATATAATTACCTATTCATAATAACCGTGCTTTTTAACCAATGGGAATAAAATATTATAGTAAATTATAACACATTGTAAAAGAGCTGTGCGAACTGAATAAAATGCAGCATCAATAATATAAGTGGAATAAAAGGATTTTTTCTGATATAATGAACAGCAATAAATCGATTTTTTATAAAAAGTAAAACACAAATTATCTAAAGGGAGCTAAAACGATGATCCATTTCGGTTTCTCATATACAGGACTTATCTATCTTTTCATGCTGTTTATCCCCAATATCATCTGGTCTAAGAATCAGCCGAAGGATTATGATCAGTATCTCAAAAATGAAAATAAGTTTTTACAGATCCTTGAGCGGATCGGAGAAGTACTCGTATGTTGTTGTGTACTGATATTCTCCGACTTCAACATAAGGCTTGACTCTATATGGTGTGTATGGTTACTGCTTTCTTTCCTTTTGATGCTTCTGTATGAAGTTTATTGGATACGATATTTTAAAAGTGAAAAGAAGATGTCTGATTTTTACACGAGTATTTGCAAAATCCCGGTTGCCGGAGCCACATTGCCGGTATGTGCATTCTTTTTACTGGGTGTATACGGAAGCAATATTTTCCTTATTATTTCAACAATTATCCTGGGAATCGGGCATATCGGCATTCATTGGAATCATTATAAAGAAATTTCCGGCGGTAAAAAGAAGAGAAATCTTTTTCTTCGTATTATGAAATGGACCGTCAGCGGAATTTTTGCATGTTTTTTCGGTTTTATAATTGTCATGATCGGGTGCAGAAATTTTAATTACATTGATTGTTCTATTAATACCGATAAAGGTGTGGAGGAAGAAATATATTTGCCCCTTGGCGGTCAGGAACAATATCTGCTTATCAGAGGTGAGAATGTTGAAAACCCTGTAATCATTTATCTCCACGGAGGACCGGCAAGCCCGGATAGCAGCTTTTCGTATGCATTTACAAACTATCTTGTAGATGAATATACGGTTGTGAGTTGGAATCAGCGCGGCTGCGGCAGGACATATTTTAGTAATATGGATAAGGACCCGGACAATACCACCGCTTCATTTGAACAAGCCCAAAAAGATTTAGATGAATTGGTGGATTATGTGTGTGACAGATTCGGACAAAGCCAGGTTATTATCATGGGGCACTCCTATGGAACAATGCTTGGAAGCAAGTATGTCCTGGACCATCCCGACAAAGTCTCAAACTATGTCGGCATAGGACAGGTCGTATCATTAGAGGATGGCTATATTTACAGTTATGAAGATGCGCTTGCGATCGCCACAGAGAAGGGCGATGACACCTCCCCGATGATCCAAGCATATGAGCAATATCTGGCAAATGGAAATCTTGAATCTTTGGTAAAGTTAAGCCAATATTCTGCCATGTATCACCAGAATGCTCCTAAGCAGAATGATATGACCTGGAATTTTATTACTTCCCCATATTTGGGAGTGGATGATGTGAAATGGCAGTTAAAGTCAATGGAAGGTATAGACACGATCTATAACCTTAACAAGCAGTTATATGATTACGTTTTGCAGACAAATGTATATGATTATGGAACGAACTATCAGATGCCTGTTTATTTTATTTCAGGTTCCTATGACTGGACCTGTCCGATAGAGCTTACCGAAGACTATTATAATAATATTACTGCGCCTGAAAAGGACATGGTTTTGCTCGAAGACTGTGGGCATACACCTCATGCCGATTCGCCGGAAGAATTCTGCGAAATTTTAAAGGAACTGCTAAAATGATGGAACCTGAAAGGATGAAATAATAATTGATATGTGAGCTTTCCTTTTTAAAGTGATTTCCATGCTAATACCTTTTTGACTAGGTCAGATGATATTTCCTCACTCACTAATATTGATGGTAAATTTTTCTCCAGTATGATTTGAAATGAATGTAACTGGTCATAGTTATCACACCAATCATCAAAAGACAATTTCAGCATATTAGATAACAAGTCACCTTCATAATAATACACTTCTATCAAAGGATTTTGTTCTAAAAGATCAATAGCTTTGGGTATGACATATTTTAATCCAATTTTTTGACCTATTAGAAGGCGTATTTCCTCTTTTGACAATTTAGATAATGGCTTTTTTCTTGCCTCTTGAGCAGTTCTTACAACATAAGAATCAAACTCTATATCATCCCAATACTGAGACTCTAATGCTTCAATGGACATTTCATCTGTAATCATAAAAACTCCTTAACTAAAATCAAAGGGAATGACAGCCGTTTACTTCATGATGTATCAAATAAAATAATTACTCGAATAATTCTTTCATCAGCAAATCAACGGTTGAATCGATAAAAAAAATGTTGCTTAAGGCATATAAATCTTCATTAAAATCTAACAACATGTCTTCAAATATGAAAGAAATCAATTTTTCTACCCGTTTTTTCATTTTATCCGCATCTTCTGTATTAAATTGGAAAAAGCGGATTATATAATATAATGAACCAAATATACAATATTCATAATCACTCACTAACTTATGTTCATCCGATAAAGTATGTATTTCCGTATAATACTTTTCTCTCATCAATAAAATATCTTCTTCCGAAAATAATTCTGATTCCTCACCTTCTCCTACAATCTGACCTGTTTCATTGCAGAGTACAATATATTCCTCTAATACGTTGGTTTCAAAGCTATTGATATTCCATTCAGCATATTCACGGAATCCTTTTAATTTTGCAAACGGTTGCATACTCTCTAAAGAGAGAAGGAATTGATAATACGGTTCTAACTGTTGCAGTATAATTAAAATCAATCTTCTGCTTTTTGCAACATCCATTTCTGTTTTTTCAAGCCGCTCTTTAAGCTGTAAATAGCGGCTTTCATTATAAGCACTGATCATTATTACATTTTCCCTTTAGATTATCCTATCCATTATTTGTTTTTCGCTTCTTTGATATGTAAAGAGCATTGAAATTCTTCCATACATGCCAAAATAGAGCCGATCTGCTGTTCACTCATATTGTGACATGCGTATCGCACCATCTGGTTTTCTGTTTGTCCTTCTGTTTCCCTGCCGTATATAAAAATCCAGAAATGGGTATCCGTCCAATATTCCGTTTGTTCCAGACAATCAAATCGATAGCTTTTTCCTTCGCTGCCTACATTTATATTTTGTTCATATCCGGAAAACAGGATTTTGATCCTTTGCAGTATTGCTTCAATATCCAGCGCCTCTAATGCCTTTAATTTTCCTTTTCCCAAACGATATTTCTCATATACTTCCTGATCGTTCATGACAACGCCGGGCTTATATTTCCAAAAGACCAGATCCGTATGATTGACATGCGGATATTCCTCATGAAACATTAGATATGCTGTTTCTTCTAAGGAATGATGCTCCCAATAACCACCGCACAACATTTGCAGTTCTTCCGCCTCCCAGTCGATTCCTGTCAGCCCGCGCATTTTCACGACCTGCTCTTCTGTCGGCGGATCATAGGAATCGGCAATCCTGTTAATCAGTTCTTTTACCTGCTCTAAATTTTTTTCTTCCATTTCTTATCCCCTATATTTTCATTCTTTTGTCCATTTGCTTACACCCCACAGCAGATTACGATTACTCAACTTTTAAATCATACTCCGGCGGAGATTTCAGGTCGATTGTGCAGAATCTATATTGTTCCTTGTGTTCATAAGCTTTGGGACACAGGTAAGCCCCATTCACAGATTTGACAGCCTGTTTTCTGAATATTTTTTTAAGTTCATCATAAAGCCTTTTTGCTGTTTCATGATCATAATACATGGTACTGATTTCTGTTGGGAAAATCGCAGTTTCCTGATAAATCCCGTTAAAATCAACACAGATACATGCTGAATTTCCCGCTTCCAAAGTACTATATCTAGTTATTTTTTCTCCATTATCTCCCTTGCACTGATAGGTTCTCCACAGACATTCTGTGTTTTTCAGAAAGACAAGCATCTGCATATTTCCGATATGGGAACCATAGAAATTGACACCTATATTTTCTATTTCCATAATACTGTTATAGGAAATTTCCCCTATATCAGAATAAGTCGGCACATAGTAGATTTCAAATTTATTTTGAAATTCTAAAAATACTTTCTGCAGATCATCTTTTTGGGCATAAACACGAAATCTTCTTGTTTTCATGATAATTGACCTCTTGTGATTCTAACGGATTTCAATCGCCAGCATAGCTCCCGCCGGCAAAAAGTTTTTTACTTATACTTTTCTATAAACGCTTCTATGGGAAGATAAAAATCATCATACCTTTCACGTATTTCGTCGTCCGACCAATCCCACCATGCTATTGTGTTCAGATCCTGTATTTGCTCCGGAGTATAACGATATCTGAGAATCTTTGCCGGCACTCCGACTACAATTGCGTAATCCGGCACATCCTTGGTTATAACTGCTCCCGCCCCCGCAATAACGCCGTTTCCGATATTTGCTCCATTCGTAATAATAACATTTGCGCCAAGCCACACATCATTACCAATGGTAATTCTTTTTCTTTTCCTGACAATTTGCTTTGGCGTAACTCCCGGCATATACCATGGAGTATCTTTATAATATTCATACTCAATTTCCATATCCTCATATGTCATTCCGGCATATACAATAGGGTGCGTTGTCACGAAGCGCATTTCATGATTAGGGACCACATCAACACCATTGGCAAAACTGCAAAATGCCCCTATGGACTTTATCAGTTCATGGTCATGGCATATCGGACCGTAACTGTGTTTCCCTATTTCCGTATAAAAAAAAGACATCGGATTTTGCTTAACACTTTTAACCATACATTCCAATTCGATAATCCTTTCTTCCGGAAAAATAGGTAATACAGCTTCTTTCAGGGAAAGGTATATGTCAGGATTTGTTGATGTTAAAAAGAGGACATATTCCTGACTGTCAATTTCATTCAAAAAGGAAAATTCATGAATGTTCGCACTGTATTTACATTTTCGATTATCTATCAAATATGCCGGTTCAATCGCATAGATCATTCTTAGGATGTTAGCCGCCTGTATCCCCACGTCTCCACAGGGGAAAAGAATGATCTTCCTGCTATAGTCTACCCCCCCCACATCAAACGTACGTTCTATGCAGTCTGTGATTTGAGTTATCAATGTTTTCATGTTTTTTCTCCTGTCAGCAGACCCGAAACTCATCGCTGAGCAGAAAGTCTGCGATGTGCATTGCTTTGATGCCCTGATAATTGCCGCATCAACAAACATAGTATGACGCATCTTTTTCAAACAATCAATAGTTTTATCACTATAAACCGCAAAACTGTTGTTGATATCAAGCCCCGCTGTATTGCAAAAGATACCAAGTATCAAAAATGATCGTACTTGTACTCCGCTTTTTTCGGTATTATAATTAAAGCGGTTCAAAAAAGTGACCTGTATAAAGGAGGAAATCACATGACAAACGTTGAAAAGGTCAACAAATTTTTAGACGATGCGAAAACTTTTTATTTCCTGACGACAGACGGAACCCAGCCCAAGGGACGCCCTTTCGGATTTCACTTACTTGATGGCGGCAAGTTATACTTCGGCTGCGGAACGTTCAAAAATGTATATGCACAGCTCACAAAGAATCCGAAAGTAGAGGTCCTTGCTGTATCGGGGAACGAATTTATGCGTTATGACGGTGAAGTAAAAATTGTAAAAGACGAAGCACTTTTGAACAAGGTGCGTGCGGCAATGCCCCAGATTATGGCTTTGTATGATAAAAACGGCTGGGAAATGGGTATGTTCTATCTTGAAAACGGTCACGCAGAAATACGCGGAATGTTAGATTTGAAAGAGGAATTTGATGTCTGAATCATTATTTCAAACCAACTCAACAATGGAAGACCGCTTCGGCAAATGTCCATATGCAACGGCTCAAAGCTTAATATCAGGGAAATGGGCAATCCTTATTTTGCATTATCTTGAAAGCGGTCCGGTCCGTTTCAATGAGCTTCAGCGCCTTATGCCGAAAATAACTCATGCAACTTTATCGGTTCAGTTAAAAACGCTCGTTGAAAACGGACTTGTCAAACGCACACAATACGAATCCATTCCGCCGAAGGTAGAATATTCACTGACAGAAATGGGGGAAAAGTTTCGCCCGGTTATAGATGCTCTGCAAAAATGGGGACAGGAATACATTGAATATATGAAGCAGGTTGTCCCCGTCTAATGATGATCCCAATATCTGCTATGCCTCTTTCTTCTTATCCTTTATCCGCTGTTCTAATTCAGAAGCTGCAATACTTAACGAAATTCCTCTCCTTTTCAGAAGACAAATATTTCTGCCAGGGATATCCGGCGTCATATTGAGGATAACCAAATTCTCTATATTTTCCTTTTCCAGAAAATCCATTGGCACAAAACCAATGCCCAAATCGGATTTTATCATCGGTAAAATCTGGTCTGCTGTAGCCGCCTCCACATCCGGCGTAAAGGACATTCCCATTCTGCCGAAAACATCTGAATAAAAGCGAAAGGAAGCTGTTTCTTCCCCAAGTCCAATCAATGGATAATTTTTGATCTGTTCTTCAGTAAGAGTAGTCCCTGTAGAAAGAGAAAATGCCGTGCTGCAAACCGGCACTTCCCGAATGCTTCTAAGCACCTCCGAACCAAGTCCTGCAGGAAGGTCAAAAGGTTCTGTTACAATCGCAAAATCTGCCAGTCCTTTTTTCAACACATCAATTGCCTGCGGCGTAGATTGGTTTAGTATCCTGATACGGACGCCGGGATAATTTTTTCGGAACGTTTTCAAAACAGGAAGCAATTCGCAGCGGAGTGCAATTTCGCTGGATGCTACCGTAACTATCCCTGACTGCAGACTTTTATCCCTTGCGATTTCTTCCTCTCCGCACAGAATATGTTCAAAAGCAACAGAGATATGGGCATACAGTTTTTCTCCTTCCGGAGTCAGTATAATACCATGCCGCTGCCTTACAAACAATGTACACCCCAATTCCTCTTCCAGTTTCTTCATCATCCTGGTAATGTTAGGCTGGTTATTAAGAAGTGCTTTGGCAGCTCCGGTAAAACTCTTATATTTTGCAACGTAATAAAAGACTCTGTAATAGTCATAGCTGATGTTCATTGCGGCTCCTTGCATATCAATTTCATATATCGCAATATCAAAATTGATATTTTACACATATCTTATAAGGAATTATAATACTACCGATAAGAAAAAACAATCTAATTTATACAGAAAGAGGTGGCATATATGCAAAATATTATTTGCATTGGCAGGCAGTATGGGAGCGGTGGACGAGAGATTGGTGAAAAGCTGTCAAGAGCGCTTGGCATTCCTTGTTATGACAAACTACTGATCAAAAAAGCATCGTTGGAGTCCGGGCTAAGCGAGGAATTTATTGAAAGAGCAGAAGAATCTCCCATTAACAGTATCCAGTTTTTGAGTGGAAACCCTTATGCTGATATAGCAGGTATTGGAAATACCTTTTATTCTGAAAGCCAGCAGGCATACAATGCCGAGCAAACCGTAATCGAACAGATTGCACAGCAGGGTGCCTGTGTCATTATCGGTCGCTGCGCTTCATCTATTCTTCCAAAAGAAAAACGACTTTCCATATTTATTTATGCAGACGAAGCGGATAAAATAAAACGGGTTATGGAAAGAAACCAAATATGCGAAAAAGAAGCATCCCACAGGATCAAACATATCAACAGAATGCGAAAGCAGTTCTTTGACTTCTATTCCGATACTGCGTGGGGTCAATCAGAAAGCTACGACATGATGTTATCCAGCAGCCGCTTCGGCATAGACGGATGTGTCAATCTAATTGTCAACTATTTAAAAGAAAAGGAGGCGCCCGGAAATGAATAAAGATCTGACCGTGGGAAAACCACAAACCGTACTATGGAAATTCTGTATGCCTTTATTTGGAAGTATTATTTTCCAGCAACTCTATAATATAGCAGACAGTCTGGTTGCCGGTAAGTTTGTAGGGGAAAATGCATTGGCGGCAGTCGGCAACAGCTATGAAATCACCTTAATTTTTATCGCCTTTGCCTTTGGCTGCAACATGGGATGTTCCGTTGTCGTTTCCAAGCTGTTCGGTGCAAAGAAATTTAAAGAAATGAAGACCGCAGTTTACACCGCCTGTATTTTCAGCGGTTTTTTGTGTGTTCTGTTAATGGTCATCGGAATAGTCGGCTCCGGTATGTTGCTTCGGTTAATCCGTACCCCGGAAGAAGTATTTGCGGATTCCAAACTGTATCTGGATATTTACGCATGGGGATTACCATTTGTCTTTTTCTACAATATTGCTACCGGTATCTTCTCTGCACTTGGAGATTCCAAAACACCGTTTTACTTTCTGGCGGTATCTTCTTTGTCCAATATCGCAGTAGATATCTGGTTTGTCAAGGCATTCCATATGGGGGTTGCCGGCGTAGCGTGGGCAACATTTCTCTGTCAGGGAATCAGCTGCATTCTGGCAATGATTGTAGTATTCAAAAGACTTGCCAAAATTGAAGAAAAAGAAAAAACGCCTCTATTTGAGTTACAGCTTTTAAAACAGATTATCGCAATTGCCATTCCAAGCACTTTGCAGCAAAGCTTTATTTCCATGGGTAACATCATTATCCAGAGTATTATTAACGGTTTCGGAGCGCCTGTCATGGCCGGATATTCCGCTGCCGTAAAACTGAATAATTTGGTAATTACTTCCTTTACCACACTTGGAAACGGAATTTCTAACTATACTGCTCAGAATCTTGGCGCCAGAAAGCCGGATCGGATAAAGCAGGGATTCGGAGCCGGCGTCAAATTAGTATGGATGCTTAGCCTCCCACTGTTTCTCCTTTACTTCTTTGGAGGAAATATCGTATTAAAACTATTTATGGATAATCCAACTGAACTTGCCATGCAAACAGGCATTATCTATCTGAAAATCCTGTCGCCTTTTTATTTCGTGGTTTCTGCAAAGCTGGTAGCAGATGGCATTTTAAGGGGAGCCGGCATGATGAAAAAATTTATGATAGCCACTTTTACAGATTTGATTCTGCGTGTATTACTTGCTTTCTGTTTCTCAAGAACAGCACTCGGTGCAACCGGAATCTGGTGTGCATGGCCAATCGGGTGGTGTGTTGCCTCAATACTTTCGATTACCTTTTACCGTAATGGTCCTTGGAAAACTCAAAAGGCTAATACCAATATAAACCCAATATAAAAAGGGTCAAGATTTTTATAAAAAAGGCGTATGAAACTGTTACATCTCATACGCCTTAACGCTGTATTACTATTTTGTTTTTACATTACTGTATGCCCTTTAAGCTGACTGTCAACATCCCTGCCGGCATACATGACACGGATTACCGTCACAATGCCCGCATCCTTATCTGGAATATAAAACACCAGATAATTGTCAACAGGCATTACCCTCAGCCCTCTGCTACGCCACGGTTCTTTTTCATAATGTCTGAATTTCTCCGGAAATTCTTCAAGCCCTACAATGTGTTCCTCCAACCGTCCAAGCTGCCCTGCCGCATTATCCGGTAAAAGCAGTTCAAAAGCAATATACTCATATATGCTTCTCAAATCAGCATCAGCCTGATCCGTGGTAATTACCTCATAAATCATATGTCATAATCTTTGCGGATATCTGCAAATGCCTGTCTTGCAGGTTTGGTTCTGCCTGCTTTCATGTCCGCATACCCTTTCTCCAGTTCTGCATTTAATTCTGCTTCACTCAGTTCTGACACATCAGCAGGTCTTGCCGCAGGCATTTTTACTTCAAACGGAAGCCCCCTGTTTAAAATGATCTGTTTATAAAACATATTGATTGCATTGGACGCCGGGATGCCAAGCGCTGACAAAATGCTTTCTGCCTGCTCTTTCACATCCGGCTCTATCCTTGCGTACAAATTAGCCGACTTTGCTGCCATAGAATAACACTCCTTTCCAAAATCTTAGGATTTCCTTCTGTCAAATTTATTATACCAATATGTACGTACAATAGCAATACATTTTATTTTTTCTTTCTCGGAAATTCCAGCTTTACCTTATACTGTGAGCCTTTGATTTCTTTCCCGTCTTTGGTATAAGAGTCATCCTCAATGCCTTCCGGGATAAGGTAGGCGTCATAGCTGCCTTTCTCTCCCTTCAAGCCTTTTACGAGGGTCTTTTTCCCCTCCAGCATACTTCTGATCTGGCTGTCGGAAAGCATGGCTCCCATTGCAGTACAGGTTAAACGCCATTCTGACTACTTTTACGCTTAAGTATCAGTTCTCTGCTCATTGCACACGCAAAAAAATCCGCCCAGATTAGAACCTAATCTAATCTGAACGGAATACTCATTCAGGCTTGATATTTTTCAAGTAGAACTATTTTTAATCATTACCCTTTTGTTAACTACAAGAATTTACAACATTTTACATCAGTTGCATTATAGCTTTTCATTTCTGTTAGCAGAAATGCTCATTTTTTGATTACCTTCCTGCCTTGTAATCACACGCAGCCCAAACAGTTCTTCATAAAAATCAATTGATACGTCAATGTTATCAACAATAATCAATACATTTTCCAAACTCATATTTTATGTTCCTGCCTCTCGATTTCTTTTTGAATCCATGTCATAATTACATCTACAAGATAATCCCGCTGCACCTGACTTAGTTTCTTGCCCGGCTGCATTTTATGCCACTTTCGGATGCACTCCCTGCAGCATGTTGCTGTTGCGTGCTGGGCAATAAATACTGGATGTCCACGCATTGGTGTCTGTTTGCCATCATTTGCTATATATGCTGGAGCTTCTCTCTTTGCAATAAAATCCTTTGCATGTTGTCTGATTGTGTTCAACCCTTTTTCATTTATGTAATCAATATCTTTCTGCTTCAGACGGAAACTGCTTCGGAACTTGGAATTATCCAGTCACTCAAATAACTGCCTGTACCATTCATCCTTCGTCATATCATCACCACAAATCGTATGGTTTCATGGTTTCTGAATTTCGATATTCATGTTTCTCATAATATCCTATCAGCTTACTCTCATCTCTGAGTGCCACCATGTAAACATCTTTATTCTGTTTCTCATTATGAAAAGTATAAACGATATTATGGCTTTCATCTGCCGCAAACCAGTCCACTAATGTCATAAATCTTCTGCCTTAATGCCATCGCTCTTGTCTTTTGCGATTTGTTCCTCTTTGTATCGCAGTTCATCAAGTGTCTTGGCATACACATAACGCCTTTTGTGGTTGGCGTCCGTCCAACTGAAATGGTATGTACCATCAGTTATAAGATAAACTGCTTTTTGATTTCTCAAAGCATCAAGCCAGCCGCTGCGTTTATTCCGAATAATCGTTTCAAGTTGTGAAAAACTCAATCTTATGTTCTCATAACCCGGAAATTCGTCACCATTATAAGCAGTTGAAAGAATTTCAATTACTTCCAGCTCCTCCATCATAGACTCATAGGTTCTTCCCATACAATCTATAAGGATATAGTCGTATTTGTCCTTCACTTCGCTGAGATAATTTCTCAAAGCCGTCTCTCTGCTCATTGCGTTGACAAGGTTAAATTCCATTGCAGAAAGCTCAAGGTTTGCCGGAACAAGGTCAACACCTTCGTCGTGGTGCAGAATACCGACCGTAGGGTCATTCATCGTTTCGTTTATGACATCTGTGAGTTTCGTTGCAAGCGTGATACCCAAGTTATCCGTATCCTGCCAACCGAGACAAGTGGTTAAGTCGCCCTGCGGGTCTGCGTCTATGAGCAACACTTTCATTCCTTGCATTGCAAGACCGACGCCGAGGTTTACCGTAGTGGTTGTCTTTCCAACTCCGCCTTTTTGATTGCATATGGCAATCGTTTTGCAGTTCGACACTTTGTGCGTCCTCCTTTCGTAAAATTCATAGC
>UQLY01000013.1 GCA_900542015.1 uncultured Lachnospiraceae bacterium | reverse complement strand
GCTTAGCTGGCAGAACTTCTCATTTTAATTTGTACTAAATCTTGACATAGGAGCAGTTGTCTTCCAGTCAATAATTATACCCTTCTTTTAAAACCCTCTGCTTTTCTAATCCCACAAACATATATCTCATCAACAACAGCTTCTTACACATTCCACATACGCCATGGAAATGCGCGCCTTCATTTCTTTACAATTCTTGACTTTCCATCCGTTCTTTTCAAGAAACTCCTTATAATCCTCTGTCTGCCACTGATGCTCAAACTTTACACCCGCGATTTTTAATATTCGAGACCATGTCCTGCTGATAAAGCCGCTCTTGTGCTTTACAAAATTGGGTGCAATCAGGATACCCTTATTTTTCAATACTCTGTCTATCTCCCTGAGCGCTTTCTCAGGATTCGGCATAATATGAAGCGCATTGGCAATCAGCACCACGTCAAAGGAATCATCCTCATACGGCAGATCCGTCGCATCCGCAACTTCAAAGGTCAGATTATCAGGATACTCTCCTTTTCTTGCCTCTGCGATCATTCCATCTGAATAGTCTGTGGCAATCATTCTTTTTGCAGCATACGCAACATGCTTTGCCAACAATCCCGGACCGGTGGCAATTTCCAACACTTCTTTCCCCTCAATAACCTTTGGAATACGGTCATACATAAACTTATAAACTTTGCGGTCTGCGCGCATCGCCTTTTCATAGATTGGCGCATATAAATCCCATATCTTTTTATTCATTGATCAAACCTCACTTTAATTACAGTCCTGACTAAAACAGTATCTGATTTATCTTATCATTGCGTTTATCATAGTGTCAATTTTATCTCTATATATTATAAACGCAATTTTTTTATTATTTAAACGGAAAATTATATTTTGCTTTCCTAGCGGCTTGACGGGGAGAAAGGAAAAGACCTATAATATCCTTAAACTAGCAGAAAGGGGTGTAGGTCATGGAAAATGAAATGCCGGTATTTAAAAGTTTTTTAAGAGAACAATTAGTAGTACAAAAACAAATTCATGATGCGCTGAAGAATCATGAATATGAGAAAGCCGAAAAACTCATGGAGGAAATGATAGAGCGCACCCAGCAAAATATAGAAGATAATTAACTATACATTAAAAAATTTCTTCTCTTCTATAGCAGCCTGGTCAAATTGGTAATGCCCAATTCCCTTGTCTTTCTGACTTTATATCCCATAACCTCAGCCAGTTTTGCACTGGTTTTATAGTCACACAGATCGTATGTAGCAAACAATATAGAATCCAGCCAGCAAGGTAGGATCAAATAATGGCAGAAAGCGCAAAATAAAGACTATCCCACGCTATACACCGCAGCCAATGTTTTCTCCGCACAATCGTCCCCACTATCACGATAAAGTGTTCTCTCATACTTCATATTTTCATGCGTCAGGCACACATCAAGAAACAACAGAAAAATGCCTATATCAATTCTATTATAATAGGTTACCCTATCTATGGGCATCATGCCCCTCTTCCCAGGCTTTTTATATCTGAAAACCTTCAATTCCTTCCCATGTCGCTCCACGATCCAAGGCTGTGTATTACATGCGCTGGGCGCAAATCTGACGATTGCACCGACTTCGGATAGCAGCTCTCCTTCCCAAATTTCCTCCAAAGGCTTTCTTTTGCTTTTAAACATATCTTTCCTGAAATCCCCTTCTCCCGCCTTCTCTATGGCAAGCATAATCACAAAATCCAAATCTCCCAGCTTACGATCCGATTCTGCCGCCTTGCCCATTCCATACCAGCACACTCCGATATTCTGCGAAGCAAGCCACAAATCCAACTGTTCTCCGAGATATCCGATATTCTGTAAATGCCCTTCTTTCTGTTCGCTGAACAATAACACACAATACTCTCCCCTTTTACAGGAAGTCTCTTCTCTTGGCACAATCTTAATTCCCACTTCTATCCCTTCCGTAAGCGGTCGCAAACTGTAAAAGACCTTTTCAATCTCCGCCAGCTTTTCTTCCGTTAATCCCTTCTCTCCTCTAAAGATGTGAAAAGATTTCCTCTTAAATATCATCTGATAAAATAATTCTTCCATTGCTTTTCCTCTCTGTTTTCTCTTTATAAGGAATCCTAATTTAATTAGAAATATTTTTCAATCTAAAAAATAAATGAATAAATTTCTTTAAATTATCAAATAATCTCTACTGTTACTTACATTTTTAACCATAGGAAATTAAGAAAGGCAGGAGTTTACAATGAATTTTTACAGAACTGCTTTATCAGCCTTATTACTGACAGCGATCATAAGCGGTATCGGCGTTAAAATGATCCAAGGATATCAAAGTGCGGCAAAAGCGGCTGAACGCTATGCGGCGGAAGCTGAAAAACAAATGGAACAGACCGCCGCCTTATTAGACGAGGTATTCGATGAGACACTTGATTCGGATACCGATATTTTATCAGAGGATACTTTTGAAGATGATATTTCTACCGAAAGAACAGAAGAATTACAGCAGCTTTTAATCTCAACACAATAGACCAAAAGCTGCAATAAACGCGATCAGAATAATTTTATGATTCCCCAGTAAATACCACCGACTAATGCTGCAAAAACAATTGCCACAAAAAATAATTTTATTTTCCCCAGAAACTTTATTTTCGGATCATGCCACAAATGATTTAAATCTTCTGTCCCGGGAATAATCCACCAGTCGGATATTGCCACCCACCATACATCCACTACAAGCCAATCATATAATTCCTGCCCCATAAAAAGCACATAGTACTGCCATACGATATCCCAATAAGTGTCGGCATGGTTTACACATACGATCATAATAAACGGAAGAATCAGATCAATCGCAAAAAGCAAAACCATAGAAACCACAGCCTGCTTTTTTATTGTTTCTTTGGTAATCAATCCCAATTCCACCACTCGTTCCTGTACCTGTTTGGGATAAAATTGTATTCCGCCAATAGGACCCTTTTTTCTAACCAAAAATTCCATATACAAAAAAAATACAATCCATAAAATAACGATTTCAACAATGATCTTCCATATCATTTCCAATCCTCCCAATTACGAATTCAATTACGAATTATTATTTTACTTTTTCTTTAGTTAAAATTTTACCATTTGGGTTAGTTTTATCTAACCATAGTATACAACAATTTCTCCAACAATTCCAGCCTTATATGATAGAAAAATCTAATGTCCAAAACAGTTCCCCACCAAGGATTGTTGAAAGGACAATTTTAATAATACAATGCCCTGACGCTTTATAATCCGCTTTGGACTTTTTGACACGCTTCACAGATTCCCAGATCATTGACGCTCATTGCCCGAAAATACTTTTTGATATAATAAGCCTTAGCCGTTTTCACTTCGCCCTGCCCCCAGTTTGCCGTCAACACCTCCGGCATATTCGGATCGTACCCGCTCTGCCCGCAGCATATACAGGTATTTATCCACTTTTTTAAATCCGGATATTGTTGTAAATATTGCATTCCGTTATCGTTTTTATGCTGCATTTTTTACTCCGCGTTTTCTAAAAATCTCTTACTTCGTCAAACCAATTCATCCATTTTTCATAGGAAATTTCAAGGGAAGAATTTTCTATAAGCTGACCAATTGCCATACCTACGTTGTCACGTTCGCTTGTTTCAATGCCTTTCAAGCCGTTTATTTTCATGACAAATTCCGTAATTGCCGCATGTGCTTCCTCTTCGGATTCTGATTTTTTTATTTTATGATAGCAACTTTTATATGCCCTTGCCGCACTTTTTTCAGCTTTTTCTTCCCAATCAGAAAATGGAATTCCATATTCCGTATCAAACCATATCCGTTTCCGCAATTTTGTGATGTTTGCATAATCCATTGATTTTTCTTTCTTCAATTTATGAAGTTCTGTTCTCAACGCTTTTCCGGCGCTTTCTTCAATCTGATAGCCGATAAAACTTTTTAAGCTGCTCCAGCTTTTCAGTTTTGGCATATCCTGTAAATCAGGGATATACCTTAACCCAATGTGCCCAAGGTTCTTTAATTGCGCCAGCGCGCTTAAATTTGTCATATTTCCGCTAAGCTCAAGCACTTTTAAATCGGGAAACTGAAGTAAGCTTTCACAGTCGAAAGCTGTCTTTTCAGGAGAATGATTGATCACGATATAGGTTGCCTGCGACAAAGTTTTATAAACTGGTAACTGATATGCCGATTTTTCTTTCGGACAGTCTGGATGAAACGTCAGACATGGAATTTTAGCACACTCTTTGATATCAAAATTTTCAAGATTTCCGGAAAGCGTCAGAAATACTATTTTCTCTCCTGTTAAAATCTGTATTTTGCCGTTCTCAGACTGAATATACAAACGGCAAATATCCGCGTTTGCAAAATCAACCGCCATATCCGCTCTGGGAAACCAATGAAACTCTTCTATTTTCTTTTAGAGGACCATTCTATAAAACCCGTATCATTACCGGAATAATAAAACCACCGCGGCCAGTCGCCACATGGAGATCGTTCTTTCCTGTTCTGGTCGCCACCTATAAAAAAACCGTCAAAAGCATCCCAGTTGATCACGCTGTCCTGTTCTACCCAGACGTCATACTTGCCCTTTGAAATTCCTCTTGTTCCGATCGAAAGAGTCCCCTGTCCTCTGGGAATCAATACTTTATGACTGTTTTTACCTGTTAATGAAATCACAAATTCTTTGTTTTTATCCATTCTTTATTTGTTCTCTCTCTTCCCCTTCAACTCACAATCCAATGGACTCCCCTCGCCATTCTGTCGGCGACGTCCGAAAAATGCCCGCCGTCATTCCATTCAAAGGTTACCTCTTTCACATTCTCATTTTTTTGCAGCGATTCGTACTGCAGCTTCGTAATTTCGCCCACCTGTTTCATCAGCGGGTGCTTACTCTCCGGCTCCCGTCTGCCCAGACTCAGGTATACCTCCGCTTTTCTCGTTAAGCTGCTTTGCAGCATGTACTCTTTCCACCCCGGATACCACAGAGAACCCGAACCGCATACCGCTCCGTCAAATAAACCGCTCTCATATAACGACCACAGAGAAAAAAGCCCCGCCAGCGAATACCCGGCAAGATACATCGCCCTGTGTCCGGGAAATTTCTCAATAATACGAGGCACAATGTCTTCGCTAAAGCACTTCAAAAGCGTCTCGCCCTCGCCCGCAAATATCCTGCCCTTCATGCAGTTTGCCGCTGCCCACGGCGTCAAAAATCTGTCCCAATCGTGCACCCTTACTTCACAAAAATCAAAGCGCAGACCGACAGAAAGCTTTGCCTGACCATACACCTCTTCCGCCTGGTTCTGTGCATGATCTCCTGAAATATATATCACAATAGGTCCCTGTCCGTCATTGGAAAGGAAACGCAAATCGTAGTCGTTCAAAAGTTCCGCCTCCCCTAATTTCCTTGATAACCCAATTGTTTAAACTAATCGAAGTCATTATAGCATAATCCGGAAAGCATTCCATCTTAAAGTTTGAATCAAGGTATATTTACGCCCTTATTGCTTCTCATACCTGCTGTCAATAATCTTGGATATAATTCCCAATAATACGAAAGCCAGACTGATTCCGTTCGCCCATAACAATCTTTTCCGTAAAACTTCTTTTTCCCTTTGCAGTTCATACTCCTTCATTTTGCCCATAGTCTCCGCAAATAGCTCCTGATCCTCTTCGGCGACATTTACAATTTCCTCGACTTTCATTCCGATTTCTGTTTCAAAATCCTCTTTATCTGCTTCTGCACTTTCTCCGTCCTCATAGCTTTCAATGTGATACTCTCTATTTTTATAAAGAATCCTGTAATACGGAGCTTCATCAAAATACCCCGAATATCTGCTATCCATACTATTTTTATAAACACTTATATTTTCAATTTGATCAGTTTGTTCAACATAACCAGTTTTTACCTCTATTCCGCTATCACTCATCCGATGAATACATGTAATTCTTCTTTCATCGCTATACTCTTCCCATTGCTTCTCCCAGGAACCACTTTCATCCCATATTTCAAAATATATATAATTATTTTCCGATATACTTTTGAAAATCCTGTATTCATAAATATTATAACTTTCTGCACTATCTCTTGTTTCCTGTCCGCTTGCACCTATCTCCTGCCAACTGCCGTTATATTCCGGTTTCATAAAATGTTCGGCTATTTCCGCCGCCTCTGTCAACCTCCCAATCTCTTTTTTCGTTGACTCGTATCCGGTTATCCATTTTAAGCAAAAAATCGAATCAATCAGCAACACTATGGCTATATATATGACAAATCCTACCTGCCCCTTTTTCATTCTGTATCTCCCCTGCTTAGTTAAACCTTCTGCAAGATCTTCATCTACTTCAATTATCGTTTCAAGTTCATTATTTCTATATTCCAAATTTAAAATAAAGTTTGCTACAACCTTTTTTCACTTTTTCCGCCTCTCACATATAGGCACACTATTCCTCATACCTTCTATCAATCATTTTTGATGCAACTCCCAACAATAGCAAAAAGCAACTAATCCCGTTTGCACACAATAATCTTTTCCACATCACTTCCTTATTTCGGTGGAGCTCGTATTCTTTTATCTCGCTCATAGTCTCTTCAAACAATTTCTGATCTTCATATGCTATATCTATGATTTCTTCTACTGTCATTCCGATTTCTCTTTCAAAATCCTCTCTATCTGTTTCTAAATATTCTTCGTCTTCATAGCTTTTAACATTATATTTCCCGTTTTCATAACAGATCTTATAATACTTTTCTCCCCAACCATACGTTTCATCAAAAGCATTTATTGAAACTATAATTGAAGCAATCGGTTTGTCTTTTTCTATATAATCTGTACTAATTTCGACTTCCCCATTATTTATATGGTGAATACATGTAATTCCTTTCTCTTTGCCGTTACTCTCAAATGTTTGAGTTTTCCAAAACTCGCTCCAATCCCATAATTCAAAATATATATAATTACTTTCTGAAATATCTTTATGAACTCTATATTCATAAATATTCGCACTATCCACACTATCTCTAGTTTCTTGCCCGCTTGTACCTATTTCTTTCCAACTTCTATTATACTCCGGTCTCATAAATTTTTCCGCTATTTCCGCCGCCTCTGTGAACTCATTGATATCCCTGACCGTAGTTTTGTATTTAATTGTCATTTTTAAGCTAAATGTCAAATCAAAAATAAGTATTACAATAATATATACTATGAATCCGATTTTCTTCTTTTTCATTCTAGTTTCCTTCTTTGTAAAATTTTATTCATTCCATTCCATTTCCTCTGCAACATCATCTTCATATTCAATATATTTGTAAAATTCATTTCTCTTATATTCCAAGTTTAATATAAAATTAGCTACTAATTTTTTTCTTGCTTGTATATTTTCATTTTGCAGATTGAAGTAATTATGGGTTTCCATAAAAGAGTTGTGATCATTAGCCTGATTTGTCAAATAATATAATCCCGCTTGATAATCTCCTTGCCCAAAATTTTTTACAAACTCTTCTGCTCGATTTGTTTCTCCTTTTTCTATTTCTGAATAATATTGGTTCATTACCAATATTAAATTCTCTTCATTCTCAAGACGTACACTCAAGTTTACCGCGTCAAGATCCGCCTTATAATCATCTGGTGTTAATTTTGGTCCATTTCCACCCGTTCCATATACATCTCCTACATATCCCGCATTTGCGTTCAAATCAAATATACCATTAAAGCACCCACTTAAATCTCCTGCTTTTTCAAATAAATTTTCATCAGGCTTTAATATTGTAGAAAGCGTTACTGCCATATGTGCTATATCAATCTTTCCTACATATGTTTTTAACAACGAATTTTCCAATTCGTCGCTTTTTTTAGAGCTATTATCATGATTAGCACCTATACATCCAAATACACTATCTACTTCATTTTCCTGCAATCCATATGATAACATCATATTCCTTACCGTATCCGGCGTATCTGTCCCTGCCAGAAAATGCCATAAATAATCAAAACTGACTTTATTTTTTTCATCATAAGAGTACGCAACAGAGGCAATCATAGCAAGATATTTTTGGTTGATGTTTTCTACTCCCCTCATATCCATATTTTCATACAACTTGTATAAACCTTCGCCTGCTGTGCGATCAAAACCAAATTCACTGATCATAATATTGATAAAAGGTTCCTTTATTGTTAAATTTCGATATTCTTCTCTTTTGTTCCAATCTCTTTCAATGCTACTCATCCATCCGGTATTGATATAATCTGCCGTATAATAAATGGTGCTTCCGTCAAACACCGCACTATGCAGACAATCTATTCCTCTTTTGACGTTCTCCTGATATGTTCCGATATTCTGATACAAGCCTGATGTGCTCCCCTTAAAGTCTTCTATTTGATCTAATTTCTTTTGAATCAATTCAATTACTTTTTGAAGGCTGCTGATCCATCCCGTATAATACAATCCTCTTTTTACATCAACTAAACCGTATACTCTCTCAAGTTGCTTTTCCAGTTCTTCCTTATTATCTCTTAAAGCATCCTCGTTTATATATCCGATGCCGCTGAGTTTTCCATTGATACATCCCTTATAGGTATTATTTTCCTGTATAACCGCTTCTGCCAAAATAATAACTCCGCGCATAACCATTGTATGAATTTTACTATAATACTCCCGAATAGCATCATAGGTTTTTCCCTTTAATACATCCGTTGTATCTTCAATATCGGAAACGCAAAACAATACCTTTTCCGCCCGATCCATAATCTGGTTCATATTATAGTTCATTGAATCCAATTGCGCCGTTACCGAGCCTGTATCCATCTCCAATCCCATTTTTATCCCCCTTTTATAGTCATACCTTTATCATTTATATTTTTCACTACTTAAAACTTGTCCTACATATTCATTGTATATATTCCTCCATTGGAGCAATCATATCATTGCTTAGATCAAGATCTAATTCATCAAATGCCGATGCCGCCGATACCAGCCTCTCAGCATCTCTATCCGCTGCGACCCGATAAGATTCAAGCAAAGACGCTGTGGACAAATAAATTTCATTACAAACATCATTGACTCCGTGATTTGTATTTCCCCTTCCGACTCCCGGAACATCACTTAACTCTTCCGCTGCCTTTTTAAATGAGCTGCTTTTTTGAAAAACAATTTCTACATCACTTTCAAACATATTCCCCATTTTTACACTCCCTTCCCGCTTACCTTCCAAACTATATCATTTGAAATATGCCTTTCCTACTTTTATCAATTATACCAATTTCCATCGCTCATCCAATAATCCTGCACTGAATACCCGTAAATTTGAATTAAATTATTTTAAGCAAAATTTTAAGTCAAACCCAAACGGGTCTGTCTCATTACATAAAAAATTGTATCTATCAAAGAAAACCTTTTTTCCGTGATAGATACAATTTTTATGCAATAGGACAAACCCTGCATTAACCGTTATTACGACACCCTATTATAATTGATCAGGCAGCCTTTCAGGATGATCTCTCTTTCCTCATCCGTCAGTTCTCCCAGCTTCAGGGTAAATTCTTTCAAGCCTTCTTCTTTTACCACATAAGCCGTGATCTCTGATTTTTTATCCATTATCGCCTGTTTGATATCCGGCACAAAGATGTAGTCCAGATTCTGAAAGGGCAGTTCTCCTTCATCGATGATAAAAGGCAGCATACCCCAGTTGATCAGATTGGAGCGGTATCTCTTGGTCGCATACTCGTTGGCGATATTCGCCCAGCCGCCCAGTACCTTCTGACAGCTTGCAGCCTGCTCCCTTGCGGAACCGTCGCCGGGTTTTACCGCAAAGATCGTGGAACCGATACCGAAGGATTCATGCGTCAGATTCGGGAATTTCTCTTTGATCTTATCCATAACCGGCTTGATCTCCGGCAATACCTGACAGGGATGTTCCGTGGAAGTGCCTTCCACCAGGGCTTCCCTTGCTTTCTCCGCCTTCTGGACCTCTTTGGCACGCCCTACATAAGCAGGATCTTTTCTGGATAAAGCAAACTCCGCTAATCCTAAAGGATTGGAACGATAAGAGCTGGTTTCTCCGGATGGAATCAATTCATCGGTAGTGGTAACCGGATCATGGATTTCCGATACAACCTTTAATACCAGATTGTCCGTCAAAGCAACCATAGCGGGCCAGTCCTTGATATTGGGACCGAATTGAATCTCAACGGAAGGATCAGCCACTCCTTTAGAATCAAATACGCGGTTTTCATAAATATTTTTATCAAAATGATATTTGTATTTTCCGATTTCCCCGTCAAAATCCGTCGCCGGAGTCAATACGCCTTTATTTGCCGCAGTTGCAGCAATGGAACGGGCATCCATCAGCGCAACGGAAGAAATCTGACCGTTTTGCAGCTTGGAGCCTTCACGGTTGGGGAAGTTCCTTGTGGAATGGCGGATACTGAAGGCATTGTTCGCCGGCGTATCTCCCGCGCCGAAGCAGGGACCGCAGAATGCCGTTTTCATAACCGCGCCCGTCTCAAGGATCGTAGCCGCACATCCGTTTTTGATCAGTTCCATATAAATAGGCATGGATGCGGGATATACGCTTAACGTAAATCCGTCGGAACCGATATAGCTTCCCTTCAGAATATCAGCTGCCGCACAGATATTTTCAAACCCACCGCCTGCACAGCCTGCGATGATTCCCTGATCTACCATAAATTTGCCGTTTACTACCTTATTTTTTAACGTATAATCAACGGCTCCGTCCAAAGAAACAGCCGCACGTTTTTCCACATCATCCAAAATATCCATTAAGTTAGCATTGACTTCTTCAATGGTATAGGTATTGCTTGGATGGAAAGGCATCGCGATCATAGGCTTAATTGTAGACAGATCAATTTGGATCAAACCGTCATAATAAGCCACATCGGCAGGATTCAATTCCCGGTACTCTTCCACTCTGCCGTGGATATCATAAAATTCTTTTACCTGATCGTCCGTTTCCCAAATGGAAGAAAGACAGGTGGTTTCCGTAGTCATAACATCGATGCCGATACGGAAATCAGGCGACAGACTCGCCACGCCAGGACCCACAAATTCCATGACTTTATTTTTTACATATCCGTTTCCGAAAACGGCTCCGATAATGGCAAGCGCCACATCCTGGGGTCCTACGCCTTTCTGGGGCGCGCCTGTAAGATATACGGCAACCACGCCGGGCATATTGATATCATAAGTCTGGTTCAATAACTGTTTTACCAGCTCCGGTCCGCCTTCGCCCATCGCCATTGTTCCCAGCGCGCCGTAGCGGGTGTGGGAATCGGACCCTAAGATCATTTTTCCGCCGCCCGCAAGCATTTCCCTTGCAAACTGGTGGATAACAGCCTGATGAGGCGGTACATAAACGCCGCCGTATTTCTTGGCGCAGGTCAGTCCAAACATATGATCGTCTTCGTTGATGGTTCCGCCTACCGCACAAAGAGAATTGTGGCAGTTGGTCAAAACATAAGGAATGGGAAACTTTTCCAAGCCCGAAGCTCTTGCCGTCTGAATAATACCTACAAAAGTAATATCATGGGAAGTCAGCTTATCAAACTTGATTTTCAGCTTATCCATGTTACCGGAAGTATTGTGGCTTTCCAGAATGCCATATGCGATGGTACCCTTCGCCGCCTCTTCCTTTGTTGTGTTTTTCCCGGTTTTTGCCGCTACCGCCTGCAGCGCATCGGTTCCGTCGGGAATCAGTTCGGTGCCGTTTACTAAATAGGCTCCGCCATCCGATAATGTTACCATGATTGTCCTCCTCCTTCTGCCGGATACCTCTTTTCCGGCACCCGCAGCTTCTGTTTTTATTTTTCTCTTTTTTCGTAAGTCCTGGCTATTTTTTATAATACACGCCGTCTTCAAAGCGCTCTCCGAGATAACCCAGATTTTCTAACAGCGCCTTGTCCGTCGTTCCGGGGAAACCGTAGTATCCCGCCTGATCGCCTACCGGAGAGTAATAAAAAATATCTCCGTTTATTTCATACTCCTCCACGGGAAGTTGTGAAAAATCTCCCTGATAAATATAAAACGCCTGCAGGTTGATCCTTCCTGCTACGGAAGTTTTGAATACCTCCGCGCAATTCGCCTTGACAAAGGTATAGGCGCAGGTCAATAAAACCATACATACAAATATTACACCACTTACCTGTATTTTGAAAACAGAAATTTTTTCCATTCTCTGCCAGATTTCGGAAGAAAAGATCCCGATCACGGGAAGCGCCACCAGATAGCACCAGCCGAAACGGATATCGGGCGCCGAAAGGAACCAGTAAAGTACGCCTGCAAAAACCGTTATTTTCAACAGCCCCCAGCAAAGCAGGTTCCACTTTTTCTTCCAAATGCCGTAGATTGCTTCCAGGACTTCATACACTGCAATTACGATGTTTAAGTACAATAACAGCCGATACCGGAGGGGCAGCGCCCCAAACCAGACCGGGAACCACTCGCCAAACGCCATTTGCATTGTATTATATACCCCTCCGGTCGGTATCCTCGCCCAGCCCCTGATCAGCACCGTTTCATAAACCGCGGATTCATAGGGCACCTTCCATTTCACGTCAAACAGGTCCAGTGCCGGAAAAGGATAAATCAGCCAGCCGGAAATCAATACGTTTCTGATCAGCCACGGCAGCAAAATCAACAGTCCCGCCGGGATAAACACGCCGATCCGCTTCCATTCCTTTTTACGGATCATCCTAACCGCCGGGTAGAGCACCAGCAGCACCAGCATCGCCATGGACACCTTAATCGTAATGACATATACGATAAAAAGGGCAATCAGCCCGTAGGAAAAAGTGTCCTTTTCTCTCTGCTCCACCGCCTCGGCAAGCAGGCTCAAAATCAGAAACCCGAATATTCCCGCGGAGACGTCGGTCCCGATACAGTTGAAAGTCTCGGCATTGTAAAACACATAGGCTATGATCGCCGCCCGAAGCCCCGTAGATACATACGCCCCGGTTTTTCTTACCCGGCATACTCCGTGAATGGCATAAATACCAAAAAACAAACAAAGCGCCGAATTGACCGTGTGCAGGGAAAAGCCGTATATTCCTTTAAAGCTGTACAACGCCATCAGCGCATAGACGGAATTGTTAAAGCCAAGCCTTGTGCTGATATTCGCCATGCCCTTGATATAGCCGTACTCCTCATAATAGCGCAGCATCTGAGCCTGATACAGATAATTGTCATACTGTTTGGGATACAGGCTGGTCAGAAACATGACAAACACGGTAAAAACCAGAAACAAAATCCATTCAAACCATCTGACGCTTTTTAGGGATTCTTTGATCCCCCAGAGGACGCTTTTACGAAACGCTGCCAACAGAATGACGGCTGTTCCAAACGCCGCGAATGCAAAGACATACGTAACCGCCGTAAACAGACTGACAATCTGCGCGTACACCGTCAGAATGACAAAACCCGTCATCAGATAGTAAACCGGATTCAATTTTTTATCCCGCAGACCGCACAGGCGCATCATGCTCCTGACCGCCCCATAGCCTAGCCCAAATCCGGAAACAAGCATCATCAGATAACTGATCGCTATCCAAAGCATTCCAATTCCTCCTATGACAGAGATACCCGCCAACAATCCATCAGCGGGTATTTCCATAGTATTATTTCTCTTTCAAAATCGGAATTTTCCAAACGACTATTTGGATTCCACTTTCTTCTTGGGAAGAACCACTTTATCCAGGTGCCAGATTTCATCCACATATTCCTGAATGGTTCTGTCGGATGTAAATTTGCCGCTGCAAGCCACATTCAAAATAGCGCTTCTTGCCCAGCCTTTTTCATCCCTGTAAGCCGCCTCTACACGTTTCTGTGCTTCCGCGTAAGATTTAAAATCTTTTAAAATAAAGTACGTATCCGCCTTTGCGGTGCACTGCGTATTGAGCAGGGAATTGTACAGATCGCGGAACAGCTCCGTATCCTGGCTGTAAGTTCCGTTGATTAACTGCATCAATACTTTTCTGATATCCGCATCGCTGTTAAAAATATCCATCGGATTGTAGCCGCCGTAATTCTCATACCGGATGACTTCATCGGAAGAAAGACCGAAGATAAACGCATTTTCTTCTCCAACTTCTTCTACGATCTCCACATTGGCGCCGTCCATGGTTCCCAAAGTCAAAGCGCCGTTTAACATAAATTTCATATTACCTGTACCGGACGCCTCTTTGGAAGCTGTGGAAATCTGCTCGGAAACATCAGCCGCCGCAAAAATCCATTCCGCATTGGATACACGGTAATTTTCAATAAATACGACCTTGATCTTGCCGTCGATGGAAGCGTCGTTGTTGATCACATCCGCAACGGAGTTGATCAGTTTGATGGTCAGCTTTGCATTTTTGTAACCTGCTGCCGCTTTCGCGCCGAAAATAAAGGTTCTCGGATAGAAATCCATTTCGGGATGCTCTTTGATCTCGTTATACAGGTACATAACATGGAGAATGTTCAACAACTGACGTTTATATTCATGCAATCTCTTGACCTGCACATCAAAGATAGATCTGGGATCAACTTCTACACCGTTGTGCTCCAGGATATATTTCGCAAGGCGCACTTTGTTCTGATACTTGATGTTCATAAACTCCTGCTGCGCTTTTTCATCATCCGCAAACACCTTTAATTTTTTAATCTTAGGCAGATCCGTGATCCAATCGGCTCCCACATGCGCCGTTACCCAGTCCGCAAGCAAAGGATTGCCATGCAGCAGGAAACGTCTCTGTGTGATACCGTTTGTTTTATTGTTAAATTTCTCAGGCATCAATTCATAGAAATCTTTTAATTCCTGGTTTTTCAAAATTTCGGTATGTAATCTTGCAACACCGTTTACGGAATAGCCCGCCGCAATGGCAAGATGCGCCATTTTAACCTGTCCGTCATAAACGATCGCCATTTTGCGGATTTTTTCCTGATTGCCGGGATATGCGTTTTCGATTTTCTGAATGAAACGGCGGTTGATCTCTTCCACAATCTGATAAATACGGGGGAGCAGACGGCTGAACAGCTCAATCGGCCATTTTTCAAGCGCCTCCGCCATAATTGTATGGTTGGTATAAGCGCAGGTCTTCGTCGTCACTTCCCATGCTTCTTCCCATGTCAGATAATATTCATCCAGCAAAATTCTCATAAGCTCCGCTACCGCTACCGTCGGGTGGGTATCGTTGAGCTGGAAGGTAACCTTTTCATAGAATTTATGGATATCATCATGATTTCTCATGTATTTAGCAACTGCTTCCTGTACGGAGGCGGATACAAAGAAATACTGCTGTTTCAGACGCAGCTCTTTTCCGGAATAATGGTTGTCGTTGGGGTAAAGGACCTCTACGATATTTCTTGCCAGGTTCTCCTGCTCAACCGCCTTCTGGTAATCGCCCTTGTCAAAAGAGTCTAACTTAAAGCACTCTACGGGCTGTGCATCCCAGATACGGAGCGTATTGACAATGCCGTTGCCGTAACCCACGATGGGCATATCATAGGGAATAGCGGTTACCGACTGATAACCTTCCTGCGTAAATACGTTTCTGCCATTTTCATCCTGATGAACGGATACATATCCGCCGAATTTTACTTCCTTTGCATATTCGGGGCGGCGCAGTTCAAAAGGATTGCCTTCGGCAAGCCAGTTATCCGGCACTTCCACCTGATATCCGTCGCGGATTTCCTGTTTAAACATACCGTATCTATAACGGATGCCGCAGCCGTATGCGGAATATCCCAGCGTTGCAAGGGAATCCAGAAAGCAGGCGGCAAGCCTTCCCAGACCGCCGTTGCCTAACGCCGCATCCGGTTCCTGATCCTCTACCACGTTAATATCCACTCCCAGCTCATCCAGCGCTTCTTTAACAGCGTCGTATGCCTGCAGATTGATCATATTATTTCCAAGAGCGCGACCCATTAAAAACTCCATGGACATATAGTAAACAGTCTTCGGGTCTTTCTTTTCATATTCCTTTTGCGTCTCCAACCAATGATCTACGATCGCATCCTTGATCGCGTAGGAAACAGCCTGAAAAATCTGCTGATCCGTTGCTTCGTCAAGAGTCTTGCGGTAAAGCGTCTTGACATTGTAAAGAACACTTCTCTTAAATAACTCTTTATCAAAGGTTGATAATACAGTTGTTTCTTTTTTAGCCATAAATTTCCTCCTCAGGTTTTCAAACCACGTAATTGAAATTTTATGTGCAGCTATCAATCACCATTACTACACCAAAATCAATTATACAATATATTTCTTCAAATAACAAAGAAAAATAACTTGTAAACCATATAATATTTCCCGCCCTATTTTATGGTTTTATGGATAAATTATACAAAAAAGTGCGTAACGCCAAAAGAAAAAATGGCTTTATACCACGGAAACGCGCTTTCGCTCGGTACAAACGTAGCGGCACATAAATCCGCAAAATACGCGGATTAAGTGCCGACGTTTGCACAACGGTTTCCTTAGGTATAAAGCCATTTTTTCTTTCGGCTGCAAATTTCTTTGCACAAGTTGTCTGCGGGATGGTGGAAAAAGGGGCTGGCGCGGTTAAAAATTTTGTAGATATCAAAGGAAACCTTTATAAAAGCGCCGGTACTTAATCCGCGTATTTTGCGGATTTACGTACCGCTGCGCTTTCATAGAGCAAAAGCGTGTTTCCGTGATATCTATAAAATTTTTAACCGCGCCAGTCCCTTTTTCTAACTACCCCGGCTTTTACTTCTCATCCCGTCTTTTAATGATCTGTTTTACCACATCCGTCGGAAAGCAGATATTTCCGCCTGCGGGATTCAGCACAAAGCCCTTACACTGTGCGTCGGGCTTTAACAGCATAACCGCATAGTCGTTGAAATCGGCAAGGAACGCATCGACATGCTTGCTTCCCGCCCATGCCTTAAACTCCTGGGTGTCCGTAAATCCGATAAAATAGTTCCAGTCAGGGTGCTTCATATCCTGATAATTCTTTACGGTTGCAAAAGTAATCTTATGCTTGGGGGATAAAATATAAGTCCCCTGATCATCCCGTTTAACGGCAGGTGATATTTTTACCGGGATCAACAGCTTGGATTTCATCAGAATATCGATCATATCGTTCTGAGTTTTGCTGTTATTATCCTCCGCCATCATCTTAATCGCTGTTTTTAATTCTTCGTTAATAATAATTTCTTTTCTCGGTTCCATGCAGGCACTCCTTTACGCTTTCTCTAAAGAGATTGTAACCTTTTCTCCGTTGACTGTCCACTCTTTACTGTTTGCAAAGCTTCCTTCGACAGTCATTTCATCGGCAAGCACCTTGGATGCGATGGAAGCCTGATTAGCCATTACAATGCCGCCTAACTTTTCGTTTCCGGTTACGGCAACTTTGATATGATCTGTTACCTCAAACTTATTTTCCTTACGCATGGTCTGGATTTTACTGATCACTTCAAATACAAAGCCTTCCTCAATCAGCTCCTCGGTCAGGTTCGTATCCAGGACAACCGTTACCGTATTATCCGCCTCGGTCACAAATCCGTCCTTTTTCTCGTTGGAAATCAACAAGTCTTCCTTAAATAAGGTAACCTCAACGCCGTCCACATCAAATTTCAGCATACCGCTTTCATTTAATCCATCCATCGCCTTATTCCCGTCCAGAGAAGCAAGGGTTTTCTGAATACCGCCAAGCTGTTTGCCATATTTCGGTCCGACGGTACGAAGCTGGGGTTTAAAGCTGTAAGTCGTAAACGCGCTGACATCTTCGGTAAATGTGACCTTCTTTACATTCAATTCATCTTCAATGATATCGATATAGTATTGCGAAAGCACAGCGGACGCTTTGATATACATATCGCCGATGGGCTGGCGGTTTTTGATATTCGCCGCATTTCTCGCCGCACGACCCATAACAACGATTTTCAGCACTTCGTCCATATCCTGTTCCAGCTTGGAGTCGATCATCGCCTCATCCGCTTTCGGGAAATCACATAAATGGATACTTTCCGGCACGTCTTTATCGATGCTGCATACCAGATTGCGGTAAATATCCTCCGTCATAAACGGAATCATAGGCGCCGCCGCCTTTGCAATGGTAACGAGCGCGGTGTAAAGAGTCATATAAGCGTTGATCTTATCCTGTTCCATTCCCTTTGCCCAAAAACGCTCGCGGCTCCTTCTGACATACCAGTTGCTCATATCATCTACAAAACCGCTCAATGCCCTCGCCGCTTCCGGGATCTTGTACTGATCCAGATTTTCATCCACAGCTTTTACAGCGGAATTCAGCTTGGATAACAGCCATTTGTCCATAACGGACAGTTTATCGTACTCCAGCGTATATTTTGTCGCGTCAAATTCATCAATATTGGCATACAATACGAAAAATGCGTAGGTGTTCCACAGCGTTCCCATAAATTTGCTGCGTCCTTCCTTTACCGCATCGCCATGGAAACGGTTCGGCAGCCACGGCGCGGAGTTAATATAGAAATACCAGCGGATCGCGTCTGCTCCGTATTCCGCAAGGGCGTCGAAGGGATCAACGGCGTTTCCTTTGGATTTACTCATCTTCTGACCGTTTTCATCCTGTACATGTCCTAAAACGATAACATTTTCATAAGGCGCTTTATTAAACAATAAAGTAGACTCTGCTAACAGAGAATAGAACCATCCTCTCGTCTGGTCCACAGCCTCGGAAATAAACTGCGCCGGGAACTGGCTTTCAAACACCTCCTTGTTTTCAAAGGGATAATGATGCTGTGCAAAAGGCATCGCTCCGGAGTCAAACCAGCAGTCGATTACCTCCGGCACACGCTTCATGGTGCCGCCGCATTTCGGACATTTGATCGTGATTTCATCGATATAAGGTCTGTGCAGCTCTACGGTCTTAGCCGCTTCGTTGCCGCTCATTTCAAACAATTCCTGACGGCTTCCGATGGATTCCATGTGCCCGCAGCCGCAGGTCCATACGTTTAAAGGAGTGCCCCAATAACGGTTACGGGAAACGCCCCAGTCCTGAATATTTTCGAGCCAGTCGCCGAAACGTCCTTTCCCGATGGATTCGGGAATCCAGTTGACGGTATTGTTATTGCGGATCAGATCCTCTTTTACCGCCGTCATTTTGATGAACCAGGATTCGCGCGCATAGTAAATAAGCGGCGTATCGCATCTCCAGCAGAACGGATAATCATGTTCAAACTTAGGCGCGTCAAACAATAAGCCTCTGCTATCCAAATCTACCAGCACCTTAGGATCAGCGTCTTTGACAAACAGTCCTGCAAAAGGCGTCTCTTCAGTCAGATTGCCTTTTCCGTCCACAAACTGGATAAAGGGCAGATCGTTTTCACGTCCTACTCTGGCGTCGTCTTCGCCGAATGCCGGGGCAATATGAACAATACCGGTACCGTCCGTCAATGTGACATAATTGTCCGCGGTTACAAAATGCGCTTTTTTATGCTGTTTTCCGGCAGCCTCCGCCGCGCACTGATAAAGCGCTTCGTATTCGGTGCCGACCAGGTCTTTCCCCACGTAAGTTTCCACAACTTCATAAGCAGGTTTGCCATCTTCCGCCAACTTGCCGAGTACCGTATCTAACAGCGCTTCCGCCATAATATAAGTATATCCGTCCGCCGCCTTGACCTTGGCATAGGTTTCCTCCGGGTTTACGCAAAGCGCAGTATTACTGGGAAGCGTCCAGGGCGTCGTCGTCCATGCAAGGAAATACTCATCCTTGCCCGCCAATTTGAAACGGACCGTTGCGGAGCGTTCCTTTACCGCTTTATACCCCTGTGCCACTTCATGAGAAGAAAGGGGCGTACCGCAGCGCGGGCAGTAAGGTACGATTTTAAAGCCTTTGTATAATAAACCTTTGTTCCAGATTTCCTTTAACGCCCACCACTCGGATTCGATAAAATCATCGTGATAAGTTACATAGGGATTATCCATATCCGCCCAGAAACCTACGGTATTGGAGAAATCCTCCCACATGCCTTTATATTTCCAAACGCTTTCTTTACATTTTTTGATAAACGGGTCCAGACCGTATTCTTCGATCTGCTCCTTGCCGTCCAGTCCCAGCATTTTTTCCACTTCCAGCTCAACCGGCAAGCCATGGGTATCCCAGCCCGCTTTACGGGGCACCATATATCCCTTCATGGTGCGGTATCTGGGAATCATATCCTTAATGACACGGGTTAATACGTGTCCGATATGCGGTTTTCCGTTTGCCGTCGGCGGTCCGTCATAGAAGGTATAAGTAGGTCCTTCCTTGCGGCTTTCCATGCTCTTTTGAAAAATGTTGTTTTCCCGCCAGAATTTTTCTGTTGCTTTCTCATGCTCTACAAAATTGACATTGGTTTCAACTTTTTGGTACATGATTTACTCCTTTCCTTTTTGTATGCGTAAAAGTCTTCCTTCGCGTGCCTAACTCGTTTTGCATCTTACGACACTTGGCATTTCACTCTGTGAAATGCCAAGTGTCGCGGTGCTCGTCGAATGCCTTGCGGCATTCCTCGTATCCTGAGAGAATATCTCACTGTATGCAAGCATACGTGAGATATTCTCTCCAGATACGGCAACGCTTCGCGTCGCCCGACTCGCTACTCGCGCAAAAAAACCTTCGCCCGTAAAAGGACGAAGGTTAAAATTCGTTACCACCTGTTACAGCATACTCTCTTCATAGATTCATATGATTTCCCGTAACGGGGGACCGCCGTCTCAAACTACTCGACACGGATATGATTATTTCCCGGTCTGCAACACGGTAAACAAATGCACAATCCTGTCTTTGGTTCTTGCAACTCAGAAGTGATTTTCCCGAATTTCTTACTCGTACCGGACTCCCACCGCCTCCGGCTCGCTGAAACTTTCCAAAATAAGGTACTCTCTTCGTCAACGTCTTTCTGATTTTTAACTGCTTGTATTATAATTCTCATAAAAGACCGTTGTCAATACTGCAAAACGCTTTTCTTTTACCGCCGTTTCAAAAATTTGTGAAAACCTTACAAAAAAATGCCTCATTTTCAGGTTACTTCTTGATAAAGGTATTGATGATCTGGAAAACCAAAATATGTATTCTCTTGAAGAAGCATACCGGATCATTATAAACAGACTAAAATATGTCTTATAGCATAAAAATATCTAAAGAAGCCCTACGTGTCTTGCAAAATTCCATTAACTGGCAAAAAGTGATCCGCCGTTTTGCTCCCTATCACTTTATTTTAAATCTTACTTCCCTTTTACAAATCCTTTATCTCACCAGGCAATAATTTTACTTATATGGGAAAGATTAAATATAGTCGAATCCCCAATCCGATGCTATACTAGACATAAGACAGTTGTACAGGTGCTTTTCTGTCTTGTCAGTTGTATTGACACTATGTCACAAAAAGCATAAAATAAGGGAAGCTTTATGTTTCCCGGAAAGAGGATTTATGGGAAAAACCAAATTAACCAAACAGGAAATAAGCTGGATTTTATATGATGTTGCAAACTCAGCCTTCACGATGATCCTGACGGCAACCATTCCGATTTACTTCCGCTCACTTGCAAGCGCGGTAAATGTTGCGCCGGAACATGCCACCTCTATTTGGGGGACGACTACTTCCGCGGCGCTTCTGATCCTTGCCTGCCTCTCGCCGATTTTGGGCGCACTGGCAGACTACCAGAACATGAAAAAGCGGATCTTCGGCTGGTTTTTGACCCTTGGCATCTTAGGCGGCATGGGAATGATCTTCGCACCCGGCTGGATTTCTTTTCTTACCTGTATTGTCATTGCCCGTATCGGCTATGCGGCATGCAACATTTTTTACGATGCGATGCTCATCGACGTGACGGCGGATGACCGGATGGATTATATTTCCTCCATGGGCTTTGCCTGCGGTTATATCGGAAGCTGCATTCCGTTTGTGATCGGAATCCTTTTAATTTTCCTGACTCCCTTTGGTCTGGATACGGTTTCCGCCACCAAGCTTTCCTTTTTTATCACAATCGTATGGTGGCTGGTTCTCTCCCTTCCTCTGCTGAAAAACGTAAAGCAGACCCATTATTTGAAACCTAAAAAGCATGTGGTCTCCCACTCTTTCAGGAGATTGGGCGTGACATTCCTCAAATTACGCCGCGACCGGAAACTGCTGTTTTATATTTTGGGATATTTTTTCTATATCGACGGAGTTTACACCATTATTTCCATGGCGACTACCTATGGCGGAGAAGTCGGAATCGATTCTACTCAGATGGTTCTTGCCCTTCTCCTGACTCAGATCGTAGCGTTTCCGTGCAGCATTTTAAGCGCGGTTTTTGCCAAAAAATTCGGCGCCATAACGGTCATGAAAGTCTACATCATCCTGTACATAGGCATCTGCGCCTTTGGATACGGTCTGGATACGGCGTTGGAATTTTGGATTCTCGCCTTATGCGTAGGCATTTGCCAGGGCGGCATACAGGCTCTCTCCCGCTCCCAGTTCGGTAGGATGATACCCAAAAAAGAATCCAGCGAATACTTTGGCTTCTTTGATATATTCGGCAAATTTGCGGACTTTTTCGGTCCCCTGATCATTTCGGCGTGCGCTTTCTTTTTACACAGTTCCAAATATGGCGTATTGTCACTTATCGTACTATTTGTAATAGGCTTCTGCTTCCTTTGCAAATCTGAAAAAATCATGAAAGCAGAGAATTTGGAGGAAAAATAAAATGGACAGACAGAATCTGACTCTGTTGACAGACCTTTATGAGTTGACTATGATGCAGGGTTATTTCCGGAACAAGGACCAGAACGAAACCGTTATTTTTGATGCGTTTTTTCGCAACAACCCCATGGACGGCGGCTATTCCATCAGCGCAGGGCTGGCGCAGGTCATTGATTTGATCAAAAATCTTCACTTTTCCAAGGAAGACCTCGACTATCTTGCAAGTCTCAATTTATTTGACGATGACTTCCTTGCCTACCTGAAGGATTTCAAATTTACCGGCGACATCTACGCGATCCCCGAGGGCAGCATTATGTTCCCGAGGGAGCCCATGATCAAGGTCATCGCGCCTATTATGCAGGCGCAGCTTGTAGAAACTGCAATTTTAAATATTATTAACCACCAGAGCCTGATCGCAACCAAAGCTTCCCGCGTCTGCTATGCGGCAAGAGGCGACGGCATCATGGAATTCGGACTGCGCCGCGCCCAGGGACCAGACGCCGGCATTTACGGCGCCCGCGCTGCCGTTATCGGCGGCTGTATCGGCACCTCCAACGTACTCGCAGGTCAGTTGTTTGATATTCCCGTAAAAGGGACCCACGCTCATAGCTGGATCATGAGTTTCCCTGATGAATATACCGCCTTTAAGGCATATTCCGAAATCTACCCCAATGCGTGCCTGCTTCTGGTAGATACCTATGACACTTTAAAATCCGGTATTCCCAACGCAATCCGCGTCTTCCAGGAAATGCGCGATTCCGGTATCGAACTGAAAAACTACGGAATCCGTCTGGACAGCGGCGATCTTGCATACCTTTCCAAGAAAGCGCGTAAGATGCTGGATGCTGCAGGCTTCCCCGACGCGATTATCTCCGCTTCTAACGATCTGGACGAATACCTGATCGATTCTTTAAAGGTGCAGGGCGCTGCGATTACTTCCTGGGGCGTCGGGACCCATCTGATCACGGCAAAAGACTGCCCTTCCTTCGGCGGCGTCTACAAACTTGCAGCCGTAAAGGGCAAGGATGGGGAATTTATTCCCAAGATCAAGCTTTCCGAAAACACGGAAAAGGTTACCAATCCGGGCAACAAGACGATTTACCGCATCTATGAAAAGGATTCCGGTAAAATCAAAGCCGACCTTATTTGTCTGGTGGATGAAAAATTTGACGAAAAGAAAGACCTGATGCTTTTCGACCCGTTAGAGCCCTGGAAAAAAACCAAATTAAAAGGCGGCTCTTACACAATGAAAGAAATCCTGGTTCCCGTCTTCTTAAACGGCGAATGCGTCTACGAATCTCCAAAGGTCATGGATATCCGAAAATACTGCCAGCAGGAGCTGGAAACCCTCTGGCCGGAGACAAGGCGACTGGTAAACCCCCACAAAGTCTACGTCGATCTGTCCAAAAAGCTTTACGACATCAAAATCGACCTTCTCGACCGCATGGGCGCAGAATAGAACCTCATGGGCGTATCAAAATGCCCTCACAAAAAGCCGCAAGCGCAAATCCTTTTTTCAAAAGCGAGGAAAAACCAGGCGCCGGCAGCTTTCCCGCATTACGCATCTGTCACGAAATGCAGGAAAGCTGCCGGCGCCGTTCCTTTTACTCAATAGACTTCAACGACTCCACCATATCAATCTTATCCAGCTTATAATACATTACAATATCCACAATCGCCGTAAAGAGGAAGGTAAGCAGAACGCTCAGCACATAGCCCTGTACATTGATTCTCACGTCAAAGGAAATCGTCTCCAGATCCACATTCGCCATGACAAAGCGGTGCAGGTAAACGCCGAGTACCAGTCCTACTGCGGCTCCGATGGCGGTCAGGACAAAGTTTTCCTTAAACACATAGGACGCCGTTTCCTTGGGATAGAAGCCCAGCACCTTGATGGTCGCAATTTCCCGGATACGCTCCGTAATGTTAATATTGGTCAGATTATATAAAACGATAAACGCCAGTGTGCCGGCGCAGAGTATGATAACCAGTACGATATAATCCATGCTGACGATCATATTGTCAAACCTGTCCCTGAAATCCTGGTTGACCGACGCGCCGCTGACATGCTCCGCATCGCTGAGCACAGCCGCCGCTTCATGGATATCCTGATCTTCCCGTATGTTAAACATCGCATGTCCGTACTCGGGTTCGCTCCCCGCCTCTTTCTCATAGGTTTCTTCGCTGATATAAAGGTAGTTGTATACAAAATTTTCACATACGGCGCTGATCGTACAGGTAAAAGTATTGCCGTCTTCATCCCGGAACCGAATGGTATCCCCTTCCTGTAAACCGGATTTATTCGCAAGTTTCCTGCTTAAAACCGCCTCTCCCTCTCCGGGATAGGAAATCGGTTCGTCCTTTGCCGTATGCAGATCTACATACTCTCCAAAAGAATCCGTCTCCCGCGGTATGATCATCGTACACTCTTTCTCCCCGCTGTCCGCTTCAATAGTAACCGTCTCTTCTCTGACGCAGACAAAGCTTTCCGCCACATCCGCTGTCTCTTCGGCAAGCGCCTCCTCTTCAGCGGCGGTCAGCGGATCTTCAAAGGATACCAGCACGTCATACAATTGTATTTCGTCATACTGCTTTCCTACCGTTCCCGCAACAGAATCCTTAATCCCGTAACCGGTCAGCAAAAGCGCCGTACAGCCCCCGATACCGATAACCATCATAAAGAATCTCTTTTTATAACGGAACAGATTTCGCACCGAAACCTTTTGTAAAAATTTCAAACGGTTCCAGATAAACGGAATGTATTCCATAAAGACACGGTTCCCGCCTTTAGGCGCCCTGGGTCTGATCAGGTTCGCCGGCGTCGAGGTCAGTTCCGTTCTGCATGTAAAATAAGTCGCGCCCACGGAGCACAACAGCGCAGCCGCCATGGAAATCGCAAACAGAGGAATGTTAAATATATAATCAATTTCGGCAAACTCATACATCGTGTCATATGCCGCCCAGATTACCTTGGGAAAAACATAACACCCCGCCGCAAAACCGATCGTTCCGCCCACAAGCGCGGCGCTTCCTGCGTAGAAAATATATTTTCCCATAATTTTGCCGTCGCTGTATCCCAGCGCCTTTAATACCCCGATCTGGGTCCGCTGGTCCTCTACCATGCGGTTCATCGTGGTCATACATACAAGCGCCGCTACCAGAAAGAAAAACAACGGGAATACCGAAGAAATGGATTCCACAATATCGGAATCATTTTCAAAGCAGGCATACCCCACATTGCTGTCCCGGGTCAGCACATAACAATCCGGTTCTTCAATATCATCTATTTCCTGCTGTGCGTCGGCAAGTTTGCTCTCCGCATCGGCTATCTCTTCGTCAAATTCCGCTTTGCCTTCCTCGTAATCCTCCCAGCCGCTGTCGATCTCTTCCTGCGCGTCGGCAAGTTCCGCCCATCCGTTTCTGATCTGCGCCTTACCGCTTTCAATAGCGGCAACCGCCTCTGCGGGACGCATTTGCTCAGGAACGGAAAGAAGCGCGTTTTCCTGTTCCTTTAACGCCTCCTCCTGACGGTCCAGCGAAGCCGACGCATCGTCCAATTCCTCCTGCGCCTTCGTCAGCTCGTCATAAGCGTCGGCAAGTTCCTCTTCGGCTTCCGCTTTTTTATCGTCCAGCTCCTGCCTTGCGTCATCCACCTCCGCCTGCGCTTCCTCCACAATGGAATCGTAGCGGCGCATTGCCTGACTTTCACAAATCTCCGTCATGCGGTCTTCGGTTCTGTCAATCAGGTCGTCATATTCCCGGGTATAGATTCCCCCATTCTCTTTTAATTTGACAAAAATCTCCGAATAGTACTCCGTATCAAACCCTTCCATCGGGATATAGATAAACGCGCTGACTTTACCGCTTCCCAGCTTGGAAGTGCCTCTCTCATAATTCAGGTAATAGGGCGAATTAACGAAGCCCACCACCGTATATTCCTTATGGGTAAAGGCGTCAAAGGTATCCTCGCTGTTGCTCTCGTCCAAAACGATCGTATCTCCCAATGCAAGATCCGTAAAACCGGATAAGCTTCTTGCCCTCTGATCCAGGACACACTCATCCGAAGCCTCCGGCAGCCGCCCCTCCAATACGTCCGGTCTGTTGATCTCCCCGGTCAGGGCGTGCGCCTTGATGACATAGACCTCCCCGTTATCCGTGCCGCAAAGAAAGTCTTCATAAAAACTTCCCTCCGCATCCAGCACATCTTCATCCTGTAAGAGCGCTTCCACGTCTTCCTGCTCAAATCCCAGCGTATTTATAAGCCGGTAATCGTAAAGTTCCTGGTTTGCTATGTATTGATCTCCCGCCTGTATCATGGCAGGCTTTGTGACCTTCAATCCTCCGAAAAATCCTACGCCCAGCGCCACGATCGCCATAATAGCCATATAACGCCCTAAGCTGCTTTTAATTTCCCGGAAAGTCGTTTTACGCATACAATTTTTCATCTTTAACCACCATTTCATATTACCTGCTATTTTTATGTTAGCACAAAAAAGAAAAAAATGGAGTATTCCGCTCCATTTTCATCTTTTTTTCACTTTTGTACTTTTACAATCCTACTGCTCCATCTGTCTTCCCAGAAAGGCGGCGGCAGACTGCGCCAGCTTCCTTTCCACCTCGCCCATTTTGCTCTTATCCTCGGTTTCCAGCAGAATAACCGCTCCGATAACGTCTCCTTCGCAAATAATCGGCGCAATCATTTCCTGTTCATAAGCGTCCTGGATATCCGAGGCGATTTCCAGAAACTGTTTTTCTCCCTTTCCGGCAAGGATCGTTTCTCTCCTCTCCAGCGCGTCCTCCAGATGACGGCTCAATCCTTTACCGTTAAACGCTTTTCCGCCTCCAGCCGTTGCGATAAACTGATCCCGGTCCGCAATTAACGCCACCTTGCCCGATACCTGCGCCAGACTTTCCGCATATTGCTTTGCAAAAGAGCTCATTTCCCCGATGGGCGAATATTTTTTTAAGACGATTTCTCCCTCTCTTCCGGTAAAAATTTCCAAAGGATCGCTTTCCCTGATACGCAGCGTTCTTCTGATTTCCTTCGGAATTACGATTCTCCCCAGATCATCAATTCTCCGAACAATTCCCGTAGCTTTCATATAAAAATTTCCTCCGTTTACATTTTCTACTTGCGTGCTAGTAGTATTTGTAAACAGTGGAATTTTATACCCTGTTAAAATCCGATTACGTCGATGCTTTTCGTTTCCGTTAATCGGAAAATAGTTCCGTTGATCGAAAAAAATATATAATTTTTTGCATCTATGCTATGATAGAAATGACATTTTCCAATAAATTTTTAAAAAATATCAGAAAAATTGTAAAACGGAGAATAAACCATGTATTCTGCTTCCAACGAGGTTATCAAAATCTACTTATGCGACGACAACGAAGCGCATTTGCAAACTCTTTCCAAAACCGTCTGCACACTTACCGATGATTATCAAATCCAGCTTCGGCAATTTACTTCGCCGGCAAAGCTTCTGGAACGCCTCGAAAGCGCCTCGGCAAACAAAGAAAAAGGTCCGGACCTGATCCTGATCGATATAGAAATGCCGGAAATGGACGGCATCACGCTGGGAAAAAAACTCAAACGCATTTCTCCCGATCTGCGTCTGGTATTTGTTACCGCCTACGCGGAATACGCCATGAAGGGATATGAGGCAAACGCATTCCGCTATTTATTAAAACCTGTTTCCGCCGGGGATATCCGCAAACTGATTTCGGACATTTTCGCAGAAAACGCGCTGCAAAAAAAAATCATGATCAAATCCGGCGAAGGCGAAATCCTTTTGCCTGTCCGCGATATTATTTATATCAGCGCCGAAGACAAATATACGATCGTCTATACCCAAAATAATTATTATATTACCGATGAAAGCCTGAAATACTACGAAGGCAAATTAGTCCCTCTCGGCTTTTTCCGCATTCATCGGAAATATCTGATCAATATGTATTATCATAAGTCCGTTTCCGGAAATAAACTGCTTCTCTCTCACGGCATTGAGCTTCCTTTAAGCAGGCGCAGAAACGAAGCTTACAAAAGAAAACTATTTCATTTTATGAAGGATGATCTGGTATAATGTTTTATTTGATTTCACTCATTATATTTCTTGCCAATACTTTTACCATACTGAATATTATTTTAATCGCAAAATATCTGTTCGGCTGCGATATGACCCTGAACCGTAAAACGCTTCTTATAACGGGAAGCCTGTTTTTTGTGCTGAATATTGCCATTTCCCTCCTGCTTTCCGACCGTTTTCCCAATCTCACATTCGTTTTGCTCTACGCCTATATCGTAATCGTCGTGCTGGTTCTGACCAAAACACATCGCATGAAGGCTGCATTGCTGACAATTCCCGCCCTCCTGGTATACATACAATGGACTTCGCTCGCCTCTTTGATTGAAATCCTCTTTCGCCTGGACCGATTCTATTTTCCCTATCCCACCCGGAATATTACTGTTACGGATATCCTCTTAGAACCTTTGCTCTTTATTTTACTGATGCTGATCGCCTCCTACGGCGAAAAACACGCCTTTTATATTCAACTGACTCTGGGCGAAGGAATCATCATTTCCCTTCTTTGTTTTTTTCTGCCGATGGCTCAGGAAATCTTTACGGTTCTGGAAGACTACTTTGACAATGTCCTTTACAACTTCGCATGGATTCTGTTTCTGCTTGCCTTAAACTTCACCATGATCTACGCCATCGGGCGCAGTACTATAAAGTGCTTTCCGAAAACTATAAAGAACAGTTTGATTCGGAATATCACTATTTTAAGGACTATCAGGAGGCACAACACGATCTTGCCAAATTCCGTCATGATTTCAACAGCCATATGATGCTTTTACAGGAAATGATCGCAAAGGGAGACTACAGGAATGCGGAAAAGTATTTCTCCTCTCTGACCGAAAGTTTTCCTGCCGGCGTCAGGACCATACTGACCGGAAACAATTTGATTGATCTTTTGCTGAACGCAAGAGCTGATCTGTTTTGCAGCGAAAATATTGATCTGCGCTGCGCCTCGCCCCTGTCCGGTCTGGAATTTATGAACGAAGTGGACTGCTGTATCCTTTTTTCCAACCTGATCGACAACGCCATTGAAGCAAACAGGAAACTGGAAAGCAACCGGTATATTGAATTTATCTGCAGGCAGAGCGAACAGACTCTGTATCTGGAAATCTGCAACCCCCTGAAAGAAAAACCCGTGTTGCAGGACAACCGCTATCTATCCGCCAAACCCGGCGGTTATCATGGGATCGGGCTGCAAAATGTCATGGAAATTATCAATAAATATCACGGGACCCACCGGATCGAAGATCAAAACAACATCTTTTCCGTACAGATCCTGTTTCCCCTTCCGCTTATCGGCTGATCCTTGCCGTTGATCTGAAAGGTTCCTCCCTCTGACTGTGATTATGCTAACATAAATTCATCATCACGCCCGCTTAACAAAGCGGATTCTTATGGGAGGGTTTCTATGAAAACAAAAGATGTCTATCTGAAAACCATGAAATTTGTGTGGCTGAAGCTTGCCTTTGGCGCCGCCGTTTTTGCCGCGTCTCTGGTACTGCTGGGAATTTTCCTGCTGATCGGGCGCCTGCTCGGCGGTTCAGCCATGGCTGTCTTTATCTGCCTGTGGCTGGTATTCACAGGCGGCATTTACCGTTTCGGTATGCACTATGTAGGCTATATGCTGAAAGCCGGTCATGTGGCGGTCATTGCCGAGACCGTGACAAGCGGACAGCTCCCGGCAAACCAGTTTGCTTACGGTAAACAGGCGGTTACCGAACGTTTTGCCACGTCCAACGTTTACTTTGTCATCGACAACCTTGTCAGCGGCGCTGTCAAACAATTGCAAAAGGTCGTAGGCAAAATCGGCGGCGCCCTGAATATGATCCCCGGTATGGACAGTATGACAAATATCTTGCAGACCTTTATCGGCATTGCGCTGGGCTATGTGGACGAATGCTGTCTCGGTTACTGTTTCATCAAAAAAGAGGAAGGCGCTTTTAAAGCGTCCTGCGACGGCGTTGTCATTTATTTTCAGAACGCCAAAAAATTATTAAAAGACGCCGCAGTTACAACTCTGATCGTAGTAACCGCCACCTTCCTTGCCTGGATCGTTCCTTTCCTTGTATTGTCCGGGATTTTTAAAATTTTCGGCGGAAGCGTCGCAATCGCCGCCTTCCTTTCCATCTTTGTTGCCGTGGCTATTAAATTGGCATTCATCGACAGCTATATGATGGTAAAAATGATGGTTTCTTATATGGAGGTTGCTCCTTCCACGGAGATTACTTATGACCTTTATGATAAGCTTTGCGGTTTCAGCGCAAAATTCAAATCCCTGTTTCAAAAGGCGAAAAAAGAAATGACGAACGCCGAAACGGCATAACAGACGGAAATACCGGCGCACAGCCCCTGATATGAGGCTTTATGCGCCGGTACTTTTTTCCGTTTTCAAAGGCAGATGCCTGCCGATCACAATCGCGCAGATCAATATCATGCCGACCTTGACCGCATGTTCCCTGATCGCAATGGACGCAACGGCGGCGCTGCAGGAAAAGGTCAGAACGGATCTCTTTGCATGAGGCTGAATCCGCATTGCCGAGTACAACAGATAAAACGCCGCCGGGATCAGCGCCGGCAGCAAATTGGGGAAAAATCCCAAAAGAGAACCGAAGCTGACCGCAATTGCCTTTCCGCCTCCGCGAAAGCCCTGATAAATCGGAAAGGCATGTCCCAGCACCGGGGCGATCATAACCGGGACCAGCATCCAGCCGATACGGTCCCCTTTATTGCAGTAAAGATACAGCGCAACCGGAATCGCCCCCTTCGCCAGATCACAGACCAGGGTCAGTACACCGCACAGCATACCTCCCGCCGCAAAGGCGTTAAAGGTCCCCGGGTTCCCGTCCTCTCCCTCCATGGAAATGTCCTTATGCTTAAATAATTTCAAAAAAATTTTTCCAAATAAAATGCTTCCCAAAAGATAGCCTGAAATCATAATCAAAAGATTACGCATCCGTTTTCTTCCTTTCCTTCAGCTTTTCTTCTATGAACCGGAAAATCCGATAAGACGCGTCCTGAAAAATTACGCCGTGCTGTTTTTCAATCATTTTTTTAACTCGTTCCTCATCGTTTAAAAGGCGGATTCCCGCCGCTGCCTGGGCGTAAAGATTCCTTCCTCCGGCGCACATGCCATGTCTGTAAAAAAACTGGCGGTTTTTTGTCTCGCAGCCCGGAATGGGATTGGTCAGCACAAGGGCGCTGCCCGTGACCGCCGCTTCCGTTGTGGTCAGTCCGCCGGGCTTCGTATAGATCACATCGGCGGCTTTCATAAACAGCGGCATCTCATCAGTCCTTCCCAACACGGTTACGCTGTTTTTCTTTCTGAAAATATGTTTCAGCCGTTTCTTGACAATTTCGTTGGTGCCGCATACCACGATCATCCGGTCCCTGCGCTTTTTCAACAGGTAAATGACACGGGTAAGAGTTTTGAGATTTCCTGCTCCCATGCTTCCGGCAAGTATCAGTAGAAGCTTTTCCTTCGGGTTCCTTTCAATCCCCAGACTTTCACAGAGCTTTTCCTTCGCTTCGCTTTTATCCAAAGGCTCCGCGCATTTCATGGATACGGGAATCCCGGACGGATAAATCTGTTCCCCGGTGATTTTTCCGTTTACAAATTCGTCCGTCAGCTCCTCATGGGGAATCATATAGTAATCGCATTCCGTCTCTCCCCAAAAGGGAATGCAGGTATAATCCGTGCCGATGGCGATCGTCAACGGCAGCTCCATTCCTTTTCTTTTCATATAGGTAATGGTTTCCGCCGGATACAGATGGGGCATAATGATTACGTCAAACGCATTCAGCCTCAAAAATTCATCCAGATATTTCGCCATCATTCCATTGACAAAGTACACGGGAGAACGCTTGGTCATTTTGCTGACCATCGCTCCAAGCCGGTATATCAGCCCAAATAGGACCGGGGTCCTTTTGACCAGCTTCACATAACCTTCTCCCACCATCCAGGATACCTTACCTCCCGCCAGCGTCAGATAGTCAAAAAAATAGGCTTCTCCGCCTTCCGCTTCTATCCGTTCTTTCATTGCCAATCCCGCAGAATTGTGTCCCCCGCCCGTATTGCAGGACAGTATCAATGCCTTCATAAAAATCTCCCACCATGATAAAAAGTATTTTCGTTATTAGAACATTATATCTTCTATGAAGCAATTTTGCAAAAAAATAGAAAAAAGGACTGTCACATTGATAAAATCCTGCAGCCCATCGCGGATACGCGCAAAATTTTATAAACGTAACAGCCCCTTCTCTCCTTCTTTACTGGCACGCCTTGATCGCCGCCTCCAGTTCAGCCTTATCGCCGTTAAACATGGGCATCAGCAGGAATCTCTTCATTCCCGTTTCGGCATTTTCAATGGCGATCGCCGGACACTCCTTTTTGTTATAGGTAGCGGACACGACTCCTTTTATATTTTTGATATAATGGGACGCGCTGTCCAAACGCGCATTCATACCGGAAGTATTATCACAGATTGCAAATTTCCCGCTTATACGCATGGTCGATATGACTACCTTGAAATCTTCTGTCTTTTTCATCAGCAGTCCTTCCTTATACACCCACTCCTTGGAATATTTTACCTCCTCGGATCTGATACATGCGTTGCACAATTCCCCCACACTGTCTTTTCCACATGCTAAACACCTCATATGCCTTCTCCTTCTCTTTTGTTATAACCCAACCGTCCTGTCAAAAGCAGTACTTTTGGTACTGTCTTTCTCCTATCTTGATTGTAACATACCCCCTAAAATATACAACCTCTTTTTCCCTTTATTTGACACTTTTCTTACAGCGTCTGCAAATAGCGCCGGATCGTTTCCAGCACCTGTTCATAGGCGCTTTGCAGAATGGGAAAATGCTCCCGGACAAAGGCAAAGTTCTCTTCCTTAACCGCCTTTTCATGCGCTTTTGCAAGCTGGGACAACTGTTTTGCCCCGATAACGGCGGCAGAGCTTTTCAAGGCATGCACCTGTATCTCATATTGCTCCGGTTCCTGTCCGTCCAACGCCTCCCGAAGTAATTGCTGTTGTCCGGGTCCGTGATCTGCAAAGGTCTGTAAAATTTCCCGATATCCGGCTGCATCGCCGCAGTACGCTTCTCCAACCTCCGCCTCAATGCCCCCTTGTATGAGAATCTCATAACCGCTTTCCACTTTCTCTGCCTTCCTGCCCGCGTCCTCTGGCAACCGTTCGCAATAATCCTTCAAAAAGTGCTCCAGCATTTTTTGAAGCTCCGTCAGTTCAATGGGCTTTCCCAAAAAGTCGTCAAAGCCCTCGGAAAGCATTTCTTCCTTCACCCCTACCAGCGTATTTGCGGTCAGGGCAACGATCGGCGTATCCTGACAGCCTTCCCGCTCCTGCCGTAACCGGTGCATGGTCTCCACGCCGTCCGTCTCCGGCATCATCAGATCCATAAATACGAGATCATAATGCCTGTCCGCCGCTTTTTCCAAACACGCCTTTCCCGATTCCAGCAGATCCGCCTCAATGCCGTAGAGCTTTAATAAGCTGTAAGCAACCCGCAGGTTTACTTCATTATCATCCACCACAAGCACCGACGCCTTCGGAAATTGAACCCTCTGCCCGCTCCCATATGCTTCTCTCTCCGGAATGATCTTGTCCTCATTCGTCCCGCGATACTCTCCCACGGGCGTTGCATCCGCGATTTTCTGCCATATCCGGACCCGGAAAGTACTGCCCTTGCCGTAAACGCTTTCCACCTCCACAGAACCTTCCATCAGCTCGGCAAGGCTCTTTACAATCGGAAGTCCCAGCCCCGTACCTTCCTTGGAATAATTCCTCACGCTGTCAAACCGCTCGAATTTTTGAAATAATTTTTCCTTATCCTCATCCCGAATCCCGATTCCTGTATCCCTTACAATAATTTCCATGAGGACCTTGTTGCCGAGCCGCTCAATTTCTTTAATCTTAAAGTAAATCGTTCCCTCGTCGGTGTATTTGACGGCATTGGATAATAGGTTCGACGCGATTTCCCTGACGCGGGTTTTATCGCCGTACAGTGAAGACGGCAGGCGTTCCTCCAGCATATAGCGAAACATCAGACCTTTTTCATGCGCCTGCTGCCCGATGACCGATATCGTCTCGCTCATCATCGCCTTTAACGAATATTCCATTTCCACCAGTTCCATTTTTCCGCATTCTATTTTGGAAATGTCCAGTACGTCGTTAATCAGGTTTAACAGCGTCTCCGCCGAGGTCTTGATATGTCCCACATATTGCTCGATTTCATGATAAGAATCACTTCTGATGCACAGGTCCGAGTAACCCACAATGGCGTTCATCGGGGTCCTGATCTCATGGGATATGTGCGCCAGAAAGGAAGTTTTCGCCAGATTCGCCTTTTCCGCTTCCTCCCTTAAACAGATCATTTCCTCCGTATAACGATTGATAAACGTCATATCAAAAATCCATGCAAGATATCCTTTAACCGTCTCCTGATAAGCGTCCTCCGTGATTTTGGAAACACGGATTTCATAATTTCTGCCGTCCTGCATCACAATGGTTTCCCGCTGGTCTTTCCCGAATATTTCCTCCAGACGTTCTTCCCGCTTTTTCTGATCGTTAATATCCGGGAAAAGCTGTCCGGCAACCTCGTTGGCATACAAAAGGCGGTAATCGGGGTCCACAACGATCAGCCCTTCCTTGGTGCTCTCGATGACCTTTTCCTTTGCCAACTGCAGCGTATCAAAAAGCCCGTATTTTAATACATTTATGGTCAGCAGGCTGCAGGACGCCACGATTCCGATGGGAACCGGATCAAATACGTCCAGAATGCCCGTCAGATATACCACCAGCATAAAGGAGGGAATAATTCCCGCCATGGAAAGCAAAAGGATCTGTTTTCTTTCCCTTCCGTTCCTTTTATGGACTTCAATCACGGAAATAACCAGATACCAGATCATCAACAGCAGCATGACCGCCATAAACATCCAATAGCAGACTCCTCTTTCAAAAGCAGGGTGCGGAAACATTCCGCCGGTATCCATATGCAGATTCCGATAGTAAAGGCTGTGCCGCTCACAGGTAACGATCACGACAAGCATCGCCGTATTAAAGATCAGAAAAAAGCGGAAAATACTTTTTGGGAACGAAATCCTGCAATATGCCGCCATAAACATAAAAAAGAATAACAACACATAACATTTTCCCAGATAGCCGAATTTCAGCGCCACAAGCATTGCTTCTAACGACGTGCTGTTAATTTCCATCGTGTAGGCAAGAATACTTAAAAAAGCGCAGCAACAGGCAAGCAGCAAAACCTTCTGGTTTTCCGATGCCTTTTGCCGCGCTACAACGATAATCGTCAGAAATCCTACGATTACCCCGACAATCTGGATAATATTGATCATCGCATACATACCGTTCCCCCCTTTTATCCTGCAGACTAACGGTCGGCTTCCCCATGGCTAATATCCGTGTACATATCCAAAAGACCCACGGTTTCGTTTGCCGGTCTACCATACATATGACAGCAGCCGTGATCGATCTGCTTAAACGTCTCCGTTTCTTCGTCGATCTGCACGCTCATTCTGACAACGCCCTGTCCGGTCTCGGTATCCAAATGCTTTAGGATTTCATCGATCATTTTATCCTCGTCCATCTGCTTTCCTCCGTTCTCATGATTAGCCTTCCCGCTGCGGCTTCTCTTTGCCGAGCTTTAAATTTTTGACATGCTCCCCCAAATAGGCAAGCACCTCTTTTGCGTCATCCGGGCGCTCTACGCGCAGCTTTTTTTCTCCGCCTTTCCCGGTATCCGCAATCACATAATGCTCGTGCAGCGGAAATTCTCCATATTCCCCAAATTCCACTCTGATATAAATGCGTTCGCATTCGCGAAAGGGAATAAAACGCCACCGGATCAGGCTTCTGTAAAATAAATGCTCCGTTCCGATCCTGATTTCTCCGAACGCCTTTGCCTGTTTGAGCTCCTGTGCGAGTTTTTCCTGCTCCGGCAGCTTTTCTTTCGCCATGTCTTTTATTAACGGTGTGATTTTCATCGTTTCTTTCTCTCTTCTATTTCTTCCTTTACCGCGCTGATGAATTGATCTTTATATTCTTTTAACGCCGCGGCATATTTACGCGAAGCCGCCGTAGGGTTCCTCTTGAGCATATGCTCGACGGATCTGTTTCTCCTGCCTTCCCCTTTCAGCCTGCCGGCATACATCTGCTGTCTTTCGCGGATATCGCGAAGCTCCGCCATAATGTCCTCTTTTTTATCCTGCAGACCCGTTTTAAATTCGGCTTTCAGTTCTTCCAGCTCGTCTTTCCATTCCTCTTTGTTCTTCAGACGTTCTTCGCTTCTCTTCTCCGCGCTGTCCGCAAGGAAGGTTTCCATAATTTCCGCCCTTCTCTGCAGCCTCTTCATCTCCGCCTTCATACGTTCAATTCCGTCAAGAATATCGCGCAGTTCCATAGCGGTCTTGAAGCTGACGGCAAAGTCTGCGGCAAATACCGCCGTCAATACAAAGGAAGCGGCATTGGTAAACCAATAAGGCAGTCCCAGCACAAGGTTTTCGATAGGTTTATGAAAACCGTAGATCATCGCCAGCGAAAAGAATCCCCATGCGATGGATGATCCGAGACATATGTGCCCTTTATAATTAAATTTCTGATTGCTGTAATCCCAATAACGCACATGGAACAGGCTTTCCATGCAGATCCCCGTCACCAACTCCAGAAGCGTCGCGCCGATCATGCCGAATACATAGACCAATACCGGCATTGATCTGACCGGAAGCGTGGCAATTAACACCGCCAGTGCCCCAAAACCGTAAATAGGCAGAAACGGTCCGTTTAAAAACCCCCGGTTGACCCACTTTCTCTTTTTGACAGATACATAACAGGATTCCCAGCACCACCCCAAAAAGCAATAAATGTAAAAGAACAACAGCCATTGCTGCAGCGAGTAATGATACATTTCCATAATGCCTCCTTCGTAATCGTTTTAATCCGCCAGATGTTTTTCCATACAGGCAATGATTTTTACAGTCGTCTCCAACAGCATTTCTTCATCTTTTTTATCGAATCCCGTCGGATATAGTTTATAGGAAAACGTGGGGATATTTTTTACGGTAAATTTCAGTTTGTCTTCCATTTCCTTTATGACATAGGGAATGTTTTCCACTTTAATATCCGCCCTGACATTCATAATAATCGTAATGCCGTCTTTCTTTCCCTTAATCTCTTCCACATACATCCGGTGCGCCCTTGCGCGGATTAAAGATATTTGCAGCAGATTTTCCACCGACGCCGGAATCGTGCCGAAACGGTCCAAAAGCTCCGAACGCATATCGTCGCATTCCTCTTCGTTTTCAATCGCCGCAATTCTTTTATAAATATCCAGTTTCTGAAACTCGTTTAAAATATACTCCGCGGGGATATAGGCGTTGATATCCAGATCTATCGTCGTCTGGAAATCTTCCTTCAGATCGATGCCCTTTAGGTGCTTTACCGCCTCGTTTAACATCTTGCAGTAGAGATCGTATCCGACCGCTTCCATGTGCCCATGCTGCATTTTTCCAAGCAGGTTGCCCGCGCCCCTGATCTCAAGATCCTTCATGGCAATCTTAAATCCGCTGCCCAGATCCGTAAATTCCTTAATTGCCTCCAGCCGTTTTTCCGCCACTTCCTTAAGCACCTTGTTTCTGCGGTACATCAGGAAGGCATAAGCGTTGCGGCTGCTTCTGCCGACCCGCCCTCTCAACTGGTAAAGCTGCGAAAGCCCCATACTGTCGGAATCGTGGATAATCATCGTATTGACATTGGGGATATCGATACCCGTCTCAATAATCGTCGTCGCTACGAGCACGTCGATTTCCCCGTTGATAAATTCATACAAAATCTTTTCCAGCTCCGATTCCTTCATCTGCCCGTGGGCGAACGCCACAACCGCATCGGGTACCAGCGCCTGTACCGACGCCGTGATCTCTCCGATGGAATCGACCCTGTTATAAACATAATATACCTGTCCGTTTCTGGCAAGCTCCCTGTTGATCGCCTCCCGGACCATTTCTTCATTGTATTCCATCACATAAGTCTGAATCGGCATCCGGTCGTTAGGCGCCTCTTCCAGCACGCTCATATCCCTGATACCCACCAGACTCATATGGAGGGTCCTCGGAATCGGCGTTGCCGTCAGGGTCAATACGTCCACATTATTTTTCAGTTGTTTGATCTTTTCCTTATGGGACACGCCGAAGCGCTGTTCCTCGTCAATGATCAAAAGCCCCAGATCTTTAAAGGCGACGTCTTTGGAAAGGACTCTGTGGGTTCCGATGACAATATCCACCATGCCCTTTTTCAGTTCCTCTATGGTATGCCTCTGTTCCGCCGCAGTACGGAAACGGGACAGCATTTCTATGGTAACCGGATAATCCTTCATTCTTTGCTTAAAAGTATCGTAGTGCTGTTTGGCAAGAATCGTCGTCGGCACCAGATAAACGACCTGTTTGCCTTCCTGTACCGCTTTAAACGCGGCGCGGATAGCGATCTCGGTCTTGCCGAATCCCACGTCCCCGCAGATCAGACGGTCCATGATCTTCTTGCTCTCCATATCCTTTTTGGTGGCTTCTATGGCGGTAAGCTGGTCCTCAGTCTCCTCATAGGGAAACAGTTCTTCAAATTCCCTCTGCCATACCGTATCTTTGCCGTAAGCGTAGCCTTCCTTATTGGCGCGGACCGCATACAGCTCCACCAGCTCCTTCGCCACCTCGGAAACCGCGCTCTTCACCTTTGTTTTGGTCTTTTCCCAATCCTGGGTGCCCAGCTTATTGAGCTTGGGCTTCTTCGCATCCGCGGCGGCGTATTTCTGGATCACGTCGAATCCGGTGGCGCGCACATACAAAATGCCTCCGTCCCGGTATGCGATCTTCATATAATCCTTGACCACATGGTCAATTTCCACTTTTTCAATTCCCTGGTAAACGCCGAGACCGTGGCTTTCATGAACCACGTAATCCCCTACCTTCAGATCCGTAAAGTCATTGATCTTCTGTCCCTCATAGCGTTTTTTCTTCTTTTTGCGAACCGTCTTGCTGCTAAAAATATCGCTTTCGGCAATGACCGCAAATTTTAAATGGGGATATTCAAAGCCCTTTAAGATCTGCCCGTATACGGACATGATCTGTCCCGCCATTGGCGCCTCGTCCATGTCTTCACTGTAAAAACAGGAAAGCTCCATATCCCGCAGCTCCTCGGACAGCCTCTTCGCCCTTGTCCGGGAAGGCGTTACCAACAGCACCTGATATCCGTTCTTTTTATATCGTTTTAATTCCTTGCAAAGCTCCTCAAAGCTGTTGTGAAAGGATTGTATGCTCTTTGCCGTAATGTAATATTTCTTGTCGATCTCTATGCCGGGCGTCCGTCCGTCCAAAGTAGATATACATGCAAAATAGCCTCTTTGCAGCTTTGCCATGACCTCCTTCGCCGGATAGAGGATCTCCGTCTGCCCGGGAAGCGCATACCCCTTCTCCAGGCGGTTTTTCATACTCTCCCGAAACTCCAGCTCAATAGCGTCCGTATGCTCCGCCACCCGCAGGGGCTCGTCAATAAAAAAGACGGTCTCTTCCTTGGATAAAAGCTGGGGAAAGGGCACCGTTTCATCACAAAAATACCGGATATAGCTGTCCAGGTTGGCAAGCACGCCAAACTCCTCCAGTTGTTCCTTAAGCACCTCCATCTGGCTTTTGATTCTTGCAGCAAGCTCCGGCTCATGCGCCTCCCGAAACCGCTTCTCCGCTTTTTCGGCTTCCTTCCTGATCCCGGCAAGCCCTTCTTCCCGCTGTTTCGCCGTCAAAAGCAACTCGGTCGCCGGATAAATCGTGATTTCCGATAAGGTCTCCACAGAGCGCTGGCTCAGGACGTCGAAGCTCCTCAGGGAATCGATTTCGTCGCCCCACAGCTCGATTCGATAGGGATTTTCCTCCGTCAGGTCAAAAACGTCTATAATCCCGCCCCGGATGGAAAACTGACCGCCCGCTTCCACCTGAGGAACCCTCTCATAGCCCATACGCGTCAGCTTCAGGGCAAGCGCCTTTTCATCCACCGCGCTGTCTTCATCCAGCGCAATCACATTGTTTTCCATAACGCCTAAGGGCATACACGGCGCCATAAATGCGTCAAAGGTCGTGATGATCGTTACCGGCTCCGCTTCCAAAATCCTGCGGTAAACGGCGATCCGCTCTCTGGTTACCTTATTGCTATGGATATCCGCCTGGAAGAAAATAAAATCCTTCGCCGGGAAATATAAAACGTCTTTCGTATAAAAAGAAAAATCCTCATAAAGCTCCCTCGCCCTTTTCTCGGAATAGGTCGCCACCACCCGATAAGGGAAGTCTTCGGAAAGCCCCCACATCATATGAACTTTTTGAGAATCCACGCAGCCGGAAACGGCGATGCTTTTTCCGCTCTGCATACTCTTTTGCATATCTTCAAAATCCGAAAGTCCTCTCAGACATTCCCGCAATACTTTCACGTCTATTTCCTCTTAACATTATATAAATTCATTGCCGCATCCGGTCCTTCGGTTATCATGACCTCCACGGCGTCCGCAGCTTTTTCAAAAGCTTCCTCCATAATTTCCCGCTCGGCGGCGCAAAAACGCCCCAGCACATAGGCGGCAAGATCGTATCCCGCCGGTTTTTCTCCGACGCCGATTTTGATCCGCATAAACCGGTCATGCCCCAAATGGGCGATAATATTTTTGATTCCGTTATGTCCTCCGGCGCTTCCCTTTTTGCGGATACGAAGCTGCCCGGGCGGCAGGGAAATGTCGTCGTAGATCACAATCAACTGCGTCGTTTCGTCCGCCTTGTAAAAATCCAGCGCCGCACGGATACTCTCTCCGCTTAAATTCATAAAGGTCTGGGGCTTTAACAGCACAACCTTTTCCCCCGCGATGATCCCTTTCCCCGTCAGCGCCTTATGCTTTTTTTCTCCTATGGTGATCCCATATTTTTCTGCAAGATAATCAACGGTATCGAAGCCAACGTTATGCCTCGTTTTATCATATTCCTTCGACGGGTTTCCGAGTCCTGCGACGATAAACATTTTTTCTGCCTGCCTTTCTTTTTTCACTTCTTATCCCATTTTTTATCATAGGAAGCGAAGCATTTCAACCTTTACAGCAAATGTTTTCTCAATTCTTCTCCGGATTTGGGGCTTAAATATGCCGGAGCAATGTCAAAGACCGTTTTGGCTCCGGTCTGTCCTTCTCTTTGCAGGCGGTTGACGGCTCTTGCATAGGCAAGCAGTACCGAAGCCGTAAACTCCGGATTGGAATCCAGCTTCAAACTGTATTCTATCACATGCTTATGCTCTTTATTCCACCCTGTCTCTCCCGTTCTGAACACAAATCCCCCGTGAGGAATGCCGCTGTGGTCCCTTTTTAATTCCTCTTCGCTGATAAAGTGCACAATCGTATCATAATCCGCAAAATAATCGGGCATCGTCTTGATCGTCTCTTCAATCTTTGCCTTATCCGCTCCCTCTTTTGCAACCACGAAGCACTCCCTGATATGCTTCTGTCTCGTGGTAAGCTCCGGGTTGCTGCCGCTTCTTACCTGCTGCAGCGCTTCCTCTACGGGAATGGTATACTGCTTTGCGTCCTTCACGCCTTCCACGCGCCGGATCGCATCGGAATGCCCCTGGCTCACGCCTTTTCCCCAAAAGGTATAATCTTTTCCCTCCGGCAGTATGGCGTTTGCATACAGTCTGTTTAAGGAAAACATGCCCGGGTCCCAGCCGCAGGAAATCAGGGCGGCATGTCCGCCCTCCTTTGCCGCCGCGTCCACTCGGTCAAAATGCTCCGGAATTTTTGCATGGGTGTCAAAGCTGTCCACTACGTTAAAATATTTCGCATAGACCGGCGTCTGTTTCGGCAGATCCGTCGCGCTCCCTCCGCAAAGGATTACCACGTCCAGTTTGCCCTGCATCTTTTCCGCTTCATCCACGGAATATACGGGGACCCCCTGCGTCAGGATTTTGACGTCTCCGGGGTTTCGTCTCGTAAATACCGCGGCTAACTCCATATCCTCGTTCTGTCTGACGGCGCATTCTATGCCTCTTCCCAGATTTCCATAACCGATAATTCCTATTTTCATTCTTTTCCTTCCTTTCCGCAAAAGAAGCCGACGCCCCCCGACATCAGCCTCTTTTATACCCTCTTCTCAGTTTTACCTGCTCGAAAAAAACAGTTTCCTACGCCTCCGGCTCCTCTGCTGACAACGCGTCCTCATAGGCGTTCAGAATCGTAGTCTGAATCATTTCTCTCGTTGCCGAATTGATCGGATGTGCAATATCCCGATACTCTCCGTCGGCAGTCTTTTTACTGGGCATTGCAATGAATAATCCCTTTTCACCGTCAATTACCTTGATGTCATGCACTACAAACACATCATCCAAAGTAATAGATACTACAGCCTTCATTTTACCCTCGTGACTGATTTTTCGCACATGTACGTCAGTAATGTTCATTTAGTATCCCCCTTAGTCCTTTCTGACCGATTAAATTACAAATCTGTCGTTTTGCTCTACCACTACCTTAATGCCGTCTTCCCCTTTCAGGTACGAATTGGCGCGAATGGTGTCGTGACTTTCCACAATACAGTTTTCAATGTATGCATTGTCTCCGATGTAAACGTCATTCAAAATAATGGAATTTTTGATTGTACAATTGTTACCCACAAATACCTTTTTAAAGATAACGGAATCTTCCACGGTTCCGTTTATAATGCTTCCGCTGGAAATCAGACAATTCTTCAGTTTCGCTCCCACATTATATTTTGCCGGCGGAAGATCATCCACCTTGGAATATACGTCCGGATACTGTCTGAAGAAATAGTTGCGGATCTCCGGTTTTAAGAAGTCCATATTGGTGTTGAAGTAATCCTCAACCGTCGCAATGTTTTTCCAGTAATCCGTCATCTTATAGCCGTAGATTCTTTTCAGGCTCTTGTAACGGATCAGGATGTCCTTAACAAAATCATATAAGTTCTCTTCCGCGCATTTCTCGATCAGCTCGATCAGTTGTCTTCTGCGGATCACATAGATACCGCAGGAAATCGTATTGGATTTCGCCACAATGGGTTTTTCTTCAAACTCTTCGATGCGGTAATCCTCATTCATTTTGATCGTGCCGTAACGGTCTACGTTCTCTCCCGGCTCCATGTCCCTGCAGACAACGGTAATATCCGCTTTTTTGGCGATGTGATATTCCAGCACCTTGTTGTAGTCCATTTTGTATACGCAGTCGCCCGACGCGATAACCACATAAGGCTCATGGCTTTCCTTCAGGAAAGAGAGGTTTTGATAAATCGCATCCGCCGTGCCCCTGTACCAGGAATTGTTATCGCTGGTTACCGTCGGCGTAAACACGAATAAGCCGCCCTGTTTTCTGCCGAAGTCCCACCACTTGGAAGAGCTCAGATGTTCATTCAGACTTCTGGCATTATACTGTGTAAACACTCCTACTTTCTGAATACGGGAGTTGGTCATGTTGCTCAATGCAAAATCAATACTGCGGTAGCTTCCGGCAATGGGCATAGCTGAGATCGCTCTTTTCTTGGACAGCTCTCCCATCCTGTGATTATTGCCGCCGGCTAAAATAATTCCTATCGCTCTCATACCTCGTCACCTGCCTTAATCAAAGATTTGCCGCTTGCCAGACACATGTTGTCATAATCTTCCACACCTGTCACGCCGGAAATTACCACGTTCTTTCCGATGGTAACGTCGCTTGGCACAACGGATTTTTCTCCTATACATACCAATCCATGATTATAAATATGCGGTGCGGTATCATTTTCAACTTCTTCTCCGACGCCGATCTTAACATGATCTCCGACGCGGACGTTTTCGGCAATGATCGCTTTTTCCACATTGCCTCCAAAGCCGATCTCGGCGTCGTTCATGATAATGGAATCCCTGACTACCGTTCCTTCCCCGATCGTAACGCCGCAGCCGATTACGGAATTGTAAACCTTACCGTAAATCTGCGCGCCTTCGCCGATGATACATTTCTCAATCTCGCTGTTGGAGGAAATGTACTGCGGCGGCAGCTTGTCGCACTTGGTATAAATCTTCCAGTATTCCTCATACAGGTTAAACTCCGGTACGATATCGATAAGCTCCATATTTGCTTCCCAATAGGAATTGAGCGTGCCTACGTCCTTCCAGTATCCGTTGTACTCATAAGCGTAGCAGGGCGCGCCCTTTGCGTGGCAGTACGGGATTACATGCTTGCCGAAATCCAGAGACGGCTGCTGTGCGTTGGCAATCAGCGCCTCTTTTAACGTCTTCCAGTTAAATATGTAGATACCCATGCTTGCCAGATTGCTTCTGGGGTTTTCCGGTTTTTCTTCAAACTCATTGATCCTGCGGTCCTCGTCGGTAATCAGGATACCGAAACGCTTCGCTTCCTCTAACGGTACCGGCATCGCCGCAAGCGTGACCTCAGCCCCTTTGGACTTGTGATAATCCAGCATAACCTCATAATCCATCTTATAGATGTGGTCCCCTGACAGAATCAGCACATAGTCGGGATTGAAGCTGTCCATATAATCGATATTCTGATAAATGGCGTTTGCCGTACCTGTATACCATTCCGTATTGGAACTCTTCTCATAAGGTGGAAGAACCGTAACCCCTCCGATTGACCTGTCCAGATCCCACGGAATACCGATGCCGATATGCGTATTCAGCCGAAGCGGCTGATACTGAGTCAGTACGCCCACCGTATCAACCCCTGAATTGATACAGTTGCTGAGCGGGAAATCAATGATGCGGTATTTGCCGCCAAAGGATACAGCGGGTTTTGCCACCTTTGCTGTCAATACGCCAAGCCTGCTGCCTTGTCCTCCAGCTAACAGCATGGCAATCATTTCTTTCTTAATCATGTCTTCACCTCTTGCTATCTCTCCAAATATCCAACCATCTAATATTACGAAAAGAATGTTTTTAATAAATAACAAATTGATTATAGCATACTATCATTTTAAAGTGAATATTTTTTACAAATAAAATCTTTCCTTTTTTCAAAGTTTATGTAAAAAATATACAAAATCTATCTTTCTTTTGTATATTTTCCCCGTCATTTTGCACATTTGTTCTTTTTGTTCTTTGGTATATTAGTACCATTTTTTGTTAAAATTGTATAAAAATCCCCCCTTTTACGTTTTTTTGAGCTTCTTCAAAATAACAGTTGGTTTTTCCTCCGCAGGTGGTTATAATGAAAAAAGAATGAAAAAAGGAATAACGAATAGGAAGTGTATCCATGTACCATATCAATTTTAACAAACCAATTCATGTCCACTTTATCGGCATCGGCGGTATCAGTATGAGCGGTCTCGCCGAAGTTTTGCTGGACCGGGGCTTTGTCATTTCCGGTTCCGACGCCAGACAAAGCGCTCTGACAATCCATCTTGAGGAAAAAGGAGCTTCCGTCATTTACGGACAGTCCGCCGGCAATATTACCAAAGATACCGACGCCGTCGTCTATACGGCAGCGATCCACGATGACAATCCCGAGCTTTGCGCCGCAAGGGATCTCGGCATCCCCTGCCTGACCAGAGCAGAACTGCTGGGACAGATCATGCGTAACTACGACACTCCCATCGCCGTCAGCGGCACCCACGGCAAGACGACCACGACTTCCATGATCAGCGAAATCCTCCTTGCCGCGGATGCGGACCCTACTTTATCCATCGGCGGAATACTGCCTTCCATTCACGGCAATATCCGTGTAGGCGCGTCCGGCTTATTCGTTACCGAAGCATGCGAATATACCAACAGCTTTTTAAGCTTTTATCCGAAGATCAGCCTCATCTTAAATATTGAGGAAGACCACTTGGACTTTTTTAAAGATATTCAGGACATCCGTCATTCTTTCCAAAAATTTGCATCTTTGCTTCCCAAAGACGGCACTTTAATTATCAACGGGGATATTCCTTCCCTGCAGGAAATCACAAACGGACTGGACTGCCGCGTCGTTACCTACGGCAAAGAAAGCGCCTGCGATTATTATCCGGAGGCGATTGCATACGATGAATTGGCGAGACCTTCCTATGTACTTTGCCACGACGGCAAAAAAGAAAAAATATCGCTGGGCGTTCCCGGCGAACACAATGTATACAATTCCCTCGCGGCAATCGCGCTTTCCGATATCCTGGGCATTCCCCGGGAAGTCTCAAAAGACGCTCTGCATCATTTCAGTGGCACGGATAGGCGCTTTCAGTTAAAGGGCACGGTGGACGGCGTTACTGTCATCGACGATTATGCACACCACCCTACGGAGATCGCTTCGACGCTGTCAGCCGCAGCGCACTATCCCCACAAAAAGCTGTGGTGCGTGTTCCAGCCCCATACTTACACGAGGACCCGCGCCTTCCTTCCCGAATTTGCCAGGGCGCTGTCAGCCGCGGACCATGTGGTCTTAGCCGACATTTATGCCGCAAGGGAAACCGACACTCTGGGAATCAGCTCGGGGACCCTGCAGACGGAAATACAAAAGCTGGGAACGCCATGCGATTATTTTCCCACCTTTGAAGAAATCGAAGCTTTTTTGAAAAAAAATTATTCCCCCGGGGACCTGTTGATAACTATGGGAGCCGGAGACGTTGTAAATATCGGCGAAAACCTGTTAAAAAAATAATTATCCACAATATCCACAACAAACCTGTGAAAATTACCCACTTTTTGTTGTGGATATTTTAATTTACATAAATTATTTTTATTTTCTTGACAAACCCCTGCCCAACCTGTGGTATCGACAATTTTTTTAAATTATGTCCACCTGATATCCACATTATCCACAATTTAAACAAAGTTGTGAAAATCTAGGTTTTATGCGGGTTCGCGAAAAATTTACTATTTCATTTTTGCTCCGATTATGCTATACTTTCACTTGCTTTAAAGAATGAATAAACCGGGTGATAAGATGTCTCATTTAACAATTTATCAGGAGCAGGGACAGGACGCCACCATTATATCCAATCAGTTTATCGACGAATATATGGTATCCGCCAATGATGCTCAAATTAAAATCTATCTGTATCTGATCCGCATGACGGGAGCGAAGCTGTCCTTTAGCATTTCGGATATTGCCGACCGCTTTAATTATACGGAAAAGGACGTACTGCGCGCGCTGCGTTACTGGGAAAAGTTAAAGCTCCTTTCTCTCGATTATGACGGCGAGCAGAATCTGAAGGCGGTGCATGTGCTCCCCTTTCCGTCCATGAGCTCCAAGGCTGAAATTGTGTCCTTTTCTCCCAAGCTTGCCGCGGAGAATCCCAAGCCTGCAAAGGAAACGCCAAAGCCTGCTGTTTCCAAAAATACGGCTCCGGTCAGGACGTCTTTTTCCGCAGACGATCTTGCAGCCTTTCGCAGCAACAACGAGACCTCTCAGATTATTTTTATCGCCGAACAATATACGGGCAGGCTGTTGTCCCGCAGCGATCTGGAGACCCTGCTTTTTATCTATGATACGCTGGGCTTTTCCACCGATCTGATCGATTATCTGATCCAATACTGTGTAGGCAGGGGCAAAAAACAGTTTTCCTATATGGAAAAGGTAGCCGTTGACTGGGCGGAGGCACATATATCCACTGTCCGCCAGGCAAAGCTGCGGACTTCCAAATACGATAAACAGGTATACAGCGTTATGCGCGCCCTCGGGAAAAACGCCGAGCCTACGGAACCGGAGGTTGCCTATATCAAAAAATGGTTCGGGCAGTTCGGCTTTTCCACCGACATCGTGCTCAAAGCGTGCGAACGTGCCGTGCTTGCCACGGATCACAACCGTTTCCAATATACCAACGCGATCCTGACCAAATGGCATGACGCCAATGTCAAAAACCTCAGGGATATCGAAGCCCTGGATACTTCTCATCAGAAGGCTCCTGCCTCTCCTTCCAAAAAGGACGGCGGCTTCAACGACTTTCAACAGCGTTCTTACGATTATGACGAGCTGGAAAAAATGTTACTGAGCAACTAGATACATATTCACATGAGGTACCGCTTATGGGTTTGAGCAACAAGCAATTTGATTCCATTATGGAAAAATACGATAATATCCGCCTGGAAAATCACAGGATTCAGGTGGAACGCACCGAGGAGATCCGCCAAAAGCTCCCCGCCTATTTTGATACGGAGGACGAGCTGCGTAGCCTGCGTATGCAGCGTATGCAGGCGAACCTGGACAAAGATACGGACGCTTTTACCGCCGCTAAGACCAAAGAGGAGCTTCTGATGGACAAAAGGGACCGTATTTTGACGGACGCGGGTTATCCGAAGGATTATCTCGCTCCCATTTATACCTGCCAAAAGTGCCATGATACGGGCTTTCTTCCCGAAAGCCGCGCCAAATGCAGTTGTTTTATCGAGGCGCAGACCAGACTTTTATTTGAGCAGTCCGGCATTTTTGATCTGATCACGGTACAGAATTTTGATACCCTTTCTTTTGATTATTTCAACGAAGCGGAAGCCGCTTCCTATGCCAACGCCTTAAACGTCAGCAAAAAGTTTACGGGAAATTTCAACTCGGACTACCAAAATCTTGTATTTTATGGTAATGTTGGTACTGGTAAAACTTTTCTATCCTGCTGCATCGCAAAGGAATTGATGGAACAGGGACATTCGGTTACCTATTACAGCGCGGATAAATTTTTCAAAAATTTTGTGGATTATCGCTTCCAGGACGATAAGGACGCTTATTTCTCCTTCCTGGAGGATATTAACCAATGCGACCTTCTGATTATCGATGATCTGGGCACCGAAGCCATCAGCGAAAGAGTAAAGGCGGATTTATTTACCTGCCTGAACAACCGGGATCTGCTAAAGAAAGCCACCCTGATTTCTACGAATCTGACTTTGGATGAACTGAACAGACGCTATTCGGAAAGAATTTTTTCCCGTGTCAGCAGTCATTTCACTTTTTGTAAATTTGAGGGACGAGATATTCGAATGCTAAAGAAATTTCAAGATAAGAGAAAGTGAGGATCTTTCATCATGTCCAAACGTGAAGAAATGAGAAACCTGGAAACCATTCCCGTAGGCTCTTTGGGAATTATCTCTCTGGAAGGCTGTAAGGCTCTCGGAGAAAAGGTCAACAATTATCTGGTTGACTGGAGAACGGAACGTGAAAACGCCCACAGCGACAGCCTTGCCTTCAAAGGCTACCAGCGCGATTCCTATTTAATCAAAGCAAAAGTACCCCGCTTCGGTTCCGGCGAAGCAAAAGGCGTCATTTTAGAATCGGTCAGAGGCACCGATCTCTATCTGTTGGTAGACGTAGCAAACTATTCTTTGACCTATTCCCTATGCGGACATCCCAATCATATGTCTCCTGACGATCATTTCCAGGATTTAAAGCGTATTATCGCCGCTGTCGGCGGAAAGGCAAGACGAATTACCGTTATTATGCCGTTTCTTTATGAAAGCAGGCAGCATAAAAGAAGTACCCGCGAGTCTCTTGACTGTGCAATCGCCCTGCAGGAGCTTGTCAATATGGGCGTGGACAACATTATTACCTTTGACGCTCATGACGCCCGGGTACAAAACGCAATTCCCTTAAACGGTTTTGAAACCGTTCAGCCCGCCTACCAGTTTATCAAAGGGCTTCTTTCCCATGTCAGGGATCTGACGATTGATTCAGATCATATGATGGTTGTCAGCCCCGATGAAGGCGGTATGAGCCGTGCTATTTATATCGCCAACGTATTAGGACTGGATATGGGTATGTTTTATAAACGCCGGGACTACACGCAGATTGTAGACGGTCGCAATCCCATCGTCGCCCATGAATTTCTGGGCTCCAGCGTGGAAGGCAAGGATATTATCGTCGTGGACGATATGATCTCTTCCGGCGAAAGCGTATTGGAAGTCGCGGCGGCGCTAAAGAAGCGCAAAGCAAACCGCATTTTCATCTGTGCGACCTTCGGACTGTTTACAAACGGACTTGCGAAATTTGATCAGGCATATGAAGAAGGCTTTATCGACGATATCCTGACCACCAATCTGATTTACCAGACTCCGGAGCTTTTGGAAAGACCTTATTACATTGACTGCGATATGAGCAAATATATCGCCTATATTATCGACACGCTCAATCATGACGCTTCCATCAGCGATCTGCTCAATCCCAGCGACAGGATTCAGAATTTGCTGGCAAGATATAAAAAAGGGGAAGTGTAAAAAGGGTGTCATGTTTATCAATTTTTGTATCGATCACGGAAACACGCTTGCGCTCTACTTGTGCCCTTGGGGTATAAAAACGCAGCGGTACATAAATCCGCAAAATACGCGGATTAAGTACCGGCGTTTTTATAAAGGTTTCCTTTGATCGATACAAAAATTATAAATGTGGCAGCCCTTTTTTGTATCCTTTTATATCCTTTTTGTATTTTCTTGGTCCGGCTCTTTGTTAGAGGACGCTGGGGTTAAAACTGGTGTCCGCAGACGCTGCAGAATGCCGCGTCGTCGGGAACGGTCCTTCCGCAGATCGGACATACTTTTTCAATGGAGACGTCTCCTTCCTTTGCCTCGGTCGTATTGTCTCCGCCCTTTTTCTTCTCCTCAATCTCGGCTTTCAACTGACCGATCTTTTGCATATTTTCCTTAATGATCCCGAACTTCTCCGCGTATTCGCCGCCGTCCTCGTGCTCATGCGCCTTAAAATACGCTTCGCCGATCTCTTCATATGCTTTCTTGATCAAACTCTCGCACTTGCCGACCTGCACCTGCAGTCCCGGAATGCCCGCATAGTTTTTCGCCTTTTTCGTTACTTCACTATCCTTTATGGTCTGAAATGTTTCGCCCGCCTTCGCTGATACCTTACTTAAAAAATCCATGCTTTTCCCTCCGTTCACAAACTTCTTATTATGTTTCATGGTAAAATACGGAATCGCAAAAGTCAATCGCTTTGCCCCCGGTTTTATAAAGATTTAATCGGTTTTAACCGCCATTCCCCGCCAAACTCCGACAAATTATTTTATCATTGCATTTTTGCTCCCTTTATGCTACACTGGCAACGTTGCAAAACCATAGAGCTGCAAAACGCTCTCATGGAAAAACGGTCAGTTCGAGACCTTCCTGACCTCGGTTCGCGCATAGCGGCGCGGACTGAAAAACAAAACTAAAGGAGAAAAAAATATGAAAAACAAAAAAGCTTACTTTATCACGCAGTCAGCGGTTATCGCCGCAATCTATGTGGTGCTTACCCTCGCCATTGATGTCTTTCAACTGGCAAACGGCGCCATTCAATTCCGAATTTCCGAAGCTCTTACCATCTTACCGTTTTTTACGCCTGCCGCCATTCCCGGTCTTTTTATAGGCTGTTTACTGAGCAATTTTATGACCGGCGCGCCCATCTGGGATATTATATTTGGCAGCCTTGCCACGCTGCTCGGCGCCCTGGGAACCTATGCTCTCCGTAAATGGAAGTGGCTCGCTCCCGTTCCCCCTATTTTGTCAAATATCCTCATTATCCCTTTTGTCCTGCATTATGCTTACGGAATCCCCGGCGGCATTCCCTTCTTCATGCTGACCGTCGGCATCGGTGAAGTACTAGCCTGCGGAATCCTGGGAATGCTCCTTTTATTCCTCCTCCAAAAATACCGCCATATCCTCTTCCGTACTTAAAATTGAAGTAATGTAGGAGCCTCCGCATTTATATTGATCAATTTATATATCGCTCACGGAAACACGCTTTCGCTCTATAAAAACGCAGCGGTACATAAATCCGCAAAATACGCGGATTAAGTACCGGTGTTTTTATAAAGGTTTCCTTTGATCGATATATAAATTGATCAATATAAATGCGGAGGCTCCCTGAATCATACTTCCCCGATACAGTCAATATACAATCAGCCGGTATGCCATCAGCTAATATACATCATATTAAAAAGGTCCGAAAAACAGGCTGTCAGCGGCTGGGAAACGAACAAAGCAGAGTATCAAAGGAAACCTTTGCAAGGACGCCGGCGCTTAGATTGCGTCTTTTGCAATCTTATGCGCCCGCTGCGTCCTTGCAGAGCGCAAGCGTGTTTCCGTGATACTCTGCTTTGTTCGTTTCCCAGCCGCTGACAGCCGTCCCCTTCTCATCCCCTTTTCATTCTAATTATCGTATATACGCTATAAACTGATTCCCATTCTCCTGGAACCACTGCGTCGAATCATTCATTCCCTTTTTATAAATCGTGCCGGTTGCAGGGTCCATAATGACCGTATTCAGTTCGTTAAAGCCTACGATCAGCACCGCGCTTTTATCCTTTAAGATCGCCATGACCGGAATGTCCCTGTTGACGTAGTAGAGTACGGAATCGAGGCTGCATCCGCTTAAATCCAGTATTTCCGCTTCCGGCATCTGCTCTTCCAGAATGGAGAGTACGGATTGCCCCTGGTCCAGCATATACTGGCTGTTGCGGGTAATGCCTTCCGCCCCAAGCATCGTATTCAGGCATACGGCAAGGGAGGAATTTTCCTCATCCGCTGCGGTTCCTTCGATCTTCATTATCTGATTGCGGGTTACGCGGTTTCCTTTGACCCACACATAATCGCCCGCCTCGTTGATGACTGTTCCCGCCGTTTCGTCCGCCGAGATAATCGCTTCCGAGGGACTGGAATACACTCCGGTTATTCCGTCCGCCCCGTAAATATAATACTTATGCTCCGTCTGCTCAGGATAACCGAACACCATCTCATGCCCGCCTTCATACATGACCTCTTTCGGCGTCAAAAATTTCAGTGACTTTGTCTCAATGGTTCCCTTTGCCGCAATCTGCACAATCGTTTCCCTAGCCTCGGTCGCCGCCAATTCCACCACGTTTTCACCCGCTAATCCGGTTTCCGCACTCATGATCTGATCCGAAACGACGGAAACATAGGTCCCGCTCTCCGCATCTCTGCTAACCCGTTCCAGATTGATCTGATTGTCCTCAATACTGATATCCGTCACATAAATTCCGGACTTTTCATAGTTCATCGTAACCGTATTGTCCGAACCGCTGCAAATACTGATGCGAAACATCGGCATTAAAATGCTGCCCGCATTGTCCGTATAGATATCCGACGCCCTGACAAGCCCGTAAATCAAATCTTCCTCCATAAATCCCAGGGGGCGGATATAATTTCCGCTTCCCGCCTCTACCGTAGAAATACTGCGGCTGTTTAAATTCATCAACGCCAGACTTGTGCTCCTGTTTAAATCCTCTCCTTCCGGCCATACCGCCATCCGGTTCGATTGGGATACCTTGAGACTCCCCTGAGGAAGGTTTTCCGCGACCGTCTCGTAGCTGTTTTCCTCGAGGTGCACGCAAAAGATACTGCCGCCCAGATAGAGGAACAGCTCGTTGCTGCTGTTAAGATAAGTCAGTTGCTGCAAATCGCTGGCAAGCACCGCATAGGATTTGTCATAAGGAATAAACACTTCCTCCTCAATGGTATTGAGCACGCTGTTATAGAAATAGACCGCAATGCCCATATTTCCCTCGTGGGTGCCGCGGTTCATATAACCGTATACCATAAACTGTACGTTTCCCGTCTCGTCCACGTTCAAAATGCGAATATCATTCTGGTCATAAAAGGTCCTTTCGTCCTCGTGATCCTTTTCATAAAAACCAAACAGCTGCGCGAATCGGTTGCTTGTGGAATTGTAGCAAAACAGTCTGTTCTCCGATACAAAGGCAAAAACACCGCCATCCTCGCTCTCCATCATTTCCACATCAGCGCTTCGGATACCCAGATCCAGCTTATTTTTATTAAACGCCTCTATATCCATTTCAAACACTTCGTTCATGGTTCTCTCAAAATCCAACAGATAAATTCTCTGCGTTCCGTAACGGAGTCTGTAAAATTCCTCCACTCTGCATCTTTTTTCGCCCTCTTCGGTCGTTACCGATACAAAATAGGTCATTTTCACACGCATCGTCTGTGAAAAAAATTCCGTGACGTAAATCTGCGGTTCCGAGATTTTTTTCACCTTCAAATCCCCCCAGGTAAGCTGGGAAAAACTGCTGTGGATATTCACATAACTGTACGAGGTGTTATCCCCGGTTTCATCGGTCTCCAGATATTTTGTCAAATCCCTTGCCGCATCTTTGTCAAAGGTTTTCGTATGGAAATCCTGTACAAAACGGATTTCTTCTCCCGCATGATTTTCGCTTCTTTGAATAATGCGGGTATAATACCGCAGCGTCTTTCCTTCCGCCGTCTCCACAAGAACGATAAACTCATATTCCGTGTCCTGTTCGATCAGATCCTTAATAACCACGTCCGCGGAAATTCCCGCGTCCTTTTCCTTATAATTAAAGATCTCGGAATTTTCAATCAGCCTCTCTCCGTCCGTGGAGCGCACCTCAAAAGACAGAGAGGCAATATCGCTGTTAAATTTATCAATATACAGGGAGATTTTCCGGTCCTCTCCCAAAGGCGTTACCGTATCCCGCATAAACGAAACGTCCATTTCGTTACTGTATCCGTGCAGGCAGTTAATATGTTCTCCTTCATAATTGATATACACAAGCGGATAGGACGCCGCGCTCATTTCCATGGTAATATCCGTATTTCCTCTGTTCATAACGGCGCTGATCACAAACAGCGACACCATAAACGTTACGAAACAGACAATTCCTTTTATCAATCCCTTTTTCATAATATCCTTATTCACCCTGTTGTTCTTTCAATAACTTTTGAAGCGTCGGCTTCCCGTTCAAAAAATCAATCATTTCATCAAGCCGCGCGCTGTTTTTCGCCCGCATACGGGTATTTTTAACGCACCGCAGCAAAATATTTTTGGGCGTATGCTCCATATCGATAAATTCCAAAACCTGCACGTCATATCCCGCCTCTTCCAGCAGAGAGGCTCTGATGCCGTCCGTCAAAAGCGCGGAAATCCGTTCCTTCAAAAGTCCGTATTTCAATACCGGCTGCAACAGCTCCTGGGATATTTGTCCGTTTAATTCGTGCTGACAGCAGGGAACGGACAAAATAACTTTCGCATTCCACTTTACCGCCTTTGCCAAAGCATAATCCGTCGCCGTATCGCAGGCATGAAGCGTTACCACCATATCCACCCGGGACTTGCCTTCGTACTGTCCGATATCCCCTACGAGAAAATGCAGATGGTCATATCCATAGCTTTCCTTCAGCCGGTTGCATTTTTCAATCACGTCTTCCTTCAAATCCAGCCCTACAATATCCACGTCCAACCCGTTCATGATCCTCAGGTAATAATACATGGCAAAGGTCAGATAGCTTTTCCCGCAGCCAAAATCCAGAATGGAAACCGGCTCATCCTTGGGCAGAACAGGCAAAATATCCCTGATAAACTCCAAAAAGCGGTTGATCTGGCGGAATTTATCATATTTCCCGGCAACGATCCTGCCTTCTTTGGTCTGTACTCCCAAATCTACCAAAAAAGGCACCGGCTCATCCTTGGGCAGAATCGATTCCTTTTCCCGGTTATGGGACAGAGACGCCTTTCGCTCCCCGCTTTCCCCTTCCTTGCCCGCCGGCGGCGTTATCTCGCTTTTGATCGACAGATTGCCCTTTTTCCCGGACAGCACGTCTGCCTTTATCCCGTCTCCATAGGCTTGCAACTGTTTATAATCTCCCATTGCCTTTGCGATATAGTCTATTGCCTGCTGCCTTGAGAGATTTTCATGAAAGACCTGCTTTTTTGTGTAGCTTGACGCCTGAAATAAGAGCTGTCCCTTTAATAACACCGGACGGATCTGAATTTTCCTGACAAAATGCTCCGATTTTGCAGCGTCGCTTTTCTTAGGTCCGCTGATCACGATCTGCGTCAGGTTTTCATTTAATATTTGCGAAAGAAGCTCCTCTAATTTATCCATGCTGCAGTTCCTTTACGGTATTCTTTATTTTCATTTGTACATAAGTATGACTCTATTCTAATTCCTTTCCCTCAAAACCACAACTAAAATTTCTCTGAACTCCTCTCCTGCCTTTCTTTTTAAAGCGCCAAAAAACGCCGCCGGCGTACACGTTTTTTCATAAACCGGTGGCGTTTCCACGCTTTCTGCTAAAACCTTCCATTAAAATCTGAGAGACCCTCTGTTTCTGCGATGACGCCTTTTGAGGATTTCCTCATGCAGCAATAACATAATAATCTCTTCAAATCCGTCCCAGTCAAGGGTTTTATGGACGGGGTTTTCCACATCATCTTTATATTTTCTACGCACTTTATCCGCAATATCCTTTCCGTATTTCTGCAAAAGAAAGCGATCGGGATATTCATCATAAATCATACTGCCGCTATAGTCCATCATATTCATAAACTGCACGACTTCCCCCTGCAGTATTCTGATCTCTATGGGATGCTGCCCCTGAAGATATTCCATATCTTTCATCCATTCATGCTCGTCTTCATAATATAAAGGAAGCGGATAGGTCATGTAAAAAGGAAGAATTTTTCGATTGTCCATAGCCGAAGCGACTCCGTTTTTTATTATATTATGTGCGATTTATATGGATTGTTCCTTCTTTCTGGCTCTCCTCTGTCAAAACATTGATCCAACGCTTTTTGCTTTTTTCTATGTCTGCTCTCCATATCAAAACAACTTTTTTTATTTTTTCCCTTGACTCTAATACTATTATAGAGTTTATAAAAATAATCAGATACCTGTCGCGGAAACTACTTTTGTTCCTTTTGACAATTTGGAGGCAGTCAAAGAGGCGATGCCTTCCAACACGAAAATGCTATATACCGAGGTGGCGAGCAACCCTACAGACCGTCTTTGCGATATCGGAGAGCTTGCCAATATCGCTCATACACAGAATGTTCTGCTGATGGTGGACAACACTTTTACTAGCCCGATCTGCATCAAGCCCCTTACTTTGGGCGCGGACATCGTGATCAACAGCCTGACTAAGTTTATCAACGGACATTCCGACGCCCTTGCAGGCTCCATTACCGTAAAAGATATGAATTTATATGAAAACATCCATTCTGTCCGTATGCTGACAGGTACCTCCGGCTGCCCTTATGCTTCCTGGCTTGTGTACCGCGGAATCCATACCGCCAACCTGCGTATCCGCAGACAGTGCGACAATGCCGCCAGACTTGCCGCCTCGCAGCGGTGCTTTAATATGACAAGCCGCGCCTCGATGGTTTCCACCGTATCGCCTTCTTTGTATTCTTCAAAGATCGCATAGCGTTCCGGCAAAATTATTTTATAGGTATGTCCGTCCAAAGGATCGTCTTTCATATAAGCGAAATATTTCTCATACCATTGGATATCGTCCGGTTTTCCCTGCAGTTCTTCAATTTTACCCGCAATCCTGCTCTTTTGCAGGGCGAGGTGCCCGCTTAATCCGTCTACGTTTCCGCTTTTCATAATCTCCTCGATTTCCGAAAGAGGCATGTTCAGACTTCGCAGATAGCAATCCTGTCGATCATATGAAACTGTTTAAAGGAATAATAACGGTACCCCGTTTTTTCATCAATATATTGAGGCTTCAACAGCTCCGAATTAGCATAATTTCTAAGAGTCTGTACGGAAATCCCCATAATCCCTGCAGCCTCTCCGATAGAATACAGTTCTTTCATATTCCGTCCCTCATTGTTGTCTGCCGCAGTTATTTTTTCGTCGTCAGCAGATTTCTGATAATGCTCTGTCTGGTAACGATACCGATAAAAAAGTCCCGGTCGTCCACTACGGGCACAAAATTTTGCTGCATGACCTTTTCCAGCAATTCTTCCATGGAAACGCCGATCTTTACCGCCGGATTAAAGCTGTCGCGCAGCACTTCCCTGATCGAAAGCATTTCCTGTGCCTTCAGGCTGTTGTTCTGACATTCTATTATATGCCATAAAAAGTCGCCTTCGCTGACGGTCCCTATGTAATGCCCGTCCTTGGATAAAACGGGAATCGCCGTATAACGGTGGGCGCGCATCTTTTCCAGCCCCTGCCGGATCGAATCGTCCTCCTCCAGATAAGCGACCTGTGTTTTCGGTAGTAAAAGAGAAATAACATTCATTGTGAGTCCTCCTTTGTATGTATGGGAAATAGTAGATACATGGGGAAAAAGTGATGCCGGACGGAGATTTGCATATTGCTTGGTTTTTCAAGCCGGAGTACGAAGTGCATTTTTCTAACAGAATGCGGCGATTTATTGAATACCGGACGGGTCGGTTCCAACGTGCATCCATGCACGACGGAACCTAATCCTGCCATCCATGGCAGGATTACCCTGGTTGTGAGGCATTCTGTAAGAAAAATCGGCACTTCTTTACATACGGCTTGAAAAATCAGGCAATATGCAAATCTCCTGCTTTCTGGCTGTCTCCGTTTTTCCCATTTTGGGAAGGGGTTTTGGTTGTATCTACTATTTGGTTTCTGTTTTTTCGGTTTTATTTTATGTCGAAAATATGTATTTTCTATGAAAACATATAGATTTTCGCTTTTTTATTTTAAAATGGGGGATGCGGCTTTTAGCGGCATCCCCCGGGACGGCTGAGAAAAAATTTCCTGCCGTTGGTTTTTAATTATTTTAATACTTCAATACGGGCAATGGCACGTTGGAGAGCGGTTTCGGCTCTTGCCACATCGGTTTCCGACGTTTTGTGCGAAAGTCTGTCCATAGCGCGCTCTTTCGCCTGCTCCGCCCTTTCTTCATCGATTTCATCAGGCCATTCTATAATCTCCGCCATAATCGTAACTTTATGGGGAAGGATTTCCGCAAATCCCGCATGAAGCGCAGCTTCTTTGGTCTGCTCCGCCTCTGTAATGGTCAGAATACCCGGACTGATGATGACGGTCATCGGAATATGGTTTTTATATACGCCGATTTCTCCTTCCGTGGTATTAAACTCTACCATGTCCGCGTTTCCTTCATAGAAAACACGGTCGGGTGTAATGATCTTTAATTCAAATGCTCTTTCGTCCGCCACTTAATCACCCCTTATTTTTGCGGGCAACAACGTCGTCGATACTGCCGGCATTTAAGAAGTAGCTTTCAGGAACATCGTCATGCTTACCTTCCAGAATTTCTTTGAAACCGCGGATGGTCTCGCTGATCGGCACATATTTTCCGTCCATGCCGGTAAACTGGGTAGCTACAAAGAAAGGCTGGGATAAGAATCTCTGTACCTTTCTTGCCCTGTTTACAACCAGCTTATCATCTTCGGAAAGCTCGTCCATACCGAGAATTGCGATAATATCCTGCAGTTCTTTGTATTTCTGCAAAATTTCCTGCACTCCGCGCGCTACCTGATAATGCTCCTCCCCTACGACACGGGGGTCCAAAATACGCGAAGTGGATTCCAGCGGATCTACCGCCGGATAAATACCCAGCTCTGAAATAGAACGGGAAAGTACGGTGGTCGCATCCAGATGGGCGAAGGTTGTTGCCGGAGCCGGGTCAGTTAAGTCGTCGGCAGGCACGTAAACCGCCTGTACGGATGTGATGGAACCGTTTTTGGTAGATGTAATACGCTCCTGGAGAGCGCCCATCTCCGTCTGTAAGGTAGGCTGGTAACCAACGGCTGAAGGCATACGCCCCAACAGCGCGGATACCTCGGAACCCGCCTGTGTAAAACGGAAAATATTGTCGATGAATAACAATACGTCCTTTCCGCCTTTATCACGGAAATATTCAGCCATTGTCAGACCGGTCAGACCGACCCTCATTCTGGCTCCCGGAGGCTCGTTCATCTGTCCGAATACCATGGTGGTCTTATCAATAACGCCTGATTCCGTCATTTCATGATACAGGTCGTTACCCTCTCTGGTACGCTCGCCTACGCCGGTAAATACGGAATATCCGCCATGCTCTGTAGCGATGTTACGGATCAATTCCTGGATCAGTACGGTTTTACCTACGCCGGCGCCGCCGAACAGACCGATCTTGCCACCCTTCTGATAAGGGCAGAGCAGGTCAACGACCTTGATACCGGTTTCCAGTAATTCCGTTTCTGTGGACTGCTCCGCAAATTCGGGAGCGGGTCTGTGGATCGGCTCATAGGAAACGTCCGTAGGAGCCGGTTTATTATCAATTACTTCGCCAAGGACATTAAAAATACGTCCCAGTGTCTTTTCACCAACAGGTACGGTAATCGGAGCGCCGGTTGCAATTGCATCCATTCCTCTTACAAGACCGTCAGTGGTTCCCATGGCGATACATCTCACTGTATCATCACCAAGGTGCTGTGCTACTTCCACAACCAAAACACCGCCATCTTTGGTGTTTATTTTAATTGCTTCATTGATTTCCGGTAATTTTCCCTCCGGAAACTTAATATCCAGTACGGCACCGATGATCTGAGTGATTTTTCCGATTGCTGTTTCTGCCATTTTCTTTTCTTTCACTCCTTTTCTAGCTGATTGCTTCCGCACCTGCTATAATTTCGGTTAATTCCTGCGTAATAGATCCCTGACGGGCTCTATTGTACTGTAAGGATAATTTTTCGATCATATCTTCCGCATTGCTCGTTGCCGAATCCATCGCCTGCATTCTTGCCCCGTTTTCACTTGCTACCGACTCTACCATACCGCCGTATATCAGGCTGGTAATATATTTGGGGATCAAAAGATTCAAAGCTTCCTCTTCGTCCTGCTCGAAATTCATCAAAGTCTTATCGTCATCCGTTTCCCCGGTATCCCCCGCTTCCACGGGAAGGAGCTTTAACAATGTGGGAACATGGCTAACCGTGTTTTTAAACGCGGTATACGCCAGATAGATTTCCCCGATTTCTCCCTGGGAAAAAGCTTCCAATACAACTTTGCTGATTTCCATGGCGTCGGCATAGGCAGGTTCCTCGATCATATCCGAATAATCCCCTGCCACCTCATATCCGTAACGGACAAAGGCGTCCTTTCCCTTTCTTCCGACGGTATAGATCTTAACGTCTTCCTTATTGAAATCGCCCTTGGTAATCAACTTAATGACATTGGAATTGTAACCGCCGGCAAGACCCCTGTTGGAGGTAATGACGATCACGGCTTTTTTATTGCTTTCTCCGGGCTTTAAATAAGGATGTTCGATAAATCCGGTTCTTGCCAGCATACTTTTCACGGTTGCATACATGCACTCAAAATATGCCTTGGACCTTTCGGCGCGACCTTTCGCACGCTGGAGCTTTACGGTAGACACAAGCTTCATAGCTTTGGTGATCTGCTGGGTACTTTGAATACTGCCCTTACGTCTCTTAATACTTCTCATGGAAGCCATAGTCTGTCACCTTTACTTTCTGTTGCTCATTTAATGCCTATTTAAACTCTGCCTTAAACTCTTTGATCGCCTTTACAAGCGCTTCTTCCGTCTCGTCGGAAATCACTTTTTCCTTTGCGATGTTTTCCGGAACCTCAGGATATTTCGTATCAATAAAGGTAAAAAATTCCTGTTCAAACCTGGTAATATCCTCTACCGGAATATCCAACAGATATTTGTTGGTCGCCGCATAGATGATAATAACCTGATACTGTACCGCCATCGGCTGATACTGCGGCTGTTTCAAAATCTCTTTGATTCTTTCCCCCTGGGCAAGCTTCTCCTTGGTATCTGCGTCCAATTCCGAACCGAACTGTGCAAAGGAAGCAAGCTCGCGGTACTGCGCCAGCTCCACACGAATCGGCGCCGCAATTTTCTTCATCGCCTTGATCTGCGCCGCACCGCCGACACGGGATACGGACAAACCTGCGTTTACCGCCGGGCGGAAACCGGAATTAAACATTTCCGTCTCCAGATAAATCTGTCCGTCCGTAATGGAAATAACGTTGGTCGGAATATATGCGGATACATCGCCTGCCTGTGTTTCAATAATCGGAAGTGCCGTTAAAGAGCCTCCGCCGTATTCATCGCTCATCCTTGCCGCGCGTTCCAACAGTCTCGAATGGAGATAGAAAACGTCGCCGGGATAAGCTTCACGCCCCGGGGGTCTCCTCAGAAGCAGGGAAAGTGTACGGTAAGCGGTTGCGTGCTTGCTCAGGTCGTCATAAACCACAAGTACGTCCTCTCCGTTCTCCATCCATTCCTCGCCGATCGCGCACCCCGAATAGGGAGCGATATACTGGAGGGGCGCAAGCTCGCTCGCTGTAGACGCAACGACTGTCGTATAGCTCATTGCACCAAACTCCTCCAAGGTTTTTACAATACTTGCAACCGTAGACGCTTTCTGTCCGATTGCTACATAAATACATTTGACATTCTGTCCCTTTTGATTGATGATCGTATCGATGGCGATCGCCGTCTTACCGGTCTGTCTGTCTCCGATGATCAGCTCCCTCTGTCCTCTTCCGATGGGCACCATGGAGTCGATCGCCTTGATACCGGTCTGCAGCGGCGTATCTACGCTCTTACGGGTAATAACGCCGGATGCGACTCTCTCGATCTGGCGGTACTTATCGGTCATGATCGGTCCCTTGCCGTCGATAGGCTGTCCCAACGCATTGACTACACGTCCGATTAACGCGTCGCCGACCGGAACCTCAACCACTCTTCCCGTTGTCTTTACAATATCTCCCTCATTGATGTTCTTCTGGCTTCCCAAAAGTACGGCGCCGACATTGTCTTCCTCTAAATTCAGCACCATACCATATACTTCACCGGGGAACTCCAGCAGCTCACCCTGCATGGCATTGGAAAGACCATGAACACGGGCGATACCATCTGCTACCTGAATAACAGTTCCCACATCAGAGACTTCCAGAGAAGAAGCATATCTCTTGATCTGATCCTTGATGACCGAACTGATTTCTTCTGGTTTTAAATTCATGGATCTTTACGCACCTTTCTTTTTAATTACGGTCGGCACAGTCAAGCCGTACCTTTAAAAGCTGCCGTTTCAGCTCTTCTAATTTTGTCCGGACGCTACTGTCCACCACTCTGTCGCCGATGCGGATTACCATTCCGCCAATCAGCTCTTCATCCACACGGTAATGGATCTCCATCTGCTTATAAGAAGTCGTGGCAAGCAGTCTTTCTTTCACATTTGCCTTCTGGATCTCATTCAAACCGAGGGGAGTCGTGACATATGCAACTCCGATTCCTTTATATTCTTTTACCCTGGAAATGAAATAGCGGAAAATTTCTTCCATTTCACTAAAACGGTCCTTTTTAATGACGATCTCCATAAATCCAGTCATTTCGTCTGAAACGCGCCCCTGAAAGACCTCTTCCAAAATCTTTAACTTTTCTTCCTTTAAAATCTTGGGATGAGTCATCAGCCTGGAAAAATCCGGGTTATCGACAAGCGCTTTCAAAACCGCCTCCGCTTCGGCAAACAGGTCGTCTTCACATTGCTTTTCTACCGCCAGCTCAAATAAAGCATCTCCATAGGTTTTTGAAATCAGCTTAGCCATGTGCTCTCACCCATTTCCTTTAATGTTTCATCGATTAAGCTGTCCTGAACCGTCGTATCGATGGAAGCCTTTACCACCTTGCCTGCCATGATGCTTGCAAGAGAGATCATTTCCTTCTTCACTTCATCGGCAACTCTCTGTTTCTCCAGCTCGGCTTCCTTGTTGGCACGCGCAATGATTGCCGCCGCCTCCTCTTTTGCCTTCGCGACGATCTGATCTTCGTTCTTAAGTGCTTTCGCTCTCGCATCGCTCAAAATCTGCTCAGCTTCCTTATCAATGTTTTTTAACTTTTCTTCATATTCCAGTCTCAGCTCGTTGGCGCTTTCCTTATCTTCCTTTGCGCTTTCAATGTCGTTCTCAATCCGGTTCTGCCTGTCCTGCATCATTTTTCTGACAGGATTAAACAGCTTGTTGGAAGCGATCAGAAATAAAACGAAGACGGCAATAATCATCAGCACCGCATCATGTATCAACTGGAAATCCAGATCAAACAGTCTCGTCATGCCCGCTTCTGCCACCGACGTTTCGCTCAGCAGGATGAGCCCTGTATTCACTAACGTATTCAAGTCTTAAGCCTCCTTTCTTTTTTATTTTTGGAAGGCTTTTAGACCAAAGGTTTTACGAATAATAATAACATGGCGATCAACAGACCATACAAACCGGTTGTCTCGGCAACTGCCTGTCCAAGCAGCATGGTAGAGGTAATATCGGATTTTGCACCCGGATTCCTGCCTACTGCCGCTGCCGCATGTCCCGCTGCGATACCCTGTCCGATACCAGGTCCGATACCTGCGATAACCGCAAGTCCCGCGCCGATTGCCGAACATCCTAAGATAAAGTTTTCATTAAATTCCATGTTTGTTTTCCTCCTTAAAAATATGCAAATAAATTTTTGCTTTTCTTTCCTTATGATTCACCGATCGCATCTGTCACATAAGTCATTGTCAGCATACAGAATACGTATGTCTGGATTGCGCCTGAGAACAAATCGAAGTACACATGCAGCACAGCCGGCCACGCGGTTGCTATCCATGAAAGCAGTCCGTAAACCAGCGCCATCATAACGGTACCCGATAATACATTGGCAAACAAACGCAGCGACAATGAAATCGGCACAGCCACATCGCCAATAATATTGATTGGCGCCCAGATCGGCCATGGGTCACAAAGTCCTTTGATCACACCGCTTAAATGCTGGTGCTTGAACTTGTTAAAATGAATGATAGTAAAAGTCATAAGACCTAATGCAAGAGTTACTCCGTAATCCGCAGTAGGCGGACGCAGACCAAACAGTCCGGAAATATTACTGATCAGTATAAAAATAAAGATCGTACCGATGTAGTTGGCAAACTTTGCAGCGTTTTTTCCCATTGTGGACTGCACCATGCCATCTAATTTTTCTACAATCAGCTCAACTACATTCTGGAACCCTTTGGGAACGTCGTCGGCTTTCTTTACTGCCCTGTTCGCCGCCAGGCAAAAGCCTATGATCAGCAAAAAGACAATCAGTACACAGACGTGCGTCGTTGTTATCCAGACCGTCTGACCGAACAATTCATAGGAAAATATCCCATGGATCATAAAATCGATATCGGCTGCGCCGGATAACAAAATTCCCTGCCCCATACATTCACCTCCTAAATAATTTATCAGTAAACGGCGCTAAATACGCCGATACTTTCAGCCCGAACATTCCTAAAAACGCGGCTAAGGGATTCCCGATCCCCGTCGCGATCAGCACTCCCAGCACAATCAACTGCACTCCGTAACGCAGCGCGCTGTATTTTTGCATCCGCTTCGTCGCGGTGCCTTCGTCGCAGTCAAACGCCCTGTCCAAAGACCACGCCATATGCCATGCCGAAAACAGAGCCGTGGCAACGCCGATCAAAAGTCCTGCCGTATATCCCGCCTTATCGTCCACAAACCATACGGGAATGATTTCCGCAAGAAATCCAAACGCCAGTATTCCCAAAAACAGAGCCGGCAAAGAATCATTTATGTCTCTTAGTTTTGCTCTTAGCTTTCTCATCCCGACTCCCTTTTTCTTCATAAATCTTTCTGGCGAACAGAAACACGTTGCGAAAACCCGCCAGAGCGCCCACAAAGAAGAAAATAATGACAAAAAAAGAAGTACCCAGTTTTTTGTCCATGAAGTTTCCCACAAACGTACAAATCAATATGGGAACCAGCATGTTCAGTCCAAACTGGGTTATCATTACAAGAGAACGGTATACATTTCGGTTGTATTTCATAATATATAACGCCCCTCTTTCATTCTATTTTCTTCCCACTGTGAAAACTTTTATGTTTGCTCGCAAATACAATACTTATTATACTAATTTTTCCGTTTTATGTCCACTTAATACTTATAAAATTAGCATAAATTTTACGTACAAAAACCCCCGGCGTTTTCGTTGACTTTTACGTTCCGAAAGTGTAACATTTATAGAAAAAATCAACCTGTTATAAGGTTGCTGACAAAGAAAGGAATTTGCCATGACAAATCCTGTTTTATTCCGAAAACGTCTGATCCCGGAGGAATGTATCTGTTTAAAGGACGATGAAATCCTTCACTTTTCTTCCAAAGACTGCATCCTCGTCACAAAATGGCACGCTTTAAAGCCCAAAAAAGATCTCCATCACGGCTATTCCTGTTACTTTTGGGATAAAGGCTTCAAAATCAGCAAATTTTACCGTGAAAACGGCGACCTGCTGTACTGGTACTGCGATATCATCGACGTCGCGTACCCCGCCGGCGAAACGACGGATCTGCCGGATCAGAGCCGCTTCGTAGCCACCGATCTGCTTGCCGACGTCATCGTCTACCCGGACGGCTTCGTAAAGGTCGTGGATCTGAACGAGCTTACCGTCGCTCTTGAAAAGGGCTTCCTTGACATCAGCCTCTTAAAAGCCGCCTTAAACCGTTTAAGCGCGCTTTTGGATCTGATTTACTCCGGCGAATTTTTAAAATATCAGCAATATCTGGAACAATATGAATCCGGCTCCGCCATGTGACGATCCGTTTTGTCCCGGCGTTTGCCTCTGCTTATTTCAATCGTTTTATTTGTCTCTGCTTATTTCAATCGTTTTATTTGTCTCTGCTTATTTCAATCGTTTTAATAGAAAATATGCCCGCCGATCTGTATACCGGTCAATCCCGGTATCGGCGTCCTGAAAAACAGGCAATTGCCTACCGGCGCCGCGCCCGCCATGGCATCCTGCGCCGCCTGATAGCATTCCGCATTGGCGCCTCTTGCCAGAACGATCGCAAATCGCCCGCTTCCTACAGGGGAAAACTGTCTGTTCTGATATATAACCTCCAGTACCGTGTTGGGGAATACCGAGCTTTTCACACGGTTCATAACGACATTTCCTACCGCAACCTTGCCCGTATAGGATTCTCCTCCCGCTTCACACTCTATGATCGCAGCCAGCAAATCAATATCGCCCGCCGCGAAGGTAATGTTGGATAAATCGGTAAAGCCTGCAAGCGCCGCTTGCTGCGTCAGCCTGTTTTCCTCCTCCAGTTTAGCCTGTAACGTGGCGATATCGTTTTCACTTTCTTCCAACTGTTTTTCATATTCCAACAGTTCCTGCTCTTTTGCGGATATCTGTTCTTCGTAATCCGCCATATTGGCGCTGGTCTCCTGTACCAGCCCCGCCACTTCATCCTGCTTTGCCTGCGCCTCTTCCCTCAGCACATCCAGAGCCGCCCTTTCATCCACAAGCGACTGTTCTTTTTTACGGATATCCTCCTGAAGCTCTATATAGCTTTCCAGCATTTTTCTGTCATATTCGCTCAGTCTCTCGACATACTCCGATTTATTCAGAAAATCCGCAAAGCTTTCCGCGGAAAAGAAAAGCTCCAGATAGGCAACCTCGCCGCGTTCATACATAAACTGTATCCGCTGTTTCATCGCCTCATACTGCTCTTCCTCTTCCCGCTTCGCCTCTTCCAACTCTCCCTGGGTCTCCATGATCTTCTGTTCTTTTTCTCCGATCAGCGTTTCAATATTGGATAATTCCCCGCTTGCAGTAGCAAGCTCTCCGTTTAACTGATTCAGATAAGTCTGAAGGTCCGCCCTTTCCGTATTCAGATTGTCGATGTCCTCCTGCGTATCATCGATTCCGCTCTCCGCTTCCTGCTTGTCACTCTGCGCCTCCTGCAGTTGTCCGTATGTAGATGCCGGAATATTCATTGCCGTTCCCACAAACAGGACTGCCGCCGTGACAAATGCCGAAACGATCCGCACCGGCTCTTTCATTTTTACACCTCTGTTTTTACAGATTCAATTCTATCTTTTTACCTGTCTGTTCATAGGAGTAATAAGCGACCCCCGCCGCGTCAAACATCTTTTTGGACGCGATAAACGACGGCTGGTCCTCATACTTGTCCAACGCGTATACGACGGTTTTGATTCCCGCCTGAATTATCGCCTTCGCACACTCGTTGCAGGGAAACAGCGTCACATATAAGGTAGTGCCTTCCAGGCTGCCGCCTCTGTAATTTAAAATCGCATTCAATTCGCTGTGCGTCACAAAAGGGTATTTGGTATCCAGTTCCTTCCCTTCCCTCGCCCACGGAAACAAATCGTCCGAACAGCCGTTGGGAAACCCGTTGTATCCCATGGATAAAATCCGATGATCCTTTCCTACGATGCACGCTCCCACCTGGGTATTGGGGTCCTTGGAACGCAGCCCCGACAAAGTTGCCACTCCCATAAAATACTCATCCCAGGATATATAGTCTTTTCTTTTTTCCGACATAACGCTTACGCTCTCCTATTTTGTACCGAAGATCCTGTCGCCGGCGTCTCCGAGCCCCGGAACAATATAACAGTGCTCATTTAACTTTTCATCCAACGCTCCGATATAAATATCCACGTCCGGATGCGCCTCCTGCATCGCCTTTACCCCTTCGGGCGCCGCAATAATGCACATAAAATGAATGTTTTTGCAGCCCTTATCCTTCAGCATCTGAATCGCCGCCACGGAAGAACCGCCCGTCGCCAGCATAGGGTCTACGACAAACACTTCCCGTTCGGAACAATCCGCCGGCAGCTTGCAATAATATTCTACCGGCTTGACCGTTACCGGATCTCTGTAAAGTCCGATATGCCCTACTTTTGCCGCCGGAATCAGATTGAGCATTCCGTCGACCATGCCAAGCCCCGCTCTCAAAATCGGCACGACAGCCATTTTCTTTCCTTTCAGTTCTTTCACGGTCGTTTTGCAGATCGGCGTCTCGATTTCCACATCCGTCAGGGGCAGCTCCCTCGTCGCCTCATAACAGATCAGCATGGCAATCTCGCTGATTGTCTGGCGGAAATCCTTGGTTCCCGTATCGATCCTTCTGATATAACCGATTTTGTGCTGGATCAGCGGATGATCCATGATGACTACTTTACCCATTATTTTTCCTCCCGTACATTTTTTATTTTCTGCTATTCCTCAATTGCGTCAATTCTTCTCTGATGGCGTTCCTCGCCCGAAAACTCCGTATTTAAAAAGGTATCCACAATTTCCATGGCAAGATTCGGTCCTACGATCCCCGCCCCCAAAGCAAGGACGTTGGCGTCGTTATGAAGTCTTGTCAGCTTCGCCGAAACCGTATCCGCGCAAAGCGCCGCCCGGATACCTTTGATCTTATTCGCCGTAATGGAAATGCCAATGCCGGTGGTACAAATCACAATGCCCTTGTCACAGCTTCCGTCCGCCACGGCATTTGCCACAGCCTTTCCGTAAACGGGATAATCGCAGGAGCTTTTGTCATAACAGCCCATGTCGTTTACATCCACTCCCTGTTCTTCCAAATGCCTGATCACCAGCTCCTTTAACTCAAAGCCGCCGTGATCGCTTCCGATTGCTACCATATCATTTCCTCCTTATACTATACTCTTCATGAAATCCGCGTCCTGCTTTCGGACCGTCCTTTTATACTTCTATCACTCTATGTCCTGCCGCTTTCAGCATCCGGTTCATAATTGCCTGTCCCATGCCGGTGCTGTCAAACGCTTCGGCGTAAATGTCCTCCACCGCTTCTTCGTCAAATTCCCGCAAAATCTCATACAGCCGCCGCGCGATGGAAGCCTCGTCCGATCGTTTTCCGACGCTTTTTTTTACGCAGTCCCCATATGCGCCGATCGTTTCGTCGGTGGCGATGACCCCCGCCTTTTTATGCCGGTGCAGATCCTCTTCAATCCGCCCGTTTACATAGGAAACCACCTTGTCCGTCTTTCCTTTTACAATGACAAGATCCCCTTTCGGCGCATAATGACGGTATTTCATTCCCGGCGCCTTCGGCGCGATGCCCGACGCCGCGCTTAAAATAGTCTTGTCCACATCAACCTGCTCCAACACTTCGGAAAGCATTTCCTCCGTAATATACCCGGGTCGCAGGATAACGGGAATATCCTCCGTCAGATCCACAATCGTAGATTCCAGCCCGATTTCGCAGTCTCCGCCGTCAAGAAGCATTTCTATTTTTCCGTTCAGATCCTCATAGACATGCCTTCCCTTTGTGGGTGAAGGACGTCCTGATGTGTTGGCGCTGGGTGCCGCCACATACCCGCCCGCCTCTTTGATAAATGCAAGCGCTGTGGGATTCGCAGGAAACCTTACGGCAACGGTATCCAAACCACCCGTCGTCTCATACGGCACCAGGTCGCTCTTTTGGAAAATCATCGTCAGGGGTCCCGGCCAGAACCTCTCTGCAAGCGCCTTTCCCGCATCGGGAATATAAGCCACAAGCCGCGGCAGATCAGAAAGATCCGCAATATGCACGATTAAAGGGTTGTCCGAAGGTCTGCCCTTCGCCGCATAGATTTTTCTGGAAGATTCCGGATTCAGCGCGTCGCCTCCGAGACCGTATACCGTCTCTGTAGGAAACGCCACAAGCCCGCCGTTTTTAATAATCCTGCCGGCTTCCCGCAGCACACCGGCGTCGGGATGTTCTTCGGAAATTTTCTGCCATTTTGTATCCATGCCCATCATCTCCAATCAGCATAGTATATCATAATTTAGTCCGTATTAAAATACTTTAAAATTCCCAAATAAAGATTCCATGCCAATTTTTCCTGATAAGCCTCGCTGTCCAGCAAAAGCGCTTCTTCCCGGTTGGATAAAAAACCGCACTCCGCAATGATCGTGGGCACTGTGGATTTCTTCAGCAGATAATAGCTGTCGTTTGCCTTTGCTTCTCTGGGGCGTTCCACTTCAAGCCCGTTATTTAATTGTTCCTGTAAAATCAACGCAGCTCTCTGCCCTTCCTCCGAATCCCGGTAATAAAAGCACTGGGGACCCCGGACGGCTCCGTCGCTGTAGCTGTTTTGATGGATGCTGACCACCAGGTCCGCGTCCGCTTCCTGAATCAGCTCAATGCGCCTTCTCATATCCTGCACTTTTTTATTGGACGCGCCCTCGTCATACAGTCCCATATCTTCTCGCCTGGTCAGGATAACGGTCAGGTCCGATTGCTGCAGAAATGTCTCCAATTTTAACGCCACCTGCAAATTGATATCTTTTTCCAGTATCTGGTTTACTCCGACCTTGCCCGGATCATTTCCCCCGTGCCCCACGTCGATAACCACCACATATTTTTCTTCCGTCCGTTGGGATATGGTATAGGTCGCCGCCTCTTTCGCCAAAAAATACATTGCCGCCAACATAAAAACCGCCATGATAAGAGCGACTGCCTTTTTCCTCATTTTTGCACCGCCGCAAAAAACCTTACCATATTATATGTGTCTGCCTCTCAAAATATGAGAAAAGGTTTCCGCCAGTCTGCCGCATTCCCTCCCGCAGAAAAGGCAAAAACCTCTGTCAGCCCGTAATTATTGTTGCAGATAGCCTGCAATCGCTTCCCATACGTCCGCTTTTTCCTGCCCCAGCCTCCAACATGCGACTCCGGCAAGATTATAATTGCTCATGACGTTGAGCTTTACGGACAGGGATTCTTTTTCCTCCAGCCATACGGCATGTCCCACGCCGTCCAATGTAAACTGCGCCACATACTGGCAGTCGGTTTCATCCCATGCAGCCTGTATTCCGTTCTGCGCCAGATAATTTTCTATTTCCTGCATACCATAAGCCGTATTGCCGATTTCTCCGGTTGTGGTCCAGAGCCTTGTATAAAAAGGAATACCGTTAATTACTTTTTCTTCCGGTATCAAAGCGATGGTTTTTTCAATTCCCTTCTGGACAAATCCGATGGAAGCCACCGATCCCGGTCCGTCGGCTGCAGCGACATGCTCGTCGTACCCCATAATGATCGCATAATCCACGACCTCACCCTGCTTGGCACGGTCATAGTTTACCAAATGGCTGTTATCCGCCGACAACACAATGCCGTTTTTGCGGCATTCAATGGAAAGCTCCCGCAAAAACTGAATATAACCGTCCGAAGCCTCCTGGGTCACATATTCAAAATCGACATTGATCCCGTCTATTCCATACGCCAGCACGGTATTGACCAACTGATTGATCAGATTTTCCCGGTGAGAAGTAACGTTTAACACCTCCGCCGTATTCACGTCGTTAGTAAAATTATCGATCAGCGCCCATACCTCAATGCCTCTTGCGTGCATCCTTTCCACATAGGAAGCGTCTGCCAGGGAAGTAAAGTTTCCCAGATTGTCGCTTAAAGCAAACCACGTGGGAGAGATCACATTGACTCCCTGCGTCGTGGCAAGCAAACCGTCCGCAAGGGCGTTTGCCTCCGCGTTGGTTACCATATTCCATACCAGGCAGATCTTTCCGTCCCTCTTGATGGATGCGTATTCGGGAACCGCCACGTCGCTGACAGGCTGGGGCGTTACCTCCGTCTCGTTTTCCAGCCGCTTATTTTCCACGTAACCAATAAACCCGTCGTTGGTCTTTACCTTGCTCCAAGTGTCCATTTTTTCCAGTATCTCTACGCTGGCACCTTCTTCTATTTCCGTCAGTATTTCGCTCTTTACGCCTCCTAAAACTCTGACCTGCGTATCCTTTTTAATCTGTGCATAGGTCTCGGTCTCCCATACGGTGGTCAGCTTGATGCGGTTCGGTTCTGCAAAATACTCATAAGAGAAATTGCTGAAATTTCTTATAAAATCCGCCGAGAGGTAGACCGTATCGTTAGCGGCTACCGTCAGCGCAAAGGCTTCGGAAGTAAAGGTATCTCCCATGGTATAATCCGTGCTTCCCACTACGGTTACCACTTTATCATAATCCGTTGTAAATAAAACCAATCCTTCCGTCATATCATAATAGAAGTGATTGTTGATGTTCTCATTGACAAAATCAATCGGGAGATAGCACTGTCCGTCTCTGTAAAGCGCGTTTGTCTCCACGATTTCATCATTTAAAATAACGGCGGCTTCCTCTCCGCCCGTAATACCGAAATATTCATACAGATCCGCTTTTTCCCTGGAATAGGAGAACCTCTCCAAAACGCCCGTTAAAAGCCCGATCACAACAAAAATTACAATCAATCCGACAGCTACCGCTACAGGGATCAGTTTTTTCTTCATTTGCATATCCTCCAATTTGAAATGATTATATCAAAAAATTGCCGTCTGCACAATGCTTAAACTCCCCTTACCCTTACCTTTCGGTAATCCGACGATCAGCATAGAAGGACCTGATTTTCCTGTTACCCGTTAAGCACCGCACCGGCTTTTTTTCAGACTCAAATCCTGATTCTGTCGTAATGGATTTCACAGATGCGCCCGTCCTCGTCCATGACGTAATCAGCCATATAGCCGCCGTTTTCACGCACGATGCTGTCGCTGATCTGCGACGGAGCCGCAAGTTTTCCGTCCATATATAACAGTGCTCCCTGTTTGAGCGACTGGCGCAGATCCGATCTGATTTTTTTCTGCGCCTTTTTCCTGTCTGTTCTGTTCACTGAATACCTCCTGTCAAAACCTTGACGGATTTCGCCCGGAAAAGCGTCAAAACTCTATTTTCAGCGTATCCAAAAGGAGCGTGATATATTTTTGCCAAAAATTTTGTTATCATACTTTTCCTGAATATGACGATAATATAATTGAGTCGTACAAGAAATGCCTCGGGACGTGTAAAAACAGCTTTGTAACAATTTGATTATAACGTTCTAGCTTTGAATTTTAATTGGATTTCAATCATCGACCAGGCACGAAGCCTTAGACCACCCGTCGGGTGTTAGAGTGTGAATTTGATTTGCTTTAAAGAATTCACTTTCCTGTGTTAAGATAAATTAAGATCCGTATGCCTCCTTCCCTTTACAGATTGTCCCGGAAGCATCTTGTGGGGCTATTATATGTGATTTCTTAAAATTTGACAAGATGTTTGTGATAATTTTATTAAAATTTATAAAACTGGCACTCGCTTCTATTGACTTAATAAACTAATAAGTATAAGATACTTTTACAATTTTTTCAGTTGCCGGTAAGGATGTGAGAAGATGAAAATCGAAAGAATCAACGAAAATCAAATACGTTGCACTTTAACCAAAAACGATCTGGCAGACAGAGAGCTCAAGATAAGCGAACTTGCCTATGGCAGCGAAAAGGCTAAGTTGCTTTTTAAGGATATGATGGAACAGGCGTCCTGGGAATGCGGCTTTGAAGCGGACGACATCCCGTTAATGATTGAAGCCGTGCCTATCAGCGCGGAGTGTATTGTTTTGACGATTACCAAAGTGGAGGACCCCGAAGAGCTGGATACCCGTTTTTCCAAGTTTGCGCCTTCCGTTCACGAAGACGCCGCAGGCGATTCCGATATAGAAGACATTACCGATGAAGTCATGAACTTATTCCAGAAAGTCCAGAATGCGGAAAGCGGCTTATTAAGCGATGTTTCCAGGATTGAAAAATTGCCGGACAAAGGGCGCGATAAACCTGTTCCCGGTAAATTGTCCGTTTCCGAATTGGAGCCCGCTCCTGCAAGAGTATATCGTTTTTCAAATTTGGATCATGTTATCAGGCTTGCACATGTCGTTTCCGACATTCCCCTGGGAAGCAACTCTCTTTATAAAGACCGCTTTTCCCGCGAGTACCGGCTGATCATCAGCAGCGAGCATGTATCCGCCGAAAATTTTAATAAATTATGCAATATTTTTTCCGAATACGGATATTATTTAAAAAGCGCCCCCGGAAAGGACGCTTACCTGACAGAACATTTTGAACCGATCTGCCTGGATCACGCTTTGCAATCCCTCGCAGAGGTCTAGCGGATAGCAAAAGGGCAAAAAACCGGCGTCTGGCTTCTTTCCTGCCAAACGCCGGTTCTTAACCTTTATGTTTTGCACCTGATCCGTGCACCGATTATAATGCCTGAATCTTAGTCATCAAATCATCTACGTCCATCCCGTGTACCATAGCCGCCTCTTCCAAAGTTTCTCCCTGGGCGGAGGGGCATCCCACACAGTGCATACCTGCGTTGATCAGCACGGGAATAACATCTGCATTTATTCTGATAATCTCTCCGATTGTCATGTCCTTCGTGATTCCTGTCATGTCTGTGACCTCCTTATTTTGTATTGTTTTTTGATAGTATAACCCCTTCTTGTGTTTTTATCAATATTCCATTTTGAAACGTTCGCTCCGTCTTTTAAAAGTTTAGTAAATTTTTATAAATTTCTTTTGATTTTACAGCGGTTTGTATATAAAAAAGTACAACCCTTGTCTTGACGCAGCCACTTCTTTTAACCTATAATTAAGGCATGGGATGAGCATAGTTTTTATGCGTGACTTAACGGTTAAATTCCGTTCAAAAAAATTATATTTTTATAGGAGGCTATTTCAAAATGAGACCAGAATGGACAGATTTTGTAGGCGGCAAATGGGACAAAGAAGTCAATGTTCGCGACTTCATCCAGAGAAACTACACTCCTTACGAAGGAGACGAGAGCTTCTTGGCAGGACCTACACAGAACACCAAAGATTTATGGAACATGGTGCTTGACTTACAGAAAAAGGAACGTGAAGCAGGCGGGGTACTGGATATGGATACCAAAGTTGTTTCCACTATCACTTCCCACGGTCCCGGATACCTCGATAAGAGCAAAGAGACTATCGTAGGCTTCCAGACAGACAAACCTTTCAAACGCTCCATGCAGCCTTACGGCGGTATCCGTATGGCAGAGAAAGCTTGTACAGATAACGGCTACACAGTAGATCCCGAAATCTCCGAGTTCTTCTCCACCCACAGAAAAACACACAACGCTGGTTGTTTCGATGCTTACAACCCTGAAATGAGAGCATGTCGTTCCTCTCATATCATTACCGGTCTTCCGGATGCTTACGGACGCGGACGTATCATCGGCGACTACAGACGTGTTGCATTATACGGTATCGACAGACTGATCGAGGACAAAGAAGCACAGAAGGCTTCCACAGGACGCGTTATGACAGATGACGTTATCCGTCTTCGTGAAGAGCTTTCCGAACAGATGACAGCACTGAAGATGATGAAGGAAATGGCTGCTTCTTACGGCTGCGATATTTCCAAACCCGCTTCCAACGTACAGGAAGCTATCCAGTGGACTTACTTCGGATATTTATGCGCGGTAAAAGAGCAGAACGGTGCTGCTATGTCCCTCGGACGTACATCCACATTCCTTGACTGCTATGCTGAGAGAGACTTAAAGAACGGTACTTTCACAGAAGAACAGATTCAGGAATTTGTTGACCACTTCATCATGAAATTGCGTTGCGTTAAATTCGCTCGTACACCTGAATACAACCAGATCTTCGCAGGCGATCCTGTATGGGTTACAGAGTCCCTCGGCGGTGTCGGCGTAGACGGACGTCCGTTAGTAACAAAGATGTCCTTCCGTTACTTAAATACATTAAACAACTTAGGACCTTCTCCTGAACCCAACTTAACGGTTCTCTGGTCCACAAGATTACCGGAAGGCTGGAAGAAATTCTGTGCGAAGATGTCCATTAAGACTTCTTCCATCCAGTACGAAAACGATGACCTGATGAGAGTAACTCATGGCGATGACTACGGTATCGCATGCTGCGTATCCTCCATGGTAATCGGTAAAGAAATGCAGTTCTTCGGAGCTCGTGCTAACTTAGCGAAATGCTTACTGTACGCTTTGAACGGCGGTATCGACGAAGTTACCAAGAAACAGGTTGGTCCCAAATACCGTCCTGTTACCGGCGACGTACTTGATTATGACGACGTAATGGATAAATTCATGGATATGATGGAATGGCAGGCAGACGTATATGTAAATACTCTGAACATCATCCACTATATGCACGATAAATACTGCTATGAAAGAGCTCAGATGGCTTTACATGACAGAGACGTAAAACGTTACTTTGCAACAGGTGTTGCAGGTCTGTCCATCGTAGCTGACTCCTTATCTGCTATCAAATATGCAAAAGTTGAAGTTATCCGTGACGAAGACGGCATTATCGTTGACTTCAAGACAACCGGAGACTTCCCTAAATACGGTAATGATGATGACCGCGTAGACGAAATCGCTCAGGATATCGTACACAAGTTCATGACAGCGATCAGAAGACATCATACCTACAGAAACGGTGTTCCTACAACATCCATCCTTACCATTACTTCTAACGTAACTTATGGTAAAGCAACAGGTAACACACCTGACGGACGTAGAAAAGGTCAGCCTTTCGCTCCCGGTGCTAACCCGATGCACGGACGTGATACTCATGGTGCAGTAGCTTCCTTATCTTCTGTATCCAAGCTTCCTTTCAATGATGCTCAGGACGGTATCTCCAATACCTTCACCATCATCCCCGGAGCTCTTGGTAAAGAGGATCAGGTATTTGCAGGCGACATCGAGATCGACTTAAACAAATAATTCTTAACATTGAGAAAGGTGAAAGCTATGGACGAAAATGCAATGATTGAAGACCTGATCAAACAGCTTGATAATGGCATGGCTAACAATATCGGTCATGTAAATGTTGACATTGATGAAAAGGCAGAAGGGTCTAAAAGCGTAGAGACTATGGGATGCACCGAGTGTTCCAAAAATCCTTTTGCATGCAGCGTTCCTACCCTTCACGAAGGCTTAGACGGCAACGAATAAGCAAAACAAGATTCACACGGGGGATGCCCCATGTACATCCCCCATATATTTTAATAGGAGGTAATATATCATGGCAGAAAATACAGCTCAGGTTAATAACTTAGTAAACTTATTAGACGGTTATGCTACAAAAGGCGGACATCACTTAAACGTAAACGTATTAAACAGAGAGACTTTACTGGATGCTCAGAAAAATCCTGAAAAATATCCTCAGTTGACAATCCGTGTGTCCGGTTACGCTGTAAACTTCATTAAATTAACACCTGAACAGCAGGCAGACGTTATCAGCAGAACATTCCACGAATCCATCTAATCCGATTTGGGTATGTTTCAAAGCCTTCCGGTTTTGCCGGAAGGCTTTTTCTTTCCCTTTACCTGTGTTATAATGAGCGTTAGTAAGGGGAACGCAAGCCGCCGGTTCATCGCAAACGGCAGCTGACTCAGTAAAAAAGAAAAGAGGACGGTATATGAGTGGAAGAATTCATTCTTTAGAAAGTTTTGGTACGGTGGACGGTCCCGGAACACGTTTCGTAGTATTCGTACAGGGCTGTCCAATGCGATGCGCTTACTGCCATAATCCCGACACCTGGCCTATGACAGGCGGTACAATTATGGAAGCATCCAAAATCATTGAACAATATGAACGCAATAAGGCATTTTATGCAAACGGCGGCGGTATTACCGTCACAGGCGGCGAGCCTCTGATGCAGATTGATTTTCTGCTGGAATTGTTCACGCTTTGCAAAGAGCGCGGTATCCATACCTGTATTGACTCCTCCGGCATCGCTTATAAACCGGATAATACCGAATATAACAAAAAACTGGATAAGCTGATGGAGATTACCGATCTCGTCATGCTCGATATCAAGCATATCGATCCCGAAAAGCATAAAAAGCTCACGCAACAGCCCAACGACGGTATTCTTGCCTTTGCCGCTTATCTGAACGAAAAGAAGGTGGATATGTGGATCAGGCACGTCGTTGTTCCGGGGATAACCGACGATGAGGAGTCTTTATATAAGCTGGGCTATTTCATCGGTCAGTTTACCAATCTGAAGGCTCTCGACGTATTGCCGTATCACGATATGGCAAAGAAAAAATACAAAGAACTGGGCATCGATTATGTCTTAAAGGATGTTCCTCCGATGGACAAGAAACTGATCCCCGAAAAGAAGGAATATATCTTAAACGGCATCCGGAAACGCCGCGCGGAGCTGGGCATTACGCACCACAATTAGCCCGCCCGTTTTTGGGGAAAACAGCGCAGGGATCGTTGCCGGAATAGGGCAATTTTCTATTATTTGCTACTTGTTTTCTCCATACATTTGTATTAGAATAACAGTATGGATTGATAATATTTTATCAAATTTTACAACTTTAAGGAGGATATTATTATGGCATTCAAAATTGGTGACGCTTGTGTAGCATGTGGCGCATGTGAAGCTGCTTGCCCTGTTGGAGCAATCAGCATGGGAGACGGTAAATTTGAAATCGATCCCGAAAAATGTATCGATTGCGGTACTTGTGCAGGACAGTGCCCTACAGGTGCAATCGCTGCAGAATAATCAATCAACCATAAAGGCTGCACATGAAATTCCTTTCATGTGCAGCCCTTTTTAGTCTTTTTCAGTTTTTCTGTCAAGTTATGGTTCTCACGAGTCATAATGCCCGCTCTGGCGCTCCAGGTTTGCAAACTTAGTATAATCCGGCAGCCATGCAAGCTTAACGACGCCAATGGGACCGTTTCTCTGCTTTGCGATATTGATCTCCGCAACGCCCATTTCCTGCGTATCTTTATTATAATAATCGTCCCTGTAAATAAACATGACCACGTCGGCGTCCTGCTCAATGGCTCCGGACTCACGCAGATCCGACAGCATCGGTCTTTTATCCGGTCTCTGTTCCACGGCACGGCTCAACTGCGACAAGGCAATTACCGGCACGTTTAGCTCCCTCGCAAGCGCCTTTAAGGAACGGGAAATCTCCGAAATCTCCTGCTGCCTGGACTCCGCCGCCGAACGCCCGCTTCCGCTCATCAACTGCAGGTAGTCGATAATGATCAGTTTCAGGTCTTTTTCCATCTTATATTTTCTGCACTTACTCCGCAGCTCCGAAATACTGATTCCCGGCGTCGCGTCGATAATCAGGTTGGAATTGCCCACAACTCCCGCCGTCTCAATCAGCTTATCCCAATCGTCGTCAGACAGATTACCGGTTCTGATATTTCCCGAATTGACATTGGATTCCAAAGAAAACAGACGGTTTACCAACTGCACTTCCGACATTTCCAGGCTGAAAATCGCTACCGTCAAATTCTGTTTAAACGCCACGTGCTGGGCGATATTCAATACAAAAGCCGTTTTACCCATGGAGGGTCTCGCCGCCACAAGCACCAGATCCGAGGGCTGCAGCCCCGCAAGCTTATAATCCAGATCCAAAAAGCCCGTGGGAATACCCGTAACCGCGCCTCCCGCCTGAGACGCCTTTTCGATCTTATTCATTGCCTCCATGACAATGTCCCGGATCGGTATGTAGTCCCTCGTATTTCTCTTTTGTACCAGAGAAAAAATCTTTTTCTCCGTTTCTTCCAGGATAACGTCCGTATCTTCTCTGCCCATATAACAGGCATTGGCGATATCCTCGTTGAGCCGTATCAATTTCCGCAGCAAAGACTTCTCCGAAACAATCTGGCAGTACTGTTTAATATTTGCAGAGGTCGGGACTGCCGTAATCAAATTTCCCAGATATTCCACATTGTTAATCTCCATGGGAACGCCTTTTTCATTCAGCTTATCCTGAAGCGTCACAATGTCCACAACTCCGTCGCTCTCCTGAAGCTCCACAATCGCCTCAAAAAGCGTCCCGAACTGCTTACCGTAGAAATCCTCCGCCACAAGCATTTCCGACGCCGTAATAATCGCATCCCGGTCGATCATCATGGAGCCGATGACAGACTGCTCCGCCTCTACGCTATGGGGCATTATTCTTTTGATTACCTGTTCCTCTGCTGCCATCCTAAGCCTCTTCTACTTTTACCTTTAATACGCCGCTGACCTGCGGATGTAATTTTACCTTTACTTCATATGTGCCAAAATTTTTGATTGCCTCCGGCAGTACAATTTTCTTTTTATCCAACTCTTTTTTGTATTGTTCTTTATACGCCGTGGCAATTTCCTTGGTGGAAACCGATCCGAAAGCCTTTCCGCCTTCTCCCGCTTTCATTTTTACAACAACGCTTTGATCCTCCAGTTCCTTTGCAAAATCCTTTGCATTCTGTAAAAGCTGCGCCGCCACTTTATCCTCGTTTGCCTTTTTCAACTTCAAATCGTTTAAATTTTTAGGCGTCGCTTCAACTCCCAGTTTCTTAGGCAAAATGTAATTTCTCGCGTAGCCGTCGTTTGCGTTGATAATATCTCCCTTTTTCCCAAGGGTTTTTACGTCTTCCAACAAAATAACCTTCATACTATATTTCTCCTTCCTCCAGCATATGGACCAAAGTTTCCTTCAGCCGCTCCTGCGCTTCCTCAAGGGTTATATCCTTAAGCTGCGTCGCAGCCACGTTCAGGTGACCGCCGCCTCCCATTTTTTCCATAATGATCTGCACATTCATTTCGTCGATACTGCGTGCGCTGATATAAATGACCTGATTGTACTCCGTCAGCACAAAGCTCGCCTTAATCCCCGTAATATTCAACAGCTCGTTTGCCGCCTGCGCCCCCACGATCGTAGGATTCTGCGCCTCTTTGGATTCACATACGGAAATTGCAAAAATATCTTTAAATATATACGCCTTGCTGATGACCTCAGCCTTTGCTCTGTAATCCGCCACGTCGTCGCGGAGCATTTTTCTGACTCTCGACACGTCCGCGCCGTTTCTCCTCAAATATGCCGCCGCTTCAAAGGTTCTGACGCCAGCTTTGCTTGTAAAATTGTTCGTATCGATCACGATACCCCCATAGAGGCAGTCCGCCTCCGCGCTCTTTAACTTCAAACCGCTTTCGATATACTGAATGACTTCCGTAACCATTTCACAGGCGCTGGACGCATAAGATTCAATATAGGACAGCGTTGCGTTTTCAATGACTTCCTCGCTCTGTCTGTGGTGATCCAATACTACAATGGAACGGCATTGCCGCAGCAATTCCGGGCATTCCGTAATACTGGGCTTATTCACATCCACGACCACGAGACAACTGTTGGCGCCGGCAAGCTCTATCGCCTGGGTATTGTTGATCAGAATCAACTCTTCCGGATCTTCATGACTGGTAAAATGATCCACCAGGGGCTTAATCGAAGAGGAAACGTCGTTGATGACAATATAAGCGCTTCTGCCAAGCGCCTTTGCAATACGGTACACACCTACGGAAGCGCCGAAGCTGTCCACATCGGTCATCCGGTGTCCCATCACAAGCACCCGGTCCTTGGAGGAAATAATCTCCTTTAAGGCATGTGCCTTGACGCGTGCCTTGACACGGGTATTCTTTTCCACCCGCTGGCTCTTTCCTCCGTAATAGCTTACGCCGTCCTTGGTCTTTACGACAGCCTGGTCGCCGCCGCGTCCCAGCGCCAGATCAATAGAAGTACGGGCGTACTCATAATTCTGTGCATAAGTCAGTCCGCCGACGCCTACGCCGATACTCAGCGTCACGGACATTTCGTTTCCGATATTGACCGTCTTGACGTCCTCAAGCAGATCAAAGCGGTTTTCCTGCAAAGTCTTCAAAGACTGTTTTCTTAAAATGAAAAAGAACTTGTCCTTTTCCATCTTGCGGACAATTCCGTCGATAGATGCAAAATATTTATTAACCTTTCTCTCGATTAAGGCGGTCAGCAGGGAACGTCTGACTTCCTCCACGCTGTCCAGCGCTTCTTCATAATTGTCGATATATAACAAGCCTACCGCAAGGCTTTGATTGTCGTTTTCACGCAGGGCGATCTTTAACGCCGTTTCATCAAATAAATACAACGCGATCAGGCATCCGTCATAAGTCCCTTCCGCCTCGAAAATATCGCTGTTCTCTACCGTTTCCGCCAGCGGAATCTTTTTTAACTGGGCATGAAAATCCCGGTCTCCCTTCTGGAAATCCACTTCCGTCTCGTCCGCCTCCGCCCCGGGCAGCCTGTCCTGCGTAATCAGGGGAAACAAAGTCGTAATGAGCTTATTCTCCGGTTTTTCCTTGCCCGCAATCTGCAAAAATGCGCGGTTCGCCCAAATGATCCGCCCAGTCTCATCCAGCAAAGCGTTGGGAAGCTCCAGGTCCCACAATAGTTTTTTCTGTATTTGCCCGTATTGAGTGGCAAAGCTGACCATTTCATTCATGATGACCGGGCGATTGAAATGCTCCAGCATAAGAAAAGAAACCAAATAAACCAAAGTAAAGCAGGACAATACAATGCCTGCGCTTACGTTAATCGTATAGATCAGCACATCCATAATCGCCATCAAAATGCCGAACCATACCGGCATCTGGAAATACAGACGAAGCCTTCCCTTAAATTTTAATTTCTTATCCATATCAAACTGCCTCTTTAAAACAACCTGCGGTTTAAAACCCATATATTGTTTATTATAACATCAAAAAGAATTTTTACCAACTGCTTTTATCATGAAAAAGAGTAAAAAGAGAATTTTTCGGCAGTAAAAAACCGGCTGTTCTTTTGAACAGCCGGCTGTCGTTACTCAAATCAGTCCTGAACATAAGGCATCAGAGCGATATGACGCGCGCGTTTGATTGCTACGGTTAAAGCTCTCTGATGTTTTGCACAGTTGCCTGTGATTCTTCTGGGAAGGATTTTACCTCTCTCAGATACATATCTTTTTAATTTCGCCGTATCTTTATAATCGATCACATTATCTTTGCCACAGAATACACAAACTTTTTTTCTTCTGCGGATTCCGCCTCTCCTCTTCATAGGAGCATCGGATTTGTCTGTCTTATTATAAGCCATGCTATTGCCTCCATTCTTTTTCGTTTTCTAACTGAACGGCAATTCTTCAATCCCATCCGGGATATTCATAAAACCTTCGCCCGCCGCAACGGGTTCTGCGCTCTGCATCGGAACAAAACCGCCGTTATCCGTATTCGCGGACTGGCTCGCCTTGCTCTCTGCAAATTCCTGATCTTCGACTACAACCTCTGTGGTATATACCTTTACGCCATCCCTGTTGGTATAGCTTCCGGTCTGGATACGCCCTGAAACCGCAATCTTCGTTCCCTTGCGGAAATACTTCTCCGCAAATTCTCCCTGTCTGCCAAAAGCGACGCAGTTGATAAAATCTGCGGTCTGACCGTCCTGGCTGTTGCGTCCTCTGCGGTCTACGGCAAGGGAATATCTTGCAATTGCAAGCGGTGTTTCGCCCTGTGAATATCTCACTTCGGGATCTCTTGTTAAACGTCCCATTAGAATTACTTTATTCATCTTATTTCCTACTTTCTATTATGCCTCGTCTTGTCTTACGCATAAAAATCTGATGACATTTTCCATAATACGAACGTTATTCTCAACTTCGTAAGGAACAGACGCATCAGCATCGAACTGGATGAAATAGTAGAAAGCTTCACTCATTTTCTGAATGTCGTAAGCAAGTTTTTTCTTGCCCCATTCATCAACATTTGTAACTGTTCCACCGAATCTCTCGATATAAGCTTTTACTTTTTCGATTGTAGCAGCTCTTTCATCGTCTTCGATTTTAGCACTAACAACAACGGCTAACTCATATTTGTTCATGCTTCGTTACCTCCTTTTGGTCTCTGGCCCCTCGTCTTTGCAAGGAGCAAGGAATAATATATCACGAAGATATATGTTACCATGCTTTTCCACAAATTTCAAGATTTTTTCTGTATTTCTTTTGTATTTTTTTCGACAAGCTTTCTCGCAATCATGATCTGGTGACCGCACCCGCAGCACTTCAATCTAAAGTCCGCTCCCACGCGCAGCACCTCCCATTGCCTGCTGCCGCAGGGATGCTGTTTCTTTAATGTCACTATGTCTCCTACCTGATAATCCATGTGCAGCTCCTTTCCTCTGTTTCCCCTCCGCAGGTCTTTTATTAGCTTCTGTGCCTCAACGGACCTTTATTTTGGACAGGATTTCCCCGATCGGACCGCTGATGACCAGATCCGCCATGCTGTCCCTCGACGTGGGCGCTTTGTTAATCACTACCAGCTTATTCCCTCTGTAATAATCAATCAGCCCCGCCGCCGGATAAACCACCAGGGACGTCCCTCCGATAATCAGCATGTCCGCTTCGCTGATTGCCTTAATGGCGCCGCTTAACACCTGATTGTCCAGTCCCTCTTCATATAAAACCACATCCGGCTTGATATCTCCGCCGCAGGTGCACTTCGGTACTCCCCCGGCGCGCAGAATATATTCCGCATCATAAAACGCGCCGCAGCTTTCACAGTAATTCCGCAAAACGCTTCCGTGAAGCTCATAGACTCTTTTGCTGCCCGCCGCCTGATGCAGCCCGTCGATATTCTGCGTAACGACTGCCCTTAATTTACCCGCAGCTTCCAACTCGGCAAGCTTGCGGTGCGCCGCGTTGGGCTGTGCGTCCAGACAAAGCATTTTATCCTTATAAAAACGGAAAAACTCCTCCGGTTTGCTCCGGTAAAAGCTGTGGCTTAAAATCGTCTCCGGCGGATAATCATACTTTTGATGATACAACCCGTCCACGCTGCGAAAATCCGGTATCCCGCTCTCGGTGGAAACTCCCGCTCCTCCGAAAAACACAATGGAATCGCTTTCATCAATCATCTGCTGCAATTTTTCTATCTGTTCCATACCCAATCCTCCTGACAGATTCGCTTCGTTTTATATTTCATTTTACCATGCCGGAAATAACTTCATATTTCCGCATACCCAATCCTTGACCACGCCGAAAAATTCCCGCATCAGATTCGCCGGAAGCGTCCGGATATCATCCCTGGCGCTCAACCCCTGGGGATCGTTAAATCCTGCTCCTCTTGCCAGATGCACGGCGCGGTAGATATGAAAGTCGTTGCTGACCACCGCAATCCTCGCGCCGTCTCCTGTCAGCTCCTTGGAAAATCTGAGATTCTCTTCCGTATCCGTAGACTTTTCCTCCAAAAGAATCCGATCCCGTTCCAATCCCTTCTCTTCCAGATATGCCGCCATGGCGTAGGCTTCGGTAGTCGCTTCGTTGCCGCCCTGACCCCCGGATACGATTACCGTCACATTTTCGTGCTCCGCCGCATAATCAAACGCCGCGTCCAGGCGCTTTGCCAGCACCCTGCTGGGTCTGCCGTTTTCCACATGCGCTCCCAATACGATCAGATAATCCGGTTCCTTTGAAGGCGTGCGGTAAAATCCCGACAAAATCAATCCCTCTATCAATAAAAAGAATGCCGCACACACAGCGATAAAGCCGCCGCACAGGATTTTCAGCCCCCTTGGCATCCGCCTGATCGCTCCCGTCTTCGTCATCCGAGCAAGAATCAGAAAAACAATTCCGATGGGCAGCCAAATGCAATAAAACAAATTGGTAAATCCCGTATATAGATTCAATGCAATAAAATATAGCAGGCAAAGAATCCCCAGCACCACCCATATTTTCCAAAGTATGCGCTTTTTCTTCCCGCCTTCCTTCTCAGTTTGCCTTTCATTTTGCTTTTCATTTTGCTTTCCGCTTTGCATTTTTTGTTGTTTTTTCATATTTTTGCCTTCTCCGATAAATGCACAAAGGGCTCGGACCTTTCCAGACCCAAGCCCGTTTTCTCTTTCAAGCAATCCCGCTACTTTAAAATCTTGTTTCTCTTATGTTTCTTTTGCAGGTACAAATCCACATCCGCCCTGACCATCGCGTCGTCCATGCTCGCCTCGCCGTCGTTGATAAACGAAGTGATACCGACGCTCATACTGATATAATAGGGCTTATCATTGGCGGCATTGAGTTCTTCCGTAATTTCCATAATCCTGTTCCGCAAGACCTGTTCATAGTTTTTATCCTCCATAAACAAAAACGCCGCAAATTCGTCTCCGCCGAAACGTCCTATGATCTCGTTTTCGCCAAGAGCCCCTTTCAAAATCTGAGCAATGGTCCTCAGCGAATAGTCGCCTTCCTCATGTCCGAATTTATCGTTGATCAGTTTCAGATTATTCATATCCGCATAAAGGACAACCGCATTTTTATTAAAATTAGCCGGGTCCTTCATAACCTTCCTTGCCGTTACCAGAAAACCTCTGCGGTTGTAAATCTGCGTCAGCTCGTCAGACTTGGATACTTCATCCAGGAAGGCGTTTGTTTCCTTCAACTGTTCCAGGCTTTCCGCCAGCTTCGCGCTGACGTCCTCTTTGCTCTTAAACAGGCGCATGGTCTGAATCGCCGAAGAAATCTGGAACGTAACCGGTTCAATGGTAATCATATTTTCCAGATTCGGTTCTGCAATAAACAAACCGTACTGTTCATCCTTGGAAAACAGGAAAGAAACCGCATAAGTCTTTCTCCTGTCGTCTTTTAAATACGGAATACGGAAAATATCAGCAATGGCAATTTCCTGTTCTTCCTCCGGCGGCATATAACTGTTTCTTCCTTTTTGATACGCCTTGATTAACAATTTATCCGGCATTTTCCATTTACCGTTCTTTTTGCACCGGATAACCTTCGGAAGCAGCAGGATATAGCTCTCGTTAAAGTCCAGATGATTCATTCTCGAAAGAAGAACGTCATAATTTTCGCTCTGCTCATCCTCGCTGATCAGATCCCGCATAATCGTCATCGTAACTCTGTTGACCATTTCGTTTTCTCTGGAATCATAACTGCGCCGCCTTTCGTTGATCATCAGAATATTTTTGAAACATTCCGCCAGCGAAGCATACATTTTCAGGCGGTCCTGATCCGTCTCAAGAAACTTGGCAAACAACAACACAAAATATTCGCTGATTTCATAAACCAGATGGATGCTGTTCATCCTTCTCATAATTTCCGTATTCAAATATAAAAACTGATCCGATATCTCCGCATACAATTCGCTCGTAATCGTTTTTCTGTATACGTTCTTCATCATCCAGGTCATAAATGTTTCCAGGATCTCTTCAATAAAAGAAACCGTTTCTTCCTGGGTGTAGACGTCAAACAATGCGCCGCTGATCTGTTTTACCAGTTCTCCTACTTCCTGGTTGTCAGGATCAAATTCAAATTTGCTCTCCGCCCTGATTAAAGCGTTCCTTACCTTATCCCCCGAAGATTCCCGTTCTATAAATACCGTCTCGATCCGAATGTCCGCATCGTCTCCGAGCTTCAGCTTACACGCTTCCTTTACGGCGCGGTATCCCAATTCGGACGAATTGGCTCTGGTCGTCGTCAGACCAGGCTCCATCAACGCGGCAAAAGGCGAATCGTCGAATCCCACAACCGCAATATCCCTTCCCGGTTTGATGCCTCTCGCCTCTAATATACGGTATCCGCCAAGCGCCATATAGTCGTTGGAAAAAACGATGGCGTCCAAATCGTCGTTGTCGTCCAGAAGCTTCTCAATGGCTTCTTCGCTGTACTCCGTAAAATTGCCGTATACAATCCTTTTTTCTTCAATGGGAAGCTGATACTTTTGCAGCGTTTCCTTATAAGCGTCCAGCCTCTCAATGGAATCCTCATTTGTTGCCGGACCGCATACAATTCCGATTCGTTTCTTGCCCAGATACTGAATCAGGTATTCGACTTCCTTTGCAAAACCAGCCTTATTATCAAAAGAAATATTGGCATATCCCTCTACCTTGTTCGCAATGGTAATGATGGGAATCCCTTCAAATTTTTCCAAAAACTCTTTATGTACGCTTTCGTCCACATTGCTTGCAATCGTCCCCAGCAGCACAATCAGCACGTCAATATTGTCTTTTGTAGCGAAGTTAAACAAATAGTTATTCTGATACTCATATTTGCTCTTATTTCGCTCCATGTAGGGCGCGTCAAAATATCCGCCGGATAAAATAAACAGATTCGCATCGATCTCCTCAGCCGCATACATAGCGCCTGTACATACTTCTCTGGCAAATATATCACTATATTCATTTATTAACAGACCAATATTCAATCTTTTTTTACCCATACCCGCTTCTCCCTGTAGGAAATAAGTACCAAAATACGCAAAATAATATTATAAACATATTATATAACATCAATATATTCATTACAAGAGCCTGCCATCAAAAAAGGGGTGTAACATTTTACACAATTCTGATAAATGTTACATCCCTTTTATAGCCGTTATTTCAGCTCTATTTCCTAGTTTTGTGCAGCTTTCTGCTTTGCCTTTTTCGCTTCCAGAGCCTTATCCGTAGGCTTTACCAAAACGAGGCAGATAATCAGCGCTACAATATAAAGCGCCAGCGTCGCATACAGCACATACTGGTATCCGGTCGGGTTGACGGATATCATTTCCACGGTACCGTCCGCCAGAACATGCTCGATCTCCTCGACCTTTCCGAATGTCTTAACAATCCACGCCGCCATCTGGTTGCCCGTCAGACCTGCAAACGCCCATGCGGATAAGGTAAGCCCGTGAATGGCGCTGATGCTTCCCATGCCGTAATGGTCGGACAACAGGTTGGGAACATTGGAAAATCCGCCGCCGTATCCTGCATTGACAACAAAGATCAGCGCCAATACCAGGATCGTCAGTAAAGTATTGCCTTCTCCGTTTTTAATGCCGTTTGTCAATAAAACGATTCCCGTAAAAGCAATGGATAATATAAAAATCAGCTTATAAATAGTATTTCTGTCCTTCATCGTGTCCGCCCATGCCGAAAATCCCAGACGACCGCCGGCGTTGAAAATAGCGGATACGGTAGAAATAATACCGACTACGCTTGCAAGCCCAAGGCATTTTACAATCATCTTTTCCTGTGAAATCAAGGCAAGACCACAGGTAATATTGATATAGAACATCAGCCAGATCCCGATATAATTGGAAATCGGTTTCGTCTTAATAACATCCATGATGCTCTGCCCTTTTTCCTTCTTCTGAGGCTCATGCCAGCCGTCCGGTTTTTTCAACAGCAAATGTCCTACAAACATCATTACGAAATATACGGCAGCAAGAATTAAAAACATTTTCCAGATACCGCTTTCGCCCAGATTGTCCAGCAATGCCTGCATAATCGGACTTGCGATTGCCTTCGCCGCACCAAATCCCGCTACTGCAAGACCCGTTGCAAGCCCTTTTCTGTCTTCAAACCACAACATCAATGTCTTGACCGGAGACAAATATCCTGTTCCCAGTCCGATTCCCATGATAAAACCATAGCAGATATAAATTCCGATCAAAGCGACTGCGCTTCCCTTATGCAGTCCTCCGTAATAGATAAAAAAGCCTGTCCCCGCCATACCCAGCGCAAAACAGATTGTCGCAATCAGCGACGATTTGTGAATGTCCTTTTCTACAACATTACCCAGAAACGCCGCCGACATTCCCAGGAAAAAGATTGCAAAACTAAATGCCCATTCCGTTGCCCCCTTAGAAAAGCCAATGTAGTCCGCAATTTCCTGACTGAAAATCGACCAACAGTAAACAGTACCGATACTGCAATGCAGCAGTAGTGCCGGAATCGCCGCGCGAACCCATTTATTGGTGCGCCAGCCCCCGGATTTTTGTGATTTCTCTCCCATAAACCCATACTTCCTTCATTTAAAATTTTGTAAAAAAAGCCTCTGCCGGGCGGCTTTTAAACCGTGACAGAGGCATATGCCATATTATACACCCATCATTAGCGGGTTTCAAGTTTGATTCGACTTTTTTCGTTCGCTTTACATCAAAAACAGCGAAACCACCGGGATCGTCACTACACTGAACAGCGTGCTCAAAACGCTTCCCTTGATACAGCAAGTTTCATCGGCTCCCTGGTCCGCCGCCAACAGGACAACAATACTGCCGATAGGCATGGCAAGCATTAAAATAAATATCCCTGCGATCTGCGGATCTACGGCAAAATTTCTGATGACAAGCGCCGCGGCAATGGGAATAACCAAAAGCCTGATGATCAAAAATACATACATTCTGAAATCCGTAAACATTTTTTTCAAATCCTGCTGAGCCATGGACGCGCCGATCAGAAGCATTGATAAGGGAACGGCGGGTTCTCCCAGATAGGATACCAGAGATTCTACCGGCCCCGGCACTTTAATCTGGAAGACAAAAACAGCGATTGCCACCAAACAAGCAAATACGCCGGGATTGAGCATCTTTTTCCAAAAAACGCCCTTCTCCTGTTTCTTTCCCTCTTCGGCACTGACGTCCACCAGATGCAGCCCGTAGGTATACAAAAGGAAATTATATCCCAGGATATAAAAAGCGATATACAGCACGCTCGTCTCTCCATAAACGCTGCTGATAACCGGAATCCCAATAAATCCTACATTGGAAAAAATCAGCATCAACCGGTATAGGCTTTCCGTTGAGTGCTCTATTCTCAAAATCCGAACGACCACGAAGCTCAACAAAATCAGCAGAACAAAATAAATCACGATTAACAGCAGGTTCGTCCAGACCTTGCCATAGTCATTTCCCGTTTCCTTATTGATTACCCCGTTGATAATCAACATCGGATTCATAATATTGACTACAATTTTAGAAAGCTTGGAATAGGTGTTATCATCAATCCAGGATAACTTACTGCACATATATCCTACCATCATAATCACAAATAATACTGCCATCTGCTGCAAAACAATCAAAGTATTCATTGGTTCTTTACTCCTAAATTCTTATTCTGTCAAATAGGTGTCTGCCGCTGTATAAAACGGAAAAAGGCTTCAAATCTATCATAAATTTGAAGCCCAATCAGAGGCGCAGACCGGATTTGAACCGGTGCATACTGGTGTTGCAGACCATTGCCTTACCACTTGGCTACTGCGCCATATTCTATTATATGAACCATTTCAGGTTTCAATGACTCCGACGGGAATCGAACCCGTGTTACCGCCGTGAAAGGGCGATGTCTTAACCGCTTGACCACGGAGCCTTATTCTTGCTTCGCACTTCCTGCCAAGCCTTTCTCACATCTCTGCGACTCAACGAAACTCTCTCTTCCGCTCATTAAGCGCCAAGCTCCCCGAGCAGGGCTCGAACCTGCAACAACTCGGTTAACAGCCGAGTGCTCTACCATTGAGCTATCGAGGATTATTTCAGGTTTCCCCTGGGAGTACCCTCAAAACCGAACAACGACTTCCCTCTCCGATCTCTCCGCTTCAGCC
>UQLY01000012.1 GCA_900542015.1 uncultured Lachnospiraceae bacterium | reverse complement strand
ACTCTCTCAGATAAATTCCTGCTAAAAACGTGTCCACTTACTTGACTATAGTTCATGCTATTTCTTCCCGTTCTTCTTCTATTCTGCCAAGCTCCCTTAAAAGATCCCGCTTACAATCATCTTCCATATCATCATGCCACCGTTCTTCCATCTCTTTCTCCCAACTTAGTCATACATAAATGAAAATTACATTTTTGTTTCCAGTGCCTCGTCCAAAGAAGACAACTGACTGTCAATTTGAACAAATTTTTCCGCATCTCTGACTGCGGAGTGAGAATAAGATTGAAGTATCCTGTTAATATCCGTAAAATATCCGCAGCATGTATAATTGGTCCCATGATTGGTATTTCCCATAGGCACCTCAACGCTTTCCCCTAATTGCTCAAAACAATCGCTCAGATCATTTTTCAGCTCTGTCGCCACATCCGCAGCTGTTTTCAAATCTTCATTCGGCATAAATATTCCCCCCTATTTTTGATTATCCGCCTATTATACCTTATTTTTTCTCATCCGTAAGCTTTTTGGCAAAAATTGTAATGATATTGGTAAAATTTGCACGAAAAAACAGGAGCCGCATAAAACGAGCTCCTGTTTTTATTGCTTGTCCGCTGTTTTTATTTCAATTTAAAGTTCCGGTTCAATCAAACCGTAAGTATTTCCCTTTCTCTTGTAAACCACATTGACCTGATCCGTTTCCGCGTTGCAGAATACATAGAAGTTATGTCCCAGCAACTCCATCTGGATACATGCGTCTTCCGGATACATCGGTTTGATATCGAATTTTTTGGTACGGATGATTTTGATTTCTTCCTCGTCCATATAATCTTTCTCGATGTAGTCCTGTTTGAAGAAGCTTGCCGCCTGTTTCTGATCCGTCAGTTTCCTTTTATATTTTTTCAACTGTCTCTCAATGATTTCCTCTACCAGATCAATCGATACATACATATCGTTGCTTACCTGTTCGGAACGAATGATGCTGCCCTTTACAGGAATTGTAACCTCAATTTTCTGCCTGTCCTTCTCCACGCTTAAGGTAACATGTACTTCCGTCTCCGGCGTAAAATATTTCTCAAGTTTTCCGATTTTATCCTCCACTGCTGATCTTAATCCGTCTGTAACCTCGATGTTTTTACCTAAAATTATGTACTTCATGCTGCCCATCCCTTTCTGTTTAAAAGTGTATGGTAATTATACCATATTTTTCTTAAATTTTGCAACAATTTTAGAAATTGTTGCATGTTTTTTCACTTTACAAAAGTCAAGAAAAAAACAGCGCTTTTTTGCCTGATTTTTCATTTTCATGATTTGTGTACAAAACACTCGTTCGGTGTGGTTTCCATAATTCTACGTTATTTTTCTTCTTTTTTTCTGTGGATAATGTGTATAACTCCGTGCATAAGTCAAATATGCCCTGAATTGGCGGTTTTCAATTGTGGATAACTTTTGCTTGACCGTACCGGTTAACCCGCTTTTTATGATGATGTTTTTTGTTCTTTTGTGCATTTTGTCCAAAATCAGCGTAGTTGCGCGATGGAATTTCTTTGAACCAGGGGCTGCGTTCACAAATGAATGGTATGCCGGGAAAGAAGGATCAAATGTTCATAAGTTTGTACCGGTCACGGAAACACGCTTTCGCTCTACTTGTGCCCTTTGGGTATAAAAACGCAGCGGTACATAAATCCGCAAAGGACGCGGATTAAGTACCGGCGTTTTTATAAAGGTTTCCTTTGGGATGCAAAAAGGCTTCAGCCCGATGGACTGAAGCCTTTGGATTTTTGTGCTATGATTTTAAATTTAGAAAATACGTCTTACGGAAAGTACCTGTCTGTAGTTAGCATTAGATACTTTGATACCGGTTGCTGCGGTAGATGCGTGTACGATCTGTCCGCCGCCAATGTAGATGCCCACATGACCGGAGTAGCATACGATATCGCCGGGCTGTGCATTTGCAAGACCGCCTACGTCATATCCGCATCCTCTCTGTGCTCCCGAGGAATGAGGTAAGCCTACGCCGAAGTGAGCGTATACGCTCATGACAAAACCGGAACAATCCGTACCGTTGGTCAGGCTGGAACCGCCATATACATAAGGGTTACCGACAAATTGCAACGCATAGCTTGCAACAGAACCGCCTGTGCCTGAACCGCCGCTGACGGTAGCGCCGGATTTGGACGCCTCGGAATTGCTTGCCGCCGCATTTGCTTTCTTTCTTTCAGCTTCTTCCGCTGCAAGTCTCGCTTCCTCTTCCGCTTTGGATTCCGCTTTTACAAATTCTGTAGAAAGGGTAACGAAATCAGTGGAAACATAACCTTCGCCTTCTTCCACGGATACCTTGATCCATCCGTCCGTAACGCCTTCCTCTGTAACGCTTAATTCATCTTCAATAGGAACCATTCCGATTACGGACGCTTCCGTGGTGGGCTCCTGTCTTACAAACAATGTCGTGGTAGTAACTGTTGCAATCCTCTTGCCAACCTGCTTTGCAAGCTCTACAGCCGCGTCGCCCGTTACTACGTATTCCGCTTTGACAAATCCCTGTACGCTGCCGGACTTGATCTCATACCAGCCGTCCTGTTCGGAGATAAATTCTCCTACGGAGTCATCGTACAATTTACCGAGGATTTCTCCCTCTTCACTGGGAATGCTTCTGACATTTACATAATCGTTTACCTGTGCGATGACAAGATTGGAAAAGTCCTCCGCATCGTTTTCGGAAACGCTCTCTTCATCGGTAATCACTTCAACGGTATCTTCCACAACGGGTTCGATTTCTACGACCTGCGCTTCTGCCGTATGAATGGTTGCATATTTATCTGCGCCGGCTTCCCCGACTGCCAGTTCCACATCCGCTGTAGCGGTGCTTGAAGTCGCAGCCGTTGCGGTCTTTGCAGACGTCTGCGCGCTTGCTACTTCAATGGAAGTCTCTCTCAGCGCCGGAGCCGCTCCTACCGCAGGCAGTTCCATTGTACCTGCCATAACCGGTGTGGGTACGGATGTGATAACAACAACCGCGGCGCATAAACCTGCTGCAACTTTTATATACTTATGAAACATATTTCCTCCACTATTTTTAAGAATTTTTAAAATTTGTTACAAATTTATTACATCTGTTTCATAATATATCATTATATGCCTCCTTTGTCAACTGTTTCGTCATTTTTCCATATATTTCCTGCCTGCAGTGTTGTCGAATGCTGTTCTTTGATTTTAAAGTCCCACAGCTTTGCAAAAATGTGTTAGAATACAGTTAAAAGGAGGTATGCTTTATGAGACGAACCGCTTTTGTCACAGGTGCATCCCGCGGCATCGGGAAAGCAATTGCCACAGCATTAGCCGCCCATGACTACGACTTGTATATTGTCTGTAAAAATTCAGGCGAACAGCTATACCGTCTGAAAAACGAATTGGAAGAAAAGTTCCTTATAAATGTTACCTGTTTTGTCGGAGACGTAGGTTCCTACAGCTTTATAAAAGAATGCTTCAGCGAAATCGACCGTCTGGACGTATTGATCAACAACGCAGGGATCTCTTATATCGGACTTGTTTCCGAAATGACGGAAAAGGACTGGGATTATATTATAAACACCAATCTTTCCTCCGCCTTTTATACTTCCAAATGCGCCGTTCCGGGCATGGTACGTGAAAAATCCGGCAAGATCATCAATATATCTTCCGTCTGGGGCAACGTAGGCGCCTCCATGGAAGTCGCGTATTCCGCCTCCAAGGGCGGTCTGAACGCTTTTACCCGCGCCCTGGCAAAAGAGTTAGCCCCAAGCAACATTCAGGTAAACGCCATTGCCTGCGGCGTGATTGATACCGATATGAATAAATGTTTCAGTATGGAAGATATCGAGCTGTTAAAAGGCGAAATCCCTGCGGACCGCATGGGCACCATCGACGAAGTAGCAAGACTTGTTATGCAGATTATCAACAGTCCCTCTTACCTGACGGGACAGGTCATAACATTAGACGGAGGCTGGCAATAACCAGCCTCCTTTTTTTATACAAAAGACATAATCAGATAAATGGCGATGACTATCGCCCATGCCAGCAAATTCCCTGCCGGTTCCACCGTCTTTGGGATCTCTCCGCCGCTCCGCTCGGAAATGACCCGGATCAGAATACGGTTTGCAAAATAAAATAAAATGAGCAGGATAAACGCCGTAATCGCAAGCGCCACATATACAATGGTAAGATTGTCTCCCGCATTGGCAATGCCGATCATAAATCCCAGCACCAGCAGCACATATCCCCCGACGCCCATAATCAGATTGATTCCCCCCCACAAAGCCCAGTATTTTTTATTCATCTGCAGCACCGCCTTCTTTTAAAACTCTTTTGTTGACATCGCTTCTTAACAGCTTATAGATCGTCGCCGTCAGCGGAACGCCCAACAGCATCCCCCCTACTCCGGCAAGACCTCCGCCGACAGTTACCGCGGCAAGCACCCACATACCCGGCAGCCCGATGGAAGAACCCACAACCCTCGGATAAATAATATTGCCTTCCAGTTGCTGCAAAATGACAAGAAATACGACAAATAAAACCGCTTTAAGGGGACTGACTGTCAGGATCATCAAAAATCCTACCGCTCCGCCCAGATAAGCGCCCACAACCGGGATCAACGCCGTCGCTCCCACAAAGGCTCCGATCATCGGCGCGTAGGGAAACTGACAGATCCTCATGCCGATGACGCAAAGGGTTCCCAAAATGACTGCTTCCGTACACTGACCGACGATAAAGCTGGAAAATGTTTCATTCGCCACTTTCAATACGCCTAACGTTTTTTCTACCAAAGCAGGTTTGCAGTACGCCCTTGCTATTTTCATCAGTTGTCTTTTCAGTTTTTCTTTATTTGCCAAAATATAAATTGCAAAAATCAGTCCGATTACAAAGTTTGTCACTCCGATACTGATGGTTCCCACCAGGGACAAGGTGGACCCTAAAATGCCGCCCACTCCGGAAGTCAGGTACGAAAGCAGCTTTTGCGCCGTTGCCTCCCAATCAAAAGACAGGCTGTTGATCCACTTTTCCAACTCGGGGATCTGATCTGAATGCTCCGCAAGAAACTCCTGCAATTTTGCCAGTTCAATCGGAATCCAGTGCCCGATCATGGTAATCGTATTGATCAGTTCCGGAATAACCAGCCTGAATACCAGAAAAATAATCAGAACAATTAAAAAGAGAGACAGGAAAATGCAGACCATCCGTTTCGTCTTTTGAACCAGCTTATTCCGGCTCTTCGGAAAGTACCATTTTTCCAGTCTCCTCATAACAATATTCAAAATATATGCCATAATGCCGCCAAGCACAAGGGGAAATACAATTCCCCACAGCTTGCTGACAAATTCCAGCAAAACATTAAAATTTGTAATGGCAAGCACCAAAACCGCAGCTAACAACAGATATTTCACAATCCTTTTATCCACATTTCCCTGTTTCATCTATCCCGCATTCCTTTCTTTCGTCGCTTACAGCGGGCAAAACAAACCTGTTCTTGCCTGCTGACGCTTATTATACCATACTTTTTATCAGGATTACTATAAAAACTTACTCCGCGGATACCTTCCGTGTGTACTCCTCGATACCTTCCGTAAATATCCTCCCGGCTGTTGCTTAACAGCCGATGAAAGAAAAGCATGTAAAGCTCGTTGCGGACATATGCTCCTGTATGTTAAAATGATCATAAATAAGCAAAATTTCTGTATACCGCCGTATAGCAAAACGCGTATACCGAAAAGGAGACGAAATGGATTTTTTTACTTATATAAAGAAATACGAAAACCGGCATATTTTTATTCAGACGCATAATTTCCCCGATCCGGACGCTTTGGGGAGCGCCTACGGTCTATCCCGCCTGCTGGAGCATTTCCGGGTCAGTTCCACCCTCTGCTACGACGGCAAGATCGACTCTTTAAGCACCAGAAAAATTTTGGAGGAATTTCAGATCGAGATTTATTCCAAGGGGCAGCTGCGGGAAATGACGGCGGAAAGTCCTATTATTCTGGTGGACAGCCAGAAGGAAGCCGGCAACGTTACCGATCTGATCGGAGACGAAGTCGCCTGCATCGACCACCATCCGACGGTGGTGCAGGTCGATTATGAATTTAAGGATGTGCGTATCGTCGGCGCCTGCTGTACGCTGATCGCCGAATATTTTCAAAAAGCAGGTCTTGCGCCGGACAAACAGACCGCTACGGCATTGCTGTATGGAATCAAAATGGATACCAACCAGTTTACAAGAGGCGTTACGGAGCTTGACATTGAAATGTACGCTTTCTTAAATCCCTATATTGATGAAAACGCGCTTCGTTCGGTATCGGGCAATACATTGGAATTTTCCGATCTTTCCGCCTTTGGCGCGGTATTTCAGACCATCCGCGTCTTTGACAAGGTGGGCATTGCATATATTCCCTTTTCCTGTCCGGACGCTTTGATCGCTATGATTTCCGATTTTATTCTGACGTTAAATGAAGTGGAATTTGTTATCGTCTATGCCAAGCGGGATATGGATTGGAAATTTTCCGTCAGAAGCGAAAACGACAACATGGACGCCGGAGAAATTATCCATGAGGCTCTGTTGGGGATCGGCAGCGGCGGCGGTCATGCGTGTATGGCGGGCGGCATCATTCCCATTTCCGTAATAAATGAAATGGGACGAAGCGCGGATACGCAAATCTGCGAATTGTTTTTAAACACGATCAAAAGAATAGAAGAAGAACCGCTTTATCCGGAAGCTTAAAAGGATTGCCGCGGCAAAAAAATTGACAGGTATCACGGAAACATGTTTTTCCCTTGATAGCTGTCAATTTTCTGACTACATACCTTTTTTAATTTTTTCCAGTTCGTCTTCTACGCTCGCGGAATCCGTAGAACGATAAGCGCTGCGGGCGTTTCCGCTTCGCCTGCGGTTGGTCTTTCTTGCGCGGTACCCGCCGCGGTCTTCCTCATCGTCCTTATAATCGCTCACCAGCAGGACTTTTGCATCCAGGGCGGCTCCGCCGAAAATCATTACCAGAATCAACACCCATTCATACAGCGTCATGGACGTCAGATGTATGCTTGTGGATGCGATTACCGCCACAAGGATCAGCAGCACGCCGGCTCCCGTCAGCACCTTGGACGGAAAAGACGCTCCGCTTACAAACATCCATACGATACCTGCGATCAGCGGTACAATAATTAACCCCGAGGTCATCCTCATGCCGCCCAAGGAAAATCCTCCCATAAAAGACGAATGGACGACTACCTTCTGGGAAAAGATAAACAATCCCGCAATCAGCATTACCAGCCCCGCTAAAAACTGGAGCAGTTCATTTTTTGCACTTTTCATGGCAACCCCTCCTCATCGCTTTTATTATGACGAAAAAGAGCGGGAAAATCAACCCTTTCATAATAAATAGGTCTTTTATAAACAGCTCTCTTATCAATAAATCTTTTACGGGGTTTATTTTTGCTCCAGGTATTCTTTTGCAATATCTTCTATGGCTTTTGCCGCGTCGCAGGCGTTTTCTCCGTTTCTGTAAAGATCCGCGAACGCCTCCGCAAAAGTTTCCGAGGGCTGATAATCATTTTTCTTTTCATCTTTGAGCGCATATTGGGATATCTGCGCCACAAACGCTTCATAGGTTCCTTCGTTTCCGTAGTCCTGCTGCCATTTTTCATATACCGCCCGCAGCATTTCCTCCGTCACATTGCCGTTGTTTTTCAGTCTGTCTCTCTGGTATTCATCAAAAGCGTCCCCGTTTTCTTCCGTAACGTAATAAGCGCAGGTAAGCCCGAAGCGTTTTTGCACAATCACGTTTTGAAGCTGGTGCCCCAATTCATGGACGATGATCGAGGACGGGTCCGCTCCCTTTGTCCAGTATCCGCTCTCCACCTGGCGCTTACAGGTTCTCTCCAGCTTCTCGTCATCCAGAAACCATCTTGCGTTTAAAACAATCTGATGCTTTTCCACAAAAGGATACGCGCCGTAATCCCCGTTGACAACCAGTTCCGTCCGCTCCGAAAACGCCATCGTCCCTCCGGTCTTATTCCCCATATTGCCTAACGTCAGATTGGTCAGGCTCCCGTACAGCTGCGGATACCGTTCATACATATAGGCAAAAGCGTCGTAAACATACTGCGCCGTGTCTTCGCTCATTTCTCCCAGATTAACCGCAAGAATCCCAAATTCCTCTTCCATCTGCAGCTCTATCTCTTCTATCGGCGGATTGTCATAGGTTTCCCGCTGCCTCTGTCCCTCTTCTCTGATCGCGGCAGCCGCCATGTCCGCCGATGTGATTTCCATATTATAGACGACCTGATAGCGGATGGCGGTTTCCGTTTTCCGCTCCGCGCCCGGGGCATCTTCCTTCGCCTCTGCCCGGTCGTATGTGCCCCGGGCGCCTTCCTTCGCCTCTGCCGGGGCGCATGCAGCCAGGCAGACGGCGATCCCGGTCAAAAGCGCGCTCCATACAAGACATGCGCCTGAAACGGGTTTCCGTGTTCCTGCCATAGCCTTTAGTTTTCCCTGACGGACAGGAAACTTATAATGTCGTCCGCCGAATAGTTCTTGCCGCTGTCGGTTACCGACAAATTGACGATATAAATCAGACCTTCTCCCACATCACACGCCGCCTCGACCTCCTGATACTCGCTGCCGTCGTAGGTATATCTGCTCTCCAGATAATAAAAAGTATATCCGTCCGCCTCTTTCGTCCCCTGCTGCACCGTGGCTCCTTCCACGTAATCCGCATCCTCCGTAATATAGGTCTTTGCATCCAAAATTCCTTCTCCCGACATCAGCCAGCAGCTTACCGTTACGTTTCCGGCGCCGTCCGTAAAGTATTCGATCGCACCTTCTTCATCCGCATCCTGAAAGGTTGAATAATATCCCTCTTCCACCCGGAAGGTAAGCTTTGTTCCATCATATTGCAGCGTGCTCTCCGTCTTTTGTTCGCCGCTTTCGGAAATTCTCTGCGCCTGCAGCAGATCCTCCTGTACGGTATCCGCTTTGTCGGTTTCTTTTGCCGACGCGGCGATTTTTGCCCAGCGTTCCATCACTTCCCGATCGGATATATCGGAAGTCTTTACCACCTGCGTGCACAACCTCATATCGCTGTTTGCGGCTGCCGTATAAGATACTACAAACTTATCCCCGTCCAGCGTATAGGTATAATAAGCATAGGGCTTTCCGTCGATTTCGATTTCCGTCAGTTCCTTTGTGATCTCGCCTCCGACGCTCAAGGCGCCCTGCATAAACGATTCGGGATCTTGGATCTTTTCCTCGTAGGAAATATCCCTGACGGCGATCAACAACGTAAAGAGATCGTCCCGGTAAACAACCGGTCCCTTTTCGTCATCAATAAAACATCCGTACTCCATGGGAATCTGTACCTCGAATCCGTCCAGAACAATCGGAACAGAACCGTCTGCGGCGTCCGTTTCCGTTTCCCCGTCTCCAAGGACCTCGGCGCCGCTTAAAATGCCGCCGTCGTCATCGGCTTTCTTTTTGTCTCCGTTCTCTTCCTCCTCGTCCTCATCCGCTTTCCCATCGCCGTCCGCCTCCTGCGTCCGGACAATGACGCCTGCGGGCGTTTGCTCCTGTTCCTTTTCTTCCTTTCCGGTGCAGCCGGTCAATAATCCCAGCACCATTGCCAATAATAAAAGATTTAACACGATTTTTCGTAACTTCATTCTGCATTCCCTCCCTTTTACCGATAATACTCGGCAAGGACAAAAAAGGTTGCAGACCCTTTATTTCGTCACTCATAAATCACAACATAATCGTTGACGCGCCGGTACAAAAGCCCCGGCAGGCGGTTGTCTTCTCCGTTTTTCAAAAATACTTTCCTTACCTGTTCAATCAGTTCCTGCTCGTCAAAATCCTCCCCCGTATAACGAAACGCTATGATTTCCCGATGTACCTCTTTCTCCAAAATGCTTTCAATCTCTTCCATGCAGTCAGCCGTCAGCCCATGCGCGCGGTAATACTCCGCAGATCCGTCCCCGCAGCGGATTGCTCCGTTTTCCTGCTCTGCATCCAGCAAAAATTCATGAGAGAAAACATATCCGTTAGCCTCTGCAAACTCCGTATCGCTGTTGTAGAGATAAAACGGAACCGATACGGTATTTTTGTTGCTGCTGCAATCAACCTGATACCAGTTTCCGTTCAATTCGATGAGGTTCCAAGCATGGGGAATATTGCCGTTTAAATATCCGTTAGCCGTCCGGACATTCAGCCCGGCTATGCTGCCCAGAATCTGAAACGCTCCCGCATACCCCTGGCACAGTGCCTCGCCCCCAACCAACGCTCCATAGGCGTTAAGCGCATCTTCCATATGCGCCTGCCTCCCGCTTTTTAAGAAATTTTGCTCCTTTGCCTGCTCCCATTCCACTTTTGCATAACGGCAGTTTTGCTCCAGCCACAGGTAAATTCGCATTTCCTTTTCTTCGTCGCTCATATCCTCCCGCAAAATATCCGCGGCGACGGCTTGCGCTTTTTCATGAATTTTTTTCTGCTTTTGTTTGATTTGCCTTCCGCTATAGGCATAACCCACCCTCAGGCAGGCGTTATCATAATCGTAGGAATAAGAGCTGACTCCGAGAATATAAGGGTTTTGCATACACACCTTCAAAAAAACGTCTTCCAGCACATAGGGGTTTTGCAGCGCCGGGAACGCTTTTACGGAAATTTCCTTCCGCCCCGCAAGCAGCCCGTAAGCAAGCCACGCCTCTTCTGCGCTGTCGGCAAAGACTGCAATTTCTTCGTCGGGCTTCGGCGCCGTTTCCCTGTTTCCCTCCCGCACATATTCATCCGTCAAATTTTGAACGCTCTCATACAGATCGGTTTCCTCCCACGTTCCTTCCTGCGCCAGTATGCTTTTTACCGCCATGGAAGGCGTCTTGTTTAACTGTGCATTCGTATCCAGCCAGACCGTATCGGCGTCGTAGCTGACCTTTTCCGGCGTGTCGGGATTATTTGCCATATCCAGAAAGACCCTGCCGACAAGCAGCGTTCCCTTTACCTGATAATCATAGACCGCATAAGCCCCCACAGAGCCGAGGCGGTAGCAGACCGGTCTTTGCATAATGCTGCCGTCAATATTGACGACCCCGAGCATTTCCGGAAACTCGTCCACACTTTCAAAAACGGTCCCCGCCACATCCGCATCCTCAAATTGATAGGGGAGCTTCAGATCCGCAGTATCCACCGGAGCGGACAGATTGCTTTCCTTTCCTTTCACCGTCGCCGTCACAAAAAAACAGCCGTATGTATTCAGGTTCTGCATCGTCTGTTGGCTTAACGGCATGTCGCCAAAGTCCGCTTCCTCATCCTGCGTCCCGCTTACTTCCTCTTCCTTCCCGTTTCCGCCAAAATCGGAAAAGCGGGTTTCCTGCGTCCGGGCGACGGCATAAAACAGCCCGTCGCTGTAACCGCTTTCCGCCCCTCTGTTTGCTTCGTTGTTGTCTCCGATCCAGCCGTCTGAAGTGACATACTGATAGACCGTATAATAATCCGCGCCCTCCACCTCGGACCAGGAGAGGGTCAGTTCCCCGCAGTTGCTCACAAGACCTTCCAAATCAGGCACTTCGCTCTCCGATCTCACGGTAAAAGGAATGATTCGGGGATTTTCCGATTTTACCGGCTCCCGGGAATCCGTCTCATAATGCAGGCAGATATAGTAAACGGGCGCGCATCCCCAAAAAGTTTTATAATCTTCCAATCCCGCCATGCCGTTATTATCATCAGAACCGTCAGAATTTTCCTGCCCGGAAGAATCGTTGGCAAGATTTTCCTGACGCAGGGAATCGTTGGCAAGAACCGGTTCCACCGGGGCAACCACCAGTCTTGTCCCGCCGTCCGTTTCACTCGTTTCCGTATAGCAGATGACCTCGCTTTCCCCGCTGCAGAACGGAGCCGTGTGCACCGTGACCAGTTCTGTTTCCTCTACTATATAATCCTCTATATATTGATAATCCAGTTCAAAATCAAAGACCAGCTTCTGTTCCTGATCCAGGTGATACACCGGTACCAGCGCCCCTTCCTCATAGGCAAAGGCTTCCTTAATTTCTTTCGCGCTGACGGTTTCCTGATTGATCCTTCTATAAACAAATTGGCAGAATATCATTCCGCCAATTAACATAATCCCCACGGCGATCACCGCCCCGGGGAATTTCCTGTTCTTTTTCATTTTGTCTTTTTTCCCGCCCTTTTTTCTCATTGTCCCAGCCGGAAAACGCCGTCGATTTCGGAGCAATAAAAATATTGTCCTTCGTATACGGCAAACTTGACGGCAACACCGTCCGCAAATTCCGCCAGATAATAAACCGGCTCTCCCGTCAACAGGTCGCTTTGCGCTTCATAACTGCCCACATACTGCCCCTGTTCTAACAGCGCTGTCACGCTCTCTTTTTCCGCTTCGGATAACCCGGACGCATTGGCAAAATCCGCCTGCCCTGAAGCGGTAAGCGCCACGCCCTGTCCGCTTTCCAGCTTTTTTGTCAGAACGCCGTAAATCTTTTCAGGGTCTGTTTCCGCTCCGTACCAGGCGGTTCCTCCAAAGACTTGTTCTCCGCTTTCCTGTTCTGCCATGCCGCCTGCATTTTGTCTGATCAGTTGATCATTTTGCTGCGACGCAGATCTGCCTATGCTCCAAAACAGTCCGATCCCCAGAGCGAGCACCGCCGCTGCCGCAGCGCCCGATACATAGCGAAGCCGTATTTTCCGCTTATTTGCCTTCTGCTTTTTGTTCTCCTGCTCCATCCGGTCCGAGAGCTGTTGTAAAAAGGAGGAATCCGGCGTGATCTGTTCCATTTGTCTGCAATACGCTTCTTTAAACATTGAAATCTTCCTCCTTTAAGTTTTTCCTCAAAATTTCCCTTGCCCTGTGCAGGTGGGACTTTACCGTCGATTCCTTCATACCCGCCGCGGCGCTGATTTCTTTGACGGATAACTCTTCAAAATAAAACAGGTGTACGATAACCCTGTATTTTTCCGGCAGCTTGCGGATTTCCTGCAGCAGGCTGTTGTCAAAATCCCGCTCCAGTCCCGATTTTCCTTCCAGCACGCCTTCGACTTCCTCCATAGACACCCGTTTCCGGTTCCATGCGGAGGTCAGCAGGGATTTGGAAGCGTTGATCGTCACTCTGATCAGCCATGCCTTGCGGTATTCCTCTTCGGTCAGTTCCTGCTGATGCTTCATATATTTGATAAATACTTCCTGGGTGATATCTTCCGCGTCGCATTTATTCATGGTCCTGGCATAAGCAAGCCTGTAAACCATGTTGGAATACCGCGCCAGCACTTCTTCCACCGTCATATATTCAGTTGCGCCGGTTTTATCCTGTCCGTTTTCCTCAATCACTACTTCCATCTTGCCTTCTGCATTCATCCTTTGCCGCTTATCCCGTTACCCCAACGGTTTACGATCGTTTGATAGCTTTATTTTAGCTTCCTTTGCAATATTATTCAATGACAAAATGAAAAATATGTCCCAACCGGCTTCCCAAGCGGCAGAGCAATTCATTGGTAATCGTTCCCGCCGCCGCAGCGACTTCTTCTGCACGGATGCACGCCTCCCCGTCCTTTCCGATCAGGGTAACCTCGTCGCCCGGGCATACGCCCTCTATCCCCGTTATGTCCACGGTTAGCTGATCCATACAGATCCTGCCGATGACCGGTGCCTTTTTTCCCCTGACCAATACATACCCTTTTCCACAGGACAGGCTTCTCGGATATCCGTCTCCATAGCCGATGGTTACCGCCGCCGCCACCATATCACAGGGCGCTTCAAAGGTACATCCGTAACCCACGCGGTCGCCCTTTTTCAGTTTTCTGACCAGAGCGACCCGCGCCTTTAAGGTCAGTACCGGCTTCAGATCCGGCAGTTCCTTCACATAATCTTGGGGACTGCTGAGACATCCGTACATCATAATGCCGACCCGCACATAATCGTATTGCAGCTTCGGATAATTGACCATGCCGTAGCTGCTTTGCAAATGAGCCTTTACCCCCGCATAGCCGATCCGCCTTATCTCCTCCAGCACGGCGTCAAAATTTTCAATCTGCCTTTGCGTATAGAGGACAGCCGACTCTTCCCCGCTGTCGGAAACGCACAAATGGGAAAAAACGCCTTCCACCTGCAGATTTTGATACTCGAAAATCTTCATAATCTTCTTTTGATCTTTGGAATCCTCGCCCAGGCGGTGCATTCCGGTATCGACTTTGATATGCACTCTGACCGGTACGCCCTGTTCGTTGAGCCTTTTTGCATAATTTTCATCCACAACGGTCTGTACCAGACGGTATTTTGCAAGATATCCTGCATTCTTTGGATCAGTATAGCCAAGAATCAGTATTTTCCCTTTGATTCCTTCCTTTCTCAAGTGCACGCCTTCCTCCAGTGCAGCTACCGCAAAGCTCTTTACCCCCATTTCATTTAAAAGCTTTGCAATCGCCGCATCGCCGTGCCCGTAGGCGTTCGCCTTGACAACCGCCATCAGTCTGCATCCCTTTGGCAGCAGGTTTCTGATCTCCTCCACATTATGCCTGAGATTTTCCGGACTGATTTCGATCCACGCCCGGTCCGTCTGCAAATCCTGCCGTTCATTTCCTGTTCCGGCGTTGCCGGAATCTGCCGCAGATATCGGCAGCGCTTTTCCTGTTCCGGCGCTCTGCATTTTACGCCAGGCGATTTTTTGCAGGATTTGTACCAAAAGCCATGCTGCCGCCGCGCTGGCTGCGGATACCAAAAGATAACAGATCAGCGTGTTTTCCACACAGACCGCATATAGTCCTAAAGGCTTTGACACGCCTCTTAGCACAACCAGTACAAGAGGATGGATGATGTAAATGATCATCGCCATATCGCCGGTACGCGCTTTGCCTGTATGCGCTCCACCTGTATGCTCTCCGCTTCCGTCCGTTTTGTTCCGTTTCCCGCCAAAAGGGAGGGCGCAAATAAACCGGAAGAAGCAATACATGAGCGGAATCAGAAAAACATACATACTGTCATGTTTCTGTACATCTAATTTGTGTAGTATAAGTCCTTCCGCCGTCATCAGAAGCAAAAAAAGACACGAGAAACACCCCATTCTGATCCGTTCCTGTTTTTCTCCTGCAGCTTCTCCGCTTTTTTGGTTCAGCCTTTTTGCCGTAAAATACCCCAGCATCAAAAAGACGGGCGCGAAAAAGATTCCGTTTCTTGTATAGGAAGAAATCGTAAACAGTTTCTCATAAAACGTTTCCATAAACGGTATCCGGCAAATCAGTCCGTAATAGCTGTCCCCAAGCAGACCGATCCCATAAAGACACAGGCTGATCCCAAACGCGGCTTTCTCTCCAAACGCGGAAAGAAGGGCAAGACAAAGCGCCATGCCGGTCAGTACGGCAGGAAGATACCAGAGGTGATAAAACGTTCCGTCAAACAGCAGGTACTTCATTCCCCGTCCCACTGTAACCCCTTTGAAATTTCCTGCATATAGATTGACAGGCAGATAGAGCAGGGTCGCCACAAGATACAAAAGCGCCGTCTTTTTAAAAAACCGTCCTACTCTGCCGCCGTTTTTTCCCCTGTCCCTTTCGCCGCTCTTTTTGCTGTTTTTCCCATACCCCGCCAGCACAAAACAACCGGATACCATAAAGAAATACGGAACGGCAATTCTCGCAACTACGCGGGTCGCTATAAAATCCGCCGTACCGTTGATGCTCTGAAACGGCGATACATGGATTGCCACCACCAAAAAAGCCGCAATCAGCCTCATGGTATCAATGGCAGTATTTCTGCTGCCGGATCTGCTGTCAGACATAATCGTTTCCTCCCTTTTCTTTCCTTCCTAATCCCATAGGATCTTTGCGCCGTTTCAAGCCAAGCCGCCCAGCCAGTCAATATATTCTTCCAGCGCCATATGTTTTTCGCAGATCGCCCGCGCATGGGAGGCTCCCACATAACGGAAATGCCATTGCTCCGCCGCAATCTTTGTAACGGCTTCCTTATCCTTTTGATACCGTTCGATAAACCCATATGCCGCAGCGCGCTTGCGAAACGTCTGACACACGCCCTCATAGGGAAACGCCGGGCGTATAAAGTCAATATTTTCCGCATTTAGTCCCAGATCCACGGCAAGCCCCGTCTGATGCTCGCTGCAGCCGGGCTTTGCCACATATTTTTTTGTAAACTCCAAGCCGTTCTCCGCTACGGAATCCTTCCAGATTTGTTCCTGTTCCTCAAAAGACCTGTACCCGCTGACCAGCACGATTTCTCCCCTGGGCAGAGTGCGAAGCAGCGCATACAGCATCTTCGCCGTCTCCTCCTCCAGCAAGATATCCGTTCCCGGATACGTTACAAGTTTTTTATCTTTTTTGTCCTGATAGGGGTGGTCTGCATTTACCAAAACAGGGATCGCTTCCTTTGTTTCATAATCTTTCATCCTATTCTTCTCCTCGTTTACTTCATCGCCAGCCTGATTAAATGATCCACAATCTGCTCAAAGCCGTATCCGATCCCTTTCATCATGGACGGAAATCTGGAATGCGACGTAAAGCCCGGAATGGTATTGATCTCGTTAAACACGATCTCTCCGTCCGGCGTCAAAAACATGTCCACTCTGGAATAGTCCTTCAAACCGAGCACGCGGTAAATTTTCATGCCTGTCCATTTGATCCGTTCCTCCGTTTCCTGCGAAATCCGCGCGGGCATATGGATCTGAGAGGTCTTGAGCGTATATTTTTCGGTATAATCGAAAAAGCCGTCCGCCAGCTCGATTTCATCCACTCTTCCCACGATCAGCTCCCTGTTTCCCATAATCGCGCATCCCACTTCAAATCCGTCGATATTTTCTTCGATAATGACTTCCCTGTCATGTTCAAAAGCAAGCCGTATGGCGTCCTCCAGAAAAACGGAGCTGTTCACTTTTGATATGCCGAAAGAAGACCCTGCCCTGACAGGCTTTACAAACACGGGATATTTCAGTCCGGCAAGTTTCCCCGCTATCTGATCCTTCGTCTCGTCCTTTTGCAGTACAACGGCTTTCGGCACCCGTATGCCTGCGTCCTCCACCAGATGATGCGCCAGCTCTTTATTCATACAAATCGCCGAGCCGAGCATATCAGGTCCTACGCAGTCAATCCCGGCAAGCTCGCAAAGCCCCTGCAAGGTGCCGTCCTCTCCGTTTTTGCCATGGAGCACGGGAAACACAACGTCCACACTGCAAAACTCCATTCCCTTCTGCCTCTTTACCGCAATCCCATGAATCTCCCGGTCCGGCGTCAGCCATGCGGGGACAGCCTTTCCCGTCTGCCAGGTATTGTTTTCGATGCCCTCGGTCTCCCCTTCGTATAAATACCATTCTCCCTTTCTGGTAATGCCCATGGTCAGTACCCGATACTTCGTCCCGTCAATGGCGCGGATTACCGCCGACGCCGATTGCAAAGAGACGTCATATTCCGTAGAACACCCTCCGAATACTACCAGAACCGTCCTTTTTTCTTCTTTCCTTTTGTCTTCTCTCATGTTCCTTCTCCTTTGCCGCAGACTTTTACCTCCGCTTTTGTCCCAGCATAGCAGAATGAAACCTTAATGTTTTTCAAAAAGGCTTAAACAAAAATTAAGAATTGCTTATTTTTTGGATGGAAATATAATAGATACAGAAAAAAGGGGCTGCCGCATTTATAAATTTTTGTATTGATCACGGAAACACGCTTTCGCTCTACAAAAACGCAGCGGTACGTAAATCCGCAAAATACGCGGATTAAGTACCGGCGTTTTTATAAAGGTTTCCTTTGATCAATACAAAATTTATAAATGCGACAGCCCCTTTGCAAGTTCATGATAAAGGTAGTTTTATTTTACACCCATCCACGATGAGATAACCATTTTCTGTAGTTACCGCCGTACCGCATTACTTCGGCAAAATCACCGTAAATACCGTCTGCTCCGTACTGCTGGTCACAAGCAACTCTCCGTTATGTGCCGTGACAATTTCCTTAGCGATGGCAAGCCCCAAGCCTGCGCCACCCGTTGCGCTGGACCTGGAGCTGTCAAGACGATAAAATTTTTCAAAAATAGCATTCAGCTTATGCTCGGGAATGGGTTCTCCGTGATTGATAAACTGAATCCATGTTTTTTCTTCGGAATCCGTTACCTTTACCTTAATCGTGGAATTTGGTTCGCTATAGGCAATGGCATTTTTTAAAATATTATTAAAGACTCTGGCGATCTTGTCCGCGTCGGCATAGATAACAACGCCGTCCTCGGATTCTACTACTGCTTTTTTTCCCTGTTCCTCCAGAATCGGATAAAACTCATCGGTCAGCTGCTGGAGCATATAGGAAAGATTGATCCTCCTCTTATTCAGAACGATCGTCTGAATATTAAACCGGGTAATTTCAAAAAATTCATTGATCAGCTCCTCCAGACGGTTTGCCTTATCCAACGCTATCCCTACGTATTTTGCCTTCTGCTGCGGGGGCATGTCCGGCGCTTCATGCAGCAAGCTCAAATATCCGACAACCGAGGCGAGAGGCGTCTTCAGATCATGGGCGAGATAGGTGATCAGATCATTCTTGCGGACGTTTTCCATTTCCGCTTCCATTTTGCGCTGTTCCAAGCTCCGTTTTGCCGCATTCATTTTCCTTTCCAGGGAATGCAGTTCTTCCGGCAGCTCAATTTCCTTCTTATCCTCCGACAGCATTTCATAAAGCCCCTGGTCGATCAATCGGAAATAACGCGTTACCATCGTCACCAGGATAAACCAATTGACCACCAAAAACAAAAGGAGCATTACCAAAAAGAGCCACATTCCAAAATTTCCCCGGAAAATGGAATTGTAAATATTCAATGCTTCCAGATAATCCAAATTAAAAACGCCCTGCAAAAAGCCGATTACCGCATAGGCTATATTTCCATGGAGAAAAAAGCTGTACAGGAAAAATAAAATCAGCGCCGTTGCAACCATGCTTGCGCCCATAATCAGGAAAATCTTTCCCTTCAGCCGCGTATAATTTTCTTTTTTCTGCCTCTCCGGGCGCACGTCTTTTCTTTTTTCAGCCTTCAATCGTATATCCTACTCCCCACACGGTTTTAATATATTTGGGATTCTCCGCAGAATCCTTCATTTTTTCTCTCAAGTGTCTGATATGTACCATGATCGTATTGTTGCTGCTGCTAAAATATTTATTGCCCCAGACACGGTAAAATAAATCGTCCGAAGAGACCACCTGCCCTCTGTTTTCGCAAAGCACCCAGAGTATATCAAATTCCGTGGGCGTCAGAGCGATTTCTTTTTCGTTCAGGCTGCACTTGCGGGTGTTTTTATCGATCATCAAGCCGCCGATCAGGATTTCTCCGCTGTCCTCCTGCTTAACCGCATTGTATCTGGTCGCTCTGCGAAGCTGCGCCTTTACCCTTGCAATCAGCTCCAGGGGCTGAAAGGGTTTCGTCATGTAATCGTCCGCTCCCAGCGTCAGTCCGGTGATCTTGTCAATCTCCGCTTCCTTTGCCGTCAGCATGATAATCGGGAAATTTTTACTGTTCCGGATCTGCCTGCAAATTTCAAAGCCGTCCATATCAGGCAGCATCACGTCCAGCACGGCAAGATCTATTTTTTCATTCAGCGCGCACGCGAGCGCTTCTTTTCCGGTATAAAATTTATATACCTCATAATCTTCGTTCTTTAAATAAACCTCTATCAGATCAGCGATCGCCGCTTCATCGTCTACGACCAGTATTTTCGTCCCCATAAGTAAGTCTCCTGACTGCAAATTCGGATGACATTCAAAATGTTTATCCTGTTTTGATTTTCATTTTGCTTTTTTTGATTTTATTCTATCACACACCCCTTTGCCATGTCTTAAAAAAATATGGAAATATCTTAAGATTTGCTTAAATATTCGTCTCTTCCAGCTTATCTAAAATAATATTGATCTGCAGCTTTCGGTAATTTTTTTCAATAAGATCCGCAAACACTTCCGCATTTGCGTCATTGATTTCCGTCTCTTCCATAATATCTCTGATAATCGCTTTTCTGATGAAATGTTTCTGGACGTAATAGGTTACCAGTGTATCAAAGCTGTTTAACATTTCCATGAATTGGTCCTGGTCCTCCGCTCCATAGGTTTCATAAGTTTCAAAAAAGTCCGGATCTACCCTCAGTATCGCCCGGTCCATAACATTCTGAAACAGGACGGGCACTAATTCTTCTTTGCCGCTTTCCAGTTCTCTTACCATGCTCCAGGCATAATAATGCCTTAATGTATACTGGGAAAATCCGATAATATCCCTGCTCAATTCCTCGTTTTCCGCAAACTTCGGCAGTTCCTCCAGTTCCTTTTTTCTGTTCAGCTTTAACATCGGACGGATTTCCTCCACCAATTCATTTAACAGTCTCAGGGTATCGTTTTCTTTAATATCGGATACTTCCTTATACTCTTTCCAATTTGGATCTGTCTGCTTCATTTCTTCTAAAATATTCTTTATTCTCTCCATCATTCCCATGCTCCTAATTTTCAAGTATTTCTTCCCTTGCGGCATATAACTTAATATACTTAGAAATATCTACCACATTATTCCGGCTGTTATATTTATCCCTGTTTCCGCCTTCCAATTTCTCTTCCCACATCATCTGCGGACATTCTCTTTGTTCCGCACAAGTTGTATCAAACTTCTCCGCTTCTTTTAAATAGTCTATTTTCCGATAATGCTCCCTCTTTACCACAAGATATTTTTTTACATAATCCCTCCCTTTTAACGTCAGCTCATAATAAGTGCATTTGCCCGTTCCAAACCGCCTGATGCAGCCTGCGTTTTCCAGCGTTGTCGCCAATTGGTTCAGATAGTTCGCCTTAATATCCGCTTGGAGCGCCAGATTCTTGTGTTGGATCCCCGGGCAGTTATAAATGCCTAACAGGATTTCCTTTATATGCGCTTTGGACAGCAGAATTGTCATATTGAAAATAAACTTGTCATCCTCCTGCTGGTCCCGAATCCACGCGTCTCCTACCTTACTTTCTCCGATGGCAATACCGATCTGATAGGCAAGATTGGTTTCCGTATCTTTTTTCTGCAAAAAGCTTTCAAAAACGCTGCGGATATACCGGAATTGTTCCGTCTCTGCCCTGACGGATTCTATATCCTGCTTCTGAATCCCCCATGTCAGCTTTTGCAAATACTGTTGATACAACTCCTTTGTCAGTTCCGAAATTTGTTCCCCATGATCTCCAGTTTTTGGATATTCTTTGATCAGCTCGTAAGTCTGTGCAAATTTACTCATGGCTCCTCCTTTCTGCTTCATCTTCCCAGCTTTGTTTTATAATACATATTCCATACCTTTAAAGATGCTCCTATCCTGTTTCCCTTGGGATCATCCTCTTCTATATAAAATTCCACCTTTTCCTCCGCTCTGTTTTTACCGCTCCTTACTATAAAACCAAGTCTTTGCTCTTTTGTTTTTTGCTCTGCCGCAGCCGCATTGACCCATACCGCACAGCAGTCCGCCGACAATAATTTTCCCGACATCATTTCAAAATCATGATACCCTGTGGAAAAAGACGGCACTAAAATAAGCGTTACTTTTAACTCTCTTAACAGTTTATCCAAATAATCGTTGGTAATAAAATCCTTACAAATCATCACTACCATACGTCCGATGCCGGTCCCATGAACCAGATGGACGATTCCGTCGCGCCTGATATCTTCATAAGCATAACTGCCCGGTTCCGTTTCGCTTAAATACGCTTCCTGTTTGTTTTGACTGCATACAAGGTTGCCAAAAGCGTCCATGACATGGGCGACATTCCTCCCTGCATCCTCATCCCATACCGACGGCAGCACCGTAACCGCCGGCGGTCTGTCCCCATCCAGCCAGAAAGGTTCCCGGAAAAAATCGGAAATTTCATCTGTCATTCTAGTATTTCCGCAAGCCTCGGGAAATATCAGGATATCCGCCTGCTCCTTTGCCGCCTCCAGGATCAGTTCCTTTATTTTTTGAATTTCCTGCGCCGCATCGCCTGCATATTGTAAAGAAAAATACCGGCTATCCTCTTTTTCATAAATCTTTGTCCGAAAATTCTTTTCTTTCCCCAGCGGAGAAACCGCCACCGAAAGCTTCCCCCTCTTTTCCGCCGCCAGAAATGTGTTGACAGGAAGATAGTGATGTACGACTTCCAGCTTTCCCAAAGCCGTCTTGTCAATAAATAATATGTTTTTCAGATGGTTGCTAATCCCGTCATGGTGCTGGCTGCCTCTGTGCCCTCTTTCCCAATAACAGGGGCAGCGCGGCACTATGCCCAACGCTAATGTATGATAATTGGGGTTCAAACATTCTCCCGTAGCGGTATTCTCCCTGCTTTCCAGTTCCCTGACCATCTGCCGCTCCAAAGCCATGTCTAAAAACTCCAACAGGCGCAGCAGACACTTGTATTCCCCATTCTCCTTACACGCTTTAAGATAATCCATGCCCCGGCAGGCAAGTTCCCTGACTACGTCATCGTTTCCGCAGCCAAGCTCTCGGTATTGCTCCCCGTCCTCCTCAAACAGCATCGGTATGCTTTGATAAAGCGCTGCAATTTCCTTTCTCCGTTCCTGCTGCGTTCTGCTGTGGTACCGTTTATAAAAATCCGCATCCGTATGATCTAACAAATGCCGAATAATCTCCGCAATCAAATTGTATAAATCTTCCACATACCCACCTCCTCCTTGGGAATTTTACTATAACACACTTCCTTTAGGAAATCAATAAATTGTTCAGTTATTGTTCAGTAAAAACAACAAAAAAACACCCCGCAAATATCTTCGGCAGATATCCCGGGGCAATTCTTTTCACATATCGGACGGAAGCGGCGTCATTTTCCGCTCCCGCTTCGGCTATGATGCGTCTATGATTTTTCTATATGCTTCTTTGCGTCAAAAAACGCTTTGGTTTCTCTTGCCACAACGCCGCTTAACGCAAACAGGGCGATCATGTTGGGAAGCGCCATCAGCCCGTTAAAGATATCGGCGATGGTCCATACCGCGGATACGGTCATATAAGGACCGATAAATACCGCAAGAATGTACAGCCATCTGTATACCCTGACAGGTCCCATTTTACCGCCGGTCAAATATTCCAGACAGCGCTCGGAATAATAATCCCATCCTAAGATCGTTGTAAAGGCAAAGAAGATCAGGCAGAGCATCAGCACAAAGGAGGATACCCTTGCCGGAAACGGCAGCCCGTTTTCAAAAGCGTAGGTCGTGACCTGCACGCCTTCCAAGCCCTCTACCTGCCACGCGCCGGTCATGACAATGGAAAGTCCGGTCATGGTGCAGATAACAATGGTATCGATAAAGGTGCCTGTCATGGACACAAGCCCCTGACGGACCGGCTCTTTGGTCTGCGCCGCCGCTGCGGCGATGGGTGCAGAGCCCAGACCCGCTTCGTTGGAAAAAATGCCTCGCGCCACGCCCTTTTGCATCGCTACCATCATGCTGCCCACAAGACCGCCCGTAACCGCCCGGGGATTAAACGCCGCCTTGACAATGGTCACAACCGCCGCCGGTACCTGCGTAATATTGGTAATAATCAACGCCAGGGAAAACACAATATAAATAACCGCCATAAAGGGAACGATGATCTGCGCCACATTTGCGATTCTCTGTATGCCGCCGATCACGACCAGCGCCACGCAGACGGCAAGGATCAGAGACGCAATGACAACCGTCCAGGAATAAGTGCCGATCCCGGGAATCGTTACCGCATTGGTCTGGTCCGGATCAAAGAAATTCATGACCGCCGACGCGATGCCGTTGACCTGCGTAAACGTACCGATTCCGAACAAGCCCACACAGACGCCGAAAAACGCAAAGATCTTCGCCAGCCATTTAAACTTCTTTCCCATTCCCAATTCTATGTAATAGAAAGGACCGCCCAGGGCATGATTGTTTTTGTCCACAACACGGTATTTTACCGCCAGAAGCCCCTCGGCATATTTGGTAGCCATTCCGAAAAACGCCGCTACGATCATCCAGAACACGGCTCCCGGTCCGCCCGTACAGATCGCGGTCGCCACGCCGACGATATTGCCGGTTCCAATTGTCGCGGATAACGCCGTACACAGCGCGCCGAAGGAAGACACCTCTCCCTCTCCGCCTTCTTCATTTTTGACCATCCACTTTAAAGCAAGAGGCAGCCTTCTGACCTGCAGACATTTCGTCCGGAAAGTCAGCAAAAGTCCGCCGGCAAGAATCAATACCATGAGCGGAATGCCCCAGACAAAGTCATCGATTGCCTGCAGGCACTCATTTACTGTTGTCCACATAATTTTTCTCCCTTTCTCCTGACAGGAATCCCGAAATCCGCATAAATAAAAGGAATAGGAATCCTTTGACTCCTATCCCTTCTTATCACATCAAAAACTTTTATCCGATTTGTTTTCTCCGTCCTTTTGCCTGAGAGATTGAGCGAAACCTTCTTTCCGCCTTGCACCTTCGGCACCCGTTGATGGGATTCTCCAGAGTCACATCCATCTGCAGTCCCTATCGTTACGATACCTGAGAGTGTTACTCCTTCGGTGCAAAACGGTTTCTTCCACAATGCCGTTTCCGCTTTCCTGCAGACTTCGCCTGTCTTTTATACTATAGTTTAACACAAAGACTACTACTGTTTTTTACATATATTCTTTCATTTTTTCCGCTTCTCTACTCAGCTCTTCCACGATTCCGGTTACGGATTTGAAGTGCTCCGCATTCTGGACGCTCATCGCCGTGGTCTCTTGCGCTGCCGCGCTGATCTCTTCGCTGTTCGCCGACAGGTTGTTATTGTTATCCACGATGATCGAATTGGTCTCATGCAGCTCCCGCGCCTTTTCGCTGATCTGGTCTGCGGTTTTCTTGAGATTTTTCAGGCTGTCCTGTATATCGCCGAAATTCTGCTCCACGTCGCGGATCATCGTAACCTGACCTGCGATTTCGTTCGTCATATGTTCCATGGAACCGAGCGTATTGGTCGTATTCACATTGAGCTTGTTGATGATATCCTGTATGCTCTCCGTAGACTGTTTGGTCTGCTCGGATAATACCCTGATTTCTTCCGCAACTACGGCAAAGCCTTTTCCCGCTTCTCCCGCTCTCGCCGCCTCAATGGATGCGTTCAGGGCGAGCAGGTTGGTCTGATTGGAAATCTGCTGGATAATCGCAATGATTTTTTCCATATCCATTGCGTGCTTGTGCAGCAAATCCATATTTTCTTTGACAACGGCGTTTTCCTTTTCGATATTCTGCGTCTGGTCCACAATCGAAGCAACCAGCTCGCGTCCTTCTTTTACACTGTTGCCGGAAGTCGTCGCTATCTGTTCCAGATATTCCGCCATGACCGTATTGTCGTCGATGACATTCTGGATACGTTCGGTCATAACCGACTGCTGCTGAATGCTGTCCACGGTATTCTCAATTCCCTTGGAAACATCCTCCATCGCCTGGGTAACGCTCTCGGTAGACTCGCTGACCTTTCCTACCACGCCGTGAATGGACTGTACAGAAGAATTGATCGCCTTCATCGCAGAAATAATGGACTGCAGCATTTTCTCCTGCTCCGCTTCCTTCTTTTCTACTTCGGCGATGCCCTCCTCACTATGTATCTTCGCAAATTTAGTGGCAAGGCAGATACAAACATTGAAAATCAGCACCACTATCCATGTCATATAAATCTCATTGGTCTTCTGGACGTCGGTATTTCCCAGTACCTTCATGGAATAAATGCCGTTAAAGATCACCAACAGCATATTGATCGCGGAGGTTCTGATCTCCAGTTTAAGATCAAAATACATCATTGCCGCAATGATAACCGGCAGCCCAAAGAAATTGTACAAAAACAGGCTGCTGGAAAGGCAGGCGATTTCAAACGTAATAAAAAACGAAATCAGCGCAATATGGCAATATGCCTTTGAAAGTGGATTCCTTCTATAAATAATTCCCGACAAAACAGGCGGTATGGCAATCAGACACACAATAATAATCGCTCTTACCACCGGCATGTTCCCCTGAGTAATTTGCCCCAAATACAACAAAATCAATACACTCGCAACAATCAAAAGCGAAAGACACACACACAAATTCGCTCTTCTTTGCGACCTCTCACGTCTAGTAAGCTGTTCCATTTCTACCATTCAAGCATTCCTCCAAGCATGTAAAATATTAAGTTTAAAGCACTATTTCTATTTTATTTCATTCTTGGATTTAGTCAATCATTTTTTTACATTTTGTCCCCGAAATCTGTTGAAACATGCAAAAATTTCCTGCCTTCTGGGGCGCGCCATGGTTCTTGCCCCGACTGCCTCGAGCCCTTTTTCGTCCATGAGCTTTTCCAACAGGTCCACAACCTCCGTAAGACTTCTCTTTCCGTCTACCAGATTCAGGTGGGCGTATTTCAACAACTGCCCCAGGGCGCTTAACTGCTCCTGATCCACAAGCTGTTCCACCAGCCGCAGATCAATGCTGTCGTGATCAATCAAAACAGCGTCCGTTCCCATGGTCTTGATCTTGACCCTCGGTTCCCGAAACGCCTTTACGGGAAGCAAAATCCGCCTGCCGGTAAAATCAGCCGCCTTACCAGACTCTGCGCCCGCCGCTTCATGACTGCCCCATGCAGCCGCTTCTTCCTTCGCCCGCTTTGTAATATCCACCGGCTCATAACGGTCCATCTGCACGATACGGTCGGCGACATAAAAATACGCTCCCGAGCTGCCCGCTACCAGAACGGTTGAAACGCCCTGTTTTTCGTACAACTCCCTGACACGGTCTATGAAGGGAATGATAGGCTCCTGGTCCCGCAGCACAACTCTCTGCATCAGCGCATCCCGGATCATAAAATTGGTAGCGCTGGTATCCTCATCGATCAACAGCGTCTTCGCGCCCGCCTCAATGCTCTCCACAACGCCCGCCGCCTGGGAAGTGCTGCCGCTGGCGTCCTCCGTCTCAAAGGAAACCGTATCCTTTCCATTGGGCAGATCCCCGATAAACATGGAAATATCCACGTTCCGGATGCTCCTGCCGTCCTCGGCACGGGATTTGACCGCCGTTTCATCGGTTATCACAAGCTCCCTGCCGTCTCCGGCAATGTGATTGTAAACCCCCGCTTCCAACGCCTTTAATAAAGTGGATTTTCCGTGGTAGCCGCCGCCTACGATCAGCGTAATCCCCTTCCGGATGCCCATGCCTTTGACCGTTCCTCTGTTTGGCAGCTCCACGGTCACTTCCATGGAGGCGGGCCCCTGAAACTTCACGGCGTCCTTCATCGGACGATCCGACGCCCCGCTTTCTCTGGGCAGTACGGCTCCGTCCGCCACAAAAGCAACCAGTCCCTGAAGTTTTAATTGCCTGCGTATCTCCGTCTGATCCTCGGCTAACGCTCTGACGCATTCCACCTCTTTCCGGCTCTTTTCATCATATTTTCCGTAATAGAACGTATCCGACACGCATTGCGGCAGGAAGTCAAATAAAATCCGGATCAGCTCCCGGCTGTTAATGGTCCTCCCGTTTGCCGGGAAACCCACCGAAAGCCGGATCACAATGCCGCCGTCCTTTTCCTCCATGGCGCAGGCAAAGCGCTCTAAGATTTCCTGTCCCGGTCTGGAGACGGACAGGCTGCCGCTCTTGCCGCTGCCCTTCGCCATATGGTTATACGCCGCTAATTTTTTCCCGAAGCGCCGGAGCAGATAATCCTGCAGCGCAATCCTCTTTTCCCTGCTTTCATAAGTCTTTGCCGGAAATCCGGCTTCCTTTCCCGATACGCGGACGCTCACATCCGACGGCGCCGCAAAAGGATCTCCCTGCACATGATCAATGGACAGCCGGTAGCTGCCGAAATCATATTCTCCTTTGGTATCCTTATAGGCGGGATACCCTTTATGGTCTATGGACTGCAATAACATTCTCAAATCCCGTTCCGTTTTCATCCTTTACTCCTTTCCATTCTGAACAACAAAACCGCGGCAAGCACATAGATGGGAATCCCCGCAATCAGTCCCGCCGGAGTCGGTCCCAATAAATAGTGCTGCGGCATCTCGTTCATAAATAACAGCGACAGTCCCGCCGCTCCGTTTAAAGCGCCGTGAATCAACGCCGGAACCCAGATACTGTCAGTCTTTTCATAAAAGAAGCTGAGTATTATCCCAACCCCTGTCGTAAACAGACACATCAGCAAAACGCCAAGAACCGGCGCGCCAAAATATCCGGTACCGTATTCATATCCGGCAAGAATGATGACCGGGCTGTGCCAAATCCCCCAGATCACGCCGGACACGATCAAAGCGGGCGTCCTTCCCAGCCATTCTGTCAGCACGGGCGTCATATAGCCGCGCCAGCCCGCTTCTTCTCCCACCGCCGCAAAAGTGTTGACCAGGGGAGCATAGGTAATCGCCGAAATGCCCTGGACAGCGGCAACCGCCGCAAGGGGAACCCCCTGTAAGGTCCCGTCGGCGTCTAACAAATTCATACTGCCATACAGATCCGCCAGACTGCCGCAGCCTAAGTCAAACTTCTCCGGCATAATGACAAAATACAACAGCGCGCCCAAAATCGTCAAAACGGCAGGCAAAAACCACGCGACCAGAAAGCTCTTCCAATTGCGCTTCCAGTGAAAGCCCCAGGCAATTCCGCTTTTTTCTCCCTTGATCCCTTTTTTGGCAACGACCGTTCCGATCAGGGGACTGTACATACTAAGCGCCACCAGGATCTGATAAAACGCCGGCAGCCCGTTTAAAGCTGCTGCCGCGCCCGCGATCTGTAAGCACCATGCGATCCCAAAGGTTACCACCATGTAAACAATAAAATCCTTTTTTTCCTCCTTCATGTTTCTCCCATCCCTTCTTTATGATTTTTATGCGTTCATTCTAATCCTTCCACCTGCGGGAAGGTCAAGGTTTTCTTTCCGTACACGCGCTTTCACACGTCCGCATTAACACATACGCGCGCTTTAACGCTACTATCTTACCACGAAATATGTTATGATTAAAACAGAATTTTGAAGCAGGGGGACATTTTCATTGATCAAAAAAATATTGGTTCAGCTTGCCGGAATCCTGTCGTTTTTGCTGGGAACGGCGCTTGGCATAATCAGCGTCATAACAATTATAAAAATCATTGCTTCCGGCAACAGCACGGCTTTAGATATAGAACTTGCCGCCGTCATGGCAGTATTTTTTCTGACCGCCCTTGGTCTGATTGCGCTTGCCGGCAGATTGTTATACGGCAAAGCCGACCGCCGCAAACTCCTCTTCCGGCAAAGGAAAGAACGTCTGCTTTCTTTTTTTGAAAAATTAAAATCAAAGACAAAGGCAAAAGGGATTTTACTGGTTACGGCGATCCTGTGTCTGGGCATGATTTATCTCTTACGTGGGACAATTCCCGAACTCCTCTTTTTGTTGACCGGCATTTTTTGTATGATTGCAGCCGGAACCATTCATGCCGTGGAGGCTGATCAAAAAGGAAAATTAAAAGGTCTACGGTGGTACCGCACATTTTCGTCCATCATCTGGCTTTATACGCTTCCTTATATGATCATCGCTTTCTTTATTATGGAACTTTTGGGGTGAACATTATGTTGACATATACTACAATCGGAATCAAAAAATCAATCAAAGATTTAAAACAGATCGTGCGCCGGGATACGGCATTTGCCAAAAACAATGTGCAGGAATGCCTCAAAAGACTGGAAGGCTCTTCCGATATTTTAAAAAAGTATCAATATCTGGTATATTCTTACAGCTCCAGCGCAGAGTGCTATCTGCTTGCCGACGGCGATGTGGAAAATTTTAAGGGCTATTGTTTTTTAGCCGCCAAAGCGGCAGACATCTTATATCGTTTATACAACGAAGGATACCGTACCCACAATGCTTTTATCAGACAATTGGAAAACAGAAATCATATCCGTTATACGCAATATGCGATCCTTGCCAATCATAAACAGTTGGCGCTTTCTCTTGCACAACCGGACACTCCGGTGGGATGTATGCTCTCCGGCGACTATGAAAAGGCGAAAGCACTGATCCCGGATCAAATACAGGCGGCAAAATACACCTCCTATATTGATGAAATTCTTTGGACCATTATTTACGGGGATGAGAAAAAGATGAACCGCTTATTTGAAAAAAGAATCAGAATGCTGCGGCGGCAGGCACGGCTGGCAATGCCGACCAGCCTTGACAGCTACGGGCTTGCCCTGATAAAGCTGGCGCAGGCACGGAACATGAATTGCAATTTACATGTGCGGGAATTGCCTTACGATTTATTGGATCATATACCGGTAGACGACGGGGCATGGAAGCTTTTGACAGACGTTTAAAACAAACGTGGAAAGGGAATGGAAATGGAAACGGAAATGTCTCCGTCCCCTAGGACCCGTCGTATTTTTCCTTTTGCGCCGGGTCGTCCAACAACCTGCCGTCCACATCATATCTGGAACCGTGACAGGGACAGTCCCAGCTTCGCTCATCCGGATTCCATTCCAACTGGCACCCCATATGGGGACAACGCGCCGAAATCCTGTGCAGGTTCCCCAGGTCATCTTTATAGCAGGCAAATCTTTTAAAGCCAATTCTGACCACGCCTCCATGCCCGTCAGACAGCGAATCCGCGGTCCGGAAGGGTAAATGGAAAAATCCCTTGCAAAGCCCTTTGACGCTTTCTCCCACATCCTTTAACAGCGCTCCCAAAGAAGCGAAAAAATGCAGTCTCTGGGGCTTAAAAAGTCGTTCATAAGGATTAGCCCTGCCGCAGATGAGGTCGCAGATGATGATTGCCGAAAGCATTGCCCCAGTCATGCCCCATTTCTGAAATCCGGTCGCCACGTACCAATAAGGTCTGAATATGGAATATTTGCCGATAAAGGGCAGTCCGTCGTGAGGCATACAATCCTGCGCCGACCAGCGTCCGATTTCAACGCAGTCGGGATAATACTCTTTCGCCGCCCTTTCCAGTTGCCCATATGCGCCGCCCTTTGGATTTTCTCCCGTTCTGTGACCGCCTCCGCCCAAAAGCAGTCCCTGCTTTGCGCTGCGGAAGGAAATTCCGTTTTGATCCACGCCATAGTAGATTCCTTTTGGCTTTTCCACACCCGAAACGGCAAGCACATAGCTTCTTTCCTGGTGCTGCCGCAAAAAATAAAAGCCCGGGACATTGGTAATCGGATAATGGGTTGCAAACACGATCTGCCTTGCACTGACCGTTCCTTTCTCCGTTCTGACCTCATGTCCCCTGACGGATAAAACCTTCGTTTTTTCATAAACCGTCAGTTCCCTCGCAACCGCCTTCAAAAACAACAGCGGATGAAACTGCGCCTGATTTTCAAAACAAACCGCGCCCTTTACCTGAAAGGGAAGCTCCGTCTCCGTGGTAAAGCGCGCCCGAATCCCCAACCTTTTCGCCGCCTCCGCTTCTTTTTTCAGCTTCCTGTCATCCTCCGTGGAATACAGATAGGCGGGCACTCTCTTAAAGTCGCAGTCAATCTTTTTTTCTTTTATAATGTATTCATACGCTTCAATCGCCGCTTTGTTTGCCCTCGCGTAAACCGACGCATTTTCCTCGCCGTAGCGCCTGATCAGTTTATCATAGATCAGCCCGTGCTGCGCCGTAATCTTTGCCGTCGTCCCTGCCGTCTGTCCGCTTCCGATCCTGTCCGCTTCCAGCACCACCACGTTTTTTCCCTGGCACTGCAGCGCGTAAGCCGTCAAAACGCCCGCAAGCCCGGCGCCGATTACCGCCACATCCGCCTCCAAATCCCCTTGCAGGCTTTCCCGTTCTTCTATGTTTACTTCCGCTTCCCAGATCGATTCCATGCCGCCGTCTCCTGTCCCGTTTTTTCAAAAAGGGATGTTTCCTTCTTTACAAGAATAGTCTGTCCCGTTTTCTCAAAAATAGTACGTCCGGTTTTGCGGCATGTCCTTTTATGCGCTCCTGTTTAAATAACGGATTTTAAAAAACAACTACAACGCTTCTCCCGCCACCAGCTTAAACACCGCCGTATCCGCATAGGTCAGCGGATCGTTATGTGCAAAAAACACCAAACCGTCCACGGGTGCAGTCAGCACTTCCGTCACTTCCCCTTCATAGGGATCGATGACCTTCGCAAGCGTCTGTCCCTTGGAAACTTCCGCGCCCACCTTTACCATGCTTTCAAAGATGCCCGGATTTTTCGTTCTGACGGCAATCATATCCGTATCCTCTACCACAAGGGACTGATATCCGTCGTGACCGCGATATTCCACGATGCCCTCCTTTGCCAAAAAGGTCAGAATGCTGCGGATCGCCATGCCGGCGCTTTCCTTATCCACCTCAGCCGTCGTAGTCGTATAAATACTGAATGCGTTGGTTTCCCAGACCTGCCAGTTATAATTTAAGGTCGTCGTATCATAGGGTCTGGTATTGCGAAGCACCACGTAAGGCATCCCGAATTTTTTGGCAAGCTCCACATTTTCATATCCCGCTTTCATCATCCGGATATGCGGGGTAAACGTGCCCGGCATATAAAAAGATGCAAACTGCATACCGTATTCATAATCCTTGATCACTTCAAATACGCCCGCCGCAATCCGCTGGGTCGTCTCCCCCAGATTGTAGCCCGGAAACATCCGGTTGATATCCGTATTGTCCGTAGACCAAAAACGCTTTTTGATGTTCATGGAATAGGGGTTGATTGAAGGCACCACCAGGATTTTATGTCCCGCCTTTAATTTTCCCTCTTCCTCCATCTTCTTCAACCGCTTTACCAACTGGGAGCAGGTATAAAGCTGTTGGATTTCGTTGCCGCGGATACTGCCTACGACGCAGACCGACTTCTTTCCCTTTCCAAATTCATATCCCGTTACCCGGAAATTGTCCCGGTACAACGAACGGATCTCATAAATGGTTTTCTTTTTCATAAATTCCATGCCCTTCTATCGCAAAAAATTCCGCTCCGGCAGCCATTTCCCCGCCGTCATTTCCGCAGCCGGCTTCCTTGCCGCCTGAGCTTACAGCGCCTCGTCCCGCAGCAGCCTGCCCACAAGAGAGCCTTCGTCCACGATGGGATATTCCCTGATCGTAAAAAGGACGCCGTCCACGGGAGAAAGAATCTTGTCTAACACCTTGCCGCGCAGCGGATCAATAATACTGCCGATATGATCTCCTTTGTTTAAATGTTCCCAATGCTTTACGTTGGGCACAAACACTCCCGAAGTGCTGGCGTTCAAATAGCTGACGTCGTCAGGGTCCTGGGATATAATCGGTCTTCTGGGTTCCTTCGTCTCTCCCTTCCAGATCCCCATCTCCCGCATCAGATTGAAAATGCCGTCCACCAGTTGATTGCAGTAAGCCTTGGTAATCCGCATTCCCACCCCCATTTCCACGACCAGCGTCGGCACGCCGCGGCTGTTTAAGCTGTGGGCAAACGTGGATTCCAACACCGTACTCGCCCCGTGCACCCAGATAAAATCCACATTGAGCTTTTCCGCCAGGGGAACCAGCTTTTCCTTGTGAAGCTCATTGATCCTGATCTGGGGAATCTCCGTCAGATAAATATTGCTGGCATGGATATCGATGCACACGTCGGAACCGGTCACATCGTCGATGATTTCCGACGCAAGGTACTCCGTCATACCTCCTTCGCCGTTTCCCGGGAACAGACGGTTCATATCCAGATCAAATCCCGGAATGCCCCTGGTAATGGAATCGATCCCCAGCGGATTCATCGCCGGATAAACGTCCACAATCCCCTGCAGCTTCTCCTTTTCCTCCTGAATGCGCCTGATCAGTTCAAAGCAGACAAACTGTCCCTCCAATTCGTCCCCGTGGATTCCCGTCACAACGCTGATCCTTTTCTTTTTGCCCTTTACCGGCTGATCCGGCGTGATATGATTTTTCCTGATCTCTAAAACCTCGTCCACGGGAAGCCCCACGGACGCCACTGTTTTAACCATATTTTTTTACCTCTTTATTCGCTTCCTGCGGCAGTTCCCGCACAACGACCCGGATATCCTGGCTCTGCCGCCCTCCTCCGGTCATGACGCCCCTGTTGATCAGACAATCCGACGCGTCCCTCCCGATCCCGATCCTGATATGGGAATCCGTTACCACGCAATTGTTGGTCGGGTCCAAAGCGTACCATCTGTTGTCCGACAGTACTTCCACCCATGCGTGGCTGTAGCCCTCTCCGATCAGCATACCCGCAACATATCTTGCAGGAATCCCCGCCATACGGCAAAGGACAATGAGAATATGGGCGTAGTCCTGGCAGACGCCCCTTCCCAACTGCCATGCCTCTTCCGCAGTGGTATTCATATCCGTCACATTTTTCTCATAAGAAAAATCCTCATACAGACGGCGCATCAGATAAACGCCCGTCTCATATGCCGTCCGCTCCTTTTGCAGGGACAGACTGTTAAAATACTCCGTAAGCCCTTTTCCTGGAACCGTCAGCCCATAGGGATACCGATAGGCTCCGAGAATATTTTCGTCCCCGAGCGGCTCGCTGTCCGCAAGTCCCGTGTACGCCGTTCCCCTGATCCGAAAGACAAAGCGGTCGTGTTCCTCCATGACATTTCCGAAAAGGAAACGGTTGCCAAAGGAATCCACGCTTTCCTCCATACTGTCCCTGGGCTCGAGCTCCACATTCAGGTCCTCTATTTTCTGCCGGTCGGTCGTCTGCGGGATACACTTAATCGTAAAATGACATTTTTGCACCTGTTCGCTATAGTTAAGCTCCATAGAATAATCAAAATGTAGCTTTTTCACCCTTAGCACTCCTTTATAAGATTGTTTCTACTTCATATACAATCCTATAATAATTGATTTCGGGTTCCGCTACAAGCTCTTTGAGCACGTTTATCTTATCCTCCCGGTACTCCATGCCGCTTCTGGCAATCCTCGGCACCAGACGGTTGATTTCCCGTACCAGTTCTTTCCTCTCAATGCCCAGTCTGGCATACAGATCGATCCGCTCGATCCGTTTCCCGGTCTTAATGATATTGCGGACCTGCTCGGAATCAATGCTGTCGTCCACAATCCCCCAGAAAGCAAGAATATTGTCAATGACCCGCTGCATTTCGATCAGAGGCGCCCTGCTGATCCGCGCCTTGTTCATATCATAAATGGCGAGCTGAATATAAGATAACGCCTCGGAATCGATCTCTTCCCTGAGCACAATGGCATTGTCATAAGCGCGGTTTAAATTACTGAGAATGGAATCGGGATTTTCCTCATCAAAGGGATATTTTTCCCGAAATACCTCTTTGGAACCATAGATATCGGGAATATCCACCATTTTACAAAATTCCGCATAGCTGTCGGCGATCTCGTCGATCATCGTATCAAAGCTGTTGGAATAAAGCCTGAGCGTCGTATAGACCCGTTCCGAATACCTGCCCAGCCATAACAATCTGTTCGTCTGTCCTACTGAGATAATACCCATGTGTCTTTAAATCCTCCTCCCTGCGATGAATTAACGATAAAGGAATCTGGGTTCCTGGAAAATCTGGTCAGCCCGCTCCTCCATACTAACGGCTCATCCGCCATCAGCACAAAGGCTCGCAAATCCGCCTTCCGCGGCAGGGTCTCGCTGCCCTCCAGAATATCGATATCCAGAAAATCAATAACCTCCTGCGCGATAAACCTCCGGGGTTCCTTTTTCAAAAGGGCAATAAAATCCTCTTTCTGCTGCGCCGTCAGACTGCTGCCGAAGACCACGCCGTAACCGCCCGCCTCGGCAACGTCCTTTAATACCAGCTTGTCGAAATTTTCCAAAACATATTTCATATCTTCCTTATAGAAAGGCAGATAGGTTGGCGCGTTGTGCAAAATCGGCTCCTCGCCCAGATAATACTGAATCATTTTAGGAACAAAGTAATAGATCCCCTTATCGTCCGCAATCCCGTTACCCGGCGCATTTAAGAGCGCCACATTTCCTTTACGGAACACATCGTAAATATGCGGAATGCCGATGACCGACTCGGGATTAAAATTCATCGGATCCAGATATTCATCGGAAATCCTTCTGTAGACCGCCCCTACCCGTTCCAGCTCTCTATTGTAGTTTACATAATATAGTTTATCATCCTTGACCCGCAGCTCGGAACCGTTTACCAGATGCGCTCCCGTCTTCTCGGCAAGATAGGAATGTTCAAAATAAGCCGCATTGTATCTTCCCGGGGTCAGGATTACCGTATGCCCGCCCACATTCACATGGTCCATGGTCCGTCGCAACAGCTTTGCATAGTTCCTGTTATCCTCCAGCTTGTGATTCTGAAAGGTCAGCGGACTGCTGCGGCGGCACAGCTCTCTGGCAATCATGGGATAAGACGCTCCCGAAGGGACCCGCAGATTATCCTCCAGGACGTACCAGCTTTTATCCTTACCCTGCACCAGATCGATGCCCGATATATGGGAATAAATATCCTTCGGCGGCGTCACGCCCTCGCATTCCGCCATGTAACCGCTGGAAGCAAAAATAAAATCCTCGGGAACCACCCGGTCCTTTACGATACTTTTTTTGCTGTAAATATCCTTCAGGAACAAATTTAACGCCACAACCCTCTGTTTCAGCCCTCTTTCCAGATAGTCAAACTCCGCCCGTTCGATGATTCTTGGAATGGCGTCAAAAGGAAAAAGCTGCTCCTTAAAAGTATTATTTTTGTAAATCCCGAATTTCACGCCGTAACGAGCCAGCAACTCGTTTACCGTGTCCGTATGCTCCAACAAATCCAAGTCATACATAATCATCCCTCCCTGTCCGCGTGCCCTCGCACCGGCTCCTGCAATGCCCCCGGATGCCCGGCAATGCAAAAAGGCGTTCTGCCATTTACAGAACGCCTTTGTTTCCATTTCTTATCTTCTTATTGTATACAATAATACAACTATACCATTTCCTTTGTCAATTGTTTCCTAAAATATTTTTGAAATTAGAGAGATTTTAGCCTAAATCATTTCTCCTCTTACCTTATTCTTCTTCTCTGACCGACGAATATTCCAAAGAAATCTTTCCGTCCTGATAACCGATGGCAAACTCCAGTACCATCGCTTCATAGGGAAGCGAATTTTCCAGTTGTATCTGAGGCTTTATTTCCATGATCATGCGCTCCAAATCAAATCTGATCTGATAGTCATAGGAAACCTCCCCTTTATAAGGATATTCCTCCGTCCAGTCCGGCAGAACCGCTTCATAGATCACTTCTCCGTCGTTCAAAAAACGGACGGTGTTTTTGCTTTCAACATAAACGTATGCGATCTGCTCCTGTACCTGTCTCACTATTTCCTCTTTATCCAGAATATATGCCTGCATATCCCCGTCTTCACAATCGCAGATACATAAGGATTCCACCCACCATCCGGTTCCGGTGGTGTTTAACGTCTTCATAATGATTTCCCCTTCTTTGTCCCCGTCTACATCCTTACTGATCAGCTCCGGATAAACCTCATAATTATTTCCCCAGTACCAATGGATCTGCTCATATCCGTTTCCCATCAAAAGGAGCACGCTGTCAGGACGTTCTTTTTGTACCCCGTACAATAAAACGCTTTTTAATCCCCAATCGCCGATGCCTTCCTCTAACGGATACTCTCCAAAAAATACCAGCTTATCCTCCGTATCGTTTTCTTCCAAAATTATCGGCTTACCCCCGGCGTCATTTTTTCCGCTGCCGGAAGTTTGACCTATTATAAACAGGGAGCTTCCCCAACTCTCGATCCTATCCAGGCTGTTCCACCTGTAATAATCACCCAGCCTCCAAAAGCTTTCCTTTCCGTACAGCTTTTCTTCTATTGTCTCTTCATCACACGTAATCGTATTAAACTGCTCCGTCACGGTCCCTTTGCCCGCCGTATCCATTAGGGATACGACTGCATCCTGATATTCCTCAACCGTCCATCCGCATTCGTATTCCCCATCTTCTCCGACGCTGTATTCTTCCGTCAGGGTTTTGTCCAAATAATACGCCCCGTTTTCATAGCTGTAAACGCCCCAGCCGTGGCTTGCAGCCGAATTTCTCCAGTACCCTAAAATAACTTTATCCTCTTCATCCACAGACGCATTGGGGATTTGCTCAAAGCCCTGACACTGTACATACTGTCCGTCCTCATACAGGTAACAGGAATATTGCTGTGCTCCCTGATTGCCGTAGTGCCCGTTCTGCACCAATATATCCTTTTGTCCGTCGAAGTTTACGTCTACAAGATAAAGCCCCTCGCTGTCCCACGCATCCCCGTCATGGTTTTCATCTTCCAAAACCTGCTCCAGACAATAGGTATCCCCTTCCAACCGGGAAACAAAGACCTTTACGTCTCTTGCAACGGTCCCATATTCTCCGGCTTCGCCGCTTTGGGATATCACAAGCTCATACCCTTCTGATCCTTCTTTCAAAAAATAGGAAGACAGAATCTCATACTCCATATCATCTGCCGGATCATAATCCCGGTTTATTTCATCCGCTTTATTCAGATTTCCGTTTTCCCCAATTTCCCCGTCTTGCTCCTTAGAAACTTCCGCTTCCGCCTCTTCGTCCTCTTTTGCAGCTTCTGCTTTTGTCTCTTCCGGCTCATTTTGGGACAATACTTCCTGCTCCTTTGGTACTCCGGCATTTTCCTCCATATCACCGCACCCGGCAAGAACCATACAAATAAAAATTGCTCCCAAATATAAAATACCTTTTCTCATCCCGGTACCCCCTCCGTTTTATCCGTTTTTTCTATTTTCCCAATTTTTCCTATTTTTTCCCATTTACTTTTTTCCCGATCCGGACTCCCAGCCATGTGCCGAAAGAATTTAAGATCAGGTCATCGATTTCTGAAATCCCCGTTCCGAAAACGAATTGCAGCGTCTCTATGAAAAGGGAGAACAACAGACCAATCAGGACCATGATCCAGCCCTTTTTGATTTTCGTCATACATGCCAAATACAGCCCCAGCGGTACGAACCAGATCATATTTCCGATAAACAGATAAATGATCCGCAGCCAATTTTCTGCTCTCAACAGGGGAACGTAAGATTCAAACAGCGTCAGATTTATACTCCCGTCCTTCATCAGCTCATGGGCGCCGAAATCCGCGCGGAAAACCGTGATCCGCAGCAAAACCGCCGCATAAATGAAAAATAAAACATGTATCCCTATACGGTTACGTTTATCCTTACTCATCTTTTTGCTTCTCTCTCCAGCCGGAGTGCGCGTCAATGATAAGACCATTTTTCTGCAATCCGTCCTATTCGTTCATAGGTAATCAGTTCACACAGCTTTTCCGTAAATTTTCCGTACTTCCGATAAAAGAAATTGAACAGAAAATAGGGAATGCGCTGCTTACGGCTTTCCGGACACCGGCGCAAAATGTTTTGAAAGGAATATACCTCCCGGTATACTCTCAAATACCCTTCATACAGCTCCTCGCGCGTCATGTTCGCCGGCTGAAAAACCACATGCGCCGTGTTGTAATGGGAAAGATCCTCATCGATGATCCTGCCGCTTTCCTGAAACCTTTGATAAACCTCCGTTCCCGGGTAGGGCGTTAAGATATGGGAGGTTACCGTCTCAATTTTGTGCTTCACGATCCAGTCCACCGTCTTCTCAAAAGTAGATGCGTCGTCTTCGTCCAAGCCGAATACAAAGCTGGCGTTGATCATAATCCCTCTGGAATGGAGCGCCTCCACAAGCCGCTCGTATTTTTCAATCTGATTTTGTCCCTTATGTACGTTTGCCAGCGCCTTTTCATTTAAACTCTCAAACCCGATAAAGAGGCTTTGACAGCCGGAAGCCGCCATTTCGTCCAAAAGCTTTGGCATGTCCACGATGTTTGCGGAAACCGCTGCATTCCATTTTAACTTCATAGGCTTAATTGCCTGTACAAATTCTTCGGTCCACTTTGGATTCCCGATAAAGTTGTCGTCTATAAACATCACATGCTTTTTGTTGATCCGTTTGATATCTTCTATGACATCTTCCACCGGTCGGTTTACATAAAAATTCTTGTAACCGCCGCAACTGTTATAACAAAAGTCGCATTGAAACGGACAACCTCTGCTGGTGCTGATCACATTGCAATATAAATACTGACTCCGGTCAATCAGATGATACGCCGGGGCGACGAGATCCTCACCCCTGACAGCACCTTCACAACGATAGATCTTTTGCAGCTTCCCCGCCTGTAGATCCCGGATTATCGCCGGCCAGGTCTTTTCCGCAATCCCGATGCACAAAGCGTCAAAGGCGTCCGTATCGGGACACGCCGTAATATGTATCCCGCCGGCAACAACGGGGATTCCCTTTTGCCGGAACCGCTTCGCGATCTCTGCGGCGCGCGGCATCACATCAACGGTAACGGTAATCCCCACAACGTCTACGTCCTCTTCAAAATCAATGGGCTCCACATTTTCATTGGTCAGTATGACCCTGTGCTCCTTTTCCAGCATATTCGCAATGGTCAAAAGTCCTAACGACGGCGCCATTCTCGTCTTTAATTTTGTATCCATCGGTCTCATCTGCATATGAGGCTGTATGAGTTTTATAATCATTTGTTATCCTCTAATGCTTTACAATCCAAAAACGATCCGCCAACAACAGCCAGTTAGCGCGAAACAACTTCATAATCTGCCAATAGCCCATCCCCCGCAGATCAAACTCCTGTACCAGATTGAATTTTGCTTCCATGCTCCGCACATCCTCAAACCAGACCTCATGCTCCAGTCCGTCCTGGATATAACGAAAATAAGGAGACGCGGCGACAGGATCAAACTGTATTTGCGCTCCGTTAGCAATGGCAATCTGTACCGCCTCTATATTGCCGATGGTCGTTGCCGCCGTCTCTCCCCGCACAAAAGGCAGCGTCCAGTCATAACCGTAATTGGGGATTCCCAGACTGATTTTGTACGGAGGAATGCGCGTCACGGCATATTCCACGACTTCGCGCACTTTGTTTAACGGCGCTACCGCCATAGGCGGTCCGTAGGTATAACCCCATTCGTAAGTCATCAGCAATACCTTATCCGCGGCTTCTCCCAAAAGAGCATAATCCTTGCCCGCATATAATAGTCCCGGCTGATCGTCTGAAGTCTTCGGCGCCAGCGCAACCGAAACAAAACAGCCGATCCCGTTCATTGCCGTCCTCACATTTCTTACAAAGTCCGCAAAGGCAATCCGGTCCTCCGCCAGAATATATTCAAAATCAATATCCACGCCCTGGAAGCCCTTTTCCGTTACCGTCTGTTCCAGTTCCGCAATCAGCCTTTCCTGCGCCGCCGCATCATGAACGATGCGGTTGATCAAAAAATTGCTGAACCGTCCTTCCGGTCCGAAAGGCGTCAGGGTCAGCACGGGATATGCGCCTTTTTCATACGCCATCCTGATCATAAAGGTATCATCCGGCTCAGGATAAAGCAGCTCTCCCTCTAACGTAAAGCCATAAGAAAAAACCGATAATTGGGTAAGATAAGGCAGCGTTTCTTCCAAAACGTCTTCCCCGATAAACGGGTACGCATATCCGTTTGTCTCGACGCTCTTACGCTCCTGTCTGTAAATCCCGCCGTTCAACAACAGAGCCTGCCCCACAGCAAGCTCATACGGATACTCTATTTGATTGTTATACAGAATCGTATCCACCGGCACGCCGTTTTCCGCCGCAATAGAATCCACGGTATCTCCCGCTTTTACAACATAAATCTCCATATAGAAATCCTTTTTGTTTCAATATATGCAGATGATACCGCCTTCATCAACACAAAGCGCCGATTCCCCATCCCGTTTCGGGCATACCGTACTTATATTCCGTTTTACTCCTGTCCGTCCCAACAGTAGGTACAAAGCTTGCACCGCTCAAGCCCTGTGGCGTCCAGCATATCGTCCAGTCTGTTATATCTTAAAGAAGTAAAGTTCAGTTCCTTACGGATTTCCTCCACCATATTTTCGTACTTTTCAGATTCGGGATCGGCATATTCCTTTAAAACCTCCTCCGTCACATTCCCGTTTTCCAGACGTTCAATTACGCGTCTGGCGATCAGATCCATTTCCGAGGAAGAACGGGAAAAATTCAGATATTTACATCCGAACAGCAAGGGCGGGCAAGCCGGACGGATATGGACCTCCTTCGCCCCGCTCTGATAAAGAAACTCCGTCGTCTCCCTCAGCTGTGTTCCTCTGACAATGGAATCATCAATTAACAAAAGGCTCTTATCCTTGATCAGCTCGTCCACGGCAAGCAACTTCATTTTTGCAATCAGATTTCGTTTGCTCTGCATGGTGGGCATAAAGGAACGCGGCCATGTAGGCGTATATTTGATAAACGGTCTCGAAAAAGGCACGCCCGACTCATTCGCATATCCTACGGCATGAGCGGTGCCGGAATCCGGCACGCCCGCCACAATGTCGGGATGCACATGATCCCTTTGCGCCATTTTCGCGCCGCAGTTGTAACGCATCTGCTCTACGCTGATTCCCTCGTAGCTGCTTGCAGGATACCCGTAGTAAACCCAGAGGAAGGTGCAAATCTTCATATCTTTATTGGGATGTACCAGCGTCCTACAGCTATGATCGTCAATTACGACGATCTCCCCCGGTCCCAATTCCTTATAGTCGGAGTAGCCCAGATTTTTATAGGCGAAATTTTCAAAAGAAGCACAAAAAGCGTCTTCTTTCCTGCCAATGACAACAGGCGTTCTGCCGTATCTATCCCTCGCCGCATAAATGCCCTGCTTATTCATGAGCAACAAAGACAGCGAACCGTCCACCGCTTCCAGCGCATACCTGATTCCTTCAATGAGATTTTCCTTCTGATTGATCAAAGCTGCGATTAACTCCGTAGCGTTGATCTCTCCGCCGCTCATTTCCAAAAAATGAGCATGTCCCGTATCAAACAATCCTTTGATCAGCTCATCCGTATTATTGATCTTGCTAACCGTCGTAATGGCATAAGTGCCGTGATGAGAGCGGACCAGTAAAGGCTGCGGCTCATAGTCGGAAATACAGCCTATCCCCATATTGCCGTGCATTTCATTAACATCCTTGTCAAACTTAGTCCGAAACGGCGCGTTTTCAATATTATGAATGGCACGGTTAAACCCGTCCTGTCCGTATACTGTCATTCCGCCTCGTCTGGTTCCCAGATGGGAATGGTAGTCAATCCCGAAAAATAAATCAAATACGCAGTCCTGCTTCGATGCAACGCCAAAAAATCCGCCCATGCTTCAATCCTCTTTCCAATCTTTTTCTATCCTTAAAAACTCTTTGCGGCGGCGTATCCGCCACGAAATTTATTATACACTGTAATATCGCCTTGATGCAACAAAATCCGTTTTCCGGTCACGCCTTTCGGATACTCCTCTTCCCGGTCCTTTGCGTGCCTGACCGAACTTTCTTTTCTCTAACCCCTGTACTCCGCAATATCTTCCATTTTCTTTCTCGGACGCATAGAGGGATACTCTGCTTTATACCCTAAAGCAACTGCACCTACCAGTTCGTCTGTGGTTCCAATATACGCGGTCAATTCCTGATATGCAAAACAGGTATTGCCAATCCACAATGTTCCTATATCTAATTTCTCCGCCTTAAGCAGCATATTCTCTATCGACGCGCCTATGGACAAAAGATCATTCATTTCCGTAAAGCGGTTGTCAACATCCAGTTGTACAAAGGGAGATTTCCCATTCGTATTAAGAACAAGGATTACGACTGGCGCCGTTTCCATAATCCGAAGTGTATTCCGGGCATCCGGAAGTCCGTGTCCCGACAATGGGAGTCTTGGATTGATTTCTTCCTGATCAATACCTTTTTTCATAATTCCAAGTAATTTGTCTTTTTCCTCTCCACGATATACAAGATATTTCCACGGCTGGCGGTTCTTAGCAGATGGCGCCACCCTGCCCGCATCTATAATCTGTTCAATTATATTTTGTGATATTGTTTCATCTGTATAGTTTCTGATACTGCGTCGTGTATAGATTGCTTCTGACACTTTGGGGATCTCCTTCTTATTCGCAAGTCTTATGGTATAATGATTGTACCTTTGACCATTATATCCCATTACCAATAACAGTAAAAGACTTTTTCCAGCATCCTGACCAAATTAAATCATATAGAAAAACCCCTGAAAATACTGGATTTTCAAGGGGTTCATAAATTCTTTTATCCTGTTTAAGATTATCTCTTGCTGAACTGAGGTGCACGACGCGCTGCTTTGAGACCGTATTTCTTTCTCTCTTTCATACGAGGGTCACGAGTTAAGTAGCCTGCTTTCTTCAGGGTAGGTCTGTAATCTGCATCAACTGTCAGCAATGCTCTCGCAATACCGTGTCTGATTGCACCAGCCTGACCTGTATAGCCGCCGCCCTTTACGTTTACCAATACGTCAAATTTATCTACATTATCCGTAGCTACCAAAGGCTGACGAACGATAACTTTTAATGTTTCAAGTCCGAAATAATCGTCAATCCCTCTTTTGTTAATTGTGATATTACCTTTTCCGGGTGTCAAATAAACTCTTGCGATGGATTTTTTTCTTCTTCCCGTTCCATGATATCTTTCTGCTGCTTTAGCCATTTTAATTTTCTCCTTTCAAGTTCCTTTCATTAAAATGTTAATACTTCAGGTTTCTGAGCTGCATGCTTGTGATCAGGTCCTGCGTATACATGAAGCTTCTTAAACATCTGTCTTCCTAAAGGTCCTTTGGGAAGCATGCCTTTCACAGCAAGTTCGATAACCTGTTCCGGTCTCTTTTCCAATTTCTCTTTTAATGTAGCCTCTTTCATTCCGCCTACATAATCAGAGTGATGATAATAAATCTTCTGATCTAATTTCTTACCAGTTACTTTGATCTTCTCAGCGTTGATAACAATTACGTTGTCACCCGTATCAATGTGAGGTGTGAAGATCGGTTTATTTTTTCCTCTTAAAACTTTAGCAACTTCAGAAGCTAAACGTCCTAATGTCATATCAGTAGCGTCTACTACATACCATTTTCTATCAATCGTAGCCGGACTAGCCATAAATGTTTTCATCGTGTTACCTCCAAAAAGTATTTATCAATGGATTACTAAGTTCTGCTTTCCCTCCGGGGCTAATCGGAAATCGGGAAATTCTTTTGCGGCACTGACGGTCTTTCCGGGGCTTTGGACAGACTCCATCATATGTCGCCACTGTGAATTATTATATTATACACATCCTGGTGTGTCAACAAATTTTTTCACAAAATTGGAAATCCACTAATGTTAATCCTCTCGCCGGGGCGGTAGGTCCTGCTGCCTGACGATCCTTTGCTTCGAGAATCGTCTGCATCTTTTCCGGTTCCAGATTGCCTCTGCCCACTTCCAAGAGAGTCCCCATAATAATTCTTACCATATTAAATAAAAACCCGCTGCCGGAAATGCGAAAGATCAGGTAGGGACCTTCCTTTCTGACCTTTGCCTCATAGATGGTGCGGATTGTGGTAAGCACCTGCGCCTTTGCCACGCAAAAACTCTTAAAATCATGTTCTCCCACCAGATAATCCGCCGCCCGCTGCATTTTTTCCACATCCAGCGGAACATAGACAAAATGAGCGTATTGCCTGCCGATGGGATTCTCATATTTTCCCATATAAATGCGATATTCATAGGTTTTGCGCGTATTACAGCGGCGGGGATGGAAATCGTCCGCTACCTGTACGGAAGCCTGAATGCGGATATCCTCCGGCAGTCTTGCATTGAGCGCCGGGGCAATCTTCTCCGGTGCGATCTTTGTTTCCGTATCAAAAACGGCAATATTGCAAAGGGCATGTACGCCCGCATCGGTTCTGCTGGCGCCGATAACCGCAATCTCTTCTCCGAGAAGTTCAGATAACGCCTTATTCAATTGTCCCTCAATGGTAATCCCGTTAGGCTGCACCTGCCAGCCGTTATAATTGGTGCCGTCATAGGCAACCGTCAGCATAATCCGTTTCATAACCTGCGATCTCTTTTCTGCCTTTCTTTCCCGCAACGAAAATTCAGCCGGCTCCCCTTCTTATTTTAATATAATCAGATTAAGCGGAAACAGCTTTCCCAAAACTACGGCTGTCGCAAAATAAACACCCAAAACCGCAAAGCCGCAACCATCCACTTTATGATATCGAAGGGGCTTCATTTTTGTCCGTCCCTCTCCTCCCTGGTAACATCTTGCCTCCATCGCCATCGCAAGATCGTTAGCGCGCCGGAACGCCGATACAAACAACGGCACCAGCAACGGTACCAGCGCTTTTACTTTTTTGATCAGGTTTCCACTGTCAAATTCCGCACCTCTTGCCATCTGCGCCTTCATGATCTTATCCGTCTCTTCCATTAGAATAGGAATAAAACGCAGGGCAATGGACATTACCATCGCCATTTCATGAACGGGCACCTTTATTTTTTTCAAAGGTCCCAACAGGCTTTCCAATCCGTCCGTCAACTGGTTCGGCGTCGTAGTCAACGTCATCAGCGAAGATCCTACAATCAGAAAAATTAATCTGACGCACAGATAGAACGCATTGAAAACGCCTTCCCAGGTCAGCGAAAATTTCCAAAAGGATATAATCGGCTCTCCCTGCGTCAGAAACAGGTTAAACAGCGCCGTAATCATCAACAATATCATAATGGTTTTCAATCCTCTTAAAATAAAGGACAGAGGAACCCTGGAAATCTTTACAACCGCCGCCAGAAACAGCAACGCAATCAAATAAATCGTTAAATTACGATATAGAAACAAGGTAACAATATAGACGATGGTTCCGATCAGCTTGACTCTTGGGTCCATCCTGTGTATCGGCGAATCTGTCTGATAATATTGTCCTAATGTAATATCCCGCAGCATGTTCGTCTATCCTTTCCGCCTGTCCGCCGCATGTTTCTTTTCATATAAACGGAGCAGTTCTTTTTTTGCCTCTTCCATGGTCGTAACCGAAGGATCTGCCTCCAATCCTGCTTTCACGCATCTACCCATGATTTCCGTTACCGTAGGAACCGCCAGTCCCATTTTTTCCAATTCCTCCCGATGGGAAAAAACCTCTTTCGGCGTATCGTCCAAAACAACCTCTCCATGGTTCATAACGATGATCCGCTCCACATAATCAGCCACGTCATCCATACTGTGAGAAACCAGAATAACCGTGATGCCCATTTTTTCATGCAGGCTTTTCACAAGCTCCAGAATCTCTTCCCTTCCTTTGGGGTCCAGCCCCGCCGTGGGCTCGTCCAAAATCAGCACCTGCGGCTTCATGGCAATGACTCCCGCTATCGCCACTCTCCTCTTCTGTCCGCCTGAAAGATCAAACGGCGACTGATAGAAATATTCGTCCTCCAGCCCTACCATTTTTAGCGCCTCGTATGCCCGAAGCTCTATTTCCTTTTTGGGAAGTCCCAGATTCTTAGGTCCGAAGCATACGTCCGAAAACACATCCACCTCAAACAACTGATGCTCCGGATACTGGAACACCAATCCCACCTGGCTCCTTAATTTCTTTCTATCATAATCCTCGTCGGCGATATCCTCTCCGTTAAAATATACCTCGCCGCTTGTAGGCTTCATCAACCCGTTTAAATGCTGCACCAGAGAGGACTTCCCCGAACCCGTATGCCCGATCAGCCCCACAAACTGACCGTCCGGAATGACCAGATTTACATCTTTTAGCGCAGCTACTTCCATAACGGTTCCGGCTTCATAAATACAATTCACATGATTTAAGATAATAGGCACTGTAATTCCTCCATAAACTCATCCACCGTCAGTATCCCCTCAGGAAAAGGCATTCCCTCTTTCCTGCACTCCTCTGCGAGCAGCGTTACCTGCGGCACCGTCAGTCTCAGGCTCTGCAGCTTTTCTACCTGGGAAAAGATTTCCTTCGGCGTCCCCTGCAATTCGATGTGTCCCTGATCCATGACAAATACTTTGTCGGCGCAGACAACTTCTTCCATATAATGCGTAATCAGAATAACCGTGATTTTCTCCACATCATTCAAAGCACGGACAGCGCGGATGACCTCTTTGCGTCCCTGAGGGTCCAGCATTGCAGTCGGTTCATCCAATACAATACATTTCGGGTGCATCGCCAGTACGCCGGCAATGGAAACTCTCTGCTTTTGTCCGCCGGAAAGCTTATTGGGCGAGTGCTTGCGGTAAGCATACATCCCTACCGCCTTCAGGCTTTCTTCCACCCGTTCCCAGATTTCTTTGGTAGGAACTCCCATATTTTCCGGACCAAATCCCACATCCTCTTCCACAATCTGTCCGATAATCTGATTGTCCGGATTCTGAAATACCATACCTGCCTTTTTGCGAATATCCCATAAATGCGATTCATCCCGGGTATCCATCCCAGCTACATAAATCGTTCCTTCCGTCGGAGATAAAATCGCGTTCATATGCTTTGCCAAAGTGGATTTCCCCGATCCGTTATGCCCCAATATGGCGATAAAATCCCCCTCTTTGATATCCAGGTCCACTTCGTCCACGGCGCGGGTAATCCCTTCCACATTGCCTTCTTCATCCCTGCGGATATATTCAAATGTCAGCTTCTTTGTCTTAATCATGCTCATACTTATATTCCAATCTTATCGCACAAAACATAAATTCCATTTATAATCCGTCCCGGTCATTTGTCAACCTCTTCCTGTATCTCGGTTTACATTTTGCCGTATCGCCTTTATTGTACAGGATAATATCCTTAATTACAAGGAAATTCCTAGGCAACCGGCAAATTCTATGGCATAATCCATATAGAAGGACGGAGTAACCATGAATAAGAAAAAAGAACGAAAACGTATCAAAATACAAATAATCTGCAGCCTTTCTGCTGTTGCTCTCGCTGCTGCGGGACTATTTTACTTTTCAGCAGACAAAGGCGATACCACTTCCCCGGCTCCAAATACCGATCTGTCTTTTCCGCTTTCTGCGGTGCCTGACAGACAGCTCTTTTCAGAACCGGATATCGTTTTGCAGGAACCGGCATATACTGATACAAAAGGAAATGAGGAAATTGTCATGACCGCATCTGACCGTTATACCTATGAAGAAGGCTTTTTCTATCAGTCGCTGACCGAGGATATCAAAGAAAGGATCAACGGTCTTTCCTATAAAGAAGACTGCACCGTTCCCTATGAAGATTTGCGATATGTTTCTGTTTTATATGAAGATTTTAACGGCGAAACCCAGATAGGCGAAATCATCTGCAACAAGGCAATCGCCCAGGATCTGGTCGAAATCTTTTATGAATTATATTGCAGCCACTATCAGATCGATAAAATCCGTTTGGTAGACGAATACCAAGCCGATGACGATTTGTCTTGCGCTGCCAACAACACTTCCTGTTTTAACTTCCGAAAAGTTTATGGGTCCGATACGTTAAGCAAACACGCCTTGGGGCTTGCCATTGATATCAACCCCTTTCAGAACCCGTATGTGACCTATCCAGGCGGCGTAGAACGCATTTCCCCGCCCGGAAGCGAACCATACGCCGACCGCGCCTCCGGTCTCCCCCACATAATTACGGAGGATGACCTGTGCTATCAGTTGTTCACAGCGCACGGGTTTACCTGGGGCGGACATTGGAAAACATTGAAGGACTACCAGCACTTCCAAAAAGAACTTCCCTAGGCAGTTATCTCTTTCATTCCTTTGCCTGCCGTTCTCATCATCGTCTGCACAATCATGCCGTTATCGGTTCTTTGCCATAGAATCCAACTCGCGCAGCAATTCCAAATCCGATTGACATACCTTGATATTGGATGTCATCGGATTTTCTCCGGGCCTTGTCACGGATATTTCTATCACTGTCCCCTCTTCTATTTCTTTTGAAAATACAGCCTGTATAAACGCTGCGAACTTAGGGTGATTTTCCGTAAACACATTCTTTGCATTCATAATTTTCATCAATGACGAAGGATTCCACATATTCTTTGATACCATCCTTTCTCTTTTGTATTTTCATCTCTTTCGCTTTCCTCTTCAAAGCCTTCCGGCATATCAATATACTGAACAGGTAAGCTTAAATCAAACTCCATTTCTTCTTTCGCCTGTACAAATGCCCGGCACGCTTCCTCAAAATCGCTTTTGTTCACATAAATATTGGTCATGGTAAAGATGTTCATTGTCCCCATCTTAGCGCTGCCTTTAGGAACCGCTCTGGAAACCTCTTCCGTAAAGTAAGGAATCCTTCTTTGATCTAAAGCTTCTTTCACATAAACCATATCCACTTCTTCATCGTTTCCTAAAAGTATCGGTTCCCGGATTACGGACCTTGCCAATTCAAAATCTTCTGATACTTCAATCAACACTTCTTTGCATTTTTCGCAGATAGTCACATCATTTGAATATTTCGTATTGCATTTCGGACACATTCTATTGCCTTCCATTCCAATTCCTCCCGGACGCTTCCTACTGTAATGCTTTCGCCCTTTCAAACTCCTCCGGCGTTACTCCTATAATACCACATGCCTCCGCCAAAGTAACCTTCAAATTGTCAATTACATGCTCCACGCTTTTGATGATACGTACCGCATCTCCTTTTTCCATTCCAAGCTCTTCCTGTTCTATCATCAATTCCTCAAATGCTTTACACATAGATATTTCCTCCTCTTCCATCTTGGTAATAATTGGTTTCAAATTCAGATTAACTGCAATTGCCATTTCTGTTTCCTGTTCCAAATGTTGAAATTCGTCACTCTGCAGCAATGCTCTTAGCTTCTTTCTATTATTTCTGCATTGAAGCGCCATGAAAAATTCTTTTAGATCCGTCCGGTAATCTTTGGGATCAACAAAATCCGCATCCACAACCTGTATCTTATAATCCTGAATAAACCGTTCTGCACATTCCGGCATTTCTGAATCTATCTCCAGCATTCCTTTCATTCTCTGCGGCGCCTGCCATTTTCCTTCACCCAAATATAAAACAATCGTGATCACAGGAATAAACCGTTCCCCTTTTTCCATTCTGCTTTTCTTTTCCGTATAACTCTGACCGTCTCCTCTGGAACGCTTATCTCTATTCCGTTCTCTGATCTGCTTCTCATATTCCCCGGCATCATAAAGCATGATCCTTTCCGGCATTCCGTAATCTATCCCCGTTTCCAATTCCATTCCATAACGCATTCTTGGATTTTCCTGCTCCATGAGAATATCCCTTACCTTTTCTCCCGTTGCGCTTGACAGCGCAGGATATCCTCCTCTAAGCCTTTTTAACATTTCCGGTTTCACGAAATCTTTTCCCTGATAAATGTGCACATTGATCAATTCGGCAAACCTCTCCTTGTTTGCCATAAACGGGCGCGTATATGTATCTTTTTTACCCATGTAACTCCCTTCCGGCTGTTTAAAAATAGAAACTTTCCTTCTGCATCCAGCCATCATTAAATTATTCTTTGTGAAATATGGCTGAAACGCCGGAACCGGACCTACCGGTATATCGTCCCCGAACGGGACTGAGATTTTCACATAAAGGCAATACGTATTTGCGATTGCTTCGATATACACATTATAAAAAAACCGTATGCCTTTTGTCAATATCTTAAAAATTTTAATTATGATTCTCAACCTAATACAATCCGGAAGCAACTGCACCCTTACCAAATCATTAGAAAATCCCGCCGGACACATCGCGCATGAAAAAAAGCAAAACCAATGCCGCGGCTCCCTACATCACACCTACGTCCGGAAAAGCCCGAAAAAAAGACCACCGCCTAAGCGATGGTCTCCTAAAATGCTGTTTGTTATTTGGAAAGGTATCCTAAATTAAACCAACTCAAGAACAACTTCCATTGCTGCGTCGCCCTTACGCTGACCGATCTTGATGATACGTGTGTAACCGCCTTTGCGGTCTGCATATTTAGGTGCGATCTCGTCAAATAATTTTGCAGGAAGGTCAACTTCTTTTGTGTTTCTCTTTCTGCCGGCTTTTTCTGTAGGCACTTCTGTTACAGGGTATAATACTCTTAACATCTGTCTTCTTGCATGCAGTCTGCTGGGCAGGTCTTTCTTGATCTCTTTTTCAACTTCGTCATATACGGTTACTTTCTTGCCGTCTACAACTTCTTTGACTCTCTTGCCGTCAGCATCTTTTCTTGCAACCTTAGCTGTAACTTTTACAGTTTCATAGTTGTCTTTTTCTTTTACAGCCAATGCGATTAAGCCTTCAGCAACCTTTCTGACTTCTTTCGCTCTCGCTTCAGTTGTAACGATCTTACCGTGATACAGTAAGTTTGTTACCTGATTTCTTAATAATGCTTTTCTCTGGCTGCTTGTTCTGCCAAGTTTTCTGTACTTTGCCATTTTAATAATCCTCCATTCATGGTTCCACCGGGCAACGCTCTTCGGTCTTAGATACCCAGCGGTTTTGTTGCCATTTATGAGTTCACACGCGGACGCTCTTTGGACTTACTCCGCATGTCAATCATCTGCTCTTTGGTTCTCTCTGCTTATTCCTCGCTGGAATTTAACTCAAGTCCCAATTCTTTTAATTTTGCCAAAACCTCTTCCAAAGACTTACGTCCTAAGTTACGTACCTTCATCATATCGTCGGAGGTCTTGTTTGTCAGCTCTTCTACCGTATTGATGCCCGCTCTCTTCAGGCAGTTGTAGGAACGAACGGATAATTCCAGTTCGTCAATACTCATTTCCAGTACTTTTTCCTTTTCGTCATCTTCTTTTTCGATCATGACTTCAGCGCTCTTTGCATTTTCAGACAGATCGATGAAGAGCTTCAGATGCTCGCTAAGCACCTTTGCCGCAAGGCTGACAGCCTCGTCAGGAGCTAAAGTACCGTTTGTATAAACATCTAATGTCAGTTTGTCAAAATCTGTAATCTGTCCTACACGGGTATTTTCTACAGTCAGATTTACTCTTTCAACAGGTGTATAGATAGAATCAACAGCGATCACACCGATGGGTAAGTCCTCATGTTTATTCTTATCTGCACTTACATAACCTCTGCCCTTTGTAATGGTAATTTCCATATACAGTTTGCAGTCCTTACCGCCGCTTAACGTAGCGATAACCTGATCCTTATTGATGATTTCAACCTCGGAATCAACCTGAATATCAGATGCTCTGACAACACCTTCGCCTTCATACTCGATGTATGCGGTTTTGGGCTCATTGGAGCTGCTGGAGTTCTTGATTGCAAGACTCTTTAAATTCATGATGATTTCCGTTACATCTTCCTTTACACCCGGAATGGAACTGAATTCATGCAATACGCCTTCGATCTTTACCTGACTGACTGCCGCACCCGGTAAAGAGGAGAGCATAATTCTTCTCAAAGAATTGCCAAGGGTAATACCATAGCCTCTCTCTAAAGGTTCAACAACGAATCTTCCATATTTCTTATCTTCTGAGATTTCTGCCACTTCAATATTAGGTCTCTCAAAATCAAACACTGCAATACCCTCCTTACAAACTGGTTATTATTTGGAGTACAACTCGACGATAAGCATCTCGTTTACCGGAACATCGATCTGTTCTCTTGTAGGAAGCGCTTTTACAGTTCCTTTCAAGCTTTCTAAATCCTGATCTAACCATTCGGGAACCAGTCTTCCGCCGGTTACTTCAACGATATCCTTATATCTCTGTAAGCTCTTAGATTTTTCTCTGACTTCGATTACATCACCGGCTTTTACCAGATAAGAAGGGATATTAACCGATTTGCCGTTTACCAGGATATGTTTGTGGTCAACAACCTGTCTTGCTTCTCTTCTTGTTCTTGCAAAACCAAGACGGAAAACTACGTTGTCCAATCTGGACTCCAACATCGTCATTAAGTTTTCACCGGTCATACCTTTCATTCTGTCGGCTTTCTCGTAATAATTTCTGAAAGGCTTCTCCAATACGCCGTAGATAAATTTCGCTTTCTGTTTTTCTCTTAACTGTAAACCATACTCGCTCATTTTCTTTCCGGCTCTTAAAGATTTACGGTTGGATTTCTTGTCATATCCTAAATAAGTGGGGTCTAAATCAAGAGATCTGCATCTCTTTAAAACAGGGACTCTGTTTACTGCCATTTTTCTTTTCCTCCTACTATTGTTTACAGTGCGTTACGCACTTTCTTCCAACATGCTTTTTATCATATTAAAAATCAATACACAAATTATACGCGGCGGCGTTTGGGCGGGCGGCATCCGTTGTGAGGTACGGGGGTTACGTCTCTGATGCTGGTAACCTCCAGACCGCAAGCCTGAAGCGCGCGGATTGCTGCTTCACGTCCTGATCCGGGTCCTTTTACAAATACGTCTACTGTCTTTAATCCATGTACTAATGCTGCCTTTGTCGCAGTCTCCGCTGCCATCTGTGCTGCATATGGAGTAGATTTCCTTGAACCTCTAAAACCAAGACCACCGGCACTTGCCCAGCTTAAAGCGTTGCCTTCAGTATCCGTTAATGTAACGATTGTGTTATTAAAGGAAGACTGAATATGTGCCTGTCCGCGTTCAACGTTTTTCTTAACACGCTTTTTTGTAACTTTTTTAGCTGCTACTTTTTTAGCCATTTTTAAACTAACCTACTTTCTTCAATATGCTTTGATTATTTTTTCTTATTTGCTACGGTTCTCTTGGGACCTTTTCTGGTTCTTGCGTTTGTCTTTGTCTTCTGACCGCGAACCGGAAGTCCTTTTCTGTGACGGATTCCTCTATAGCATCCGATTTCCTGTAATCTCTTGATGTTGAGAGCGATCTCTCTTCTCAAATCACCTTCCACAACCTGCGTTGCGTCGATTACTTCGCTGATTCTCTTAACTTCTTCGTCCGTTAAATCCCTGCAACGCGTGTCGGGATTTACTTTTGCTTCTGTTAAAATGCGGTTGGAACTTGCTCTGCCAATTCCGTAGATATAAGTAAGACCGATTTCAACACGTTTGTCTCTTGGTAAGTCAACACCTGCAATACGAGCCATTTTAAAAATTCCTCCATTTGTTTAAATAGTTACTAATTGATTGGGGGATAGGACTATCCCCAACCGGGCATCTGCCCGATCTTTCCGATACTAAAGATTGTCTTCTCGGTATCAATAAGTAATCTCCCGTAGGCTCATCTACGTTCAATTATCTTAAACGGCACACTCCGATGACGGCGGAATATGCCTCAGCCGCTTTTCGATCCGATAAAGCTTCCACATCCGGTCTGTTAATTGTGGATTATCCCTGTACCTGTTTGTGCTTGGGATTCTCACAGATTACTCTGATTTTCCCTTTTCTTTTAATTACTTTGCATTTTTCGCAAATTGGTTTTACTGATGATCTAACTTTCACGTTAAACCCTCCTTTCACAAAAAGACCGTTTTACATTATAGCATAAGGGTATTTTAATTGCAATCCCCTTTCTGCATTCTGTTTACAACTTTTTCAAGCCGCCGCCGGCATTTTCGCACCGCTGTTATTTAGTCTCTCTTATTTATCTCTCCAGATGATTCTTCCTTTGGAAAGATCATAAGGGGACAGCTCCAGGGTTACCTTATCGCCGGGCAGGATACGGATAAAATTCTGTCTCAGCTTTCCGCTGATATGGGCTAACACCCTGTGTCCGTTTTCCAGTTCTACCTGAAACATGGTATTGGGCAGCTTTTCAACTACTGTTCCTTCAATTTCGATTACATCTGCTTTTGACATATCATACCTCCGTCTTATCGACATGCGTTTTATACAGTTTCATGATTCGCTTGATCTGTGTGTCGGAAACCTTTTCGCCCGCTAAAAGCTTTTGTCCGGTTTCCCCGGTGTCAAATCGTTTATTGACCGCAACGTGCTTTCGCGACTTTTTTTTCGGTTTCTCCAAAAGCTTCAGACGTCCGTCACACAAATATACATATTCAGCATCTTCCTTTACAATGACATAGGCGCTTCCTTTATCGTGCCCCGCCATTGATACCGCAATATTTCCGATCATCTTATTTCCTCTATATCAGTGTCAGGATTTCCGGCTCGCCCTCAGGCGTGATCAAAATGGTATTTTCATAATGAGCCGACAGGCTTCCGTCCGCCGAGACGACCGTCCAGTCATCGTCCAGCCATTCCACATCCCCGGTGCCGATATTGATCATGGGTTCAATGGCGAATGTCATGCCGGCGCAGAGCTTCAATCCTTTTCTTTTCTGGGCAAAGTTGGGGATCTGCGGATCTTCATGCAGCCTTGTGCCGATCCCGTGTCCCACCAGGTCTCTGACAATTCCGTAGCCGAACTGACTGATATAAGCGTCAATCGCATTGGAGATATCAAATAAATGATTTCCATCTTTTGCCATTTTTATTCCTTCAAAAAAGCTTTGCTTCGTCCGTTCGATCAAAAGCTGCGCTTCTTCGGTAATCTCTCCGACGCCAAAGGTTCTCGCCATATCCGAATGGAACCCTTTGTAAATCAGTCCCGCATCCAGACTGACGATATCGCCCTCCTGCAAAATCCGGTCCGCCCTGGGTATGCCGTGTACGACTTCGTCGTTTACCGACACGCAGATCGATGCGGGGTAGCCCTGATAGTGCAGGAAATTGGGCACGCACCCATGTCCTCTTATCAGCTTATCTCCCAGATTATTGATGTCCATTGTGGACATCCCCGGCTTAATGGACAATTCCATCTGATAAAATACATCCGCGAGCCTTTTGCAGGATTCTCTCATTAAGTCAATTTCCCTTGCAGATTTAATTGAAACAGCCATTTCTTATTCTCCTAAAATGTCCACGATCGCAGCAAATACATCGCTCATATCCACTGTGCCGTCCACACTCTTAAGCACGCCCCTGCTCTCATAAAACTCGATCAAAGGCTGCGTCTGTTCATGATATACGTTTAAGCGGTTCTTCACTGTTTCCGGCTTATCGTCGTCTCTTAAAATCAGCTCTTTCCCGCATCTGTCGCAAATTCCTTCCTGTTTGGGAGGAACATGTTCTATATGATATGTGGCGCCGCAGGCAAGGCAGGCTCTTCTTCCGCCCATTCTTCTGATGATATTTTCATCCGGCACATCCACATTGATTGCATAGTCGATTTTGTCGCCCAGCTTATCCAGTGCTTCTTCCAGTACGTTTGCCTGAGGAATGGTCCTCGGGAAACCGTCCAGTACATATCCGTTTTTGCAGTCGTCCTGTGCGACGCGGTCCAGCAAAATTTTAACGGTAAGCTCGTCAGGCACCAAAAGCCCCTGATCCATATATTTTTTTGCTTCCGTTCCAAGCTCCGTGCCGTTTTTGATATTTGCTCTGAAAATATCTCCTGTGGAAATATGGGGAACGCCGTATTTGTCGGCGATCATTTTAGCCTGTGTGCCTTTTCCCGCTCCGGGAGCACCCAACATAATAATTTTCATAATAAACCTCCGAGCGTATATGCAATTCATGGGACAAAGCGGAATCCGCCTGTCCCAGAATGTACATGTTTTTAAATTCTAGTCATTTAAAAAACCTTTATAGTTTCTTACCAGCAATAAGGACTCAATCTGTTTTACCGTCTCAAGGATAACGCTGACGATAATGATCAGACTCGTTCCGCCAAAGGAAACGTTAGCGCCGAACACGCCGTTAAAGAAGTACGGGATTACCGCAACTATAATCAGTCCGCATGCTCCGATAAAAATAATATATTTCAGAATTTTGTTTAAATATTCCGTCGTGGGCTTGCCGGGTCTTACGCCCGGGATAAAACCGCCCTGCTTTTTGATGTTATTGGATACATCCAGGGGATTAAAGGTAAGCGATGTATAGAAGTAAGCAAAAAATACAACTAAAACCACATATACCAAAAGCCCGATCGAATATTGCGGCATACTTGGTTTACACCAGTTACTGGAGTCCAACCCTTTTAAAATTTCTGCCCAGACGCCGGTTCCCTTATATCCTAACAACTGACAGACTACAATGGGAAATTCCATCAGTGAGGAAGCGAAGATAATCGGAATAACGCCCGCAGTATTGACTTTCAGAGGAATGTTCTGGCTCTGTCCGCCTACGCTGCGCCTGCCCTGGATCTTCTTGGCATACTGTACGGGAATATTCCGCACGCCGTCATTTAAAATAACTACAATGACAACCATCGCCAAAACGATTGCAAGAATAACAACTGCCGCAACCACGCCGAGAGCGATCGTATCCGCTCCTTTGACAAACTGATCGTACAGGTTCTGGAAATCATGAGGGATTCTGGAAATAATGTTGATCACCAATACGATTGAAATACCGTTTCCGACTCCCTTTTCCGTGATTCTCTCGCCGACCCACATCAAAAACGCGCTGCCGGCTGTCAAAGCAGCGATAACAACGATATAATCCACAGCAATGATATCGCCTGCCAACAGTCCCTGATTACCAAAACCGATCGCGATTGCCGCGGACTCGATTAACGCAAGTCCCACCGTCACATAACGGGTAATCGCCGCAATTTTCTTACGACCGTCTTCGCCGTCTCTTTGCATCTCCTCCAGCTTCGGAATCGCAATGGTCAGAAGCTGCATAATAATGGAAGATGTAATATACGGCGTAATATTCAGTGCAAGCACTGACATATTCAGGAATGAACCACCTGTAAATGCGTCAAAAAAGCCGAACGTTCCCGCGGTCTGCTGTTCAAACCACTGGGAGAAAAACTCCCTGTTTACACCCGGCACGGGAAGCTGGCACCCGATACGGATGACAACCATCATTGCCAATGTAAACAAGAGCCTGTTTCTGACCTCTTTCACTTTAAAGGCATTTTTTAAGGTTTCTAACATTAGATCACCTCTGCTGTTCCACCAACTGCTTCAATTTTTTCTTTTGCGGATGCGCTGAAAGCATCAACCTTAACTGTAAGCTTTTTGGTAAGTTCTCCGTTTCCGAGGATCTTTACGCCGTCTCTGGGGTTTTTGATAACGCCTGCGTTTAATAATGCTTCCACATCTACGGTAGCGCCGTCGTCAAATCTCTCCAATGCTGTTACGTTAATGCCAACGATTTCTTTTGAGTTTCTGTTCTTGAATCCTCTCTTGGGAATTCGTCTGTATAAAGGCATCTGTCCGCCTTCAAAGCCAACTCTGGGTGCTCCGGAACGAGCCTTCTGTCCCTTGTGACCTTTACCGGCTGTTTTGCCGTTACCTGATCCGTGTCCACGGCCTCTTCTAAAATTATCACTGTGTTTAGAACCTTCCGCAGGTCTTAAATTTGATAATTCCATGATCACACCTCCTTAACCTGATTATGCTTCTTCAACTTTAACTAAATGTTTCACCTGGTTGATCATGCCTCTGGTCGCATCATTATCAGGTAATTCTACAGTCTTGTTTAACTTTCTCAAGCCCATCGCCTCAACGGTCGCTCTGTGCTTGGGAATAGCTCCGATCGTAGATTTTACTAAAGTTACTTTTACTTTCTTATCTGCCATTTTTACTTCCTCCTTAAGCCATGATATCGCTTACAGCTTTACCGCGGTTCTTCGCTACTTCTTCAGGAGTCTTCAACTGGCTTAATCCTTCAATTGTCGCAAGAACGACGTTCTGCTTATTGTTGGAACCCAAAGATTTTGTACGGATGTTTTTGATGCCTGCAAGCTCGCATACGTTACGTGCAGGACCGCCGGCGATAACACCGGTACCTTCGGGAGCTCTCTTCAAAAGTACGCTTGCGCTTCCGAATTTTCCGTAAATATCATGTGTAATACTGTTGTTTTCATCTAACGCAACGCTGACAAGTCTCTTGGTAGCATCTTCTTTACCTTTACGGATTGCTTCCGGAATTTCAGTAGCTTTTCCAAGACCTGCGCCTACATGACCGTTACCGTCGCCTACAACAACCAGCGCGGTAAAACGCATGTTACGACCGCCCTTAACAACCTTTGTTACACGTTTAATGGAAACGACTTTTTCGGTAAGTTCCATATTACTTGTATCTATGATTGAACGTTTCATGTTGTCTTTTCTCCCTTCCTAAAATTCCAAGCCGGCTTCTCTTGCCGCTTCTGCCAATGCTGCAATCTTACCCTGATATATAAAACCGCCTCTGTCAAATACTACGGTCTTAATACCCTTGTCTAACGCTTTCTTTGCAATAACAGTTCCCAAATATGCCGCCGCTTCAACGTCATTGGTTTTCTTTAATTCAGCCTTTACGTCTTTTTCAAGAGTAGAAGCCGCTACCAAGGTGTTACCAACGGTGTCGTCGATAATTTGAGCATACATATGATTATTGCTTCTGAACACGGCAAGACGGGGTCTTTCCGGTGTGCCGCTTAAAGAATTACGCAGTCTGTAATGTTTTTTCATGCGAATTTTCTGTCTTGATTCTTTATTAACCATTTTTACACTCTCCTTATCTATTTCTTACCAGTCTTACCAACTTTACGTCTGATCACTTCATCAGCATACTTGATACCCTTGCCCTTATAAGGTTCAGGTCTTCTCTTGTCTCTGATTTCAGCCGCAAATTGACCGACTTTTTCTTTGTCAATACCCTTAACAATGATGATGTTCTGTCCGTCCAGAACCGTCTCGATGCCTTCGGGATCTGTCATTTCAACCGGATGAGAGTAACCTAAGTTTAACGTTAATGTCTTACCCTGTTTGGATGCCCTGTAACCTACGCCGTTTACTTCGAGCTTCTTCTCGTAGCCTTCGGTTACGCCGACAACCATGTTGTGGATCAGTGTTCTTGTCAGACCGTGCAGGGATTTCATTTTCTTTAAATCGTTGGGTCTGGTAACAACAACCTGCTCGCCTTCTTTTTTGATTTCCATCTCAGAAGGTAACACTCTTTCAAGCGTACCTTTTGGACCTTTTACAGTCACTTTATTATTTTCTGCAATTTCTACAGTTACGCCTGCAGGAATCGCGATTGGCATTCTTCCTATACGTGACATGCCCGTACCTCCTATTTTTTGAAATAATTGCAAGTAAGTTTATAAGGAAGTTCGGTTCACTAGGCTCGTAAAAAACCTCGCCAAGTTCCTCCGAACAACCTTCGCACTAAACTCGTGAGAAAACCTCGTTAAGTGCTCTAGGCTTACCATACAAACGCCAGAACTTCGCCGCCTACCTGAAGCTCTCTTGCTTTCTTGTCAGTTACAACGCCCTGGTTTGTGGAAATGATAGCAATTCCGAGTCCGCCTAATACTTTAGGAAGGTCTTCTTTGCCGGCATATACACGTAAACCGGGTTTGGAAATTCTCTTAATGCCGGAGATGATCTTTTCATTCTTGTCCGCGCCGTATTTTAAGGTAATGCGGATTGTCTTGAAATTACCGTCTTCGATCAAATCATATTTTCTGATATATCCTTCGTCTACTAAGATGTCTGCGATCGCAAGTTTCATCTTGGAAGAAGGTACATCTACCGTATCATGTTTTGCAGTATTCGCGTTACGGATTCTTGTAAGCATATCTGCAATTGGATCACTCATTGCCATTGTATGTTGCCTCCTTTTCTCTTTTTACCAGCTAGCTTTCTTAACGCCTGGAATTTGTCCTTTGTATGCTAACTCGCGGAAGCAAACTCTACAAATACCATATTTTCTTAAGTATGCATGTGGACGACCACAGATTCTGCAGCGGGTGTATTCTCTTGTGGAGAATTTAGCAGGACGCTGCTGTTTAATCTTCATTGCTTTCTTAGCCATGCGAATTTACCTCCTTTTATTTTGCAAACGGCATATTGAATAATGTCAATAACTCACGAGCTTCTTCATCGGTCTTGGCGGTTGTTACGAAAATAACGTCCATACCTCTTACCTTATCAACCTTATCGTATTCGATTTCAGGGAAGATGATCTGCTCTTTGATACCAAGCGCATAGTTGCCTCTGCCGTCGAACGCGTTGGGATTTACACCTCTAAAGTCACGTACACGGGGTAATGCAAGGTTTACCAAACGATCCAGGAACTCATACATTTTCTCTCCGCGCAGCGTTACCTTACATCCGATTGCCTGACCTTCTCTTAATTTGAAGTTAGCAACACTCTTTTTTGCTTTTGTCGTGATAACTTTCTGACCAGAGATAGTCTCTAAGTCTTTTACTGCCGATTCCAAAGCTTTTGCGTTATCTTTTGCTTCGCCTACGCCCATGTTGATAACGATTTTATCAAGCTTCGGTACTTCCATGATATTTTTATATCCGAACTTTTTGATCATAGCGTCTACGATCTCGTCTTTATATAAATCTTTCAGTCTGCTCACAGATTCGTCCTCCTCTCCTATTTAGCTTCTTTTTCTTTGATGACTTCACCTGTGGATTTTGCATAACGTACTTTCTTTCCGTCGTCTACTTTAAAGCCTACTCTGGTAGCTTTTCCGTTTACAACGAGCATTACGTTAGACGCATCGATAGGTGCTTCCATTTCAATTCTGCCGCCATTCTGGTTTGCAGTCGAAGGTTTCATATGCTTTGTTACCATGTTGACGCCTTCTACAACGACTTTGTTGTTTTTGGGATCTACGGAAACAACTTTACCTTCTTTGTCTTTGTTCTTGCCGGCGATAACTTTTACGATGTCGCCTTTTTTTATCTTTAACATACGGCACCTCCTATAATACTTCGGGAGCTAAGGAAACAATTTTCATAAACTGTTTGTCACGAAGCTCTCTTGCTACTGGTCCAAAAATACGGGTTCCTCTGGGAGTTTTGTCGTCTTTAATAATGACCGCAGCATTTTCATCAAATCTGATATAAGAACCGTCTTTACGACGAGCGCCTTTTACGGAACGAACTACGACAGCTTTCACTACATCGCCTTTTTTTACAACGCCGCCTGGTGTTGCATCTTTAACAGTAGCAACGATCACATCACCAATGCTGGCATATCTTCTTGTTGATCCACCCATAACACGGATGCAAAGTAATTCTTTTGCGCCGGTGTTATCAGCAACTTTCAGTCTGCTTTCCTGTTGAATCATGCCAATTCTCCTTCCTGAATGCTTATTTAGCTCTTTCTACGATTTCGACAAGTCTCCATCTTTTATCCTTGGATAACGGTCTTGTCTCCATTACTTTAACGGTATCGCCGATGTTGCAATCGTTATTCTCGTCATGAGCTTTCAATTTGTAAGTTCTTTTTACGATCTTTTTGTAGAGCGGATGTTTTACATGGTCTTCTACAGCAACAACGATTGTTTTCTGCATTTTATTGCTTACGACCTTACCGGTACGTGTTTTTCTTAAATTTCTTTCTTCCACGATCTATTCTCCTTCCTGTCGAGAATTATTCTGCAACTTTAGTTTTCTGCGTAATAACCGTCTGAATTCTGGCGATGTTCTTGCGAACCTCTTTGATTCTGCTGGTATTGTCTAACTGATTCGTTGCATTTTGGAATCTCAAATTGAAAAGTTCTTTTTTAGCAGCTACTAACTCATCTGCTAACTCTGCAGCTGATTTTGCCTGTAAATCTTCTACATATTTATTAGTTTTCATTTGATACACCGCCTTCCAAGTCTGCTTTAGAAACGATTTTACATTTACAAGGAAGTTTATGTGTTGCAAGACGTAACGCTTCTTTTGCGACCTCTTCCGGTACGCCGGCGATCTCAAACATTACGCGTCCTGGCTTCACAACCGCTACCCAGTATTCAAGAGTACCTTTACCGGAACCCATACGTGTTTCTGCTGGTTTGTTAGTTACTGGTTTATCCGGGAAAATCTTAATCCATACGCGACCGCCACGTTTGATATAACGGGTCATGGCAACACGGGCTGCCTCGATCTGATTGGATTTGATCCAGCATGGCTCCAAAGCCACGATACCATATTCGCCGTAAGTAATGGTATTACCCTTTGTACATTTTCCCGCCATCGTACCGCGGAACTGTTTACGACGTTTTACTCTTTTCGGCATTAACATTATTTATCGCTCCCTTCCTGATTTCCTTTAGTAGGAAGTACTTCGCCCTTGTAGATCCATACCTTTACGCCGACTTTGCCGTAGGTTGTATCTGCTTCTGCGAAACCATAGTCAATATCTGCTCTTAATGTCTGAAGCGGGATTGTACCCTCGCTGTAAAACTCTGTACGAGCCATATCAGCGCCGCCAAGACGTCCGCTGACGCTTGCTTTGATACCAAGAGCGCCGCTCTTCATCGTTCTTCCCATACAGGATTTCATTGCACGTCTGAAGGATACACGGTTCTCCAGCTGTCCCGCAATGTTTTCCGCAACAAGCTGTGCGTCTCTGTCGGGTTTCTTGATCTCTTTGATATCTACCAGAACTTTCTTGTCTGTCAGCTTGGAAAGCTCTTTCTTTGTTACTTCGATCTCCGCACCGCCTTTTCCGATAACAACGCCCGGTTTAGCTGTATAGAGGATCACTTTCACTCTGTCAGATGCTCTTTCGATCTCGATCTTGGAAACACCTGCGCTGTATAATTTTTTCTTAAGGTATTTTCTGATGTTGTAATCTTCTACTAAGTAATCAGCGAACTCAGTATCAGCATACCATCTGGAATCCCAATCTTTAATAACGCCGACTCTTAAGCCGTGAGGATTAACTTTCTGTCCCATGCTCTTTCCTCCTATCTTTCATCAAGCACGATTGTGATGTGACTTGTTCTCTTTAAGATTCTGTAAGCTCTGCCCTGTGCTCTGGGCTGTACACGTTTCATGGTAGGCCCCTGATTTGCGTAGCACTCTGCGATATAAAGCTTATCAGCGCTCATGTGGTTGTTGTTTTCTGCGTTAGCGATTGCAGATTCTAATAATTTTTTAACGACGCTGGATGCGTATCTCGGATTGTAAGCCAAGATACCCAGTGCAGTTTCAACATCTTTGCCTCTGATGGCATCTAATACAAAACAAGCTTTCTGTACAGGAACCCTTGCGTAAGAGATCTTAGCGCTGGGTCTTGTATCCTTGTTACTATTTCTTTCCCTTTTGATCTGGGATCTATGTCCTTTAGCCATGGATGAAACCTCCTTTCAAATTATCTAACTCTTGATTTCTTTTCGTCTTTTCCATGTCCTCTATAGGTTCTGGTTGCTACGAACTCGCCGAGCTTGTGACCAACCATATCCTCTGTAACATATACAGGCACATGCTTTCTTCCGTCATGGACAGCAAAGGTGTGTCCAACGAAGGAAGGGAAGATTGTGGAACGACGGGACCAGGTTTTGATAACTTGTTTCTGTCCTGCTTCATTCATAGCATCTACTTTTTTCAGTAAGCTTGCGTCTGCAAATGGTCCTTTTTTCAGTGATCTAGCCATTGTGATTCCTCCTTATCCTACTTAATAGCTCTACCGTCTCTACGTCTTACGATCAACTTGTTGGATTGTTTCTTTTTCTTACGTGTCTTAAGACCCAGAGCAGGTTTACCCCAAGGTGTGCACGGACCGGGACGACCGATACCGGTCTTTCCTTCACCACCGCCGTGCGGATGGTCGTTAGGGTTCATAACGGAACCACGAACTGTAGGGCGGATACCCATATGGCGTTTACGTCCTGCTTTACCGATTTTAACAAGGTTGTGATCGCCGTTGCCGACAACGCCGATTGTCGCGCGGCATACGATAGGCACCATTCTCATCTCGCCGGAAGGCAGACGAAGCGTTGCGTATTTTCCTTCTTTTGCCATTAACTGTGCGCTGTTGCCTGCGGAACGAACCATCTGTCCGCCCTTGCCGGGATACAGCTCAATGTTGTGTACCTGAGTACCGACAGGAATTGCGGATAAGGGCAGGCAGTTACCAACCTTTACTTCCGCATGCTCGCCGTTCATAACGGTCATGCCGTCTTTTAATCCTTCGGGAGCAAGGATATAGGATTTCTCGCCGTCAGCATAGCAGATCAATGCGATATTTGCGGATCTGTTGGGATCGTATTCGATACCGATTACCTTTGCGGGAATCCCTTCTTTATTTCTCTTGAAATCTACAAGTCTGTATTTTCTTCTGTTTCCGCCTCCGCGGTGTCTTACGGTAATTTTGCCCTGATTGTTACGTCCGGCATTCTTGCTTAAGGAAACGCAGAGAGATTTTTCGGGAGTCGACTTCGTGATCTCGGAAAAATCAGAACCGGTCATATTTCTTCTGGACGGTGTATATGGGTTATATGTCTTAATTCCCATGGTTGTTTCTCCTTTCAATTACATTTATCATCACGCTTGTGTGCGTATGGTCGGATATCCTACAGACCTGCGAAGATCTCGATATCCTTGCTGTCCTCTGTCAACCAAACGATTGCCTTTTTGGTCTTTGCGGTCTTTCCTACTGTCATGCCGCGTCTTTTCTTCTTGCCTTCACAGTTCATTGTGTTGACCTTAGCCACTTTCGTGCCTTCAAACATCTTTTCAACAGCTTCTTTAATCATAGATTTATTTGCTTCCGGATGAACCAGGAATGTGTATTTCTTGTCTCCCATGCCGGACATACTCTTTTCGGTAATAACCGGTTTCAGGATGACGTCATAATACTGAATTGCTGCCATTATGCATACACCTCCTCAAGTTTTGCAACAGAGTCCTTGGTCAGGACAATCTTCTTTGCTTTCATAACGTCATATACGTTAATGGTGTTTGTCAGAGTCGTGTTGATCTTGTCTAAGTTTCTTGCGGACATAACCGTGTTCTTGTCATTGTCTGCAAGTACAACCAAGCCGTTCTCAACCTGCAAGTTATCCATGACGTTTTTGAACGCTTTCGTCTTAATCTCGTCAAATTTCAATTCATCGACTACGACCAGGTTTCCGTCCTGCACCTTGCTTGTCAAAGCGGATTTCAATGCAGCCTGTTTTTCCTTCTTGTTTAATTTGATCGTATAATCTCTGGGTGTGGGAGCGAATACAACGCCGCCTCCTGTCCACTGGGGAGATCTTGTTGAACCCTGTCTTGCATGACCGGTTCCTTTCTGTCTCCAAGGTTTTCTTCCGCCGCCGGAAACTTCGGAACGGGTTTTTGCCTTCTGTGTTCCCTGACGTTTGTTGGCAAGCTGTGCAACGACCGCCATGTGTACCAGGTGTTCGTTGATCTCAACACCGAATACCGCATCGTTTAAGTCCATTTTGCCGACTTCCTTGCCTTCCATATTATAAACAGATACGTTTGCCATCTGAATGATCCTCCTTTCGTCCTAATTAAGCTTCAGCCTTAACGGTTTCTTTGATTGTTACCAATGCTTTTTTAGGTCCCGGTACTGCGCCTTTGATCAAAAGCAAATTCTTATCAGCATCCACTCTTACAACCTGAAGATTCTGGATTGTCACTTTCTTGCATCCCATATGTCCGGGCATTCCTTTTCCTTTGAATACCTTGGAAGGGGAAGAACAAGCGCCGTTGGAACCCTGATGACGGTGGAATTTGGAACCGTGCGCCATAGGTCCTCTGTGCTGACCAAATCTCTTGATCGCGCCCTGGAAGCCTTTACCTTTGGAAATCGCGCTTGCGTCTACCTTGTCGCCCGCTTCAAAGATGTCGGCTTTGATTTCTGCGCCGAGTGTGTAATCTTCCGTGTTTTCAAACTTAAACTCTCTCACATATCTCTTTGCGGATACGCCAGCCTTGTCAAAGTGACCTTTTAAAGGCTTGTTTACGCCGTGTCTGTGAGCGATTTCTTTCTTTCCCGCTTTGTCTTTGTTGACGATCTTTTCTTTCTTGTCAACAAATCCGACCTGTACTGCATTGTAGCCGTCGTTATCAACTGTTTTGATCTGGGTTACAACACAAGGTCCTGCCTGAAGAACGGTTACGGGAATTAAAGCGCCGTCTTCATCGAAGATTTGAGTCATTCCGACTTTTGTTGCTAAAATAGCTTTCTTCATTCTGTTACCTCCTTGTTTCTACAGCGGAACGGGTCGTCGGTCTCCCTCGCCGTTCATACTAGATCCAGGTACATATAAGTGGAACATTTCGTTGCTTCTATATAAACCTAATTTCAGGATCTAATCTGTTACTTTGAAAAATTATTTCATTTTGATGCCGATGAAAACACCAGCGGGCATCTCAAGTCTCTGTAACGCATCTACGGTCTTCTGTGTAGGTGCCATTACGTCGATCAGTCTCTTGTGGGTTCTCTGCTCGAACTGCTCACGGGAATCTTTGTACTTGTGAGTCGCTCTTAAGATCGTAACAACTTCCTTTTTGGTAGGAAGCGGTACAGGTCCGCTCACCTGAGATCCGTTCTTTTTGACTGTTTCGATGATTTTTTTTGCCGATGCATCAACTAACTGATGATCGTAGGCTTTCAATGTAATTCTCATTACCTGTTGATTTGCCATAAAAAAAGTCGCCTCCTTTTCGCACTTTTGTTTCTTAAGTACGACAAGCGGTGACTGTACACTCTCCCGTGTGTGTCCTAAAGACTTTCACACGTCGTTTCTATCTTCCCGATAGACATTTATGTTTGTACAGTGACTTGTCGTCAGTTTCCTAACTTGACATTCGCTCCACGGAAAACCTGCAACGATGTGCAGCAACCTCACGCTTCATCGCTATCATGCCACAGCAATTGCTAGTATAAACGAAAAAAAGGAGCTTTGCAAGCCCCTTTTTTCAAACTTCGTAAATTTTTTGTTCTTTTTTTAATACAATCCGGTTTTATTTTGCCCTGCACTGGGCTTTTACCGCATCAAACTCGTCCACCATTTCCTGTGTCGGCGCCGCGGTCAGCAGGCTGACGATCACGTTTACGACAATTGCCACGATAAACGCCGGGAGCAGCTCGTAAATATTCCAGATGCCGCCCATGGGTCTTACCAGAAACTTCCATATAAATACCATGGCGCCTCCGGTAAACATTCCTGTAAGCGCGCCCCATTTATTGGAACGCTTCCAGAATAACGCAAGCAGCATAACCGGTCCGAACGCCGCGCCGAAGCCCGCCCAGGCAAAGGAGACGATCTCAAATACAGAGCTGTTCGGATCTCTCGCAATAAAAACCGCCACAAGAGAAATAACGACTACGGTAACGCGTGCAATGATCATGGAAGCCTTTTCCGATAAATTCTTAAAGAGGACTTCTTTTATAATATTCTGCGAAACGCTGGAGGAAGCCGCAAGCAACTGCGAGTCCGCCGTGGACATGGTAGCCGCAAGGATACCCGCAAGGATAATTCCCGCCAACAGCGCCGCAAGAACGCCGTGCTGGCTGATCAGCGTCGCGATCGCCACAACAATCGTCTCCGGATCTTCCAACGTTGCAATCGCTCCGCCCTTGCTCATGGCGTTGCCCACAATACCGATCAGGATTGCAACGCCTAAGGAAATCACTACCCATACCGTCGCAACGCGGCGGGATAATTTTAATTTATCGGGATCTTCAATCGCCATAAAGCGGAGAAGCACATGGGGCATACCGAAATACCCCAGCCCCCACGCCAAAGTTGACACAATCGTAAGGGGACTGTATTCTACCGCGGCGCCTGCAGCCGCATCGTGCATTGCAGTCAGGCTGAAATACCCCGCCATGCTCTGCGCGTTGGCGCTGACGCTTTCAATGCCGCCCGCCGTCACAACGCCAAAGCCCAGCACCGATACGATCGCAATCGTCATAACGATACTCTGCATAAAGTCCGTGGTGCTCGCCGCAAGAAAGCCGCCGAGAGTCGTATATCCCACAATGACAATCGCGCTGATTACCATCGCCCAAAAGTAATTTACGCCAAACAGACTGGCGAACAATTTGCCGCACGCCGCAAAGCCCGACGCCGTATAGGGCACGAAGAAAATAATGATGATTACCGCCGCAATGACGGAAAGGATTTTCTTATCGTCTCTGTACCGATTGGAAAAGAATACCGGAAGCGTCGTGGAATTGTTGCAGGCAACCGTGTATTTACGGAGCCTTTTTGCTACGATCAGCCAGTTTACCCATGTTCCGATCGCAAGTCCCGCAGCTGTCCAGAATGCGTCCGCAAGCCCCGTCGCATAAGCCACGCCGGGCAGCCCCATCAAAAGCCAGCTGCTCATGTCGGACGCTTCCGCGCTCATTGCCGTCACGAAAGGTCCCAGCTTCCTGCCTCCCAGGTAGAAATCATCTGTCGTTTTGTTCTTTTTGGAAAACGAAAACCCCACCCAGATCGTCAAAGCCAAATAGAGTACAATCGCAATCAAAATGCAGATATTGGATGTTGTCATATGTATTTACTCCTCTCCCTCTTATCTGTATCTAAAACCTTCCCGCAGCCCGTCAGATGTCCGCCGCGCTGCCGATGATGCCGAGTATCAGGACTCCGAAATAACACAAACCGAATACCAGACCGATAATACCGCAGATCAGACCGGCAATGGAAAGCGAAGGCATCCTCCCGCCGTTCTGACTTTTGGAAATGCAGGCGAGCACAATCGCCGCAATCCCGAAAACAACGCCCCCGATTCCGTAACAACAGCAGGTCATGATCGCCAGAATGCCGCAGACCAGCGAAGCAATCGCCCATCCGTCCGATGTGCCTCCCTCTCCGGGTTTTGCATAAATGTCGTCCGGCTGGTACGGCTGTTGGGGCTGTTGGTAATAATAGTTCTGTCCGTTCGGATTATATTGCATATTAGGATCATACTGTCCGTTGGGATCGTATGATCCGTTGGAATTTTCATTCATCATATTATTATCCATTTTTCATTCCCCCCTCTTCGTTTTTATGAAACATCGTCTTTTACAGACCAATTAAAAAATATTATACACAGTATTTCCCTATAATTCAACTTTCTTTTTTGACTAATGGGGAAAAATATTGTACATTGTATATGCGTTATCCTTAAAATAAATCAGACGTCCGGAGAGGTTATCATGTATTACCATGTTCACATTACCAAAAAACAATTTATCGCACTGAGTATTTTTGTCTTCTTCGTGCCGGCTTTGGGTTTTCTGTATCTCTCCGCCTCAGACCGGTTCCCCGCCTTTTTCCCGCCCTGCGGGTTAAAGACCTTCTTCCACCTTTACTGCCCCGGCTGCGGCGGCACCCATGCTTTGGAGGAGCTGTTGCGCCTCCATCCGGTCAGGTCCTTTCTTTATAATCCCCTGGTATTATATATGACGGTTTGTCTGATCTATTATTATGTCAAATTTGTCGTTCAATTGGTCAAACAGCATGGAAACGCCTTTTTCTCCATTTATCTCGGGTTTTTATGGGCTTTCCTTATTATAATGGTTTTGTTTTGCATCATCCGCAATATTTTGCTGGTGCGATACGGAGTGGATTATCTCGGCGAGCTCGCCGCTTATTGGTAAAACGATTTTGGAGGTATATTTATGTGGATTGCAGATCAGTGGAAGGATTATGAAGTGATTGACACCTGTTCCGGTGAAAAATGCGAAAGATGGGGAGACTATATTCTGGTCCGTCCGGACCCTCAGGTCATCTGGGACACCGGGCACGAACACCCCGCATGGAAACAAAAAAACGGGCATTACCACCGCAGCAACAAGGGTGGCGGAGAATGGGAGTTTCGCAGCCTTCCCAAAGAATGGACCATTCAGTACCGCGACCTGACCTTTCATTTAAAGCCCTTCAGCTTTAAACATACGGGACTTTTCCCCGAACAGGCGGTCAACTGGGACTGGTGCGCCGAAAAGATCAGACAGGCGCGCCGCCCCGTTAAGATCCTGAATCTCTTCGCCTATACCGGAGGCGCTACCGTATCCGCGGCAAAAGCAGGCGCCGCCGTCACCCATGTGGACGCTTCTAAAGGTATGGTCGGCTGGGCAAAGGAAAACGCCGCCTCCAGCGGTCTTGCCGACGCGCCCATCCGTTGGCTGGTAGACGACTGCGTCAAATTTGTGGAACGGGAAATCCGGCGCGGCAACACCTACGACGGCATAATTATGGATCCTCCGTCTTACGGCAGAGGTCCCAAGGGGGAAATCTGGAAGATCGAAGAGTCCGTTTATCCCTTTCTCAAACTTACGGCAAAGCTTTTAAATAAAGATTCGCTTTTCCTGCTGATCAATTCCTATACGACCGGCTTACAGCCCGCCGTGCTCTCCTATATGCTGCACACGGCTGTTGCCGACCGTTTCGGCGGTCATGTGGAAGCGGAGGAAATCGGTCTGCCCGTCAGCTCCAACGGTCTTGTGCTGCCCTGCGGAGCCAGCGGGCGGTGGAGCCGGGATCACTAATCGTCGCTCTCAACCTCAATATCCTCAAACGCCGTTTCCAGTTCTTCAGGAAACCCGGAAGCATAAAAGCCGCATGTATACCAATAGCTTCCGTACTCACTGTCATCCGATGCGCCCCGCAGCCCGATTTCCGCCCAGTAGTCCTGCTTCTGAGGGGCTCCGGGGTCGGGCGTCTCCTGTATCGCATCCGTTAAAAACAAGCTTTCCAGCACGCTTTCAAAAAGCGGATCGTTTGAATCAAGCCGCATTACCTTCTGATTCGCTCCGTTATCAACCACCTGATAAACATTGATATAGGCCACTTCCTCTTTATTGACGCCCGCCTCCTGATACCAGCCTTCTCTCTTTAAGATCTCTATGGTTGCCGAATCATCGCCGTATACCGCTATGTCAAAATCCAGTCTCCTTTTTGAGGTTTTGTCCTGCCAGGTAGTGATAAAATCCAGCCTTCCTACCGGCACCTGCGTTAGGACCGTATCGGAAGTTCTGTTTGCCAGGTCTTCTTTCATCGCTTCAAAAAGCTCTTTTACCAGATCCGCCGCTTTGCTGTTGTCGTCGCTGGTACTCAGATTATAGGTATGGTAAGACACTTCCGGCGTTCTGCCCTGTCTGAAAAGCCAGCTCTGCGTCTGATCCTGCAGCATCAGGTAAATCGAGTTTTTATATTCGGGCAGTTCATACAGCTTTGCCCAATAATTTCTGATATCGTCCAGGTTCAGATAATATCTCCTTTTTACTTCTTTTCCGTTGGCGAGCCGGAAACAGATGCAAAGACTTTCCTGTTCGACGCCTTCTTCAACTACGATCCCCTGCCCGTAGCTTACCCTTGCCGTATAATTGTCTTCCCGGTAATAATATTCATCCTCCGCAATCGCCTGCTTTAGCATGGACAACAATTCTTCTTTCAGCTCCGGATCGGTAATCTGCATCGTTTCAAGCAAATAATCCTCCGATCCCCGAAAGACGCCGTCCTGATCGTAAAAGGTATAATTATAATCGTTGTTCCTGACAAAAGCAAAGCTTTCCACCTGATCGGCGTCGGGAAGATACGTATCAAATCCCGTCAGGTCGCAGGCATAGATGAAATAAACCACCAGGGTAACGCCCGCCGCTGCCGCAAAGGATATCTTTCCTCCCACCGCCTCTTTAAAATTGCCTTCCATAATCGTCTGCAATACAACCTGCAAAATCAGCAGACCGCAGACAGCTCCGAACAGTCCGTACCATACCGCGCCGTCCTGATCGGTGTTGGACGCCATAAATTCGGCAAGGTACAAACTTCCCACAATCATAATGACCGCCTTGATAACCGGCTTTGTTTTGGAAAAGATCATGGATTTTCCGCCGGTCTGCGCGGGACGTTTCCGGTACAGCAGATATGCCGCCGCGCCGTAAACCGCAATCTGCACCAGAAAAATCAGCGCATATACCCAGATTCCTCCGTAGTTGCCCGCGTCCGCAAAGCCGTCGTTCTTTTCGGCAACCTCTTTGTACATTCTCACAAAAACGGTCAGCGGCGTCAGCACGCCGCCTTTGACAGCCTCATACATGCCGCCGCCAATGTAAGTCTTATAAAAAGTACCTCTGAGCCCGTCGCATAAAATCAGATATGCAGGTTCAACCGCCAGCAAAAAGGACGCGCCGCAAAATCCCAGCACGACGTTGCCGGTCAGGTACTGTGCAATCAGCACAATCAGGTAAGACGCCACAAATAAAAGCAGATACATGATAAAACTCATTGCACTGGCAAACGCAAAATCCCGGTTCCATATGCCTTTCAGCGCAGCCGCAGCGTTTGCTAACAGCATATTTACCCCTAAGCTGATCAAAAAGATCCAAAGACTGTTGAGATTGATATACCAGAAACGCGCGCTCTCCTTTACGGGAACCGACTGGTACAAATCCACCTTTTTCTGATGATTGTTCCATGCAAATCCCTGAAGCCCCAGCAAAAGCGCCATTCCCGTAACAACCAAAACAGCGATCACATGTCCCGAGACAACATCGTTAATTACCATTTCCCTGATCCATGCAAGGTTGTGCAGTCTTTCCGCCTCTTCGAGATATTCCATGCCCGAAAATAATTTCCCCGATTCTACAAAAACGGCAACCGGCAGCACAAAAAACCAGATCACGCTGCACAGAGCAAGCGTCCACGCTCTTTTCTTAAAATTCCAGCCGCTAAGCTTCCAGAATGAGTTTTTTGATGTCATACCCGACTACCTCCGTTTCACTGATAAAAATTTCCTCCAAAGTCAATGGAAGCACCTCGCAAAAGATCGTCTCAAGAGAATCAAACTTTTGCATCGTCTCTCCCTTTTCTCCCCGGATGGTCAGAATGTGCAGCGAACCCCTCCGCTCCTTGCGAAGCACATTGCAGATTGCCAGCGCCTTTTCGTATTCCGTTTCATTCTTAAATACGCACTGGACCTTTTGGATATTGCATTTCATCTCGTCCAGATCCTTTGATAAAAGCACGCCTCCCTTGTGCAGAAGCCCCACCGAATCGCAGATATCCTCCAACTCCCTCAAATTGTGGGACGCAATCACGGGCGTCAGCCCTCTTTCTCCCATTTCCTTTGCCAGAAGGCTTTTAATCGCCTGGCGCATTACCGGGTCAAGTCCGTCGAAGGTCTCGTCGCAGAGCAGATACTCCGTTTTCGCCGCCAGCCCGAGGATAAAAGCAAGCTGTTTTTTCATGCCCTTGGAATACGTGGCAATCTTTCGTTTTGCCGCCAGCCCGAACTGGTTCAGCAGTTTATAAAATTCGTTTTTATCAAAGGTGGGATATACCATGGAAAAATACTTTTCCATTTCTATCGCGTTGGAATGTGCGAAAAAGTAAGGCTCGTCGGCTATAAAAAAGAGTTTCCGCTTCGCCTCGGGGTTATCATGGACCGGACAGCCGTCTATCGTAATCTCCCCTTCGTCCGCACGGCTGATCCCGGCGATCATACGAAGCAGCGTGCTTTTCCCGGCTCCGTTGGTACCGATCAGTCCGAATACCATGCCTTCTCTCATATCAAAATCAATCCGATCGACCGCTACAAAATCATCAAACCTTTTGGTAACGCCTTTTATGGTAATCATGCCTGCTCTCCTCCTTTGTCTTTTCTTTCATTCAGATAGTCCAAAAGCACCGCAAGATCCACTCCCGACTCTTCCGCTTCCTTTGCGATCGTCTCCAGTTTATGCAATATTTCTTTTTCCTTCATCTCTTTCAGCCCCGCGTTATCTGCAACAAAATTACCCCTGCCCTTTACCGTATAGACAAATCCCTGTCTCTCCAGCTCGGCATAGGCTTTCTGAATCGTATTTGGATTTATGGAAAGCTCCATCGCCAGCGTTCTGACCGACGGCATCTTTTCATTTGGCGCAAGCGCCCCTCTCACGATGAGATTCTTGTATTTACTGACAATCTGTTCGTAGATGGGCGTTGCATCGGTATAATCAATCCAAATCATTACCATCTCTCCTCGTTTTCCTGATCGTTCTACGCGCATTTTTTCATACGCACTTATTCGCACACATGGATTGGTACACATTAAAACGTATTCAGTGTACTATTTGCGTTAGTACACCAAGATTAGCATAAAGAACGGGCGATGTCAACCAAAAACCGCCCGTTTATTTACATTGTTTGTTTATAGTTTGTTGATCCGTCTTATTTATTCCGCAAAATAAGCGTCGATGCCGTCCGCCATGCCCTTTACCATTTTATCCTGATATTCCGCCGTCTGCATCAGCATATCCTCCGACGGATTGCTCATAAATCCCATTTCCACGATTGTGACCGGAATCGTGCACCAGTTGATGCCGCTCATGGTATCCGTCTCCCAGACCCCTTTGCTGCCCGCTCCGGTTTCCGTCAGCATATGGTTAAGCACCTCGTCCGCAAGCCGCCTGCTGTCGGAATAAAGGTTGGCACAATAGGGATTCTGCGCCGTGGGACAAATTGTCATAATGCCGTTTGCCGACGCGTTTTCCGAACCGTTGGCATGAATCCGGATCAACAGATCCGCGCCCGCGTCCGCCGATAAAAGCGCCCGTTCTGCATTGCTGATATTGACGTCGTTCGTCTCCCTTACCATATAGACCTCATAGCCTCTCGCCCGCAGCTCGTCCCGCAGCTTTAAAGATACCTCCAGCGTAAGCTGATATTCCGGCACCCCGCTCGCCACGCCGCTTGTTCCGCCCGCCACCTTCGCCTTCGTCTCCGAAGCGCCGGGACCGATGGGCTCCTTTTCGCTGTTTCCTTTGGACTGGTGCCCCGCGTCAATCGCCACCATCAAGCCGTTTCCCGATCTGTTTTCTTCGTCCTCTTCGGGCTTTGAAGGCAGCACCGTTACCGTATCCTCTATGGGCGGCTCCGTCTCCGCTTCCGTTTCTGCACTCTCCGTCCGGTTTTCGGAAAGCGCCGGCGGCTCCTCCTGCTTTTCACTCAGTTCCCCGCCGCTTACGGTTTCCGCCGCAGAAATTCCCGCTGAAAGACCGTCCTGCGCCGTTTCCTGCTGCAAACGATTGTCCTGCTTTCCGCATCCGTACAGGCATCCGCACAGGCAGATCCCCAACAGAACCGAAAGCACTGTTTCAGATAGCTTTTGTCTCATTTCCTTCCTCTTTTTTTACCTGATACGTAAATGTCTTGTACACCATGAACAGCATCAGGGCAAGCATCACCAGCGACAAAACAAAAATCGGTATATTTTTCGGGCTGCTGTAGTTGTAATAATAACTGTACGTAATAAACGTAACCAGAATGTGCACCACCGGCACCCAGAAAATCTTACGGCACAGCACGCCCAGAATGATCGCTACAATCTCAATAAAATATCCGTAGCGCTCGTGCATCTGGGGTAAAAAATACAGTGCAAGGCTTCCCTGGGCATAACAGAGCATCAGCAAAAGCTCCGGCGTCAGCCTGGTATTCATCAGTTTATGGATCACGGCGACCATAAACACCAAAATGACAGCCACTGCAAACAGCTTTCCGGCTTTGTTATACCACTGGGGCAGATTCAGTTCTCCGATAATATAATAAATATTCGGATATTTCATGGACAAACGGTTCGTATCAATCCCCGTCTGTGCAAAATAAACGCCCAACAGCTCCCCGAGGGGTCGTCCCGCAATCCAAGCCGGAACAATGCTGATCCCATAAATCAGGGGCACCCAGATAAAATCCACGGTTTTGATTTTTTTATAAAGCCAGAGCAATAAGATAATGGGAAACCAGAACAGGGTTTGAAGCTTAAATGCAAAAGCAATGCCGTAACAAATCATGGCAAGCCTGCTCTTATCCCGGATAAACGCCAGCATGGTCAACAGCAAAAAGGAACAGTAAATCGAATCGCATTGTCCCCACATGCTACTGTTGGAAATAACCGTAGGCGCCAGCCAGACGACGGAAAACGCAACCATGGACCATGTCTCCCGCTTGCTGATCACATACACGATTCTTCCCGCGGTCGCGGCAAGCATCAAGTCAAAAAATACCGAAATCAGCTTCATGGCTATCATGCTTTTGCTGCCAAACTGCGCCGCCAGCACGAGGAAATACATATAAGCGGGCGCATAATCATAAAAATTCCCTGCCAGCGCGCTAAAACCCTTTTCGGATATTTCTTTCAGCCACAGCTCAAAGAACCCGGTCCAGTCTCTGGACACAAACCAGATCAATTCCTTTCTGATCAGCAGACCCAGCCCTATGACCAGTATCAGCGTCACCCCGTTTAATACCCTCCTGTTTTGCCCGATGATACGAATACTTCCGTTAGGCATTTTACTTGTTCCCCCTTATTTTATTTTTCCCCTATTTTCCATATAATGTGGATTTCAAATAATTTTTGTTCGCTTCAAAATCCACTTCCAATACCGACATATCCCGGATGGTGGCATTGGAGTAGCTTCCTTCAATGGGAACGCATTGCTGCACCATGTCGTATCCCAAAAATTTCCATGCGTTCAGCGCCAGATTAAAACATTCTCCCTGTTTGAGATTGGTCGTCAGGTTCGGGAACAGCCCGTCCGCCAGTTCGCCGCTGTTTGTCAGTACCGCGCCCAGCAGCTTGCCGATGACCGCCGACAAAACCTTCCGCTGTCTTTCGGTCCTGCCGAAATCCGTCCCGATATAACGGTTCCTCGTATAAGCAAGCGCCTGAGGACCGTTCAGATGAATCATCCCGCTTAAAGAAGGGTCCAAAAAGTCCGTCGCAAGATCTTTTCCCTCCAGTTGATTGTATTCCATCAGATATCCGTTGACATATTGTACCTCGTCGTTGGTCAGTTCCAGATCGACGCCTCCCACTGCGTCTACCAGATTGGCAAACGCCTGGAAATTGACCAGCGCATACCGATGCACGGGAATATCAAAGTTTTCTTCGATAGTCTGCATCAACAGCTCCGGTCCGCCATAAGAATACGCGGCGTTCAGACGGTTTCCGTCATGACCGGGAATTTCCACATACATATCCCGCAACAGGGAAGTCATCGTAATCGTCTTGGTCCTGTCGCTGATGGATACCAGTATCATCGCGTCCGACCTTCCGTCGTCTCCCGCCAGCCTGGAATCGTTTCCGATGAGCAAGACGTTGATCACGCCGTCCTCTTTCATGGATTCGGCGGTAAAACTCTCCGCCTCTTTGTAGGTCATCTTGTTGTACACGCTGCCCACCAGCGAATACAGCCCGATAAAACAGATTACAAACAATGCCGCAATGACAATCAACACTTTAAGCAATCTGTTTTTCTTTTTTTTCTTATTCTTTTTCCTATCCTGCTTTTTATTCCTTCTGCCGTCCTCTTTTGCGTACTCACGCTCCCGGCTCCGGTCGGATTTTCTGTTTTCTTCACTTCTGCGCGTATTTTTTCCGTTTCCCGTTTTTCGATTGCCCATTTCTCTTTGAACACTTTCCGTAGATTTGTGCGCCGTCTGCCGTCTCGCGGGCTGTCCCTGCGCTGTCTGCCTCCGGGATTCGCTTTGCGTTGTCCGCCCCTGCTCGGTCTGCCTCTGCGCTGTCTGCCTCCGGGGTTCGCCTTGCGTTGTCCGCCCCTGCTCGGTCCGCCTCTGCGCCGCCTGCCTCCGGGGTTCGCTTTGCGCCGTCCGGGACTCGGTTCTTCTCAGGACCGGCTCTGCAAGGGATAAATCCAGTTCATCCGCTTCTGTCCGGGTATGGTCCGTCTTTGTATAAGCCGCCTGCCCGCCGCCGTATAATTCCTGTTCCAGAAACTGTTCCAGCCCCTTCTGGATCTCTTCCCCCTCCAGCTTGTCCTTTCTATCCATAAGCGATAATCCTCTCTTTTTCCCTGTGATATACGAGAGATTTTACCATCTTTGTCCGTATGATGCAAATACTCCGATATCTTTTCTACCACGCCCGGGGCAGTCTGACCATATCCGCCGTGATTTCATCCACAGACGCCGCCCCGCACATCGCCATGGTATCCTCCAGTTCTCCGGCGATCCGGTCGATATAAGCCTTTACGCCTTCCTTTCCGCCGCCGTAAACCGCCGCCACAAAAGGTCTTGCGATCAGCACGCCGTCAGCTCCCATGGCAAGCGCCTTAAATACGGTCACGCCGCTTCTGATCCCGCCGTCCACAAGGATTTTTACACCGCTGCCCTTTAATGCCTCCGCAATCTCCGGCAAAACCTCAGCCGAAGAAGGGCACTGATCCAACACCCTGCCTCCGTGATTGGAAACGACGATCGCCGCGGCTCCCGCGTCCCTTGCCTTTAAAGCTCCCTTTACGGTAATCACGCCCTTTACAATAAACGGCACCCTGATCCCCGCAATGATTTCCGCAAGCTCTGCCGCGCTTTTGCTGCCTGCGGGCGGCTCGCAGTTTTTCAAAAACGGCAGTCCCGCCGCATCGATATCCATTGCCACCGCAAAAGAACCGGACGCTCTGACAAGCTCCAGCTTCTCTGCAATGACCTCTTTGCTCCAGGGCTTTACCGTAGGCACGCCCATGCCGCCCGCCTCCCGGATCGCCTCGGTAGCGCTGATCATGACCTGACTGTCGCTGCCGTCTCCGGTAAACGCCGCGATCCCGTTTTCCGCACACGCCGCAAGCAGCGTGCTGTTATAGCTTAAATCATCGTACCTGTCACTGTAATGCAGCTTTACCGCTCCAACGGGTCCGGCAAACACCGGCATACGGAACTTTTTCCCGAACAGCTCCGTTGACGTATCGATTTTGCGGTTTTCACAAAGCGTATCCATATTGACCCGCACCTTCTGCCAATGATCGTAATTACGGACCGCCGTATCGCCCAGCCCCTTTGCGCCCGGTCCCGGCATCTGATTGCCGCATGCCCTTCCGTTGCATATATTACAAGCCTTACAATAGGCTCCGATCGTCTTTCTCGCCTCTTTGAGTACTTCCTGATAATCCATCCCTTATTTCCTCTCCCATTTTGCTGCGGCAGAAACGCAGACCTGTGCGCCGCCGTTTTCGTTTTTCATCAGTATATCATATCGTCTCTTATTTTGCACTCCAGGATATATCAAAAAGCTCCAAAAGCAAAAGCACGACAAACAGCACCACCACATATCCCACTCCCAAAAGCAGGGGACGAAGCTTAAAGCCGCATGCCGCCGCGGTTCCTATAAGCTGTAAAACAAGCGCCGCAAGCCCCATCTTTCCCAGGTAGGCAAACAGTCTCTTTCTGCGCGCCTTTATATAAATCTCCCGTTTCACGGGCGTCTGTTTCAAAATGCCGTATACCGGCACGGTTTTCCCGTTCTGCTTTACATACAGATAAGACGTCATATGGCATCTTACCGCCCAGCCAAGCGCATAAAATGTCCAAAATAAGGCAAGCGTCATATTCATATCCTCAGCCGCAGCCGGAAACAGCATAAGGGCGCCTCCCAATATGGTAAAAATGATTTTCAGGACCCGGCACATCAGGAATTGGTAGCTGTCCGCCTCCTGCAGCCGTTTATCAAATTCTTTCATCTGTTCCATTTGATTCTCCCACCTCTCCAAAGGAAGTCATCCTTCCGTTTTCCATAATTCCCAGATAATCCATGTGAAGCTCGATCTCCTCCTCGATATGGGTTGTCATCAGGATCGTGATATCCTCTTTTGCAATGAGCCCATGGAGAAGTTTATAAAAATCCCTGCGAAAAACCGGGTCCATGCCTCCCGTAACCTCATCCAGCAAAAAAAGCTTCGCGTCGTGCCCCATGGCAAACGCCATCTGAAATTTCAGGTATTCTCCCCGGGATAAGTGCATCAGATTTTTTTCCCTGCTGACGCCCATTTCCCCAAGCGCCTCCAAAAAGAGGTCCATATCCCAATCGGGATAAAAAACGGACAAAAGCTCCGCGTTGCGCTTTCCCGTATAATTTTCAAAAAAACGCCTCTCATCGGACACATATCCGAGCATCGCCCGAAACGCGGCATGATCCTCTTTGATGTTTTTTCCCCGGAATAAAATTTCTCCCTCGTAAGGGATTTTCTCATCCATCATATAATGAAACAGCGTGGTCTTTCCCGCTCCGTTTTTTCCCGCTATGCCGGTCAGATACCCCTCCCTCGCTGCAAACGAAATCTGTTCCAGTCTGAATTTCTTACCCGTTCCGGTAACGTTTTTAAATTCCAGCATTGTTCCTTCCCTCTTTTCCCCGCCGCCATGCGCCGGTTTCCCAAAAATCACTCCGCAAGAGCCTCCGCCATATCCAGAATGTCCTGTTTTTTCATTCCCGCCTTTTTGCAGTCCTCAATCAGCTCCGCCATACGCTTTTCCAAAGAAATATACTGTTTTTCTTTTAAATAATCCTGATTATATTCACAGACATAAAATCCCTTGCCCGGCACGGAACGGATCAGTTTTTCCTTTTCCAGTTCCTCATACGCCCTTTTGGTGGTAATGACGCTGACTTCCAGCTCCGCCGCCAGCGCGCGGATGGACGGCAGCGCTTCGTTCGCCGATAATTCTCCGGTCACAATGGCGCTTTTAAGCTGATTGACGATTTGTTCATAAATGGCAAGCGTTCCCTGGGGCTTAATGATGATTTTCATGGCTTCCCTTTCCTTTACTTTTTGTTTTCCTCTTTCCAACCGCTTTCATAACAGACGGTATGTTCCAACACCTGCGGGTAAAATTTGCAGACCAGTTCCATGCAGACCGCAAATTGAAACAATATAAGCGCCGCCGTCAGGATCAGTTCCCACAGCCGTTCGTTCCCCTCATACATGCTTAAAAGCACCATATTGACGATGCACATAATCTGCGCCAGCATATCCCATATTGCATAATTGCCTCTTAACGGATAGCTGCGTTTCGTCCCGTCATCGCCTTTATGATCCGGCTGGCAATAGATATTGACGGATACCGCCGATAAGATCATCACGGTCAGCTTTGCCGCAAACATCGGAAGGGTAATCCAACCCAGAGCGGCAAGGACGGCGTGAAGGACCAGAAAGAGTCCGACGCAAAATCCGATCCGTATCCTCATACCCGCTTTGACATATGCCCTTCTGTCCTCTTTGGACATCGGACACAAAAACAGGGTTTTGCCGATCTGCCCGCCGTACATTCTCGAAAGCATCAGACTAAAGAGCACGGGCACCATGGCGCTGAAAAAAACCGCTGCCTCCCTAAATCCCATATCGGAAACTGCCGGCAAAAACCACAGCGGATAAAGATAGACGAACCAAATGCCCGGAATGCTCAGCAAATTGCGAAATCCGTCCTTTCTATGATACCGGTAGTCATGCAGCACTGTTTTATACATGTTTTTCCCCTTTCATCATAAAATACATAATGTCCTCGATTGCGGGCACATCCACAGACACTTCCCTGTCATAAACCGCCAGCCTGTTGTGTCTGACCAGCGCCTTAGCGCCATAGGCGCCCTTTTCTTTATAAATGACCTTATCCTTTTGCAGCAAATTCAGCTTGTAATCCTCCCCGCTAACGAGACGGAAGGAATCTTCCAGCGTCTCCCGATCCATGGAAAATACAAGTTTCCCCTGATGCAGAAACGTAATATAATCTCCGAGCCGTTCCAGATCCGAGGTCAGGTGCGTGGCAAGAAGCACGCTGTGTTCCCCGTCGCAAATAAACTCCGTTAAAATCTGCAAAAACTTTTTGCGAAATTCCGGATCAAAACCGGAAGTCGGCTCATCTAACAACAGCACTTTCGGCAAATGCGCCAGCGCAAAGGCAAACTGAAATTTTAACTTTTCCCCTTTGGAATGCTTCTTTAATTTCCGTTTTGCCTCCAGTTCAAATCTCCCGCAATAGTCTAAAAACCGTTCTCTGTCATAACGCTCATAATATCTGCCGTATGCCTCGGCGTTTTCCAAAAGGGTCAGTTCCCGGTCAAACAATTCCTCCGACAGCACATAGCCGATATCATTCTTTGCCGCCCGTTCCTCCCGGCTGATATCGTGACCCGCTATTTCAATCCTGCCCGCGTCAAGGCGGTACAGCCCTAACAGCAGACGAAGCAGCGTCGTCTTGCCCGCTCCGTTCTCTCCGATCAGCCCGCAGATATAACCCGGCGGAACCGTAAACGAAACATCCTTCAGTGAAAAAACGCCTAATTTTTTTGTTACCCCTTCTATTTTGATCATCGCTCTGACCCCCGTGCCTTTATTTCCGTTGTGTTATTTCCATTAAATGATTTCCGTGCTTTTACTGTATATATGAACATATACAGTATATATATGATGTTGTCAAGTGTATTCCATAAAAAATCAGATAAAACAGCCGTTTCCATCCTATTCCAGTCAGATATCAATAAATTAGATATCAATAAATTAGATGCAAATTTTATAGAAAAATATTCCTTTTGGTGTTATAATGAACGCAATCGTGTAATATCTATTCTTATGAGGAGAATTCCAAATGTACAAAAAAGTAAAACAATTTGCCGTACAAAACGGTCTGACCGTTGATGAAAAAGGCGGTCTTATTTACGGGCTTTATAACGGCTACTTTATTCTGATCCAGCAGTATCCCAATACGGATGCGCGTCATTCCATTACGCTCTGGGCGAAACCCGGAAATGTTCCGCCTTCCCAGCCGACTTCAGACTATCTCAATCAATGTCCTTCCAAATTTCAATATGTTCAGACCGCATCTTACAACGGCGTTAAAATTGTTGCGGAAATGCAGGGACTCGGGTTTTCCTGGGGCAAAAATTATGTTCCCTGTATGCAGGCTTTCTTAAATGAGATTACCGTCTATTGCTCGGCAAACGACCTGCTGCCCTGCTGCGAAGGCTGCGGGACGGAATACGGGCTCAATCTCTATCAGTTGGACGGTGCCCCTCATATGTTCTGTTCTTCCTGCTATACCAACGTATCGAGCCAGTTACAGCAAAATGCGGTAAAAAAGAAAGCCGAGGGACACGGCAATATGCTCGGCGGCGTCATCGGCGCCCTGTTAGGTTCCCTGCTCGGCGTTATCGTATGGGTTTTGATCTATCAGCTGGGTTATATTTCCGTACTCGGAGGTCTGGTTATGATCTTCTGCACCATGAAGGGCTATGAACTGTTATGCGGCAAACTGACAAAACCGGGAATTATCATCTCCTGCCTGATCTCTGTCGCAATGGTGTTTGTTTCGGAATATTTGTGCCTTGCCATTGAAATTGCCAAGGCGTACGGCGGCTTCGATATTATATCCGCTATACAGATGGTTCCCATGTTTTTAGAAGATTCCGAAGTTTCATCGGCTGTTACGATGGATATTTTTGTCGGTTTAATTTTCCTCATTGTAGGCGCTTTTGCAACGGTAAAACAGGCGTTCAAAAACAGCTCCGTTTCCGTCAAGACACGGATGATTGCCCCTGTTACCCATGGCAACAATTAAAATCAGACATAGCGTTGACAATTTCTCTATGTCGTGGTAAAATTTAAAAACTTTGAGGGAGTAGTTAGCGCGATTAGTCGTGACAAGTCAACATACTGATTTTTCAAAGAAATCTGGCTTGCCTTAAATAACGAGACTCATGGTATGGCATTTATGCTGTATCTGAGTCTTTTTTATTGTCAGATACAGCAATGTATCTGATTTTTTTATACAGGAGGATGATATTCATGGATTTATGGGAGCTTTTTTTAATCGCGGTAGGACTTTCTATGGACGCCTTTGCGGTATCCGTCTGCAAGGGACTCGCTACAAAGGAGGTCAAACCGAAGCATTTTCTGATCGTCGGACTGTGGTTCGGCGGCTTTCAGGCGTTGATGCCGACCCTCGGCTATCTGCTGGGATCGGCGTTCCAGCAATATATTACCAGGCTGGATCATTGGATCGCTTTTATTCTGCTTGCACTGATCGGAGGAAATATGATCCGCGAATCATTCTCCAAGGATGAAGAACCCGCCAACGGATCTTTCTCCGTTAAAATCATGTTTTTAATGGCTGTCGCCACCAGCATCGACGCCCTTGCCGTGGGCATTACCTTTGCTCTGCTGCCCGACGTCAATATTATCGCAGCCGTTGCCTTTATCGGCGTCATAACCTTTGTACTGTCCGGTATCGGTCTTAAAATCGGAAACGTGTTCGGCGCCAGGTACAAATCCAAAGCCGAATTTGCAGGCGGTTTGATTTTGGTCCTCATGGGGATTAAAATCCTATTGGAACACCTGAATATTATTTCCTTTTAATCAGTCAGGTCATGATCCGTCTCGATTTTCTTTACAGATCGTCTATTTATCTTTTTTCGTGGTATAATCTTATTTGTTTAAATATTTAAACAAGATAAAGGAGTGCCTTATGACAAATACGAAGCAGGATATTGAACGGATCAGGGATGAATTTCAATCATGTCAGCAAATTCTTGCCGCTTTAGGAGATGAAACGCGCCAGTACCTTCTTTTCATTTTACTTTGCGGAGAATGCGGAGGGAGCCGGGTGGCGGATATTGCCAAAAAGACAAATCTGTCACGCCCGGCTGTTTCACATCATATACAGATCTTAAAAAATGCGGGTATCGTCAGGGCACGGAAAGAGGGTAGATTTATCTATTACTATTTAGACCCGGATGACAACGAAGTGCAAAAGATCATCGATCTGTTCACAGACATCCGGCAAATCAAGAAAAACGCACCCGACAGAAGCGGCGATGAATAGCATTCAGCAGCCGCCAATCCATTTTATTTCATCACGGAGGTAAAAGAATATGAACTTATCGGAAGCAATCCGGGAGCGGCACTCTGTCCGCTCTTATCTTACCAAAGCAATAGACGGCGATGTAAAGACGGAATTGTTGTCTTTTATCGACCAGTGCAATCAGGAAAGCGGTCTGCATATGCAGTTGGTTACAGACGAGCCCAAAGCGTTCGACGGGTTTATGGCGCATTACGGAAAATTTTCCGGCGTAACCAATTATATCGCCCTGATCGGAAAAAAGGGAAAAGATCTGGAAGAAACATGCGGTTACTATGGAGAAAAAGTCGCTTTAAAAGCGCAGCAGTTGGGACTGAATACCTGCTGGGTCGCTCTTACCTACAGCAAAATTAAGACGGCTTTTCAAATCGGAAACGGCGAAAAGCTGTGCGTGGTAATCGCCGTGGGCTACGGAAAAACAAATGGCGTTCCACACAAATCCAAAGATCCCCAGGCGGTTATGAAAGCCGGCTCTTCCGTCCCCGACTGGTTCCAAAAGGGCGTCCAAGCCGCTCTGCTGGCTCCGACGGCAATGAATCAGCAAAAATTCATGTTTACCTTAAACGGCGACACCGTTACCGCAAAAGCCGGAACAGGATTTTATACAAAAGTTGATTTGGGGATCGTAAAATATCATTTTGAGATAGGCGCCGGAGCGGAGAATTTTAGCTGGGGCGCATTATAAGAAGCGTAAAAGGATTGTAGTATATAATCAGGGCATCGGTCACGGAAACACGCTTTCGCTCTATAAAAACGCAACGGTACATAAATCCGCAAAATACGCGGATTAAGTACCGGCGTTTTTATAAAGGTTTCCTTTGACCGATGCCCCGATTCATAAATAGGAACAATCCTTTTATTATCTGCAGAAATTGCCTACCGCTAATCGTTCTGTTTTATTTGCAAATAATCAGTCTGCTTTATTTGAAAATTGGTCTTGGCTTTCATTGGTCGTAGTTGGATTTATTTTCTCTTTCCAAACAGTCTGAGCAGTTTTAAGAAGATGTTGATAAAGTCGAGATACAGCTCAAAGGCTCCCATCAAAGCCAACGTCAGCACATTGGAGTCGTTGGATACGGCTGCAAGGCGTTTGATCCTCTGCGCGTCGTATGCGGTCAGACCTACAAAGATCAACACGCCGACGATACAAATCACAAGATCCGCTCCGCTGCTCTTTAACCAGAACAGATTGATAAAGCTGACGATCAGCACGCCGATCAGAGCCATCAACAGCAGATTTCCCATACTGGTCATATCTTTTTTGGTAACCAGACCGATGACCGCCATAATGCCGAACATCGCCGCCGTTGCCAAAAAGACAACTGCAATGGACGTTCCCGTATAAGCCAGGAACAACACCGAAAAGGTAACGCCGGTCAGATAGGAATACGCCGCAAACAAAATACCTGCCAAAATCGCATTATTCTTTGCAACCGCCCAATTGGAAACCATAACGATTCCCAATTCCGCAAAAAGCAAAATGAAAAATCCGTTGCCGCTCAACAGATAAAGCGCCGTCGCGGGCGACGTGGTCAGCGCGGCAACTGCCGTAATCAATAACGCAGCCAGCATAAACAGGAATGATTTTGCAACAACCTCTTCCGCCGCAATCTTATGCAGATTCCGAAAGCCCGACATTCCCGCGGCGCTGTTTTGTTCAAATCCGGCGTTCATTCCCATGTAATCCGGCTGGCTCTGCGCCGTCTGTCCGTTCCCGTAATAATAGCTGTCATTGTATTGCATTGTCTCCGGGTTCGGATTCTGAAATTGATTTTCCCGTTTTCCCGGATAATTGTCAGGATTGTAAGTTTCCATATGTTTCCCCTTTCTTTTGCTCCATCATAGTTTACAGTGATAGATCTATATTCTGTTTTTCTAAGAATAGCACATTGCCCATTCGCTTGCAAGTACTCCCGTTTTTCCTCACGCTTTGCTCCGTACCGGTCCCTGTTCCAGTATTTTACGGATATTACACAAAAATACAATCCCGCATATGACCGCCGCGATAGCGTCCGCCGAGCATTCCGCGAAATAAATGCTTAAAACATTCTGCGTAACCATCGGGAAAATAATGGCGAAGGGCACCAGCAGAAAGACTTTTCTCAAAAGCGCCATAAACAAAGAAATCTTCGCCTGTCCCAGCCCCATAAACGTCGTCTGGCATCCCATCTGCACGCCGAATATCAACATACCCGCCACAAAAATCGGCATGACCTTTTTTACCACCGCCGTCAACTGGGGATCGTCCGTAAAAATGCGCGCAAACATTCCCGGGAAAAGCATCGCAGACAACGTGATGACAAAGGACGCGGTTGTCGTAATGATAATGATTCTTTTATAGGTATCCCTGACGCGCCCGATATTTCCCGCGCCGTAATTATAGCTGAGAATCGGCTGCACGCCCTGGGTGAATCCGGAAATCGGCGTATTGATCAACTGCATAACGCTTTGTAAAATCGTCAGCGATCCCACATAAATATCTCCGCCGTATTTTTGTAAGCCGCTGCTAAGTACTACGGAAATCAGACTTTCCGTGCTCTGCATAATAAACGGAGACACGCCCAGCGCCGCCACGCTGCCGATGACCCTCCATTGAGGTTTCAAATATTTCGCCTGAATCCGCAACGACGTTTTCCCGGATAGCAGGAACCGCATCGTCCACAGCGCGCTTGCAAACTGCGAAATAATCGTCGCCAAAGCCGCTCCCCGGACTCCCATATGAAATACAAAGATGAATACCGGGTCCAAAGCGATATTTAAAACCGCGCCGATCAATACGGAAAGCATTGCCGTCCTGGACTGCCCCTGCGCCGTAATAAACGGGTTCAGACCGATCACAAGCTGCACAAAAAGCGTCCCCAACAGATAAATCCGCAGATATGCGCCCGCATAGGGATAGGTCACATCGCTGGCGCCGATCAGATATAAAAACGGCTTCTCGATCAGGAAAAATACCGCCATCAGAATGACCGTAAAAGCGACGAGCATCGTAACCGCATTGGAAAGAATGGTTTCCGCCCGTTTTTTATCTCCCTGTCCCATGGCGATCGCCGCAAGAGGCGCTCCTCCCGCGCCCACAAAGGCGCTGAACGCGGAAATCAGCATAATGACTGGAAGGGTAAGCCCCACGCCCGTCAACGCTTCGGGTCCCACCAGATGCCCGATATACATTCTGTCAACAATATTATAAAGCAGATTGATGACCTGTGCGATCAGAGTAGGAATCCCCATGGATAAAATGAGCTTCCCGATTTTTTCCGTTCCCAGTTTCTCTTCCGACTGCGCCATAATTGTCCCTTCCTAACTATGAAATCTATTTTTATCATCCAAAAAACGCCATATCCGCCTATTCCTTTACAAGACCGGCGACATATCCCTGGTAGGTAACCGTTGCCGTATACCATTCGTCCTCTTCCGTATAGAGCCTTACCGTTACGTCTTCCGCTCCCGGTTCACCGATTACCATACCGTCAAAGCAGGCGCCCGTCTGTTGCTCCGCCTGTTCCTTGACGGCACGGACGAATCCCCATATCCCGCCGGACAGACTGTGCCGCTTCCACTGATCGGATTCCTGAAGCCCTTCAAAGCCCTCCAGTTCAAAAGTATCCGCTATATCGGCAGGATATTCCACATAGGCGGCGTCCTTTACTTCTATTCCTATTCCCTCAAAATCTATTCTTCCTGCTTCGTAGCTTGTGCCGTCAATCACAAGGTTGCCGTATCTCATGTGTCCGCCAGCCGCTATTTCCTGATCGGCGTTTTCCTGATCCGTTCCATTCTCCGCAGAGGAAGCCGCAGCTTTGGAAACGGCATTTAATTCTTCTATCACTTTGTCCGCCTGTTCCTCTGTCAAAGGATAGGTTTCTAAAAGTTCCTCCCCGCAGTCAAAATAATCCGCCGCAAAAATCAATTGATCTTCATACCGGTAAATCATAAATTCTTCGGACAGGGAAGAAGATCCGTCCATATAATAGTAACACTCCAGGTTCTCCCGTTCTATTGTACCTGTGTAGTATTCTTTCTGTTGCGCCTCTTCCTGTACCGGCTCGTCCTGCCCCGTTTCTTCCTGTCTCGTCTCTTCCTGTCTCGTCTCTTCCCGCTGCGTTTCGCCCTGCCCCGCATCGCCTTTTCCGCACCCTGTAACAGATACGCAAAACAGCATTCCTATCAACAACATACTCATAAATCTTTTATTCATATCATACCCTCCCAAAGAATAAAGTTAGTTTTCTATAACACGATTCACTTTCGGAAAAAGTTGCAGCAAAATCTCATTGTCCCCGGGGGTCCGCGGGCGCTCTACCGTATCGCGTCAGCCGCCGTATAATAGCGGTAGTAAATCCCTTTTAACGCCATCAGCTCCTGATGGCTGCCCTCTTCCACGATGCCTTCCTGGGTCAGCACCAATATTCTGTCCGCATTCTGAATGCTGGAAAGACGGTGGGCAATGGTCAGCGTCGTTCTGCCTTCGGCAAGGTCGTTTAAAGACTTAGCCACCGCAAACTCGCTTTCGTTATCGAGCGCGCTGGTCGCCTCATCCAAAATGATAATGGACGGATTTTTCAAAAAGACCCGCGCAATGCTGATTCTCTGTTTCTGCCCGCCGGAAAGCTTGACGCCGCGCTCTCCCACATACGTATCGTAACCGTCCTTCAGCTCCTGAATAAACGCATGGGCGCCCGCCTTTTTCGCAGCTTCCACCACCTCTTCTTTGGGGGCGCCGGGTTTTCCGTAGGCTATGTTTTCATAAACCGTCCCCGAAAACAGATAAACCTCCTGCTGCACCATTCCGATCTGTCCCCGCAGACTTTTTAAGGTCATTTTACGGATATCCGTTCCGTCTATAGTAATCGTGCCGTCCGTGATGTCGTAAAATCTGGGTATCAGATTGCATAACGTTGTCTTTCCTCCGCCCGACGGACCGACGATCGCGACCTTTTCCCCCTGATGGATCGTCAGGTTTAAATGCTCGAATACCTGATTGTGATCGTCGGGATATTCAAAGGTCACGTTCTTAAAACGGATCTCTCCTTTCAGGTTATTCACATCCGTCGCACCCGGCTCGTCAAAAATTTCGATATCCGCGTCCATAATCTGTAAAAACCTTTCAATCCCGGTCATCCCCCGCTGAAACTGTTCCGCAAACTCAATGATGCGGCGGATCGTCGCGATCAGGGTCGTCACATAGAGCAGATACGCCACGAGATCGCCGGGCTGGATCAGATTCCTGACAAGAAAAATTCCTCCGGCAAGAAGCACGGCAAGATACATCATTCCGTCAAAGAAACGGGTCGTCGTCTGAAACGCCGCCATATACACGTAAGTTTCTTTTTTGATATCCAGAAAATCCCGGTTATCCTTTTCAAACTTTTCCTTCTCGATTTCCTCGTTGGTAAACGCCTTTACCACCTTCTGTCCCAAAAGGCTGTCCTCGATCCTGGCGTTCAGCTCGCCGATCTGGTTCCTCTGTTTAGCAAACGCCTTTTTCATGCGGCGGTTTAATCCCATGCAGCTTAACAGCATGACCGGCACCACGGCAAAAATAATAAGCGTCAGCGGCACATTGATGCTGCTCAGTATGATAAAACCGCCCACCGCCTTGACAAAAGCGATAAAAAATTCCTCGGGACAGTGATGGGCAAATTCCGTCACGTCAAACAAGTCGTTGGTAATCCTTCCCATGATCTGCCCGACCTTCGTGTTGTTGTAGTAAGTATTGGATAACTGCTGCAGATGATCATAAGCGCTGCGGCGCATATCCGTTTCGATTTTCGCGCCCATCACATGCCCCATGTCCGCCATGTAAAAATTGGCAAGGCAGTCCAGCACGCGAAGCGCCAGATACAACGCGCCCAGCGAAACCACCGTTTTTACCGTCAGCGTCATGACCTCGGCAAGCGCCTGATTGGTAATATAACGCATGATAAGCGGCAGCACCAGTTCGCAGATCGTCGTCAGCGACGCGCAAAACAAATCGAACGCCATCGTCTTCCAATAAGGTTTATAATAGGGAATAAAACGTTTTAATAATTCCGTTGTCTGATATTCTCTCTGCTCCGTCATTTCCAAGCTGCTCCTTTTTTCGTTGCCATATGGTATTAGTTTACCTCTTTCCCTTCACATTATCAACCGCGTTGTTTTTTGACATTTTTATACACCCTTTTCGACAAATTTCCATAAAATATAACAAAATAATCCTTTAAGGGAGCTTTTATGTATTTATTTTTTGGTATCTTTTTTCTGCTGGTGCTTTTTTCCGTCTGCTTTAATCACTGGCGCAGAAAAAAAATCATTCGGAAAGTATGCTGTCTTTGTATGGATGAAAAATGCGCCCTTCTCAATGATCTGATCGAGCCTTTCGGCTATTCCTATATCCTTTGCCAGGATCTTTTTACCTCCTGCGTGGACGCCTGGCAGAGGGATTTCGGTTACTGCGCGCTCTATGATAAAGCCGCGTCCCGTTTTAACATGATCTTTGACTGCCTGCCCGTCTACTTCGATTATCAGGGCAGAACCTGGCTGATTGAGTTTTGGAAGGGACAATACGGCATCAACACCGGATGCGAAATCGGGGTCTACTATGCCGACCGGATCATATCCGAAGACGAGCAAAAGCGTACGCTTTTCCAATGCGTCGATGATCAGGATATGCAAAATCTGTCTTTTACCCTGTTACGGAAAAACGAGAACATCGCGCAGCTGAAAGCCGTCCACTGGTGGCTGACCGCGTTTGATATGGGCTGCTTTTCCGAGCCCTCCGATCTGACGCTCTGCGCCGCGCTCAATTTCCAGTCGTCAAAAATGGCAGCCGCTTTTGCGGAAGGACTGCTCCGCGCCGGAGTCAGCCAAAAAGATATTTATATCTGCCATACAACGGTTTCTTTCCGCTTTTCGAAAGAAATCCATACTATTAGTTATGTTTCTATACTTAAAGTACGCATCGCGCAGGTAGCGAACCGACTCTTATGCAAATTGTATCTGTATGTGACGCGTCCCTTTGACTTATCCGTCGACAGGCTGTTGTACCTATACTATTATCTGCCCTTTGCGTTTCGGAAAGTTTTACGGATACGGAAATACAAAAAACGCAGGGAAAAGAAAGGATGATCCCATGGGCTATTATTCCCGCCTGAACAAAGCGTTTGAGGGCGCCGTAAGGCTCCCTCTCAACAACCGCACAAAATATGTACTGATCAGCGACTGTCACCGGGGCATAGGCACCTCCAACGACAATTTTTTGAAAAACCAGAATCTGTATTTTGCCGCCCTCAAGCATTACTACCGGTTGGGGTACACATACATTGAGTTAGGGGACGGGGATGAATTGTGGGAAAACCGCAGTCTGAAACAAATCATAGAAATCCACGGCAACGTTTTCTGGCTGCTTTCCCGTTTCCGGGAACAGAACCGACTGTATATGCTCTACGGGAATCATGATATGATCAAAAAGAACGACCGGCATGTAGAAAAATGCTGCTGCACTTATCCGTGCTGCCTCGGGATCAACCCGGGCTGGGAAAATCGCGAGCTGCTTCCCGGTCTTAAATTTTATGAAGGTATTATTTTAGAAAATTGTACGTCTTCCGGCGCCATGGATCTGTATCTGACCCACGGACACCAGGCTGATTTGTTAAACTCCACGCTGTGGCGCTTTTCCCGCTTCCTTGTCCGCTATCTCTGGAAACCGCTGGAGCATTACGGGGTCCTCGATCCTACCAGCGCCGCCAAAAATTATACGCGCAAGCAAAAAACCGAACAACGGCTGCATAACTGGGCGAAACAGGAAAATCATATTCTGATTACCGGACACACCCACCGCCCTGCGGCAAACGAAGAAGACGTTTACTATTACAACAGCGGAAGCTGCGTTCATCCCCGCTGCATCACCTGTCTTGAAATCGAAGGGCGAAACATTACCCTTGTGAAATGGACCTTAAACACAAGAGCCGACCGCAGCCTGTACGTGGCAAGAGAAGTGCTCTCCGGACCGATGGGGGTGGACCGCGGTTTGCATTAAGGGGGGGATTGAAAAGGTTGTTGTTTCATTGATAGGTTTTTGCATCGATCACGGAAACACGCTTTCGCTCTATAAAAACGCAGCAGTACGTAAATCCGCAAAATACGCGGATTAAGTACCGGCGTTTTTATGAAGGTTTCCTTTGATCGATACAAAAACTCATAAATGCGGCAGCCTCTTTTTTTCAACTCCTTTTTGGCAGTTTCTTTTTTGTATCCTTTTCTGGGCAGTTTCTTTTTTCAGTGGCTTCTTTTTTGCGGGTTCTTTTTTGGGGGTGCTTTTGCAGCGGCTTTGGAATCTACATTAGGATATCTTTTGCTTCTTTGCGTAAAGTGAATTTTTAAATTCCAGTTTTTTTACTCCTAAAAACACAAATCCAGAATTTACTCCTGCACATAGTTTTTGTTACAATCTCATATGGTTATCTGTCTGTTGGAAAGGATTACCATATGAGTGAACATAATCAAAAACATTTAACCCTGTCCAACAGGACTTATATAGAACAGGAACTGTTACAAAAGAGTACATTTTCTTCTATAGGTGAAGTCTTACATAAAGATCCATCTACTATTTCAAAGGAAGTGAAACGATACTCTAAAACTGTTCCTGCTAAATACAGCTACAAATGCAATCTCTGTAAACATTACAAAGACTGTGATTTATTAAGTAGTGAGCTCCATTGTCAAAGTTACCATAACCGCTACTGCTCCTTCTATTGCAAACGCTGTTATCGTTGTAACCCAACCAATGTATGTCCGTATTTCCTGCCTTACAAATGCGATAAAATCAACAAACCACCATATGTTTGTAATTACTGTGAGGATTACAAATCCTGTCCTCTGGACAAGAAAATATATGATGCTGCTTATGCCCAAAGGCAATACGAGAAAAATCTTTATAATTCCCGCAAAGGCATTAACATGACTCCGGAAGAATTGCAGGAACTCAACGATTTAATATCTCCTCTTATCCTGAAGGGACAGCCATTAAGTCATATCTTTGCAGTACATGCTGATGAGATTCCTGTATGCAGAAGAACACTCTACAACTATTTGGATCAGCGTGTATTCCAGACAAGAAACATTGATTTACCCCGTCGTGTCCGTTACAAAAAGCGTAAGAAAAAGTCCGAGTCAAGAAAGAGCAAAAATCTTCAACAGGTATACCGTAACAAACGTACCTATGTGGATTTTGAACGTTTTATGAAGGCTCATCCGGACCTTGATGTTGTTGAAATGGATACTGTCAAGGGTGGACGGGATAAAGGAAAATGTCTTCTCACACTGCTTTTTAGAAGCTGTAGTTTTATGATTGTAATACTTATGCCGGACTGCACCCAGAGAAGCGTAACCAAAGCAATAAATGCTCTTACGGAAGCTCTTGGCATCAGAACCTTCAAGAAGTATTTCCCGGTAATACTGACCGACAACGGCTCAGAATTCAAAAATCCATGGGATATCGAAAAGACTGAAAGTGGCACCCACAGAACCTATGTATTCTACTGTGACCCTTATGTTTCCAATCAAAAAGGGCGTTTGGAGAAGAATCATGAATACATTCGCTATGTTATTCCCAAAGGGCGCAGCATGTATCGTTATACACAAGAAGACATCAATCTGATGACCAGCCACATCAATTCCACTGCAAGAGACAGCTTAAATGGTTCTACTCCTTTTGATTTAGCTGCATTATTGCTGGATAAAAAAATACCGGCTTTAGCAGGACAATTTAAAGTCTCCCCAGACGAAGTCATGCTAAAACCGGCATTAATAGAACAATCTGTTAAAGAAAGAGAGGCTCGTCATGAACAATAATCCACATCCGGTTCCTTATGAAGTACTTCTTGAGAAATATTTAGAATCTCAACGCGAAATCGAATACTTGGAATATAAGATATCCTCTCTTAATAACGAACTCGATGCCTGGCAAAAAGCATACGAAGACTATGCGGATATCTTAATTGAACACGGCTTACTATAAGAGCCAGCTAATCTAAAACAAAAGAGCAGACAGATAACCACTCGACCAAAAATTACTTCAAAACTCACATTAGACGGGTGGAATTTATTTTTTCTCAAACTGCTCCAGTCGTCTGTTTGCCATGCAAACAAACAGACTTCATAACACGGATTATAGCACTTTTCAGGGTACTTTTGTATAGGGTATCTTCAAAAAAGTTGCTCAAAATCAAAAATACGAGGTCAAATCAATCCAGACTGGAATTTCGTTTTTCATTTGACCGAATTTCGTAATGTCGTAAAGTGAATTTTTAAATTCCTTAAAATTACCAAATTACCGTAATATCATCCTAAAGCAAAAGCTGCCTTTTTATCGGCAGCTTCCCCCCACACTCCTATATACTCATATCTTGCTTTCCAATATGTGGATCTATACTATAAAAGTGGACACAAACATAAACAAACCGTTATAATAAAC
>UQLY01000011.1 GCA_900542015.1 uncultured Lachnospiraceae bacterium | reverse complement strand
CAATATTTCAAGGGAATAACTCATTTTATTTTGTACTAATTAGATGCTAACACTAAACCGATTGATGATGGCAGGTGATTTGGCAGGATTATGTACTGATATAGTTACTTATGATGGAGGAATTCCGACGGGATGTCCTACCAGTCAGATCATTGCATATTATGCATATGAAAGTATGTTTAACGAGATATATAGTGTAGCATGTAAGTATGGATGCGAATATACGGTATATGTTGATGATATGAATTTTTCAGCAAAAGAGCCATTTGATATAAATCGAATGAAAAATGAAGTGGATTGTATTTTGAGAAAATATGGACATAAACCTAAATATAAAAAAGTAAAGTATTATTCAAAAGGCAAGAGTGTTCCGATAACAGGTACGATTGTTACAGGACAGCATGAATTGAAAGTTCCAAATAGATTACAAAAGAGAGTGTATGATGACTTTCAAGAATTGAAATATCTTGGCGGAAAAGAACTGTCAGATATTGAAATCAGAAAGCTGAATAGTTTGAAAGGGAGAATTTTAGCTTCGAGAAACATTGAAGAAGGAAAATTTCCAGAAATCAATCGATTAACTAATTTGATAAGCTGAATAAAAAATAATAGTTGAAAAAGTTTTTTTTCGACCATATAATATAAGTGAGGGATACAATAATTGTGTATGAGCCATACTATAGAAGGAGGTGTTAGATATGGCAACTTCAAGTATTACTAAGAACTTTGTCGTTTCTGGTCAAAGACAAGTAGAAAAGTTTGCTAATGCTATCGAGGAATCCTATCAGGAGTCTCTTCATAGAGCACAAACACCAGACTTAAGGATTACACATTTGCATGGCGCAGAAGAAGTTAGAAAATTTATGGCAAAAAGGAAGAAAACAAATGCTTAATGATGTAACAGTCTTTAACATTCGTGAATACTTGTTTGCCAAAGGCGATAAAGATCTCGGAGAGGATGAGTTACGACAACTCCTTTCCGAGTCTTTTTGTGATAAGAATCCGGATGTAGAGAGATTTTTGAAAGAACAATCAATAGAATTTACAAAGAAAAATCAGTCCGTTACATATCTGGTATTTTCTAATGAAGATGCTTCATTAGTTGGATATTTTACAATCACAATCAAACCAATTACTGTAAATGCAGAAAATTTCAGTAATACTATGAAGCGTAAAATAGCTAGGGTAAGTGAATTGGATGAAGAAAATGGTACATATACTCTTTCGGCATACCTTATTGCACAATTGGGAAAGAACTTTAAGGATGGAGCTAATGAGAAAATTACTGGGGAGCAGTTGCTACAGGCTGCTATAGATACCATAAAAGAACTGCAATATATGGCAGGTGGAATGGTAATTTTTCTTGAGGCAGAAGACAAAGAAAAACTAATGCATTTTTATGAAGATGAAAACGGATTTAAGCAGTTCGATGTTCGTGAAACAAAGTGTAGTGATAATGATGAGATTCATAAATTGGTTCAATTGTTGAAAGTAATGTAACTCCAATAGTATGAATTTAATTACAGAGGAGAGATTAAAAGATGGATAAGATTTTGTATAAGTATACTACTCTGGAATCTCTTGCGTTGATATTAAGGAGTAAAAAGATAAGGCTTAATCCCTTAACGGTGATGGATGATCTTCAAGAGGCACAATCATCTGATGAAATAGAATATGGCAAATACGTGTTTATTTCATCTTGGATGGATCAACCATTAGAAAGTATTGCAATGTGGAAATTGTACTCTAATATGTATAGTGGGGTAAGAATAGGATTAAAGGAGAACCCTTTTGTAAAATACACAGTTAATAAACAAGATGTTGAAAGAGTATATCCTTCTGCTAGCTTGAAAGGCGATAGCATGGATTTGATTGTTCCAATTGAAGAGTGTTTCAACGGAAACTATTTTGTAATGAATTTTTTGTATGATATGTGTTTAGAAAAAGTTGAATATACTGATAATGTTGAGTTATTATCACCTCAAATTTTTAATATAAGTCAACAAGGAATTGAAATGAAATCTGCTCAATTGGGCAAATATAAAAATACATATTGGGAGTTTCAAAATGAGGAGCGATATGTATTGCGATTTTTACCTTTAGATGTGAAAAAAATCACTTCAGAAAGTAATGCTGCACAGATGGTGTATGATGCATTTATGAATAAAAAATCATTTATAGATTATTATGATTTGGAGATAAGAGATGATGCATTTGTTTCAATGGAAATAACGTTGCCACCACAATTTACAATGGGAAATAGGATTTTACTTGAAGCCTTGATAGATAAATATAATCCAAATTTGAAAGTGCATGATAGTGTATTAAAAGATAGAGTTAAGTTATAGATATTTCGTGATTGCAAAATGCTTGCAAAAAGTCCCGAAACGATAAAGAATGCATAGAATATCAAGAATAATTATACAAAATATAGCAATGTAAAACATGATTAGACACAATATATAGTTGCAGAAATCGAGTTTGAATAACGGACAGAAATGCCGAAAACCTGTATTTATGCGGGTTTCCGGCATTTGTTTTATCGAATGGCTCTAGTTTGGCTCTATTTGTGCGCGGAGTAATAGGGATAAATCTTATATCGGCTGTAGGAGTGATAATGAAAATGGATATTAGAGTAGCAACTTTGGAGGATGTACAGATAGTAGCAAAATTGGCGATTCAGATGTGGAAATCACATACCATTGAAGAATTGGCAAGGGAATTTTACGATTATATTAGCAAAGATAAGGGGATAGTTTTTATTGCAGTGGCAGATGCAGGCGCAGTTGGCTTCGCACAATGTGGATTAAGACATGACTATGTAGAAGGCACAGCTTCAAGTCCAGTAGGGTACTTGGAAGGGATTTTTATAAAAGCGAAATATAGAAAAAGAGGACTGGCAAGAGGTCTGTTAGAGACATTGCTGATTTTGGAAAAGCGGATGATTGGTGTTTGGTTGTGGAAGTGAAAGAAAAGATTGTGGGTGCAGTATGGGTGCGTATTATGAACGACTACGGACACATTGACGATAAAACGCCATCGCTTGCCATATCGTTGTATGAGGAATACAGGAACTTAGGGTTAGGTACGGCGCTTATGAAAGAAATGCTGCAATTTTTGAAAAATAAAGGATATAAGCAGATATCTTTATCCGTACAGAAAGCAAATTATGCGGTTAATATGTATCGAAAAACAGGTTTTGCAGTAGTAAAGGAACATGAAGAAGAATATATTATGGTTTGCCGGTTGTAATTATACCTAAGGGAGAGGAAACAATTGTGAATTTAGAGGAAAAATAATGAAGAATATGAAAATAGATGCTAATGCAAGTCTTTTACACACAATTCATTCTTCTTTCACTACGCGATTTTTGTCGATAATTTAAAATCTTTGTTGAAATTGGTTGATTCTGCGCTATGTCTTTTTCTTTACATATATGCCTTGCCGTTTTATAATAATGTCTGTGTAAAAGGGAGAAAAAAGCGGACCGGATTAGTTTCTGACCGCTTTTTTCTTTTACTTGGTATATTGTCCATTTGGCTTTATCAAATAGATGAAAGGGCGGCAGAAGTACCGCTGTTTAATCCGCATTATTCATCAATTCATTAAACTGTTTTGGTGAAATTTCCTGTACGGATTTTTGACTGATTTGAAGATATACAGAAGGAATATCGGTACTTCCATCGACATATATATTGCCATTATCTATCAGACCTGCAATCTGCTTTCCATTATATATCCAAACGGCTTTAGATGAATCATATGATATACCATAAGATTCATAATCTTTTAATGTCAGACTGTTTTTACCGTCACCCTCTTCATAATCAGTATCTTCCAAAGATATTACGCCCGTATTCTCACTTGCTATATTTGTCTCATAGGTGATATCATTTACTGTATTATTTTCTGCGGAAGTAGAATCCTGCCTATCTTCCGGCACAATGTTTTCAGTCGAAGAACCATTATTCGGTATATCTGTCTTTTCTAATCCCATAAGCTGATAATCGGAATCTCTTGATACAACAACACCTATTACTCCGGCGCTGTCGAGCACACGAGTATATGTCCCCGCAGATGTTTCATCTTTAAAATATCCTACAATCTTTCCATCATAAATCAAATGATTAGCATATGAATCATATGATAAACCGTATTTTTCGTATTCTGAAAACCGTTCCGAATTAGCGACCGCACGAATAGAACTTGCACTGGCGTCTATGCCCTCGCTGTCACCATACAAATAATGGTTATCTGTATTTGCAGCTTTAGAATCATTTTGTGCGAATACGGTAGTAGCTCCTGCTAATAAAAGAACCGCACACCCTGCGCTTATATAAGTTGCTTTTTTAAACTTCATAATTGCCACAATCCTTTCCTGTATGGCGTTCTTCCCAAATCCATTAGAGAAGAACGACCAGTGGTACTGTTTTTCTGCTAAATTGATAAGTGCCATAGCATATTCCTTTTTTGTGGTTTCACCCAAAAGAGCGATTACTTTTTCATCACATGATAACTCTATATCACGGTTAAAAAGAATATACATAATCCAGACAAGCGGATTAAACCAGTGAATACTTACCGCCATCAACATAATAATTTTCCAAAGATTATCAAATCTTCTTATGTGAATCATTTCATGCGTAAGCACATATTTTATTTCCTTACTATCTGACGATTTCAAAATTTTCGGAAATATGATTTTGGGCGAAAATATACCAAAGGTTAAAGGCGTGGAAATCCTGTCCGATACCAGTAACTTTGTTCGTTTTGGAATTGTTACCACTGACTTTAAATAATCTTCGGTTTCTTTTGTAACGGGTAATGCGGATTGCATCTTTCGATATTCTTTAAAATAAAGCACTCCAAATATCAAAAGTAATGCGATTGTGCCAGTCAGCCAGATAATCGTTACCCATGTGTTACTGCACGGCTTTATATTTGTTGTTTCAGCAATCAGATCCTCAGTATTTCCCCGTGGTATCAAATTGTTAGAAGCATTGTATAATTCGATGCCGTTATTTACTATTTTTGCAGCGGGCGAAGCGATCCCATAGTGAATCGGCAAATCAAAAGGTATCAATAACCTCAACAATGCAATATTCCACAGTAATACAAATACCCTTTTCGGTAATTTGTTTAAGGCAAAGGAGCGTAAAATGATAATCAACATGATTAGTATACTGCCGGAAATACTCATTTTGAGCAACATTAGCTTCACCTCACTCCATTTGATTTACCAAATCCTTTAACTGCTGTAATTCATCATGCGTTAAAGTTTTTTCGGACAACAATGCAGCAAAAAACTGTTTCTTAGAGCCGTCAAACATTTTGTCAATCAGTTCCTCTGTTTCGTAGGCTTGAACCTCTTCCTTAGAAATGGTTGCTTTGCAGATAAATTTAGGTTCAATACGCTCAATGGCTCCTTTTTCTATACATTTTTTTATAATTGTATAAGTTGTATTTCTGTTCCAGCCGATTTCCTCTCTCAGTATCTTTGAAATCTGACCGGCGGTTAAATCACCTTTTTTCCACAATACTTCCATTACCTTTAACTCTGAATCAAATAACTTTATTTCCATTGGCTCCCTCCTAAAATGACTATTGCAATAGTAATTCTATTAGAATACTATCACGATAGTCATTTTCTGTCAATATTTATTATTCTCCATTTTCTTTTTGCCACGCGATTTCTGTCCATAATTCAAAATTTTTGTTAAATTTCATTGATTCTGCACTATGTCTTTTCCTTTACATATCCTGTGCTGCCGCTTTATAATAATGTCTGTGTAAAAGGGAGAAAAAAGCGGATCGGATTAGTTTCTGACCGCTTTTTTCTTGTCTCGGGGCACCTGTCGAAATTTTCATATATTATGATTGCATTTTTCCATATAATTCTTTATGATTGATAATAATTACATCAGTTATAATAGAAAGGACTGTTTGTTTCACGCAAAAGAATTGTTGCTTGGGGAGGACGGGTAAAGCAAATGCTTAGGGAATTTTAAGGCGGGACTGAGTATGGTGGGGGAAAGTTGATGGAAGATCAGGGGAAAGGAATAAGATATCATTATATCGATAATCTGCGGAATTTAACGATTTTGCTGTTATTTCCGATACATACGTTTATGATTTGGAATGATTTCGGTTCTCAATTTTATATCTGGCAGGGAGAAAACAAAATATTAAGTACATTGATTGTGTTAGTAAATCCATGGTTTATGCCGTTACTTTTTGTCCTGGCGGGAATGAGTGCAAGATACGCATTAGGAAAAAGAACAAATAAAGAATTTGTGATACAAAGAGTAAGTAAATTGTTGCTTCCGTTTGTTAGCGGAATGATTCTTTTCGTGCCGTTTCAAACATTGTATGCAAGGAAATTTTTTGATCACTATGAAGGAAGTCTTTTGGATAACTGGAAATACTTTTTTACCCACCTTACAGACTTTACCGGTTATGACGGAGCTTTTACCGTGGGGCATCTGTGGTTCATCCTGTATCTGTTTTTAATTTCAATGGTTACTTTGCTTTTGTTCCGTTTCGTTTCATATGAGAAATTGGCGGTCAGTGTAGAAAAGATGCCGGTATTTGGAGTGCTGTTTTTATTTATTCCGATATGGTTAATGTATTATCTGGGCAATTTCGGTGGATTCAGTCTGGGAAAAAACCTGGCGCTTTATTTGATAGGATATTATGTGTTGAGCAATGATTTCATAATAGAAAAACTTGAAAAAAATATAAAATGGCTAGCGGCATTGTGCGTAATTGGAACGTTTATGTCGGGGACATTGTATTTTTGCTTTTCTTATTATGGAGATTTGTGGGTAAATTTTATTGGGTGGATTACAATACTGGTTTTGCTTGTTGTGGGAAAAGGATTTCTGGACAGGAGAACGGGATTTACAAGGTATTTTAATCAGGCGTCCTATCCAATCTATATTTTGCATCAGTCTATTTTGGTGGCTTTGGCGTATTATGTCGTACAGGTCTGTGACATTTTATTAGTGCAGGTATTTAGTATTTGCATTGGCAGTTTTTTGCTGACGGTGTCGGCGTATCATTTGATAAAATTGATTTCGGTTGTTAGAAAAATAATCGGAGGGTGAGATATTTATTATGGTTAAAATACATAGAATACCAGGCGGCAATGTGAACTGTTATATTGTAGCCGATCATGACAAGGCTATATTGATTGATACCGGCAGAAAGAAGTATCGTGAGAGGATTTTGGAAAAGTGCAGAGAGTTTCACGTGGGGCTAATTGTGCTCACACATGGTCATATGGATCATTGTCAAAATGCAGCTTATCTTGCGAAGGCTTTGCATATTCCAATAGCCATGAGTAAAAAAGATCGGAATCTGATACCGGATAATAGAGAACAACCTTTATCGGCAAAGACATTTCTTGGGAAAATGGTATTATCTGTATCTCTAAGCAGTTTTGAAAAAGACAGCTTAGAAGCGTTTGAGCCAACCATTTATTTAGAAGATGGCGATGATTTGAGCGACTTTGGTGTGGAGGCAAAGATTATAGAATTGCCGGGACATACAAAGGGTTCGATTGGAATAGAAGTAGAAGATAATTTGTTTGTCGGGGATGCGTTAATGAATATGTTTTATCCGACAATAGCTATGCTTTACACGGATGAACAGGAAATGTTAGCAAGCGCTGCATCTGTCAGCGGATTAGGAGATAAAATGATTTACTTTGGGCATGGGAGGCAAAAACAAAATCGCTAATGGGTAAAGCGAAGATAAAGGAAGGGGATTTTTTTAAAGAAATGAAATATATACGGGCAACTTCTGACATGGCAGATGGAATTTGTAATGTTTTGCATACAACGATTCAAGCAATATATCCTAACTATTATCCCAAGGAAGTAGTGGATTTCTTTTGCAGACATCATAGTAAAGAACACGTTTTGGACGGCATAGCGTCGGGAAATATGGGCGCTTTAATGGACGGTCAGGTGATTGTTGGAACAGGTTGTTTTGACGGTAATCATATTACAGGGGTATATGTGCTGCCCGCCTGTCAAAATAAAGGCTGCGGCACGCAAATTATGGATTTTTTGGAAAATGAAATTGCAAAAACGCACGATACGGCTATTTTAGACGCATCTCTTCCGGCAGCTTGTCTGTATGAACATAGAGGCTATAAAACGGTGGGACATGGGATATATGAATTGGAAAATAATGTGAAGCTGGTTTATGAGATTATGGAGAGGAAAGTAGCGGCTGAAAAAGTTTGCAAGAAAGAAAAATGAAAGAAAAAATACGGACAGTTATCGTTAGAACCGCAATTTTTCTTTCATTTTCTATAAATAATATTATAAATTGACAGAAGGTAAATGTAAAGTAAAACCCAAAACCCCGGACGGTAAATGCAACGCAAACATTTTTATAGAGGCAGGAATTTCGTCCCCTCTGTTCTAGTTGGCAGCCGTTTTGCACAGGCGATAGCGGAAAGCTTCTACAATATAATCGCAACTGCCTGTTCCGTATTTGGTGTCGGTTAAGGTTTTCAGATAATCATTGGAGTAGAGCTCTATGATCATTTTGCAATAATTGTCGTTATCTCCGACTAATTCATACGAGGCGTTTTCCTGTGCATAGGCAATAATCTCCGTCACAATATCTTGTACGCGCCCGGATGCGACATCCTCGCCTTTGTGGGAGGCTAATTTGAGAAATTTATCTTCTCCGCGCATTTCTTCCGGTATTTGTGCGTACCAGTTATTCATAATTTCAGAGAAATGTTCCAGATTATGTTTCATTTCTTCGGTGTATTTTTCAATACTGCCGAATTGCTGAATTGCAAGCTTTGCCACTTCGGATTCGTCGTCTTTGATTTTCTGAATGAACAGATCAAAGTTTTCGACGCTTCCCCAGTGCTTGATAATTTCTTCTGTCTGATTGGATTTGAAATCTTCCAAAGCATTGATATAATCGGACAAATCAAATTCTTTAAAACTCATACATTGTTCTCCTTTCTCCAAACGGCTAAGAAGCTGTATCAGCTTTTCTATCCGGTTGCGTTTCAGAAGAAGCAACTCTTTTTGCTTTTTAAAAGCGGCAATCCGGTCAAAATCGGGGCTTTCGAGAAATCTCCCGATGTCCTTTAGCTTGAAGCCCAATTCCCGGAAAAACAGAATTTGCTGAAGCCTTTGCAATGCTTCGTCATCGTATAAGCGATAACCGGATTGGGTTAAATCGCTGGGCTTTAACAGCCCGATTTCATCATAGTATTGCAGCGTGCGTATGCTGATTCCCGTTAATTTTGCAACCTGGCTTATGGTTTTCATGCTTATCAGCTCCCTTCATTAGTGGAGAAACAAGATAGAAATTGCCGGCTTGGATCTATTTTGTTTCTATGAAAATAGCATACAGTATCACGTTACGTCAGAGTCAATCGTTTTTTTATGAAAACACCGGATCATCATTTGCGCTGATAGTACAAAGAATAGTCCGATATCTCAACCGCCGTATAAGCATGGCTGTAATGGTACCCTAACTTTTCAGCAAGCGCCACAGATTCCAGATTGTGGGCGTCCCAACTGGGGTATAAATTTCGTTTTAAGCATTCCAATATCAGTTTTGCTCCGCATACAGAGGCTAATCCTTTGCGTCTGTAGTCTTTTCGGGTATCGATTTCGATTTCAATGCCTTCGCGGTATCTGGAGTAAGAGGAGGCACCGGATACAATGGCAGAGTCTTTACAAATTACCACACCTAATCCGAGGTCATGATAATCCTGATAGGTTGGAAACTGCGATACAAAATCTGCGCTCCAGTTTTCCGCTCTGCACATTTGAAAAAGTTGCTCATCAATCATATGGATTTTATATTGCTCCGGCAGGGAAGCGGCGATCTTCTCCAATTTATCTTTGTCAAATATATCCGGTTCTTTTTTGATGGCGTAGCGGGAAAAGACTTTTGCTTTTTCGCGGTAGCATGATGTGATAAGACGTTTCCAGTCTTCATTTTGGGGAACCATAATCATCATATCCTGCGTGCGCCGGTCGGGTTTATAAGAAACCAGCTCCATACTCGGAGTTCCGGCAAAAAAAGCAAAATCACCCAGAACGGCAACAGCCGCTGTCGGAGCGTTCGGATGATTCCCATATATTTTCCCCATAATGCCTTGCAGACAGGACCAGATCAGGGTTTCCTCCCAGTTATTAAATAATGGCGGGACCTTGCTCATATCGGTTATTTCATATATCATAGGCATAAACCTTTCGCGAGAGTTGTTTTTGCAGCCGCTTGTGATGAACGAGCGCCTGTTCCGGGCGTTCATTGCTGATTTAACGGCTGGTTTCTATTATATCATGATATTGCAGATTTTAGGAATCTCTGACAGGACAATCATGTCTGGTCCCCAAAATACGGCATTTCTCGCTCTGTGTCGTGTTGTTCGGATCAGACTTGCGGTAGGATACAACCGAAAGGAGGTTAAAAAATGGATACAAAAAAGATAGGAGCATTTTTAAAAGAGCTTCGGAAAGAAAAAGGGTTGACTCAGGAGGCGCTTGCGGAAATCCTTTTTGTATCGGGAAGAACGGTTTCCAGATGGGAAACGGGAACGAACATGCCGGATTTGAGTATTCTGATTCAAATGGCGGAGTTTTATGATGTGGAAGTGAAAGAAATTTTGAACGGAGAAAGGAAGAGCGGGAATATGGACAAGGATTTAAAGGAAACATTATCAAAAGTAGCGGATTACAGCAAACTGGAAAAGGAAAAGGCGGCAAAAGCCGGAAACATTGCATTCGGGCTGACCTTTATCCTGTGTGTGGCGGCAATTATAATACAACTGATTGTGACCGGAGATTTGGCGTTTGTAATAGGAGAAACGGCGGTTTTGCTGGTCGGCGGAGCGACCTATATTGGAATTATGGTACATTACGGCGCATGGGAGAACGGATCAGGCGTTCAAAGTACGCCGTTTCGTGATCTGTTGATCAGCGTCGTTTGCGCGGTAGTCTTTACGGCGGCGCTGGCGGCTTGCTACACCCGGTTGGGAGCGGGGGCGGAGCAGATCAGCCGTATTGCGGTTCTGTTTTTTGTCGGAATTGCCGTTGCAGGCTTTGCTGTGCTGAGAGTGTTAGCATATTTTAATCGTAAAAACAGAGATAAAAACCGGAATATTTAGGAAAGAACGGGGGGATTTATACGGCAGCCGGATAAATTCCCCGGTTTTTTAATTATTTTTGAAAGAAGTACGGATTATGGGACAGATAAATGTGTTATAATTCCTATAGCTCTATTAGTAGTGTAAGCACAAAAACGGGCAAAGGACGGAAAGGAGCTTGGGTATGGGAGATTTTGGCGATGCGGAGAGAAGAATTTTGGCTCTTATGAAGGAAGGGACGGAATTTACTTTTCAAGGCGGGGATTATAAAGTTGTTCTGTCAGGTAAGCCGACCTGCCATAAGGGAGAGCCGAAGACGGATATCTACATATTGGCAAAATCCGCATCTGACGAAGCGGAGCCAAAGGAGACGGAGATAAAAATATCCTACAAGAAAGAAAATGCGGATTTTGTCGAAAATAAGATGAGCGCGGAGAGAGCGGAACAATTATTCGGCGAAAACTGGATGAGCGTAATAGAACGGTCAACTTCGGCAGTAAAAGAAAAATTTGAAGAAAGAGCGCTGATCTACAGGAACAAGTATAAAAGAACGGAAAAGGGCGCGATTACTCTGGGCTGGAAGTATGAATTGTTAAATAAAATCAGCGGAGAGTTATCCGGTAAGCTGCCGTTTACAGAGGATCAGATTGTTGATGTGTATGCCGGGAGTAATCTTTCGGAGGATAAACGCAATGCCATGGTCGGAGGAAGGACAGTGAAAGACAGTGGTGTTGCAAATTATATATTGATGGATGAGGGCGTTACTTCGGCGCAGGAGGTAATTGACCGGATGATACCGGTTCCTGAGTATGTCAAGGGGCACCCGAACATTTATTTTGCGTGTAAAGCGTTAAATTACAGAACTTTTAAAAAGAAATGGGACGGAAACAGACCTCTTTCGGTTTTTGTAAGGTGGAGCGTGGAAGAAAATAAACTGGTGCCGGAGTTAGTATATGACAGTCCGTTGGTTGTAAAAGGAAATGAAGTGGCTGACAGGCTGTTGAGCTGTTTGGATAAGCTAAAGGTCAAAACAACGGATGATCTGAACGATCAAAATGTCGGAACCGATAGAATGGTATGAGGGTAATAAGGTGGCTGTGATTATAGAAGAACGGGGACGCGGAAAGTTTAAACCGGCTCCGGATTATGATGTGAACGAAGTAAAAGAGTTATTAAATGCAAAGATAGAAGAAGAACGCCAGGCGTTTGCCGGATGCAGTCAGACCATAGAGCTTGATAAACTCAGCTATGACCCGGAAAAGTGGAATTTATTATCGCTTTTTTCCGGGTGCGGGGGACTGGATCTGGGTTTTGAACTTGCCGGACTCAAAGCCGTTATGGGCGAAGAGGTGATGGAAGAAGCGTTTGCGGATAAAACGGTGTTTGACCAAAATCTTGACAAAAATGTATTTCATACCATATATGTCGATGATATTTTTGATGAGGCGAGAGAAACCTATGCTCAAAATGCCGGAAAATATATTTATATGGACCGAAACGATATTAGAAAAATAAAAGAATTTCCGAAAGCGGATATTGTTCTGGGAGGATTTCCCTGCCCGGGATTTTCGGAAGCGGGACCGAGGCTTGTGGACGATAAAAGGAACTTTTTGTATTTACATTTTATTCGCTGTTTAATGCAGAGCAAACCCAAGATTTTTGTCGCGGAAAACGTAAAAGGACTATTGACGCTGGGAAAGGGTGAAGTATTTAAGCAAATTGTTCAGGATTTTGAAGCTGCGGGATATAAAGTATATCATCAATTGCTGGATGCCGCGGAGTTTGGAGTGCCGCAGATCAGAAAAAGAGTGATCCTGGTCGGGGTCAGAAACGATATCGATTTTCAATATTCTTATCCGAAGCCCACGCATGGATATGGAGCCGAGGGGGGATTAAAGGAAGTGGTTACGCTAAGAGAGGCAATCGGTGATCTGGAAGAGGAGCCGGGGGAATATTTTACAGGGTCCTATTCCATGATTTTTATGTCTCGGAACCGCAAAAAGCTCTGGACGCAGCCGAGCTTTACGATACAGGCGTCGGGCAGGCAGGCGCCGATCCATCCTGCCGGGGCGCCGATGGTCAAGGTGGGAAAGGATAAATATATATTCAGCGACGGAGAGGAAAACAACCGTCGTTTGTCCGTAAAGGAGATCGCCAGAATCCAAACCTTTCCCGATTGGTATGAATTTAGCAAGGGGACGAGCCAAAAAAACGATAATGCAAAACTGGATCTGGTATATAAGCAGATTGGGAATGCCGTTCCGGTCAGACTTGCCCTAGCGGTGGCGGAGCCGATTGCGGAGTTTGCAAAAGCGGAATTAGCCCGTTTAGAAAATAAGGAGACCAGCCAATGACACCACAAGAAGTCTTAAAAACCTATTTCGGCTACGCTTCCTTCCGTCCGGGGCAGGAGGCGATCATTAACTCCATCCTTTCAGGCAGGGACGCGCTTGCCATTATGCCTACGGGCGCGGGAAAATCGGTCTGTTATCAGGTCCCGGCGCTTTTGCTCCCGGGTATTACGGTTGTGGTTTCTCCGTTGATTTCCCTGATGCAGGATCAGGTAAAAGCATTAAATGAAGCCGGCGTTCATGCGGCGTATATCAATTCTTCCCTGACGGAAGGACAGATCGCCAGGGCGTTAAGTCAGGCAAAAGACGGAGTTTACAAGATTATTTATGTGGCGCCGGAACGACTGGAAACTTATGGGTTCCTCCGCTTTGCACAGACGGCAAAGATTTCCATGATTACGGTAGACGAAGCGCACTGCATTTCTCAGTGGGGACAGGATTTCAGACCAAGCTATTTAAAGATTGTGGAATTTATAGAAGGGCTGCGGGAAAGACCCATTGTCAGCGCGTTTACGGCGACGGCGACCGATGAAGTAAAAACGGATATTGAATGTATTTTAAAACTTCGCGATCCCAATACCGTTGTAACGGGCTTCGACCGGGAGAACCTTTATTATCGTGTGGAGCATGTTGCGGGGAAAAAGAAGGATGCTTTCGTGCTGGATTATGTGAAAAAGCATACCGGGGAAAGCGGGATTATTTACTGCGCCACGAGAAAGAATGCGGATATGCTCTATGGGGAACTGCAAAAAGAAGGAGTTTCGGTCTCCGTTTACCATGCGGGTCTGAGCCATGAGGTACGCAAGGTCAGCCAGGATGATTTTATTTTCGACCGGGTGCAGGTCATTGTTGCAACCAATGCGTTCGGAATGGGAATTGATAAATCCAACGTAAGATATGTGATTCATTACAATATGCCCCAGAGCATGGAAAACTATTATCAGGAAGCGGGACGTGCCGGAAGGGACGGAGAAAGATCGGAATGTATCCTGTTGTTTTCGCCCCAAGACGTTGTGATTGATAAGTTTTTACTGGAGAAAAAGGAATTTGGCGACGCAGATCCCGGCGATGTGGAGCTGTTGATGCAGCGCGACGCACAGAGACTTCGGATTATGGAAGGGTATTGTAAGTCCACCTCCTGTCTTCGCAATTATATTTTAAATTATTTTGGCGAAAAAGTATCTAAGCCCTGTAACGACTGCGGCAACTGCCACCGGGAATTTCATCAGATCGACATGACTTCGGATGCAAAGAAAGTGATTAACTGCCTTGCCGAAACAAGGGGAAGATACGGGCTTGTCATTGTCGTGGGGACGTTGCTTGGAGCTAACCGGGCGAGGCTGAAGGAGATCGGAGCCGTCCGGTATCAGTCCTACGGGAGCTTAAGCCACAGAAGCGAGGCGGAAATACGGCTGTTGATTGATCAGATGATTTCCGACGGATACATTATTCAGACTGAGGACAAGTATAGTGTGCTGCGGATTGGCGATATATCCGCCCTAAAGGATGAAAATACCAGAATTATCATAAGAGAAGTCGAAGAGAAAAAACAGGAAACAAAGAAAATCAGAAAGCAGAGAAGCACGGATGCACTTACCGGCGACGGGTATAAGCTGTTTGACAGGCTTCGCGAGCTGAGGCTGACCATTGCAAGAGAAAAGGCGGTGCCGCCGTATATTATTTTCAGCGATAAGACGTTAATTGATATGTGCGTGAAAGCGCCCCGGGATAAAGCGGGTATGCTGAATGTTTCCGGCGTGGCGGAAACGAAGTTTGCAAAGTACGGACAACGGTTCCTGGAGGCGATCCGGGATTATACGGGGGAGCATCCGGGCAGTACGTTCAGTATTCCGGTAAGCGGGGACTGATTATCCAAATAACGGATAAAATTGTAAAGAAATGTCAATTTTTATCGCCCGTGTCCCGTAATCATGTTATGATAAGTTATAAAGATTTCGCCAGATAAATCTTTCGAGAGGAGAATTTTAAATGTCCGATTGGGAAACGATTGTACCAAAGGTAAATGAAGCGTCCGAGTTTTTAGAAATTGCCAGCGATTTCGGAGATCCGATGGAAATTTTCAGGGAGGCGCTGCACAATGCTTACGACTGGGGAGCGTCTGAGTTTAAGATTACGATTTCCGTCAGGGAGATCGGCGGACTGGACAAGCTGATTATAGAATTGGAAGATAACGGGGTAGGAATGTCCCGGGACACATTGATAAATAATTTTTGGAATCTGGGCGACTCAAAGTCCAGAGAGAACAAACAGGCAATCGGAGAAAAAGGGCATGGCACGAAGATCTATCTGCGTTCGGACCGGGTGGTGGTACATACCTGTCATGAAGGGCTTTCCTATGAATCCGTCTGCGACGGCGCTTTTTCCAGACTGAACGCGGGGCAGATGCACAGCCCTAAGATTAGAAAGAGCGAGGAGTCTTATCCGAAGGGAACGAGCATTTGTATTGAGGGATATAACAATAATCAAAGAACCATGTTCAAGCAGGAGATCCTGAAGGACTATCTGTATTGGTATACGGTTCTCGGGACTGTGGAAAATCAGTTTGCGGACAGAGAAATCAGGGATTTTAAAGTATATTTGCAGGCGCTGGACCGGGAGGAACCGGAGGAACTGACGATGGGGCACCCTTTTGCGGAGGAAAACAACGATATCAATCGGTTGTATGACGCTTACGGGGAGACGGCGGCGGATTATTATGTCAAGAAGTTTGTTTATCAAAATCAGACGCTGGAATCCATGCCGGAGATTAAATTTGATGTGGTCATTTATTTTGAAGGCGATGAGGCGAAGCGGCTGTATAATCCCATGATCAGAATGCGGAAAAATAACGCCACCGGAAAATACAAGGTATCCGACAGGTACGGATTGTGGCTTTGTAAGGATTTTGTGCCTGTTCAGAGGGTAAACGAGTGGATAACTTCATTTGGTACGGGGTCCAATTCCTACGGCCTGCTGCATGGATTTATCAATTGTCAGAAGTTGAAGCTGACCGCAAACAGAGGCTCCATTGCCAATACCAATTTTCAGGTCATCAACGAATTGAAGAAGGCTGTTCAGAGCATTATGGAGGAGATCAATATTGATTTATACAAGCACGACGTAATGACCCTGCGGAAGTGGAAGGAAGAAGCGAAGACCTTAGAGTTTGAGAAGACTGCCTTTAAGAGACGGAAAGAGCTGATCACACAGAAAAAATATTTTATGATCAACGGCAGGACCTTCCTGGTGCCCAGAAACGAGGCTGAATTATACGGATTGTTTATTTCGTTATATACGCTGAAACCCGAAGACTTTGATTTTGAGCCGTTGGATTATGATGAATCGGCAGGGATCGACCTGCTTGCGCGAAATAAAACCAGCAACCGGATCGCGGACTGTGAATTTTGGTATGTGGAACTGAAATACCAGCTCGGCGCTACGGAATTTAACCATTCTTTCAGTAATATCCGTTATATTATCTGTTGGGAGCTGTCCCCGAGAGTGAAGGACGGTACGGTGCTGAAAACGTCGGTGGAAGAAGAAACGCGCTTTTTCCGCATTATTCCTGCCGAAGACGGCGGAATGAAAAAGTATTTTCTGGACAGCAACGATACCTCTGTCAAGATAAAGGTCATTTGCCTAAAGGATTATATTACGCAAAAACTTCAGATCGCATTGTTGGATCAATAATATCCAGTATATCATCAAAGGCGATTTTGGTTTCCACAATCTGCAGCAGCCGGCACGCAGCGTCTATTCGGGCGACGACGCCGGTTGTTTTCAGATATTCGCCCTGACAAAAATGGATGACCGTAACGATTTTACCGCATTTTAACAGGTGCATTTTGTGATCCAGCTCCGTTTCCATTTCCGGAGACATTTTGATTTTGGGAACGACTATTTTTTCTTTTGCGGCAAGCGCCTCAGGCAGACCTTTTAAAGCCGCGAAGGGCATAAATTGTTTTGCTCTGTCCTGAACGGACATACGCCGTCTTGGTTTAGATGCCACTTCGGTGACCTCCGATCTGTGTGTTTCGTTCTCTGGAAGTTGCATGTTCTTCCAGATCCATTCCTTTTAAAATAGCGTTTTTACCATATTTTTGTTTGATACGAAGGACCGCTTCCTGCATACGGCGGTTTTTCTCCAGACCCTCCGGATCGGTAAAAAAATTGTACTGACAATATTCCTCCGGGACGACATGATTAAACGTCAGGTTGATGCGTCTGACGGTCAGGGCAGGGTTGACAATTTTTTCATAAAGGGCAACCGCAGCCGGGATGATCAATAAGTCCGCGCTGGTCTCTTCCAAAAGCGCGGCTGTTCCGTGGGCGGGAGCTGCATGGAGGGCGTAGTCATATCCGATATGCAGGGTGACGGATTTTGTCACAAGCTTCTTTTCCACCAGCTCCAGGCAGAGCAGATCCGTCATTTCCTTGATAATCAGTCTGCCGCTTTCAAAATCATACGAGTGGGGGAGCACCTGTCCTGCGGACAGACAGTTAGAACGCGGGCGGTAGGCTTTGATATCGGCAATGGTTACTGTTTCCCTTCCCCATGCGTGATCGATGAGCAGCTCCGCGTCGACGCCGAAAATCCGGTAAAGCAAATCCTCCTCCGTGCGGGTGATATCGTACATTGTCCGGATGCCCAGCCCTTCCAGTTTTTTAGCGGTCCCTTTTCCGATGCGCCAAAAATCCGTGAGAGGTCTGTGATGCCACAGGGTTTTCCGATAGCTTTCTTCATTCAGCTCTCCGATGAAGTCCGGGGCGTGCTTTGCCGTAATATCCAGAGCAACCTTTGTTAAATAAAGATTTGTGCCGATCCCGCAGGAAGCGCGGATTCCCAGCGAACGGTAGATATCATCTAAAATGGTTTCACCTAACCTCCTTGCGGTCATATCATAAAGGGGCAGATAGTCCGTCACGTCCATAAACGCTTCGTCAATAGAATAGACGTGAATGTCGTCTTTTGAGATATATTTCAGATAAATGCCGTAAATCTCAGCTGCATAATCGATATAGAGCTGCATGCGCGGGACGGCGGTCATATAATCGATGTCCGGAGGAATTTCGCGGATTCGGCAGCGGTTAGGAATCCCCAGAGCCTTCATGGCGGGAGTAACGGCAAGGCAGATGGTGTGTCTGCCCCGCGAGGGATCGGCGACTGCGAGCCGGGCCGTCATGGGATCTAACCCCCGCTCGGCACATTCGACGGAGGCGTAAAAAGATTTTAAATCGATACATAAATAGCGCCGTTGTTTCATAAGCTTTCTTATTTAAGCCTCCTAATCTATGCCTCCCTGTCCGTGCCTCCTTACCTGCGCCTTTTTACTTTGCTTTGCGGGTCGGGCTGTTATATAGCATTTGCGAAAATTCAGAAAATATAACACTGACAGGGCGTTAGCAGCAGCTTCTTAAAATATTTCTAAAAATACTTTTTAGGAGTGCGAATCCGGGCTTGCCATGGTATAATGAAAATACTTGAGGCGGGGAGGAACAGAAATCGTGAAAAAGATAAAAGAATATCAAAATTTATATGATCTATATCGTCAAAGCACAAGGGGCATGAAAATTGCATTTTGGGTTTCTCTATGCTTATTTCTGCTTGGATTTCCGTCCATAATTTGGGATGTTCCTTTTTTGTTGGTGATGTTGTTGATCCTGATGGGGATTCCTGCAATTATTTGCGGCATTATGGTGTTGGTCATGAGGATCAGGGCAAAGAAATCTCTCTCCAGGTTCTCAGATGTGGAATTGGCGGAAATTGACAGGGAAATTCCTTTATGTGAAGTGCAGGAAGGAATTATGGTAACAAGACATGCGGTTGTTTTAACAAAAGGCGGGCTGCGGCTTTGTCCGGTAAGGAATGTGTTGTGGATTTATCGGGATGTGTTTGTGCAAAAGTGGATGTTTATCCCGATTTATAAACAGACGATATTGACAATTTGCGGAAAAGACAGGAAACGTTATACATATAAAGTAAAAAATAAAACTTATGCCGAGGGCTTTTTGAGATCTGAGCTGTCCAAGTATCGTATGGATATTATATACGGCTATGACAGAGGGCTGGAACCTCTGTTCAGAAAGGATATTCAGCGGCTGATTGCGATTGCAGAGAACTATGGCAGAAGAATGGAAAGCGCTCAAAACGAAACTTACAGATAGCCTATTGAATATGGATGCAGTTTCCGATTCCGGCGGGAGTACTTGCCGTGTTGGAAGTGTCTTTTTTGCCGGTGCTGTCAGTGGTTGTAATCCATATAATCAGAGGATTTTTGATGCCTCCCTGATAGCTTAAATAGATTTCACAGTCGGAAGCATGGGCGGAACGAAGCAGAGCTTCATAGGTGCTTTGATTCAAATCCGACCAGCCCAGCGTGTTCATGATTTCCTGCGCCAGAAGATTCCCGGAAGGACTCATCAGACTTTCCAATGTGCAGGGGGAAGCCGCGAGGTTGTCAACCAGCGCTTTTGAAGCGGGATCGGATACGATATCGGGATCGGCGGCAGCATAAACGACCGCCTGATAAACGGAATCGAGCAATTGCTGATCCGATGTAATATTAGCCTTTTCGACATATTTGATCATAACAGGAGTTAAGACGCTGATCAAAATTCCCATAATCGCAATGACGATAATCAATTCCACAAGAGAAAATCCCCGATTGTTTTCCAAATTCATCATAATCCCCTACCGATCCATGCAAATAAAGACATGCACTATCATAATCTCATAAGAATTCTTTCGTAATTTCAGAATAACAGAGAGCGCCAACAAAATCAATAGAAAAAGGTCTGCCGCAGGGTAAATTTTATAAATATCACGGAAACACGCTTTCGCTCTATAAAAACGCAGCGGTACATAAATCCGCAAAATACGCGGATTAAGTACCGGCGCTTTTATAAAGGTTTCCTTTGATATTTATATAATTTCCTCTGCGGCAGACCTTTTTTCTATTGATTTTACATCTGCTCAATCGGTCTGTCGGGCAGATCATCTACGCTTTTCATGTTTTTAAGTCGTTTCTCCGTTCGTTTATATCGTCTCCACATCAGGAAGAACGCGAGGGCGATAAGCGCTATGCCGAGGATAAAAAAGACGCGGACAGCGCCGAAGCTGATATAATCAATCAATAAAGGCTGTCCCATGGCTTGGATTTCGGCTTCGCTGTATCCAAGTTCCCCCAGATAATCACAATAGTATCCGGTCAGTTCATCGCCCATTTTGGTGACGATTCCCTGCATATAAATCTCCGTGTGGGGCTCGGTTCCTTCTGTCAGATAGAGAGAGGTCTCTTCCGATAAGTCGTTTAAGGCGGACACATCCGCCTGGCGGCTTTTCAGACCTATGTAGCCGGTTGCCGTAGGGATCAGATAATAATTTCCCGATTCTCTATCGCCGCTGCGGGAACCGTCGCTGTATTGCGTATAGGAAGTTTCTGATGCAAAATAGTCCATCGCATAAACCACATTTCCCGCTACTCGGGCGCCCTCTTTCACCTCTGTTCCGTCCAGCAGATCCTGGAAACTGACTGCGGGCTTTAACGAATCAAAAGTGTCTTTGGCGGAAAAGCAGATCAAAAGAACTCCAAAAAAGAGAAGTGTAAGAGTTCCTCTGCTAAAACAGCTTAAAAATTTTTTCATATTTGTTTCCCCTTTGCTAGTTTTTGGGCTTTTTCCCCTTTTTATCTACGCCGGGCGTTTCGTTTACATTTGCCTGAAAGACCGGGGCAAATTTTTTAAAGCTCTCTGCGGCTTCCGGTTGTTGGATATTTACCTGGCACTCTTTTCCCATTTTGGTATTGCTCGCGCTGACGACAATACTGTAAGGAATTTTCTCTCCCGGATAATGAAGGTCTAACTGATACCAGTCGCCTCCCACATAAGAAAGATTTTCGGCGCTCATACGAATGGAATCGGTATAACTGATTTTACCGCCGTCCACGCTGATAGGAATCACCCACATATGGTCGGGCTGGTCCTCCCTGAAAGCGACGGCATAGTAATGAAACACTTCCCGTTTCATGCTTGCGCTGCGGTAGACTTCCTTTCCATGAGCGTATGCTGCCACATACTCTGTTCCATTGGGAACAACATTGTCGATCAGCTTGCGGATATCCGCTTTTTCCTGACTGTCGGCGCCTTTTTTTCATCCATTGTTATCTTGATATATACAATAATAAATGCAATAATCAAAATAATGAAGGTTGCGATAACAACTTGCGGACTTGTATTCAGCTCATCAGCTAATTTTTGGATCATTTCTTTACCTCCTAAATGTAAATATATTTGACCACGAACATTTTATCACGATCATTTTTGGATTTCTATCTTTTTTATATCATTGCATTGGGAGTGGAAAAAGAATTGCCAACTGCCAAAAAATTTGAAGCGGCGTGAGACAAAGGAAGGCTTTTGGTGTAAAATAGGAAATAACCGTATAAAGGGGAGAGATTTATGGGCTTTATTTTTAATCGGAAAAGAAAGGTTTCCAGGGACGGAAGCAAGGTGGATGTGATCCGGTATCAGGATGAAGAGAGACAATGGACTCCGCCGGCGGAGTCAGGGGTGTATCTGAAGGAAATGGAGGAGCATATAGACAGGGTTTATCCGTGTCAGGACAAGGAGCCGTATGTCTATCATGAGATTGTTTCGGATATTGTACATATTGACGTCAACATTATACCGCCGGATTGCGGCAGGGATTATTATGTGCTTTGGACCAGCGGCATGAGCGACCTGCCCATGACGCTCCCGGACGGGGATTATGATAAGTCGGAAAGCGAGAGGGCGGAGCTTTTGATGTATCTGCCGGGAGATTGGCAGCTTGGCGGCGTCGGAGAGGACGCGGCTCAGATGTCCGACGAATATTACTGGCCGATTCACTGGCTCAAATATCTGGCAAGGTTTCCCCATCAGTATCATACCTGGCTTGCGATGGGACATACGCTGCCAAATGGAGAGGAATATGCGCCTTTAGGAGCGGGAACGCAGATGGGAGGATTTTTCTTTCTTCCGCCGATTTCCCTCGGACCGAAATATCCGGGCGTGGAGCCTTTGACCTGTACGGACGGGACAAAGATCAATTTCCTCTGGGCAATCCCGATGTATAAGGAAGAAATTGAATTTAAACTGGAGGAAGGCTTCGACACTATGCTGGATCTGCTTTCCGAGAAGAATTTCCCCAGAGTGTTAGATCCCAAAAGGGAGAATTATAAAAAATAAAGAACTTACGGAGGTGTTTTATATGTTATTTTTGCAGTATCCCAAATGTACAACCTGCCAGAAAGCGAAAAAATGGCTGGACGAAAATAAGATTCCTTACGAGGAACGGCATATTAAAGAGGAGAATCCCTCTTATGACGAGTTAAAGGAGTGGCACCGGTTGAGCGGGCAGCCCTTAAAGAAATTTTTTAATACCAGCGGACTGATTTATAAGGAAAGGCAGTTGAAGGACAAGCTCCCGGCGATGAGCGAGGAAGAACAATACCGTCTTTTGGCGGAGGACGGGATGCTGGTAAAAAGACCCCTTGTCATAGGCGGCGATTTTGTCCTGATCGGATTCAGGGAAAAAGAATGGGAAGAAAAGCTGAAATAGAAAAGCTGAGATAGAATAGGATGGCTGTACCGGGCTGAGGAGAAAGCAACTCCCAGCCCGGTATTTTTTGCAATGATTTATTTTATGCAAGGTACTTGACAATACCAAGTAGTGGGTATAATATAAAACCAGAAGGGAGGGAAAAGGGTGAATGCACAGTTTAAAAAAGGCGTTTTAGAGCTGATCGTGTTAGAAACGGTAAAAAACAAGGATATGTACGGCTATGAACTGGTGGAAGAAGTGTCAAAGGTCATAGACGTAAACGAAGGAACCATTTATCCCTTGCTTCGCAGGCTGACTAATGAGCAATATTTTGAAACCTATCTGGTGGAGTCCAGTGAAGGACCGCCGCGGAAATATTACCATTTGACCGCGAAGGGAGTGCTTTACAGTAATGCGCTGTATAAGGATTGGGATGAATTTCAGGCAAAGGTAAACGAGTTTTTCAGAGGAGTAGAACTATGAATAAAGAAGAATTTATTACACAATTAAAGCAAAGCATCAGTATTCTGGACGATCAGGAGCAGCAATATTTTGTGGAGGAGTATACCCAGCATATTGATATGAAAATGAGCCAGGGCATGAGCGAAGAGGAAGCGGTCAAAGAGATCGGCTCTATCGAGGAATTGAGCAAAGAAATATTGGAATCCTATCATGTGAGGACGGATCGGGCACAAAGCAGACCGGTAAAGAATGTGGATTATGGAAAGTTTTTCGGCAAAGTAAGGGCACAGGTCGATAAAATTTATGAAAAAATTGCTTCCGGCTGTAAAAAGCTTGCCGTAAGGGTCAAAAACTTTTTTGCAAGACATAAGAGGAAAGAAGGAGAACGAATGGACGCGGGGCAAAGACCGGAAGAAGGACAAAAGCGGGGAACGGAAAGCGGGACAGCGGAGAAAAGGGGCCGCGGCTTTTGGTTAGGACGTATGATCAGCGGATTTTTTCATTTCTGCGGAACGGTTATCAGAAAATGCTTTTACATAGCGTTGTGGTGTCTGGTGGCGTTATGGAACTGTTTTGCGGTTTTTTGCGGCTTGATCGGAATTTTTATTCTGATCCTGTGCGTATTTATGCTCGGAATGTTTGTGGTAATGCTTGCACAGGGATATCCTTTTATCGGACTGACGATTGCAACACTGGGAGCGACGATCGCTGTGGGAGCGTTGACGGTTGTCTGCTTTGCTTTGACGCAAAGGAAAATAAACGTGGGAGAAAAGCCGGAAGGAGGAGAAGCAAATGCGTAAAAAATGGATGATTTTGGCTGGCTGCTTTTTTGGAGGAATTTTGATCTGCGGATTGGGAGTGGGAATAGGTTTTGTGGAATTTTCACATTTTACGTATGCGGGAGACCGGACGCTGGGGTCCGTAAAGGAAGAAACGCTGACGAATACCGTGCGGGAAGACATAGATACCTATTATGTAAATATTCCGTGGAGCCAAAAGAGCGGTCATAACACTAAAATGGTTTCCGACAACTCCCTGCCGGAAGGAACCATAGAGATTGACGTTGTATATAATGACGACTATGAAAAACCGTATGTATATGAAGAAGTATGGGATATGCCGGCTTATGAAGACGACCAAAGCGTGGAAACGGATAGATGCAGCTATCTGAATATCAGTATGGACGCAGATCCGGTAAAGATCTTTATGCGGTATAAAGATATTATTCTGGAGGATATCAGAAACGATCAGATCGGCTCTTATTCAAACGACTGGTCACGGAGCATTCAGGTTGAGGAAGTCAGATATCATCCGTCTTTGGAAGGAAAAATAGAATTGCACAATTAACCCCCGACATAAAAATACAGCAATAAAAACAAAGGTATGTGAATAGCACGCAAAATATAGAAAAAAGAGTTGCGACATTTATAAATTGGGGTATCGGTCAAAAGAGTGTTTCTGTGATCGATCCCCCGATTTATAAGTAAAACAACTCTTTTTTTAGTGTTTTTTTACAATTTCTTTACATAAAATGCAATTGTGGTGCAGTACTTTTGTGCTATAATGAACAAAAAAAGAGGAGAGGATACTATTATGGAAAAAGAGAAAAAATACATGTCGCTAAAATGGAAAATTACTTTTACAATTATGCCTTTTGTGAGTGTGATTTCGATTTTGGTTTTCGGGCTCACTTATCTGTTTACGAAAGAGACGATGGTAAGAGAGGTTATGGATTCTCAGAATGCCGAGGGATATGTTTCTGTGGACCAGGTTACGGCTGCGCTGTCGGGGACCTAGTATTTTCAGGTCATAGGCGTTCTGGGGATTATTTTGCTTACGGCGCTGGTCTGCGTACTGGTAATGGGCAGGCAGATGAAGGGGCTGAGGCAGACCAAGGAAGATATCGCTGCGATTATGAACGGTAACTTTACCGTTCAGGTGTCGGAGTGCAAAAGTAAATGGGAAGATGAAATTGCGGATATCAATGAAAACCTTGGCAAATTCATCAAAAAAATGGACAGATTGCTGCGGGAGATCGGCATTACCACCGCGAAGTTATCCGAACATTCGGAGCGGTTCTCACTGATGGCGGAGGAATTAAATGAGGACGCCAACAGCCAGAGCGGTGCCTTGGATGAGCTGACGACCACTATGGAAGGAATGGCTGAATGTATTCAGAATTTGGCGCAAAGCGCTACGGATCTGGCGGGCATTGCAGGAAAAACCCATGATTCGGGCGTGGAAACCAACCGCCGGATGCAGGATATGGTGCAGGCGTCTATGAAAACCGGAGAGGATATGGAGACCGTAGCGGGTTCCATGGAGCATGTGGTAAATTCCATGGAGGAATTGACACAACTGGTCGTAGATGTCAGTCAGGCGGCGTCGGAAATCAATTCCATTACGGAGGTTATCAAAGAAATTGCGGATCAGACCAATCTGTTGTCCTTAAACGCTTCCATAGAAGCCGCAAGAGCGGGAGAAAGCGGCAAGGGCTTTGCGGTTGTAGCGGCGGAAATTAAAAATCTTGCCGATACCTCCGGAAAAAATGCAAAAGCCATTGAAAAGCTGACCGGGAATATTTCGGAGCTGATCCAAAAGACGGAAGTTTCTACGAAATAGAGCAGGGATGACATTCAAAAAAGCTCCGGGCTTTTAAAAGAAGCAACCGCAGCGTTCCATACCATTATGGATGTGGCTGATAATACGGGTAAGGTGCTGGAAGGGCTGACCGAAGAGATCGATAAGGTAAACGATATCGCGGTGGATATGGCGGCGATTACCGAAGAACAGGCTGCAAGCAGCCAGGAAGTGCTTGCCACAACCGTCAGCGTGGATCAGTTGGTGGCAAAAACCAAGGAAAAAAGCGCCGGCATACAAAAGGGAACGGAAGCTTTACACATCGCTTCTTCGGATTTGAATCGCGAAATGCAGTATTTTGCAATATAGGAGTCGCCGATGGTAATTCTGTTGGTACGGGTATTTTTTAAAAGTTGTATTTGGGGGATTTAACTGATACAATAGTACCAGAAACAGAGTTTAGACAGAGGTGATAGAATGAAAGCTTATAATCACTTATATGTTTCCATAGAAGATTTCAGAAATTTTATAGACGGCATCCAACTGGACAGGGAACAAAAGGTTCTGGTCAGATTACATACCTGTATCCATTCCATGGAAAGCGTGAAGCCCCTTGTAAAGGAAATCAAGGAGATTTTACCAAAGGCTGTAGTTATCGGATGCAGTACGTCGGGAGTGATATGCGAAGGAAAGATTTTGACGGACGCCTGCCTGATTTCCGTTACTTCTTTTGAAGATTGCGAAATGAGGCTGGGCATGTTTTCATGCGAAACCGCGGGAGGCGGGGAAAAGAGAGGAAAAACGCTGGCAAAGGAGGTCTCGAAGGAGCTGGTTCGGGGCGAAAAAGGCTTCATGCTGGTATTTTTCCCGTTGTCCTATTATAAGACGGCAAAGTTTGTGGAACATATGAACCGCTTAAATGACGGATTAAAAATGATAGGCGGAGTTGTTTATACGGCGGAGGGAGCGCATTATGAGGCTGAAAATTATGCTTATGTGCTCGCAGATACGGAAGCATCTGCTAACTGTATGGCGGCGGTTATGCTGACTTCGCCGCAGTTGTCCGTATATGAAAATGTGGTATGTGGAGTGGAAAACGTGGGAAGGTGCTATGAGGTAACGAAGGTACACGAGCACTTTCTTGAGCAGATAGAACATGAAGACGCCGCGACCTGGTATGCGGAAATGCTGGGAAAAGAAGAAATTGCCAAAGACCCGTCCCTTGCGGGGATTTTCCCGCTGATACATGAGGAAACCCAGATTGCCTATAATGTGGTATACGAGCCCTATGATACGCTGCCGAAGCCCTGGAAATCCCAGAAAAAGGACCGGATCAATCTGTTCAGCGAGATTTCGGAAGGCACGAAGTTTTCTTTGGGATATTTTGATCCGCAAAAAATCGTGGATCAGATGAACACTGTATACCGGGAATTGAAAAAGGCACCGGTAGAAGCGCTGTTTATCTATGATTGTCTGGCGAGGATGTGGATGCTCCATGATTGCGCCAAATGGGAGGTCGGGCAGTTTTATACGACCAATATGAGCGGTGCTTTGCTTGCGGGAGAAATCAGCAATATCGGCGGAGAAAACATTTATGCCAATTCCACATACATCATTGCCGGGCTTTCGGAGCATAAGGAGGCGCGCGCCCCGCTGAAAGGAAAATCCTTAAAAAATGTATCCGCCCTGCAGCATGATAACATACAAATGATCAATTACCTGCTGATGACGGGAAACAAGCAGTTGAACAAGCAGTTGGACGCACAGCGCAGCAAAATGAAAAGAGCGGTGTTTTTTGACGAGGACCTGGGGCTTGATAACCAGACAAAGTTTTTATATGACAGGGAAGAAAAACAGTTGGATAAGATTGCGGTTTATTCTTTAAAAAACGAACGCATTATCCAGTTGTTCCTGGGACGGGAAAAATTCTTTAAAGAGCTGAAGGAAATCTAGAAGAATATCCGGAAATCCGCCGGAAGCGGGAAACTGCATTTTTACAGCTACGGGGATTGTTCCCTTTTGATTGCGGGTGAGACGTCCGTAAAGAAGGAAGAATTTCTTGCCTATGCGAAGAATGTCTTTGAGCAGTTGAACGGGATCAACCGAAGCGAATTTGTCTTTACCTATGAGGGAGTAACCGTCATAGGCGAAGAGGAGCCTCTGCAAAAAGCCGAGGCGGCGATACAATATGCCAACAATCATAAAATCCCCTTTGTGGATTACAGCCGGTTGTCGGAAGATGTGCTTTGCGTAAAAGAAGAAATGCACATTTTACAGGTATTGAGGGAAGCGCTGGCGCAGGACGGTATCGTTCCGTATTTTCAGGGGATTTATGATAGCAAACAGAAAAAAATAACCATGTACGAGGCGCTGATCAGGATTCGGGACGGGAAAGGAAACCTGTATTATCCCAATCAATTCCTGCCCGTTTCCAAGGAATACAACCTTTATGAAACATTGTCCGTCCGTATGGTCGGAAAGGTCATGAGTATGTTTCTTGACCAGAATATCCGGGTAACCATTAACCTGAATGTACAGGATATTTATGACCGGGATATGATTAAAATGATTTTCCGGTATCTGAAAAAAGCCGCCCATCCCGAAAATTTCGTGTTTGAATTGGTGGAGAGCGAGGAAGTGACGGATTATCAGTTTATCAAGCAATTTGCGGACAGTATACATGAATTGGGAGCCAAGATCGCCATTGATGATTTCGGAAGCGGCTTTTCCAACCTGCTTCATATCATTCAGATTGACGCGGATATCCTCAAAATCGACGGGGAAATTATCAAAGCGGTAAGTTATGATCCCAACTGCAGGGAATTTGTGTCCATGATTAACGGTTGGTGCAACAGCAAAGGAAAAGAAGTTGTAGGAGAATTTGTCGAAAACGAAACGATCCAGCAGATCATGGAAGAGATCGGCATCAGCCATTCCCAAGGCTATTACTTTGCAAAGCCGGATAAGTGGGAAAATCTGGAGTAAGGGATAATTTCGCCTCTTTTTTATCATACTAAAAGAAAAAGGAAAGAGGAAGCGAAATGAGCGATACGATCCGTCTTTTGGAAGAAGTGGATTACGGATGTAAAATGGCGATTAACAGTATGAACAGAATCGCCGGCTACGGAATGGATGGAAAGCTGTCCCACGTCATCGATCACTACAAATATAAACATATAGAGCTGCAAAAGCAGGCGGCTGACCTGTTATGCAGAAACGGGGCGAAGGAAAAGGAACCGGGCGTTATGGCGTCGACCATGGCGAAGGTTACGACGGAAGTCAAAATGATGATGCGGGCAGATGATACCCAGGTCGCAAAGATCATGATGGACGGCTGCAACATGGGGATTCAATCCATTGCCGGGCGCATCAATAAATGGACTGCGGCGTCCAAAGAAAGCATCGGTCTTGCAAAGAGTCTCGTGAAAACCGAAGAAGATTTTATGTGCGATTTAAAGCCGTTTTTATAAATTGTCGAAAAAATTTTGCCGAACAGATAAAAATGTTGAAAAGTTTCTATGGGAAAAGTTGGTAAAACAGGGTATAATAAAAGCAACTGATGGCGAAAAACATCAGCAAAAAACTATGAAATGAATAAGGAGGAAGGCTATGGCAAACAGATTTGTACTCAATGAAACATCCTATCACGGGGCGGGAGCGATTAAAGAGATTGCTGCCGAAGCAAAGGGGAGAAACTTCGGAAAGGCTTTTGTCTGTTCCGATCCCGATCTGGTAAAATTTGGAGTGACGGCAAAGGTATTGAAGGTATTGGACGACGCGGGACTTACATATGAATTGTATTCCAATATTAAACCCAATCCCACGATTGAAAATGTCCAAAGCGGCGTGGAGGCTTACAAAAATTCCGGCGCGGATTATATCATTGCCATTGGCGGCGGTTCCTCTATGGATACGGCGAAGGCAATCGGTATTATTATCAATAATCCTGATTTTGCGGACGTGGTAAGCTTAGAGGGCGTAGCGCCTACCAAAAATAAAAGTGTTCCGATTTTTGCAGTACCGACTACGGCAGGCACGGCGGCGGAGGTAACGATCAATTATGTTATTACCGACGCCGAAAAGAACCGGAAAATGGTCTGCGTGGACCCCAAAGATATTCCGGTCGTTGCGTTTATAGATCCGGATATGATGGCTTCGATGCCGAAGGGGCTGACTGCGGCAACCGGTATGGACGCCCTGACACATGCCATTGAAGGATATATCACGGCTGGCGCATGGGAGCTGTCCGATATGTTCCATCTGAAAGCGATTGAAATTATTTCCCGTTCCTTAAGAGGCGCGGTGGCGAATACGCCCGAAGGAAGGGCAGATATGGCTTTGGGACAGTATGTGGCGGGCATGGGCTTCTCCAATGTAGGTCTGGGTATCGTGCACTCCATGGCGCATCCGCTGGGCGCGCTGTATGATACGCCTCACGGCGTGGCAAACGCGATTATACTTCCTACGGTTATGGAATATAATGCAGAAGCGACAGGCGAAAAATATCGTGAAATCGCAAGAGCGATGGGCGTGGAAGGCGTAGACTCCATGAGTCAGGAGGAATACCGCAAGGCGGCGGTCGATGCGGTAAAACAGCTTTCCGTAGACGTAGGCATTCCCGCAGACTTAAAGGAAATCGTAAAGAAAGAGGATATTCCTTTCTTAGCCCAGTCTGCATACGACGACGCCTGCAGACCCGGCAACCCCAAGGAAACCAGCGTAGAAGATATTACGAAGCTGTATGAATCCCTGATTTAAAATACTGACCGTACCCGTTTGTTTGAGACTGGCGAAACGGTGCGGCTTGCCCGGATGAGCATCATGGTTCATCCGGGTTTTTTGTGCTATAATGAGCGTTAGCAGGCGGTCTGTTACGGAAAAGATCTGTAGGGATTAAGCTGTTTTCATGCAGATAAGGCAGGGAAGATTATGTTTGGAGCAAAAAAGAATCAATATAATTATGATAAGGAGACCCAGACGCCTGCGATTCGGATCAGCATCTGTACGGGAGAAAGGGTCGCGGGATTTCAGAATAAAGTGACCGGAAAATTTACGGATGTGATGCTGATAAAACGGGAAGCGGATTTAAATGAATTTTGCAGGCAGTATGGAGTAAAGAGGGAAGAAATCGGGAAGATATATTAGTAGGAGTCAGGTAACGGAGTAATTAAGTAAGCAGGAGGTAAGTTATGTACGATATGATTATCATCGGCGCAGGTCCCGCCGGGCTTTCGGCGGCGGTATACGGAGTCAGGGCGGGAAAAAGCGTGTTGGTGCTGGAAGGCAAAACCTATGGCGGGCAGATCGTCAATACGCCGGAGGTAGAAAACTATCCCGGAATAAAAAAGGTGTCCGGATTTGAGTTTGCAACAGGGTTGTATCAGCAGGCGAAAGAATTGGGCGCGGAGATCAAAATGGAAAAAGTCCTTTCCGTAGAGAAAAAGGAGGCGGGGACACCGTATGATATGGAAGCGGCGGAGAACGGCGCAGACTGCCCGGCGGAAAAGGAAGCCGCTGTCAGGGTCACGACTTCCAAAGAAACCTATGAAGGAGGATGCGTGATTCTTGCCATGGGAGCGAAAAACCGTCTGCTCGGCATTCCCAAAGAAAAAGAAATGACTGGCGCCGGAATTTCCTATTGCGCGACCTGCGACGGTATGTTTTACCGGGAAAAGTGCGTTGCTGTCAACGGCGGCGGCAGTACGGCGCTGGAGGATGCGCTGTTTTTGTCCAATTACTGTAAAGAGGTCTATCTGATCCACAGAAGGGACAGCTTTCGCGGCGAACAGAAGCTGGTGGAGGCGTTAAAGAAAAGGGAAAATGTAGTCTTTGTCTTAAATACCGTTGTGACCGGGTTGCTGGGAGAAGGAAAGCTGACGGGGATTCAAATAAAAAATACGGACGGAGAAGAAAAGGTGCTGATGATCGACGGGCTGTTTATCGCAATCGGTCAGGAGCCGGAGACCGGTCTCGTAAAGGATCTGGTGGCTACGGACGAGTCAGGATATATCCGGGCGGATGAAAGCTGCCGGACTAACGTAGAGGGTGTTTTTGTCGCCGGAGACTGCCGCACCAAAACCGTCCGCCAACTGACGACGGCGGCGGCGGACGGAGCGGTTGCCGCATTGATGGCGGCGGAATATCTGGACCGGTAGACTATTCGGTGCAAAATAATGCGGCGGCAAGCCTGCAAAGCGCCGTCTGGTCCTCGCAGGCGATCAATTCTCTTGCGGAGTGCATGGATAGCAGAGGTACGCCCGCGTCCACACAGGGAATATTCAGCCTTGCCGATGTAATGCTGCCCAGGGTGGAACCGCCGCGCAGATCCGAGCGGTTGACGAATTTTTTGTACGGGATCTGATTTTTTTCACAAAGAGCCTGTATGATGCTGACAAAGGAGGAATCCGTCGCATAAGCCTGCCTTGAGGAGAGCTTTAGCGCCACGCCGTTGCCCAAGCAGACGTGGTTGGTCAGATCATTTTTATCGGGATAATTCGGATGCAGGGCGTGAGCTACGTCTAACGACAGGCAGATACCGTCCGCTAACGCGCAGCGAAGATGTTCGCGGGTCAGTCCCAACGTCTCGAAAATCCGTTCCAGAATACCGAAGGTCAGACCGGAATTTGCCCCCTGTTTGGTGGTGCTGCCGATTTCTTCATTATGGTAAAAAGCGGCAAAACAGATCAGATCGTCTTTCGGGCTTGCGGTTGCGACGGCTTCCAGCGCAGCCGCTACGCTGGAACAGTTGTCGATGCGGGGAGCGGAAAATAACTCGGCGTCAATACCGGTGCAAACGCATTCGTCCGCATTGTACAGATACAATTCATAATCTAAAATCTCATCTTTAGGCGTGCCCGTCAGGGTTTCCAGATAAGAACCGAAAAAGTCTTTTTCTTCCCGGTATTTTTTTAAAGAAGCAAGGGGAAGCATATGAAGCTGCGGGTTCAGTTTGGAGCCGTCGTTGATTTCATGATTCATATGGATGGCAAGTCCCGGAATAACGGCGACGGGATTATGGGAATCCACCAGATGAACGATCGGATGAAAAGGGTCCGCGCCCCTGGTGCATACTTTTCCGGCGATGCCTAAGGGACGGTCCAGCCAGCTTGTGTAGACTGCGCCGCCGTAGGGTTCCACGTTTAATCTGCCGTATTCGTCCGAGCAAATTTCCGGATGAGGCTTGATCAAAAAGGTCGGCCAGTCCGTGTGAGAGGTAATCATGCGAAGCCTTGGCGTTTTGTTTTTGCCGATTCCTTCGCCAAGAGTAAAGGCAAGGCAGGTCGTATCGTAAATATTGATAAAGTATTTTCCGCCTGCACGCAGTTTAAAGGGCGCTTTGGGATTCAGCTCCTGAAAGCCGTTTTTCTTTAATTCATCCATACAATAAGAGCAACAATGAAAAGGCGAGTGCGCCTGTGCGGTCAATGCGGCAAGCGCGTTGATCTGTGAGTTTGAAGTCTGCATAAGATAACCTCCTGTTATTGTTTTGAAATCGAATAATATTGTAAGTATTCGCTAACTTGACTGAGCGCTACCTTGGTGTGGATTTCCGTTACCGGCTGCGTTTCGTCATAAAGGCTGATATATACTTCGGGATAAGAGGATACAGCCCAGTCTGTGTTGGAAGAAAGCGGCAGCAACAGTCTGCCGTCGCCCAGATCCGTCAGCATACAGCTTTGTCCGTCCCAACTGACGGTCATGATCGTGTCTTCATCCAGGGAACATTTCAGAATCTCGCCAAGAGCATCCACATCGATTTCCGTATAGAGAAATTCGGCGGGCGCACTTTCGGCAACGAGTATATGCTCCAGGTTCGATAAGTTGTGACCAAGGGTAACCGGACACTTTCCAAGATAGACGGGAGCCGCCCAGGTGGAATCCGACAGGGCGGATGCTTCATAGGCGTCGTTTCCGTAAAGCGAAGTAAAAAGCTCTTGGGACAGGTAAAATCCCGTAGCATGGTCATAGGCGTAGCCGTTTTCCAATAAGTAACGGTAGATATAATAATTATTCAGCGGCTGCAGGTCGCTCCCGATTACAGTATGTGCATCGATCAGGGAAATAACCGCATCGGCTGTTTCACGGCTTTTGGCAAGGGAAACCTTGCCGGAGTAAAGGGAACTTTCATTCAGCAGAAAATAATACATCTGCCCGCTGTCCAGTCCGAGTATTTTCAGCTCTTCGTCGGCTTGATGCAGGATAGCAAGCTGTTCCTGATAAGTATAGAGCTGTTCCAGTACGTGATTTTCCATAAAGCCGCACCCCAGATTCGGAAAGGCGGCAAGATCATCCTCGCTGATGGCGGTTTTGTCCGCCGTTACCGGAAAGGGTTCCAGATTCGCCGTATATTCTCCAATACATGCGCTTGTCTGATTGGTGGTTCCGTCCAGTACGGGGAACTGATAATCCCTCATTTGGTAAAAACAGATAAAAGGGACGCTGAGGGATAGTGCCGTCAGCAGGAAAATATGTGTTTTCTTTTCCAGAAACTGCGTGCCGTACCGGACGAGCAGGATCGGCAGCAGAATGCCCAGTATCCATAAATAAAGATGGCTGCTGCGGGAAAACAGGCGGCTGACCCAGCTTTCGTCCATGATGACCATCGTATAAGTATAGCATACGGGCAGAAGGAGGAAACCGGCGGATAAGCCCAAAAATGCAGGGCTCTCCAACATTTTTTTACGCCTGTTTTTATGCAGGAAGGCTGACAGCAGGGACAAAAACAGCCAGATCGGAAGCATACCGCCCAGGAATCGGACGGCATAGTACAGCTCTGCGCGCAGTCCCTCTGCATGAGAAAAAACGCTTTGGACGGACCCGGATAAATAGGGCATAAACCAGTCCGGAACGGATACCGATTGTAAAGATAAACCGTCGGCTAAAAGCGTCTGGTGGGAATATGATAAGATATGGCAAGCCATTCTGTAAAGGAGGGGAAGGGCAAGTACAATCGGAATAAAAAGCAACAGCGTCTCCGCATAAAAGGATTTTGAATGAAGGTCCGCCCGCCATATCTTTTCTTTGCAATAAGAATAAAGCTGCACGCAGGCAAAGGGCAGAACGGCTACAATCAAGGCAAAACCGAATAGCGGATAGTACAGACCGCTCAAAAAGCCGCAGAATACGTATAAATAGAGAAAACGCCTTTTCTGTCTGATAACGGAAGGAAGCATCAACAATAACAAAACGGGCAGAATGATCCAGGTGCGGCAGTATGCGGGCATATGAAATAAGAATGCAAAAAGAAGCGTCAGCTTACCGCCCGCATGAAGATAAATCAGGAAAATCGTAACCGCGCCGAAAAGCAGGAACAACACGCTGAAGGCTGCGGCATAGGTGGTGGCTTTTCCGCCGAACAAAAGATCGTTGACGCCGCCGATCAGCATGGGAAATAGTCCGGAAACCGGGGAATAGCCGTCATAAGCCGTATTTCCCAGATTGACAATCTGCTGCCACGGGAGGAGCTGTTCGCCGTGATGGTGCAGATCCGATTGGACAAACAATCCCGCGGGAATATAAGAACCGTATAAGAAAACAGAGATTGCCGAAGACACGGACAAAAAATCCTTTCCGGGCTTTCTTTTTTGGTATTGGACAAAAAGCAGGGCGTATAAGCCGAGAATACAAAGAAAAATGAAAAGCATGTATGCTTTGGGATAGTCAAGCCGTATGATTTCGCCCTGATATTCATAAGCGTTTTTTGTATACAATAACAGTAAGAGGGGCAGCGGAAGCTGGCTGATGAAAAGAGCCTGCGTTTTTATCCCATTGGACCAGCGGGAGGCGAGGCAATACAGAAGAAATAAAATAACCGACGCGGCAAATAGCAACAGGTCGCTGGTACGGCGGTCGTCAGTTCCAAGCGTTATCAGAACTGCAAGCGTCTGAAGATCAAAATAAAAAAACAAAAACAGGCAGGCATAGCGTCCCGCCTCTCTTCCTTTGATAACGATCAGCAAAAAGAAAACAAGCCCGAACAGCCAAAGAAATACGGGGGCATTTCCATAAAACACACACTGTAAAACAGCAGGGAAAAAACAAAGCGCTCCCAGCCCGACTCTCTTACCGATGCGTGAAACCATTCCCGTATCCGTATCTGAATCGATAGGCTGCAATCCTTCTTTTGGTAGTTCTTTGGAACCGTTTTTTGACATCTCTCCATGCTTCTTTTTAAAAAGAGCGTTAGCCGCGCATACGCCCAACACCGCAAAGCATCCGATCCAAAGAAGTCTCCAAAACAATTCCCATTCCCCGGTCTTATTGCTCCCTTCAATCACAATCTGATCAATAATCAAATCCGTCACTTCGGGAAATCCCCCAAAACAGTGGTCCTTAAACACAAAATACAGCACCGAAACCAATACAACCGCCACCGCGAATCCCATCCACCCCGGCAATCCCTTTTCTGTCTTCCGTACCTTCATTATCCTGTTCTGCTTATCTTCCGTACCATCATTCATACAATATAAAACCCCTCAATCAAAAAATTACGCCAGAGAAAGCCGCATTTGCAGCGGAAGGAGTGTGCCGGCGGGCGCCTGTCAAAGGAAACCTTTATAAGAACGCCGGTACTTAGTCCGCGTCCTTTGCGGACTTATGTACCGCTGCGTCCTTATAGAGCGAAAGCGGTTTCCGTGACGGGCACCCGCCGGCACACTCCTTCCGCTGCAAATGCGGCATCCTCTTACCGAAAATAAATCCTGACCGCCAGAAAAATAAACAAATACATATGATGTTTCATAAAAAACAAAAACAGCTTTTCCGCAGTTGTCAGTTTCGGCATATGATATATCTGTAAAGCTTTGATAACTTCTTTATCTTCGCAGATTGCTTTCATCTCGGCGCGGTGCTCGCGGTAGGGGGCGCTTTTCTTTTTATAGATGCCGCCCTTGACGTGCAGCACTGTCAGACAGAGGAAATCGTTCCAGATCTGCGTCTCAAAATCATATCCGCCCTTTGCTTTGCTGATTCTTAACAGGTTTTCTTTCATGATTTTGATTTTTCTCATATAGTCCGCGTCGTATTTCATGGTCATGGAGCTGTTGTTCATGTAATAGTAATAAGGGAAATAGTCTTTCAATACGACGACTTTTTTCGCGTCTAAAAACATGCACAGGGAAAACTGAAAGTCTTCGCCGATGGAAACGGCGTCGCTGCACAGGCTGAGGTTGTTTTTTACTAAAGAAGCGCGGACTAACTTAGTCACTCTGTTGGGATGGAGCTTACGTCCCATAAAGCTCCCGTCGTTGATCAGAACCGGAAACATTTCCTGTTCCAAAGCGGCGGGTTCAAATACGTCTTTGGGAAAATCCATCTGGTCGTCCCATTCTTCGTGACTGCCGTCCTCATATAAATGATGGAGCCCGCAGCAGGCAATATCGGCATCCTCCTCCACAATGCGTCCAAACATTTTTTCGTACATATCGGGGAGAATATAATCGTCGCTGTCCACATATCCGATATAACGCCCTTCTGCCGCGGCGCTGCCTGCCTTCCAGGCGGAGGTCAGACCGCCGTTTTCTTTATGGATGACGCGGATTTTATCGGGATAGGCTGCGGCGTAGTCGTCGCACATGGAAACGGAACGGTCGCTGCCGCCGTCGTCCACCAGAATGATTTCGAGATTGGAAAGCGTCTGGGCAAGCACGCTCTTGACGCATCTGTCCAGATAGGCTTCCATATTGTATACGGGAATGACAATACTGACATCAAATTTTGCTTCTGACATTTCTTCACCTTGTTCGCGGGCGCTGTAACCCGAATATCGTATCCTCATTATATAAGAAAATACCATATTTTTCAAATTAGATTGTTTTTTCCTGCGTGCAAGTATGGGAGTTTGGGGTAAAATATAGTATACTGTGCGTGTTATCATGAATAACAGAGGTGCAAATGATGAAATATGTAAGACAATTTCTGCTGATTCTGGCGGTTACTTTTTTGGGAGAGATTTTAAAAGAGGTGATTCCTCTGCCGATTCCGGCGGGCATTTACGGATTGCTGTTGTTGTTTCTTGCTTTGATGACGGGAGTGGTCAAATTGGAACAGGTAAAAGGAGCGGCGGATTTTCTCATAGAGGTTATGCCGATTATGTTTATTCCCGCGGCGGTAGGTCTGCTGGATACCTGGGACGTGCTGATGCCGGTCTGCGGTAAAATTCTGTTGATGACGGTAATATCGACCGTTCTGGTTATGGGAGTTTCAGGACTGGTCACGCAGCTTATGATGCGGGGAAAGAGAGAGGAAAAATGAAAGAATTTATCGGACAGTCGGTATTTTTCGGCGTATTTATTACACTTTTTACTTATGAAATCGGAATGTGGATCAAGAAAAAGACAAAACTGGCGGTTTGTAATCCGATGCTGATTTCCATCATCGCGGTTATTTTGTTTTTAGTGACTTTTCGGATTGATTATAAGGTATATTATGAAGGAGCGAAATATATCAGTTATCTGCTGACTCCGGCGACCGTCGCCCTTGCCGTACCGCTGTATGAACAGTTTTCCAAGCTGAAGGAAAACGCAGCGGCGATTATTGCAGGTCTTGTGGCGGGGGTACTGACATCCCTTTGCAGCATTTTGGTCATGAGTAAACTGGCGGGACTGAGCCATGAACTGTATGTGACGATGCTGCCAAAGTCCGTTACCACGGCGATTGGAATGGGCGTTTCCGAGGAACTGGGCGGCGTGGTAACGATTACCATAGCGGTAATTGTGATTACGGGTATTATCGGAAATGTGTTTGCGGAAGCTATCTGTAAACTGTTTCATATTACGGAACCCGTGGCAAAAGGAGTCGGTATCGGTTCCGCCTCCCATGCCCTGGGTACGGCAAAAGCGTTGGAAATGGGAGAAGTGGAGGGCGCTATGAGCAGTCTTTCCGTGGCGGTGGCAGGTATTCTGACCGTGATAGGAGCATCCGTATTTGCCGGTTTTATGTAATGTTTGATACCATGTAGCATATGGAGGTGCCGTGTTTGGCTTTGACAGCAAAAGAACAGGAACAACTGAATAAGATTAAGGAGCTCTCGGCACACATTATGAGGCTTGCCTCCGACAGTATCGTGGTCAATCTGCGTTTTCTGGATGTGGCGGCGGCAGCCCTGCAGCCGGAGGCGAGACCGGGGCTTTCGGGAGCGGCGACGGACGGCAGCAGGCTTTATTATGATCCGGTCTGGCTGTTGAAGCGTTATGAAAGGGAGCCTGCCTTTGCAGTAAGGATGTATCTGCATATCCTGTTCCATTGTATTTTTTATCATAGTTACCAATACGGCAGGCTGGATACCGGGCTTTGGGACCTTGCCGCCGATCTTGCGGCGGAAAATACCATTTTAGAGCTGGGGCTTCACGGCGCTTCGCTGAAAAAGGACGACAGGCTGCGGGAAAGCATCAGAAACCTCAGGGATGCGATGAACGGCAAAGACAGCGAGGAAGAGTTTGAAAGGCAGACCGCATGGAACCAGACCGGAAGCGCTCCTGTGAAAGTGCCCAAAAAGGTGCCTTTTACCGCAGAGCATATTTACCGCTATCTGCAAAAGCATTCTTTAAAGCCCGAGGAGCTGAAGGAACTGATTTCCTTAAGCCATGTGGATGAACATACGACATGGAACGTAAAAGAAGAAATGACCATCGGGCAGGAGCAGTTTCAACGGATCAGCGAGCGGATCAAGGCGGATCTGAAAAGCTTTTCCAAGGATAAGACCAAGTCGGAGAGCCTGGACGCCAATCTGGGAGAGGCGACCAGGGACCGGTATGATTATGGAGAGATTTTGCGGCGGTTTACCTGTCTTTCCGAGGATATGACCGTCAACGATGATGAATTTGATTATATTTACTATACTTACGGACTTTCCCAATACGGCAATATGCCCCTGGTGGAACCGTTGGAGTATAAAGATGTCAAAAAGGTAAAGGAGTTTGTCATTGCTATCGATACCTCGGCTTCCTGCAGGGGAGCGCTGGTGCAGGCTTTTTTGAAAAAGACTTATTCCATTTTAAAGCAGAGTGAAAATTTTTTCAGTAAGGTCAACGTCCATATTATTCAGTGCGATATGGAGATACAAATGGATACGAAGATTACCTGTGAAGAGGATTTTGACGCGTTTCTTGCATCGGGGAAGCTGAGGGGGTTCGGCTCTACGGATTTCCGCCCCGTGTTTGAATATGTGGACGGGCAGATTGCAAAGGGAGAATTTGAAAATCTGAAGGGATTGATTTATTTTACGGACGGCTACGGGATTTATCCGCCGGCAATGCCCGCTTATGATACGATATTTGTATTTTTGAATGAAGATGATAAAAAGCCGGAGGTGCCCGTCTGGGCGATCGAGGTCGTGCTTGGGGAGCCGGATTTGGAAGCGATGGAGGAAAAGGAGAAGGAAGATGAACATCAGACAGGCGAAGGATTATATTAAGGATTCCGTCAGATTGTATCTGAAAAAGGACGAGTTTGGAGAATATCGGATTCCCGTAGTAAGGCAGAGACCGATTTTTCTGCTGGGCGCGCCGGGTATCGGCAAGACCGCGATTATGGAGCAGGTGGCGTCGGAGCTGGGAATCGCGCTGGTATCTTATTCCATGACGCACCACACCAGACAATCGGCGCTGGGGCTTCCTTATATTGTGAAAAAAGAATATGGGCAGGAAGAATTTCAGGTATCGGAATATACCATGAGTGAGATTATTGCCTCGGTGTATGAGACCATGGAACAAAGCGGCATGAAGGAAGGCATTTTGTTTTTGGATGAGATTAACTGCGTGTCCGAGACCTTATCGCCGTCCATGCTGCAATTTCTCCAGTACAAAACCTTCGGCAGACACCGGGTTCCCGAAGGCTGGATCATTGTCACGGCGGGTAATCCGCCCGAATATAATAAGTCAGTCAGAGAGTTTGACGTGGTTACCATGGACCGTTTAAAGGTGCTGGAGGTAGAAGCGGATTACGACGCGTGGAAGGTCTATGCGAGGGAAATGGGCATTCACGGCGCGATTGTCAGCTTTTTAGAACTGAAAAAGGAATATTTCTATCATATCGAAACGACGGTAAAGGGCAGACTGTATGTGACGGCGCGCGGCTGGGAGGATTTATCCCAGATTCTGTATCTGTATGAGGAAGAAAAGCTCCCTGTGACCGAAACCCTGATCGGACAATATATCCGCAACGATAAAATCGTCAAGGAGTTTGGCGCGTATTACGACCTGTATCAAAAGTATAAAAAGGATTACCATGTGGATGAGATTTTGCGGGGAGAGGTTACGGATGAAATTCTGGAAAAAGCAAAGCAGGCGCCTTTTGACGAAAGACTGTCTTTGCTGGGCATGTTGATTGATAGGGTAATGTCCCATATCAAGGAGCATATGGAGACGGCGAGATATATGCAGGAGCTGATGCCGCCTTTAAAAGCGGTTAAGGGGGCTGACGACGCCCTGGCGATGCTGGATAAGCAGATACAGGCGCGGGAAAAGATTTTATCAAACCTTGCAAAAAGCGGTTCCCTGTCTGCCGCGGACCGGAAGAAACAGAAACGACTGATCCGCTTTATGGAGGAAGCAAAGAGGGAAGCGGTCACGCAGCGCTTTGCCTCCACGGAACAGGTATTTGCAGTCGTAAAGGCAAAATTCGACGGACAGGTTGCCGGGATGAAAGAGGCGACGGAAGTTTGCAAGGGCGAACTGGATGCGCTGTTTGCTTTTGTGGATCAGGCGTTTGCAGAGGGTAACGAAATGCTGATTCTGGTTACCGAGCTGACCGTTAATAATGATTCGGCAGGTTTTATCGCTACCTTCGGCTGCGAGGCGTATCAAAAACATAACGAGCAGTTATTATTATCCGAAAGAACGGATCAGTTGATCCGGGAAATCCGGGAATTGAATTTGTAAATAAAGCGGGAGTTTTGGGATGCAGCAGCGATATGAGGCGGCAGGCGCCGTGTACTTTTATACAATTTCAGAATCGGGTGCACAGATTACCGGATATGACGGAAAGAAAACGGAAGTGGTCATACCTTCGCGGATCGGAGACATGGTCGTCTGCGCCGTCGGGAAAAAGGCTTTTTTTAATCAGGCTGGGATTTTCCGCATTTATGTGCCTGAAACCGTCCGGGCAATAGGCGATTGGGCGTTTGCCCACTGCCGCGATCTGGAAGAAATCTATCTGCCCAAGCAGCCCTACGATCTGGGCAAAGCGTTATTTGCGGAGTGCGGCAGCTTAAAGCGTGTCTGCCTTGTGGAAGCCGGAGCAGGACAGCAGGACGACATCAGGGGCTTCGGCTCTTTGCTGGCGGCAACCTGCGGCGTTTTGGACGCGCCCTATCTGTTTCGGACTACCGGAACGGACGATAAGGAGTGGCTTGCGCTGTGGGACGCAAGGATGCTGACGATTCTTCACGGCGACGATATGGAGGGATACACGAAGCTGTTGCTGTGCGGGGAAGAGGACTATGGCAGCCGGGAAAACGATCTGGAGTATTTTTTGTCGGAAAAGAGAAAAAGAAAGGTGCGCCTTGCATTTTTGCGCCTTTTATACGATAAGGGGTTAGCGGATGCTCACAGAAAAGAGCTGACGGAGTATCTGCTTTCTCATACAAAAGGCTGTGAAAGCGATGAAACATGGCAGGTCCTGAAAGAGGAGCACGGCGAGGATGCCGAATATATGATGCTGTTTTTAGATCTGGGCTGTCTGAGAGAGGACAATTTTGACGAAGTCTTATATGATCTCGGAGAGGAACACCCCCAGATGAAGGCGTATTTTATGCGTTACAGGGAAGAAAAACTGGGCGCCTACGACTTTTTTGACGGATTGTCCCTGGATTGATTTATGAGTTGGAAAAAGCGGTTATATCATGTATAATATTCAGTAGTGTGAAAGATGATGATTTATCGGAAAGGAGAAAAGGGATTGGATTATCAGGAGGCATTTGAAAAGCTGGAAAAATACGGACAGACGCATTTGCTCCAATATTATGACGAATTGGAGAAGTCTGAACGGGAATCCTTATTGCAGCAAATAGAGAAAACGGATTTTTCCGTGGTGGAAAGCATGGAAGAACAGGCTGATCTCAAGAAACGGGGAGCCATTACGCCCATCGTTTCCATGCAGACGGATGAGATTGAAAAGAACAAAGAGCGATTTAAAGCGCTGGGTACGGAAGCGCTCCGAAACCGCAAGGTGGGAGCCGTGCTTCTTGCCGGAGGCATGGGGACGCGTCTGGGAACCGAGGACCCGAAGGGACTTTACAATATCGGCGTGACCAAAGATCTGTATATCTTTGAGTGTCTGATCCATAACCTCCGGGAGGTGGTCGCGGAAACGAACACATGGGTGCCGCTATTTATTATGACCAGCGAGAAAAATCATGATCAGACGGTAGCTTTTTTGAAAAAGAACGGATATTTCGGATATCCTGAAGAAGAAATATGGTTTTTTAAACAGGAAATGGCGCCGGCTGTAGATTACGAAGGAAAGGTGCTTTTAGAGACAAAAAGCAAGATTTCCACTTCTCCCAACGGAAACGGCGGGTGGTTTGTTTCGCTGGAGCGCAACGGTCTTCTTAGGAAAATTCATGAAATGGGCATTGAATGGCTGAATATTTTTTCCGTGGATAACGTGCTGCAAAAGATCGCTGATCCGGTATTTATCGGAGCTGTGATCGACAGCGGGGTAGAGGTCGGATCGAAAGTCGTCCGCAAAGCGTGTCCCGAGGAACGGGTAGGCGTGATGTGTCTCGAGGACGGCAGACCGTCCATTGTGGAATATTATGAATTGACTGAGGAAATGAGAAATCAGCGGGACGAAAAGGGCGAGCTTGCGTATAATTACGGAGTTATCTTAAATTACCTGTTTTCCGTTCCCGCGCTGGAGGACATTATGTCCCATAAACTTGTGCATCATCTGGTGGAAAAAAAGATTACCTGTCTGGACGGGGAAGGAAACGAAGTAAAACCGGAGAAGCCCAACGGCTACAAGTTTGAACAGCTTGTCCTGGATATGATCCATGACCTAAAGAGCTGTCTGCCCTTTGAGGTCATAAGGAATAAAGAGTTTGCGCCCATTAAAAACGCTACCGGCGTGGACAGCGTTGAAACCGCCAGAGAGCTGCTGCGGTTGAACGGCGTATCGCTTTAAATCACATACTGATACATGAAAATGAAGTGGCAGAAACTTCCTGCCATGATGAATAAGTGGAAGATTTCATGAGAACCAAAGTAGGCGTGCTTTGCATTGAACACCTTTAATTTCAGTGCATAGATCACGCCTCCTATTGTATACAGGAGACCGCCCGCAAGAAGCCAGAGGAATGCCACCGTGGATAAGGTCTGAATCAGAGGACGGATTGCGCTGACACAGATCCAGCCCATTCCGATATACAGCAGGGAGGAAAACCATTTCGGACAGGTAATCCAGAGCGCTTTGATCAGAATGCCGATCAGCGCGATGCCCCATACGGATAACAGCATACGGTAACCGGTCTGATGATCCAGTACCAGGAGGCATACGGGAGTATAGGAACCTGCAATCATGACAAAGATCATCATATGATCGATTTTTTTGAAAATTTTTATGATATTGGGAGCTACGTTGACCGAATGATAGGTCGCGCTTGCTCCGTAAAGCAAAATCATGCTGCTGATAAAGATGAACATGGCGACGGTGCAGATTGTGCCAAGTTCGGACGCTTTTATCAATAGAGGAACCGCGCTTCCCATCGCCAGTACCATAGCGATAAAGTGAGTGATGGCGCTTCCCGGTTCACGAATCGATATATTCATAAAATGACCTCCTAAATACAATAAGCGGTTTTCAAAACTACGTCGTGTTAGCTTGATACTACAACATATTATTCCGGATGTCAAACTTTTTATGCAAAACTTTTACAAACTGTTTTATAATTGTTTTTTATATTTGTTAATCTTCTTCGATAATCTGAATTTCCAGATAATCAAAATCAATTTCTTCTATAAAATTATCCTGATAAAAACGCGTTTTGTCATGACGTTTAAATTCTTCGACGGTTTTATCCAGCCAGATCGGTTTTTCCAGGTCAAATTCATAACAGATTTCTTCCAGCCCGCGAAAAATTTTGTGCGTTCTCGTGTCGTCGCTTTCCTCGGCGAATACAGTATCTTTCAGCAGATGATTATCCTTCCGGATCTTACCCCAAAGACGAAACATGGCGGCTCCTTTCCCGGTTGTCTTAACCGATTGTTTTCAATAGTTTCGAGGGTTATTATAGCAAAGGTTCGGAAAGGGAGCAATATCGGAAAAGGTTGGCTGCGCTTCGAGGCAAAAAAGGCGGCTGTACGCCGGGCGGAAAATGAAAAAAGAATAAAATTGCCGTTTATTTTGTACATGTCAGTCAGAAATATGATAAAATAATGTCAGAAAACGACCATTGAGGTGACGGATATTGGAAACGAAACAGGAACGTAACAACGACGTGGAAAGTTGGGAAGAAGTCGTATTGATTTATAATTCCGCTTTAAAGGAAATCGGGACGAAGCTTGAAATTTTAAACGATGAGTTTCAGCATGTGCACCAGTACAATCCCATCGAGCATATCAAATCAAGGATTAAGACGCCTCAGAGCATTGTTAAAAAGCTGAAAAAGCACGGCTATGAATCCACGATTGACAATATGGTAAAGTATGTGAACGATATCGCGGGCGTGCGCGTGATCTGTTCCTTTACTTCGGATATTTACAGAATTGCGGAAATGATCATTAACCAGAACGATATCAAAGTGATTTCGGTAAAGGATTATATTCTGAACCCGAAGCCCAGCGGATACAAAAGCTATCATCTGATTGTAACCGTGCCGATTTTTTTGTCCGACCGCATTGTGGACACAAAGGTGGAAATCCAGATCAGGACTGTTGCCATGGATTTCTGGGCGAGCCTGGAGCATAAGATACATTATAAATTTGAAGGAAACGCGCCGGAGCATATCAAACGGGAACTGGTGGAATGTGCAAACATGGTTTCCGAGCTGGACGCCAGAATGCTTTCGCTCAACGAACAGGTGCAGGAAATCGCCAATGAAAAAGGCGGGGAGGAGACGGAATAAAGAGAGGACGGCTAGGCTAAAAGGCGCCGCAATCAGTGTAGGCTAAAAGGGCGCCGCAATCAGAAAATTGACAGATATCACGGAAACACGCTTTCGCTCTATAAAAACGCAGCGGTACGTAAATCCGCAAAATACGCGGATTAAGTACCGGCGTTTTTATAAAGGTTTCCTTTGATATCTGTCAATTTTCTGATTGCGGCAGGTTTTTTCCTGCCGTAAAATTGTTATTGGTTTTCCTGGCGGATTCTTTTCCTATAGATAATAAATTTTCTATGATAATGGATAAATTTCCTATAGATATATTTCCTGTAAAATGAGGAGTGCCCAGGTGCTTTTTGGGCACCTGGGCTATTATGAAAAAATTTATCTATGTCTGTAATGATTAACATTACGTCGTTCGTATTTGATAGTTTTATATTAAGATATAAATATGAACAAACTATGAACAAGCAATGAAAAAATAGTGAATATTCACAAGCGCGTCAAAAAATGTTGGAAAAATTTATGCAAATTTAACAAAAAGAAATGGAAAAACGCGGAAATAGATGAAAAAGCAGGAGGTTGTAAAAGAAAATAATACATGATAAAATAAAAACGATACATTCAACCGTTAGAAAAGACACGGAGGATATTTTTGTGGACAATTTTATGGACAAACTGGCGAAGAGATTTAACGCAGGTGAGATTATAAAAGCAAATGCACAGGCAGAGGCGAGGGATATGAAACGGATGCAGGAGCGTACCGCCGAATATGAGCGCCTGATGCAGGAAATGCGCCGTCTGAATCTGAAAAACGTGGAAGTGACGGAGCAGGTGCAGCAGTTGATCAAATGCGGCATAGAGCAGATAGAAGGTTACGGAAACGCAGGGGAACTGTTGGAAGGTAAAATCGACCAGACGGACGAGTTGATCAAAGAAGAGGCACAAAGTCTGAAAACCGCCGCAGAGGCTGCAAGAGAAGAAGTGCAGGCGCTTTGTGAGGACGTTTCAAAACTTTCGGTTAAGACGGATGAAGGACTGTCAGGAGTAAGCGGCAGGCTGGATGAGATAGAGCGCGCCGTGGGAGACCAATTCCGGCAGAATCAGCAGGCGGTGTATGCTGCGATTAAGGAGTTAGAAGATAAGGTTGCCGGTACGAGCGGCGTGGAAGCGTCTTTTGAGCAGGCGTTTGAACGTTTGGAAACCGCGGCTGCCGCAGACAGATATGCCACCGAGGAAGGTCTGAGGGAAGTGTCCGGTCTGGTGCGGCAGATGGAAAAAAGCCTGCGTCAAAACGAAGAAGCGTTAAAGACGGTAAGAGAGATTCTGGTGGCAACCCGCATGAGCGTTGAAGAAGGGCAGAAACGGCTGGAAGAGCATGTCCATAAGGAAAATGTAAGAGTTTACCGCAACGTGCAGGCGGTTATTACCGATGAGGCGACCAAAAAGGCGAGGGAACTGAACACACGTCTGGACCAGTTGGAAAGCAGTGCAAAAAAGAACGGCGGAGTCAGGCCTCTTTTGATCATTACCTTTTTGCTTGCCCTTGCGTCCGTAGGACTTCAGGTCGCACAGATTTTGCAGTTGTTATAGTGAGGAGCGCGACATGGGAAAAGTGTCTTTTAAGCCGGGCAATATGCTTTATCCGCTGCCGGCGGTATTGGTAACCGTAACTGATAAACAGGGAAATGATAATGTGCTGACCATCGGTTGGACCGGAACGATCTGTTCGGACCCGGCGATGGTCTCAATTTCGGTAAGACCGGAGCGTTATTCTTATCATATGATAGAGGAAACCGGAGAATTTGTGATCAATCTGACTACAAAGGAGCTTGCCTATGCGACGGATTACTGCGGCGTAAAAAGCGGCAGGGACGTGGATAAATTCCGGGAAATGAATTTGACAAAGCTTGCGGCGCAGAAGGTCAAAGCGCCTTTGATCGCCGAAAGTCCGGTTAATATTGAGTGCAGGGTAACACAGTCGATCAGGCTGGGGACCCATGTGATGTTTTTGGCAAAGGTTGAGGCGGTCACGGTGGACGATGCTTATATGGATGAAAAAAATACCTTCCATTTGAGCAAAGCAGATCCCATCGTGTATTCCCACGGGGAATACTATACGTTGGATCGGATGATCGGAAAATTCGGCTACAGTGTCAGAAAGAAGAAACATTAGATCGATGAAAAAAGTGACAAAATACTACCGGGAAATAAAAATTGCATATTTAAAGACAGTTGCCTTTATCGTTTTGATATTTTTGCTTTTCTTTCCTTCTTTTCATAAAATCGAAAAGACCGGAGACAATATGTATACCATTTTTTTGAACGGAAAAGAGGTCGGAATGGTAGACAGCCGGGAAACGGCGGAAGAGTATTTGCGGCAGGCGCGTACCCGTCTGGCAAAAGATGCGGACGGGCTTGTTTTTGCTGACGTCAATCTGGTAACGGAAGGGCAGGAACTGGTTTTCGGCAAAGTGGACAGCCGGGAAGACGTGGTGGATACTATGTGCGGCGTCCTGAAAGCGGACGAGATTACGGACAGGAGCCTTGCTTATACGATTAAGATCAACGAATTTACGGTTAATATCGAGAGCGCGGAAGGCGTAAAAGAGGTTTTGCAGGCGGCGCTTGCCAAGTATGACCCGGAGAATGAATTTCAGGTGGAGCTTGTGCTGGACCCCGACAGGGAAATCAACGTGCTGACGACGAAAATTACCACCTCCGCCGACCGGGAGAAGGAAGCGCTGGAAATGCCCATGGCTGGCGTGGAGAAGCTTTTTTATGAAATCGAGCAGGAATCGGAAGCAAGCTTTCAGATGAGTTTTGAAGATTTTGATTACGGGCTGGTGGACCTGTATTACGGAGACGAAATAGAGGTTATCGAGACCTATCTTGCAGCCGATGAACTGACGGATATACAGACCGCAAAGGAAATCCTGACAAGGGACCAGGAAAAAAATACCGTATATGAGGTACAGTCCGGGGATACCCTTTCGGAAATTTCTCTGGCGACGGAAATTCCCCTGGACCGGATTATTGAAATGAATGATACGCTGGAAAATGAAAATTCCACGATCCGGGCGGGAGACGAACTGATCATTACGATTCCCGAGCCGGAGCTTTCGGTGGGAAGGCAGGAAGAGATTTATTATGAGGAAGATTATGACGCGCCCACGGAATATATTTATAATGACGAGTGGTATACGACGGATTCCGTTGTGAGACAACAGCCCTCCGCGGGGCACAGAAATGTTGCGGCGGTTGTGACTTACCGGAATAATACGGTCGTCGATACGGAAATATTAAAAGAAGAAGTAACCATCGCCCCGGTTCCGAAGATTGTAGAAGTCGGAACGAGGATACCGCCGACGTATATCAAGCCGATTTCGGGCGGACGGCTGTCGTCCAATTTCGGACGCAGAAGCGCGCCGACCAGAGGAGCCTCCACTTATCATAAGGGAATAGACTGGGCGACTCCCGTCGGAACTGCGGTTGTGGCTTCCTGCGCGGGAACGGTTATCAGAGCCGGCTGGGGAAGCGGTTACGGATATGTGGTTTATATCAACCATCCCGACGGCAGACAGACCAGGTACGGTCACTTGAGCAAGGTGCTCGTCAAGGTCGGGGATACGGTTTCCCAGGGACAGAAAATCGCTTTGAGCGGCAATACGGGCAGAAGTACCGGACCTCACCTTCATTTTGAAATTTTGATCAACGGAAGCCAGGTCAATCCGTTACAATATCTGGAGTAAAATATAAAAACAACGGAAAAATGTACAAATTGACTGATTTTGAAATTGAAAGTTTACAATGAAGGCATGAGTGGTATATAATAATCTAATATAGATATAAAATTTATGTTTGAGGTGCATCATGGAGCAATACGCAATTAAGGGAGGCAATCCTCTCGTAGGCGAAGTCGAGATCGGCGGAGCGAAAAATGCAGCGCTTGCAATTTTAGCTGCTTCCATTATGACAGATGAAACAGTTACCATAGAGAATTTACCCGATGTAAGAGACACCAATGTGCTGATGCGCGCGATGAAAAACGCGGGCGTGACGATTGACAGAATGGACAGACACAGTATCAGGGTCAACGGGTCCACGATCAGCGACGTTGTATTTGAGGACGATTATATTAAGAAAATCAGAGCTTCTTACTATCTGCTGGGAGCCCTGCTTGGGAAATATAAAAGAGCCGAAGTGGCTCTGCCGGGTGGCTGCAATATCGGCAGCAGACCCATTGATCAGCATATCAAGGGCTTCAAGGCGCTGGGCGCTGACGTCAAGATTTCCCGCGGACTGGTTGTAGCGGAAGCGGAGCATTTAAGAGGCAGCCATATTTATCTGGACGTGGTTACGGTAGGAGCGACGATCAACATTATGATGGCGGCGGCGCTTGCCGAAGGACAGACGATTATTGAAAACGCGGCAAAGGAACCCCATGTCGTAGATGTGGCTAACTTTTTAAACAGCATGGGAGCCAATATTAAGGGAGCCGGTACGGACGTTATCCGTATTAAAGGTGTAGAGAAGCTGCATAAGACCGAATATTCGGTAATTCCCGATCAGATTGAAGCCGGCACATTTATGATGGCGGCGGCGGCGACCAAGGGCGACGTAACCGTGAAAAACGTGATTCCGAAGCATTTGGAATCCATTACGGCAAAACTGTTGGAGATTGGCTGTGAAATCGAGGAATCCGACGATGCGGTCAGAGTCGTTTCCTCCAAGCCGTTATCCCATACGCAGATCAAGACGCTTCCCTATCCTGGATTTCCCACGGACATGCAGCCGCAGATCACAGTGACTTTGGCGCTTTCTGCGGGCAGCAGTATCGTAACGGAGAGTATTTTTGAGAACCGGTTTAAATATGTGGACGAGTTGACCCGCATGGGAGCTTCGATCAAAGTTGAAGGCAATACGGCGATTATTACCGGAGTTCCTCAATATACGGGCGCTCATATCAGCGCGCCGGATCTTCGTGCCGGAGCGGCTTTGGTCATCGCGGGGCTTGCCGCGGAAGGCATTACCATTGTGGATGATATTTTCTATATTGAAAGAGGATACGAGGATTTTGATGTGAAGCTTAGAAGCCTCGGGGCACAGATTGAAAAGGTAAGCGATGAGAAAGAGATCCGCAAGTTTCAGATGCGGGTATCATAAGCGAAAAAAAGAGAATAACGGCATCCGCGGGGCGGATGCTTTGCGGGTAAACAATGATAGATATCACGGAAACATACTTTTCTAATGGTTTCCTTTGATATTTATCATTTTTTATTATGGCAGCCTTTTCTGTTTTGACTTTGGTCAATTTTACCTGAATTATTAAATTATAAAATCTCCTCTATAGACAGCTCAGGTACAGCCGACAGGTCGATAAAGCGCCCGCCGGATTTGATCATCGGACGGGACAGGTGGGCGTGGTTGATATAGACGATGTCGCCCTCGGTGCCGTCGGAGAGGCGTACCCGGTTGTTCATATAGGTCATGACTACGTTTTCAAGGAATTTCAGGATATAGGCGGCTTCGTATTTTTGCAGCCCTTCTTTTTCAAAAATATCGATAACCTTGAAGGGACAAAGGGGACCGCGGTAAACTCTTGCAGCCGTCATGGCGTCGTAAACGTCGGCGATGCTGACGATTTTAGCAAAAGGATCGATTTTATTTCCGGCGATTCCGAATGGATAGCCGGAGCCGTCGCATCTTTCGTGGTGCATCAGCGCCGCGTTTTTGATATGTACATTGATATTCTGATCTTTTAAAATATGATAGCCCTCGATGGTGTGGGTTTTGACGATTTCGTATTCTTCGGCGGTAAGCTTGGAGGGTTTTTTGATAATCTGATCCGGAATGGCGAGCTTGCCGATATCGTGCAGCAATCCGCAGAGAGTGGCTGTTTCGATATCCTCCTTGGACATATTGAGCCAGCCTGCGAGAATATTGCTGATCAATGCGACGTTCATACAATGGGCAAAGGTCAGATCGTCATACTGGCGCATGTTATGAAGCATGTGAAAAAAGTCCGAATTGTTAGAGGCGTCCTGCATCAAAGAGGTTGCCTGCTTTAACAAAGACGTTGTGTTGACAGCGGCGCCTTTTTGGACAATATCATTGAGATTGCCTTTCAACTCGTCAATGGTATCGTCAAAATCCTGTTTGAATTTTTTAAATTCGGGACTGGATTGAATCAGATCGGAATAGGAACGGTCTGCCGCCGGTATCGGTGAAATGGCGTCGGATTGCGAGCCGTTTACGGTATCGTCATAGGAAAGCGGCGCGTCGAAGGCTTCTTCGGCGGAATCCTTAATTTTAATATAGGGAATGGAATAAAATTCCAGGCGGGTAATCATTTTGTCCGTCAGTACGCATCCCTTGGGGATAATCAGTTGATTGGAAAAACTAAATACATCTTCACCCACGATCATGCCGGGTAAAAGATTGGCGGTATATAGACGTTTCAACAGACTTCCCTCCTTTCAAAGAGATAGTTTATATTATACCTTTTGCGGGTAGTAAAAGTCAATCAACAGGCGGATAATGTCAGATTATCGGTCTGAAAAAAGTTTTAACTGATAAAAATTATAAAGAATCTGTAAAACATACGGAAGTACTTGACGGGAAACAGTCCGTATTATATAGTGTCATTAGATATGAAAATTCAATATTGTGAAGTCTCTTATTCAGAGTGGTGGAGGTACAAAGGATCTGTGAAGCCACGGCAACCCCATAAGACAGTGGAAGGTGCCAACCTGAGCGAGTAATCGAACAATAAGAGGATCTTTATGTCTAAACGGTCCGCTTATGAAATGAAGCGGTTTTTTTATGCAAAAGTTAAGGAGGATACAAAAATGGACAAACGTTTATTTACATCCGAATCCGTTACGGAAGGACATCCCGACAAGGTATGCGATGCGATTTCCGATGCGATTCTGGATGCGTGTATGGAACAGGACCCTATGAGCCGTGTTGCCTGTGAGACCTGCTGCTGCACAGGATTTGTGCTGGTTACGGGAGAATTGACCACCAAAGCGCAGTTGGATATTCCGGCGCTGGTGCGCCGGACGGTGGACGAAATCGGTTACAACAGAGGCAAGATCGGTTTTGACGCGGATACCTGCGCCGTTATGGTTGCGCTGGACAAACAGTCGACGGATATTGCCATGGGCGTTGACAAGGCGCTGGAGGCAAAAGAAAACAAGATGTCCGATGAGGAGATCGAAGCGATCGGAGCGGGAGATCAGGGAATGATGTTCGGCTATGCGACCAACGAGACGGAGGAATTGATGCCCTATCCTATCAGCCTTGCACACAAGCTTGTATTACAGCTTACCAAAGTGCGTAAGGACGGCACGCTTCCTTATTTAAGACCCGACGGTAAGAGCCAGGTTTCCGTAGAATACGACGAAAACGGCAAACCCGTGCGTCTGGAGGCGGTTGTGCTCTCCACGCAGCACGATCCGGAGGTAACCCAGGAACAGATTCATGAGGATATCCGAAAATATGTATTTGAGCCGGTATTACCCAAGGATATGCTGGATGAAAATACCAAGTACTATATCAACCCTACCGGTCGTTTTGTCATCGGCGGTCCTCACGGCGACGCGGGGCTGACGGGCAGAAAGATTATCGTAGACACTTACGGCGGATATGCGCGTCATGGCGGCGGAGCGTTCTCCGGAAAAGATTGTACAAAGGTTGACCGTTCTGCAGCTTATGCGGCAAGATATGTGGCAAAAAATATCGTAGCGGCGGGTATTGCGGATAAATGTGAGATTCAGTTATCCTATGCGATCGGCGTGGCGCAGCCCACTTCCGTAGCGGTGGATACGTTTGGCACGGGTAAGATTTCCGATGAAAAACTGGTAGAGATCATCCGTGAAAACTTTGATCTGCGCCCTGCCGGAATTATCCGGATGCTGGATTTACGCAGACCGATCTACAAACAGACTGCGGCTTACGGACATTTCGGACGTAACGACCTGGATCTGCCGTGGGAAAAACTGGATAAGGTAGACGTATTAAAGAAATATTTATAATTTCTGGTAAAGAACAGGCGTTGGCGGAATATTACGCCGCATTGGTGGGACCGCCGCATTTATAATTTTTGGATTGATCACGGAAACACGCTTTCGCTCTATAAAAACGCAACGGTACATAAATCCGCAAAATACGCGGATTAAATACCGGCGTTTTTATAAAGGTTTCCTTTGATCAATCCAAAAATTTATAAATGCGGCGGTCCCATCTTTAATATGCAAAGGGACGGGAAAAGGATATACTTTTGATCTGGAAAAGCCGCCCTTTTTTTGATAGAATGGAGAAAACGAAGGAAAAGGGAAGAAGGCGCATCATGGCATTTACGCATCTGCATGTCCATACGGAATACTCTTTGCTGGACGGTTCCAATAAAATTAAAGAGTGTGTAAAAAGAGTCAAAGAGCTGGGAATGGACAGCGTGGCGATTACGGACCACGGCGTTATGTACGGCGTCATTGACTTTTACCGGGCGGCAAGAGAAATCGGTATCAAACCGATCCTGGGCTGCGAAGTTTATGTGGCGCCCAATTCCCGTTTTGATAAAGAGGTAACGGGCGGAGAGGACCGTTATTACCATCTCGTATTGTTAGCTGAGAACAACCAGGGATACTCCAATCTGATGAAAATTGTCAGCCGGGGCTTTACCGAAGGTTATTATTACAAACCCCGTGTAGACATGGAGATTTTGCGCGAGTTTCACGAAGGGATTATCGCGCTGTCCGCGTGTCTGGCGGGCGAGGTGCAGCGTTATATTACTAAGGGCTTGCTGGAAGAAGCAAAAAAAGCGGCTTTGAAATACGAGGATTGTTTCGGAAAGGGCAATTATTTTTTGGAAATGCAGGACCATGGCATTCCGGAACAGCAGACCGTCAACACCGCTTTGCTTAGTATGAGCCGGGAACTGAATATTCCGTTAGTCGCTACGAACGACGTTCATTATACTTATGCGGAAGATGAGAAACCGCATGATATCCTGCTTTGCCTGCAGACCGGAAAGAAACTTGCCGATGAAGACCGTATGCGCTACGAGGGCGGACAATATTATATCAAGAGCGAGGAGGAAATGAGGCGTCTCTTTCCTTATGCCCCCGAAGCGTTGGAAAATACCCATAAAATCGCAGAACGTTGTAATGTGGAGATTGAATTTGGCGTGACCAAGCTTCCCAAATTTGAAGTGCCGGAAGGATATGACTCCTGGACTTATTTAAATAAGCTATGCACTGACGGATTGGCGGAGCGTTATCCGAATGATGATGGAACCTTGCGGGAGAGGCTGGATTATGAGCTTTCCGTCATTCAGAAGATGGGATATGTGGATTATTTTCTGATTGTCTGGGACTTTATCAACTATGCCAGACAGAACGATATTATGGTGGGACCGGGGCGTGGTTCTGCGGCGGGTAGCATCGTTTCCTACTGCCTCAAAATTACCAACATCGATCCTATTAAATACAATTTGCTCTTTGAGCGTTTTTTAAATCCCGAGCGTGTATCCATGCCGGATATTGATATTGATTTCTGCTATGAAAGAAGGCAGGAGGTCATCGATTATGTCAGCAGGAAATACGGCGCGGATAAGGTTGTGCAGATCGTTACTTTCGGTACGCTGGCGGCAAAAGGCGTGATCCGCGACGTGGCGAGGGTTATGGATCTGCCTTACGCCTTTGCGGATTCTCTTGCAAAAATGATCCCCAATGAATTGAATATTACGCTGGACCGGGCGCTGACGATCAATCCCGAACTGCGAAATCTGTATGAAAACGATGAACAGGTCAGAGAATTGATCGATATGTGCAAACGTCTGGAGGGTTTGCCGAGGCATACTTCCATGCACGCGGCAGGCGTGGTAATCTGCCAGAGACCGGCGGATGAATTTGTCCCGCTTTCCCGGGGGTCCGACGGCTCTATCGTTACGCAGTTTACCATGACGACAATTGAAGAACTGGGACTTTTGAAAATGGATTTCCTGGGGCTTCGTACCCTGACCGTCATTCAGAACGCCTGCAAACTGACGGAAATGAGCACCGGGGAAAAAATAGACATCGACCGGATCGATTTTGACGATAAAGCAGTATTTGATTCCATCGGAACGGGTAAAACCGACGGGGTGTTCCAGTTGGAAAGTGCGGGGATGAAAAGCTTTATGAAGGAGCTGAAGCCTCAGAATCTGGAGGACGTCATTGCAGGAATTTCCCTTTACCGACCGGGTCCGATGGATTTTATTCCCAAATATATTGAGGGAAAAAACAATCAGGACAGCGTGACCTATTCCTGTCCGGAGCTGCAGCCGATCTTAGAGCCGACCTACGGATGTATCGTGTATCAGGAACAGGTTATGCAGATTGTACGGGATCTGGGCGGTTATACGCTGGGCAGAAGTGATCTTGTGCGCCGCGCCATGAGCAAAAAGAAGCAATCGGTTATGGAAAAGGAGCGGGCAAACTTTATTTACGGCAATCCCGAGGAAAACGTACCCGGCTGCGTATCCAAAGGCATTCCCGAGAACGTGGCGGCGCAGATTTACGACGATATGATGGATTTTGCCAAATATGCCTTCAACAAATCCCATGCGGCGGCTTATGCGGTGGTTGCCTACGAGACGGCATATCTGAAATATTACCATCCGGTGGAATTTATGGCGGCGTTACTGACCTCTGTCATCGACAATGCCGGAAAGGTTTCTTCCTATATTATGGTGTGCCGTTCTATGGGAATCAAAATTCTGCCGCCTGACGTCAACGAGGGTCTGGTGGGCTTTTCCGTAAAAGACGGAGCCATTGTCTACGCGCTGACCGCGATTAAGGGCGTAGGGCGTAATATCATCGATCTGCTCGTTCAGGAAAGAGAATTGCGCGGTCCTTATAAAAATCTCAAGGATTTTGTGACCAGACTTGCCGATGCGGATCTGAATAAGCGCGTCGTGGAAAACTTTATTAAGGCGGGCGCTTTTGACTGTCTGCCCGGAACACGAAAGCAGCAGATGAGTATTTACGTTCAGGTCATGGACAGTATTATTAAGGATAAGAAAAGCAATATGGCGGGGCAGATGTCGCTGTTTGATCTCGTCGGGGAAGAGCAGAAAGCGGACTTTGATATCAGGATGCCCGACGTGGGAGAATATAAAAAGGAAGTGTTGCTGGGGTTTGAAAAAGAAGTCATCGGATTTTATATCAGCGGACACCCTTTGGAAGAATACGAAGCGCTTTGGAAAAAGAAAATCTCTGCCACTACGTCAGAGTTTATGCTGGATGAAGAGCTGGGACGAGCTAAAATCGAGGACGGCAGGAAAGTCACGGTGGGCGGCATGATTGCGGGAAAGACCATTAAATATACAAAAAATGATAAAATGATGGCTTTTTTACAATTGGAGGATCTTGCGGGAAGCGTGGAGGTTGTTGTATTTCCCCGAGACTATGAGAAATATGCGGCGAAACTCCAGGAAGAGGCGAAGGTTTTTATTACCGGGCGCACGAGTATTGAAGAGGATAAAGATGGGAAGATTATTTTAGAATCCTTGATGACCTTTGATGAAGTGCCGAAGACGCTCTGGGTAAAATTCCCTTCCATACAGCAATACGAAGAAAAAGAAAGAGTGCTGACTTCAATACTTGCCATGTCCGAAGGAAAGGACAGCGTCGTCATATTCTGCGAGGCGGAGAAGCAGATGAAGAAGCTGCCTGCAAATCAGAATGTAAAAGCGGACGGACAGCTGATGGAAAACTTAAAAAGCGCCTTCGGAGAGGAAAATATCAGACTGGTATAACGAATACGTACAGATTTACGCAATTGGTGATTCATGCAATTTACGCATATTTTACTCAAATGAATTGAAATGGCGGGAAAAATGGATTAAAATATAACAGACGTTTTAGCGGAAACGGAGGAGAAGTTATGGCAAAAGAGATCAAGACAATCGGTATTTTAACCAGCGGCGGAGATGCTCCGGGCATGAATGCGGCGATCCGTGCCGTATGCAGAAAGGCGATCTGCAACGGCGTTAAGGTAAAGGGTATAAAAAAAGGGTATCAGGGATTACTGAATGAAGAGATTATAGATTTGGAAAGAAGAGATGTTTCCGATACCATTCAAAAGGGCGGAACGATTTTGGGAACGGCGCGATGCAGCGAATTCCGCACGCTGGAAGGACAGCAAAAGGGAGCGGAAATCTGCCGGAAATACGGCATTGACGGCATCGTAGTCATAGGCGGAGACGGTTCTTACCGCGGCGCGCAGGCGCTTTCCAAGCAGGGCATCAATACCATCGGACTGCCGGGCACGATCGATCTGGATATTGCCTGTACCGATTATACGATCGGTTTTGATACGGCGATCAATACGGCGATGGATGCCATTGATAAGGTCAGAGATACTTCCTCTTCTCACGAACGATGCAGTATTATTGAAGTAATGGGAAGAAACGCGGGCTATATCGCGCTTTGGTGCGGCGTTGCAAATGGGGCGGAGGACATTTTGCTGCCTGAGAAATATGATTACAACGAGCAGGCGATTATCAACAACATCATCAAAAACAGAAAAATCGGAAAGACCCATCATATTATTATCAATGCGGAAGGCATCGGGCATTCGACTTCTATGGCAAGACGTATTGAAGCGGCTACGGGCATTGAGACGAGAGCAACCATCTTAGGCTACATGCAAAGAGGCGGCAGCCCTACCTGTAAGGACCGCTATTATGCTTCCATTATGGGCGCATATGCGGCGGATATTCTCTGTGCAGGAAAGACCAACAGAGTGATAGCCCATGCTAACGGCGGTTTTGTGGATTATGATATTGACGAAGCGCTTGCCATGCAGAAGGACATCGACGAATATCAATACGAGGTCAGCAGGGCGCTTTCCAGATAAATTTACAGTAAGTCATTTTAAATGCCATATCTGTCGGCAAAAGGTATCCCGGGCATTTTGCGGGAGAAACGCGCGGCGGCTATGGCATTTGTAATAAAATCAAACGGAGCGGGCAATGATTACATCGGCATCGAATAAAAAAATTAAAAACGTGATGCTCTTATTATCCAAATCCAAAGAACGGAAAAAACAGGGGCTGTTTGTGACCGAGGGCATCAAGATGTTTCTGGAGGCACCGGAGGATTGGCTGAAGGAAATCTACCTATCGGAAGAATTATGGGACGGCAGCGGCGATGATACCGGAGCGCGTGAGAGAGAGGCAGCAAAAAAACTGTCCCGCCTGAAAGAGCGGGGCGATATGACGATTGAGATCGTCAAAGGGGACGTTTTCCGAAAAATGTGCGATACGAAGACGCCGCAGGGAATCTTGTGCGTGATGAACATGCCGGAATATGATCTGGCAAAAATACTCGGAAACGAACGGATTTGCGGGGGAAACGGCAGGCAAAGCGGCAAGGACCCCGGGCTGTATTTAATCCTTGAGGATATTCAGGACCCGGGCAATCTGGGCACGATGATCCGTTCCGGGGAAGGCGCCGGCATTACAGGGGTTATTATGAGCGCAAATACCGTGGATCTGTTCAATCCCAAAACGGTCAGGGCGACCATGGGAAGCATTTACAGAGTGCCGTTTGTCTATACGGACGATCTGGCGGCAGCGGTCTGCACCGTGAAAAAGGCGGGCGTTAAAACCTATGCGGCGCATCTGGAGGGAACAAGAGACTATGACAGGGAGGATTACCGCAAGGCGGCGGCGTTTCTGATCGGCAATGAAGGAAACGGGCTGACAAGGGAAACCGCAGACCTTGCGGATCACTATATTAAGATCCCGATGTGCGGCAGGGTGGAATCCTTAAATGCCGCGATCGCGGCAACGTTATTAACTTATGAAGCGGCAAGACAGAGGAGGAATTAACATGAAAATCGGTTTTATCGGACTGGGCAATATGGCGACGGCAATGATCGGCGGCATTATTCAGAAGGGAGTCGTAGATCCGCAGGATATTCTCGGCTCTTCGGCGACGAAGGAATCCGTTCAGAAGGCGGAGAAGGCATTTGGAATCCGTGCAGCGGAGGATAACAGGGAAACGGCGAAAGAAGCCGATATACTGGTGCTTTCCGTCAAACCCCAGATGTATGAAAAGGTCATCGGGGAAATCAAGGATTCGATCAAAGAAACTGCGGTTATCGTCAGCATTGCTCCGGGCAAGACCCTTGCATGGCTCTCGGAGCTTTTCGGATTCGGGGAAGAGGCAAAGCTGGTACGCTGTATGCCTAATACGCCCGCGCTGGTAGGAGAAGGCTGTACCGGCGTCTGCTTCGGACAGGGAATTACCGATGCCGAAAAAGAAACGGTCATGAAGATATTAAACAGTTTCGGCAAGGCGTTTGAAGTACCCGAGCATTTGATGGATACCGTCGTGGGAGTCAGCGGCAGCTCGCCGGCATATGTATTCTTATTTATCGAAGCTATGGCGGATGCAGCGGTGGCGGACGGGATGCCGAGGAAGCAGGCGTATGAATTTGCGGCGCAGGCGGTTTACGGAAGCGCAAAAATGGTGCTGGAGACGGGAAAACATCCCGCGCAGTTGAAAGATATGGTCTGCTCGCCGGGAGGCACTACGATCGAAGCGGTCAGAGTATTGGAAGAAAAAGGCTTCAGAAGCGCTGTAATAGAGGCGCAGAAGGCGTGCGTGAAAAAGTCCAGGGGCATGTGAAAATCCGTATGGAAAAGGATAAATTTGACAAATCATAAATTCTTTGCTATGATAGCCTCAACTTCGATATTTAACATTTCTGTAATATTTGAAACAGAAATGAAATAAAAATGAATAAATATCGAAAAAAATGGAGGTAATCATGAAAAGAGTAAGCAAAAAGGCTTTTCATCCTCTGCTCGGGATTTTTTGTTTCCTGACAGCGTTTGCGATGATGAGCACTGTTGCAAAAGCGGCGGAGCTGAACGTAGGTGCAGCCGCAATTCTTAATTCTGATGAATCAGATAAAAGTGAAGTGACGGTAACGGCAGGCGCGGCTGCAGGCGAAGCGGTTTCCGTCGATATGCAGGAAACCGTTCCGGCAGTGGAACAGGAAACAGCGGTTGTTTTGGAAGAAGAGGAAACAGACGAAACGCAGGAGGCGGAAGTACAGTCACAGCTTGTTATGGCAAATGTGGAATCAAGCGTGAATGTCAGGGAAGCCGCAAGCGAAGACGCTGCGGTAGTCGGAAAGCTGTTTAAGGACTGCAGCGGTATCGTTTTGGAAACAGCGGACGGCTGGACAAAGATCGAAAGCGGAAATGTGGTAGGCTGGGTAAGCAACGACTACCTGATTTTCGGAGCGGAAGCCGAAGCGATGGCGGCTGAGGTCGGTTCCTTAAAAGCAACGGTTACAACAGATGCCCTGCGCGTCAGAAAAGAAATGGGTGAAGACGCAGGCGTATACAGACTTGCAAAGAACGGAGAAGTACTGGACGCCGTAGAAGAAATGGACGGATGGGTATCCGTACAGGTAGATGAAGAAACGGTCGGATATGTATCCGCGGATTATGTGTCGGTAGAGTTTGCGACCGAACACGGCAAGACAACGCAGGAAATCGAAGACGAGGAACGCGCGAAGGAGCTGAAAAAGTTAAGTCAGAACCAGGGCGCGGTACCCACAAGCGTTTCCGATGTCACTCTGCTTGCGGCGCTGATTCAGGCGGAAGCCGGCAATCAGCCTTATGAAGGGAAGCTTGCGGTAGGCGCGGTCGTTATGAACCGTGTCAGAAGCGGAGGTTATCCGAACTCCATTATCGGCGTAATTACCGCACCCGGACAATTTCCTCCGGCGACCAACGGAACCGTTGCGGCGATCGTATCGAGAGGACCGTCCTCATCCTGTATGCAGGCGGCTGAAGCCGCGGTCGCAGGACAGACAAACGTAGGCGGCGCCCTCCATTTCGGACGCGTCGGAAAAGCCTCCGGCGTAGTCATCGGCAACCATGTATTCTATTAAGTAATGAAAAACATACGGAACAGTCAAGGATCAAGGGGCTGTTGTGTTATAAAAAAGCATATCTGTCACGGAAACACGCTTTTGCTCTATAAAAACGCAGCGGCACATAAATCCGCAAAGTACGCGGATTAAGTGCCGGCGTTTTTATAAAGGTTTCCTTTGACAGATATGCTTTTTTCACAGCACGGCAGCGCCTTGATCCTTTTCGCACCGGACTGAAAAGTTTTCCTTTTCTTTCCCTTCCTTTTCTTTACTTTATCAACCTCCGGTTGCCCCGGAGCGCATCCAAATTTCTACAAGGCATTTTTCCGGCATTTATTGAATATTTTATTGAAATATAGTATGATGGGGATACTACGAAGGGGAGAAAGGAGAAGGAGTATGAGTATGACAACGGTATTTGGCATATCATCCGTACTGTTCTGGCTTGCGGTTATGGTAATCATGATTGTGATTGAAATTATTACGCTGGGACTTACCACCATATGGCTTGCAGGCGGCGCGCTGGTTGCATTTATTTTGGCAATGCTGAATGTTCCGTTTATTGCCCAGGTAATTGTCTTTTTGATTGTTTCACTGGTTCTGATCATATTTACAAGACCGGTTGCGGTGAAGTATTTTAACAAAGACAGAGTAAAGACAAATGTGGAAAGTATGATCGGCAGACAGGCGATCGTGGTCAGCGAGGTGGATAATCTGCAGAGTATCGGCAGAGTAACCGTCGGCGGGCAGGAATGGTCGGCACGTACAGAAAAGGAAGGCGTTATATTGCCGGTAGGAACAGTCGTTATTGTAAAAGCAGTAAGCGGTGTAAAACTAATTGTAGAAGAAAGAAAAGAGGAAAACTAAATGGGAGCAATTATCGGAATTATTATTTTGCTTGTGATTGTAATCTGGGTTTTGATTTCCTGTATCAGGATCGTTCCCCAGGCGCACGCATATGTGGTGGAAAGACTTGGAGCTTACCAGGGGACATGGGGCGTAGGTCTTCATTTCAAAACACCTTTTATTGATAAAATCGCGAAAAAGGTATTGCTGAAAGAGCAGGTTGTTGACTTTGCTCCGCAGCCGGTTATCACAAAGGATAACGTTACAATGAGAATTGATACGATCGTATTTTTCCAGATTACGGACCCGAAGCTCTATGCTTACGGCGTGGAAAATCCGATTATGGCGATTGAAAACCTGACGGCGACGACGCTTCGTAATATTATCGGTGAAATGGAACTGGACCAGACCTTAAATTCCAGAGAGATTATCAATGCAAAGATGAGCAGTACCCTTGATGTTGCTACAGACCCCTGGGGTATTAAGGTAAATCGTGTTGAGTTAAAGAATATCATTCCTCCGGCAGGCATTCAGGATGCCATGGAGAAACAGATGAAGGCGGAACGTGAACGCCGTGAAGCGATCTTACGTGCGGAAGGCGAAAAGAAATCCACCGTCTTAGTTGCGGAAGGTAAGAAAGAATCTGCGATCCTGGAAGCACAGGCTGAGAAGGAAGCGGCAATCTTACGTGCGGAAGCGCAGAAGGAAAAGATGATCCGCGAGGCGGAAGGTCAGGCTGAAGCGATCATGAAGGTACAGCAGGCTACGGCTGACGGTATCAAAATGCTGAAAGAAGCAGGCGCGGATGAAGCGGTTCTTCAGTTGAAGAGCCTGGAAGCATTCGGCAAAGCGGCGGACGGCAAAGCGACCAAAATCATCATTCCGTCCGATATTCAGGGCGTTGCGGGTCTTGCTACCAGCATCAAAGAAGTCATTACAGGCGATAAATAACAGCAGAACATTTGTAAGCTGCCGCAGATTTGCGGCAGCTTTTTTTAGGAATTTGATAAGACTGCGGCAGAGACTTGCAACAAAAGCCGGGATAAGTTAAGATAGTACAAGAGAAAAAAGCGGAGGAATCAAAATGGTAGATTTAAAGGGACGTCATTTTTTAAAATTATTAGATTATACGCCGGAGGAAATCACTTATCTTCTGGATCTTGCAGCGGATTTGAAAGAAAAAAAGAAAAAAGGGATTCCCGTGGATACTTTAAGAGGCAAAAACGTAGCTTTGATTTTTGAAAAGACAAGCACGCGGACGCGATGCTCTTTTGAAGTAGCGGCGCATGATCTGGGTATGGGAACGACGTATCTGGACCCGTCGGGTTCCCAGATCGGCAAAAAGGAAAGCATTGCGGATACGGCGCGCGTACTGGGGAGAATGTACGAAGGCATTGAATACCGCGGCTTTGAGCAGGAGATTGTAGAGGAACTGGCAAATTACGCAGGCGTTCCGGTCTGGAACGGATTGACCAACGAATTTCACCCGACCCAGATGTTAGCGGACCTGCTGACAATCAGAGAGCATTTAGGTTCCTTAAAAGGGAAAAAGGTGGCTTATATGGGAGACGCCCGTTATAATATGGGCAATTCCTGGATGGTAACCTGTGCAAAAATGGGAATGAATTTTGTTGCCTGCGCCCCTAAGGAATATTTCCCCTCTGCGGAGCTGGTAGCGACCTGCGAGGCGATCGCAAAGGAAACGGGAGCGACGATTACATTGACCGAGGACGCGATTGCAGGGACGAAGGATGCGGATGTCATTTATACGGATGTATGGGTTTCCATGGGTGAGCCTGACGAAGTGTGGGAGAAAAGGATCAAAGAGCTGTCTCCCTATCAGGTAAACAGCAAAATTATGGCAAACGCAAAGGATACGGCGATCTTTATGCACTGTCTCCCTGCGTTCCATGATTTGAAGACGAAGATCGGCGCGCAGATGGGCGAGAGATTCGGCATTACGGAAATGGAAGTGACGGATGAAGTGTTTGAGTCCGCAAAGTCCGTGGTGTTTGACGAGGCGGAAAACCGTATGCATACGATTAAGGCAGTTATGGCGGCGACCCTTGGCGCATAAAAGGAGAAGCGGATATGAAGGCGGAGATACTGGCTCTACTTCGGGAAAAAGACGGATATATTTCAGGACAGGAGTTGTGCAACCGTTTTTCGGTTTCGAGGACGGCGGTCTGGAAGGCAATTAACCAACTGAAAGAAAGCGGTTATGAAATAGAGGCTGTGCCAAACAAAGGATATCGTCTGGTGGGACAGCAGGATGTTTTGAATAAAAATGAGATAGAAAGCCGCCTGCATACCAAATGGGCGGGCAGGGAGCTTTATTACTATGAGTCCACGGATTCAACCAATCTGCAGGTCAAGCGGCTGATGGAGGAAGGCGCGCCGGAGGGCGTGCTTGTTGTCGGAGGAGAGCAGAAGCAGGGCAGAGGCAGAAGGGGCAGGAGCTGGCAGTCTCCGCCCGGCACCAATATTTATATGACCCTTGGCTTGAGACCGGAATTTCAACCGGACCTGGCGCCGATGGTCACGCTGATCGACGCCCTTGCCGTAGCCGAAGCGGTAGAACAGACCTGCGGCTTGCAGACCCGGATCAAATGGCCCAACGACGTTGTAATCGGCGGAAAGAAGATCTGCGGGATTTTGACGGAAATGAGCGCGGAGACAGGCTATATCCATTACGTGGTCATTGGTACGGGAATCAATGTCAACATCAAAGAGTTTCCCGAGGAAATCAGGGAAACCGCGACTTCTCTTTATCTGGAGAAGGGAGAAACCGTGCTGCGCGCGCCGATCGTGGCAAAAACCATGGAATATTTTGAAAGCTATTACGAAAAGTTTATACAGACCATGGATTTATCTTTGCTGATGGAGGATTATAACAAAAGGCTGGTCAACAAAGATGCGGCGGTCAAAGTGCTGGACCCGCAGAATGAATTTGAGGGAACGGCAAGGGGAATTGACAAAAAGGGACAGCTTCTGGTGGAACGGCAGGACGGTACCGTAGAAACGGTATATGCGGGAGAGGTCAGCGTCAGAGGCGTTTACGGATATGTATAAAGCAATTGACAGAAAGCAGGGATGCAGGAAATGAGCGAGGAGAAACAGACAACGGACAGCGAAGAGAAAGAAAAAGAACAGCGGACGGAAAGCATATCTGACGGCAGAATGCCCGACGGACGGATGGTTTTGTGCGCCGCCAATAAATATGAAATGAAATATTTTTTTAATAAAACGTTTCAGTCGCTGCCGGAATCCATACAGAACGAACTGCATATCATCAGCGTATTGTTTGCACAGGAGGTCGGAGGCATTTTCAAAATTGTGTTTGAGGAAGACGGAGATATTACCATCGAGACGGAAGCGGCGGAAGACGACCTGTTGTATGACGACATTTCCGCAGGGCTGATGGTCGCCGAGATCAAGAGGACAAGGCAGGAAATGTTTGAGTCTCTGAGTTTGTATTATAAGGTGTTCGTTTTAAAGGAGAACCCGGGAGAATTATTGGAGGAAGAAGAATGATTTTAGTAGTTGATGTGGGAAATACCAATATTGCCTTCGGCGTCTATGAAGGAGAAAAGTTGTTGACCACCTTTCGCATGACGACCAAAATACCGCGGACTTCAGATGAATACGGCATTATGATACGGGAACTTTTAAACAGCAACCGGATCGAGGTAGAACAGATTCAGGGCAGCATTATCGCAAGCGTAGTACCCAATGTCATGCACGCACTGGAAAATGCCATGGCGCGTTATATCAAGAGCACGCCGATTATTATCGGACCCGGTACGAAAACGGGAATCCATATTGCAACGGAGAACCCCCGTCAGATCGGAGCGGACAGGATCGTCGATCTGGTAGCGGGTTATGAAAAGTACGGCGGACCCGCGCTTGTGCTGGATTTCGGAACGGCGACGACCTACGACCTGATTACGGAGGACGGCAGATTCACGGCGGGAGTAACCGCGCCGGGCATCCGTATCAGCGCAAAGGCACTTTGGGAATCCGCCGCAAAGCTGCCGGAAATCGAGATCAAAAAACCGAAGTCCATTCTGGCGGGAGAAACGATTGTGAGTATGCAGGCGGGACTTGTGTACGGACAGATCGGTCAGACGGAATATATCATCGAACAGTTTAAGAAAGAATCGGGATATGCCGATCTGAAAGTCATTGCTACCGGAGGCTTGGGCAGGATCATTGCGGATGAAACCGATGCGATTCAGGTCTACGATCCGTTCCTGACGCTGGAAGGGCTTCGTCTGATTTATGAGCGCAACAAAAGAACGAAGAGTAAGTAACGCGGAGAAACAATCAATGGAACAATCTATGAAAACCTTGCAAATCGGAAATATAACCATAGACAGTCCCGTAATTCTGGCTCCCATGGCAGGCGTAACAGACCTGCCATTTCGTTTGTTATGCAGAAGGAAGGGGGCGGGATTGCTGTGCATGGAAATGGTCAGCGCCAAAGCGATTTATTATCATAACCGCAATACCGAGGCTCTGCTTGAGATTCATCCGGAGGAAACGCCGGTTTCCCTTCAGCTTTTCGGTTCGGAACCGGAATTGATGGGAGAAATGGCAAAAAGAATAGAGGAAAGACCGTTTTCTATTCTGGATATCAATATGGGGTGCCCGGTTCCCAAAGTCGTCAACAACGGGGAAGGCTCTGCGCTAATGAAGAATCCCCGGCTTGCAGGCGATATCATGTCTTCTGTGGTCAGGGCGGTCAAAAAGCCCGTTACGGTCAAAATCCGAAAAGGCTTTGACGAGGAGCATATCAACGCGGTGGAAATGGCGAAAATAGCCGAGGACAGCGGTATTGCCGCAATTGCCGTACACGGACGGACCAGAGAACAGTATTACAGCGGGAAGGCGGATTGGGATATCATCAGACAGGTAAAAGAGGCGGTGTCTATTCCGGTTATCGGAAACGGGGACGTCACAGATCCGTACAGCGCTAAGAGAATGATGGATGAAACCGGATGCGACGGCGTGATGGTCGGAAGGGCGGCAAGGGGAAATCCCTGGATTTTCAGACAAATCCACGAATATTTAACAAAAGGAACCCTCCCGGAGCCGGCGGACCCGGAACAGATACGGCAGACCATACTGGAACATGCGGCTTTGATGGTAAAATATAAGGGAGAATACCTGGCGGTCAGGGAAATGAGAAAACATATATCCTGGTATACGTCCGGTATGAAAAATTCCGCCGCGTTCAGGGGCAGAATCAATGAAATGGAGACGCTGGAGCAGCTGACGGATAGCGTAAACGCATTGTTTGCCTGCAAATAAACCGGGATAAGCGGCATAAATCCTTCTGCAAAACATAAATTGTTAGTATGAAGCAGAAATTATTCCGAAAACAGACCCGTACGGACGAGGAATGGGATGACCAGCTTGTGGAAAAGCCACCGAAAAAAGAATATATTTTGTGTTTCCCGCCCAGAGAACCGCTGGCGGGAAATTTTTTCAGCAGGATAAAAACCCTTTGGCAATGGGAACCCGAGGTGCAAAACAGCTATACTTACGGCGCCGTAGGAAACGGAAGGAAGGAAGAAAGAACGGAGGATATTACCTGCCTGTTTATGGAAAGCGCACCGAAAACCGGGAAAGGCAACGGCATTGTACAATGGCAGATTGAAAGAAAGATAAAAAAATTTGCTGTAAAAATTGAGGCGGGCGCACCCGTAAGGGAACAGGAAACTGTGGAAGCGGAGGATAACAGGGGACAGGAATACCCTGTAAAAATTGTCTGTAATACCTATGAAATGACCTCTGACCAGGACTATCCCTATAGCCTGCGCCTTTACTTTGCATGGGATTTTTTGGAACAGGTGACATTTGATAAACGCACGCGCATCGGTATCATAGAAGGAAACGCGCTGTCGCGCAGGGATTTGATCGCTTTGATCCGGCAATACTATGACAGGATGAATTATCTGACGGTCTTTACCAGGGAACCCGCCATGTACCGGGAGCTGGCGGAGGATGCGTGGGAACAGTTCGGGCTTGCCGTCACGGTTACAAAAAGCATGGGGGAAGTAAAGCTGTGCGATTATATTTTGGACTGTACGCTTCTTCCCTTTGAAGAGCATACGCCGTGCCGGAAAGGCTGCCGCTTTTTTTCCGTTTATGCGGGACAGAAAAAAATCAGGAGCATACGCCGGATGGGCGAAAACGTCAAATTTGATTCCTGTGCCGCCAGCCTTGACAGAGCTTTTCATAATAAGGTATAATACCATAGTTAATTAGGGTAGTGTATCTGCTGATATATGCTCATAACCTGTAGAAAGAAGGATATCTCATGGAAGCAAAGAAAAATATTTTAACGTACGAAGGTCTGAAAAAATACGAAGATGAGTTACATGATCTGAAGGTTGTCAAAAGAAAAGAAGTGGCGCAGAAGATCAAGGAAGCGAGAGAACAGGGCGACTTATCCGAAAACGCCGAATACGATGCGGCAAAAGACGAGCAGCGCGATATCGAGGCTCGTATCGAAGAATTGGAAAAAATCTTAAAAAATGCCGAAGTTGTCGTAGAGGACGAAGTAGATTTGGATAAAATCAATATCGGCTGCGTCGTTAAGATCAAAGATATGGAAATGAAACAGGATATGACTTATAAAATTGTCGGCTCAACGGAAGCAAACAGCTTAAAGGGCAAAATCTCCAACGAGTCTCCCGTGGGAAGAGCGCTGATCGGGGCGAAGGTAGGAGATACCGTAAAAGTTGAGGTGCCGGCAGGCGAGTTGAAATATAAAGTGTTGGAGATTCAGAGGGCATCCGAGGTATAAAAACGGTTGCAGGAAGAAATCGGGAGTAACAGGAGAAAAGAAATGGCAGAACAGAACAATCAGAATAACCAGCCGAAGGAACAGGATATCAACCAGCTTCTGAAGGTGCGACGTGAAAAACTCGCCGCTCTGCAGGAGGCGGGAAAAGATCCTTTTAAGATTACAAAATTTGACGTGACCCATCACAGCAGGGATATCAAGGAACACTTTGAAGAACTGGAAGGAAAGAGCGTAACCGTTGCGGGACGTATTATGTCCAAACGCGTCATGGGAAAAGCTTCTTTTTGCAATGTGCAGGATTTAAAAGGAAATATCCAGTCATATGTGGCAAGAGACAGCATCGGCGAAGAATCCTACGCCGATTTTAAAAAATATGACGTGGGCGATATTGTGGGAATTACCGGAGAAGTATTCAAGACCAAGACCGGGGAAATTTCCATCCACGCCGCAAGCGTGACTCTGCTTTCCAAGAGCTTACAGATTTTGCCGGAAAAATACCATGGTCTGACCAATACGGATATCCGTTACCGTCAGAGATATACGGACCTGATCATGAATGAAGAAGTAAAGGAGACCTTTGTAAAGCGTTCTCAGATCATTTCTTCCATCAGAAGATTTCTGGACGGTCAGGGCTTTATGGAGGTTGAGACGCCTATGCTGGTGGCAAATGCGGGCGGCGCTGCGGCAAGACCTTTTGAAACACATTACAATTCTCTGGACGAGGACGTCAAGCTGCGTATTTCTTTGGAGCTTTATTTAAAGAGGCTGATCGTAGGCGGTTTGGAGAGAGTATACGAAATCGGTCGCGTATTCCGTAACGAGGGCTTGGATACGAGGCATAACCCGGAATTTACGCTGATGGAGTTGTATCAGGCTTACACCGATTATAACGGCATGATGGATCTGACGGAAAATATGTTCCGTCATGTGGCGCAGGAAGTTTGCGGCACGACAACGGTGCCTTACGGCGAATATATGATTGACCTGGGCAAGCCCTTTGAGAGAATGACCATGATCGAAGCGGTTAAAAAGTATACGGGCATTGATTTTGATGAAGTGCCGGATACCGCGGCGGCTAAGAAACTGGCTGACGAGAAGGAAATCCACTATGAGGAACGGCATACTAAGGGCGACATTCTGAATCTGTTCTTTGAAGAGTTTGTAGAGGAGCATTTGATCCAGCCCACCTTTATTATGGATCATCCCGTTGAGATCAGTCCGCTTACCAAGAGAAAACCGGACAAGCCGGATTATGTGGAGCGTTTCGAGCTGTTCATTACCGCAAGGGAAATGTGCAACGCTTATTCCGAATTAAACGATCCCATCGACCAGAGGGAGCGTTTCAAAGCGCAGGAGGCAGCGCTTGCCGCCGGCGATGAGGAAGCGAACACAACTGACGAGGATTTCATGAACGCGCTGGAAATCGGTATGCCTCCCACAGGCGGCATCGGATACGGCATCGACAGGCTGGTTATGCTGTTGACCAATTCGCCGGCGATCAGGGATGTGCTGTTGTTCCCGACAATGCGTCAGGAGAAATAAAAAACCCAGTGTTTATGCGGGTTTGCGGGGTGTCGGATGGTCAATTGACCACTATTTTGACCACTAAAAGCAATAGTCATAACAAAGAGTGTACAAGGATTTACAATCTTATTGAAAAGCAAAATTAAAAGATTAGCACTACTTAGAGGATATTTTCTAAAGAAATTTAGAAAGTATCCTCTTTTTGCGTTATGGAAAAAACAATCGAAAGGAGCAAGTGGTATGACAGGTAAAGAATCATCAAATAAAAGAAATATGCAGAAGTTTGTGAGATATGCGGAAGGAGCCAAGATGTATAGTATGGGTTTAAGTAAATTTCAGGAATTAGCGAAAGATGCAAAAGCATGTTATAAGGTTGGTCAATTGGTTTTAGTAAATACAGAAATTCTTGATGAGTACTTAGAAACATTCAGAATTGTTGAAGATGATTTTTATAAGTAGGTGAGCATATGTCAGTGATTTTATCGCCTCGTGGAAATGAGGCATCGAATATGATGAAACGATTTGTAAGATATGAAGAAGCTGCACATTATTTTGGATTAGATGAAACGCTTGTTATTGCATATGCAAAAGCAGCAGGAGCAGTGTATCAGCTATCTAAAATACGATTAATTAAGATTGAACCTTTGGAGGAATATATGAAGCATTTAACAAAAGTTGGTAGAACATCAAAACTTATTCAGCGTAAATATGTAAGGGTAGGTGAAGGAACACTTATTTATAATATTGGACGCAATCGATTTATCGAGATGGCAAGAGCAGCGGGAGCTGTTTATAAGGTGGGCGATAGTAAAGGAAGCAAGGTTCTTGTACGACTGGATGTATTTGATGAATACATGGAGCAATTCAGGGAGAAACCTGTGGAAATGAAACATCCTTTATGGAAGGAGGATTAGAGAATGGGATATTCATATAAATCATATTCGGACACAAAGGAAGTGTTTAAGAAGTATGTGAATGCAGCTGAAGGGCAAGCGGTGTATGGAATTAGCAGAAGTCATATTATGGAAATGGCAAAAAAAGCGGGAGCTGTTTACAAGGTTGGAAATACAGCATTGATTAACACAGAAATTTTTGAAGCATACTTGGAGCAGTTTAGGGAAAATCCAGTCCCGTTACCAAAGTACATAGTAGACAAAACAAAGATGAAAAAGTAGAAACACCAGTTTTTGGTTTGATATTGACGAAATACACCGGACCAGTCCATATCCAGAATGAATATTCTGGTTTATGATATGTGTGTCCGAAGAAAACGGACAGAAAATTGAATATCAATTGCAGGTCCGCAAAATCAATGCGGTACTCGAGAGAGTAAAGTGAAAATTCCGGGGCATTCACCTTGAGGATATACAAACACAGCTTTCACATTAGTAGTTCGATGGACTGAGAAGAGAAGAACGAGGAGTTGGTTATGAATCTGGTAAGAGGAGTAGGGATGTTGCGGAAGGATAATAACCCATAAGGGGTACAGCCCCAATCCTCACAATGGCAGAAGAGGAGATAGTTCTTATTATTAAGAGCGTCGTGAACACGAAAGTGGCTTGCCTGCAATTCCCAAGTGTACGGGGCGAGTAGGAGGTTTGAAATAACCGGCGTACACCTACATGCTTCTATGAAGCTGTCCTGACTGAACTAATTCGGCAGGAAATAAAAGGAGGATGTAGACATGATAGGAATAATTTCAACAGTTTTTGCTTTATTAGGTTTACTGATGACATGGTCTCTTGCTAAAGCCACAAGTGATGCGGATAAAAGAATTGAGCAATTCTATCAGACTTTTCTTCTTGGAGAGGAGAGTCAGGATGGGAGTAGTTCAAAAAAAGTTCAGCAGACAGCGTAAGCATCAGTTATCAGCAGAAGAGAAACTTGATAGGGATCTTAAGGCTTGTATGAAATGCAAATACTTCTGGGGAAATAATCACAGGTGCATCAATAAAAAGTGCTATCGGGAAAAGAAAAAACCGGAGATAAAGAAACCCGTAAGTGAATGTGATGGATGTCCTTATAACAAGGGTAACGGATATTGTTTCCCTTGTATGAAGAAAATCCTTGGAAAGTAGAGGTAGTGATGAAATTTAGATTCGGTTTGAAAAGGAGGAAACAGACGATGAATAGCAAAATCGAAGTAATTGGTATTGACCACGGCTGGAGTAATATTAAAACCTCGTCACAGGTATTTGTTACCGGTGTGAAGGAAATTACAACAGAACCTGCATTATTTGATGGAGTTCTTGAATATAAAGGAAGATATTACAAGGTCGGTGGCAACAGACAGGAAGTGAAGAATACTAAGACAGAGGATGATACCTTTTATCTTCTGACTCTGGCGGCGGTAGCAAAGGAATTAAGGCGAAGAGGCTTATGTGAAGCAAAGGTGTTTTTAGCGGTAGGATTACCACTTACCAGATTTGGTAGTGAGAAATCCGATTTTGTAAAGTATCTTACAGCGGAAAAGGATATTGAATTTCTCTTTGAGAATATCAAGTATCATGTAGTAATTGAGAATATTGCAGTATTTCCTCAATGCTACGCGGCAGTCGCGGATAAGCTTCAGACCTTCAATAAGAAAACCCTGATAGTAGATATCGGCTCATGGACGATTGACATTATGCCGGTTGTTGACAAGGTGCCGGATGAATCAAAATGTGTAACCATTCCAAAGGGTCTGATAACCTGTATGAGAACTATCAATGAACAGTGCGTAAGACAGCTGAATGGTGAACTGGATGAGTCATTCATTCAGGATATCATGAGAACCGGAAGATGTGAGATTGACAGAAAGTACTTTGAGATTGCCAAAACGGAAATCGAAGACTTCTGTGAGAAGGTATACAACTCAATCAGAGAATATGGATACAACTTATCTACAACACCGATTGTATTTGTTGGCGGAGGAGCATCCGTTATGAAACAGTTTGGAGGGCTTTCACAGAACAATATCACTTATATTCTGGATGTCAGGGCAAATGCCAGAGGCTATGAACAGCTGGCAATGATGGCACTCAGAAAGATGAAGAAATTGGCATAGGAGGTGTGAAAGATGGCATTAGACCATATAATTAAGCAATCATGCAGGTTCAATATCAAGAATCCTCAGCACCGCAGGGTGTACGATGTACTGGTAAACTTAGACCCGGAGATATGTAAGTCAAAGAGTCAGTTTTTGATAAATGCAGCAGAGTATTATATCGACCATTTTGGAAAAGAGGCATTTACGCAGGCAAGAAAAGACGATAGCCCGTATGTTACCAAGAGTGAGTTGAAGGACATTGAGGAAAGAACAGTGGAAGCGGCAGTTACAGAGGCGAGAAACGAAGTGATTCGGCTGCTTGGCGGAGTGATTTCCGGATGTACCAATCTCTCAGCTATACCACAGAGGACAGTTACCGAAGAGGTAAAGAGGGAAGAGGAACCGCAGGATGATGATACCATATCAGATTATGCATTAAGTTATCTGATGGACGGAATGGAGGAATAGTTATGGTAGGAAGATGTTTAGCCGGAATCGGCAGGGTAATTGTGGCAATTCTGAAAGCGATTGCGTGGTTGTTACTAAATGCATTACAGTTGGTCCTTAATGTGGCTAAGGTCTTCCTGCTACTGTTAGGACTTGTCGGCAGACTGTTCCTTGCATTTGTAAGAGCCGGAACACCATAGGAAGGAGGCGACAGTTATGAAGACCTTTGCAAATTATCGAAAGAACCGCAGACTGGCACAGTATTTCTTCAGAATGAAGAAACTTGTAGTATAATGGAAGGAGATTAGTATGCACCAGATACGGGACAGACCCTAAGTTAAGTGTCCCGTGTAAATCATAAATGTTCACACAGTAAGAGTGGACAGGCACGGAACGCTTTAGCCTATCCCTCTTACGGAAAGGGATAGGTGGTATTATGAAGAGATTATGTATGATTCTTTTATCCGTAATGGTTTTTGCATTAGCAGGCTGTAACTCCACCGATAAAGAGATGACGGAAGCAGAGAATAGCTATGCAGAACCGAAGGAGACAGAGGAAACCAAGGAGCAGGTTGTCACAGATAATGGCGAGGAGGACATTTCTACCGATAAGGAAACAGAGCTTCAGGATGCTGATAATGAAGATAGTGAAGCTGAGGATAGTGAGACTTCCGACAAGGAAGAAACTGCAAATCAATCCTATTCAGAAAGCAGGAATAATTCAACAGACCGGAGGGAAAACACAACCGCATCCACAGAGGAGCAGGAGGAAACACAGACAACAGTTCAGACACCTGAGCCGGAGCCGACACCGGAATCAACATCGGAGCCGACATCAACACCGGAACCTACTCCGGCATATACTCCGGCAGCTTATAGTCCGGGTAATGTGGTATCACTTGCCATTGCAAAGTGTCAGGCAGGAGGGATGATTACCACGCAGGATAATCTTGCAAATGCTCTGGCAGAGGGAAGGATTACACAGGAAGAGTACAATGAGTATTATCCATACGATGGTTTGGAGAGCAGTTACTACAGTGTGTTTGTGGAAACTGACTTAAACACAGCCAGTACGACTTCCGGACAACCATTAAGAAGTGAGGATGCTATTGCAACCTACATAGCAGACATGCTTCTTTTAGAACAGAGTCCGATATTCAATGTGGTATATGCGGGTGTATATTCCAGAAATGGAACAGACTTCTATGAGTTTCGATGTCTCAGATAACAAGTAAACGATAACAAAAATTGCAGGCCATGAAAGTGACCTGCTTTTTTTGTGCCTATTTTTAAGGAGGAATGAAACGTGAAACAAAAGTTTAGACGATTTATGGCAGGATTTCTTGCTGTTCTTACGATGTTCACCACATTGTTCTCTAACGGAACAACTGCATTTGCAGCAAGTTCGAGTGCAAAGATTGCCTTCTGGAATGCTTCCGTGAAGAACACTGGTGAGGTAAGTGAATTAAAGGCAGGCTACAATCACGGTAAAGTTCTGTATTCCATGATAGATGGCAATGCTGCCTATTGTATGAATTTCGGACTTTCAGCAGATGGCGGGCAGCTTATGAACAGTTATGCGAATCCGAGTACGGATTTATCGGCAGCTCAGGAAAAACTGCTTGCTTATTGTTTGTATTTCGGATATGGATGCAACTCAGCAACCGCACCAAGCAATGACCAGTGTGACCAGTATATAGCGACACAGGCAATGGTCTGGGCGATTGTGGCAAACCTTTTTGGGACAGGTTCTGATGATTCGGCAGCTAACAAGCTGTGTGCGTCAGCACCAAATCCGACAAGCTCATACAGTTACTACACAACACTTAAGAACCAAATCAGTGCATCCTATTATGCAACAAGACCGAGCTTTGCAAGCTCTACCAAGAGTGGTGCAACGACCTATGAGTTAAAGTGGAATGAAGGAAACCAGAGATTTGAGAAAACTTTAACCGATTCCAATGGTGTGCTGTCCAATTTCGACATTTCCCTCAGCGGATACACGGTTGAGAAGAGCGGAAACAGTGTGACAATTCACACCACATCCGTGAATACCACAGCTACCACAGCGACAATGAATTCAACAGCAGGCGTTGTGGAGACCACATCAAGTTGCGTGTTCTGGCTTACCGGAAAGTCCGGCTATCAGGAGTTTATTTCTGAGAAGCCTTCAGTCGATCCGGTTTCTGCATATTTCAAAGTCAAAACTGAGAATATCGGTTATGGCAAGATTATCAAGCAGGATGAAGAAAGCGGCGTAAAGCTTCCTAACGCAGAGTATGGTATCTATACGGACAGTGCCTGCACGAACAAGGTGGACACTCTCAAAACCGGAAGTGATGGAACGGCTACTTCCAAGGCACTTGTTGCCGGAACTTATTATGTGAAGGAAATCAAGGCACCGAAGGGATATGTGTTAAGTGACAAGGTACACACCCTTACTGTTAAGGCGGGGCAGACCACAACCTTTACTGCAACTGATAAGGAGCAGCTTGGAGCGATTACCATCTATAAGGAAGGTGAAGTCCTTACCGGATGGAATGGCAGCAACTTTACTTATGAAGTGAAGAAACTGCCGGGAGCGGTCTTTAAGGTGACTGCCGGGGCAGATATCTACAAGGCAGATGGAACGAAAGTTTACAGCAAGGGTGATGTAGTTGCAGAAAGCCTTACGACCGGAAGCGATGGTCAGGTAGTTCTTACAGATCTTCATCTTGGAACCTATGTGGTTACTGAGATTAAGAGTATTAACGGATATACCATCAATCCTACTCCAAAGTCTGTAAATGTTGAGTATAAGGACCAGACAGTGAAAGTCCAGTATGAAGCAACAACCATTTATAACGAGAGACAGAAAGCAGAAGTATCCGTTATCAAGAAGGATTCGGATACTGCCAACCCGTTAGATGGTGGTAAGTACACTTTGTATGCGGGCAATGACATTAAAAACTATGCCGGTCAGGTGATTGTTACCAAGGGTACAGCCTTACAGACAGTTACCACAGGCGAAGATGGAAAGGCAGCATACACTTTGGATTTACCGATTGCAAACAGCTACTATATTTCTGAGACACAGGCACCTTACGGCTATGTGAGAAACAGCAGCGATGTTTACAACTTCAATTTTAGTTTCTTGTCAGAGAATACGGCAAAGGCAACTTTTAGCCATGAGTTTGTAAATGACAGAACTACTGCAAAGATTCATATCTACAAGGTGGATAAGGAAACAGGTCTTGCAGTACCACAGGGCGATGCTTCTTTAGAGGGAGCAGTTTACGGTTTATATGCCCGCAATGACATTCTGCATCCGGACGGAGCTACCGGGGTTGTATTCAAGGCAAATGATTTGGTAGCAACTATGACTACTGATGCAAAGGGCAATGCAGAAGTGAATAACCTTTATCTTGGCAACTACTATGTGAAGGAAATCACTCCACCGGAAGGATACCTTTTAGACGAGGATGAGCATGATGTTGTCTGCGATTATGAAGGTGATCTTGTTGCGGAAGTATCAAGAAGTACAACTTCCAAAGAGCAGGTTATGAAGCAGCCATTCCAGCTGATTAAGGTATCTGATAACGGAGAGGATACGGAGGCTCCATTGCTTGAAAAAGCGGGATTTACTGCATATCTGAAATCATCTTTATCCGTAAGGGAAGATGGCAGCTATGATTTTGACAGTGCAACTCCGGTTGTCATCGGTGCAGATGGAGAGACACAGCTGTTTACAGATGAAAAGGGACATCTGGTTACAATTCCTATCCCGTATGGAACTTATGTAGTGATTGAGACGGTAACTCCTCACAATATGGAGACAATCAAGCCTTTTGAGGTGCATGTTACGGAGAATCATCCGACAGAGCCACAGGTTTGGAGAGTATTCGTGGACAGAGAGTTTACTGCAAAACTCCGTGTGATTAAGAAGGATGCAGATACCAAAATGACGGTTCTTATTCCTAACACAGAGTTTAAGATTTTCAATATGGACACAGGTAAGTATGTGGAGATGATTACCACTTATCCTTCCAAGAAGGTTCATACTTCCTTCTTTACGGATGAGGACGGCGATCTGATTCTGCCGGATGTATTACCTCTTGGCAACTACCGAATTGAAGAGGTGGCAGCTCCGTTTGGCTATGTGCTCAATGAAAACTACGTGGAAGTAAAGATTGATACCGACACCTTCTACGAGGTTGACCCTGATACTTACGAAGCAATCATTACCGTAGAGTATGAAGATACTCCGGCTGTGGGTGAGCTTGTAATCGAGAAGAAGGGTGAAGTTTTGGATGCCTACAAGGGTGGTTTATTTGCAGATTCCGAAGATAAGGAATTTGTCTACAAAGAAGGTTCCCTTGCAGGTGCCAAGTTTGAAATCTATGCAGCTGAGGATATTTACACAGCTGACATGCAGACAGACGAAAACGGAAACCGCAACAAGTATTACGCAGAAGGCGATCTTGTAGCAACGGCTGTAACCGGGGAGGACGGAAAGGCAACAGTTTCAGACCTTCCTCTTGGAAAGTACAGAGTAGTGGAAGTGGAAGCTCCTTACGGCTTTGTGCTTAACAGCGAAGAGCAGTATGTAACTTTCGTATATGTGGATGATAAGACTCCTGTTATCAAGGAAAGTCTGACATTTGCAAATGACAGACAGAAGGTTGATTTATCTGTTGTGAAACTGGATAGTGAGACTGAAGAACCTGTTTCCGGAGCAGAATTTGGCTTATATGCAAACGAGGATATTGTAAATGTGGATGGCAAGGTAATCGTAGAGAAAGATACTTTGCTTGAGGTTGCAGTATCCGGTGCAAATGGTGATATCCGGTTTGTAAAAGATTACCCTCTGGGTCAGTACTATGCTAAGGAAATCAAGGCACCTGACGGATATGTATCATGCGATGATATCATCGAGTTTGATGCAGAGTATCAGGGACAGGATATTATGTATGCGACAATAGAAGCCTCCTTCCACAACACACCTACAACCTTTGAATTTACAAAGGTGGATATTACAAGCGGTGCAGAGCTTTCCGGTGCGACACTGACTGTTCTTGATAAGGACGGAAATGTGGTTGATACCTGGACATCCAAGGCTGGTGAGGCACATGTAATTAAGAAGCTTGTAGTAGGTGAAACTTATGTGCTTCGTGAGGAATTTGCTCCTTACGGATATCTTAAGGCAGCCGATGTAACCTTTACGGTTGAGGATACAGAAGAAATCCAGAGTGTTGTTATGAAGGATGAGGTTCCTACAGGAGCTATCATCATCAATAAGGACGGAGAGTTTTTGACAGACATTAACCTTGTAAAAGGTAAGTGGTATGACTTTATCTTTGACTACTTCAAGAAATCTCTTGCAGGCGTTACCTTTGAGGTTTATGCAAGAGAGGACATTGTAAGTCCGGATGGTCTTGACACTGTATATTATGAGGCGGATGAGCTTGTAGCAACCATAGTTACAAATGACAAGGGAATTGCCATGATCAGTGATTTACCACTTGGTAAGTACTACCTTGTTGAGACGGAAACAATCGAAGGCTTTGTGCTTGACAGTACACCTATCGAGGCTGACCTTTCCTATATCGACCAGAATACCGAAGTGGTATATGCAGGTATGGATGTAACCAATGAGAGACAGAAGGTACAGATTACCGTAATCAAGAAGGATGCTGAAACAGAGGAAGCTCTTGAGGGAGCAGTATTCGGTTTATATGCAAAGAAAGATATTTTCGATGCAGACGGCAGACTGATTGTAGCAGCAGATACTTTTATTGAGAAGGCAGTGACCGGTTCAGACGGAACCGTAACCTTTGTATCAGACCTTCCGCTTGGACAGTATTATGTAAAGGAAATGGAAGCTCCTGCCGGATATGTGAAGTCTGATGAATGCTTTGATGTAGATGCTTCTTATCAGGGTAATGATGTAGAGGTTATTGAGGTTGAAGCAGAATTTGTAAACTATCCGACAAAGCTTGAGATTTCCAAGACGGATATTACCGGAGAGCATGAGCTGAAGGGAGCAAAGCTTTCCATCATTGATGAGAAGGGAAATGTTGTTTACAGCTGGGTATCTGACGGAAAGACTCATGTCATCGAGAGAATTCCTGTTGGAAAGTATATCTTAAGAGAGGAAACTGCTCCTTATGGATATAAGATTGCAAACGATGTGGAATTTGAAGTGACAGAGACTAAGGAAATTCAGAAGGTATCCATGAAGGACGAGCTTGTGAATGGTAAGATTATCATTGATAAGACGGATGAGTATACCAAGAAGGGAATTGCCGGAGTAGAGTTTGAAATCCGTGACAAGGATGGCAATGTGATTGAAAAGCTTGTGACTGACAAGAATGGTCATGCAGAATCCGGAGAACTTCCGATCGGTGTATTTAAGGATGGCGAGTTTGTAGAGGATATCAAGTATTATGTGGTCGAGACGAAGGCTGCAGAAGGATATATCCTTGATGAGACCGTGCATGAGGTGGTATTACAGTATGACGATGCAGCACCTGATGTTGTGACTTATACTTTAAATATTACCAACAAGCCGACAGAGCCGAAGCTTCCACAGACCGGGGATAACTTCAATCCATGGCTTTATGGACTGCTTGGCTTATCTGCATTAGCAGCAGCTGCAGCTGTTTTCTTTAGAAAGAAGAAAGAAGACGAAGAAACCGAATAATGATTTTGAGAGGTGTAGGCCATATGTGCTTACACCTCTTTGTTTTGGAGGGACAGCTTTGATTGGAGAGAAGATAAAGGAATATCGGGATAGGAGAGGTTATACAAGGATGGAATTAGGGCTGTTATGTGGATTTGGAAGTGACAGTGAGACTGTCATTGCCGGATTTGAGCGTGACGAAGGATTCCCTGACCTTGAGAAACTGAAAAAGATTGCAGAGGTGTTATGTGTACCTCTGGAGATATTATGCCCGGTGCCTTGCAGAGAGTGCCCATATGGAAAGAAGGTGGAATCGTGACAATTGGAGAAAAGATAAAGTTCCATAGAAAGAGCCGTGGCTTGACTCTGAAAGCACTGGGAGAGAAAGCCGGCTTCTGTAACAGAGGCGATGTAAGAATTGCCCAATATGAAAACGGGAGCAGGATTCCAAAGTATGAGAATTTGAAGAGGATTGCAGATGCACTGGATGTTTCTGTAGAGGACCTTGCCGGAGCGGAATGCAGAAGCTGCCCGTACAGAAGGATGATGCAGCAGAAAAAAGCAGTTATCCATTTAGAGGACGATCCCGGTTATGAAATAGAAGTAAAAAATCATGGGGAGCCGGATGAGGAAGGCTTCCTATATGACAATTTGGATTAAGGAGGACATTTTATATGATGAATTACGAGATTTTTAAGGAAGTTGTGGCAGAGAAGTTTATGGATTATCTGCCGGAGCAGTATCAGGGAATGAAACTTCGTGTTGAACCGTTTAATAAGGTGAATAAGGTTCTCGATGGTATCACATTGGTGGGAGACGGGGATGGCAGAAGTGTATCACCGACTCTGTATATCAATGACATGTATGAGCATTATCTTGATACAGAGAATCTGCAGGAGGTATTACAGAGTGCAGCCAGAAGGATGGATATGGCATTTAAGGAAATGCCCGATGTGGGCAACATTGATTTCGACAGTGCGAAGGATAACATTGTCTTTCAGGTCATTAATACCTTGCAGAATGAAGATATGCTTAAGGATATGCCCCACAGGGAGTTTCAGGACTTATCTATCATTTACCGCTGGGTAGTAAAGGTGGATGAAAAGGGAATCCAGAGTTCGGTAATCCGTAACAGTCTTGCAGAGAGACTTGGTATGAACGAAGAGCAGTTATTCAAGTGTGCCGTGGAAAATACCAGACGAATTTTTCCGCCTACCGTTAAATCCATGAATGATGTGATTCGTGAGATGTTTATCAGTGACGGTATGCCTGCGGAGGTAGCTGACATGATGATCGGTGAGGTTCCTGAAGATAAGATGATGTGGGTCATCAGCAATGACAGAGGCATAAATGGAGCAGGTTCCATGCTCTATGAGGATAATCTTCATAAGCTGGCATCGCAGCTGGAGTCTGACCTTTATATCCTGCCTTCCTCTGTGCATGAGTGTATCGCAGTATCTACAGGCGTGGGTGATCCTTACGAGCTTGCGGAAATGGTCAGTGAAATCAACATGGGACAGGTAGCTTTGGAGGACAGACTGTCTAATCAGGTTTATCACTACGATAAGGATGCGAGAAGGCTTACCCTTGCAACGGACACACCGAATAAGAGGCTTGACGGGATGGTGGCTGAAGCACAGCTTATCTATGACAGCGGAAAGAGCAGATAGGAGGCAGGTTATGGAGCAGGAGATGACCGTACAGGAACTGATTGCTCTTGTGAATGCCTGGGAAGGGGATTTTATCGTACAGATTGAGCTTAAGGAGGGTGATGCGGATGGGAAGCGAAACGAAATCTCAGATGGAAGCAGAAGAAGCCTTCAAGCTTGATGTGGTAAGAGTAAAGCTTGTGAAGGAGGCTCCGTTATATTCGGAGCTTCCTTTGCAGAATCCTTATGAAGCAGCTGCTACCATAGGAGAGCTCCTTTGTGAAATGGACAGGGAGGTTGTCTGTGTAGTCAATCTGCAATCAGACCTGAAACCAATCAATGTTACCTTTGCAAGCATCGGTGCACTGAATCAGGCACTGGTGCATCCAAGGGAGATGTTAAAAGCAAGTATCCTGTCAAATGCTGCAAGCATTATGCTCATTCATTCCCATCCAAGCGGCAATCTGCTTCCGAGCAAGGAAGATACAATGATAACGGACCGTATGAACTCTGTATGTGGGATGGTGGGTATCCAGTTGGTGGATCATCTGATAGTCGGTGGGGATAATAAGGAATTTTTCAGTTTTAAGGAAAAAGGGCTTATGGATAATCCTAAGATTTCATACACCAGCGATTACAGGAATTTCAGTTTTACCAACAGTCTTGTGGCTGAACGGGAGAAGGGAAGGTAGCGATGGATGACAGATTTACGGAAGAAGAATTAGCCATTGCAAAGAGTGTGGATTTAACCGCCGTTGCATCTTATCTTGGATACACAGTCAAAAAAGTTGGTCGTTATCACACGTTGAAGGAAATGGACTCTATCCGGATTTATGATAAGAGTCACTGGTTCCGTTGGTCGAGACAGTACGATAAGGGAGAGAATGGCGGTTCTCAGATTGATTTTTTACGGGTGTTCTGTGGTATGGATGTGAAAGCGGCTGTATGGTGGCTTCTTGATTTTGCCGGATACCGGAGAATAGACGAGGCTGATAGAAAAGCACCGCTTAAGTATCAGGTGGAGGGAAGGAAAAAACAGGAGCCGAAAAAGTTTGAACTGCCTGTTCCTTCACCGGATAACTGCTTTCTTTATTCGTATCTGAATCAGGAACGGGGAATCAGCAAATGTGTGATTGACTACTTTGTGTCTCAGGGGCTTATTTATGAGAGCAGGCATTACCACAACATTGTATTTAAGGGCAATGATAAAGATGGTGTGACAAGGTTTGCAAGCATGAGAGGTGTGTTCGATAGGGATGGAAAGCCATTTAAGTGTGATGTGGCAGGCAATGATAAGCAGTACGGATTCAATGTCAGTAATGAAGATAATACGGAGCTTATCGTCTTTGAAGGTGCGATTGACCTAATGAGCTATGTTGATATTTTTTCCGATTATGAGACCAACAAGCTGGCTCTTGGAATGCTTGCGGATGCTCCACTTGCTACTTTTCTAAAAGAGCATCTCCGGATAACTTCCATAAAGTTTTGTCTGGATGGTGATGAGCCGGGGAGAAAGGCAGCCATGCAGCTCACGGAGAAGTATTATGGCTTGGGATATGATGTGGAGGATTGTCCGCCGCCTTTCGGATATAAGGATTACAATGAATGGCTGGTGGCTGCAAAGAAAGATTTAGCAGGGAGTCAAAAAGTGGAGTACCTTTCAAAAAGTGGCTCCAAAAAGTGGAGTACTTTTTAAGAAATGGCTCCAAAAAGTGGAGCACCTGTTTTTTCAGATTTTTGAAGCAGCCATATTGATATGGAAAAGGGAGTCAAAAAGTGGAGTACTTTTCAGAAAGTGGCTCCAAAAAGTGGAGTACCTTTTCAAAAAGTGCTCCAAAAAGTGGAGCACCTATATATTATCGGGGGTTTTAGGGGGCATTTTCCCCCTAACCAGATGTATTTTGGGATGGATATCCAAAATGCGTATCTGGCAGAGGACAGGGCTATGCTCTGGACTCTGAAGGCTTCTGTAATGTTTCTCAAAACACAGATAAGGAGGTGTAGCTTTAGCGATGGGAACAGTTGATGTAAGCATAACAGAGATTAAGCAGCCGGAGGAGCTGCTTGCGTTCATGAGGGACAATGCAATTACCATAGTTATGACGGATAAAGAGGCAGAGATGCTTCTTGGCTATATGGAAGGGCATGACTATGTGGTGGGATTTGCAGAGGGTAAGTTGTATCGAGGAGATTTGGATGTTGTACCCGGTGAGATTGTCTGGGATGATGATTTCTCTGTGGATGATTTGATTGATACGGTATGTGAATGGAACTATGAGCTGATACTGGATATGGATGCGGAAAGGCAGAACCCAAAGGACATGATTGATTTCTCTAATAAGCAGAGTAAGTATGAAAGTCTGAAACGGGATGAAGTCATACTGGACAGGCTGTTTGACCAGACGAAATACAGTGCCGGAATAGAAAAGATGGCAGAGGAACTGGCGAACCAGTTTATTCAGAATCTAAACCAGAAGGGACTTGACAGTTCTGTGGAAAAGCTGGTGTCTGATATCCGTCAACCTGCCATTAGCGGAAGGGCAAGGTGATTGAATGGAGAAGAGGCAGCACAGTGTCAGCAAGCTTTTAAGAATGACACCGCAGGAGGCAAAGCTTTTAGAGGATAAAGCGAAGCAGGCGGATATGACAGAGTCGCAGTACCTTCGCCTTATGATTTCCCAGAAACCGAATGATTATCCGGAGGTGCGGCAGCTTCTCAGAGACTTAATCAATGAGGTGAACCGGATTGGTGTAAATATCAATCAGATTACCCACAACCACAATGCAGAGCTTTATTCCACATCGGATAAGGAACAGCTTATTGCATATATGCGTAAGCTCAATGTAGCTGTGGCAAAGGTGGTGGATATCGTTGGCAATCAGTAAGATTCTTTATATGAAGGACTGTGGCAATCACTTCCATGGCAAACACCTAAAGCAGTCGCTGGATTATGTCATGAATCCGGAGAAGACTCAGAATGGCAGATTGGTTGGTGGGATGAACTGCCAGCTAGACACAGCCTTTAAGCAGATGATGGATACCAAGAAAGACTTTGGCAAAGTGGATAAGCGTCAGGGGTATCATCTTATTATTTCCTTTAAAGAGGGAGAGGTAAGCCCGGATACTGCCTATGAGATTACCGGGAGATTTGTGAAGGAATATCTGGGACAGCAGTATGAAGCGGTTTATTGCGTTCACGATAATACGGACCATGTTCATTCGCACATTATCTTTAACAGCGTCAGTTTCGTGGATGGCAGAAAGTACCGGTATGAGAAGGGGGACTGGGAACGGGATATTCAACCCATTACCAACCGTTTATGTGAAGAGTACGGACTTTCCACGATTGACATTGGCGGGGATAAGGAGGAAGAACGGGACCATTATAAGGAACACAACGATTACCGGGACGGAAGGTTCGTATGGAGTAAGATGATTGCAAGGGATCTGGATGCCTGTATTTTGCAGGCAGGAAGTTTCGAGGAATTTGTGGAGCTGCTTTCCGAAAAAGGATATGAGGTTAAGCAGGGAAAACACCTTGCAGTAAAACCTCCGGGGATGGGCAGATACAGACGGTGCCATACCTTGGGAGAGGATTATACCGAGGAGCGGATAAGACAGAGAATTGACGAAGAGGATTTATCCTTTTATCAGTCGAATAAAGTGTTTCAGCCTGAGATAGTGAAGTGCTATGTGAGAAGATACAAAAGAGCGAAACTGACCGGATTGCAGAAGCGTTATTATGCAAAGCTGTACCGGGTGGGGAAACTAAAAAAGCACCCTTACTCACAGGTGTGGAAGTATAAGGATGATATCAAGAAGATGGAAAAGCTTCAGCAGCAGTATCTTTTTCTTGTACGCCACGATGTCCACAGTGTGGAGGAACTTGCCTTGACGGTGGCAAATCTTACGGATAAAAGAAAGGAAGCATCTTCGGACAAGAGCAGAGTTTATCGTGCAAGACAGAGGTGTAAAAGTCTGTTTGATATTGCAGGGCAGTTGGATATGCTCGAATGTGCGGAAAAGTGTTTTCAGAATGGGGATAACTTCTTTATTGAGGAGCACAGGCAGTGGATGGAGCTTACAAAAAAGCTTTCGGAGGAAGGATATTCCTATGAGGAGATAAAAAAACTCCGTGCCTACTATAAGGAGCAGATTGCGTATGTGAGTAACAGAGAATGGGCTTCTGCAAAAGAGCTTAATCTGGCAAAAGCAATCTGGAAGGACATGGTAAGTGATGAAGCAAGACTTTCCGAAGAGAAGGAGAGAATCCCAGACAAAACCGAAGAGAGAACGAATAATAAGCAGCCTTTACGATAGGCTGTATTTTTTTGGAGGTATTTATGGAACGAAGTTTAGAAGATTCGATTAAGAATAAGAACTATATAGATAGTCTGCGAAGTGCGGCAAAGTACAGCAAGGAGGTAATCGACCTTGTGGAAGCGGATATCGAATATGGTCTGACAGTGGAGCAGGTCAAGCTTTATGTAAAGAAGGAAATCAAATTTCCTCAGATGAAGCTTCTGTCCCAGTGCCTTAGAAAAGGTGCAGATGATGCCTTTATAGAACTGCTTACCAAGTATGATATGAACGGTTATCAGATACAGGTAGCGATAGAGTTTATGGAGAAGGGTATCTCCCTTGAGAATATCGAAACCGTGATTGCCAAAGGAGAAAATCCGCTGGCGATGCGTAAATCCTTTCAGGCAATGCTTGACAAGGTAAAAGAGATTCAGGCAGCTTCTGATGTATTACCGGAGTATGTCAAGGGTCTGGTGAAGCAGATTGAGGAGGCGGTTGCGAAAATCCAGTTTCAGGAGGAACGCTACGATGAACTGAATAAAAAGCTCAAGGTATTTGAGAACTCCAAGGCAGACGCCGAGGTTCATAAAGGACTTGTAAAGAAGTTGGAGGATACGGAGGCAGAGCTTAGCAGCCAGCAGGATCAGGTAAACAGAGCTAATGCCACGGTAGCAAGGCTACGTGAACAGTTAGAAGAGAAAAAGAAGGAGATGGAGAGGATGCAGAACCGAATTGATACTTTGGAAGATAAGCTGCTTGAGAAAGCAGCGGGTGTGACCGGAAAGCAGGAAACTACAGGAACTTTTGACACGAAACAGGAGGATAAAAAGGAGCCTGCAGGAAGTCAGACTGTATTTGATGAAAAGCCGGCGGCAGATAAGCCTTATCAGATTCCGGTATTTTATCAGATGCCTGTGGTGGATGCAAACGGAAGAGTGATTCAGCATGTGCAGGTGGAGAGAACAGTCAGAAAGGCAAATCCGGGTGCATTTACCGGACTTTTAGGTAAGCTTGGATTTATGAAGAAATCCCGTCAGGATATTGTAAAACTGTTAGCCTGTGGGGATCTGGTTCCGGCACAGCTTGTACAGATTAAAAGTGCCATTGAGAAGGGACTTACGGAAGCACAGCTTGTAGAACTGATTAATAACAATGTTTCCGCTGAGAAGATGAAAGAAATCATTGATATTGCAGTTCTTGAGAACAGTATGGATTATTAGGAGGCAACAATGGGATTAACGATTATTAATGAGACAGTGACAAGTCTCTGTAAAACAAAGCACAGCTTTTCGGACGGGGAAAAGGAGTTTGTAGTCCAGTTCGCATTTAAGAGTGGAGACAAGTCCTTAACGAATCAGCTGATAGATGAGCTTTCCCAGTGTGAGGACGGACAGGAATCACAGAGAGTGATGGAACAGTATGCGGGCATGATTGACATGAAGCCTGTATGGGTAAGCCAGATTGAAAATCTGCTTATATCCATTGAGATGTACCGGCTCGAAGAGGAGAAGGCAATCAACCGTCTTGCGGAGGTACTGACAGCCTATGGTGTGGATGTAACCGAGGAACAAGTCAGAAGGGCTGATGCAGAGGAAATCAAGGAAAAGGTCAATGAGAGCAGAAGCAGGCAGGAGGAAGAGGACGAAGAGCAGGACGAAAAGGAAAAGTCCGGGCAGTATGCTCCGAAATGCACTCTCAGGGAACCGGTGTTGTAAGGAGGGATTGGAATGGCAGAAGAGATTCAGGAAGCGGTACAGATTATCCGTGTAGCCTATGATGGAATTGAGATTGCAATGAAGGTCGGAAGCGGAGGCATTAACGCCATGCAGAAGGCAATCGACTTTCTAAAGGGGATGCTTGATTATGAGAAGTCACTTGGCAGGACATCCATGCGAAAGCTTCTGATGAAGGGCGGCGACCTTCAGGTACTGCAGTTTGAAACCAAAGATATGAAGAAGGTTGAGAAGATGGCTAAGAAGTACGGGATTTTGTATTCGGTACTGCCGGATGCAAATAAGAAAGACGGACTCAGTGAGGTTATCTTTCATACGGAAGCAGTACCACGAGTGAATATGATGATACAGAAGTTAAGCTTTGGTCGTATCGCAACATTTGATGACTACTTAAAAAACGGGGATGAAAAGCAGCTCGGGAGACTGATGGATTTCCTCAAAAGTCAGAAAGTGGGAAACGAGAAAGTCCGCACTGAGGAAGGAGCGAGAGCCAGTGCAGCCATAGACGGTCTGATTGAAAAGGTCGGGCTGTTTGCCATGGAAAAGCAGAGTATCAGTGTGGACGCCGTACAGGAGAATTTCAGTATCAACCAGTCACAGGCAGAGAATGTGTTAAAGCAGCTTGAAACGATTGGTGTTCTGGGGGAAAAGGATGAAGCCGGGGTGCATAAGGTAATTATGGACAAGGATGCTTTTATGAACCGTATCCGGGGATATCAGAACCTTGCGGAGAGAATGATGGCAGTATCAGCATCAAAGAACACAAATCTTTCCGATGTGACAATCAGTAAGAAGCTGATCGTGGAAGAGAATGACCATGCGGTTAAGACGAGAGTTCCGGGAACATGGGGCGAGAACGCACGGTATGTCTGGCTCAAAAAAGAGAATATCATGGATATTCATAGTGGAAAGACCATACTGACCTTTATTGACAGCAGCAAGGATTACAAGCTGTATGATGAGGAAAACAGGGTCGTGGAGACAAAGAGCGGTGAGGAACTGTACAGCCATTATGACAAAGTGGAGTCTTCCGTGCGTGAGAAGTATGAAAAGACGCAGGCAAAGGAAACACAGACTAAGACCGTGCAGCATAAAACCACCACAACCGTGAAGAAGAGGTAGTGCCTATGCAGACAAGTAAGAAGAAACCTTCCATGGTATTTTTGTTACTTGGTGCAATCCTTGCCGGGTATCTGGGATACCTGATTGGCGGAGCATGGGAGGAAGGTATGGATCTTATGGAATTTTTAGACAGGTTCAGTACCGTATGCGAAGATCCCTTTGCGAATTATTTCAATGAGAATACAGTGAAAATGATAGCCATAGTTGTAGTTGTCTACGCTATGGCTGTTGTTATGTATTACACCAGTCAGAGAAACTATATGCCCGGCAGGGAATTTGGTACAGCCAAGTTGGAATCGCCTGCGAAGGTAAACAAGATTCTGATGGATAAGGATGAGAATTTCAACCGTATCTTGAGCCAGAATGTGAAGATGTCACTGGATTTCAGAAGGCTTAAGTTAAACGGAAACATTCTTATCTGTGGCGGTTCCGGTGCAGGTAAGACCTTCTATGAGGTAAAGCCGAATCTGATGCAGATGCCTCATAACTGTTCTTTTATCTGTACCGACCCGAAAGGAGAAATCCTAAGAAGCTGTGGTCAGATGTTAAAAAACAATGGCTACAATGTGAAGGTTATCAATCTGCTGGAGATGGATAAATCAGACTGTTACAATCCATTTTCCTATATCCGTGAGGAAACGGATGTGGTAAAGCTGATTACCAACCTGATCAGTAACACGATACCGAAGGGTGCAACTCCTTCCGACCCGTTCTGGGAGAAAGCGGAAGGACTGTTTTTACAGGCAATCTTCTACTATGTATGGCTGGAAGAAAAGCCAAGTAAGAGAAACTTTGAGACTGTACTGAAACTGCTTGGAGAGGCAGAAGTGACGGAACAGGGGAAAGTATCAAGACTGGATGTGAGAATGAAGTTTCTGGAGGAAAATTCACCTCTTGGAGCCAATCACCCGGCAGTCAAGCAGTACAACAAGTGTATGCGTGGTGCAGGAGATACAGTCCGTTCCATTATTATCAGTGCCAACTCAAGACTTGCTTTTCTGGAGAATAAGCAGGTATTAAGGCTTTTGTCAAAGGATGAGTTAAATCTTGCAGATATCGGAATCGGTGTAAACGGGGACGGAGAGACAAAGACAGCATTATTCTGTGTCATTCCCGATAGTGACAAGTCCTATAACTTCATTATCGGTATGTTGTATACGCAGATTTTTCAGGAGCTGTATTATCAGGCAGACTTTAACTGTGGGGGAAGACTACCGATTCATGTCACATTCATGCTGGACGAATTTGCAAATGTCGCATTGCCGGATGACTTCTGTTCTCTGCTTTCCACCATGCGAAGCAGGGAAATCAGTTCCATTATCATCATTCAGAACTTTGCCCAGTTAAAGGCATTGTTTAAGGATACCTGGGAGACCATCCCCGGCAACTGCGATACCTTCATATATCTTGGAGGAAATGAGCAGAGTACCCACAAGTATGTGTCAGAGCTTTTGGGTAAAGGCACAATTGATAAGAAGTCAAGCGGAGAAACAAAGGGAAGGCAGGGAAGTTCATCAAGAAATTATGATGTGCTCGGACGTGAGATATTTACTCCTGATGAGGTAAGAAAGCTGGATAACAAGAAATGCATTATCTTTATCCGTGGTTTTGACCCGATTCTGGATAACAAGTATGTTCCGTTTGCCCATCCGATGTTCAACCAGACGGCAGACGGGAAGGGAGAGCCTTATGTGCATCAGATTGATGTGAAGAATACGCTTGTCGGTCCTCCATTTGAGATTCTGTCAAAGCGGGCAGTGGAGCATTATGAGAAGCTTCAGAAAAAGGGAGAGAATGTCTATATTGATTCGCTTTCCTATGAGGAATTCATGATGCTGGGCGATCTGGAACTTGGCAGAAGGTTTTCTGAGCTTGAGGAGGAAAGTGAGAAGGAAAAGCTGAACCGTTCACAGGAGAATGAACTGGAGTATTCGCAAGAGACGGAACCGGAGCGTGTGGATGAGACACCGGATGAAAGGAAGGATACGGACTGGGAAGATACCATAACGAACCGCATGATGCACTGGAGTTATTCTGAGGAGCAGAAAGCAGAGCTTCGTAAGGCAATGGCAGCAGGAATCCCAAAGTCTGTAGTTTTATCCTTCTTTTATCCGAATACACCATCCGGGGAGATGGCTAAGATTCGGGAACAGTATTTACAGGAGCATTAGAGCATAGGAGGTGGTTGTTGCAGTAACATGTCGGAGAAAGCCCGACCTTACTTTATTTACCGGGATTATCCCGTTTTGATAGAGACACTTATAACGCAGAAACAAGCCGTGTATCAGAAGGATATGCGGCTCTTTTTCTGCCCACAAAGAAAAGGAGATTTTTGATTATGAAGAAAGTAAAAGCAGTAACAACAGACAACAAAATGAACGGAGGTAGCAGTATGAAGGGATTTTTTGGAGGAATGAAAAAGAAGTTAGTACCGGCTTTATGCGGAGCAGGCATGATGCTGACACAGATGAGCACAACCTGTTTTGCGGCAGGAACCGGTACTTCAGCGGTGACACAGCCGCTTGAGAATCTGAAAACACTGGTTATCGCAATTATCGGTGCAGTCGGTGTCATTATCCTTGCGAAGAATGTCATGGAATTTGCACAGGCATACCAGCAGCAGGATTCTTCTACCATGAACTCTGCACTTAAGGGCATCGTAGCCGGTGTCATGATGGCAGGTATTTCTACAGTACTCACATTCTTAGGCTTCTAAGATGCAAAAAGGGAATACCCAAAACGGTAGGAAGGAGATGTAACAAGTATGGATATTTTTAAACTTGGAGACAAAATCCTTGCTTTGCTTGAAATGGTATTTGGTTTCTGGAATAACCAGATATCACTTGTGTTTTCCATGCTCGGACAGTCACCTGTAAGCTTCAAGGGTGGCGGTCCGTGGGCAATCATTGAGGGTATAGAGCCAATCTTTGTAGCGGTTGGCTCTTCCCTTGTAGTGTTGTTCTTTGTCATAGGTTTCTGCTCGGAGAGCGTGGATGTGAAAGATGAAATGCGGTTTGAATCCATCTTACGAATGTTCATCCGATTAGGACTGGCAGAATGGTTCGTGGCAAACAATGTCACGATTATGAAGGCATTCTTCACATCCATAGGTAATCTGGTAAACCTGATGAGTGCGGGAACAACCGTAACTTTGTCAATCGACAGTACACAGGCGGATGTCATTAAGAATCTGGGATTTGGAGAAAGTCTGGTAATGCTTATTCTGGCAGCTCTGTTGTCGATTATTGTCATTATCTGTGGCTTTTTCATCATCTACACGGTATATTTCAGATTTTTGAAGATTCTGATCATTGTTCCGCTTGGAGCGATTGCATTTTCCACAATGGGCGGAAACAGAATGGTGAGCCACACCGCAGTTACTTACTGTAAGTATTTTTTATCCGTCGTCATGGAAGCAGTAACCATGGCACTTGCGATTATTGTCTGCAATGCATTTATCAGTGCCGGACTTCCGGCCTTTACGGGCAGTTATGCAGACTGGGCAAAGACGCTTATTTATCTGTGTGAAATGACATTTACGATTGCCATGACAGTGGGCAGTGTGAAGGGTGCACAGTCGCTGACAAGCAAGGCATTAGGATTATAAGGAGGGAAGAGAATTGGTAATTGAGATTAACAAAGACATTGACCGTTATCAGGAGACCGTGGCATTAGGGCTTACTGCCAAACAGCTTATCTTTTCCGTAGCGAGTGTGGTAGTCGGTGGTGGACTGGTTCTTCTGCTTTATAAGTATATCGGGCTAACGGGCGCAGCCTATGTTGCAATTCCTTGTGTGGCACCGATTGCCCTTGGCGGTTTTTATTCCTATAACGGCATGAGCTTTTATGAGTATATGGGAAAGAAGCTTCAGTTTATGTTCCATAACAAGGCTTTAACTTATGTGTCAACGGAGAGCGAGCAGGCAATTAAGGCTTATGAAGCAGAACAGAGTAACACGGGTAAGAAGAAAAAAGCCGGGAAGGGAGAGAAAACGGAAGTAACCGACAACAAGAAGAATAAGGAGGATTTTGAGGCTATGAAGAAAAAGACAAAAGGCATTCTGATTGGAATGATTGCAGCAGTGGTAGCTGCTGTAGCAGGGGCTGTCATTTATAAGGCAACCCGATAAGTAACCAGATTTGATTGACTTCCTTTGGGGAGCAATCCGTGCACCAGCCGTGTTGTTCCCGGTGTGGTGCGTAAATCCATAAGGAAAGCGTAAAGCAGAAAGGAAGGTAGAGAAGATATGGGTTTATTTGCAGACGGATTTAAGGAGCTTAAGAAAGCCAGTGAGCCTTTATATAAAACTCCGAAATCCATTCAGGAAACCATTGAGATTATGGCAGTTGCGGAAAATGGTATTTTTGAGGTGGCAAGAAACAGATACAGCAAATGTTATCGTTTTCAGGACATCAATTACACGACTGCAACAGAGGACGAGCAGATTGGTATTTTTGAGAGATATTGTAAGTTCTTAAATTCTCTTGACTGTAATTTTAAGATTACCATAAATAACAAGAATAAGAACATGATTGACTTGAGACAGAATATCCTGCTTGCCTACTGCAATGATGGCTATGACCATTTCCGTAAGATTTATAATGATATTATCGAGGAAAAGATTCGTGAGGGCAGACAGGGTATTGAGCAGGAGAGATACTTAACCATCACGATTGAGAGAAAGAACTTTGAAGAGGCAAAGGCACAGTTTGCCACTTTGGAGGCAACCATTCATAAGGCATTTATTGAGCTTGGTGCGGAGATTGTACCACTTTCGGGAGACGAAAGAATCAAGGTGCTTTATGACTATTATCATCTGGGAGATGAAAACAGCTTCAATTTCAGTCTGAAGGAAGCAAAGAAGGTGGGAGCAGATTTCAAGAATGATTTGTGCAACGGAATGATTAAGTTCTTCCCGGATCATTTTGAGGATGAGAGCAAGTTCTGCAGGGCGTTATTCATTAAGAAGTATCCGAGCAGCTTATCAGACCGCTTCATCAATGAAATCACTTCACTGCCGGTTCACTCCATTACAAGCATTGATGTTGTTCCCGTACCGAAGGACCTGACAACAAAGACTTTGCAGAAGAAATATCTAGGTATTGAATCGGATATTATCAAGCAGCAGAGAGTCCGTAATAAGAACAATGACTTTTCTACAGAAATCTCTTATGCAAAGAGAACGGAGAAAAGGGAGATTGAGGCGATTATGGATGATGTCAGGGAAAATGACCAGTGCTTATTCTATGTGGGTGTCACCATTATCGTTATGGCTGAGAGTAAGAAGGAGCTTGACAGTATCTGTGAGACAATCGAAACCATTGGAAAGCGTAACAGCTGTACCATTGATACGCATTTCCTGAAACAGAGGGAGGCACTCAATACTGCACTTCCGATTGGTGTAAGACAGGTGGAGACAATGAGAACCATGCTTACCCAGTCCCTTGCGGTACTGATGCCTTTTAATGTGCAGGAACTGAATGACAGCGGCGGTAATTACTATGGTATCAACCAGATTAGTAAGAACATCAATGTGGGAAACCGTAAGAAACTGATTAACGGTAACGGATTCGTATTCGGTGTGCCGGGTTCCGGTAAATCCTTCTTCTGTAAGATGGAAATGGGTAGTGTATTCTTGTCCGGGGATGATGAAATAATCGTAATTGACCCAATGAACGAATACTTTGATATTGCCCATACTTATGGCGGAACGGTGGTAAATATGTCCACCTATACGGATAACTATGTGAATCCGCTTGCCATGGATGTATGGAACCTTGACCAGAACGATACCAAGGGCTGGGTAAGAGAAAAGGGTGAGTTCATGCTTGGTCTTTGTGAGCAGTGTATCGGGGACAGCTTAAATTCCCGTCAGAAGTCTATTATTGACAGATGCGTGAGAAAGCTTTATATCGACATTGCCAGAAGCAGGGAGAAGTATATTCCGGTCATGAGCGACTTTTATGATTTACTGTTAGAACAGCCGGAGGAGGAAGCAAAGGATATCGCATTATCCCTTGAGCTTTTTGTAAGCGGTTCCCTTAACATCTTCAATCATCAGACCAATGTGGATGTGGATAACCGATTTACTGTGTATGGTATTAGAGACCTTGGTGCTGAGCTTAGTCCGATTACCATGCTGGTAATGATGGAGTCCATTCAGCAGAGAATCGTGGAGAATGGTAAGCGTGGCAAGGCAACATGGCTCTATATTGATGAGTTCCATGTGCTCCTAAATTCAGAGTATTCAGCGAAGTATTTACAGCAGCTTTGGAAAAAGGTTCGTAAGCAGGGTGGACTATGTACGGGTATTACCCAGAACGTGGTCGATCTGTTACAGAATTATACGGCAACAACTATGCTGGCAAACTCCGAGTTTGTGGCACTTCTTAAGCAGGCGAATACAGACAGCTCTAAGATGGCGGAGGTAATCGGGGTATCCGAGGCGCAGCTTCGATTTGTAACCAATACTGCATCCGGTATGGGGCTTATCAAGTGCGGTTCTGTGGTAATTCCTTTTGATAATCAGATTAGCAAGGATACTGACCTTTATAAGCTGTATAACACCAATATCCATGAACGTATCGCTGAAATGAAAGCGAAGGAAGCCAGAGAACTTTCAGAAAAAACTGATTGAGAGATTAACCCTGTCTTGATATAATTGAGGCAGGGTTGATTTTAAAAATCATAATTTTGCTTCAAAATGGCAAGAATGAATTTGTGACAACACTGTTGACACAAATTGAAAGGTGGAATGTTCTTATGGGTAATGATTTGGTGTCCGCAGCAGATTTAATTAAGATTATTGATGAATCCAGACAAAATGCATTAAAGAAAGTAAATGAAGAACTTATCAATATGTATTGGAAAGTTGGTGAGTTATTAAGCAAAGAAGCGGAGCAGGCATCTTTTGGTGATGCATATATTGACGGAATTGCAAATGAAATACAGCAAGCATTTCCAGGTATAAAAGGATTTAACCGAAGAGGTCTTTATAGAATGAAAAAATTCTATGAAACTTATGCCGGGGATGAATTTGTGACAACACTGTTGACACAAATAAGCTGGAGTAATCATCTGGCAATTATGTCTAAAGCAAAAACACCGGAAGAAAGGCATTTTTATATTACTTTGTGTATTAAGGAATCTTATTCAGCCAGAGAACTTGAAAGGCAGATAAATAGTGGATATTACGAAAGATATATGTTGTCACAGGATAAATTACTTCCGGAACCAATTCAGGGTTTGAAGGATAATCCGTTTTTAGATTCATATATCATGGAATTTATTGATTTACCTAAGTCATATAAAGAAAAAGACTTTAGAAAAGCATTAATTCAAAATATGAAAGATTTTATTTTGGAGCTGGGAAAAGATTTTACTTTTATTGACGAGGAGTATGTTGTTCAGGTTGGTGGAGAGGATTATTCTATTGATTTATTGTTTTTTCACAGAGGGTTGCAATGTTTGGTAGCGTTTGAATTGAAGGTTGGAAAGTTTAAACCAGAGTATGTATCAAAGATGGATTTCTACCTTGAAGCATTAGACCGTCAGAAAAAGAAGGAACACGAAAATCCTAGTGTAGGATTAATTTTATGTGCAGCTAAGAATGATGAAGTGGTAGAGTATGCTATGAGCAGAACCATGTCGCCAATGCTTGTATCAGAGTATAAATTGCAGTTGCCTGATAAAAAGGTGCTTGAGAGAAAACTTCAGGAATTGGTTAATATTCCACAGATTGAGGATTAGTGTTTATGGGCAAGAATAATAAAGTATGCCCTGTTTGTGGGAAAAAGATGAAGCAACAGTTTATCGGTTTGCAACATTGTAAATGTGGTATGAGTTGGAAGAAGGATATGGGCTTTTTTGAACGGACAAACGATATGGTATTTGTTCTGGAAAGAGAAGCAGACGGAAAAAAGAAAATTTTAATCAAATGAGATTTATAGCCATTATGGAGATTCAGTTCTCTGTAATGGCTATTTTTATGCTCAAAAAGGAGGAGGTGAACGAAGTTGAAAATCAAAAAAGTGGATGACAAGCCGATGGTGATTCATACCAAGCAGAAAGCAAAGCTTCATACTCATGAACCGAAGCAGGCAGCTATCAAGGGGAGTAACATCTATACCGTAGAACGAGACCCGACCAAGAAGTCGGCTGAGCATACTAAGTATCGTAAGAGTACGGTTCATCAGGTACAAAAGGAAGGGATGTTTTCCAAGTACAGAAAGAAGGTGCAGCAGGCGAACCAGTCTGTTGAACTATAGTCAAGTAAGTGGACACGTTTTTAGCAGGAATTTATCTGAGAGAGT
>UQLY01000010.1 GCA_900542015.1 uncultured Lachnospiraceae bacterium | reverse complement strand
ACTCTCTCAGATAAATTCCTGCTAAAAACGTGTCCACTTACTTGACTATAGTTCACATCGTCTACAACTAATACTTTATCTCTCATCTTTCTTCCTTCCCAAGTCTGACACGCTTCTTTCTGTTCCCCTTTATGGAAGCGGACGGTATGATCAGTTTGAAAATACCGCGATCCTGTCATTGACTCTCCTGATTGTTACATTACTTACACCCACGGAAATCCATCTTCTCCTGTCTATTTCTATCACAATACCCTCAAACAGACTTCCCCTGATGATCGCTCTGGCGCAGCCGATTTTATCAATTGCTTCGTCCTGCCGTGCCTTCGCCTTATATAATTTTTCCAATTCCTTTTCCTTTGTATAAATTGCGCTCTCAATTTTCAGATACATTTCCATGGTATTACGCACCTCCGGCGGATATTTCCTCTGAAAGTCCGTATAAGCATTTCCCAGGATATTTAATTCCTTATTGACCTCCTTCATTTTATTTTCTATCATCATGCCGTTTTGTATTATGTTCTCATTGATACCGATTTTGATATAGGTAGGAATGCCCGCGCGGTTGCCCACATTATAGGCGAACAAACCTTTGACGGCGGTAATGGCGCCGCCCGCAAGCGTCCCCTTGCTTCCCGAAATCGTAATCTGCCCCTGGGCGTACAGTTCGCAGTTTAAACAATAGTTTGCCTGAATATTTCCGTCGGCGTAGACCTTTACCGCCTCGAAAAATCTGCCGTTTACATCCTTCGCCGCCGTAATCGAACCGTTTCCGGAGGCGTTGACGCCCTGCCTTAACAAAATGCTCTTGCCGCTTTTGATCGTCGATCCTTCCACAAAACCGTCGATCATAATATCCTCCGTAGCGGTGATCACGGTTCCCGTTCCCACGTTGCCTCTGATATAAATGCTTCCGTCAAAGCTGATATTTCCCGTCGCAAGGGTAATCTCATCGATGACAAGCAGCCTTGACACCTCCAGCCTCTGTCCGTCCAGCTCAACCTTTCCCTTAACCGCGGACACATAGGTCTTTCCGTCCTTTTCCAGAATAAACCCTTTTCCGGCAAGGGCGCTCTTTTCCTTCCCTTTCCGGCAGGAAAGAATCTTGCCGGTCACGGTATACCCGCATACGCCTTCTTCGGCGCTGTGATAATAAGCAAGCTTCTGTCCCGTCTCCACCATGACAAACCATTCGATGCTCTGGTAATCCACCGAACCGTCCGGCAGCAGCTTGGGGGTTTTATCCACCTGGGTCTTAAAGAAAAATTCATAATAGCCGTCTTTTCCGTCCTGCGCCTGTGCGCCTTTGGCAATCAGTATTTTTTTATTGTCTTCCTCTCCCGATACCAGCTCGATGATGCCGCTTTCACAAATTCCTCTTGTAATTCCCTTTTGCTTCAAAGCGTCGTAAACGGCTTGGCGGCTGATCTTTCCGGCGCCCTCGGGCACCACGATATGCGCTTCCATTTCATCGCCGCTTAAAGTAATGATAAACCGGTCGGTCTTAAGCACTTCGCTTTCCTTCGCGGTCCGCCTTTCTTCTTGTTCCTCTTCTTTTTTCTCCGCCTCTTCCATCAGTTTAAGGCGTGCCTTCTCCATATCCTTTGCGGTATACATCAGGCTTTTATATACGCCGACGTCGAGACCGCTTTCCAGTCCCAGCCGGATTTCTTTCATCTGCTGCCAGGAATACAGCGGTTTGGCATAAACCGATATGTCTACCCTGTTTTCCAGTCCCAGCCGGATTTCCCTCATCTGCTGCCAGCCAAACTCCGGAACGGCATAGACCGAAACGTCCAGACCTTTCTCTAAGCCGTTGGCGATTTCGCAGATGGACGCGCCCCGGTAATCCTTGCACAGATATTTGCCGATATCCAGCTTTTTCTGCAGCGCATGGCGGATTTCCTGCAGTTGTTCCTTTTCATATCCCTGATTGATATATTCTACAATATTGATCCTGGCGATCAGCGCTTTTCTCAATTCCTTTAAAACGCCCGCGTCCAGATAAAGATAGGGCGTCAGATCGATCCCCTTTAAAAGTCCTTTGCGGATCTGGCGCATTTTGTCATAGGGAATCTCGGGCTTGGCATAAATGCCCGTATTCAAACCCGCCGCAAGCCCTTTTCTGATTTCCTCCATCTGAAACCAGTCAAAGTCCGTGTCTGCATAGAGCTCCACAGGCAGCCCCTCTGCCATACCCATACGGATCTGGCGCATCTGGATCGCCATATATTCTTTTTTGGCATAAACGGAAACATCGAGCCCCGCTTCCTGTCCCTCTTTTATCTCACGAATCTGATCCGCAGAAAATCCCTGCTTTACCAGCATTTCTTCTATCATAAATCCCTAACCGCCTCCGTTATCTTTTTTCTTCCCAAAGCTTTATAAGGGTATCGCTTAAAATGTCAAAGTCTATGGGCTTTGCTATGTGCGCGTTCATTCCCGCCTTTACGGTACGGGCAATATCCTCCGAAAAAGCATTCGCCGTTACCGCAATAATCGGAACGTTTTTTGCATCGGCTCTGTCCAGAGCGCGGATCGCCTCTGCGGCTTCACAGCCGTCCATTTCGGGCATCTGGATATCCATCAGCACCGCGTCAAAATACCCTTCTTTTGAAGCTGCAAACTGATCCAGCGCTTCTTTGCCGTTCCATGCCCGGGTAACCTCTGCGCCCCGCATACTCAAAATTTCCGTTGCAATCTCCATATTCAGCTCGTAATCTTCCGCTAACAAGATCCTCTTGCCGTCGAGACAGGACGTAATCTCCGCCGCCTGCAGGGTTTCTTCCTTTCCTGCTGCATCCGTTTCCGCGGACAGCGTTTCTTCCTTTCCCGCCGCATCCGTTTCCGCGGATATCGCTTTTTCCCCGGTTTTCACTGCGTCGAAGGGGAGAACGATCGTAATCCGGCTTACTTTTTCCGGATCGCTGTCCACAATCATTTCGCCGCCCATCAGGGCGACCTGATTGCGGGCGATCAGCATTACCATATCAATGCCCTCCTGCTTGCGGACCCCGAAGCGTTTTCCCTTTCCCTCGGAAGATTCGATGGCTTCCCGGGGATCTCTGTACCGTACCCCTTCGCTGCCCCATATCACGATCTGATATTTTTTATATTCCTGATTTTCAATTTCCTTTAACTCTATGGAAATCCGTTCCCCTTCCCCCGCAAGCTGCAGGGTGCTGGAGATCAGATATTTCATGACCTGTTCCAGTTGTTCCCTGTTGCCGAATACCTCTTTATTTTGCACATGACAGGTCAGATCCAGCCGTTTCTTCTTTTCCTTTGCCTGTAAAGCAAATGTTCCCACGCTTTTCTCAAGTTCGGCGCACAAATCAAAACGCTCCCCGTCCTGAGTTGTTCTGGACATTTCCAGAATGCGGTTGATCAGCTCCAGCATCTGTCTGCTGGAATAATTGATTTTATCCAGGTACTCCCTGACGCAATCCTTGTCCTCTATATTTTTTTCCGCCATTTCGGACATATTGATAATCACGTTTAACGGCATCCTCATATCGTGGCTGATACCGGCAAAAAATTTCTTCTGGGAACGGATGCCTTCATCCGCCGCATTCTGCGAAGCTTTCAAAAGCGTCATCCGCTCCAACCGCCGTTCCCGCTCTTCGCCGATACTCCTGAAACACAGGACCGCGACTTCTTTATTCAGAGAAGGGGAAAACATGATATGCACGTTGACCCATTTCCATTCTTCGCCGAACAGACGCTGGAAATCTCCTCCGAAATCTTCCACGTTGTTTTTGATCTGTCTGCGGATATTCTCCAAAGAAAAGCTTTCCTCAAACTCCTGATATGTATCTTCCTCGATCACATCCCGGAAAGTTTCCAGCAGATCCTGATAATTTCCGTAGCGCGGCAGCTTGGAGCGCACATACTCGGACCCCTTGATCATATCATATGTGCCTTTGTTGATATTGACCCTGTAAAAGGCATAATAAGAATTGCCCAGGATATGTACAGTCTCGTTGACCATGCGGCTCTCCCTGTCCATCTGCCGCTGCCCGAACCACATAACCGCAAATGCGCCCACAATCAACAGCATAAAGCCGATATACAGGCACAACACCAGTTCCCAGTTTTCTATCAGGTAAGAAGCAGGCATCAGCAAAACGCCCAGCCATCCGTTTTGCTCCTTCCGGTAATAAACCGACATTTCTCCTTCAAAATCTGCCAGATAATAACTGTCTCCGCTTTGGATGCTTCCCTCCGTAATATCCGCAAACAACGCGCTGTAACTGTCCCGCAGACCGGCGGTGTCCTCCTCTGCATCCGTTTCTTCAAATAAAACGGTTCCCGCCGAATCAAAGGCAACATAAACGCTGCCTTCGGGAATTTCCTGGGAATTTGCGCGGACCCTGAAATTTTCCGGATAGATGTCAAAGGCAATCACGTCTCCACTGTTCCCGCACGCCTTTGCGATAGTAACCACCGGTTTATCATAAACCGTATCGGTATAAACGTCCGTATAAATAATCTCGCCGTTTGCAGCAACCGCTTTCTGATACCATTCCTTCCCGGCGGTGTCATACCGTTCTATTCCATCCCAGGGCTTAGCCGCGATCATTTTACCGCCGATCACCGCAACCGGACTGATAGTATCGTCTCCCAGCGACTCTACAATTTTGACAAGATAATCCCCCATCCATTGTTCAAGGAAGTCTTCGTCCGCCCCCTGCGCCGCAAATCCTTCCAGATATTCGGCTCCCATGGTAATCAAGGACTCATAAAATTCTAAATTGCGTTCCTCTTCAAGCGTATAGCCGTTCGCAACTTCACTGCCTACTTCCTCTGCATTTTCCAGCAACACCCTGCGGACCAGAAACAGGCTGAAAATCGAAACGCCTATTACTACCAGAAGGAGAACCACGCTCCCGTATAATGCAATGGAGCGGTTCTTTCCGTCATTCAAATGTCTTTTCAACGCATTTCCCCCTAAAGTCTTATCCCTGCTGTATATATTTTTGCAATTCATTCATGAGCTTTTTCACATCAATGGGTTTTGCGATATGCGCGTTCATGCCGCATGCAAGGCACCGTTTGATATCCTCTGCAAACGCATCCGCAGTCATGGCGATAATCGGCAGTTTCGCGTCCTGCCTTTCCAACGCCCGGATAGCTTCCGCCGCATCATAGCCGTCCATAACCGGCATCCGGATATCCATCAGAATCAGGTCATAATGCCCCAAAGGCGACTGTTCAAATTTTTCGACGCAGACTTTCCCGTTTTCCGCCCAGTCGACTTCAAAGCCCGCTCCGGACAGAATCTCTTTGGCAATTTCCCAGTTCAGCTCGTTATCCTCTGCAAGCAAAATCCGATTTCCCGTAAAGTCCGCGGTCTCTTCTTCCCTCTGCTGCGAATTGTAAAGCCCTTCTTCGGCAAACCGGCTCAAGCCCGTAAACAAATTTGATTTAAACAAAGGCTTGGAAATAAAGCCCTGGGCTCCCGCCTCCAACGCCTCTTCTTCGATATCGCTCCAGTCATAAGCGGAAATGATCAGGATCGGGACGTCCTCTCCCAGACGTTTCCGAAGCTGACGGGTTGTCTCCAGTCCGTCCATGCCAGGCATCTTCCAGTCGATCAATACAAACTGATAATCGTTATGTACGCCGTGACATTTCTCCACCATATCCACGGCGGTCCTGCCGTCCAGGGCGCAGTCCGCGCTGATGCCGATCTCACCAAGCTCGTCGGCGGCGCTTTTGCACAGATCCTCATTATTATCCACCAACAGGATGTGCCACGGCGGCAGCTTCATATCCTCTTCCCTGACCGCAGCCCTTTCCAGATCCAGCGTCACATGAAACTCGCTTCCCTTGCCGCTGGTACTGTTTACCTCTATTTCTCCCTTCATGGCGTCCACAATATACTTGGTAATCGCCATGCCGAGCCCTGTTCCTTCCGTTCTGTTGACCTGCGCGTTCTTTTCTCTTGTAAAGGTATCAAAAATTGTTTTTTGAAACTCTTCGGACATGCCGATGCCCGTATCTTTTACCCGGAAATGACAGCGCACATATCCGTCCCCCGACGGAGATTCCTCCTGGGACAGATATACGTTGACCGTACCGCCCTCCGGCGTAAATTTCACTGCGTTGGACAGCAGATTGATCAGGACCTGGTTTAACCGCACGCTGTCGCAGTATACGTCTTCGCATAAAATCTTATGAATAAAAATATCAAAATGCTGGTTTTTCGCTTTAATCTGCGGCTGTACAATATTGACGAGACGGTCCATGGTATCCCGCAGGGACAACACGTCCACATTTAAAGACATCTTTCCGCTTTCGATTTTGGACATATCCAGCACGTCGTTAATAAGCCCCAGCAGATGCTTGCTGGAGACCGTAATTTTTTGCAGACAGTCCTTCACTCTCGCCGTATCGTCCAGATTGTTCATTGCAATCGCCGTCATTCCCACAATCCCGTTCATCGGGGTGCGGATATCGTGGCTCATATTGGATAAAAATTCACTTTTCGCCTTGCTCGCGCTGACCGCTTCGTCATTTGCCCGCTCCAGCTCTATCAGCTGCCGCCTCGTCATGGCATAGTAAAGCGCAAAGATAATCAGTATGGCAATCTGCATAACGCCGCCCGCCGCAAGCATAACGGTTGTGCGCTGGTTTCCCAGCCTGTTGACCGCATCATCCAGCACGCCGTAGGGCATGATGCTGACCAGATACCAGTCCGTACCGTTTAAGGGAGAACAATAAATATGCCTGTGCGTGCCCTCGGCGAGCACCAGCGTCGAATAATCCTCCCCGTTTGCCATTGCATCCTTCAGCTCTTTTATGTAGGCTTCGGGACTTTCTCCGTTCAGTCCCGACCATACCGTCGCAATGTGGTCCAGATAATTGCCCTGGTCATCGACATCGTCCCTGATGACGTAACTGCCGTCCTTGCGGATAATATAAAAATATACCATCGCGTCGTCTTCGTTTAAGAAAAGCGCGTCGCTTAAGTACTCCACGGGAAAGCCCGCTATGATCGCCGCGCTGACGTCTCCGTTTTGCATTTCATATCCCGCCGGCTGCATAAGCAATACAAGCCTTTCGCCGGATTCGCTGACGCCGCTTGTCACGTTCAGTTCATTCCTTGCAAGCATCTTTTCAAATTCCTCCCGGTCGACGGGCTCCACATCCTCTCCGTAAACGGTTTCGCCACTGCCGTCGGTCCTGTATAATCCCAGATAGGTAAATTCACGCACTCTGGCGCTGATCGCAAGGTCATCCAACATCTCCTCACTGTAGCCCACCGTCTCCGGCGGAGTCCTTTCGACAAGCCCTTCCAACTGCGCCAGACGTAAATTGATGACTGAAGTAAATTTTTCCTGAAGCTGCCGGTTCATCTCCGACATATAGATTTCCCCAATATCGCTGATAGCGTCGCCGCTTTTGGTCCTCATGAAAACGGTGACCGTACTGAATATTACAATACATAGTGCAATCAAAAAACAAAAACTTGTGATCAGGAATTTTTTGGTATTACGAAACATAACTCTTTTCCTTTCATAGTACTTTTGACTATTTTTTTCGTTTTTCTTCATTTTAACAAATTGTTTTCATCATGACTACGTTTTTATCAAAAAATCTATTGAATTTTTTTTTCGCGGCACTCCCGGTTACGCTCTCTTTTTACTTACGCCAGTCCGCACAGCTTTCCGATCCAGTAAAGGAGTCCCAAAAACCAGCTTGTGAAAATTCCGTACAAAATGACCGGACCGGCAATGGTAAAAATCTTAACGCCGACGCCGAATACCTGTCCTTCCGTCTGAAACTCAATCGCCGGGGCGCAGACCGAATTGGCAAAGCCTGTAATGGGCACCAGCGCGCCCGCGCCGCCGAAATTTGCAATCGGCTGGTATAAACTGAGTCCTGTCAGGATCACGCTGAGCAAAATCAACAGTACCGAGCACCAGGTTCCCGCCATATCCTTGTCCAGTCCCATCGCCTTTGCACCTTCCAAAATCCCCTGACCGATCACGCAGATGGCGCCGCCGGTTATAAACGCCTTAAACATCTGCAGCGGCAGATTATTTTTTGGCGTAACCTTCTTTACCAGCTTGTCATATTCTTTTTGTTTTTCCTGTTCCAACTCTTTCTTTGTCATAACCGCATTTTCCTTTCCTTTTACATCTACTCTCGTCATTCAATTCCCTGTATAAAATACAGCAGGGCGCCCGCCATTTTTCCAAGCGCCACAAACAGGATCGCAATGCCGATTCCCCATTTGAGCCGCACCCTTCTGGCAAAAATCGGAATGGAATCCAGCATTTCCGCAATGGACAGGGCAAGGCAGCCCACAAAACAGCCCGTGAAAAAACCTATGATGATTTCCGCTGGAGTACGGACGGGCATCAAAATCAGCTTACTGTACGGATGCAGTTGCTCAAATACGCTAAACAGCATTCCCGTGATCGTCCCAAGGACAACGCAGTCTTCATAAAATAAAATATGATCCGCCGTATCGGTCCTGCCCGCGAACCGCGGCACCAGTCCTACGGCGATAAGCACCGTAAAAACCCCCGCCGCCGCCAGAATGCCGAAAGAAAATCCGGATATGATAAGCAAAGCATAATTAAGGAGCGTCAATTCTGTTCCCTTCCCTGTCCCAGGTTTCCGCCAGCGTATTGTTGACATCGTCCTCATATTTTCTCATGGAAACTTCGATGGGCGTCGGATCATGCGTAATTCTCCGCTTACCGATATGATTAAAGAATAAAATGATCCCCGCGGCAAGTCCCACGGCATAGGCGATCTCAATGGTCATCATGCCCATGTCCCCGTCTCCGGTAATCAGGGAGGAAATCTGTTCAAACACATCCCTGATACCGATATCATTATGAAACGCCATAATGGTAAAACCGGTTCCGAAAAAACTGATGCAGGCGACAAAAATAACCTTTAAAACCTCCCACGCCTTGTTATGCCGGGGGTTGGAAGAATATTCGATTATGACCTCCTGCGCCCCGAGGGGAACGACCGCGACGGAGGGAAACGCTTTTTCAATACAACTGATAATCATCAGTTGGCTGACGACCCTCCTGGTATGATCCTGCGAAAACCGGTAGACCTCCAGCGCCCGGACCTTTTCCAGCAGCTCCCGGTTCTTTCCGGTCACCTCCGCCACATCGTCTACCGTGATCCCCTCCCGGGTACTCTGCATTTTGGGACTTAAATTCATATAAATCATATCCATCTTACCGTCTCCAATGACTTTTTAGATAGTTTTTCATGATTTTCCCAAAATATACAGGACAAGGATAATAATTAAAATGGGCGGGAAGCTATTTTAAAGCTTTCCCGCCCTGACCGGCTCGACTGGCTTTGCTGTTTCCACGACAAACCGGAAATTATGAATACAAACTTAAAATTCTTCTATAATTCTTGTACATAAGATAAATTCCCAATGTACAGTCAAGACATATCAGTACTACTCCAACAATAGGTGTAACAATAAAACCAATCCCGGCAATAAGAAATGCAATAGAACATCTTTTATACAATAGAGCCATCTCCCTGTTATAATCTTTGACATTTCTAACTTTTCCCTTTAATGTTGTATCTCCACTCCAAAAACTGATTGGTTCTTTACTGTCTTTATTGTAGATAGCAATAATCAAGAACGGAATCGCACACATAACACAAGATATAAGACCTACTATTCTTCCCGCCATAATAATACCTCCACAACTTCTTAATTACCTAACTAAATATTTTTTTCTTATTATTAACTGTAACTAAAACGAAAAAACTAAATATCATAATTATGGTTGTAACTATATTTCCAACAATATTATTGTTAATGATATATATTCCGGATAATGAGTTTGCAATACAATGGAATAAAACACATAACCATACACTATTCGTATTCTTTCTTATACTTGCCAAAGCAAATGCTAACCCTAAAACATTTATTCCAAATGCCAAGTAATTTTGTCCATATTGAGATACTCCCTGTATATAAAATAAAGGTAAATGCCATAACCACCACCGAATAGCATCATAGGAATCATAACAATAATTGCAAATACCGGTGCTCCCGATTCCCATTTTGCCACAACTTGCCTTGATACTGATAATTTTTCTGCCAGTTCTTCTTGCGTTAATCCTTTATTTTTACGAATCAACTGTAGTTTTTCCGAAAAAATCATTTCTAACCATCTCCAAAATCATCGTACACCAACGCGGAATCTAAGCCAATATATTGCTAGTTGCAATTATGCTATTTATATTATACATAAACACCATCTTAACGTTTTAATTTTCGAATATTCGGATTGACATTTCTTCTTCTATATTATATCATCTATAAAAAGAAATGGGTTTTTTGTCGTGTACAGCCTTATGGCTCAATCGGGTAGCTCGTTTCTTTTTTTATGTCTATTATATCGTACAAATACATTTTCCCATCCTCTGAATATCTCACAATCAGCGAAGCATGAAAAATGTTATACCTCCCCATCTCTTCATCATCTCTATATACTGGAATTGCAAATCTTGAGTCATAACGATACCAGCCATACATTGCATTTCTCCAATGCTTGCTCTCCTTATTTTCCCGAAAATGTTTTCCTACTGCTATTTCTATCATTTCAGGAATTCCTTGTGCAGCATTTGCTTTCGCTTTCGCATTTGTTCCTTTGATACTATGTGTGTATTTTGATCCACTATACTCACTTGGCAAATCAGTTCCGATATATATAACATCGCCGGTAGATGCCACCTTATAAAAATCACCGACATATGCTCTCAAATATGCCCGCACTTCCTTCCAATCGATGGAACGTTTTCCTTTAAATCGGATATCGTTAATCACCACAATATTATTTCCATCAATATCCTGAATGACAGAAACATTCCGCTGCTGTTTCTTGGACTGGCTGCTATCGTTGATTTGCTTGCAGACATCAAGAAGTGCAAGGTAACTGATCATCCTTCGTCTGCTCTCTGTATCTGATTGTCGATATAATTCAATCATATAATTTTCATCTGTCACATAATCGTTGATTGCAGTCTGTTTTGCATTTTCTTCGTCACAAAGCAATTCCACAAGCGTCATATCCAAAGCCTTACATATAGACACCAGTTTATCCGCCTGTGGATTGATTTGTTTCTTTCGCCAGTCACTGATCGTACTGGTTGCAATACCTGTTCTTCTGGACAGTTCCGTCTGGCTCATATGTAATTCTTCAAGTCTTGCAAATATTTTCTCATATATCTTCATGGCGCAATACCCTTTCCTCTGCCTTCTCATTTCCGACTTTTCGGATATTGTATCATGAATAATCTCTTTTATCAATACTCTAACAACCCTATAAATACCAGTTTGTCGTTCTCCTATTTCCGTCCCCATCGTGGCTTCGTTTTTTCAGCAGGTCGGACTTCGCCGAAATCTTTTTGAGCCATTTCTTTTCTTCCCGGACAGCTTCTTATCGTTCAGCCGGAGCTGTTTGCAGCTAAACACCCGTGACGCTTGCTCCGGGTCGCTGCCCCCGCTGGCAGTTTCATCTACGGCATCAGAAGTTGGCATGTAACGGCAATACCAAATATCATTAAACCAGAAACAGGATAATCTTCCCATGGATTTTTCATTCACTTTCTCACCTCATCAACTTCAAATTTTTACTTTGTTCAGTTTACCAACAATTTGTAATATGAAAGCTATTATAATTCATTTAGCAAATTTATCTGTTTATAAAAATCTCTCCTGCTTTCAGCAAATACAGGACAACAGGCATAGCAATGCATCATATTCGGTTCTATATGCATATGTATCTGATTTGCAGAACCATCTCTCTCATAGACTCGCATATATGCCGCTGAAACCCCTGCACAAGTTTCCTCAGCATAATAAATGAAAGTCTTAGGTGCATTATGAAAATCTCCCTGCATAGGATATAAGGCATAACCAGGAACCTTTTCGTCATAATATTTAACAATTCCTTCTACCATTTCCATAGCAAACACATTTAAGATAGGATCTTTCTTTGCATAATGGCGCATCAATTCCCAATCTTCTTCTGTATCCGGCAGCCCTGCCGGTGAGTTTGCAATTAACAGCCCCGGCATTTTAACTTCCATACCCTTTCTGTTAATCCAGTTAATTATTTCTAAAGCAAAAAAACCGCCAAAGGACCCACCCACTACAGCAATTTTTTCTGCATTATACTTTTTTGTCATTTTCCTATACATTTGATAAATAACTTCAATTGTCATGGTGACGGAAACTTCTGTAATAGGCGGATAAATAGGATACCAAATATCCATGCCTGTACGATTGGCATATCCTCTTGCTATAGATAATTCAGGCTTCCAATCATTTTTGATTCCACCATGAAGAAATAAAATTGCTTTATCCTTAATCACAGGCTTCTTTTTCGTTCGTATAATCAAACAGGGATAATCAGCTATTGTCAATTCTTTATAAAATGCCATACTATCATGCGGCATACTATATCTATGCTTTTTATTGTATTCCTTTGCTTTTTTAATTTCCTCACTAATGTCATAAACTCCATTTTTCATAAATTGACTTGTTATTCGCAAAATCGCCATTGATATATTTCCTAAAATGCTCATTTTATTTTCCTCGATAACTTCCGATTTTACTCTCTCTGTGCTTTCCCGGCAAATGGAAATCTGTTGATTATAAGACTCTTTCAAGGTAGAGATGATTTTTATGTGCTATTACATCTCCCACCTTTTTAGGCGCACTTGCAACTATTTCAAATCCGCTTTTTTTATACAAAGACACCGCCGGAATATTCTGACTTCCTGTATCCAGACGCAAAGTTTTACAATTATAAGTCTGCGCTAATCCAACAGCATATCCTATAAGTAAAGTTGCAATCCCTTTTCCAGACATACTCGGACGCACCATAAGAAGATGAATTACCATAACTTCATCTTTAGAGAAATTACCTTTCCACGGAATATTAGCATATTCTGCCGGCTGAACTTGATCAATAATAATGCTCCCGCCAATGTTTCCGTTTTCCTCATATACAAACATTGTTTCCAAGTTTATAGCACGTTCCGCATCTGTTCTCGTTGGATAAACACCCTTCTTAAATACGGTATACGCTTTATTCTCTATTTCGTGCTTAAAATGTTCATTATAAGTATCTTCAATCAAATCTAAATCATCTAAAACCGCTTTTCTAATCATAAAATATCCTCTAAAATTCCGATTTGTCGTTCTCCTATTTCCGTCCCCGTCGTGGCTTCGTTTTTCAGCAAGCCGGACTTCTCCGAAATCTTTTTAAGCCATTTCTTTTCTTTCCTCGGACAGCTTCTTATCGTTCAACCGGAGCCGTTTATATCCTGCTGTATCACAGCATAGCAACAGAAGCGCTCGTCGTCAATATGGGCAGCGGCAAGCTTGTGGGCGGCGCAAACCGTCTTAACTGCAGGTCAGCCTTTACTATGTGTTAATTTTTTACTTCACACTGATTTTTATCAGATTTTGTTTTGCCAAGCAACAGAAAACGAAGCCCGGGAATCCTGCTGACAAGCTCATAGCATAAAGGAAGCAGCACGATCTCCGCGATCAGAAGCACAACATAAACCGCAGGCATCGGAAGAGACAGGTAAGTCGTGATCACATAGGCAATCACGCACATCAGCGGGTAGTGCAGCACATAGAAGCCGAAATTGCGCTCTGTCATATAAGCCGCAAACCGGTTTGTTTTTTGAAAACGTGCCTTAAACAATCCTAAGAGCGCCAAAATCATAAACCACGCGTACAGATTGGTAAAGGGATGGCGCAGACATACCTGGGACGCATAATTTTGCCCGAAAAAACAGATCGTATAAGCCACGCCCCCGATCACGGACAGCGGCAGCAGCCATATAGAATACTTCGCAAGGCAGTCCGTAACCGATTCATGGGAAAACACATAATATCCCAGCAGGAACATAAAAATATAAATGCCGTTGCGGTAGACTTCAAAAAGCGGTGTATTCAGAATCTGCGCGCTTCCCCATACCGCAACAACCAACAGACAGAGCCAGATAAAATTGACCCTGCCGCCCAGCTCGTACAGCTTATCTTTTTTATCCACGGCACAAATCAACAGCAAAACCATGGAAGCAAGAAATAATTCGTGTGCAAACCACAGCGGACCGAAGCCAAAGATACAGTAAATGATATATTTGACCGCTCCGGGTATCAGATCGCCGTTTCCTTCAAACATATCCGTATACTGCGAAGTAATCCAGCCCGACACCCAGCCCAGAATAAAAATCCCTGCAACGGAAGGCACCAGAAGCCGTTTTATCCGTTCTTTCACAAACGCCTTTTTGCTCCTTTTTTGCAATGAATACCTTGCACTCATTCCTCCCACCACAAACAACAGGCACATAAACCATGGATAAATAAAATACAGCACCGCGTCCATTTCCCTGATCCCGGTCACGCCTATATTGCTGATCACACCCACGCTGTTAAACATATAAATGACATGATATAAAATCACCAGACAGACCGTGACCCACCGGATATTGTCTATGTAGTATTTTCTGGTTTCCGTTTTTCCTTCCGAAACGTTACTCATCCCGACTCTCCTTTTCCTCTCCGCCCCTATTTTTATGAAACAGTTCTCCCGCCGCGTCGTTCAAAAAGTCCATAAAGCTCCTTTGAGGAAGGATGCCGATCCCCTTTTCCTCATCGCCCAGCATGATCAGCCGGTCCCCCGGTTCTATGTCAAAGACCTCTCTCGCCTTTTTGGGAATGACGATCTGCCCCCGCTCTCCCACAGTCACAGAGCCGAAAAAATACTTACCCTTAGGCGCAATGGCAACACCCGTATCCTTTTCGGAATGCCGGATCAGATCATCTACCGTTACCTCAAATAAATCCGCCAAAGCCACACAACTCGCCATATCGGGAACGCTCTCCCCCTTTTCCCATTTCGCGTACGCCTGCCTCGAAACGCGGATGCACTCCGCGACCTCCTCCTGCGTCATCCGCTTCCTCTTACGAAGCGACACCAAATTCATACTAATCATATCTTTCATACCTCCCGCCCTCTATTATAAAACACAAAACGAACAGATACCACCAACGTGCCTTAACACGAATGTATCTGTTCGTTTACATTCAACCTTGAACATCATATTCATTATTATTTACTGCCTTTATTTTTTACCAATTATTACTACACCATATTGCTCCGATTCTGCCCATTATAAAGAAACCTTCTAACTTCCATAACCAAATCATTCGGATCGTCATCAATCACTACATAATAAATAACATAATTATCCACATAAATACGATAATAAGAATATCTACGCTCTCGGGCAGAATGATATGGTTCAAAAGATTCAACCGAAGGAAGCCGCTCCATAATAGCAGATTCTACCTTATCCAATAAGTCATTTGCTGCTTTTGGATTCTTCAGTTTCTCCGCAATGTAGGTTACTTTTTCATCAAGATCCTCGTAAAAAAGCGGCAGATAACTCAATCTGTACTTTTTACCGAACATTTATTTTTCTCCGTAATCCTTCAAAAACTTCCTCATGGCTCATCCGTGTATCCCTTTCCGCCGCAAATCTATCCGCTTTATCTAATGCAGCTTCAACGCCATCCGTCAACTTTGAATACTCTTCAAGACTAAGCACCACCATCGTACCATATCCGTTTTTTGTTAAATATACCGGCTCACCCGCATTTACAATTTTCTCAATATCAGGAAACTTATTTCTTAAATCTGAAACAGGTCTGATCTGTAACATATGCCTCCACTCCTTATCATTATTTTATCTTAATTTTATCACTATATATTTTACCCTACTATTCTAAAAAAAACAACCGCCATAAAGTGAATTTTTAAATCAACAACTATCGTTAAAAATCTTTCTTCTTTATCACTATGTATTATACCAAAAAAGTAATTGGATAATTTATCTTTGACAAATGGCAGTTCTCTTGCCATGAAGAAAACTGCCATCTTGTAAACGATTTATTAGCTATAAACAAACAATGTCATTTCAAGCCTTTTCAGTATGTTTCCGCGATCTCTGCAAAAGTCTCATTGCGACAACCCGGTTTTACGAATTACAACTTCCTCTCATTATCACCAGACCACTGAAATATTCAGCCACTCCAAAAGAAGCCCTCCCGCAACGCCGCACAGATACAGCAGTCCGATGACCCGCAGATTGTCCTTTGTATCCTCGTTGACCCGGCAAAGCACGATCAGTCCGACTCCCGCGCCTACCAGCAGTCCGCTCATCATGGCTCCAAAGCTCATCATCCCTTCCAGATACAGCGTCGTAACGGTCACGGAAGCGGCACAGTTGGGAATCAGTCCGATAATCCCCGCCAGAATAACGCCGATCACTGGTTTATTGAGAATAAAATCCGCGATATTGTCCTCGCCGATCATGCCAAGACAGATATTGAGGATAAAAGAAATCAGCACTAAAAATAAAGTAATATGAAGCGTATGCTTACACGCGGATTTGAAAATACCGTCGCTGCACTGGCAATGCTCGTTTTCACAGATCTGATCAATATGAAAGCTTTCATCCGCATGGGGACGTTCGGCATAGGCGCGTATTTTCTGGCGCCTGCCCCATATAAAATCAACCAGAAAGCCCGCCGCCATTCCGATGATAACCTTGATCCCAACCAGCTTTACCATCGCCGATACCGGGACGGATTCCGAAATCAGGATCGGCAGCATCTCGTCAGAAGTAGACAGATAAACGGCAATCAGCGTTCCCAGTGTAATAATCCTGCCCGCGTACAGATTGGAAGCCGCCGCCGAAAAGCCGCACTGGGGAAAGGCGCCGCAAACCGCGCCAAACAACGGTCCCAGCTTTCCCGATTTGCGGATCACATCCTTGGAATGCTCCCCCATCTTGTGTTCCACATATTCCATTACCAGATAAGTCAGGAATAAGAAAGGCAATATTTTAATCGTATCCAAAGCCGCATCCAGAAACGCATCCCAAATGCAGTCAGTCAAAGATTTCAACATATCACAAAACTCCTATCAGTCCTTCCACCTTACCTATAATCCCGCATTTTGTCAAGTCAAATCTATTCCTGTAAGGCAAGCCTGCGAAGCTTTAACAACGTCTTTTTTTCCTGTCTGCACACCTGCACCTGGTTCATGTGCAAAATACCAGCCACCTCCGTCTGGGTCTTATCTTCAAAAAACCGCAGGCGGATTACCTCCCGCTCCTTTCCGTCCAACTGTTCCATCAATTGCTCTAACAGCATATGGTCCAACAGCTTTTCTTTCTCCGAATCCTGCGCGTCCTTCGCAAGGGCGCCTCCGCCGCCCTCCTGTATGACCTTATCCACCAGATATATTTCATTGCCGTCGGACTGATAGATCGTCTTATAGATGGATTCGATCTCTACATTCGCTTCCATCGCCATGACAATTTCTTCCTTCTGCAGCCCGGTCGCCTCCTGCAGTTCTTCCATATTCGGCTCCCTGCCGTAAGTTCCCGTAAACGCTTCCGCCGCCTGCCTGATCCGGTATCCATTTTCCTTGAGGCTGCGGGATACCTTGATCATCCCGTCGTCCCGCAGGAAACGTTTGATTTCCCCGGTAATTAACGGCACGGCATAGGTTGAAAACTTTACCTCATACCCCGTATCAAACTGATCCACCGCTTTGACAAGCCCGATACATCCGATCTGAAACAGATCCTCCGCATCGTATCCTCTGTTAAGGAAACGCTTGACGATAAAACGGACCAGCCCCAGATTGGATTCAATAACCGTATCTCTCGCCTGTTTATCGCCCTTTTTCGCCCGTATCAACAATTCCGTCGTAGGGTCCATAGGCTACTGCCCGCCTATCTGTTTACTCATGTAAACGGTTGTGCCCTTCCCCGGCTCCGATTCCACATACAGTTCATCCATAAACGCTTCCATAAAGGCAAATCCCATACCGGAACGCTCCAGCTCCGGTTTCGTCGTAAACAGCGGTTCCATCGCTTTTCCGATATTCTCGATGCCCACTCCCCAATCTTCTATTTTTATATGTAAGCCGTTTCCCTTCAGATATGCCTCCACCAGGATTTCCCCGTCCGTGCCGCGGGATTCATAGCCGTGGATAATGCTGTTGGTCACGGCTTCGGAAACCGCGGTTTTCACATCGTCCACCTCCTCAAGCACCGGATTGAGCTGGGTCATAAACGCCGCCACGGCAACCCTGGCAAATCCCTCGTTCTGCGGCAGCGGCACAAAGGTCAGCTTCATCCTGTTGTCTGCTTCTTCCATATCCTGCTGCCACTGGTTATTCCATACTTCATTTTGCTTCACCATCTTTTTCCTCCTAATCGACGATTTCTATCATATCTTTTAATCCCGAAAGCAACAGTATCTTGCGGATGCGCGGACTGGCATGCACCGCAATGACCCTGCCTCCGATGCAGGAAACCTTTTTGTAACGCCCCGCAATGACCCCGATGCCGGAGCTGTCCATAAACCGCGTTTTTGAAAAATCAAAGATGACGTTCTGCGCCCGGCACGTCAGCAGATATTCGTCGGCGCCCTCCCTGATCGTTTCCGCGCTGTGATGGTCCATTTCCTCCGGCATTGCAATTTTGAGGCAGTTATCCTTTAGCGTAAACATTTCTTCCATTTTCCTTTCCTCCTTTTACCGCTTTAACAGGGCGTCCCGCTTCGACCGCCCTATATAAAAAATAGAAAAATATGCACAAGAAAAAAGAGAACATTTTTATCATGTCCTCTTTTGTAAGTTTTATTCCTGTTTTGTTATATTTTGTAATATCCTGTCGATCGGTCCGGGCTTTTCCTTATTCTCCCTGACCGTTCCCCTGCGTGGGGTTCGCCTGGTTCGCCGTATTTGTCTGGTTCGTCGTGCTCGTCTGATTCGTCGTATTCGTCCGGTTCATCGTGTCCTCTTCGTCTTCTTCCTGATCGTTATTGTCTACGGTAACAGCGTCGGCAATATTGCGCTCCGCCATATCGGCATATTCGGAATCCGGGAAGTCAAGGACAAGCTGGTTATACAGCTCAGAAGCCTTATCCATATCCTCCGCATCCTGATAGGTTTCTGCAAGGGTATAGAGGATTTCCGGATCTTCGTTGTTAAAATACCACGCCTTCTCCAGCATCAGGACCGCATTGGAATAATCGCCCTGATTTTTTAACGCCACGCCTTCTTCAAAACAATCGCTGGCAATCTCTCCGCCGACCTGCAGCATCAGTTCCTCGTAAAGTCCCCGATATGCTTCCGACGCTTCGTTTTCCACATAGGTCTTGTCAATCGCGTATAAGCGGTCCGACAGCGCGTCCAGATCCTCGGGATCGTTGATATAATTCTGCGCGGTTTCCAACAGACCGTCCACCGTCTGCAGCGCTCCGCCCTCTCCGGTATAAGACGCTACCTGCTCCTGCAGCTTGGTATTTTCGTCGGTCAGCGCCGATACCCGCTGTTCCAGATCCGTGATCTGCGCCGTCTTTTCATCGGAATTTTCGCTGATCTGCTTTAATTGCTCCGTCAGGTCCGCCTTTGCCGACTGCACTCTGGAAGGCACCACCAGGAAAAAGCAGACCGCAAGCCCGATGACAATGCCGATCACGATGTTGAGCACCGTATTGGCTCCCACCACGGGCGCGCCCGTACTTCTGGGCTGGATAATCGTCTCGTTTCCGCTCTGGTACGTAATCACATCCGCCGCATTTCCCGCTCTTTTCTTTTTGGCGGCGGTCGTTTCGTCCCCTTCCAGCATAATGTTTACTTCTTTCAGATAACGCAGCGTCGTCGTGTTGTTGACGTCTATTTTGAGGCACTTTAACAAAATGCGCTGCGCCCGCTCCCATTCTTCATTGTTGATATACAAAAGCGCCAGTAACTGGTGCGCCTTTACAAATCTGGGATTTAAGGAAACGACCTTTTTCAACTGAATGATCGCAAGGTCCCTGCTGTCCGAATTGCAATAAGCAAGCGCCTGATTATATTTTTTAACGGTCTGGTTGATCGTATCAAGCTGGGTCTGGTTGGACTGGATATCGTTGATATAATCGTCCGCAATATTTTTCTGCGGGCGTATGTTTTTGCTGATGACCCATTCGCTCAGCGCCGCGACGGTTTCGCCCATTTCAAAATATACAAGTCCCAGCAGGTTTCTTGCTTCCACATGATTTTTATTAAACTTCAACGCCTGCCGCAGGCTGACAACCGCCCCCGACAAATCCCGCACGCCCGCCTTTTGCAGTCCTTCATTATAGAACCTGTTGGCAATGTGCATAATCTTCTTATATACAGTTACATCTGCGCCGCAGCCCGTACAGAAATCCTTATCTGACAGTTCGCAGCCACATTGATAACATATCATGGCAATACTCCTATCCTATCCGTTCCGTACTATTTTTCCTCTTCCTTTGTTTCCTTAATGACATTTACCAACAAATCCGCCATATCCGTCAAATCCTGATTGTATATGGCTTCCTCCGCCTGCTCGATCTCCAGGCTCGGATGAAATTTCTTCAACTCTTCCTCAAAATTGATCATGTTGCTTCCTCCTTAACACAGCCTTCATACAGCCGACCAAATATAACGAACCCACGATAAAGACCGCGTCCCCGGGATTTTTCCACAAAAGGCATTGCTTCAGCCCTTCCTCCGCTCCCCTCATATAGCGGACGTCCCAGCAGTCATATCGGGAAAAATGTGCTTCCAATTCGGCAAGGGTCGTTCCCCTCGCCTCTTCCATTTCCACTACTGCGGCATGAGAAAACAATCCGCTCTCTCCCAGCATGGAAATCATCTGTCCGTAATCCTTATCCTCCACCGCCGAAAAACACAAAATCCGTTTTCCTTCCACTTCCATAGCGCCGACCGACTCCAAAAACGCCTCTATGCCGTTTTCATTGTGGGCGCCGTCAAAATACACGTCGGGAAGCACCTCTTCCATCCTGCCTTCCCATACCGTAGCGGCGATTGCATGTCTGATTTTATCCGCCGACAGCGGTGTCATATTGTGCTTTTCTTCAAACAATTCAAAGGCGCGCAGCGCCAACGCCGCATTTTCAACCTGATACAGCGCATTTGTGGACGCAGTAAGACTAATATAATTATAATATCGGGATTTATAGGAAAAATCAATGCTTTTATGTTTTATTTTTTCTACAGAATACTCCTTTTTTGTCAACGGTACGGAAACAGCGCCCGTTTCGGCGCATTTGCTTTCGATTACCGCCGATACGCTCTTTACCTTATCCGGATATGTGACAAGCGTGTCGCTTTTGATGATGCCCGCTTTTTCCCCTGCGATCTCCTCTTTTGTATTTCCGAGGTACTTGCAATGATCCAGTCCGATCGCCGTAATGACGCAGACGTCTTTTCTATCAAAGACGTTGGTCGCGTCCAGCCTGCCTCCCAGACCCGTTTCCAGCACAAGCACTTTGACCTGTTCCTTTTCAAAGATATCCATTCCCATCAGAAATAAGAACTCAAAAAAAGTCGGATAAGAAATTCCTTCCTTTCCCGCCGCATCCGCAATCCTTTTTACATATCCGAAGCTTTGCATAAAAAGGTCGTCGTCCACGGGCTTTGCGTTAATCAGAAATCTTTCGTGCATGGTGACCAGATGGGGGGATATAAAACCTCCCACCCTGCAGCCGCTTTCCCTGCAAAGGCTTTGCAGATAAGCGCAGACGCTCCCCTTTCCGTTGGTGCCCGCCACATGGATTTTGGGAATCTCTTTCCCCGGATTGCCCATCCGCTCCAGCAATCCCGCCGTATGCTCCAGGCTGTTCTTGGACGTAAATTTGGGCAGCTCATATAAAAAACGCTCCGCCGCCCGGTAATCTTTTATCTCGCCTTCCGTCATTTCCTTTTCTCCGTCTTTCCTCACGCAGCTTTCTCTCTTACCCGAACGCAGCCGCCGCGTCAGTTCTTCACAATCACGCTGCCTGCGATCATGCCCGAAATATTGCGGTACTCCATATACATCGTGTTGTTTTCCACAGGCATCCGGCACTGGTCGATGCAAATGACGGTTCCTTTATACAGGTTGCCGTCGATGCGGATCTTGGCTCCTTTGGATTTTTCGATATCGCGCAGTACCCTTGCCGTCCTGTCGCGGTTTTCGCCTGTTTTTTCATCCAGCTTCCGCTTTTCTTCCTGCAGCGATTTCAGCCGCTTTTGCATCGCGGCGGAGATACCGCCCGCCGCCTTTACCTTGACCTCTATGGTTTTTACTTCCTGAATCAGCGCTTCCAGCTCCGCCTTTAAATCTTCCTCTTCTTTCTGGAGCTTTCTCTGCTGTATCAAAAGATCGGGCAGCACGCCCGCATGTACAATCGTCTTTACTTCCACATCGTTTCCGAGCTCTTTGCAGTCGATCCCCCTGGCGCCATGGACGTTACCGCCGATCAGTGTGCCCTTCCTGCCGGTCAGGATTACCTTACCCTCCGCCTGAATCTGGGAGTTTAGAATAATATTCGCTTCCACATTTCCTCCCGCCTTTACCTGAGTATGCTCGATAAAGTCGGCAAACAGAGTGCCTCTGCACATAACGACCGCCTTTTGATTGCCCTGAATCCCCCTCTTTAAAATGATATCGCCGCCCGCCGTCAGGTTAGCCGCTTCCACGGTTCCCTCAATGGTCAGGCTCTTTCCCGCGCGGATTACCGTTCCTGCTTCCACATTCCCGGAAATCAGAACGTCTCCGTAAAATTCCACCTTGCCGATAATCTGATCCACGTCCCCGCTGATCTGGTGGATGTTGTTTAAGGTAATCTTCCCGTCCTTATACTCCACCTTGCCCTCCTGGGCGGCAAGATACACGTTTTCGTCTTCGGAATCCCTCACGATCCCCTTGCCCTGTAAGGGCGGCAGATTTTTTACGGGACTTACGGGTATCTCAAAGCCTCTGACGTCTTTGCCGGGCGTTCCTTCTTCCATGGGATGGTATTTGGCAAGCACGGTTCCTTTCCTGACATTGTTGATCATGTTCATGCTCTGATAATCCACCGAGCCGTCCTCTCTGATCTTCGGTCGTCTGGTATTGCCGTTTAAATCAAAGAAATATTCATAATAGCCGTCCTTTCCCTCTATGGGCGCGACAGCTTCCGCCACCTTGATTTCTCTTTCATATACCTTCTTTTTTGCCATGGCAATGAGGTTGTCCTCATTGATTCCCGCCGTTACCTCATGCTCATGCAAAAGTTTTACCAGCTCTTCCTTCGTATAAGAGCTTCCGTCCTCCCTGGGCATCAGGTAAAGCCACGCCTGCCTGTCATCTTCCGTAATCCTGACATAGGTCTGCGTCTTGTCATATAAGTCAAACAGGGAATCCCCATCGCCGACTCCATGAAAACCGTTTGTCATGTTTTTATCATACGCCATAGGGATTCCCTCCTTTATGCTTTGCCGTCAGTCTGCATTATGCCGCAGCCGGTCTGCAATTATTTTAACGCTGCAAGCCTCTCCTGCACCTGTTTCATCATCTGGGTATACTTGGCGAGCTTGTTTTTCTCTTCCTCCACCTTCGCAGCGGGCGCCTTGCTCACAAACCGCTCGTTATTCAGCATACCGTTGCTGCGGGCAATTTCGCCCTGCAGACGCTTCTCTTCCTTTTCCAGCCTTTCAATTTCCTGTTTGATATCCACAAGCTCCGCAAAGGGCATATAGACGGAAGCGTTCTCGATCACTACGCTGACCGCGTCGTCCGCAATGCCGGTCTTGTCGCTTTGAACGATTACCTCGGAGGCATAAGCAAGGGGCGCGAAGAACAGCTTTCCTTCCTCAAAGATCGACGCGACCTCCGCTTTGTCCGTTACCACATATACCTGCGCTTTTCTACTGGGCGGTACGTTCATGCCGGTACGCACGTTACGTATCCCGCGGATCGCCTCTTTCAAAACTTCAATTTCCTTTTCTTCTTTGGCAAACGCTCTCTGCTCGTCGGCTGTGGGCCAGGACGAAATCATAATGGATTCCTCCTCCGACTGCAGCGTGCAGAAAATCTCTTCCGTAATAAACGGCATATAGGGATGCAGCAGCTTCAACGCGTCAATGAGAACCGTCTTTAAGGTATAAAGCGCAGCGTTCTGGCTGTCCGCATCGTCGCTGTTGTAAAGTCTCGGTTTTACCATTTCAATATACCAGTCGCAGAACTCGTCCCAGATAAAATCATATACCTTCTGTACCGCAATACCCAATTCATATTTTTCCATATTGTCGGTCACTTCTTTAACCAGATTGTTCAGCTTGCTGATGATCCATTTATCCACAGGCTCCAGATGCTCTTTTGCATCCTCCGGGATTTCCTTGCCCTCCATATTCATCAGAATGAAACGGGAAGCATTCCATACCTTGTTGGCAAAGTTGCGGGAAGCCTCGACTCTTTCATAATAGAAACGCATATCGTTGCCCGGTGCGTTGCCGGTAATTAACGTCAGCCGCAAAGCGTCCGCGCCATACTGATCAATGATCTCCAGCGGATCAATACCGTTGCCGAGGGACTTGCTCATCTTGCGTCCCTGGGAATCCCTGACCAGACCGTGAAACAGCACGGTCTTAAAAGGCTTCTCTCCCATCTGCTCATAACCCGAGAAAATCATGCGGATTACCCAGAAGAAAATAATATCGTATCCGGTTACCAGTACGTCTGTGGGATAGAAATATTTCAGATCCTCAGTCTGCTCCGGCCAGCCCAATGTGGAGAACGGCCATAAAGCGGAGGAGAACCAGGTATCCAGCGTATCGGGGTCCTGGGTAAAATGGGTGCAGCCGCATTTCGGGCAGACCGAAGGCATTTCCTTCGCCACTACGGTCTCGCCGCACTCGTCGCAGTAATAAGCGGGAATCCGGTGTCCCCACCAAAGCTGTCTGGAAATGCACCAGTCGCGGATATTGTCCGTCCAGTTAAAATATGTTTTCTGCATACGTTCGGGAACCAGCTTGATTTCTCCGTTCTTTACGGCTTCCACCGCAGGCTTGATCAGCTCGTCCATTTTGACGAACCACTGTTCCTTGACCATGGGCTCCACGGTCGTCTTGCATCTGTCGTGAGTGCCTACGTTATGGCTGTAATCCTCGATCTCTACCAACAGCCCCTGTCTGTCCAGCTCCTTTACGATCGCTTCTCTCGCCTCGTAGCGGTCCATGCCTTCATAAACGCCGCCGTTTGCATTGATCGTCGCGTTATCGTTTAAAATATTGATAATCTCCAGATTGTGGCGTTTTCCTACCTCAAAGTCGTTGGGGTCATGACCGGGCGTAATCTTAACGACGCCGGTACCAAATTCCATATCTACATAGGTATCCTCTACAACGGGAATCGGTTTGTTGACAATGGGAAGCCAAACCTGTCTGCCGTGCAGGTAAGTATATCTTTCATCATCGGGATGAACCGCCACCGCGGTATCGCCGAGCATGGTCTCGGGTCTCGTGGTCGCAAATTCCAAAAACTCCGTAGTGCTGGGCTTGCCGTTTTCATCTACCAGCGGATATTTGATATGCCAGAAGTGACCCGCCTGATCCTCATATTCCACTTCCGCATCGGAAATGGAGGTATTGCAGACAGGGCACCAGTTGATGATCCTGGCTCCCTTATAAATCCAGCCTTTTTCGTGCATTTTGCAGAAAACCTCGGTAACCGCCTTATTGCAGCCCTCGTCCATGGTAAAACGTTCCCTGTCCCAGTCGCAGGAGGACCCCAGCTTCTTTAACTGCTCGATAATCCTTCCGCCGTATTCCTTCTTCCAGTCCCAGGCGCGCTCCAAAAAGCCCTCTCTGCCCAGGTCATGCTTATCAATGCCCTCTTCCTTGAGCTTCTCGATGATCTTAACCTCGGTGGCGATGGAGGCATGATCCGTACCGGGCTGCCACAGCGCGTTGTAGCCCTGCATCCGCTTAAAACGGATCAGAATATCCTGCATCGTATTGTCCAGTGCATGTCCCATATGAAGCTGTCCCGTAATATTCGGCGGGGGAATGACGATGGTAAACGGTTTTTTGCTGTAATCCACTTCCGCGTGGAAATACTTCTTCTCCAGCCATTTTTCATAAATACGATCCTCCAATCCGTGAGGATCATAGGTTTTTGCCAGTTCCTTACTCATGATGTCCTAACACTCCTTCTATGTTCTTTTTCTATTTTATCCGCTCGATCATTTCATAACACATTCTGCCGTTGTGGTACGGGCACTTCCAGGGCTCTACAATGGGTTTGCGCGTTGCGGGCACTCCATGCTCGTCCACCTCGGACAGCCATTCGGAACCCGGACGCTTGTCTACCAGATTTTCCTTGACATACTCCCAGATCGCGCAAGCCGCATCGGCATAGTCAGTTTTGGCGGCGTCCTTCTGATATTCGTTATAAAATCCGATGATCGCCTCGCACTGAACCCACCAGATACGGAGCTGGTTGTCCACGCCGTTTTCATTTTCACAGACAAGGCTTTTGCCGTCATAGGCAAGCCGGAACACGTTCTGCGCGATATCCGCAGTCATGGAAGCGATTTTCTGTACATAGCCGGGCTCCAATACGCCATGAAGCACCTCAAGACCGCGGTCGATCAGCCATGCAGCCTCAATGTCATGTCCGTAGGAATGCAGATCAATCAGGCTTTTGTAGGAATCATCGAAAAATACTTCCAGCCTGTGCCTTTCCGGATGATAAACGTCCTCATAAAAACGGTCCAAAATCTCCTTCAGCTTCTGCGCCACCCTCTCGTCCTTTGTGACCCGGTAAAGCTCCGTATAAGCTTCAAACACATGCAAAAGGGTATTCATGGTCCTAGTGGCGATCACGCCGTTTTCCGAAAGCTTCTCGTTGGATTCCGGCTTGAAATCCACCGTAAACGCTTCCAGATAACCGCCTTCGTCCCTGCAGGTATTCTCGATTAAGTCAAACAGCTCAAAGGCAAGTTCTTTCGCTTCTTCCTTCCCGCTTGCTTCATAGTAAGAAGAAAGCGCATACACCGCAAACGCCTGGTTATAAGTATGCTTCGTGGAATCAAAGACGGAACCGTCATAATTTAACGACCAGTATACGCCTCCGTTTTCCCTGTCAAAACAATATTTTTTCATAAATTCATAAGCGTGGTCCGCATAGGGCAGGAGCGATTGATCCTGCAGCCGCGTCACTCCGTTTGAAAAAAACCACAAAATCCTGTTATTCAGAATGCAGCCCTTGACGGCTTTCCTGTCCAAATGCAGGTCAAAATCCAACAGCCCGTAATAGCCGCCGTATTCCTCGTCCTTTAACCCTTCCCAGAAAGGAATAATCGCAGTATACAAATGATTTTTGATATCTTTGCTCAAATCCGTATAGCTCATACCGTTTCCCTCGCTTTATCAATAAAATAAATCCGCAAACAGTATATCACAAACTGTCTGCGGATACCATAATTTTCTTTTATCCGTATACCTTTTTCCCTATATTTTATTCAATTATTTCGTTTTTTATCGTTTTGCCGCTTTTTGCAGCTCTTCGGATATTTTTACCATATCCTCCGTACAGTTGTCAAAAAACAACCTGAATCCCCGGCAGAAACGGTTGATATAAGTATCCGTTTCCTCTTCCCGCCTGCGGTTTCTCTGGCACCCGCTACGACAAAGGGAAAAGTATTTGCAGCTAAGACATGTCTCGCTGATCTTTTCGGATTCCTCCAAAAAAAGGATTTCCTTCCGCTTTTCTTCCAGAACCGGCAGCCTGTCGCGGTTAAAATTGCCGAGACAATATTCGTCCAGCATATAAAAATCACAGGGATAGACACTGCCGTCCGCTTCCACCGCATATTGTCTGCTGCATACGCCGGCGTGGGCGCACGCTTCCGGCACCATTCCCATCAGCTTCTGGATATAATTTTCAAACTGCCTGATATAGACCTGTTCTCCCTTTTCCCAGTCCGAATACCAGAGCCGGAACAGCCTGACCAGGAACTGACCGTACAAAGGCGCGGACAGGGCGCAGCCGCCGCCGCCGTTTGCACTCCCGCCATCCGCACCGCCGCCGTCTGCGCCTGCAGGCTCCATACAGGCAATGTACTGCTGGTATTTCCATCCCATTTTTTTATAAAAACCATAGACGGCTTCCACATTTTGCGCCACCGCTTCCGTCACGACGGTCAGAATATTATATTCCACCCCGTAGCGGTCAAACAGCCGCGCCGCCCTTAATACCGCTTTAAAGGTGTCTCCTCCGTTTTGGTCGTGTCTGTGCAGATCATGGGTCTGCCTGACGCCGTCTACGGACAGCCCTGCCAGAAACCCGTTCCTTGCAAGAAAGGCACACCATTCCTCATCGATGCAGTATCCGTTGGTCTGTATGGAATGAAAAACCGGCACATGATTTTTATTGTACTGCTTTTCGTATTCTATAAACTTTTCAAAAAACGCAATTCCGCGCAGGGTAGGCTCTCCGCCCTGAAAGATATAATAGACGCTTTCCTTTGCCCCGGTCAGCGTTTTACGTATGATGTTTTTTAAAGTGTCTTCGGTCATAAAACCGTAAGACGCCTGCCTGCGCTTTTCCATCTCGTCGCAATAGAAGCAATAGTCGCATTTCATATTACACATGCCGGAAGCCGGCTTTATCATTACAACCAAAGGGCTCATACCATTCCCTCCCTGTCATGCAGACCGCCGCGCAAACGTTCATACGGGCTGTAGCGCAGGCTGTCATGCAAATTTCAAAATATTATATACGCTGATCAGGATCATCATAGCCATAACCAGGATAAAAAGCCTGTCCACCGTTTTCTCCTTCAGGCGTCCGTTTAAAAAGCGTCCGGCTATTCCGCCGAGGATTCCTCCCAAGATCATAACGCAAAGAACCGTTATATCAAAATCGGGAATATTCCCCGATACAAGACCGGTCACGAGATTCGTGCACTGGGAAAAAAAGATGATGTAAAGGGAGTTTTCCGCCGCGCTTTTGGTCGGCATGGAGAAAAAATAAAACAATACCACCAGATTCAGCGGACCTCCGCCGATCCCCAAAAAGGAGGACAACATGCCCAATACAAAGCCTAACAGGACGCACGCCGCAAAATTTCTGATGTTAAGGGTTTTGACCCTCTCTTTCCGGACGGTGTAAACCAGGGTAAAAACCGTGACGACCAGCATACAGACCGCCTGGATAAGTCCCAGCTTACGTTCGTCGCCGAAAAGCCCCAGAACAGCCGTCATCATATTTTTCCCGGCAATTCCCCCCGCTGCCGCACCTACAGCAAGGGGAAAGCTGATCTTATGATCTACATGGGATTTTCCGCCGAAGCGGCTCTTTAACACCGAATAGGTCGTCATGGACAAAACCGTACATCCGGACAAAAAACTGATCGCCGACGCATCCAGCACGCCAAAGGCGTCCAACAGCGGCTTGATGATAATGCCGCCGCCGATTCCGCAGATGCCTCCCAAAGCCGAAGCAAAAAAGCAAATCAGAAAAAACAAAAGTAACATAGGCTCCCTTTCCCGTTAATCCTCAAAATCCTGGAGGCGGGGGTTTAAACAGGTCAGCCTGTTAATCCTTGCCCCTTCCGGTTTCGGCACTCTGGAACCGTATTTTAAGATCGGATCATTGGTCTGTTTCATCCAGTTTTCCAACCTGACAGACAAATCGTTATAGACATCGGCGTATTTTTCGTTATCGGTAAGATTTTCTCTTTCGTAGGGGTCCAGCCACAGGTCAAACAAATATTCCTTAACCCGCTTTTTCTCAAGATAGCCGTTTTCCACAAGGAAATCCTTGCTGATCGCCTCGTCAATATTTGCGGGAACGATGCCGTTATGATAATCAAAGAGCCGGATCAGCTTATAGCGTTCCGTGCGGATACAGCGTTTCGGCTCATATGCCGCATGATAGGTCACTTCCGAATAGATTTCATCCCGGATCTTTTCTTCCTTTCCTTCCATAAACGGCAGGATGGATCTGCCCGCAACCCACGGCGGAACCGGTATTCCCGCAAGCTCGCAGACCGTAGGGAAAACGTCCAACTGGGACATCAATGCGTCCGTCGCCTTTCCCTTTCTCGGATTTCCCGGATAGTCCATGATAAACGCCACGCCGATTCCCGTATCGTACAGGGTACATTTCATTTTGGGAAAAGCAATCCCGTGATCCGTAGTCAGAATGATCAGCGTATCCCGGCGCAATCCCGTCTCCTCAAGGCAGGTCATGATTTCTTCAAAACAACGGTCCACCACTTTTACGGACTCGCAGTAATCCGCCATATCCCGCCTGTTTGCATCGCAGTCATAAAGCGGAGCCGGTACCGTTAAATAATCCGGGTTGATCTCCTTATCCGCCTTGGGATATTCCCGATGGGTATTGAACCATCCCATGGAGAGAAAGAAAGGTTTTCCGCCCTCTTCGCTCCTTCTTCTTAAAAACCCGCAAGCCTCTTTGGTATTGTCATAATCCCAGTCTTCCATGCTTGCTTCCGTCCGGTCCATGTTAAAATCCTGGCTGCCCACGATCTCGTCATAGCCGATCATATGATAATCCGGCGCTTCATGCTGAATCCCGCACAAAGCCGTGTAATATCCGTTTTTTCCAAGATAATTGGCAAGATGATGATTGTAATCGTTCAGTTGAAAGCCCCTGCTTGCCAGTCCCTGCATTCCGTTTTCGTGGGGACAATATCCCGTCAGCAGCCCCGCCCTGCTTGGCGAGCAGGTAGGTCCGGCACAATAGCACTGTCTGAATACGGTCGCCTCTTTTGCAAATTTCATGATCGCGGGGGTAGGAACGTTATAGCCGTAGGGACTGAAATATCTGCCGCTGTCATGTGTGTGCATATATATGATATTCATGTATTTTCACCTCTTTTTCCGCTCTGTACCTTTTACCACCATTTGATCAGATTGGTTACCTTATTTCTCATTTCGATAAAGCTTGCTTCCGTTACATTTCGGGGGAACGGGAGCGGATTTTCAAAATCCTCCTTGACCTTGGTCGGTTTATTGGTCAGGACCATAATACGCTGGCTCATATATACCGCCTCTTCGATATTATGGGTAATAAAAATAATCGTCGTCCTGGTTTCCTGCCAGATCCGGATCAGCTCGTCCTCCAGCTTGAAGCGCAGCTCCAGATCCAGTTGTCCATAAGGCTCGTCCATCAAAAGCAGGTCCGGCTCCACGGCAAAAGCGCGGGCAATGGAAACCCTCTGCAGCATACTGGCGGACAGCTGTTCCGGATAATAATCCGCGAACTTCTCCATTCCAACCATTTTCAGTACCTGCTCCGTTCTTTCTTTTATTTTTGCCTTGGAAAATTTCCGTATCTTCATGCCGAATTGAATATTTTCGCGCACTGTCAGCCATGACATGGTAGAGTACTCCTGCATGATATAGGCAATGCTGTGTTTTTTCAGGTCCACTTCTTCTCCGTTAATGAGGATTTCTCCGGAGTCGATATCATAAAGCTTGACCAGACTGTTTAAAAAAGTCGTCTTTCCGCAGCCGGTAGGACCTACGATACATAAAAAATCTCCGTCGTTTACCTGAAAGGAAATATCATCCAGAACTTTCAGCTTTCCAAAGCTCTTGGTCAAATGATTCACTTCCACTTTGCTCATATCAGTCACCTCACTTTGTTATCTCTACATGTTTGCTGATCTCTTCCCTTAATTTCAGGAATTCCGGGGACATATTGTCCCTGGGTCTTTTCAGATCGATGGTAAACTCATTTCTTACTACCGTCGGACAGTTGGACAAAAGGATAATACGGTCCGCAAGATAGATCGCTTCTTCAATATTGTTCGTTACAAAAATGACCGTCCTCTTATCCTGGCTCCAGATTCTCTCCACTTCTTCCTGCATCAGATAACGGGTCTGGGCGTCCAGATGCCCGAAAGGCTCGTCCATCAGCAGGACGGAAGGATTGTTGCAGTACGCCCTTGCAATTCCCACCCTCTGACGCATTCCGCCTGACAATTTAATGGGATAGCTCTTTTCAAATCCGGTCAGACCCACCAGATCAATATAATGTTTCGTCCGTTCTTTTCTTTCTTTTTTGGGCACTCCCATCATTTTAGGTCCGAACTCCACATTTCCCGTAACGGTCAGCCAGGGGAAAAGCGCCGTTTTCTGATAGACAACGCCCCTTTCCGGATCGGGCTGCGTGACGGTTTTTCCGTTTACGGTTACCTCGCCGCCGCTTACCTGGTCCAGACCGGCGATGAGATTGACAAGCGTCGTTTTTCCGCACTGACCGGGTCCTAAGATTACTACAAATTCATTTTCCGCCACATGGAGCGTAATGTTTTTCAGCACTTCCGCCTTTTCGTTTCCGTTGAAAAAGGATTTGGATACGCTGTCACATTGAATCATATATTTCGTTTCTATTTTCCCTGAATGTTCCATGCACACAATCCCCTTTCTAATAATCTGAGTAAGGAAGCAAGGATCAGCCCCACAAGTCCGATAGAGATCATTCCCGCCAGGATCTGAACCGTATTTCCGCTTTCCATGCCGGTAGTAATGATCCATCCGGCTCCTTCATTAGCACGGATCATCTCCGCCGCAATAACCGCCATCCAGCTTGAAGATAAGCCTACCTGCAGTCCTGCAAAGATCTGCGGAACCGAAGCGGGCAGCGTGATGTAAAAGAATATCTGCACCGGCTTTGCTCCCAGCATCTTCGCCGCGCCCACCAGCGTCGGATCTACCTGACTGGCTCCCGCATAAGCGTTTAATATAATGCTGACGATGGCGCTGACGCAGATGATAAAATATTTAGAAGATTCTCCTATGCCGAACCACAGGATCGCCAAAGGAATCCATGCAAGTCCGGGAATCGGTCTTAACAATTCAAAAATCGGTTTGATAATCGCTTTGCCCGTTTTGGAACATCCCATAATAATTCCCAGAGGAATGCCTATGATGCAGGCGAGAAAGTATCCTACAAATACCCTCTTTAAGCTGGCGAGAATATGTAACGGCAGGATCTTGCTTCCGATACTTTCCACCATGGATTTTCCGATGAATGCAAATACATCAATGGGCGACGGCATAACCGTTTTTAAGGAAGTATAACTGACCGCAAGCTGCCAGACCAGCAGAAGCCCCGCCAGTGATATGCAGAAATAAACGACCGTTTCTGCTTTGGAATTTTTAAATTTTTTCGTCATTTATTCCGCCCTCCTTTGACCAGTTTCTTTTCCAGCGTTTCCAGGATAAAGGTCAGAAGCGCGCCGACCAGACCGATTGTAATCATGCCTACCATGATATTATCCGCCTTGCCCACCATACGGTTCATCTGGATCATATAGCCCAGACCTTCCGTGGAAGCAAGCATCTCCGCCGCTACCAAAGCCATCCAGCTTGCGCCCAGCGAAACCTTTAAGCCCGCAAAGATCATGGGAAGCGCCGAGGGGATTCCTACCTTTATCAGGGTTTCAAAATTTTTTGCTCCAAATGTCCTTGCCACCCAGACATGGACGGAATTAGTCTGCTTTATGCCCGTATAAGCATTGATAATGCTCGGTGTAACCGCAGATACAAATATGACTGTTGCTTTTGCCTTCATTCCGATTCCCAGCCATAAGATCATTAACGGAATCCAGCCGACAGGAGGTATCGGGCGGATCAGATCGAAGATCGGTTTTACGATCAGATCCACTTTTCTGTACCACCCCATCAAAATACCTAACGGCACTCCGATGACAACCCCCAGCAGATAGCCGCATAATGCAACCTTCAGGCTGGCGACCAGATGGGTGAGAAGAGTCCCCCCATCCGGCGTCTTAACCGTCAATTTTCTTATGAAAGCCTGAGCCACTTTAACAGGACTGGGGAATGTACTGGACGGAAACAACCGGAACACATCCGTTATCAGATACCAGATGGTCAGAAATACCGCCACGGAAGCAACAGATATTAAAGTATATTTCAGTTTTTTCTCTTTCATAATGATTGCCTCTTATCATTCTGTTTAACAGTTTGTTTAACAGTTTCTTGCCTTGTTCCCACTATTCGTTGAGACCCGCTTCTACCAGGATATCGTTTCTGACATTGTCGTATACCGTATCCCTAAGCTCCTCTTCCAGCTGCTCACTGGAAATATAAAATTCTACCAGCGTGTTTTTAAAGTCCGCGCCAAACTCTCTGGTTCTCATATCCTCTACCCCGTAAAAGGGTTTCTCTTCCAGTTGTCGTCTGGATACCTCCAGATCGATATCCTGTCCGTTCTGCTGGAACCAGTCGGACATCAGGCTTGCCGCATAATCCACATCGTTGTTTAACTTGTCGCCTTCCTCTGCCACGAGAGAAACAAGGGTAACCAAAGCGTCTTTTTTGTTTTCATAAGCGTCTGCGCTGACTACAACCTGCGCCGTAGCGTCAGCCTTGAGGTTTTTCATGGACGCTGCGGATACCCAGCCCTCATCGTCTACAGCCGTATAGGTCTGCGGGGAACGGGTTGCTAAAATATCGCCTTCTCCCGTTTTAAACGCCTGATATGCCTGGGCATATTCCATGGGCACAAAGGTTACGTCATCCATGGTCAGTCCGAAAACATCCAGATATTTTGTTACTTCAAACTGCGATAACGTACCGGCGGGACACAGGATCGTCTTTCCCTTTACGGTCTCCGCGCTGCCTAAAACGTCGGGATAATCCGGATTTTCGCCTTTTACCTGGGCAATATCGCTTTCCGCTCTTACAATCAGGTCGATCGCCACCGTGTCCGTGCAAATTTCACAGATCATTTTGGAATCATTGTTTGCAAGGGAAAATACCGCGGCTGAACCGATAAAGGAAACATCCAGCTCTCCTGCCGCCATCGCTTCATTCATGGGCGCTCCGGTGGAAAAGCTGATCAGTTCAATCTCAATACCGTTTTCCTTATCCGCCCCGTTGTTGACAGCGTCTACTACGGGAAGCGCCGTCATCGCCGAAAGAACCCCGACTCTCAGCTTATGATTTTCATCAATCTGCGCGGAGTCCGTCGAATCCGTCTGTTCGCCCTCCTTTTCGGCAGTTTCTTCCGTTTCCGGAGCGCTTTCCGTCGTTTCCCCGCCGCTGTTGCCGCCATCGCCGTTGCTGCCGCATCCAACCAGCGTCGTTACACCCAGTGCCGCTACTAAAATAAATGCCAATACCTTCTTCATAGGCTCTCCTTTCTAATCAATTTAAAATTGATTGCTGCTTTTTGTGATGATCTAATGGTATCATTTGCGGGCTCGTGTGTCAATAATTTAAAATCTCTTTTTTGGGTTTTTGCGTTTTTTTGCCTTTTTAGACAAAAAACCCAGGTTTTATTTGTGAATTATTCATATTTTTATCTGTTTTTTAGGAAGAAACGCTTGTGATGCTCGTGTGTCATATAGTATAATAGTCTCACGGATCTGATCATAGAAAGGATTTTACAATAAACTTGACATATCTTATGAAATTTGTAAAATTTAGTATAGAAAAATACAAGGAGAGGGTATTATATGGCTATTACCATGCAGGAGCTTGCCGAAATGGCAGGCGTCTCACGTTCTACGGTGGACCGCGCATTAAACGACAGGGGGCGCGTCAATTCCAAAACCAAGGACCGTATCTGTCAGTTGGCGGAAACTATGGGGTATGAGCCCGATCTTGCCGCTAAAACCCTGGCAACCAAAAGCAAAATTTTTAAGATCGGCTGCGTCCTCAACTCCAGCGGCAATTTATTCTTTAAAGATGTTGAAAAAGGGATTCTCGCCGCCGGGTCCGAGTTAAACAGCTTTAATCTCCAGATCGTTATTAAAGCGGTAGAACAGTTGAGCGTTTCCTGCCAGCTTCAGATGATCGACGCTCTGATGGAAGAAGACGTGCAGGCGATCGCCATCACGCCTCTAAACGATCCCGCCATCGCCCGCCGACTCAACGAGCTGATTGAGGACGGAATCGCCGTTGTAGCGCTGACCGCCGATATCACAGGCGTAAACTATCTGTCCTATGTAGGCTGTAATCATGTAAAGAGCGGCAAAATCACCGCCAATATCGCAGGGCTGATCGCAAAACCGGACGCAAACATTTTATTTGTGCTGGGCTCCACCACCCTGCTCGGACATAACCAGCGCCTCCTGGGTTTTCAGACGGTTCTTGATCAAAACTACGGCGGCATGAAGATCGCAGACGTCATCGAAAATCAGGATGATGATTTCGTTTCCTACAATAAAGTCTATAATTACCTCTCGCAGAATCCGGAAATCGATCTGGTGGTATTCGCCGCAGGCGGAAGCAACGGCGGCATCCGCGCTATTCTGGACCTTCACTACTCATGTAAAATTATAGCTTTCGATCTGATGGAGCACAACAAGCAATATCTGGAACAAGGCGTGGTTTCCTGCGTACTCTGCCAGGAACCCTATACCCAGGGCTATCAGGCAATCAGGATACTTTCCAATTACCTGACATTGGGCAAGTGCCCCGACTGCGACCGCTACTACACCAAAACCGAAATCCTGGTCCAAAACTCCCTGTAACCCCCGGCGCCCGGAAACCAAAAGCGACACGGAAAGAATCCGGCGCACAAAATGAAAGCCTGATACAAAAAAAACCGGCTCGCCAAAAAGCAAATGCCGATTTGAAAAAGAAACTTGTTACAGCAAAAAAGAGCGCTGCCGCAGCAGGAATTTTACAGATATCAAAGGAAACCTTTATAAAAACGCCGGTACTTAATCCGCGTATTTTGCGGATTTACGTACCGCTGCGTTTTTATAGAGCGAAAGCGTGTTTCCGTGATATCTGTAAAATTCCTGCTGCCAACAACCCTTTTTATTCTATAACTCTCTTTTTATTTTTTCCAAAATCAGAACGCCGACAGACTGACTTCAATCTCCCCCATTCCGCAGTCAATGTCGACGCTGCGGCCGGCGCCGTTGTCAATCCGCTTATGGAGACCGACGCCGGAATAGCTTGATCCGTTCAGTCTGATTTCTCCTGCGCCGCAGCTCATTTCATAATTATAAGCTGTCTGATCCATATTTTCTCCGTAGAAGCTCAATTCTCCCATACCGCACTGCAAGCTTGCGCTGCCGCCTGCAAAGCCGCCGAAAGACGCTTCTCCTACGCCTACGTCAATCATCACGTCTCCTTCCACATAACCCCGTTCTATGCTAATCTCTCCGGCGCCTACATCCGCGTCCAGCTCTTTTGCATTCAGTCTTTCAATCGAGACTTCTCCGCCTCCGACCTTTACGCTGATTTGGTCGGCGTCCAGATAATCCACATCAATTTCTCCGCCTCCGACGGACAATTCCACAAGCTCAAAGGTCATATCCCGGGGCAGATATACGATAATTTCCTCTCCGTCAAAAATCCAGCCGCTTTCATTTCTGATCACAAGCCTTCCGTCGCTGACCGCATAATCGACCCCATAGCTTCCCGAGGAAATCCCGATGCAGTCTCCATTCCCCTGCCGGATCTCAATCTCTCCTTCATCCGCGACGATTTTAACGGTAGTAATCTGATTTTCGGAAACGCTGATTTCCTTCATCCCCGAAAAGCGTGCGAAATCCTCATCGTCCATTTCGTCTATCGTACCGTGGGAAACCAGCTTTACCCTGCCGAATTTGTAATTTGTCGCAATCTCCTGCATCATGCCCACGCCGCCGGCAAGCCCGGTAATCAACATGATGGCAAGCCCCGTGAGCAGACAGATCAATCCGCCGATTACAAAAAATTTAGTTGATTTTTTCATGCTCCCACCCCCTCTTTTTTACCGAAAACAGAGTGAAAAATATAGGTCAGTCCTTTCCAGATCGCCGGGATCAGAACCGTTACCAGTTTCCAACTGGTAATCAAAAACAGCATGGCAAGACCAATCATAAAAATGGAAAGCCCCATGCAGAATACCGAAGCAAGCGGCGTAGCAAACAGCTTCGCGATGCTGATCACAAAAACCACTACCGCCGCGGCAAACAAGGCAATCGCCGCAGCCGCAAGACCGACGACTACACCCAGGATACCGGCGATCACGCCCAGAACAACTCCCAAAATCCCTGTGACGATGCTGCCCCAGATCGGAACCGTCAGCACCACCGCCAGCACAATCAGGGCAACCTGCCAGCCTTCCAGCTTGGATTTTTTCTTTTCTTCCTGCGCCGCGCCCTGCTCCCCGCTTCGGGACGTTTCCCCGTCCGCCGTATCCTGCGCGCCGCGTTCGGCAAGTTCTTTTCCCGCCAGCTCCTCCCGGATATTGTGCGCCACCTCTTCGGGCGATCCCAGCGTCCTTATGACTTCCGCCTCGTCCTTATCGGCGTCCTCGAAATATTCCGTATAATAATTCAGCGCCTCTCTTCTCTCCGTATACGGAACGTCGGCGAGCAGCTTCTCCAGACGCTCCAAAAACTCAATCTTATTCATATAAGGCTCCTCCCTCAAAAATGCCGTTAATCTTTCCGGCGTATTCTTTCCAATCCCTTTTATAATGATTCAACTGCGTTATGCCGGAGGACGTAATCCGATAATACCTTCTGTTCCTTCCCCCGCACTCTCTGTCATATACGTCCAAAAAACCGTATTTCTGCAATCTTCGCAATACCGGATACAGGGTAGATTCCGACAAATCAATGACCTGTCTGACCTCCTGCGTAATCTTATAGCCATAGGTTCCCACATCCTCATGGGACACAACGGCTAAGACGATTGCATCCAGCAAAGCGGCGCCCGTATTAAAAACCATAAGCTCTCCTTTCGGCATCTGCCACAACTTCATCTTTGCCTTCCATGATTTTATTATAAAATGATATAATATTATACAATGTATAATATTGTTGTTATATATAATATATGACGTATAATATAATATGTCAAGTATCTTCTAAAACTTCTGAAAATTTTCTTCTTAAAAAATTAAATTTTTTTCAATTTAGGGGTTTTCAATTCAAATATTTTATGCTATACTCTCTATCAGTGTCGTGGTGTGGCTCAGCTTGGTAGAGCGCTTCGTTAGGGACGAAGAGGTCGCAGGTTCAAATCCTGTCACCGCGATTTTTTCATGCACAAATCACGAAATTTAATTCCAAAATAATCCAATTCATTCTCAAAATCTACTTTTCTTCTTTTTTCTATATAAAATAGAAAGGATAAAGAAGGAGAGTGATTTTGGTGCTTAGAATTGCGATTTGCGACCATGACCGCAATTTTATTTCCTATCTGGAAAAAAGAATCCGAAATATGGTCCCCGATAAGGAACCGGAGTTTACGGAAGCCGGAAACGGCTCGGAGCTTTTTGGCAAACTGCTTTTTCACCCCGGTCCGGACATTTTGTTTTTAAACGTACAGATGCCGGAAACGAACGGTTACTCTCTTGCCATGGAATTTCGCAGGAAATACCCTTCCGCCATTTTAATATTTTGCTCCGATTCGCAGTTTTCCGATCCCAGATTATTAAAGGCACGTCCTTACCGATATCTGTTAAAAGAATACACAAGCCGCCAGATTGAAAATGAATTGACGGAGATTTTTGAACATTTACGGCGCACAAGAAAATATTTTTCCATTTGGGGACTCCACGAACGAACCAAATACAGGCTTGCGCCGGACGACGTTTTATACATCTCCATCGCCAAGCACGGCTGTATCATCCACCTGTATCCCGGCTCGCCGTCTTTTCGGATCGCAGGCGAAATGACGACCCATACCCGGCTGCAGGATCTGTATGACAGGCTTTGCTATTACAAATTTGCCTATGCCCACAACAGCTATATCGTAAATGTGAAATATGTTGTGAAATGCAGCCGGACGGAGCTGCAGTTGGTTGACGGGAATGTCCTGACCATTTCCCGGTCGAAAAGAAAAGAATTTGAAGACATTTTCAATAAATATCATACGGAAAGCGGCAATCAAAATAAAGAGCCGCCGCATTTATAATTTCTATACCGATCACGGAAACGCATTTCTTAGATCAATATAAAATTTATAAATGCGGCAGCCCGCTTTAAAATCATTTCCTGTAAACGCCCGGTCAGATTAAATTTCCATATTTGCAACCAGCTTCTGTTTCTCCGTTGCAAACTCTTCCTGGGTAATAATGCCGTTATCCAGCAACAGTTTCAGTTTCTTTGCCGCGTTTTCAAACTCTGCAAAGGAGAGCTTTCCGCCCGGCACCGTTCCGGTTGATGCGGTCTGACCCGCCGTCGCAGAACTCTGTCCTGCTGTCGTAGAAGTCCTGCCCGCAGCTGTGGAAGTCTGCCCTGCTGCCGTAGAAGTCCTGCCCGCAGCCGTGGAGCTCTGTCCTGCCGCCGTATATGCCTGATGCGCCGCAGCTACCGCCACTGCCGCGCCCGCCGAAGGCTGAGGTTTCAGATCCGGCAGTGGAGCCGCAGTCTGTCCTGCTGCCGCCGCTTTCTTTCTCTCTTCTTCCTGAATCTTTCTGTATGCAAGCTCTTCCGCCGCTCTTCTCGCTTTTTCGGCAGCCTCCGCTTTCGCTTTTGCTTCCGCTTCTTTCTTCAGGCGCTCTTCTTCGATTCTTCTCGCTTCCGCTTCGGCTTCCAGACGCGCCTTTTCTTCCGCTTCCTTCCGCAGACGTTCCGCCTCCGCAGCCTGACGTTCTCTCTCTTCTTCCAGTCTTCTCGCTTTGTCCGCTTCGATCTGCTTTACCGCTTCCGCCGCAGTTTCCGAAGCTACGGAAATCACTTCTTGGCGAACGACGATTTCCACCTGCTTTGCAGCTTCCGCCTCTACCTTTCTGGTTTCCTCTGACGCTTTGACCTTTGCGACTTCCTCAGCCGCTTTGGATTTGTCCGCTACAGCCGCTTTTGCTTCCTCTTCCGCTTTTGCCTTTGCCGCTTCTACCTTTGCGTCGGCTTCCGCCTGCGCCTTCTTCTTCGCCGCCTCGACGGTTACTTTCGCTTCTTCTTCCGCCTTCTTAACGATTTCTTCCATTTTCTTTCTGGCTTCCGCTTCCGCCTTTGCAACCGCGTCCGCCGCCGCGGAATCCGCGTCGTTTCTCGCCTTGTTTACAATCTCTTCAACCTTTGCTTTTGCTTCTTCCTGCGCTTTTACCGTAGCGTCCTCTTTTGCCTTGCGGACCGCCTCGTCAAATTTTTTCGCAGTCTCCATAACCTTTACGTTATTTTCATCGGCAACGCGCTTTGCAATCTCTTCCGCCTTCTTCCTGGTGGGTTCCGCAATTGCCTTTCTGACCGTCTCTTCTTCCATAACCTTGCGCGCGGCGTCTCTCTCCGTAGAGCCTTTTTCCACCGCCTCATGTGCAGCCTGCTTTGCAACCTCTTCCGCGATTCTTGCGGATACCTCGACTGCCTTTTTCTTTGCCGCGATTCCCGCAGACTGGCGCTTCGCATCCTCCGCCGAATTGACTCCCGTGCCCTCCGCAGGCTTCTCCGCCGTCTTTGCTTCAGACTGCTCCTGCTGTTTCGCCTTTGCCAAAGCCTCTCTCGCCAGCTTTGCCTGTCTTTGCGCCGCTTCATCGCCGCCCGCTTCCGCCGCCGCTTTCATCGCCGCCGCTGCTGCCGCTTTTCTTGCCGCTTCCTCTGCAGCCTTTCTTGCTGCGTCCATTCCATGATCCTGCATATTCTCTCGCCCCTATAACCTTTATTTTTGAATGCCCCAATCGCATCTTAGCCACACAATGGCGTTAAGTGCACGCACTTCTACGAAATATTATATCATACCCGTCAAAATTGTTCCATAAAAAATACAAGAAACTCTCCCTTTATTTTATACAAATTTTTGAAGAGTTTCTTGCACATTCTGTATGCCTGTAGATTCCGTCCGCTTTCTCCGTCCTGCCTTAGCGGCACGGTCCTCAACTAACCTTATTCATTTCTGATCGCCGCAAGAGGGCTTAGCTTCATGGCGCGCAGCGACGGGAAGAAGCCCGCGAGCATACCTACCAAAATCGCAAATACCAGGGATAATCCGGCAAGCCAGAACGGAATATAAGAAATTCCGCCGCTAAGACCCATATCTCCGCCCATGGAATTAGCCACCATATTGATGACGCCCGAGAGAGCATAACTGATGACCAGTCCCGCAATTCCCCCGATGAAACCGATACAGCCCGCCTCCACCAGAAACATGCCCTGGATATTGTGCATATCGCAGCCAAGCACCTTCATAATGCCGATTTCCTTCGTCCTTTCATAAATGGACATCATCATCGTATTGGTAATGCCGATCGCCGCCACAATCAGGGAAATCGCGCCGATGCCGCCCAGCACGAGCTGGATATATCCCATGGTCTTTTGCTGGGACTGAATCCACTCCGCGTCGCTGGTAGCGCTGTAGCCCATGCTGTTGATGGTGCTCTGAAGCTCCGTCACATGGTCCATGGAATCGGTATATACCATCAGTTGTGTATAAAAGATTTCCTTATAGGGCTTCCCGCTCTTTGTGGTAGGCTGTCTGGGAATCGTTTTGTTTTTAAATTCCTTTTTGAGGATCGCCATGAGATCGTCGATATTGCAATACACGTTATAGCTGTAGGTATTGTATTCATCGGGTCCGCCGGCGACAATACCGCTCGCCTCAAACATATGCTTCTTCGGCGGTTTTACGGCGGAGCCGTCCTCATTGGTGCCGCCGCCCTCGTACATATAATAGGAATCCTGATCCAGAATAAAGAAAATCGTATCATTCATCAGATCCACATCCGCCATCGTACCGTCGTACCAGTAACCGCTTTGGGTCTTGGGATTGTACATCTGGCTGAGGATCATATTTCCGTATAACACCTGCATCTGTCCGCTTCCGCCCACCGGAAAGGTGCCCTGGCTAAGCTCTACGTTCTGGCTTTCCAGATAACCGTCCGGCACGCCTACTAACGTGACATAGGACTCATAGCCGCCGCACTTCATCAGCACATCGATTTCCAGCATCGGAACAACCTGCTCCACATTGGGCAGCTGCATCAGCTCCGCTACCGCGTCGTCGTTTAAATGCTTTTCCTCATCGGTGGCGGAGGCGGAATCGCTGTCCGACGCCATCATATAATATCCGTCGGAAACATCCCTGACCGTTACGCTGGTCAGACTGCCGTAGGTGGACATTTCCTCCGTAAGAGAACGGCTGAGCCCCAGACCGAGGGACACCATGACTACAATGGACGCCACGCCGATCGTAACCCCGAGCACCGTCAAAATCGTCCTCAGCTTCCGCTTGAACAGATTGCCGGTGCTAAGCCGCAATAAATCACGTACCTTCATTGGCTACACCTCATCATCCGCATCCGTTTCCCCGTCTGCGATATCATCATCCAACTCCGCTTCCAGCTCTAACTGCTCTTTTTTCTTCTTTTTCTTTTTTAACACGATGAAAACGATGACTGCCGCCGCAGCTACCACGATCACTACCAGCACGATAATGAGCGCCGTGCGGTGTCCGCCGCCGCTTTCCTCTTCCATCATCGTATCGTCGTACATCATGCTGTCGTCATAAAACGCTTCCGATACAAACAACGTAAATTCCTGTTCCTGGGTATATTGCGTACCCGCTTCGTCTTCATAGTAAATCACGGCTTTGACAATGCCGTCGTCCGTAGTCGCCGCCTCGCCGGTTACCATCGTATCCACATTGCCCGTCGCGCCCGGTTCGATCTTACCGATAAAGGTCTCGCCGCCGCTGACGCTGTCGCCTTCAAATTTAACCTGTACGTTATATAAGGTGGTTTTGCCCGTATTAAAGATGCTGAACATGACATTGCTCTGTTCGCCTACGGTAATATCCGCAGGAAGCACCTCCATGGAGCCCACGTCAAACCGCGCTTCCTGGTTGATGGGAATGGAAACGTTTGCCGACGCTTTATAAGCGTTGTATTTGGAATCTTCATAATCCATATTGACCGCAATCGCATAAGGCTTCTGGGTCAGATCGGATTTCGCCGTCATTTCGATGGAAATATCAGCCGTGCCGTCCGCAGCGATCCTCTCCACATACAGCGTGTTGGACCCGCTGGTGGGCAAAAACGCTTCATAAGTAGATTCCGTATCCTTTCCCGCCGTAGGGGTCGTCAGATCGATCTGCATATTGGATACCGCCGTGCGCTTGGAAGTGTTTTTCAAATGCAGGGTCAGGGTAAAGGTATCTCCCGCATATACATTCGCCGGATTCGTATCAAATCCCGTAATAATGACTCTCGGCGTGGAAGTGCCTGCTCCGCCGTCGGAGACGTTGCCGCTGCCGGGCGCCCCTACCGCTTTGACCCAGGTCGTCACGGTCGTCGTCTCGTATCCTTCCCCGGTATAATAAATGACGTTAAAAGGCACCTTGTAATAACCGTTGAGCACATCGCTTCTGGTCTTAAAGGTCCAGGTCAGTTCTCTTCGTCTGTCCATATCGTTCTGACCGTTTCCTCTTCCGGGCAGATCAGAAATCGTCTGGGTATAACCGCTGGTCTCGATTTCAAAAGGCCAGTCTGCGGTATTCTGTGCAATAACAGGCGTTACGATTACATTGTTCAGGTTTGTGGTGGACATATTCACAAGAGGAAGCACTACATTTACCGTTTTTCCATAGGTCGCCGTAGGCGTGATCCAGTTGCCGCCCACCATAATAAACTCGCTGGTGGACGTAGGCGAAGGTTCTTCCTCCACGCCGTTGCTGCTGACCGTATCCGGCGCCGCAGCCTTTGCCGACACATCCGACACGCCTGTCATAAAGATGACTGCCGCCGCAAAAACAGCCGTGCAAAGGATCAGTCCCTTATGTAATATTCCGCTCCGTTCCTTGGTTTTTTTCATTTCTCTACTCCTTATCCTCATAATCCGTCTTCTCCCTTTTATCCTCTATTTTCAGAATTTTTCCATCCTTTATATGAAAGATACGGTCCGCATACTCGGCAAGATGATTGTCATGGGTAACCATGACCAGCGTCTGGTTCTGCTCGCGCACCACTTTCTTCATGAGATTCATAACCTCCTCAGAGGTATGGGAATCCAGATTTCCGGTGGGCTCATCCGCAAATATAATCTCGGGATTTACCACCAGCGCTCTCGCTACGCCGACCCTCTGCTGCTGTCCGCCCGACATCTGCGTAGGTCTGTGCTTCCGGTACTTCCAAAGCCCTACCAGCTTAATCGCCTCCTCGGCAAGCTTTTCTCTCTTCGCTTTGTCCATTCCCTGAAAGGTCAGGGGCAGCGCTACGTTTTCCACCGCGTTCATGGTCGGAAGCAGGTTAAAGGACTGAAAGATAAATCCGATATGTTCCCTGCGAAAAGCCACCAGCTCGTTTTCCGATTTCTTTTCCATATGTTCGCCCGCTATGACAATGGACCCTTTCGTCGGCTTCTCCAATCCCGCGAGCATATTTAATAAAGTAGATTTACCGGACCCGGACGCTCCCACAATCGCACAAAACTCTCCGCGATTGATCTGAAAATCCACGCCGTTTAAGGCACGCACCTTGGTATCGCCGACCTTATATATCTTATAAAGCCCCTTGACCCTGATGACGGCTTCCTGTTCTGCCCCCATTTTGCACCTCCGTATTTTATTTTTCCATTTTCCAGAAAGCGGCGCTGTAAGGCGGTAGTTCGCTTCCTCCTCCGAAATCATGGATTTTTCCGGTAATCAGATCCTCCGCCGTCCCGCAGCCCGCGTCAAAATGCGCCGTATAGCTTTCGGCGTCGGCATTGATCGCCACCAGCACGCGTTCCCCTTCGCACTTTCTCTCAAAAATACACTGTTTATTGGTCAGCACAACCGATCTGAACTCGCCGTAATTTAACGCGCGGCTTTCCTTCTTAGCCTTAGCAAGCGCCGCGATATATTCCGTCAGCTCGTTTTCCTCCGGCTTTTCAAAGCAGGCGCGAAGCGCCGGATCTCCTTCGCTCTTATTTGCCTTTGCTCCCCATTCGCTTCCGTAATAGACGCAGGGGATTCCCGGCATACCGAACATCAGCGCATAGATAAGCGGCAGATGCTTTTCATTATTCAGATTGCTGGCAATCCTGGTCACATCATGATTATCCACAAACGATAACAGATGTTTTCCTTTATATAAGGTCCAATTCTCCGGTCCGAACTGGCGTAACAGAGAATGATTGATCTCAAACATGTTCATGCTGTTAAAGCTGGAAAACAGCCCCTTATAACACTCGTAATTGGTCGCGGAATGCAGCATTCCGTCGTTTACCATCTGATTGTAATCCCCGTGGAGCATTTCTCCGACCAGGAAAAATTCGTTTTTATAACCGTCGCAGAAGCTGCGGAGCCTTCTGACAAAATCATGGTCCAGGCAATATGCCACGTCCAGCCGCAGACCGTCGATATCAAATTCGTCAATCCAGCCCTTCACGCAGTCCAGAATATGCGTTATGACCGCTTCATTGCGAAGGTTTAGCTTTACCAGATCATAATTTCCTTCCCAGCCTTCATACCAGAGCCCGTCGTTGTAATTGGAATTACCACCGAAATCGATGCGGTAGAACCAGTCTTTATAAGGAGAATTTTCCCTGTTCTTCAAGACATCCTGAAACGCCCAGAAGCCGCGCCCCACATGGTTGAACACGCCGTCCAGCACAACCTTGATGCCCGCATCATGCAGCGCGTCGCAAACCTTTTTGAAATCCTCATTGCTGCCAAGCCGGCAATCTATCTTCCGGTAATCCCTCGTATTATATCCATGCGTATCGGAATCAAACACCGGGGAAAAATAAATCGCGTTCGCCCCCAGTTTTTTAATATGAGGAATCCAATCCACGACTTTTAAAATCCTCGCCTCTTCCACGCCGTCGTTTTCAAACGGCGCCCCGCAAAATCCTAACGGATAAATCTGATAAAATACACTTTCATAAGCCCACATCTTTCTGTCCTCCCGAATTGTTATGCTTTTGATCTTTGTGTACTATCATTATTAGTACACTCAACATACCACGTTACAGATATCCTGTCAACGTATAATTAGAATTTCCCATAGAAAATCTTGTGCTCATTATATCATACAGACACCATATATAGAAACCCAAAGGCGATATTAAAAACACCTGTAATATTAAATTTCTTTCCGTTTTTCATGATTCCAATCCCGCTTTTTACCGTTTACATAATTTACATCTATTATTCGCATTTATGCCTCGGATTTTTGACATTTTCATTGCAAATTTTTTTTGACATTTTTCTTGCAAAAAATATATAACATCCTCTTTTTTTAAGAAATCCCCAATTTCCACATAGTTATCCACATCCCTTTTCTGTCAGTTTCAGACAAAGATCGCCCAAAATTGTGCAGGATCGCTTGTCATTTCTTGCAATTTTCTCTATTTTTTGACTTTTTTCGTCATAGGATAACGCTTTTCATTTTTCAATCTTATGTGAACCTCGTCCCTTTTTATTGTGGATAACTTCCAAATACTTCCTTTTTCAGAACATTTGTTATATGTTATAGTATTTTTCGGACAGGCTGCGACACCCTTCCCTATCTTTTCGGGGAAAATTTTGTCGATAACATAACAAAAGTATTTTTAAGGAGGTTTCATGATGGAGCAAACGCAAAAAATTCTATTAGGTTCTCATGTAGGAATGAGCGGAAAAGAAATGTTTTTAGGTTCCGCAAAGGAGGCGGTATCCTACGGAGCCGATACTTTGATGGTGTATACGGGAGCGCCGCAAAACACCAGGCGGAAAGAAACCTCAGAATGCAATCTGGAAGCCGGCTGGCAATACCTGAAAGAAAACGGCATCGGACAAATCGTCATTCACGCGCCCTATATTATCAACCTTGCCAATACCGTCAAGCCGGAGGTCTTTTCGCTGGCGGTGGAATTTCTCGCAAAGGAGCTGCAGCGAAGCGTGGATTTTAAAAGCAATATCCTGGTGCTGCATCCCGGCTCCCACGTAGGCGCGGGCGCGGATTCGGGAATTGCCAAAGTCATAGAAGGATTAAACGAAGTCATGAGTAAAGATATGCCCTGCAAGATCGCATTGGAGACCATGGCGGGAAAAGGTTCGGAGCTGGGCAGCCGTTTTGAAGAGCTCGCCGCCATTTATGACGGCGTCAGATACCCTGAGAATTTGAGAGTCTGCTTTGATACCTGCCACACCCACGACGCAGGCTATCCCATCAAAGAAGATTTTGACGGCGTGATGGAAGAATTTGACAGGCTTCTTGGCAGGGAACAGATCGCCGTATTTCATATCAACGACAGCAAAAATCCCCAGGGAAGCGCCAAGGACCGTCACGCCAATTTAGGAGAAGGCTATATCGGTTTTGACGCGCTTTACAAGATTGTCCATCATCCGGATTTTTTGAATATTCCAAAAATTCTGGAGACGCCATGGGTTCCCGATCCGGAAAATCCCGGCAAAACCGCCGCCCCCTACAAAGAAGAAATCGCCAGGCTGCGGGGATAGCAACGCGGGCGAAAATCCTACCCGTCGTTTGCAGACTCCAGCTCTTCCCAGAAAGCGGCGGCGGCAGCGCCCGCGTTGTCCATGGTAACAGGTTTGATCCTCCGCCACTCGGCAGGGAAGAGCCTGCGGTACCCAGCCTGCAAAAAGCGTTCGTCCAAAAGCGCCACGATACCGGCGTCTTCGGCGGTGCGGATCACTCTGCCCGCCGCCTGCAGCACCTTGTTCATGCCGGGATATTTATATGCGTAGTCAAAACCGTCTTCTCCCATATGATCAAAATGTCCCTTGAGAATTTCCCGTTCGGGACAGACCTGGGGAAGTCCGGTTCCCACAATAATCGCGCCGATCAGGGAATCGTTTTTTAAGTCGATGCCTTCCCCGAAGATTCCTCCCAGCACGCAAAAGCCGATTAACGTGCGGGGACGCCCCTGCGCCGTGTCATTCGGCTCATAATCAGCCGTACCGTCCGCCTCCCGGACCGTTTCATCCTCCACCAGCACTTCCATCTGAATCTTTCCTGCAAAGTCCACATCCTCCGATTGTAAGAAAAAGTCCAGAAACGCCTCCCGCTCCTGTTCCTTCATATAGGATTCCTGCATCAGCAGCAAAATGTCTTCTTCCTCTCCGTAGAGACTTTCAAACGCCTTGTAAACGTTTTCCAGGAAGGCATGGGAAGGGAAAAATACCATATAATTTCCTTCCTTTGCGCTGACCAGACTATAAATATAACGGGCGATATTGCAGTATTCCGTCTCTCCCCGCCTCGTGTACCGGCTGGTTACCTCATGCCCGATCAGTTGAATCGAACGGTCGGCGGGGAAAGTGCTTTTGGCATAAACCTCATAATCCTCTTCGGTTCCTCCCAGCAGGCTTTTATAATATTGGATCGGCAGAAAGGTCGCCGAAAACAGTACCGACGCCACGCCCTTGTCCATACATTCCTTCAGCTCTTTGGAGGGGTCCACGCAAAATTCCTTGATAAAGAAGCGGTCCTCCCCGTCGTATCCCGTATAGGTCACATAGTGATCCTCATCCATCCTGTCGTAGGTATCCAGGAAACGGTCCAATTCAAAATAAAATTCCAGCAAAGGTTCCTTTACCGGGCTGTCCTCATAATCGTCCAGATATTGGTGAATCGCCCCGTGCAGCTTATTGCACGCATTTATGAATTTGCCATGACCGTTCAAAACCTTATAATCTTCGCATTCCTTCTTAAATAACAGTAGTTCTTTATTGCATTTGTCCGCCAATCCGGCAAGATACGGCGAATGGGGCTTCACAATTTCCTTCAGTTTCAGAAAATCTTCCTTTACCAAAACGGCGCTGTACATCTCCCGCCCGCGCTCCACCAGATTATGCGCCTCGTCGATCAGGAACAGATACGAGCCTTTGATGCCCTCTCCGAAAAACCTGCGTAAATAGGCGCGGGGATCAAAAAGATAATTGTAATCGCAGATAATCCCGTCGGAAAAAAGACTCATATCCAGCCCCATTTCAAAGGGACAGACTTCGTGGTTTAAAGCATATTCTAAAATCCTGTCCCGGTCAAACACGTCTTCATTTGTCAGCAGATCATAGACAGCGTCGTTGATCCTGTCAAAATGTCCCTTTGCGAACGGACAGTTTTGGGGATTGCAGCTGCATTCCTCCATAGGGCAGATCTTTTCCTTTGCCGTTATGACCACACTCTTAAACGCCAGTCCTTCTTCCCGCAGCAGGTCTAAGGTATCCCGCGCCACGGTTCCCGTCACGGTCTTTGCGGTCAGATAAAACAGGCGGTCCGCCTTTCCTTCTCCCATCGCCTTTAAGGACGGATATAGGACGGATATGGTTTTCCCAACGCCCGTAGGCGCTTCCAGATACAGCTTTTTATGCTCGCAGATCGTCTGATAGACATACCCCACAAGCTGTTTCTGCCCTTTTCTGTATGGAAAGGGAAACGTAATTTCCCCGATACTTTTCTGACGTTTTTCCTTCCACTGATACTCAAAGTCAGCCCACTTTTTGTACTGCGAAAGCAGCCCCGCAAACCATTTTTGCAGCGTGGAAAACTTAAAATTCTCATGAAAATATTTGATCTGCTCCGTATCGATATTGCAATAAGTCATACGCACGCCGATTTCATCCAGCCCGTTCTGCTTTGCATAAATATAGGCATAACATTTAGCCTGTGCAAGATGCACAGGCTCCGGCGCGATTATTTTTTTCAGTTCCCGGTAGGTTGACTTGATTTCGTCCACCACGACCCTGCCGGACCTGCCGTCGTCAATGACGCCGTCGGCTCTTCCCTCTATGACAATGGAATATTCGGGAAAAGCAATCGCTTCCGCCATCCAGACCTCCGCCCGGTATTCGCTTCCCATTCGGCGCTGCAGCATACGGTGAATCCGCGCGCCTTCCGCCATGGCGTCTTCGTTTCCGCCGCTTTTGCCGTTATCGATATCTCCGCTTCTAAGGAGAAATTCCACAAAACCGCGGACTGAAATTCTGATTTCCATTCCCGGGCTCCTTTCCGTCCTGCTATCAGGCTCTTACTCCTCATCAGCGCAGGCAATCAGATCGCTCAGATACCGTCCGAATATGCCATATTCCCTTGCAAACTGCCTTTCGTTTGCCGCTCCGATATCCAGATCCGCCATGGAAATGCAAACGACATGTACGTCATTTCCGATCCGGCTGTTACATATCTGATTAAAAAGCGCTCCCCGCAAAAGGTACAGCTTTAGCTTTCCGTCCTTTAATCCATGCAGTCCGTTTAACCAATTGTAGACAAGATTGTAAAACACAGCGTCCGGTTCGGGCTCCAGCCCCATCGTAAGGGCGTCTTCCCCGCGCAGGCGTTCCAAAACCTCCTTATCGTTCACAACAATTTTTTCCATGCTCTCGCCGCCGACCGCAACGGGAAGAATATCTTTCATAATCCGCCTTTTCCGCAACAGGGCGACGGCGGCAGCCATAATCGCATATACCGCATCAATGGTAATTATAACACCCGCTTTCTTAGAAACAGCAAGCATAACAGGCGTTACAATTACGATCAGGGCAATCCAGATCAGAAACGCCGTCCCGAACATCACGTCAAACCGCTTTTGATTCTTTGTGTTTTTATTCCGTTCAATATACGCCCTGAAAAGACTTTCTCTCAAATTTTTGTTGATGGATCGCATAGGGGCTTCTCTCCTTTAGTTCCTATCCATCATTATAACACAAAACATTTGTATCTTTCTACATTCAGCCTACCACACAGCCTCATCGCCCGGCAGCCGCTTTGGCATGATACCAAGATATTCATCCAGCCGCTGTTCCTCCAGCGAAGCGATCATCTCTGCAAAGGGCTGCAGTTCTCCGTTTACCGCATAGGCTTCCAGTACCTCAAAGTATTCCAGTCGGTTTTCCTTTGCAATAGAAACCGGAAGAAAACCATTTGCCATCAATTGGTAATTCATAATCATACGGGACGTCCGCCCATTACCGTCTACAAAGGGATGAATTTTTACAAACTCAGCATGGGTCCATGCAGCAAGTTCCACTGCATTGCGTTCCGCCTGATACGGCATATCCGCGTAAAATTTTTTAATCTGCTGATACATCTCTCCGGGACCCGGCGGTTTATGCTTTGCACCGGAAATACGGACTTCCACGCTGCGATAAATCCCACCGGTCAAAATGTTTTCCATCAACAGCGCATGAATATCTTTTACGATTTTCTCATCTAAGGTTTTCCCGCCGGCAATACAATTTTGAACAAAGCGGAATGCTTTTTGATGATTTACCACTTCATAAATCTCGCGAAGTGTCTTTCCTCCAATGGAAACACCATCCTCCAAAACTGCCTTCGTCTGTATCAGGCTCAAGGTATTCCCTTCAATTGCCGTGGAATTATGGGCATACTCAACCTCAAAGCTTTTATCAAAACGCTCCAGCGCCTCTTTCGGCAACTGTCCTTGCAGTTCCTCCAGTTGTTCTCTTTTCCTGCATAACATTTCATAGTTCATTCCGCTTAGACCTCTTTCTCCGATATCCACAGCTTATAGCTGAAGACTGTCCACCCATGCCTTCAATTCAGCCTGCGACCTTACCCCGTCGAGCACTTTTCCGTCAAGTAAAACTGCACCCGGACAGCTTGGTGCAAGTCCCGCATTGGTTTTTCCCATGCCGCTGCCGCCGGACGTCGCAAAAGGAATTACCTTCTTACCGGAGAAATCATAGCTTTCCAAAAACGTATTGATGATGGTCGGCGCCACATACCACCAGATCGGAAATCCTACAAACACCGCTTCGTACTTCTCAATCTCTGCATCCTTATCCGCAAGCGCCGGTCGGGACGACTTATCGTTCATTTCCCGGGAGCTGCGGGATTGTTTATCCATCCAGTTCAGATCCGCTCCGGTATAGGGCACTTCGGGTCTGATTTCATAAAGATCCGCTCCTGCCGCTTCCGCCAACTGCTTTGCTGCTTTTGCGGTTACACCGCTTGCTGAAAAATAAGAAACTAAAATTTTTGACATATCTGATCCCTCCATGATTTATTTTTCGGCTTTTTACCGTTTTAACTCTTATCTGAAGTTTACTACCTAAAGCTAACTTTAGGTCAAGAGCAAAATTCCCAAATCTTCACTTCACACATTTTTCATACCTTCATTCGCCTGCTTAGAAACGATGGGAACATTTTCAAGCCTGATATCCCGCAGTTTTTTAAACTGCGACAGATCAGGCAGTCTGCTGATATGCTTTAAATCAATCAGACTGAGCGTTTCCAGATTGACCAGCCTGCTGATAAAGGAAATATCCGTAAGCTTCATAATCCGCCACAATTTCAGGTGTTTGAGGCTTGTAAATTCGCCCAACTGCCCCAGCTCGCTGTTCGCGCACCATCGAAGGCGCAGTTGTTCCAGATTCAATTCCTTCATAAATAAGAAGTCATTTAGCTTAATTCCCTGAAAGGTTACTTTCTTTAAATCAGGCAGACGCCCGATGGCTTCAATATGTTTCCTTGCCTTTTTTCCTAAATATAAGCTGTGCAGCCGAGGATAGCGCAACAGCCAGTTACAGTCGAAGCAAATCCCGCCCGAAGCCGTATCCGCGGAAAGAACCAGCTCCTTCAGACTTTCCGGCAATTCTTTCAGAAAAGAATAATCCCGCCAGTCAAATACATGCAGTTGTACAAATTGTAAGCCGGACAGCCCGCAAAGCGCGGTCAGATCCACCAGCTCCGGGCGGTCTTTTACCGAAAAATCAGGCCAGATCCCGGTCAGATGTTCCATTTTTTTCAATACGGACAAATCAAACCGGTCCGTTCCATGGAGCCCGTAAATTCTGAACCGGAGATCCGGACGCTGATACAATATCCGATCATTTTTATTGCGCCGTTTTCCACGGACCGCTTCGCAATTTCTATATGGTTGGAAAAATTTACCTCTGCGCCCATACTTTTAACCGTCCCATGCTCTAACCTGCATTCAGCCGCACCGCCCCTCCCTCGTAAGCCCGGAGGCGGCGCTTTGTACTCTCTGCCGAAATCATAGCACGTTTTACCGCCTTAGGCAAATGACGGGCAGACAAATGCCGAGTAGCAAAAAAATCCGCCCAAGCCCCAGATAATCCGCCAGCAATCCGATCAGGGGAAACAGCAAAATCATAACTACAGAATAACACATACTGCTGACGGAAAGCACGGTTGCGCGCTGCCCGGAAGGAATGAGCCGGTTCAATTCATCGGATTGCACCGGATAAAGCGACGCATTTGCCATAGCGCTGAGCCCAAATCCCGGAACGGAGAGCCAATTGCTCTCGGCGGACATCAGGATGATGCCCAAAGCCAGCACGATCCCCATCACGTCACAAGTACGCCCGCAAAACCGTTTTGCCGCCTTCTCACTCAACAACGCCCCTATGCTGCTGCATCCGGCAACCCCAAGCAGGAGCAGACCGATTTGTCCCTCATCAAATCCCCTAGCATAGTAATATTCCTGACTGTAAAAATAAATGCTGACAAAAAAGGCAAACAATACGGCATAATGAAACAAAACATACCGCAGCCTCCCATTTTCTTTTAACAGATAAAAGCTTTGGATAAAATGGCTCCTGACAGACACCTCCGCTTTTTTTCCACGATTTTTTCCATTGTTTCCTGTCTTTGGTTCCGTTAAAAACAGGCAGACCGTAAAGGAAAGCGTCTCTATTGCGATCAGGATCAAATAGCACAGTGTATAAGAATACTTTGCCAGGAATCCTCCCAAAAATATACCCAATCCGTTAGATACCTCCGCCACAAAGCTCAATCTGCCGTTGGTCTTAAAATACTGATCTTCCTGCCCCGCTCCCAGAAAGCTGTCATATAAAAGCGCCTCTTCCGAGCCGGAAAGCAGATTAAAGCTCCATGCGGTAAAGACAAAACCAATGCCGAGAAGCTGCATTTTATCCGTCGATAACATGATTACGGAAGATATGACCGCACACAAACGGCTCGCTAACATCGCCCGCCTTCTTCCAAACAGATCGGCAAGCGCCCCGGACGGAATTTCAGTTACGAGACTCGTTGCATGAAAAATACCCTCTAAAACGCCGATCTGCCAAAGTGCCAGTCCTTTATTTCTTAAATACAAAACAAAAATTCCGTCTGCAAACGCAAAATTACAAAGAATCCGGAACAAATAGTCCAGAAAAATATTTCTCTTTAAATCGTTATTCATAAACAGTAACTCCTTTTTTCGTTATTTTTGCATCAAAAAAAGGCTCTTCTCCTGCCGGTTTTCTTACCGGAAAAAGATGAAGCCTTTCGGAATTACTGCTTTTTTATAATGCGGTCAAAAAAATTACATCCTAAAAATGGGCGCAGTAATCCCGTTAAAGAGTATTTCATGTCTTTTTAAAAGGCAACTACTGCTGCATATCGGCGTATAACCAAGACCGTTCATTGCATAACCTCCGTATCATCGCCTGTCGCGGCTTTTGCGGCAAAAAGCAAAAACTCCCCCCGGGAATACCCTGGAGGGAGTCTTACTCAATAACTTTTGCCTATCTTAGCACGCCATTGCAAATCTGGATAAGAAATTCTCCAGCTCTTCACTGATCCCATTATAGGAAATGGTTAAAACCTTAGAGAAGTCCAATGCAAGAACTCCTAAAATGGATTTTGCATCTACTGTATAACGGTTATAAGAAATATCAATGTCAAAATCACATTTGGATGCAATTTGTACCAATTCCCTTGCCTCTTCAGGACCCATAAATACTTTACGTTCTGTCATGATAAAAGCCACCTTTCATACTCCTCATACACCATATTACACAACTTGCTTCCATATGGTGTCATTTCTGTCAGATATTAGCATTTCCTTTGTTGATAGCAATTATACCCAATTTTACCAAAATGTAAAGTTTTTTTTACTGTACAATGCTTTATTACTTTGAAGTACTAAATAAATTTCTCATGATCCGGCGCTTACTGTACGTTCAGGTTGGAATAACCCATCAGGCTTTCGTCTACCGCTTTCGCCGCCTCGCGGCCTTCTCTGATCGCCCAGACAACCAGAGACTGCCCTCTGTGCATATCGCCTGCGGTAAACACGTTGTCCACATTCGTCTTATATTTTCCGCTCTCCGTTTTTACATTGGTACGCTCGTTGACCTCTACTTTAAAAGCGTCCGTCACATACTTCTGGCTGCCCAGAAAGCCTGCGGCTATGAGAACGATTTCCGCGTCCAGCACCTGTTCGCTGCCTTCGATTTCGCTCATTTTCATGCGTCCTGTCGCCGGGTCTTTTTCCCAGCTCAGCTTTACGGTTTTTACGCCCTTTAAGCTGCCGTTTTTGTCCTTGATAAATTCCTTAACCGTTGTCTCATAGATCCGGGGATCGTGACCGTATACGGCGATCGCCTCCTCCTGACCGTAGTCGGTCTTGCAGACCTTCGGCCATTCGGGCCAGGGATTGTTTTCCGCCCTTTCGTCGGGAGCCTTCGGCATCATTTCAAGCTGGGTCACGGATTTTGCGCCGTGTCTGATAGAGGTGCCCACACAGTCGTTGCCCGTATCGCCGCCGCCGATGATGACCACGTTTTTGCCCCTGGTATCCACGAACTGTTTATCCTTAAATTCGGAATTTAGCAAAGACTTCGTATTTGCAGTCAAAAAGTCCACCGCAAAATAAATGCCTTTCGCATCCCTGCCGGGCGCGTTGATATCTCTCGGATTGGAAGCGCCGCAGCAAAGCACCACCCGGTCAAACTCGGAAAGAATCTTAGACGCTTTGACGTCTTTGCCGATATTTGCATTCGTCACAAAGGTAACGCCTTCTTCCTCCATGATCTTAACCTTGCGGTCAATCACGTGCTTTTCCAGCTTCATATTGGGGATTCCGTACATCAGTAAACCGCCGATCCTGTCGCTTCTTTCAAATACCGTTACCAGATGTCCTCTTTTATTCAACTGATCCGCGCAGGCAAGCCCCGAAGGACCGCTGCCGATGACAGCGACCTTTTTACCGGTCCTGACTCTCGGCGGCTTCGCCTGTGCATAGCCTTCTTCATAAGCCTTTTCAATAATCGCATGTTCATTTTCCTTGGTAGACACCGGGTCCCCGTTCAAGCCGCAGGTACATGCGGCTTCACAAAGCGCCGGACATACTCTGGATGTAAATTCCGGGAAGTTATTAGTCTTTTTCAGACGGTTATATGCCTGCTGCCAATTTCCTGTATACACCAGATCGTTCCACTCCGGTATCAGATTGTGCAAAGGACAGCCTGAAGCCATGCCGCAGATCATCATGCCTGCCTGACAGAAAGGAACGCCGCACTCCATACAGCGCGCTCCCTGCAGTTTCTGTTTTTCCTCCGGAAGATACGTATGGAACTCGTTAAAATGTTTGATTCTGCTTTTCGGCGCCTCGGACTTGCTGACCGTGCGCTCATAATCCATAAATCCTGTTGGTTTTCCCATGATCGCTCCTCCTACTCTTCCTTATTTTTGTTGGCGTAAAACGCCTCGATCTGCGCCTGTTCCGCGCTCATGCCTTTTTCTTCCATCTGGACAATCGCTTTTAACATCGTCTCATAATCATGCGGGATGATCTTTTTAAATTTCGGCAGATATTCGCCGAAGTTTTCCAAGATCAGCTTGCCCTTCTCGGAATTGGTATAGGATACATGCTCGTTGATCAGGTCCTTTAACTCCAGCACATCATATTTTGATGTGATTTCATAGGAAGAAACCATTTCTTTATTGACCTTTGTATAAAGGCTGTTGTCCTCGTCCAGCACATAAGCGATACCGCCGCTCATACCCGCCGCAAAGTTTTTGCCCACCTTGCCCAGGATTACCGCGCGTCCGCCGGTCATATACTCGCAGCCATGATCGCCGCAGCCTTCCACAACTGCGATGGCGCCGGAATTTCTGACGCAGAAACGTTCTCCCGCGACGCCGTTGATAAACGCTTTGCCGCTGGTAGCTCCGTATAACGCCACGTTGCCGATGATAATGTTTTCATCCTGTTTGAATTTGCTTCCCTTGGGCGGATAAACGATCAGCTTGCCGCCGGATAAGCCCTTGCCGAAGTAGTCGTTGGAATCGCCCACCAGCTCTAAGGTCAGTCCTTTGGGAATAAACGCGCCGAAGCTCTGTCCGCCCGCGCCGTTGCAAAGCACGCGGTAGGTATCCTCGGGAAGAGTGTTATAAAATTTCTTGGTGATTTCCGAACCTAAAATCGTACCGAACGCTCTGTCCGTGTTGGACACGTCCACTTCGATGCTTCTCTTGGCTCCGGTCTCCATTGCCTTAGAAAGCTGTTTTAACAGCACTCTTTCGTCCACCGTTTTCTCCAGGCGGAAGTCGTATACCTGCTTCGGATCGAAGGTAACCTTTTCCTTTGATCCCACATAGGGGTTATTTAAAATATTGCTTAAATCAATCTTCGCATATCTGTCGTCTACGTTTTCCTTTACCTTTAACAGCTCCGTATGACCAACCAGCTCGTCGATGGTCCTAACGCCCAGCTTCGCCATATATTCGCGCATTTCCTCGGCGATGAAACGCATGAAGTTTTCCACGTATTCCGGTTTGCCGCAGAATCTCTTGCGAAGCTCCGGGTTCTGGGTCGCCACGCCTACCGGACAGGTATCCAGGTTGCACACGCGCATCATGACGCAGCCCATGGTTACCAAAGGAGCCGTTGCAAAGCCGTATTCCTCCGCACCCAACAGCGCTGCGATCACAACGTCGCGTCCGCTCATAAGCTTGCCGTCCGTTTCAATACGCACCTTGTTGCGGAGCCCGTTCATGATCAGGGTCTGGTGCGTCTCCGCAAGTCCCAGCTCCCAGGGAAGTCCCGCGTTATGAATGGAGTTGCGGGGCGCCGCGCCCGTACCGCCGTCATAACCGGAAACCAGGATTACCTGCGCGCCCGCTTTCGCTACGCCTGCGGCAACAGTGCCCACGCCTGCTTCGGAAACCAGTTTTACGGATATTCTTGCGTCCTTATTGGCGTTTTTCAAATCATAGATCAACTGCGCCAAATCCTCGATGGAATAAATATCGTGATGAGGCGGCGGGGAAATCAAACCTACGCCCGGTGTTGAGTGACGGGTCTTTGCGATCCACGGGTAAACCTTTCCCGCCGGCAGGTGCCCGCCTTCGCCGGGTTTTGCTCCCTGCGCCATCTTGATCTGGATTTCCTGCGCGCTGGTCAGATATTTGCTGGTAACGCCGAAACGTCCCGATGCAACCTGTTTGATCGCAGAGCATTTATTCAAACCGTCCGGTCCTACGGAAAGTCTCTCCAGATCCTCTCCGCCTTCGCCGGTATTGGACTTGCCGCCCAGATTGTTCATGGCGATGGCAAGGCATTCGTGCGCCTCCTTGGAAATGGAACCGTAGGACATGGCGCCGGTCTTAAACCGCTTCACAATGGAATCCACGCTTTCCACCTGCTCGATGGGGATTCCTTTTTTCGGATAATTGAAGTCCATCAGACCTCTCAGGGTCTTGATGCTGGTCTCGTCGTTGACGCACGCCGTATACTGCTTAAACATGTTGTAATCGCCCCGGCGCGTGGACTCCTGCAGCAAATGAATGGTCTCGGGATTGTAAAGGTGTTCGTCCCCGCCGCTTCTCATCTTGTGATGACCCGGGCTTTCCAGGGACAGATCCGTCTCCAGTCCCAGCGGATCAAACGCCATGGAATGCAGCTCATCCACCTGCTTTTCGATATCCTCCATGGTAATGCCGCCCACACGGCAGACCGTTCCGCTGAAATATTTGTTGACCAGATCATAGTCCAAACCGATCGCCTCAAAGATTTTAGAACCCTGGTAGGACTGGATCGTGGAAATACCCATTTTGGAAGCGATCTTGACAATGCCGTGGAGCACCGCGTCGTCATAATCGTTGACCGCCGCGTAATAATCCTTATCCAACATCCGGTTGTCGATCAGCTCCTTAATGGATTCCTGCGCCAGATAAGGGTTGATCGCGCAGGCGCCGTAGCCCAACAGGGTTGCAAAGTGGTGCACTTCTCTCGGCTCCGCGGATTCCAGAATGATCGCCACGGAAGTACGCTTTTTGGTCGTTACCAGATGCTGCTGCAATGCGGAAACCGCCAAAAGGGAAGGAATTGCCACATGGTTCTCATCCACGCCCCGGTCGGACAGGATCAGGATATTTGCTCCGTCGCGGAACATACGGTCCACTTCCACAAATAAACGGTCGATCGCTTTCTCCAGGCTGGTGTTTTTATAATAGGTAATGGGAACCACTTCTACCTTAAAGCCGTCCGCCTTCATATTTTTAATTTTCAGAATATCCGTATTGGTCAGGATCGGGTTGCGTACCTTTAATACGTTGCAGTTTTCGGGTTTCTCTTCCAACAGGTTTCCGTCCTTGCCCACATAGACGGTCGTAGAAGTTACCACTTCTTCACGGATCGCGTCAATCGGCGGATTGGTAACCTGTGCAAACAACTGTTTAAAGTAGTTAAACAACGGGTGTTTTGATTTGCTCAATACCGGCAGCGGCGTATCCACGCCCATTGCTGCGATTGCCTCGGAACCGTTCTTCGCCATAGGCAGAATGGTCTGCTTCAATTCGTCGTAGGTATAGCCGAACGCTTTCTGCATCCGTTGTCTTTCTTCATAGGTAAATTCCGGCACTCTCACGTTGGGGATCTTCAGATCGTGCAGTTCTACCAGATTGGAATCCAGCCATTCGCCGTAAGGCTGCTTGCTCGCATAGGACTGTTTCAGATGGTCGTCGTCGATAACCTCTCCCTTAACGGTATCGATCAACAGCATCTTGCCCGGATGAAGTCTTTCTTTCTTTACGATTTTGGTAGGATCAATGGGAAGCACACCCACCTCGGAAGAAAGAATCACCTGACCGTCGTCGGTAATATAATAACGGGAGGGACGTAACCCGTTGCGGTCCAGTACCGCGCCCATCAGATCGCCGTCGGAAAACAGAATGGAAGCGGGTCCGTCCCAGGGCTCCATCATGGTCGCATAATATTGATAAAAGTCTTTCTTATCCTGGCTCATGGTCTTGTTATTCGCCCAGGGCTCCGGAATGGTAATCATAACCGCAAGGGGCAGGGGCATTCCGCTCATGACAAGAAATTCCAGGGTATTGTCAAGCATTGCCGAGTCGGAACCGGACGCGTTGATCACCGGAAGGATTTTATGAAGCTGTCCTTTCAAGTGAACGGATTCCATATTTTCTTCACGCGCCAGCATCTTATCCGCGTTGCCCCGGATCGTGTTGATCTCGCCGTTGTGTACGATAAATCTGTTGGGATGGGCTCTCTCCCAACTGGGATTGGTATTGGTGGAGAAACGGGAATGCACAATGGCAATCGCCGATTCATAATCCTCATCCTGCAGATCGCAGAAGAAGGTGCGAAGCTGCCCGACCAGAAACATTCCTTTATATACGATGGTACGGCTGCTTAAAGAAACCACATAGGTAGAATCCGTAGACTGTTCAAAAATACGCCTTACGATATACAGCTTGCGGTCAAATTCCAGCCCTTTTTCCACGTCGGCGGGCTTTTTGATAAACGCCTGCATGATGCAGGGCATACACTCCACCGCCTTATGCCCCAAAACGGAGGGAACCGTAGGCACTTCTCTCCAGCCTAAGAAACTGAGACCTTCCTTTTCCACAATGATCTCAAACATCTTTTTCGCCTGGTTCTTCTGTAATTCATCCTGCGGGAAGAAAAACATACCTACGCCGTATTCTCTTTCATCGCCCAAAAAAATACCGAGGGTTTTTGCGACCTTTGTGAAGAATTTATGAGAAACCTGTGTCAGGATTCCTACTCCGTCACCCGTCTTACCCTCGGCGTCTTTGCCGGCTCTGTGCTCTAAATTTTCTACAATCTTCAATGCGTTCTCAACTGTGGCGCGGCTCTTGGTCCCGTTGATATTCACACAGGCGCCGATCCCGCAGTTGTCATGCTCAAATTCTTCCCGGTAAAGGGGAGGCTTGGGCATATCTAACTTTGCGTCAAACATGTTAAATCTCCTTTCTGGGGTTATCCAGCTTTTGCGTTCGTGATGTTACTATACACCCATTTTTTCAACTTGTAAAGTAGAAATTTTTAGAAATTGTCTGATAATTTGACAATTTTATTATTTATATTTAATTTTCAGAATATTTTGGCAAGCAAGACAGGCGGCAAAGACGGCGGTTAAAATCCCGGTAACCGCGAAACCCCGGGGCGAAAAGACGCTTTGCCTGATCGCCGGCACGCTGCTGACCGTATAAACCGCAAGGTTCGCTGCCGCATGTACCAGTACGGACGCCTTTATGTCCTTGTAGCGTTCAAACGCCCACGCCAGAAGACATCCCATGCAAAACGCATAGATAAGCTGCACCAGATTTCCGTGATACGCCCCAAATAACAGCGCCGAAACGGGAATTGCAGCCACTGCGGGAAAATACTTCCTCATCCTGCCGTATACAAGCCCCCGGAAAACAAGCTCCTCCTCAATGGGCGCAATGATCCCGTAGACGAGCAAACCCGCGGCAAGGGGAAGCGAATACTGGATATTCGCCGCTTTTTCATAGGAAGCGGAAACGGAGGAAAAATTCAGATAAGAAATCGCCATATTCAAAAACAGCGCGAGGCATACGGACAATCCCGCAAGGAAACCGCTCTGTTTCAACAGCCACCTGTCGTTTCTTCTTTTGACCACATGCGAAATGGGCTGATATTTTTCCTTCCGGTACATGCGGGAAAACAAAGCAATCCCTGCCAAAGAGGCAACCGCCTGGAAAATCGCCGAAATCATTTCCGAAGCATCGGCAAACAGGCTGTTTTGAAACGGCGTCCCTTCCGCCCGGGCTCCTCCCGTCAGAAGCCGGAAGCCCCAGCTTAACAACAATACCACAACCAGGGTCAATACATAATCATAGACGATCGGAGATAAAATCCGAAGGCTCTTTTGCAGCGCCGGGACCTTTTCCGCTCTCTGCCCGTAAGCGCCGCCTCCCGGGGCTCTTTCTCCGGTAATGATGGTCCAAAGCTCCTCCAGATTGTCCGTGATATAGTCCGCGCCCGCTTCTTCCAGCTCCCCGTCCAGCGCATACCCGTAGGAAACCGCCGCGCTGTCTATGGAAAACGCCTTTGCTCCCAGCACGTCGAATTTCCGGTCGCCCACCATCAAAACGTCAGCCGCAAGCCCCTTTTCCACCTCTTCTTCCGGTATGGAAAACAGTTTGCCCAGCGCCTCCCGCATAACGTCGGTTTTTTCTACCTTCCTGCCGTCCTTTTCGCTGCCCGCCACCACTTCAAAATACCTGCGTATCCCAAAATGCGTCAGCACCTTTTCCACAAATTCCCGGGGCTTGCTGGAAGCAACGGCAAGATGGACGCCCTTCTTTTGCAGCCCCGCAAGAAACCGATCCATGCCGGGGTACAATTCGTTCTCATAAATGCCCACCGTTTCAAACCGTTCCCGAAACTTGGCGACAGCCTGTTTTACCTGTTCCTCATTCATTCCGTAAAACTCGCGAAAGCTTTCCGCAAGAGGCGGACCGATAAACGGCTCCAGCCTGTCCAAATCCGGTTCTTCTATATGCTGCGCGATTAAAGCGTATTGCACGGACTTGCAGATTCCCTCTTTCGGATCGGTCAGCGTCCCGTCCAAATCAAAAAGCACATAACGATACATTTGTTTTCCTCTTTTCCCTTGTCCTGTCGGTTTTTGCCCTGTATAATGATGTTGGGGCAAAAGCCCCAACTATGATGCCTGCGGATTGTTCCGTGCTATGCACTCCCACAATCCTGCCCAATATTCGCAACCTCATGTAGGTTTCGACCTTTTGACCCTGGCATCCGTATAATGAGAATAGCACAAATTTTGCAAGGAAGAAACTCTATGAAAAAGAAAATCATACGCGAGCTGTTGGATTATGTGATCCTGTTTGTGGTGGTAATCGCTCTGGTCTGGCTGATGGATACTTACCTGATCGTAAACGCCCAGATTCCTTCCGAATCCATGGAAAATACCATTATGACTGGGGACCGTATCATCGGGAACCGGCTTGCCTACAAGACGGGAGTTCCCCAAAGATACGATATCATTATTTTTAAATACCCCGACGACGAATCCGTCCTGTATATCAAGCGGATCATCGGACTTCCGGGCGAAACCGTAACGATCCTGGACGGCAAGGTCTATATCAACGATTCTGCAAAGCCTCTGGACGATTCCTTTACGCCCGAGACGCCCCTTGGCGATTTCGGTCCTTATACCGTTCCCGGCGACAGTTATTTTGTCCTCGGAGACAACCGGAATTATTCCTTTGATTCCAGATACTGGGAAAATACCTTTGTCAGGGAGGACCAGATTCTGGGAAAAGCCGCCTTCTGCTACTTTCCATTCAGCCGTTTCGGAAAAGTGGAGTAACAAAAAGCGGAGTAATCCATTGACAAATACCGTATTCCCAAGTATAGTGAGTACGAAATATTTTTTTGCTAGGGGAGCCTATCGGCTGAGACTGCTGCCTGCGACAGAGGCAGCTAACCCTCACTACTTGAACCGGATAATGCCGGCGTAAGGAAGCATAAGTAGTCCCCTCCTATGCAATAAAAGCAATCAAAGGAGGATTTTTTATGTCATTTTTCATCAGCTCTGAGGACGGCTATTATGCCCTCACCAACAACGGCTACATCGCCCTTGTGATCTTACTCATTCTGGTGATGCTTGTAACCGCGTTTATCGTGGATAAAAAGCAGACCACCAAAAGGATCAACGCAAAGCAGCTTGCTTTTGCGGGAATCGCGCTGGCGCTTGCCTTTGTTACCTCTTATATCAAATACGAGCTTCCCATGGGCGGCTCCGTTACCTTATTCAGTATGTTCTTCATCTGCTATGTAGGGTATCTTTACGGCGTAAAGGTCGGTCTGATGACCGCTTTTGCCTATAGCATTCTGCAGTTTATCCAGACGGGCGGTTCCTACTTCCTTACCCCCTTTCAGACTTGCTGCGACTATTTCTTTGCCTTTACCGCACTGGGTCTTGCCGGGATCTGGTATAACAAAAAGCACGGTCTGACCATCGGCTACATCGTCGGCTGCCTTGCCCGCGGTCTGTTCCATACGATCGGCGGTTATATTTACTGGATGGACTATATGCCCGACTGGTTCCCGAAATCACTGACCAGCGTATACTCCATCATCTACAACTACAGCTACATACTGGTTGAAATGGTTATTACCCTGATTATCATCAACCTCCCGCCCGTTAAAAAAGCGCTGGAGAAGGTAAAAACCATGGCTCTGTCCTAACCCAGTTACCCCTTATTTATTAAATACGAAACTGTATCCAAAAAGGTAAGGATTGCGAAATTATTTATAATTTTTTTCGAAATCCTTATCTTTTCCATAGTCACCCCACCCTCCTATATGCTAAAATAAAACCAACAAAGCAAAAAACTCACCCAAACCGAGACAAGACAAAATAAAATAAAACAAGATGAGCTACAACGCGATAAACCAAGCTACAACGCGATAAGACGAAATAAGCTGCCGCACCAACAAGCCTGCAGCTACAAGGTCCAGAACGCCAAGCCGCAATACCGCGGCGAAGCGACGCGGACGCGGGACCAGCGCGGAACCAACGCACAGGGCGGGGCGCCGGCGAAACGGGGATCTGCCAAAGGAAACCTTTGCAAACACGCCGGCACTTAATCCGCGTATTTTGCGGATTTACGTGCCGCTGCGCGTTTGCAGAGCGAAAGCGTGTTTCCGTGACAGATCCCCGCTTCGCCGGCGCCCCGCCCGTCCCTCGTCCCCGTCCCTCGCCGCACGCCCTCATCCCTTGTCTCTCTATCTGACCCGCAAGGAGGAATTGCCATGATTACCATCAGTCTTTGTATGATTGTCAAAAATGAAGAAGCCATATTGGCAAGGTGCCTTGATTCCATCGCCGATCTGATGGATGAAATCATCATTGTGGACACCGGCTCCATGGACAAAACCAAGGAAATCGCCGCAAAATACACGGACAAAATCTATGATTTCACATGGACCGGAAATTTCAGCGACGCGAGAAACTTTTCCTTTTCCAAGGCTTCCATGGATTACATCTACTGCGCCGACGCCGACGAAGTGCTGGATGAAGAAAACCATAAAAAATTTCAGATATTAAAAAAAGGACTTCTGCCGGAGATCGACATCGTGCAGATGTACTATTCCAACCAGTTGTCCTTTAATACCATTTATAATTTTGACAAGGAACTGCGCCCCAAGCTTTACAAACGGGTGCGCCATTTCGTCTGGGAAAACGCCATCCACGAACAGGTCCGCTTAGACCCGCTTATCTATGACAGCGACATTACCATCGAACACCGCCCTACGGGAAGCCACAAGGGACGGGACATCGCGGCGTTTGAAAAGTTGTGCAAAGACGGCGTGCGATTAAACACAAGGCTCCACAACCTGTATGCAAAGGAGCTTATGATCTCGGGAGAGCCCGGGGATTTTATCAAGGCATATCCCGCTTTCTCCGCCTCCGTCAACGATGAGAACCGCAGCCCCGACGAAATCCTGGAGGCGTGCTGCATCTGCGCCAGGGCATGTCTGATTTCCAAGGAGTACCTGGATTTCTTTAAATACACCACAAAGGCGATCGCCAGCGGCGGATGCAGTGAAATCTGCTGCGAGCTGGGCGAATACTATTACACCACGGGCGATCTGGAGGAAGCGTGCATCTGGTACTACAACGCGGCATTTGAGACCGAAAGCGTCCTAAACCTCCGCTGTCACACGGATATTCCGCTGACGGCGCTTGCGGACTGCCACACCGAGCTGGGCAATCACGAAGAGGCGGCGCGCTACCGTCAGATGGCAAGCGACGTTAAGAAATGATAGGAATAAATATAAGTGCCCGCCACTTTTTTTCCGGTCAGTTTTTCTAACGCCTCTTTATAATAATCAAGCTGGGTCTGATATCTCTGTATCAGATCCTCTTTTTTAGTTACCCGGTCCGTCTTGTAATCCACCAGATAGATTTCCCCCTGCTTTTCGTAATAGGCGTCGATAATACCCTGTATCAGCATCGTTTCCTGTTCGGGAAACTTTTCATTGACCCTCTTTGCGGCTACCGACATGACAAAAGGCTGTTCCTTAAAAAGTTTCCCCGACACGTCCGCCTCCGCCATATCTTTTGCAAGCCCGCATTTTAAAAACGCCCTGATCTTGCTTTGGTCAATTAACAAAAGGTCCGCTTCTTCCATTCTCCCCTTTCTCAGAATATCCGCAATCTGCGCCTCTAAAATCCCGTCAATTTGCGTCTGCGCCGCAAACTGTTTGAAATCCAACAGCTCCATCAGCCTGTGATAAGCCGTACCTCTCGCGGCTCCGCCCGCCTTTGTCTCCTCCTTCATAAACAGGGGGATCACGGACTCTTCCTGTTCCGTCTCAAACAAAACCTCCGTCTGTTCATCCTCATGCAGCGCGGCAAGCTTCAGCTCGGACACGCTTGTTTTTGTATACAAGCCTTCCAGCTCCGGGTGCGGATAAGCAAAATTGATGCGCTCACCTACCGTTCCCGTCTCCGGTGCGCCTGCGCCGTTTTCCGCCTCCAGAGTCCGGTACAGCATTTCCTTTTGCATTCCCCGCTCAAACCGGTCTCTGACCCGGCTTCTTGTAAGATCGCTTTCATGAAACAGTGAGATTTTAAAAATTTCCTCCGGCGCGTCTTCCTGCAGGGCAAGCGTATGCTGCAAGAGCTTTAAGAAGCTGTTGCTTTCCAAAATCAGCTCCGGTTCCACTTTTCTCTCCGATCGCTCTGTGGCATATTGTCCCGCGTTTAGGCTCCTACACTCGGCAAGCTCCTTTTCAAAGTTATCCGACACGCCTGTCAGAATCAGTTTTTCCTTCGCCCTGGTCAGCGCTACATAAAGAACGCGCAGCTCTTCTCCCATTTCCTCGGTTTTCATCCGTTCGGCAACGATCTTCTGCTTTAAAGTCTTGCGCCTGACCCTGGTCGCCGCGCTGCGGTATTCCATACCGATTCCCAGATCCGTATGCAAAAGCAGCGCGCCGCTTAAATCCCTGCGGTTAAACCGCTTGGACAAGCCGGCGACAAAGCAGACCGGAAATTCCAGACCCTTGCTTTTATGAATGGTCATCAGCCGCACGCAGTCGCCGTTTTCCTCGCTGCCTTCCCCATAATCCACCTCGTATTTTTCCAGTTGCTTCATATATTGCAAAAAGCCGAACAAGCCGTGCATCTGCAATTTTTCATAATCCACCGCCTTCTCCAGCAGCATTTCCACATTTGCCCTGCGGACGCCGCCGCCCGGAAGCGCCGTGACATATTCCAGATAGCGGTGTTCTCTGATAACCAGATACAGCAGGTCGTGAACGGTTTCCGTCTTCGCCGCCCTGCGGTAACGCTCCAGCTCCTTAAGAAACTGCCGCGCCTTCTGCGTCTTTGACAGTTTCAGCTTATCATAAAAGTCCCCGTCTTCCCCATCCGGCAGTTCGATCAGCGAAATCTGTGCCAGCTCCTCGTCCGTAAAGCCGTATAAGGGCGATTTCAGGACAGCCGCAAGGGGAATATCCCGATTTGGATTGACCAGCACCGCAAGAAGCTGCAGCATCGTCTGTACCTCCGTCGCAGAAAAATATCCCGTCCTGCTCGGTATGCTGGCAGGGATTCCCTCTTTTTTCAGTACCTCCTGGAGACTTTCCAACAGTCCCGTCGCCGAGCGGACTAAAATGACAATATCGTCATATCCCATAGGACGAAGCTGCCCCGATTCCTGATCCGTTACCTGTCCGCACCGCAGCAGCTCTTTGATTTTTGCCGCAATCATCAACGCCTCGGCTTCGTTTGCATCCAGTTCGCTTTTTTCCCCGTCCTCCTCGCTTTTTTCATAAATCAGAAGCTCCGTCTGCGCCGAGTAGGACGACGCCGTTTTGCCGTTCGCTGCCCCGGCGTCGTCAAGCTCCGGATACTGCGCTCCCGCATAGAGAGCCGCGTCCCCGTCATAGCGGATTCCTCCCACTTCCGCTCCCATCAACGGATAGAATACGGCGTTTACCGTATCGATGACCTCCCTGCGGCTGCGGAAATTTTTCTTTAGGTCAATCCTCGCCTGTCTGCCGTCCGTGCCAAAATAACGCTCGTATTTCTCCAGGAAAATTTCCGGGCGCGCCATACGAAACTTATAAATACTCTGCTTCATGTCCCCTACCATAAAACGGTTGGGCTTTTCCCCGTTTTCCCTGGAAATAACCGATAACAGCAATTCCTGTACCTCATTGCTGTCCTGATATTCGTCGATCATAATCTGAGCATAATAATCCTGATACAGCTTCGCCGTTTCCGTCGGATTCCCGTCCTCGTCCGCCAGTATTTTCAGCGCAAAATGCTCCATATCCGAAAAATCAATGACGTTCTCCTTCGCCTTATCCGCGGCGAACCGCTCCATATATCCAAGGGTCACGTAAACGAGCGGCTTTAACAGCGCGCCGGCGGTTCTCATGTCCTCCTGCATATCCTGAAGCGTCTCAAAAAAGTACAGATCCCATAAAGCGGCAATCCTTTTCTTGATCCGTTCCCGGATTTTCTTTACCTGCTCCTTTTTCTCCTCGTCACAGCTTCCCTTCCGCACGACGGGCAGCCTGCCGAAAGACACCGCCGCAACCGCATCCCGCAAAGAGCCGTAGTCCCGCGCGCCGACGCCTGCTTCAATCTGCTCTTTTTCTTGCTCGAGCAACGGAATATAGGCTTCCGGTCCGTCCGCCTGCATACAAATCCCAAGCATTCTGTCATAAAGCGCCGCCATTCCTTCTAATTTTTGCGACGCTCTTGTCATAATTTCACGGACATATCCGCACTCATAAAATTCCCCAGGATCTCCGATTTCATAATCCTTCAGGGCGTCTTTGAGCCATTTTTCCGGAAAGGGCAGGCTCATGACGAAATGATAGAGCTTATCCACCATTTCTTCCAGCGCCGTATCCCGTCCTTTTCTGGCGAATACGTCGGCAAGCCGGACAAAATCCTCGTGGAAGCCTTCGTAGTATTCTCTCCCGGCATAGGCTTCTTCCAAAACGGCTCCCATCGTCTCTTTTTCCATAAGCCGCATTTTGCCGGGATCTCCTACGGAAAATCCGGGGTCCAGATCGATTTCCTGAAAGTGATTTTTCAGGATAAAACGGCAGAAGCTGTCAATCGTCGTAATCTGGGCGTGATGCACCAGCACAGCCTGTCTTTGCAGGTTGACGTTGTCCGGGTTTTGCTCCAGCTTATCCAAAACGGCATTATGTATCCGCTCCCGCATCTGCGCCGCCGCCGCATTGGTAAAGGTCACCACCAACAGCCTGTCGATATCCACAGGTCGTTCCGGGTCGGTAATCAGGCTGAGAATCCTCTCTACCAGCACAGCCGTCTTGCCGGACCCCGCCGCCGCGGACACCAGCACATTACAATCCCTGATATCAATTACTTTTTGCTGATCCTCGGTAAACTTTACCGACACTTCCGTCACCTTCCTTCTTCCGCCTTTTCCCGTCCGCCGTTTTCTCCGTCCTGTTCTCCGTCAAGCGCCTGTTTCATGGCGTCGTAGGCTTCCTCTTCCGAAAGCTTCATATCCCGTTCCCGAAAGCCCGGCAGCCGCTTTTCAAAACCGCACACATTCCGGTAACTGCAATAATCACATGCGGACTGCGCCCCGTCCGTTCCCGGGCTGACGGAGATTTCTCCTCTTTGGATTTCCCCGGCGATCTGCTCCACCTTATGAGACGCAAATCTGCCGATCAGATCAAATTTTTCTCCCGGCACGGTCTGGGACGCTGCGGAAAGCTCTCCGTTTTTCTTTCTCTTGACGGGAATGACCTGGGAAGTTTCCGCCTGCGTGGTGTCCAACAGCTCCAACACTTCATCCTCTTCCCGGATCAGTCCCTGTACTTTCAGTTTCTCCCTGACTTTTTCCATCCGCGCCTCATCGCCTTCATCTGCGCCCGCGTCCACCATGGGGTCTTCGATCTGATAATAAAAAATCGCCGAAGGCACCACCTCTTTGCCGCCTTCCAGTTTTTCCTCCCGCTCTGCTGCCGCATTCATATAGACGGACAACTGCAGATCCAGCCCGAAAAACAGCCGCGCCGGATCAAACCGGTGCTTGCCCGACTTGTAGTCCAATACCTTGACATACACCTTGCCGCCCTGCTTCGCCACGTCCAGCCTGTCCACTTTACCATACAGCTCCACGCTGCCTTTGGTAAAGAACGGCATTTCGTAGCAGACCGGTTCAAACAGCCCTTTCCGCAATTGGAAAGAAAGACTCTCCACCGTCGTTTTCAGGATTTTCTTCGCCCGCTCCTTTACCGCCTCGTTTCTCGCCGTGTCATACAGCACCGTACTGCCGTACTCCGCCGCAAACTCATCCACGCTCTTTTCAATAAACGCATCCGCCTCTTCCTTCGGGCAGTTGAACCAGTTATACGCGCCCTCGGACATATGCTTCCCGAACCGGTACAGGGTCTCATGGAAAAGATTGCCCAGATCCGCCGCCTCAAAGGTATATTCCTCCTCCTCGGCAAGCCCCAGCCCGTATTTTAAGAAATGCGCGTAAGCGCAGGCGGCAAACTGCTCCAGACGGCTGACGCTCGTATGCAGCACTTCCCCGAACAGCCGCTTTGCCGCCTTCCCGGACAGCAAAACCGGTTCGTATTCATAAAACGCCGCGGCAGCCAGCTCCTCAAATTCCGGCTCTCCGTAAAAAGCCGCCGCAAGAAACGCGAACAGCTCTTTTTTCTCCTGGTCCTGTTCCAACAGCCCCGCCGCGTATTCCCGAAGCATTTGGGAAAAAAGCTTCAGCCCGCTTTCCCGGCTCTCGATCATACGCATCTGTTCCCGCTCGCCTACGGAGCACACCGCAACGTCCGTAAATAACTGCTCCACCGTATGAATCAAATAAGACGGGCGCAGCGTCTCTCCTTTTCCGTTGACCTCGGCAAAGGATAAAAACAGGTTTTCCGACGGCTGTGTCATATTCATGTACAGATATAACCGTTCCTCAAAGCCCTTCTGCCTCGGGGTCGGCGCCAGCTCAATGCCCGCTTCCAATAGGAAATTCCTTTCCATATCCGACAAAAGTCCTCCGCTTCCTCCGTTTCCGGGGATAATGCCGTCATTGGCTCCGACGATAAAAAGTACCTTTACCGGCTTTAAACGGGTTCTTTCCATATCTCCCGCCACTACCTGGTCCACGCTCTGGGGGAGGCTGCCGACCTTCAGCTCCGCAAACCCCGCCTTTAAAATCTCTCCGTACTCTTCCGGTCCCATGGGCTCGTTCAGCAAAGCGTAAATCTGATCGAACAATCCCATGACCGCCCGGTAGACCTGTTCATATTCCTTTGCCTTCGCCGCCTTTCCCTGCGCCTCAAATTCCTTTGCCTGCTGCCTTAACTGTTCTTCCAGATGGTTTGCGACACAAATGTCATATAGAGCTTTCGTATAATCCCGCGCATTCTTAGGACTGTCTAACAGGGGCTTGACCGCCGAAAGCAGACGCCCCCTGACCCGGTTGACCGATTCCAGCTTTTGGTCGGCGCGCACAAACGCCCTGCCGTATTTCTTTCTGCCCCGGACACCGTATTTTTTCAGATAACGGTCAAAACAGTCGACCGCTTCTTCATCGAGATCCAGATAACCCGCACGTAAGAGCGTCATAACGCTGTCATAGGAAAAATCCGATACGAGCACGCGGATCAAGCCGTTCAAAAACACCATAAACGGATGAAAAAGCAGGCTCACATTCTGATCCAGAAACAGCGGAATCCCGTGCTCCGCAAAGCTTTCCCGCAACAGATACCCGTAGGAAGCAAGGTCGCCCGTAATGACTGCAAAATCCCGATAGCACAAATTCCGTTCCCGTATGAGCCTGCGGATCGTCAGACATACCCAGTCCGTTTCCGCCTTGGGGTCCCGGCACCGCACAAGGGACACCGCGCCCTCCGTAAACACGTCGTTCTTATCTGTCGCGGTGCGTTTTGCCGCAATATGCCCCGCCGCGGTGCATTCCGCCGCGGAAACGGGCGCAAACCGCCTGCTTCTAAAGATCGACCGCTCCAGATGCGCCAGCGCGCTGTTTTCTGCATACCGATAGACCGGTTTTCCCTTTAGCACCACATCCTCGTCCCTGGGAATCCCGTTTTCCCCGGCAAGGCGCTCCAGCTTGTGATATGCCTTCGCCGTCAGGTAAAACAGCTTCTGTTCCTCCACTTCTTTTGCAAGATCTTCCTTTTCATCGCCAAGCAGCGTCACAATTATCTGCCTCGTGCAAAGCATCAGTTCCTTTAATAAAAGATCCTGAATCGGCGTAAAGCCCGTAAATCCATCAAAAACGACAACGCTGTCCTTTAACAGCGCGGATTCTTTCACATGCCTGACCAGAAGATCAATGGTTTCCTCGGTGGTAATAAAATGCCCGCTGATATACTCATGATACCCCTGGTAAAGCACCTGCAAGTCCTTCAGCTTCGCCTGCAGATTGCCCTTTCCTTCCGTCAGGCTCACAAGCCCGTCCAAGTCCCCGGGCGCGATTCCATACTGGGCAAATTCGGAAATCATGGACTTGACCTGGGCAATATATCCGGTCCTTTTCAGATTGGAGCCGATGACACTCAACTCTTTTTCCCGCTCTGCCGCAACCTTTCGCAAAATCAGGTTCTTGCCCGTATCGTCAAGCCTGGGCAGATTTTCAAAGCCCAGCTCCTCAAAAATACGGTGTGCAAGCCTTCCGAAGCTTTGCACCTCGATATTCATAATGCCGCCTGTCTCGGACAAGCGGCAAAGGACTCTCTGGGTCTCCATCGTAAACTGATCGGGCACCACGATAAAAAAGCGGGTTTCCGGCTCTGCTTCCGCCCGCTTTAAAATATCTTTATATACAGTTTGGCTCTTTCCGGCGCCGGAGGCGCCGATATAAAACTTTAGGGACATAAACCGACCCTTTCTACTCCTCTTTTGCTGCGGCTGCACCGTCTTCCTGTGCCTGTACAGCCTCAAACTCATAATCCTTACCCGGCAAAATCGCATTTAAGATAATGCCCGCCAAAGCAGCAATGGCAAGCGCCGTCAGCGTAATGGGCGTTCCGCCTACCGTAAAGGTAATTCCGTCCGTAAAGCCGAGACCGCAGACCAGGATAACCGCCGCAATAATCAGGTTGCGGGATTTGGTAAAGTCCACATGGTTCTCTACAACATTTCTGACACCGATGGCGGAAATCATACCGTACAGCATAAAGCTGATACCTCCGATAATCGAGGAAGGCAGCGAACCGATGATCTCAGCCACCTTCGGGAAAAAGCTCAAAATCACGGCGTATACCGCGGCAAGCCGGACCACTCTTGGATCGTAAACATGGCTTAATTCCAACACGCCCGTATTTTCGCCGTAGGTTGTATTTGCCGGTCCTCCGAACATCGCAGCCAGAGAGGTCGCCACGCCGTCGCCGATCAACGTGCGGTGCAGTCCCGGATCGGCAAGATAATTTTCGCCGACCGTTGCGGAAATCGCGGAAATATCTCCGATATGCTCCATCATGGTCGCCAGGGCAATCGGCGCCATAACCAAAATCGCCGTAAGGTCAAATTTGCAAAGCTGGAACGGCGGCAACCCCACAATGCTTGCCTGCGCCACGCCTGCAAAATTCAAAATCGCCGAACCGTCGGGATTGGTTATACCGCAGGCGTTCATAATCAGAGCGACCACATAGGAGATCACGACGCCCATCAAAATCGGCAAGATCCGGAACATTCCTTTTCCCCAGATATTGAATATGATGACAACGGCAAGCGCCACAAGCGCCAAAAACCAGTTGGTCGACGCATTGGATACCGCCGACGGGGCAAGGCTTAAACCGATACAGATAATAATCGGTCCCGTTACGACAGGCGGCAGGAAACGCATTACACGCTTTACGCCCACCAGTTTAATGATTAAGGCAAGTACGATATACAACAGACCCGCAACGACAATACCGCCACACGCGTAAGGGAGCTTCTCTCCCATGGTCATATCGGCAAACTTTCCCGTATCCAACTGCGCCACGCTGGAAAAGCCCCCTAAAAACGCAAAGGACGATCCCAAAAACGCAGGCACCTTAAACTTGGAACAAACGTGAAAGAACAGGGTGCCCAGTCCGGCGCAGATCAAGGTGACCTGAATGGATAAGCCTTCCCCTTCAAAATAAACATTAACCAGAATCGGTACAAGGATCGTAGCGCCGAACATCGCGAACATATGCTGCAATCCCAACAGGAGCATCTTGGGCACGCCAAGCTTCCTGGCATCACGAATGACTTCTTTTTGTGTTTCCACAACTAATTCCTCCCATCTGTATTTTTGTGTAATCATGATCCGTTTCGGCAAAACTACTATGTTTTGCCCTTATCGTAAATATTATCACATCATATGGTACTTTACCATTCTTTTTTTCATTTTGCCGCAATTGCCGCGATGTGATTTTCCGCCCCGCTTCCCTTGTACTTTTTTCAAATCACGTATAAAATAATAACCAGGAAAATGATTACGGGAGGTTACCATGAAAGAAACTTTATATACGATTCCTTTAACGGACGCTTTTCACGCGGCGGACGAATGTCCGTTTTGCTATATCGAACGAAATGTGGAGCAGGATCTTCTGGACCTGGTGCTGGGCTCGGGATCTTCTTATATGGAAAGCGATATGCGGGACCAGACCGACAAGGCAGGCTTCTGCCGCGCCCATTTCAAAAAGATGTTTGACTACGGCAACACGCTGGGCAACGGCTGGATCTTAAAGACCCACTACATACAGATCAACAAAGAGCTGGACGAGCAGGTAAAAATGTTTTCCCGCGGGAAGTCCTCCTTTATGAATAAAATGAAAAAGGATACGGGAAGCGTAAATTCCATGGCTGCATGGGTAAAACAGCGGGAGAAATCCTGTTATATCTGCAATCAGTTTGCCGCCACTTACCAAAGATATCTGGATACGTTTTTCTTTATGTATAAAAAAGACGGGGAAATGACCGAAATGTTAAAAAACAGCAAGGGTTTATGCCTCCACCATTTCGGAGACATCTGCGCCGAAGCGGACAACCAGTTGAACGACAAGCAAAAAGACGCTCTCTTCCCGCTTTTGTTCGACCTGATGCAGAGCAACATGAAGCGCGTGGGTGAGGACGTTTCCTGGCTTGTGGAAAAATTCGACTACCGCAACAGGGACGCCGACTGGAAAAACTCCAAAGACGCCATCCAACGCGGTATGCAAAAGCTCTGGGGCGGCTACCCCGCCGACCCGGTCTACCAACAAAATAAATAGCGCTATAGCCGCTATCACATACGCATTGTGATAATCGGCAAAAAGGACATTTTCATAATCAGTAACAACAATATAACGATACAACATATATTGGATTGTACTTGTTGCATCATTTATGATCGATATGACAAGTACAGCCAATATACAAATCGTAATAAACTCCATGGATACCATCAACAACATGGTCATCCAATGATATGGAAAAAAGACTGCTGATCCTCATCATAGACTCCCAATCCGGTGTTGATGTTCCTGCTTCCCATTTGGAAAAGGAAATATATACATCAAACAGATTCTAATGCTTTATCATCTAAGAGAAAATCAATTAAATTAACTTTCTTATATCCATTCTCCAGATTAGTAAACGGATCATTGTCCATAGTAATAACAATCTTTTTGTAACCATCATCCAAATTATAAAATGAACTTATCTCCCTTTGCTTCGTTGCCTCATCAATTATGGAGTACGATACCTGAATATAATAAGTATCCCTCATATTTTTTGCAACAAAATCAATTTCCTTATTACTGTTATTACCAATATCAACAATATAACCTCTGCTTATCAATTCAATATAAACAATGTTCTCGATGGTATGTGTCGGTTCTATCTGTCTGAAATTAAGTAAAGCATTACGCAAACCAATATCACATACATAATACTTATTCAGGGTTTTTAAATATGCCTTTCCCTTTATATCATATCTCTCTACTTTATAAAACATAAAGGCATCGCATAAATATCGCAGATAATTGCTGACTGTCTTATGATCAATAGAACCAATTCCATTACTTTTTAATGTATTAGCAATTTTACTGCTGGAAACATAGGAACCAATGGAAGAGCATAACAATTTTACTACTGCATCGAATGCTTCCACATTACGAATTTCATGCCTGTCAATGATGTCATTTATTTCTACTGTTTCCACCAGCATTCTAAGATATTTATCCTTTTGAATCGGATCTTCTTCCTGAATCAAGTACGGCATTCCGCCATATAACATATAATTGTTAAAAGCCTGATATTTGTCACCACCGCAAAATTCATAATATTCTTGAAAACTAAAGGGAAATACTCTTAATTCAATGCCTCTTCCCCTGAATTTCGTGTTAATATCTGATGATAAAAACTCTGAATTTGAGCCGGTAATATAAATATCGCAATTAAAATCATTCTTTATCCCATTTACCGCATCTTCAAAGTTATCAACCAATTGTATTTCATCTAAAAAGATATAATATTTTTCTTTATCTGCAATTTGCCTTTCTATTTCTTCATATAACGCGATTGGATTTTTTAATGACACATTCTTGATGTTATCTAAAGCGATCCTGATAATCTTCTGTTCTGCCACTCCCAATTTAAGAAGCTCATGATAGTAAATATCAAATAATAATGTGGATTTACCACTTCTGCGAATGCCGGTTATTATTTTTATAATATCTTTATCTTTTTGTTTTAACAAAAAATCAAGATACTTTTGTCGTTTTATGATCACCCAAAGCCCCCCCTTTCTTCTATTCCCAAAACTTTTTTTAAAAAAGATTTTTGGGAACACGATTTGTTTTATTATAAACAGTATTCCCTAATTTGTCACTAAAATATTATTTTGCAAAAAAATCAACTGTTGAAACATTTTCTCTCCATATGCACAAAAATGCCGGTTAATATTTACTGAAAACTTCATAACCGACATTTTAGTTTCTCTATTCTTTTCATTACCTGATGAAATTCGTTCTTGCCCCGTTCTCAGAGGCAGGGGGCTCCACCCCGTTTGCTTTTCCGAGGGCGATACATTTCATCAGCCATGCGAGGTTTCTCGCGGCGTTTCTCATCGTCTGCAAGCCCTCTTCATCCTGCAATACTTCTTCCGGTCTGCTTCCGTGCACCATGGTCCAGTAGCTGGAGGATGCAATGGGCATCTCGGAAATTGTAAAGTACTTTTGCAGCACATCGATACTTGCGGTCGTGCCAGCCCTTCTTGCGGAAGCCACCGCGAATCCCGGCTTATGTACAAACGCCTTTTTGCCGGAATAAAACATTCTGTCTAACGCCGAGAGCACCCGTCCCGAAGGGTGCGCGTAATACACCGGCGTTCCGAATACAAAGCCGTCGCATTCCTTTGCCTTTTTTACGATTTCATTGACCGCATCGTCGCCGAATACGCAGCCGTTTCCCGCCGCGCAGCCGCCGCAGCCGATACAGTCTCTGACCGGTCCGCCTCCGAGCTGTACGATTTCCGTTTCAATTCCTTCCTCTTCCAATACCTTCGCCGCCTCGGACAGCGCCGTATAGGTACATCCCTTTTGATTTGAGCTTCCGTTTAACAATAATACCTTCATGCTTCATCCTCCTCCAAATATTCCGCCTTTGTAAATTTATGACGCATCATTTCATAAAAGTCCTTCGCCTCTTTATGCGCCGTCCCGGCGTCCATGTTTTCAGTCAAAGCCGTTTCCATCAATCCTCTGGTCACATATTGCATGGAACGCACCAGAAGATCCCTGTCCACATCCGGGCAAATCCTGTCAAAATCAGCTCTTTCCATGACCTCCTGCATCGCTTCGGGCACCAGAACCGTATAATCCTCTATCTCTTTTCTGATCTCCTCATCCTGTATTTCCTCATGGGTCAGCAAAAATTTTTGCATATAGGGATAATTGCGGAGCAATACATTCTTTGCATCCTCCACCTGGGAAAGCAGGCGGAACAAATCCTTTTCTCTTAAAGAAACCGCCCTTTGCAGCTCCATGGACATATATCTCGCGCTATATTCATACACAAAAATATACAAGCCCGCCTTAGAACCGAAGTAATGGAACAACAGCCCCTTGGATATCCCCGCTTCCTTTACGATATCGTCGGTGCTCGCCTTCTGGTAGCCGTTTAAGGCAAAGATTTTGAGCGCTCCGTTAATCATCCGATCCTGCTTTTCTTTTTTTAAATCAAAAAATTTGTCGTTCATATGCAGATTCCTTTACTTCTAATCGAAAATAATCTTACCATAGCAAAAAAAGCATTGCAATATCCACTTGTTTTCCTACACGTTTTATTTTAAAATAACATTATCTATCAGTATGGTTACGTGAAAGGAGATTTCCAGACTATGGCAAAAAAAGTCAGAAACATATTATTACTCGGCGCGGCAATCGGCGCGGCAGCGGCAGGCACATATTATTACCTTCAGAAAAAGGACAAAGAATTTTTTGACGAAGACGACGATGATGACGAAGACTTCGACGGCTTTGAAGATGAAGACGAACTTTCCTCCGCATCCGACGCTTCGTCCCAGCGCAATTATGTTCCCCTTCATTTCGATGCGTCCGCCGTTGACAATACGGAAGAGACCGCTCCCGAAAAAGACGTCACTTTGGACGACATGAATTCGGTGGAAGAATTTTTCGACGACGAGGACGAAGAAATCGAAGACGAGACTCCCATCGACGAAGAATAATCGGCAAAGAATAAAATCCGGCTTCCCGCAAACGGAAAACCGGCGTCCGGCAGACATAAAAGTGCGGCAGATTTTGACAACTCATATCTGCCACACTTTTTTTAATCTTTCGGTTCCTTCTATGATCTGTTCCTCCGTCAGCGCGGCGTAACCGATGATGACCGTCGCAGGCGCCATGTTGCATACGGCGTCGGGCTCCGCACCCCGGGGCGTACCCTGACCGGTTTCCCGGCTTCCGATCAGATAGTCGCTCATGCCGTACACCCGGCAGTCCGCTCCTTTTGCCAGCTCTAACAGCTTTTCTTCGCTGTACCCTCTCCGGTCCTCCAACAGCACATGCAGCCCCGCGTATTCTCCCCGTATCCGAAATGCTTCCTGAAAGGGACGCAGCCGCTCCATGATCAAATCATGTTTTCCTTTATATACCTTACGCATTTTATTCAGATACCGCTCAAAGTGCCCGTCCTCGATAAAATGATATAAAATCGCCTGATCGATTCTGGAAACGGTGGAGGAAACAAACCAGAGTTTTTCCTCATAAATCCGTAAAAGCTCCTTGGGAAGCACCATATAACTGACACGGATCGCCGGAGCAATGGATTTTGAAAAGGTTCCCAGATAGACCACCTTTCCGCTTTCATCCGACGCCTGCATGGACGGAATCGGCATTCCCTTATACCTGAATTCACTGTCGTAATCATCTTCGATGATATAGCGGTCCTCCCGCTCTCTCGCCCAGGCAAGGATTTCCATTCTCCTTCCGATGGGCATAATCACGCCTGTGGGAAACTGATGGGACGGCGTAATATACGCGATCTGCGCTCCGCTCTCCCGCAGTTTGTCAATTCTCATCCCGTTTTCGTCCAATCCGATCGGCGCTACCTCATAGCCTCCCGACGCAAATATCCTCGCCGCACGCATATAGGCGGGATTTTCCACAGCCGCCTTCCTCCCGGTTCCAAGGATTTTCTGCAACAGCATTAACAGATAATCATTGCCCGCCCCGACAATGATCTGCGACGGCGCGCATTCCACGCCGCGGCTGCTGTGCAGATAGCTGCAGATGGTCTCCCGCAGCCGCAAATCTCCTTTGGGCGTGCCCATTTCAAAAATGCTTTTATCCTCGTCTGCAAACACGTTTTTGGAAATCTTTCTCCATGTATCGAAAGGAAATTCCGTGATATCGACGCTGTTGGGCGAAAAATCAAACGCCGCCGGTTTTGTCTTCGTCGGTTCTTTTTCTTCGCTGATCAGCCCGATCTGCTGATAAAGCCGTGTAATCTCACAAACAAAATGACCCTTATAGGGGACCGATTCGATATATCCCTCCGATAAGAGCTGTCCATAGGCAAAATCCACCGTGCTCCTGGAAATCTGTAAATGCTGCGCCAGGGCACGGGTAGAGGGAAGCTTCTGCCCCGCGGGCAGACTTCCCTTTCGGATCTCGTTTTTCATATAATGATAAATCTGCTGGTATAATGGTTCCTTACTGTTTTCCTCTAAAGGAATCGTCAATTCATTCATTTGCCTTTCTTTCCTTGAGCTTTTCCAACAGGACGTCCTTCAGGTCATGGGCTCTGTCCTTCATTCTGGAATTTGCCGTCCTGGAGGTTATGATCCCGCCTAACAGCTTCGCCGCCGTCTCATATTCTCCAAAACGGATGGCGAGCGCCGACAACAGATAGTCAATGGTCATACTGTCCATTCCGCAGATCGGGAACGACTCTCCCGCCCGCGCCTTGATAAAGCCGTCGTAGGCGTTTCTCAAAAACTGATCCTCCGCGCTGTCGTTCTCATGCTTCTTTTTCGCATAATCCGCGGCATTCGGATCAAAGGTCTCTGTTTCGCCGCGCAAAAGCCAGCCGGTTTTTAAACAGATATAAGCCTTGTCGCTGTCCTTGGCGCGTATGACGATGGCGTTGACCAAAGCAAGCTTGTGCCGCTCCAGCGCCTCCTGATAGGTATAGATCTTCTTCTCCGGGTCAACCGTCCGGGGCTTGAAGCTGCTGCAGATATTTTCTTTGATCGCCTTTCTCTGGCTTGCCGTCAGATAGGGAAAGCTTTTTTCCAGTGCGGCGTATCCGCAGTAGGGACATGCGGTAATATCATATTTTTGCACGTCGATCCCTTCATATCTGGGTCTTAAATCCTGATCGGAGCCCAAAGCCTTTGCCTTGCCGGCGCGCACGATTTTACTCTTAAACGCCTTATCGCAGACGGGGCAGGTATAGCTTTTGTCAAATACCATATCCTCTTCCCGCACTTCCGCTTTCATCGCCTGTTTTCCGGCATTCTCCTTTTCGTCCTTTTTGGGCGAATTATAAATTTCCAACCCTTCCAAATCGCTAAGTCCCAGATCACCCAATCCGGACAGTAAATTGTTATCCATCCGCTCTCTCCAATTCTACATTCATCAATCGTTATTTTTCGGAAGCTTAAAGGAGCTTTTCAGGGAAACGATTCTGTTAAATACCAGTCGTTCCTCGGTCGTATCCTTATAGTCCACGCAGAAAAATCCGTTTCTCACAAACTGGAAGCTGTCATACGCCTTCGCTCCCGCAATCGCCGGCTCAATAAAGCAATGATCCAGCACTGTCAAAGAATTGGGATTCAGGTTCAGGCTTCCGTCCTCTTCATTATATACGCCCTTCTCTTCATCGATGATGTTTTCATACAAACGCACCTGCGCTTCCACGGCGGAGTGTACCGGAACCCAATGGATGGTGCCCTTTACTTTCCTTCCGGTAAAGCCGCTTCCCGCCTTCGTCTCGGGATCATAGGTACAATGCACGACCGTAACCTTCCCGTTTTCATCCTTTTCAAAGCCGACGCATTTTACAAAATAAGCGTGCATCAGGCGCACTTCATTGCCCGGAAACAGGCGGAAATACTTTTTGGGCGGCTCCTCCATAAAGTCCTCGCGCTCTATATAGAGTTCCCTTTCAAAAGGAACCTGATGAGTCCCCAGCTCGGGATTCTCCATATTGTTAGCCGCCTCCAACATTTCTGTCTGCCCTTCGGGATAATTGTCGATGACCAGCCTGATCGGATCAAGCACCGCCATCATACGGCTTCTCTTTAATTTCAGATCCTCTCTCAGACAATACTCCAACATCGCATAGTCCGCGGAGGAGTTTGCCTTGGAGATACCGCAAAGCTCTACAAACATTTTGATGGATTCGGGCGTATAGCCTCTCCTACGAAGCGCCGCGATCGATACCAGCCTCGGATCATCCCAGCCGTCTACGATCCCGTCTTCCACCAATTTTTTAATATACCGTTTGCCCGTTACCACATTGGTCAGATACATTTTGGCAAACTCAATCTGTCTGGGCGGGTGCGGATATTCCAGTTCCCTGACAACCCAGTCATACAAAGGTCTGTGGTCCTCAAATTCCAGCGTACAGATGGAATGCGTGATCCCTTCGATGGCGTCCTCAATAGGATGGGCAAAATCATACATCGGATAAATGCACCATTTATCTCCCGTATTATGATGGGACATATGCGCCACACGATAAAGAATCGGGTCCCTCATGTTGATATTGGAAGAAGCCATATCGATTCTGGCGCGAAGCACCTTGCTGCCGTCGGGATACATCCCCGCCTTCATATTTTCAAACAGTTCCAGATTCTCTTCTACCGAACGGTCGGAATAAGGGTCTTTCCTGCCCGGTTCCGTCAGCGTACCCCTGTATTCCCTGATTTCATCCGCAGACAAATCGGAAACATACGCTTTTCCCTTTTTAATCAGCTTTACCGCAGCCTCATACATCTGGTCAAAATAATTGGAGGCAAAAAACAGCCTGTCCTCCCAATCCGCTCCCAGCCATTTAATATCGGCAAGAATGGATTCCACAAATTCACTTTTTTCCTTCGTGGGGTTTGTATCGTCAAATCTCATATTAAACTTGCCGCCGTATTCTTTGGCAAGTCCGTAATTCAAAATAATGCTTTTGGCATGTCCGATATGCAGATAACCGTTGGGCTCGGGCGGGAAACGGGTATGCACGGTATCATAAACGCCTTCCGCAAGATCCTTCTCAATTTCCTGTTCAATAAAATTTTTTGTCACTTTTTCATTTTCCATTTTGTCAGCTCCCAAGAAACGCGGATCAATCCGCCTAAATTAGCATTATTCTATCATACTATTTTTACAAATTCAATTCCGTCCCCGCCGATTTGCCTACAGTTCCCTGCAGATCCGCCTGCTTTTGCTCTTTCAGCTTCTTTTCCAGAAAGATATACAAAAGCGAAACGCCCAAAATAACCAGACCCACAACGAAAAATACCATAATCCTCATAAATGCGGAGGATTCGTAAAAATCATAAATAACCATTTTAAGCGCCACAAAGACCATCAGGGAAAGTCCGTAGATCCGGATGCTCTTATCCTTCCCATAAAATCCCACGCCGATTGCCACAGCCGCCAGCACGCAGATTAAAATGCTGCAAAGAAACGGCTGGAAACCCTCCGTAAGCAAAAACAGCCAGCCAAAGGTCAGCGACGTAAAAATGTGATATTTTTTGTACCGGTTGACAAAAATGCAGGAAAGCAGAATGGTAACCGCAAAGATATATCCTAAAAACTGCACTTCCCCGTCTCTTGCAAAACAGCATACGCCGATTGCCGCAAGCATCGTATAGACCGCGTCGGGAACCGGAAATTCCTTATAAAACCTGCTGCATCCCTTGTTGACGGCAAATACCACCAGACAAAACAGCGTCGCCCAGAACGCCTCTCCCGAAAACAGGTACACAAGGATACAATAGAGAGCGGCATATAAGTACGGCGCAAAGCGCAGCTTTTTCTTCCAAAACAGCGCCGTAAGCGCAGCATAGAAAGCAATTACTCCGATGACGCTAAAATGCAGCCACTTTTCTCCGCCGCCCGCACACAAAAGGCAGATCAGGGATATGGAATGAATCACGAAATATAAAACGCAGTATTCCATTTCTTCCCGGGATCTGTAATACAACAGATGCAGCGTCAGAATTTGGGAGCAGATCAGAATAAACGGCATCCACATCGCAAGATCCGCCTCCGCCTGCCAAACGGTCAGATAAAAAACCAGCACCGTACTGCACACATATTGCACCACGTCCGCCGCTATGCAGCTTTTCTTAACCGGATAGTACACGCCCGCCAGATTTACAAGAAAGATAAAGACCGCCGGAAGTAAAAAACCGATCACGCCTCCCATATCATGAACCGGAGCCAGGGAAACGAAACAGCCGATCAGGCAGATAATCCGGATCATGCCCGAATCCTTTTTCCTGCTTAAATAGAAGAGGAACGCTGTAACCGCCATCGTAATCAGAAGCGCCGCCCAGCCCGGGAACGCTTTTAAGTACCTGTCATTCAAAATCGTCGTGATATAGATGCTGCTGATCCCAAGCCCTGTTATACAATAAGAAAACTTCTCCAGCCTTTTTGCCAGAAACAGCTCTGAAAACGCCAGTACCGCAATGGCAATTCCGTAAAGGAAGACGCCCTGCAACACGTTATTTAAATAATTTAAGCCAAAGGTAACAAACGCGACCAGCAAAAACACGATGCCAAGCACGCTGAAAATCATAGTGCCGATTTTAAATTCCACCGACTGCTGCGGCTGCGCGCTCTGGGGCGCAGGCTGCGGATAGGACTGCTGTACGCTCTGAGGCGCAGACTGCACATATCCCTGCGGTGTGCCTTGGGGCGCGGGCTGCACATATCCCTGCGGTGCCCCCTGAGGCGCAGTCTGCACAGATCCCTGCGGTGCGCCTTGAGGCGCGGGCTGCACATACCCCTGGGGATACCCCTGCGGCTGCATTTGCCGCGCCGCCATCCTTCTTTGATATAATTGGTAATTCTGCTCCAACAGCCGTTCCAGTTGGGAAACCGAGTTTTCGGCAATCTTCACATCATTCCACATCTTATCCAGATACGCGGAAAACTCTACGTCGCGGCTCTCCTGTTTCAACCGGATAATCAGTTCCTGTAAAGCGGCGATCCGGTCCTGTTTGTCCGTCGCCGCAGCGTTCCTTTCATTTTCCATGGTTATTCCCCTCTTTCGTCCGTTTCCTGCGTTTCCACATATTTCTTTTCAAATGCCTCCCGCGGCAGCGGCTTATCAAAATAATACCCCTGTACCAGCCGGACTTTCATGCCTTCCAACACTTTGTATTGTTCTTTTGTTTCAATTCCTTCGACGCAGATGTTCACATCGATTGCCGAGGCAAGCTCCGCCACCATCTTAATAAAGGATTGGGAATATCCGTCCTCCGCCAGATCCCTTACAAAGCTCTGATCCACTTTGATCACATCCAGCGGAATTTCCCTGATATGATTGAGCGAAGAATATCCGGTTCCGAAATCGTCCAGCGCAATACGGACTCCCAGTTTCCTGATATCGTTTAAAATAATTTTCATCCTCTTCATATCATTGATCGCCAGGCTCTCCGTTACCTCCAGGGTCAGATTGCGGGGATCAATGCCGGTATCGTGAAGCGCGCGGCTGACCACATCCGTAATATCGCTTTGCAAAAGCTGTACCACCGACAGGTTGACGTTTACCTTATAATCGGGATGCCCGTTGTCGTTCCACTTCCTGCAGGCATAACACGCTTCCCGCAGCACATAATTGCCGATGGGCGTGATCAGCCCCAGATACTCGGCAAGCGGAATAAAATCAGCCGGCGGGATAAAGCCCAGCGCCGCCGAATTCCATCTGACCAGCGCCTCGGCGCCGGTACAGGGCGTTCCCGGTTTTTGGATATCGATAATCGGCTGGAAATATACGCTGAACTCGCTGCAATTATCGCTGGTAGCGTTCCGCATGTTCTTTTCCATATCCAGCCTCTTGTTGGAGGAAGAGCCGAGGCTTTCCGAATATTTGACAATCCGGTTCTTTCCCTTTCTCTTTGCCTCGTACATGGCGATATCAGCCTTTTTAATCAAATCGGCAACGCTATCCCCGTCCTCGGGATATACGCATACGCCCATACTCATCGTGCAATAATAATCGGCGTCCTTTAAATACCACGGTCTGCTGAAAATTTCTCTGATTTCTTCGATGATCGCATCAAGCCGGTAAAAACTTTCCGGCGAAACGATAATAACAAATTCGTCCCCGCCCATGCGGTAACAGCTTTCACTGATGCCTTCTATTCTCTGAAAAATATGGGAAATGGATTGCAACAGCACGTCTCCGTACTGATGCCCCAGCCCGTCATTGATGTGTTTGAAATCATCCAGGTCCATATAAAGGATTCCGCCGCGGTTTTTCTGTTTTTTCGCTTTATCAATCTGCACCGCCAGATCTCTTTCACAGCACATGCGGTTATACAAGCCCGTCAGAAAATCCGTATATGCCTGCTGTTCGATTTTCATCTGGTAGATTTTCTTATCCGTAATATCATATAACGCATATAAGTTGACTTTTCGCCCGTCTATCCAATTGATCAGGACATGGTGCAGATCGTACCACCTGCCCCGGTCCTTTTGTTCGATTTCATAAAAGCCTTCTCTGATCCCCAACGGCTTCGCGTTCGCCAACAGCATATCGAAAGTGCCCGCGTTAAGTTCCTGTTCAAAAGTCCTTTTCAACAGTTTATTGGCAAACAGGCATTTTTTATTTTCCGAATCCTTGACATAAATGGCGGTTCCCACATTGTCCAGGATTTCCTGCAAAGAAGCATAAGACCCCGCAAGGGAGTTTTTCCGTATCCTTTTATGTAACAGACTTTGCAATACCTTTGCCGCGTCGATTGTAAATTTGACCTCATCCTTCTGCCAGCTTCGGTCCTTTTCCCGTTCGCTTACGGTCAGATACATCGCAGGCTTTTCGCCGACAAAGATCGGAACGGCAATAAACGCCTTCATCCGGTATGTCAGCATTTTACCGTGGATTTCCGCCGACGCCGCCGTGTCCGAAGACAAAACGAGAGGTTCTATGCCCCGCAGCAGCTCCGACCTTTCCAAGTTCCTTGTCTTGTCCGGACCAAACAGACTGTCGTCACTTGTATAGCCGCCAATCATATCCACCCGGTCCGGATCATGCCTGACCTGAAACAGTCCCGCGCCGGCAACGTCCAGATATTCCCCGATAATCTTAAGAATCTGACCGCACACATCTTCAAAGCCGTCTCCGCTTTCCAAAAGCTGCAGCATTGCCGTCATGGCTTCCGAACGCTTTAAAATACGGCTCATTTCCTTTTCCGAATACCCGCTTCGCCCGCTCTGAGCCTGCGCCAAAGGCATTTCCCGCTTGATCTTTATATACCTGCGTTCCGTCTCCGCAAGAAAATCCAGCGCCGCATAAAAATCATCCGTTTCTATTCCCTCAACGGGAATTTCCAGCAGGTTTCCTTCCCGCACATCCTTTAAAACACAACAAATAAGCCAGCAGGCGTTTGCGCTTCCCTCCTCCCGGACGGAAACCGCCGCCAGTCTGACATTGTCATATTCCGTGGACTCAACCACCATATCCTCAAACCGGCTGTCGGATACCCTTTTATGCAGCCGGTAAAAATGCTCGTCCGGGATATGTTCTTTGATCGTCCGAATCCCGTTTTCATTCCCCGATATTTCCGTTATCTTTTTGCCGTCTGCATCTACGCAGCAGGCAAATAAACGGGTTAAGGTGCAGAAATAATCCTGCACCTTTTGTAGCTCTGCATTGTCAAACAATTGCTGCATATACCCCTCCCCACAAACATACATACTCTTTTGCTTTTAATTCCCGTCTACACTGTAATTGGGCGCCTCTTTTGTAATATGGATGTCATGCGGATGACTTTCCTTTAAAGAAGCCGCCGAAATCTTCACAAATCTGCCTTTTGTCTTTAAATCCTCAATGGTAGGCGTTCCGCAGTACCCCATACCGGAACGCAGTCCTCCCATCAACTGGAACACGGTATCTTCCACCGTACCCTTATACGCCACACGTCCCTCTACGCCTTCGGGCACAAGCTTCTTCGCGTCGGTCTGGAAATAACGGTCCTTGGACCCGTTTTCCATAGCCGCGATGGAACCCATACCGCGGTATACCTTATATTTTCTGCCCTGAAACAGCTCAAAGGTTCCGGGGGATTCATCGCATCCTGCAAAAATCGACCCCATCATACATACGTTTCCGCCTGCTGCGATCGCCTTTGTCATATCGCCGGAGAATTTAATACCGCCGTCCGCAATAATCGGTATGCCGTACTCTTTCGCCACCTCATATGCGCTCATAATCGCAGTAATCTGCGGTACGCCGATACCCGCAACCACACGGGTCGTACAGATGGAACCGGGTCCGATGCCGACCTTAACGGCGTCCGCGCCCGCTTCAATCAACGCCTTCGTACCTTCGCCCGTCGCTACATTACCTGCGATAACCTGCAGATCGGGATAAGCATCTTTAATCATCTTCACACAGTTTAATACATTCTGGGAATGTCCGTGGGCGGAGTCCAGTACAACCACATCGACCTTCGCCTCTACCAGCGCAGCCACGCGCTCAAGGCAGTTTGCCGTAATGCCCACTGCCGCGCCGCAAAGAAGCCTGCCCTGGGAATCCTTCGCCGCAAGAGGATATTTAATCGTCTTCTCAATATCCTTAATCGTAATTAACCCTTTTAAATTAAAATCATCGTCCACGATCGGAAGCTTTTCTTTTCTCGCCTTTGCCAAAACCGCCTTAGCTTCCTCAAGGGTAATGCCTTCCTTCGCCGTAATCAGCCCCTCGGAAGTCATGCACTCTTTAATCTTTTTGGAAAAATCCGTCTCAAATTTCAGATCGCGGTTGGTAATAATACCTACCAGCTTCTTTCCTTCCGTAATCGGCACGCCGGAAATACGGAATTTAGCCATCAGATCATCCGCGTCCTTTAAGGTATGCTCCGGCGTCAGGGAAAACGGATCAGTAATAACGCCGTTTTCAGAACGCTTTACCTTATCTACCTCTTCCGCCTGCTGCTCAATCGTCATGTTCTTATGAATGATACCGATACCGCCCTGCCTTGCCATCGCGATTGCCATACGGTGTTCCGTAACGGTATCCATTCCCGCGCTCATCATAGGAATGTTCAATTTGATCTTTTTTGTCAAATACGTAGATAAGTCTACCTGATTGGGAATTACCTGTGAATAACCGGGTACTAAAAGCACGTCGTCAAACGTAATTCCTTCGCCAATAATCTGACCCATTTCCTTTTCCTCCGTCTAATTTTGTTTTAGTCTGTAAACACACATCTGGGAGCCGCCATCTTCATCGCTTTTATCAAATCCTCATTGGTATCAATGATGATGCGCTCCTTTCCTTTTTCCCCTTCCACTACCAGTTCAAACGCATTTCCCTCCTTCGTCTCTGAAGAGAAATCCCGCACCTTGAGATTTTGATAGGGCGCCAGTCTGTACGAATCCCTGGGCGCCATGACCTCCATCGTCTCCAGACGATAGGTCGCAACCTTCTTTCTGCTGGACTGATTCTTAATCTTGTCCACCGACAGCTCCTTATCCAGATACAGATACTCGTACTCGATATTGGCGTTTTGCATCAACAGCCACGCTCCGCCGCAAAGCAACAGTCCGGACAGGGTAATCAGGAATCTGCTGAACAAACCGAACAAAAACAACACAACGCCCAGACCGATCATTACATTATGAAGTACCGACGCCGCCTTTAAATCCGGTTTCTTTACCAACAGCTCCACACACATATCGTTCATGCGTACAATCACTTCCCTATCTCAAGATATATAAAAATATATTATTACATTCTGTCGGAATTTTCAAGTTATAAGCCTTTAATTTTCATCTGCCCCGTCCCGATTATGACGGCTATCGAAAACGCAAGCAAATCGGCAAGCGGCTGCGCGCCAATCAATCCTTCCAGTCCCATAACTTTCGGCAGCAGGATCAGTAACGGAATAAACAAAATCCCCTGCCTGAGCGAGGTAACCGCTGCCGCTTTTCCAAACTGCCCTATATTTTGCAGAAACATCCCTGCAATTGTGGTGTATCCCATAAAGGGAAGCGCCGCGCATTCCCACCGCAATATCCGGGTCCCCAGCATACAAACCGCCTTTTCCTTTGCAAATAAAGCAACCAGCTTCGGCGCAAAAGCCGCTGTGCCGGCTGCCAGGACAATCAGTACGACGGTTGATACGAAAACGCAGAAATAAAAGCCGCGCTTTACCCGGTTTCCCTTTCCCGCCCCGAAATTGACGGCGCATACGCTTTGATACCCCTGTCCGAAGCCTATTACGCCCGCCGTCAGCATGGACAAAATACGATTGGCAACCGTAAACGCCGCAATCGCCGTGTCGCCATAAAAACCTGCAACGTGATTCAATAGAACGCCGGATATTGTAGTAATGCTTTGACGCAAAAAATTCGGAGAACCCCCGCAGAATAATGCTTTCAGAATTTCTTTTTCCGCCACGCAATGAATCAGTCTTACCGGTATGCAGCCGCCTTTAAAAGAAAGAAACCACAAAGCCGCCAGCCCTGCATACTGACCGATTACGGTTGCTAATGCCGCTCCGCAAACTCCCATACCTGCGCCGAGAATAAAAACAGGGTCCAACACCATATTCAAAAGCATCCCTGTCCCCATCCCCAGAATCGCTCTGTCGGCATTTCCTTCCAGCCTCAGTTGGTTATACAGACAGAGCGCCCCTGTCATCCCGGGGACTCCGGTCAGAAACACCAGAAGCATTTCACGGGCAGCCTCCTGCAGCCCGGGGGATGCGCTGCCGCCCAGAGTATTGACTAACTCCGGTAAAAACAAATATCCCGCTCCCATAATGAAAATACCGGCACCGACGGCAAACACAAAACCTGTTGCCGCCATCCTGCCGGCATTTTCTTCCTCGTCCCGACCGATACATCCGGCTATATAATTTCCCGAACCATAACCAAACAGAAAGCCCACCGCCTGCACCAGCGACATAAAATAGAAAACAATGCCGACCGCTGCCGTCAGCGTGGTGTTTTTCAGCAGACCAATGAAAAAGGTATCGGTCATACTGTAAACAGCAGTTACCAACATGCCCAGTATCGTCGGCAGCGCCATACGGCAGATCAGTTTTTCCACCGGCGCCGTCAGCATTTCCTCTCTTCGCTTTTTCAAAGGCGGCGCACCTCCCCCGACGTACCGTTGACAAACACCTTCTCCCCGTCTTCTAACTGCGTTGTGGCGCATCCGGTAGCAAGGACAGCCGGAATATGATATTCTCTTGCCACGATTGCCGCGTGGGACAATGCTCCGCCGGTATCCGAAACTACTGCGGCGGCAAGGGTAAATAACGGCGTCCACTCCGGGTCCGTATAACGGCACACCAGAATGTCTCCCTTCTTTAACCGGCAAAATTCCGCCGGGCTTGTCACAATGCAGACTTCTCCTATTGCTTCCCCTGTGCTCCCGCTGATTCCCTTAATTGTTTTTTCGTCTCCTTTGAGAGCCTCCCACTGCTGCCTTCGCCAATATTCCTCTACCGTAGGACGAAGCTCCCTGCGCCTTCCTATCTTATTCCAATCCTCCTCATTCAATTTTTGCCGTTTCATAGCCTCCTGCAATTCTTCCCAAAACAGGTACCAAAGCTCCCCTTCGGTCGCGCCAAGCAGATCCGCCGTGCGCTTTAACAGTTTCCTGCAGGCATAAAAGGCTGTTTCCCATAAATATTGCGTTTCCTCCCGGAACACATGATAAAACCGATAGCATTCCGCCTGCCGCACCACTTCCTTTTGCTGTTTTTCCTTCATCCCATATGTCATTTTCCCAAGCAATTCCTTATAACAGTTTTCCCCTTCTGTCAGAGACATTTCTTTCTCTCCTTCTGCCGACAAAAGCGGTTTCAGCACCTGCAAAAATCTATCCTTATCCTCCAGCCATGTTTTCGCTGTAAAACAATAACAGTTAAAATCGGACTTATATCCGTGTTTTGCCAAAAACCCCTGAAACCATTCGTCAGCTTCGGGAAACTGATCCGTTATTTCTTCATAACCGCTTCCTGCCGACACAGCTTCCGTCAGGGTATGATCCTCTTTGATTCTTTTAGCCAAAGCTCCCAGATCGCGGTTAATATCCGCCGTTTTGTATGACAAGCCCGACAGCAAATTGTAGGCGGTAAGATTCTGATCCACCCTCTTTAAATATTTTTCCAGCTTCCCGTTCATCAGAAATCCCGGAAAAACCGCATAGTAAAACCGCGCATAAGCGACATCGGTAACCATTTGATACAAATCCGTAAGTCCCTGCAAACAGTCCTCCATTTTCATATGAGAGCAATCCATATCGGCAAACGCATGGATCTTCGGCTCTGCATACTTTAGCACCGCCTTTGCCTTTCTCACATTTTCCGGGTGATTTTTCATATCCTTAAACATCGCGGGAAGATGGACTATTTCTTTTCCAAGTCCGAATTTTAACGTAGGCAGCGACATAAAACCGTCTTTATCTATGCCGCATTCATTGTCTATTTTGATGCCTCCCTGTGCAAAAATGATCTCTTTCTGTTTTCCGAGAATCATGGAAAAATCATAATCCAGCGGGTAGTAAGAAAAGGGCTCCTTTTCCAGCATAAAAAGAAGGCTTTCTTTCATTTTCTGATTGATGGGACGTATCGGCGGCATCCACGCTTCTTCAAATGTCTGCGCCGCTTTTGCCGTAATTGCCCTTGCCTGGAGAATATAGAGCTCTTCTCCAACAAACGCCCATTCAATGTCCATAGGCGACTGATAGTGCGTTTCAATTTCTATCCCCTTGTCCACAAGCTTCTTTATCTGACGGGTTGTAAGAGACAGCTTACTTTTTTCCTCTGCTTTTACCGGTACTGTTACCGTCTGCTTCTTACCGTAAACCACCTTAATCTCTTTGCTGCCGATTACCTGCTTTATGATATGTCCGTCCCTTGTACATATCACTTCATCCGGGCTGACTGCACCGGACACCACGGCTTCCCCAAGCCCATAGGAGGAATTGATCAGCATTTCGTCCTCTTTTCCGTTAGCAGGGTTTTGCGTAAAAAGTACGCCTGCAGTTTCGCTTTCCACCATACGTTGAATCACCGCTGCAAGCGCCACAGGCTTCGTATCATATCCTTTTTCCTTCCGATAGCTCACCGCCCGGTCTCCCCATAGCGAAGCATAACAGGCTTTAATACTGTTTATGAGCATATCCTCTCCCTGCACATTTAAAAAAGTTTCCTGCTGACCCGCAAAGCCGGCGTCCTCAAGGTCCTCCGCAGTAGCGGAAGAACGGACCGCAACTCTTGCCTCTTCTGCAAGCCCCCGATAAAACCCTGCTATTTCCTCCTGCACGTCTTTTGGCATATTCCCCGCCAAAATAGCGTTGCGGATTTCATCCGGTTTATTGGAAACATCGACTTTGTTGTACTCCATAAAACGCTGATACGCCTGTACCGTCAATACCGCTCCCGGAGGCACCGGAATACCGGCTCTTGTCATTTCTCCTAAGTTTGCGCCCTTCCCTCCCGCTGTTTTAATATCTTTTTTCGTAATATCTTCAAATCGCTGAATATACATAAGCTTCTCCCATCTGTGAATATTTTCATTTTTGTTCATTGCCAATGGTTAAAAAACCCCCTGAATGCAGTCAAGGTTTAAAAGCACCGGTTACCTGAAAGTAACGCGCCGTATTTTCATAGACAAAGGATCGGAAGATTTCCGGAAAATACTCTTTCCCGATGATTTCCTCGTTCATAAAAAGGACGGCTCCCGCCTTCATGAAAGCGCGAAGTCCTTTGGTATCCACCGTCACAATCAGCCCATGCCGCTCCCACCAATCAATGAGCCGGATCAAAAGCCCTTTGATTGCACGGACACTGTTTTGTTCCAGATTGTCATAATCCCCAAGAATAATGTTGACCGAATCACTGATCAGGTTGTTAAAAACAAGATTATCCTTTAAGTGCATTCCGGTCATATAAAATCTTTCCGCCAGAAAGGATATCGGCTCCCGCATTTCTTCCTGATACTGTTCCAGCGAACCGCCTGTAAAAGCTTCTATTTTTTCCGTAATCCTTCTGTTTACACAGTCTAACAGCAGGGCTTCCTTACTTTCATAAAAGGTATAAAAGCCCCCCTGTGCAATCCCTGCCGCCTGTGTCAGTTCCCGGACAGATACCCTTTTCAGCCCCTTCTCCTTAAACTTTTTCAGCCCTTCGTCCTGCAATCTTCTTCGGATTTCCTCTTTTTCTTTTTCTGTAAACGCCTTTGCCATATGTCCACCTATGAATACTTTTTAATTTGTTCATAGCTATCATATGCGATATTACCTGCATTGTCAAGACAGGAAGTTGATGCGGTTAAAAAACCCGCAATGAAATGCCCAAATGCAATACGAAAAAGAGCCATTGCCTGCAGAAACCTGTTCTGTGCCGCAATAGCTCTCTTCCTCTATGGAAATCTCCCCCCGATTCCACCTGATTTATATGCGAATACGCAACCTGTGATTGCATTCAAATATTCATTCGCTGTTTTACTTCTATAATGATGCCCGCTATCTCCTCCAGTGCCTTCGTGATATATTCCAGTTCTTCCTTTTCCTTCCGGTCAATCACGCCGTCTTTCATAATGCACACCATCTTTTTTGATATCTCGTCCATGTCCTGCGCCGCTCCCAGAAATTTCAGCACAATTCTGTCCAGCCCGTCGTCCCCGTTCAGTTGTATATTGTCTTTCAGCAGATAATCAATGGATACATTAAAAAAGTCGCTGATTGCAATCAGCTTTTCCGTCTCCGGCAGAGTTGTTCCCACTTCCCATTTTGAAACAGCCTGCCTGCTCACATACAGCTTCTCCGCAAGCGCTTCCTGAGAATATCCCCTCTGCACCCTTAATCTCGATAGCTTCTCCGCAAAATTCATCTGTCGTACCTCCACCGTAAAAAATTGTACTTGAAAGCCGTTATGAAATCAACCACCTATTACTTGCGTCCCAGCAACTTGGGGTTGCGGGAAAAATAAATTTTTGCTTCCGTTCGTGAAATTTCCGTGAAGTTCGTTGACACTTTTCGCCCCTCATACTATGATAATACAAGTGTTTTGGCAATATTCGCTTTAGAAGGGTCGTTTATTTATGTTAAGGGATGAAATCGAAGAAAATAAAGAAAAAATGAGAGAAAAAAGCAAATGGGAGCGTTTTAAGTATTTCTGGTATTACCACTGGAAACCGATTATGCTGGGCGTTATCGGCGTGTGCTGCGTTATCTCCCTGATTTTTCACTTTGTGGAAGAAAGCAAAGAGCCTTCCATCTATGCCGCAATGGTAAACTGCAACATTTATTCCGCGGACCAGACCGATTTATTATCCGATTATGTCCTTTCCCGAGACATCGACACCGACGTCAATCCCGCAACGCTGGACGTCAATCTGCAAATGTACGAAGACCGGAATGATAATATGGACGTAGCAAATTCCCAGAAGCTCTCGGCTTTTTTTGAGAACGGCAAAATCGACGTGCTCATCGCGCCTGACTGGGTCATGGAAAGCTGCGCCGATCAGGCTTATCTTGCCAATATAGAGTCCGTTCTTCCCGAAGACCTGTATGAGAAATTAAAAGACAGACTGATCTACCACACCTACGAAGACGACGGCAGAGTGCCGGTTGCCGTTTATATAGGAGATCTCGATAAAATCAGCGTCTTATACGAGGACAGCGTGGACCCTTATTTTGCTATCGGCAACCTCTCCTCCCGTCAGGATACGGCGGTAGATTTTTTGAGGTATTTGCTGGAGGAGTAATCAGGTTGCCGCCTTTTCTTTACCGATCTTTTCAAGCGTTTTATTTCTCCACTACAATGACCCCGCAGCCGATCATTTCTCCAGCGTCTCCCGAAGGCTGGGTTGTAAAATCGTCCCGCCTTGCATGGATAATCACCGATTTTCCCACAATCTCGGGTACGGTAAAGCGTTTGTCATAAAAAGTAAGCCAGGCATAACCCCGGTTGCCCATAAGAGGGAGCATATCGCCCGCATGATAGGGATGAGGCTGACCGGTGGGGTTGTAATGTTTTCCCGCTTTCGCAAAATCGTCCGAACAATCCCCGTTTTCATGAATGTGCATAGCGTAAAAATCCGTGGAAGAGGGCGTATCGATATCCGGCAGTCCGAAGATTTCCGCTTCCACCAGCACGCCTCCGTGCGGCGTCGCATAAAATTTTACCAGCCCGCTTAACTGCGGATTGGCTTCATTGCCCCGGACCCATGCCACCGCCTGGGGTCTGCTCTGTTCCAACAGACGGACAAATGTCAAACGTGGTGTAATCTGCTTCATCATAAAAATCCTTTTCCTTGATCTCGTTTCTATCATATGCCGTCTTCCTGCAAATCGTTCTTTTTATGAAATTTGAAAAAATTTTCCGGTTTTTCCTTATTTTTCCTATTGCTTCGCCGCATATTTCCTATTTCCCTGCAAATAATATCCTCGATATGACAGCCAGTATGACAGAAAGGAGCATTCCATATGAAACAGCAAAATGCAGATACTGATTTTACCTCGGCGCTTGCCAAAAATACTTTGGACGATATCCCCACACCCAAGTCCGACGCAAAGGATATTGTAGGACTGGTCAAATCCGGCGGTAAGATAACGGGCTATCAGCTCTCTGACGGGAAAACCGTTTCCAAGGAAGAAGGCGTCGCGCTCGCTAAAGCCGGGGAAATCAACGGCGTCGGAGTCGCGCACCGCGGCGACACAGAGTATTTAAAATCCGTTCCCGACGGGACGGAGAAAAATAATTTGGGAAATTTGCCGTCGGTTTCAGGGAAGGCGGAGTTGTAAGGATGACCATGGACGGCGCCGCCATATAAAGTAAATTGCCGGAATATCACGGAAACACGCTTTCGCTCTACAAAAACGCAGCGGTACGTAAATCCGCAAAATACGCGGATTAAGTACCGGCGTTTTTGTGAAGGTTTCCTTTGATATCACGGCAATTTACTTTATACGGCGGCGCCTGATACCGGCATTCCTTATTTTGTCGCCTTATGTTTGCCTTGTTTCGTATTTTCCTTTATTCTAGCATGATTTCTTTTATTGAAATCTTTTTTATTTTGTCAGAGTATGCAAACATCAGGGTTTCATAGACTATGATAAAAACAACAAGCGAAAGAATCATGGCGGGGAAATCAAATTTATATGCAGGAACGCCATCCACATCTTTAAATACAATATCAACCATAAGCCGAAGCAATGTATACTGATAAATTGTTCCAATAGCAAAACCGATATAAGATATGGGTCTGTACCCGCCCAAAATTGCCTTGCAGCATTCTTTCTGAGAATAGCCAAAAGTCCTCATCATGGCGATTGTCTTGGTATTTCCTTTAATTACTGTTGTAACAGCAAGAAATAATGTCGTAAACGCCAAAACAAGACCAATCACGAGGATCATCGCTCCCATCATTTCACTTGACAAATCTTCCATGCTAAACGACATCTGCGTCATCGCAGAAAAGCAGAACGAAGCAAAAATAATGAAAAATACAAGCGCTTTTTTAGACTTCAAAGTATTCTCTTTCAAATCCTCTATAAAGGAAAGCTCTCTGTTTTTTTCAGTCCTGTGTTTAGGCGGTTTAACAGTCATTTGCAGGTTATCTTTCAATAACAGCAAAACCGGCGTATGCAATTTGTACCAGGCAAAGCCGATCGAAAGCGCCGAAAAAAATATAGTCGGCAATATTACGAAATAAATAAAAACAGCCGGATGAAAGTGTATCGCTATGTCCGGAAGCATTTTATCTTCATTTTGAAGGGCATAGAACTTTGGCATTAGAAGAAAGGCTCCGCCAAAACCTGTCACAGTGCCAATAAACGTACTGATCCCAAACAGCCAGAAATTTTTTGCTATTTTTAAGTTTGAATATCCCAAAGCCTTTAATATCCCAAGCTCCTTTTTGTGGGTATCAATATAATGTCCGATATAAAACATTAGCACAACGACGGAAGTTATTAACAAACAGCCCCCGCTAACAAGACAAACGACTTTTGCTGTCGACACCTGTGCGTTATAAAAAATCATAGACACTTCCGATGTTATTTCACTCTCAACAGACCGGACATCCAGGTAAAAGTTCAAAAACATTGTACATACAAGTACGGCGCAGCAGGAGATAACAAAAATACCGACGAGCTTTGAAGCATTTTTTATTCCAATAAGCATATCGTCACCATCCAATCTCGTAAGCGGTCTTTTGAACATCGTTCTGATAAATGTCCGATATTTTACCGCTGTTCATTTTGATGACCGTTTGAGCCATTTCCGCAATATTCAAATTGTGTGTTACCATTACAATCGTAAAGCCATACTTATTTTTTAACTTACAGATATAATCCAGTACCTGTCTGCCCGTCGCCTCGTCCAACGCGCCTGTCGGCTCATCCAAAAACAGTACCTTTGGCTTTTTCGCCAATGCTCTTGCGACGGAAACTCTTTGCTGTTCGCCGCCTGAAAGCTCGCCAGGATATTTGTGCAGTTTCTCTAAAAGCCCAACCGCTTCGATCACTTCCTTATAATCTTTGTTGTCCGACAAATCCGCCCCCATTTTCACATTTTTGTCAACGTCCATGTTTGGCAGCAAATAATACTGCTGAAAAATAAACCCTATATTTTCCTTGCGGAACATAGTCAATTTATCATCAGAAAGCGCCGTGATATCTTTCCCGCCGTAAAACACATTGCCGCTGTCAGGGCGTTCAAGCCCTGAAATGATATTCAGAAAAGTAGACTTTCCGGAACCTGACGCACCGAGAATAACTACGAAATCCCCTTCTTTTATTTCAAGACTGATGCTTTGCAAAACCGGAAAACGGCTCTCTCCGTTTCCATATGATTTTATAATATTCTTCACTTTAATCATGACTTTTTCATCCCCCTATATTTTTCAAAATGCTTATACACACCTCTGTTATCATCGAACTGATTTCATCGCCTGTAAAGCGGCACATTTTGGTAGCGCAAAGCGTTGCGATGCCGTGTGTATAGATCCAAAGGTGATGATATAGCTTTTCAGCCAAAAATTCGTCAAGCCCGTAATCTTCCTGAATCGACAAAAGAATTTTATCATAGGTTTCCTCTATCAATGGAAGTATCCCCGCTAAATTTGGCATTTGCGGTTGTTCCGTCATAAACAGAAGTTGAAACAGTTTTGGCTCATGAATAGAAAAGAGAATATATTGCGTCCCTACGCCCTTAAAGGGGTGTTCCTCCGTTAAGCCTTTATTGACATATTCCTTATATAGCGTTTTGGCGGACTTAATCACGGCTTGCTGCACTTCATCCATATTATGGAATACAGTAAAAATCGGTCTCGCCGAACTGCCGAGGCGCGTTCCTAACGCTCTGGAGGTCAATGCCTCGAATCCATCTGTTTTGACAATATCTAATGCAGCTTCAATAATTTCATCTCTTGTAAATTTCGCTTTTGGCGGCATATTGTCATTCTCCTTTTTCTAAATCGCGCGTTTTGCATCATATGTTTTATTATACTCGAAATTGCTAAAGCGTCAATAGGCGACAGCGGTTTTTCACTCATTTTCCGCCTGCTTTAAAGTTGTATACAGGCTTTAGGAGCTTATTAACCGTGACCGTTGCTCCGATTACGTCGATAATGTCGTCCATCTTCCGGTAAGCAAAGGGAGACTCATCCAGAGTATCCTGATTGACGCAGACGGAATGAATGCCTTCCATTGCTTTCTTAAATTCAGAGACCGTATGATGTTCTTTTACTTCGGAGCGTTTATAAATCCTACCCGAGCCGTGAGGCGCGGAACAATTCCATTCTTCATTGCCAAGACCGGTTCCTAAAATAATTCCATCCCGCATATTGATGGGAATAATCACCTTTTCTCCGGCATCCGCCCGGATCGCTCCTTTTCGCAGAACAGGAATTTCACCCGAAAAATCAACATAATTGTGGATACAGGTATAGCTGTCCAGAATGCGCCATTTCATACCGCGCACGATTTCATCGATCATAGCCTCTCTGTTTAACCTTGCGTATTCCTGCGTAACAGCCAGATCATGAAAATACGCTTCTAAGAGTCCGCCCTCCAGACAGGTCATTTCATAAGGCGCATGTCCCTGTTTCTTCATCTGCGATGCGTGCTGCCCTTCCTTGAGATAATACTCGGTCACTTCCATGCCCAGATGGCGGCTGCCGGAATGGATCACAAGATAAATATTGCCTTCTTCATCCCGGTCCGCCTCAATAAAATGATTTCCGCCTCCGAGCGTCCCGATGCTTAATTCCGCCTTTTTATGATCAATCGCTTTATAACAATACAACTGACTAAGATCAACGCTGCGGCTGATTTTATGCGCCGTTTTTCTGATCTTTCCGCCGGACGGCACATTCTCGCGGATCACCGTATCCAGTTTTTGAAATTCTATATTTTTTGTTTTGAGCTTTGCAATGGTCATGCCGCAGCCGATATCCACGCCAACCAGACTCGGAAGCAGGGAATCGCCTACCGTCATGGTCAGACCGATCGTGCCCACTTTGCCGGGATGAACATCCGGCATAACACGGATTTTGCTCCCCGCAGCGCTTGGATGGTCGCAGATCATCTGTAATTGCTTACGCGCATAGTCATCGATTGCAAATTGTTCATTGTTTGTTGTATAAACCAAAGCATTTGTATATTTTCCGTATATTGTTATCATCACAAAAATCCTTTCTTACATAAGATGTTTCTTTGATCTCCTATCGCTTTATATCTATTTCATAAAAAACTGCATCAAAAAAACACCCTGAGTAAAGGTGCTGATCATCCAAAATTTATCATTGCTAATCATACAAATGCGAAATAACACAAAAGCTGTTAAAATCCCCTTTCATGATCCCTAAGGACAATCACACCTTGTTTACGAGTTATAAAATTGTCGTTCATTTTCATTCTGCGCTGCATATTGTCCTCCTTATGAATCCGGGGTTTCCTGTTGCAATACAAAGTTCGAGCTCTTTGTCCGGGAGTAAGTATAGCGGTTATTGTTTTAAATGTCAATACACAAGACCGCCCGGCACTGGTTAGGCAAATCTTACTCCAACCAATTGTGGAATTTAATCTTCCATTCTCCACCATTATCCGGTCCCTTACGTTCTATAATACCTTTATTCTTTAATTCCGCTATATATCTTGCGATTGTTCTATCAGTAACATCCAATGCCTTTCTTAATTCATCAATAGAAACATTCGGATTTTCAGAAATCATTTTAAGTATTTCACAGGCTTTAGCAATCTTCTTCTTAGAATACTCAGGCATAAATTCTTTGATCTTTTCTCCTGAAATTTCTATGACATTTTCTATGACATTTTCTATGACATTTTCATCAGTTTCATTCTCCATCTTCATAACAAGCGTTACCTGATCAAGAATTGTGTCTTCGATTAGTTGGGGCTCTATCCAACCTTCCGACTTCCACACATCAAGAATCGTCGGGAAACCAGAACCGGCATTATCTCCAAATCCAACCAGTCTGAGCATGGTCTGCATATGGGGATTTCTTGACTTTGAGTTACCACCACGATAAATATCTTCAAGCGGAAGTTTCAAGATCCCTGGATTTGTAAATTCAAATTCATTCGACTTCTTGATTACTTTCAAGACTCCGGCATCCATCAGATAATCCGCATGAATAATCATATTTACGAATCCTTCACGAACGGCTTCATGCACAGATGTATCGTCTATACGCTGAACACCACCTTCTAACTTGAATGGCTTTTTTAAATCCTCCATCAACTTTGGTGTTACCTTTGTAAAAAAATTAAACAGATTATTTTCCCATGTTCCATCATAGGTAATTCTGTCATTCCAGCGGATATCTGTTGTCACTTGACTTTCATTTCGATAATCCATAAAGACATTATCAAAACGATCTCTGATAGCCTGTCCTGTACCAAACATAAAAAGCCCGGCTAAAGTAAGCCCTTCTACACCAGTTCTTCTGTCCTTTCTGTAACCACCCAATTTTTCAAGAAAAGACTTATCATCCAAAGAATTCCATACATGACTCTCATTTCTAATCTCAAAAATCTGACGATACTTTCTTAACGTCTCTTTATCAATATCGTCCATCGTATAATACTCAATAATCTGATTATCATTGCCTTCTGGATTCTGATCTCTTATCATTCCTCGGATCTCATGCTCTGTTGCATGATAATCGCCCTCATGATTCCTTTTATATGTTCCCTTATATGGGTTTTCACCAACATATACAGGACGCATGTTATAATCAGCTCTTGGAACATGAATCACAATAAGGCTGATATTATTTTCTTCAATAATCTCTACATCTTCGTCTTTTAATAAATTGACATTTATCGAGTTATCTAACTAACTTTCCTTATTTTACAAAGCTTCCAGAGCCTCATACTATGAAACTGTATGTATTTTCCCTTGTTTTTGCCCTTATGGGCAACTTACAAGGGAAAGTTTTTTCTTATTGCCCCACCACCTTATCCAAAAGCCTTGCGGAAGTCCGCTTTGCTTCCCTTGTGGCGTGGGCATAAACATTCATTGTGGTACGCACATCGGAATGACCTAACAGTTCCTGCACTTCCTTTGGCTGTGCTCCGCTTGTCAGAAGATTGGTGGTGTAAGTGTGTCTTAAAGTGTGGAAGTGAAAGCCTTCCAACTCAGGCACCCTCCGACTGGCACTCCTGCAAGCGATTTCTACTGTACTTGGAAGTTCCAGACGCCCATCCGACCTCAAACATACAAAGGAGATTTCCGTATAATCCGGCGGTACTTCCTGTGTGCCATCAAGACTGTAATATTCATAATGCA
>UQLY01000009.1 GCA_900542015.1 uncultured Lachnospiraceae bacterium | reverse complement strand
TTGACTTTTAATCAAGTTGTCCGGGGTTCGAGTCCCCGGTGGCTCAGTAGCAAAAGGGAAACGGAAACCTTTATTTTTTAAAGGCTTTCCGCTTTTTTATTTTATCTGCATCTATCCAAGCCGTGGGGAGTAAATGCCCGTGATTCAATGGAAGTAAATGACGGCTTATTAAACTATTTTTAAACTACTTATTAAATAAATATAAAATGATAAATTGTATTTTGATATTTTGCAGGAAACTGTTATAATAACTGTAACTTGATCATAAAAAACAGCAATTTCTAATCTTTTTTGACATGATGCAGAAGTGAGAGGCATAATTTGTAGTGATCGTAATTTTTGGCAGAGGGGATTTAAAGTTTGGAAGGAGACGATGATATTGAAAAGATTTAGGAAAATGTTTTTGGCGGTAGCGGTAATGCTTTCATTGCTCATTTTGCCGGGGTGCTCGTTTGAGGAGCTGACGACGCCGGTGACAAGCCACGCGGTAACGCATGATGAAAATAATGACTTTGCGTTCCATGTTGAATTGAAGGCGGATCTGACGCAGGGATATAAATGGTATGTCTATGCGACGGAGGAAATTGACGAAGCGGATATGAAGGTACATGAGGGACTTCTCAATGATACTTATACCACGAAATATAAATACATTGTGAGAAATTCGGGAGAGTTTGATTTTTATCTGATTTTGGTAAAGGACGGTAATCTGGATACGGCGAGAATTTTCCCTTATGAAATGACGGTAACGGATCAGGACGGGATTACATTTGAAGAAATGTCGGCGTATAATTTGAATACGGATACAAAATTGATGAAAACGCTCAGCGAGTCTTTGGATATCACGCAAGAGTGATCGCGGTTGTGATATCAGTTGACGGAAACAGTGCATGGCTGTGGCATTTATCCTGTTGGTGGGGTAAGTGCGGCAGCCTTTTTCTATCTCATGCGGGCGTTTGTTTAGAGAACGTTCAGAATCTGTGGATTTTAGTGAAAACTATTTGGCAGAGAAGGCTTTTATGCTATAATAAATTCGTATATATGTAAAATGGCAGATGAATTGGGAGACGGAAGGCCATATGAGAGATCATAAGAAAATTCACAGGATATTGAGAAAGTACGGCGGAGACATTTTAGCTGCGGATTCATTTCAGCAGAGCCGGAATTATGTGCAGCACGGTTCGTTTTCTGTGTGGAGGCATAGCCTGAATGTCGCGGAGGCGAGCATACGGTTGAGCAGGACGCTGCCCTTTCACTTTTCTGAAAAAGAGCTGGTCAGGGGAGCTTTGCTCCATGATTATTTTCAATATGACTGGCATGATAAGCGGGTAGGTTTGAGAGAGATCTTTGAGTTTTATAAGATGCACGGTTTTACGCACCCGGCGATTGCAGCGAAAAATGCCAGGAGGGATTTTCATACCGGTGATTTGGAAAATGAGATTATCAGCAAGCATATGTGGCCGCTGACGGTTGTTCCGCCGAAATGCCGGGAGGCGTGGGTGGTAACCATGGCAGATAAATATTGTTCGATGATGGAGACCCTTCATCTGATGAAGGGGGATCTGTGTGGATAAGTTGGAAAGTGCGCTCAGGGACCTTGAGAATAGCGGCAGTTACCCGTTTCATATGCCGGGACATAAGAGAAGACCGGTTTTGGAGCAGTTGGAAAAGGCGTATGCCTGGGATATTACGGAGATAGACGGTTTTGACAATCTGCATGACCCGGAGGGAATTATTAAAAAAGAGCAGGAATTTGCCGCAGAATTATTCGGCGCGGAGGAATCTTTTTTCCTGATAAACGGAAGTAGCTGCGGGGTACTTGGAGCGATTACGGCAGTAGCCGGTAAAAGCGGCGGAGAGAGCAGGCTTTTGATGGGGCGAAATGCTCATAAATCTGCGTATAACGCTTTGTATCTTGCCGATATGAAGGCGGATTATTTATATCCGGAGCGGATACCGGGGGTTTCTTTTGCGGGAGAGATCAGGGCGGAGCATATAGAGGAGGCACTGAAAGCTTCCGATTCTTATGCGGGGATATTTTTGACGTCGCCTACCTACGAGGGCGTGATCAGCGATATTCAAAAAATTTGCAAGATTGCTCATAAAAAGGGGATTCCGGTTATTGTGGACGAGGCGCACGGCGCTCATCTGGGCATTTGGGGCGGAAACGGATATTTTCCGTCTGACGCGCTTGCACAGGGGGCGGATGTGGTCATACAGAGCCTGCATAAGACCCTGCCGTCCATGACGCAGACTGCGGTTTTGCATGTGCAGGGCAGATTGGTTGACAGACAGAAGCTGAAAATGAATTTAAGGATGTTTCAATCCAGCAGCCCGTCCTATATTTTGATGGAAAGTATGATTTCCTGCCTGCATTATTGTCAGGAAAACAAAAAAAAGCTTTTGGAAGAATACGAAAAAAATTTAAAAGCGTTTTACCGGAAAGGAAACGGTTTATCCCGCATGGAAATATGGAATGCGGACAGGATCAACTCTTTACGGCAGTTAGAGAGGAAAATAGTCATGGACCCCGGAAGGCTTGTCATCGGAACGGGTAAGACCGGACTGAGCGGCAGGCGGTTATATGATATTTTGAGAGAAAAATATCATTTGCAGATGGAAATGGCGGCGCAGGACTATGTGATTGCCATGACAAGCGTGATGGATACTGCGGAGGGATTTGAGCGGCTTGCCGGTGCGCTTAAAGAAATAGATGCAAAGGCAGGGCAGAGCAGCCGGAAAAAACAGGCGGAGGAAATGCCTTTTGAAGAATCTGAAACGGTACAAAAGCCGGAGGCTGTATATGGAATCAGAAAAGCGTTTGAAATGCCGGGAGAGACGGTTTTTTTGGAGGAAAGCGAAGGAAGGATCAGCCAGGCGTTTGTCTGCCTGTACCCGCCGGGGATTCCTTTGATTGTGCCCGGGGAAAAGATTCCGAAAGGATTGCCGGCGTATTTAAAGCGGGCGGCGGGAATGGGATTGACCGTGCAGGGGTTGAAGGACGGCGGACGAAATATGAAAATTGAAATATTGGAAAGGCTGTAAATATTTGTAAAAAACATAAATAATGCAAATAATAGTTATATTCATAACTGATATCAGTAAAACAAGAGACAGAAAGGGAAAGACATGAGAAAGACAAAAATTATTTGTACCATCGGACCGGCTTCGGAGAGCGAAGAGAAATTAAGAGAATTGATGCTTGCGGGAATGAATGTGGCAAGGTTCAATTTTTCCCACGGCACGCATGAAGAGCAGAAGAAGAAACTGAGCAGCGTACTGAAGGTAAGCAATGAATTGGGGCTGCCCGTTGCGACGCTGTTGGATACAAAGGGACCGGAAATCCGTCTGCGGGATTTTGAAAACGGAAGGGCGGAGCTTTGCGCCGGACAGACCTTTGCACTGACGACGGAAGAGGTCATGGGCACGAAGGAGCGCGCCACCATTACTTATAAAAATCTGAAAAACGATGTAAAACCGGGCATGACAATTTTGATTGACGACGGTAAAATTGAAATGGTTATTGAGAAAATGACGGATACGGATATTATCTGCCGCGTGATCAATGGGGGCGCCGTATCCAATCATAAGGGAATCAACGTACCGGGCGCGGTTTTGTCCATGCCTTATATCAGCGATGTGGATTACGAGGATATCAAATTCTGCGCGCAGATGGGATATGATTTTCTCGCGGCTTCTTTTGCAAGGACAAAAGAGGATATTCTGCAGGTACGTAAGATTTTGGATGAAAATAACAGTAAGGCGAAGATTATTGCAAAAATAGAAAACATGCAGGGAATTGAAAATCTGGATGAAATTCTGGAGGTTTCTGACGGCATTATGGTGGCTAGGGGCGATATGGGCGTGGAAATTCCCCTGGAAGAAGTGCCGGTTATCCAGAAGGATATGATTAAGAAAGCCGTAGCCAAGGGTAAGCATGTCATTACGGCAACCCAGATGCTGGAGTCCATGATCAGCAATCCGAGACCCACCAGAGCGGAAACCGCGGACGTAGCGAACGCAATTTATGACGGTACTACCGCAATTATGCTTTCGGGAGAAAGCGCAGCCGGAAAATATCCGGTGGAAGCGGTTATGACAATGGCAAGAATTGCCGAAAGAGCAGAGAGGGATATTGATTATGGCGGAAGAATGAAGAAAAACGATTCCGATCAAAAAGCCGATATTACGACGGCGATTTCCCATGCGACCTGTACGACGGCGATGGATCTGAATGCGGCGGCGATTATCACGGTTACCATGTCAGGCTTTACCGCAGGCATGATTTCCAGATATAAACCGGGATGTACGATTATCGGGTGCAGCGTCAATCCGAGGGTCTGCCGCCAGTTGAATCTCTCCTGGGGCGTAATGCCCTTGCTGATTGAAAAGGAAGAAACGGCGGATGATTTGTTTGAAGAGGCGTCCAGAGCAGCGGAAAAAGCGGGACTTGTGAAAAAGGGAGACGTCGTTGTACTGACGGCGGGCGTGCCGTTGGGAACGGCGGGAACGACCAATATGATCCGCGTCATCGAAATCTGAGAAAAGTGGAGAGGGATGTAAAATCCCGGCGAAAATATGGGTAAGATTTTTTATCTCATGGGAAAAAGTTCATCAGGAAAAGATACGATCTACAAAGAGCTTCTGAAAAGAGAAAAGCTGCATCTGAAGAAGATCGTATTGTATACCACAAGACCGGTGCGCGCGGGAGAAAAGGACGGCGTACAGTATCACTTTGTGGACGACGGGACTGTGCGTGCCTTTGAGGAGGAAGGAAAAATCATAGAGCTGCGGGAATATCATACTTTCTGCGGTTTGTGGAAGTATTTTACGGTGGACGACGGACAGATTGATCTTTCACAAAATAATTATCTGATCATCGGAACCATAGAATCCTATGTCAAAACAAAAGCATATTTCGGGGCGCAAAGGGTGGTTCCGATTATGATAGAATTGGACGACGGGATTCGCTTACAGAGGGCGCTTGACCGGGAAAGAAGCGAGGAAAGCCCCAAATACGAGGAAATGTGCAGAAGATTCCTTGCGGATGCTGAAGATTTTGGAGTGGAGAAGAAACAGGCGGCGGGAATAGACAAAGAGTTTTATAACGAGGATTTAAACCGTTGTCTGGAAGAAATCGAGGCATATATGCTTTCTTTTCAGGCGTAGGAAAGCGTTCTTTTAGGAAATGAGGTGTGCGTATGGACATGAAGGTAAATCAGGCTGCGCCCGTTACCCAGGTTCAGCAGACGGAGACCGGACAGGTATCCGACGGTACGTTTAAGTTTATACTGGCAAGCAGCATTGAGGAGCAGGAGCTCCAGACCTACCTTACGAACATGATGGAGGAGATCACAAGGCAGGGAGACCGCCTTTCAAAGAAGATGGACGTGCGGGACATGAAACGGTACCGCGGGCTGATCAAGGACTTTATGAATGAGGTTGTAAACCGCAGCCACAAGTTTTCCAGGGAGAATTTTTTGGACAGAAAAGGAAGGCACAGAGTATATGGGATTATCCGTCAGGTGGACGACACGCTGGATGAGCTGGCGAGAGAGCTGATGAAGGATGAGAAGGATCATCTGGCGATTTTAAGCAAAATCGGAGAGATCCGGGGGCTTTTATTGGATATTTTTACTTAGATATTTTAGAAAAGAATAAATCATGTTATAATAGAACGTAAGGCAATGGGCGGAAAGAGGGTGTCGGGATGGCAACATTTCAGGATGTAATCGGACAGGAGCAGATCGTAGAGCATTTGCGGACTGCCGTAAAGACGCAGAAGGTATCTCACGCATATATTCTGCAAGGGGAAAGAAGCGCAGGTAAAGAATTTATTGCAAAGGTTTTTGCCGCGGCGCTGCAATGTGAGAAGCAGGAGGGGGAGCCCTGCGGCGAATGCCGTTCGTGCAAACAGGCACAGAACGGAAACCAGCCGGATATCATCCGCGTGACCCATGAGAAACCCAATACGATCGGCGTTGAGGATATCCGTAAGATTACCGGGGACATTGCGATCAAGCCGTACAGCAGCCCCAGAAAGGTTTATATTGTAAACGAAGCGGAGAAAATGACCGTACAGGCGCAGAACGCTCTGTTAAAGACGCTGGAGGAGCCGCCGGAATATGCGGTCATCCTGCTTTTGACGACAAATGTGGATGCGTTGCTGCCCACCATTCAGAGCCGCTGCGTGCTTTTGACCATGAAACCGGTCAGAGACGAGCTGGTCAGAAATTATCTGATGAAGGATTTGAAGATTCCGGAATATAAAGCGGACGTCTGCGTTGCTTTTGCCAGAGGAAATGTGGGAAAGGCGAAGGCGCTTGCTTCCAGCGAGGAATTTGACAATATCAAGTCGGATGCGGTAACCTTATTAAAGTATATCCGCGATATGGAAATCAACGAAATTGTAGCCGCGATTAAGAAGATCGCCGAATATAAGTTTGACATCAACGATTATCTGGATATCTTATCCGTCTGGTATCGGGACGTTTTGCTGTTTAAGGCGACCAATGATGTGAATCACCTGATTTTCAGGGATGAAATCCAATATATCAAGAAGACGGCGGACCAGAGCGCTTATGAAGGCATTGAAGAAATTCTGGACGCCCTTGAAAAGGCGAAGGCAAGGTTGAAGGCAAATGTTAATTTTGATCTGACCATGGAGCTTCTGCTTTTAACCATAAAGGAGAATTAGAATGCGAAAAATTGTAGGAATCCGTTTCCGCACCGCAGGAAAGGTATATTATTTTGACCCGCTGCAGTTTGAGATCAAAAAGGGAGACCATGTGATCGTGGAGACTGCAAGAGGAATTGAGTACGGAACCGCCGTAGGCAATATCCGGGAGCTGGATGAGGAAAAAATAAACCAGCCCCTAAAGCCGGTAATTAGAATTGCGACGGAAAGAGACGATAAACAGCAGGCGGACAATAAGAGAAAAGAGAAGGAAGCGTTTCAGATCTGCCTGGAAAAGATTAAAAAGCATAATTTGGAAATGAAACTGATCGACACCGAATATACTTTTGATAACAATAAGATCTTATTTTATTTCACGGCGGACGGAAGAATTGATTTCAGGGAATTGGTAAAGGATCTGGCTTCCGTCTTTAAGACAAGGATTGAGCTGCGCCAGATCGGCGTCAGGGACGAGACGAAGATATTGGGAGGCATGGGTATTTGCGGAAGAGCGCTTTGCTGCCACACGTTTTTATCGGAGTTCGCGCCGGTCTCGATCAAAATGGCGAAAGAGCAGAATCTGTCGTTGAATCCCACCAAAATTTCCGGTGTGTGCGGCAGATTGATGTGCTGTCTCAAAAATGAAGAGGAAACGTATGAGGAATTAAACAGAAGACTGCCCAATGTGGGCGATTATGTGACTACCGACGACGGATATAAGGGCGAGGTACACAGCGTCAATGTCCTCAGACAGCTTGTTAAGGTCGTTGTGGATACCGGAGACGAAAAGGAAATTATGGAATACCATGTGGATCAGCTTCGTTTTAAACGCCGTCACCGCAAGGACAAAGTGGATGTCAACGATGCGGAACTGAAAGAATTGGAGAAGCTGGAAAAACAGGAAGGAAAATCAAAGCTGGATGACAATTGATCTGAAAGATGGAGAACGGCTGGATGATTTGGGAAGGAAAGGTTATCGGATTATACAAAATCCGGCAGCCTTTTGCTTTGGGATCGATGCGGTGCTGCTGACCGGATTTGCCAGGATCAAAGAAAAAAGCAGGGTGCTGGATCTGGGCACGGGGACGGGTATTATTCCTATTTTGCTGGAGGCTAAGACCGGGGCGGAGCATCTGACCGGGCTGGAGATTCAGCCGGAAAGCGCGGATATGGCGAGGCGGAGCGTTGCTTTGAACGGGCTTGAGGAAAAGATATCGATTGTAACCGGAGATATTAAAGAAGCCTCGGAAATATTCGGTAAGGGAAGCTTTGATGCCGTAACCTGTAATCCTCCTTATATGATCGGCAAGCACGGACTGACCGGAGAAAATGACAGAAAAACCATAGCGAGACATGAAGTGCTCTGCACCTTTGAAGATGTGGCAAGAGAGGCTTCGGCGCTGTTAAAGCCGGGAGGCACGTTTTTTCTGGTACACAGACCCTTCCGACTTGTGGAACTTTTCGGCATTATGACCAAGTACCGTCTGGAGCCGAAAAGAATGAAGCTGGTGCATCCTTATGTGGATAAAGAGCCGAATATGGTGCTGATTGAGGCAAAAAAAGGCGGTAATCCGCGGATTACCATAGAGAGTCCCCTGATTGTATACAAAGAGCCGGGGGTCTATACAGACGAAATCTACGATATTTATAAGCCTGCGGAATATGACGACCGGGAGCGGGATAAGCGTGTGGGAAAACCGCCGGGAAAGCAGGATAGGATTTAAAGGAAAATAATATGAGCGGGACTTTATATTTGTGCGCGACTCCCATCGGTAATCTGGGAGACATGACGCCAAGGGTCAGGGAAACCCTGGAGCAGGTTGACCTGATTGCCGCGGAGGATACGAGAAACAGCATAAAGCTGTTGAATCATTTCGGTATCCGGACGCCGATGACCAGTTATCATGAATACAATAAAGTAGAAAAAGCGAAAACTTTAATAAAAAAGCTGCAGCAGGGTGAAGACATCGCGCTAATTACCGACGCGGGGACTCCGGCGATTTCCGATCCGGGGGAGGTGCTTGTGGCGATGTGCCAGGAAGCGGGCGTAACCGTGACCAGCCTGCCGGGACCGGCGGCATGTATTACGGCGCTGACCCTTTCGGGACTGTCTACAAGGCGTTTTTGCTTTGAGGGATTCCTGCCCTCCGAAAAAAAAGATAAAAAAATGGTGTTAGAGGATTTACAAAAGGAGTCCAGAACGATTATTATATATGAGGCGCCCCATCATTTAAAGGCGACCTTAGAAGAATTGTATGAGGCTCTGGGAGACCGCAGAGTGACGTTGTGCAGGGAACTGACAAAGAAATTTGAAGAGGTTTTTCCTACAACTTTGGAAAAAGCGGTAAATTATTATGAAAAAGATGCTCCCAGAGGCGAATATGTACTTGTCATAGAAGGCAAAAGCCTTTATGATAGAAAAAAAGAACAACAGAAGGATTGGCAGTCAATATCCGTGGAAGATCATATGAAGATCTATGAGGATCAGGGAATGGACCGCAAGGAAGCCATGAAGCAGGTAGCGAAGGACAGAGGAATTTCCAAAAGGGATGTGTATCAATATCTGCTGAAAACTGTTGACAAACCGGATAACAGATAATATACTTTGAATGTCAAACTATTTCTGTGAATGAAAAAGGAGAAGATCATAATGTTAGAAAGAGTAAAAGAAATCATTGAAGAGCAGTTAAATCTGGATGGAGTTGAAATTACAGAAGAGTCTTCTTTTAAAGACGACTTAGGCGCTGACTCCTTAGATTTGTTTGAACTGGTTATGGCTTTTGAAGAGGAATACGGAATTGAAATTCCTTCCGAGGATTTGGAGCAGATTACAACAGTAGGCGCTGTTATTGAATACATGAAGAGCAAAGGCGTAGAGGCATAAGGACGGTTTTGCGGGACAATCGGGGAGATCCGAGAACGGCGGATCTCCTTTTTATAAAAGACAATATTTTGAATATCAAAATATTTGAGGCTTTTTGAAACAGGTTAAGAGAGGATGGAAGAAATGGGAAAAGTCGCATTTATGTTTCCGGGACAGGGATCGCAGTACATAGGAATGGGAAAGGAATTTTATGATACGTTTCCCGTCTGTAAAGAAGTTTTTGAAACAGCTTCCAGGGCAAGCGGACTGGACGTGGTTTCTCTCTGCTTTGAAGAAAACGAACAGATTCATATTACGGAATATACGCAGATTGCGATGATAGCCGCAGAGGCAGCGATGTTAAAGGCAGTGGAAGAAAAGGGGATTAAGCCTGACGTGACGGCGGGGTTAAGCCTCGGAGAATACGGCGCACTGATGGCGAGCGGCGTATTGACCCCGGAGGACGCCTTTGCGCTGGTACGAAAGAGAGGCATTTATATGCAGGAGGCAGTACCCACGGGCGGAGCCATGACGGCGGTGCTGGGGCTGGATACGGCAAAGATTGAAGAAGCGTGTGAAAGTACGGAAGGCATAGTATCCGTTGCAAATTATAACTGCCCCGGACAGACGGTAATTACCGGAGAGGCGGCTGCGGTAGAAGCGGCTGCGGCAAAATGCAGCGAGGCGGGAGCCAAACGGTGCGTACCCCTTAAAGTCAGCGGTCCTTTTCATTCCGCGATGCTGGCGGGAGCCGGGAAAAAGCTGGGCGAAGCGCTGAAAAATGTGGAAATTCATCCGATTGCGATACCGTATATCGCAAATGTAACGGCGGCTTATGTCACAAATACGGAGGAAGTAAAGCCTTTATTGGAAAAACAGGTTTCCTCTCCGGTCAAATGGCAGCAGAGCGTAGAGAGAATGATTGCGGACGGAGCGGATACTTTTATTGAAATAGGACCCGGCAAGACGCTGACGGGATTTATGAGGAAAATAAACCGGGAAATGAAGGTTTACAGCATAGAAAAGCCGGAGGATCTGGAAAAGGTCGCAGAAGCGCTTGGTGCAAAGGCATGAGCGCATGGATCAAAATATAAAAACAGTAATGGGAGATGGGAGACTATGTTAGAAGGAAAAACAGCGCTGGTAACCGGCGCAAGCAGGGGAATCGGCAGGGAAATCGCGTTGACCCTTGCTTCTTACGGGGCGGACGTGATTGTCAATTATAACGGCTCCGGGGAGAAAGCGGACGAGGTGGCGGCGCAGATCCGGGAAATGGGACGGAAAGCGGAAGCGATGCAGTGTTCCGTTGCGGATTATGAAGCGTGTGGGGAAATGATAACAAAGGCGCTGGAAACCTTTGGAAAAATTGATATTCTCGTAAATAATGCGGGTATTACAAGGGATAACCTGTTGATGAGAATATCGCCGGAGGATTTCGACGCGGTAATCAATACGAATTTAAAGGGAACCTACAATACGATCAAACATTTGTACCGTCCGTTTTTGAAACAGAGATCGGGCGCCATTATCAACATGGCGTCGGTAACGGGGATTCTCGGTAATGCGGGACAGGCGAACTACGCGGCTTCCAAGGCGGGAGTTATTGGTCTGACTAAGAGCATGGCGAGGGAGCTGGCGAGCAGAAACATCACGGTAAACACAGTGGCGCCCGGATTTATCGCTACGGATATGACGGAGGCGATGACTGATGCGGCGAAGGAAGCGACCTTGCAGCAGATTCCTTTAAAGAGAATCGGAACGCCTAAGGATGTAGCGGAGACGGTTGCGTTTCTGGCAAGCCCGAAGGCGGCTTATATCACGGGACAGGTTATTTCCGTAGACGGCGGAATGGCGATGTAAAATGAGAAAGGGAAAAGATCATGAGTAGAAGAGTGGTAGTAACCGGTATGGGAGCCATTACTCCCATAGGACTTAACGTAGATGAATTTTGGGCTTCCGTAAAAGAAGGAAAAACCGGTTTCGGAGAGATCAGCAAATTTGACGCTTCCGAATACAAATGCCATGTGGCGGCGGAGGTAAAGGGATTTGCAGGCAAGGAATATATGGATTTTAAGGCGGCTAAGAGAATGGAGCTGTTTTGCCAGTATGCGGTAGCGGCTGCGAAGGAGGCTCTGGCTGACGCGGCAGTCGATATGGAAAAGGAAGATCCTTATATGGCGGGCGTTTCCATCGGATCGGGCATCGGTTCTTTACAGACGGTGGAAAGAGAGTATGAAAAAATTTTAACGAAGGGACCGAATCGCTGCAATCCGCTGATGGTGCCTATGATGATCAGCAATATGGCGGCGGGGAACGTATCCATTCAGTTTGGCTTAAAGGGAAAAAGCATCAACTGTGTAACGGCATGCGCTACGGGAACCAACTCCATCGGAGAGGCATATCGTACCATTCAGTACGGCGACGCCGATATCATGGTAGCAGGCGGAACGGAAAGCTGTATTACGCCCGTAGGGGTTGCGGGGTTTGCAGCGTTGACCGCATTGACAAGCTCCGATGATCCCGAAAGATGCTGTATGCCTTTTGACAAAGACAGAAGCGGGTTTGTCATGGGAGAAGGCGCGGCGGTAGTCGTGCTGGAGGAGCTGGAACACGCCAAAGGGCGCGGCGCGAAAATCTATGGCGAAGTTGTGGGATACGGCTGCTCTTCCGATGCTTATCATATTACGTCGCCTGTGGAGGACGGTTCCGGCGCGGCGAGGGCGATGACTAACGCGGTAAAGGACGCAGGTCTGCAGCCCGAGGATATTGTATACATCAATGCCCATGGCACAAGTACGCATCACAACGATCTGTTTGAGACAAGGGCGATTAAACTAGCCTTCGGCGAACATGCGAAGGAAATGAAGATCAATTCCACCAAGTCCATGATCGGGCATCTGCTGGGAGCGGCGGGAGCGATCGAATTTATTACCTGTGTAAAGGAACTGGAGGAAGGCTATCTGCACCAGACCGTAGGGTTAAAGGAGCCGGATGAGGAATGTGATCTGGATTATTGCATGGAGCCTGTAGAGGGAGAATTTACCTATGCGCTTTCTAATTCCCTAGGATTTGGCGGGCATAATGCCACAATTATTCTCAAGAAATACGCGGAATAGGCGTCTTGAAGGAAAGAGAAATAAATGAGAAAATAAAACAAAATCATGACGGAAAAGAGGAAGATTATGTCGGTATTAACAACGAAGGAAATTTTGGATATTTTACCTCACAGACAGCCCTTTTTGCTGGTGGATACCATTGAAGAGCTGGAACCGGGAGTAAAGGCGACGGGAAAAAAATGCGTGACTTATAACGAGCCGTTTTTTGCCGGGCATTTTCCGGGAGAACCGGTAATGCCGGGCGTGCTGATGATAGAGGCGCTGGCGCAGGTCGGTGCGGTTGCGATCTTGAGTATGCCCGAAAACAAAGGGAAATTGGTCTTTTTCGGAGGTATTAAGGAAGCGCGTTTTAAGGGAAAGGTGGTTCCCGGAGACGTTTTGATGATGGAAACAGAAATTATTAAAATGAAGGGACCTATTGGCGTCGGAAGCGCGAAAGCTTATGTGGACGGAAAACTGGTGGTACAGGCGGAGCTGACCTTTGCCGTCGGGGATAAGGGCTGATTTGCGGCTGTTCGGAAAGGAAAGCATGGATTATGACGATCAGAATTATGGGAACGGGAAGTTATCTTCCCGAAAATATCGTATCCAATGATGATCTTGCTGAGATCATGGATACCTCGGACGAGTGGATATCCAGCAGAACGGGGATCAGAGAGCGGCATCTGGCGAAGGACGAGACCACGGCTTGGATGTCTGCCGAGGCGGCAAAGCGTGCCTTGGCGGAAGCGGGAATGAAAGCGGAGGAACTGGATCTGATCATTGTGGGAACCGTGTCGGGAGATTATGTGACGCCTTCTACCGCCTGTGAAGTACAGAGTATCATCGGTGCTGATAATGCGGTGGCGTTTGATATGAACGCGGCTTGCTCGGGCTTTATGTTTGCGATGAATACGGCTTACGCATATATTCACAGCGGCATTTATAAAAACGCGCTGATCATCGGAGCGGAAACTTTAAGCAGGCTGATGGACTGGAACGACAGAAGCACCTGCGTATTGTTTGGAGACGGCGCGGGGGCGGCGGTCGTTCGGGCGGATGAAACGGGGCTTGTCAATTTTACTCAGGGTTCCGACGGTTCTAAAGGCATGGTTCTGGCGTGTAAAAGCAGGTTAAATAATAATCCGCTGGTCCAAAATCCTACGAATCCGGACTATGTGCATATGGACGGGCAGGAGGTTTATAAGTTTGCGGTAAGCACCGTGCCTGTCAGTATCAAGAAGGTATTGGAAGAAGCCGGATTAGAGGTTTCCGATATTAAATATTTCCTGCTGCATCAGGCGAATATCAGAATCATACAGTCGGTGGCGAAACGGTTAAAGGCGGATCTGGATAAGTTTCCTACCGCGCTGGAACATTGCGGAAATATTTCTGCGGGAAGCGTGCCGATCTTGCTGGATGAGGTAAATAAAAAAGGTATGCTGCAAAGAGGAGATAAAATCGTGCTGGCGGGCTTCGGGGCAGGACTGACCTGGAGCGCCGGGGTGATGGAATGGTAAAGAGGAGAAGTATTTAAAAGGAAGAAGAGGCTGCCGCCATTATAAAATATTCTATAGAGCACGGAAACACGCTTTCGCTCTATAAAAACGCAGCGGTACGTAAATCCGCAAAATACGCGGATTAAGTACCGGCGTTTTTGTGAAGGTTTCCTTTGATCTATATGATATTTGATAACTGCGGCAGCCTCTTCTTTTTTTTAAATTACTTTCTGCTTGGATTTGGTGTTTTTGATTTTTTAGGGGGATCTATTCCAATTTTGGGGGTTTTGTTTGGATTTGGGGGGCTATTTGGATTTTTGGGGGAGTTTTTGGGGGTTGATTATAAGTAAAACTGATGTTATAATTATTGAAATGATAGTTTAATAGTTATGGGAGGGTAAGTTATAAGGTCATGAAAAAGGAAAAGTTGATTGAATATAATCAAAAAAATATCCTCAGCGCTGCAAGCGGGCTTTTTCAGGTAAAGGGTCTTTCAAAAACAACGGTTGATGAAATCGCCCGCGCTGCGGACTGCAGTAAGGCGACGATTTATGTGTATTTTAAGAATAAAGACGATATTTATTATCATATTGTATTAGAATATATGTCTGTTTTGCGGGACGGGATAAAAGACTGTTTTTGCAAGGCGGATGATTATGAGAAAGCATATTTTTCTTTATGCGATACTTTGGTGCAGTTTGAAGAGAAGTATCCTATGTATTTTGAGTGTATTCTCGGAAATATCAGCGTAGATCCGAAAAGCATGGAAGAATTGCCCGTTTTGAAATCCATTTATGATACCGGAGAGGAAATAAATAGAATTGTGTGTGACTTTTTAAACAGGGGAAAAGAACTTGGGTTTATAAAGACGGATATCGATTCGCTGCATGCAACCTTTGTTTTGTGGTCAAGTATCTGCGGACTGATTTCCCTTCATACCAGTAAGCAGGCATATCTGAAAGACGCGCTGGGATTAGAGAGGGAAGAATTTTTCCAAAAAGGTTTCTCTATGATATTGCGAATGGTAAAAAGTGAAGATCATTAAGGGCGGCAGAATGAAAAAGACGGCAGAATAGAAAAGGCGGAACATACGGGAGAGGAGTTTGGATGACAGGTATTTATTTCAGCGGGACGGGTAATACAAAATATTGCCTGTCGAGGTTTTTAAGTAATATAGGAACGGAACATTCCATGTATGCGATGGAAGGGGACGACGCGGTTCCTGCGCTTGCGGATGCCGGAGAGATTGTTTTTGCTTATCCGGTGTATTACAGCAATCTTCCTAAAATTGTCCGTGATTTTATTGAAAATAACCGTACCCTTTGGCGTGGAAAGAATATTTATATTATTGCAACTATGGGACTTTTCAGCGGAGACGGCGCCGGTGTGTCGGCAAGACTTTTGAAAAAGTATGGGGCGAATATCGTCGGCGGACTGCATGTGCGAATGCCGGACTGTATCGGCGATGTAAAGGCATTGAAGAAAACGCCGGAAGAAAACAGAAAACTGATTGCGGCAGCCGGCAATAAAATAGACGATGGGGCAAGAAGGTATCTGGCAGGTCAGCCGACAAAAGAGGGCTTAAATTTTTTCTATCATCTGGCAGGGCTTTTTGGTCAGCGGCTCTGGTTTGCCAATAAGACAAAGCGATACACACAAAATCCTAAAATTGACCATGCGAAATGCAACGGCTGTGGCGTATGCGAGAAACTATGTCCCCTGCATAATATTCATATTGAAAATGGAAAAGCCGTTTCGGGCAGCAGATGTACAATGTGCTATCGCTGTTTTAGCAACTGCCCGCAGAAAGCGATCACGCTGATTGGGAAAGAAGTAATTGAGCAGTGGAAAATGCAGGAAGAGAAGTTTTCATAAAAAATCCGGCAAAGATATGTGTTTTTGGAAACAACATTCCCTGCCGGATAAATGCAGCTTTTTAAATCTGTCCTATCAATGATTAGCAAGCGCGCAGAGCTCTTCCAACATTTTCGGAAGCTCTTCGTCCATGTTTTCGTCGGAAAATTGGCAGGTGCCAACCTTTTTGTGACCGCCTCCGCCGTATTTTAACATCAGGCTGCCGACGTTTACGTCGCTGGTGCGGTTTAAGATGCTGTAGCCTACGGCTGCGGAACAGCCTGCGCCGCCTTTGCCGCTGACAACCCATGCGGAAATATTCTGCTCGGGATACATACTGTAGATCATAAAACGGTTTCCGGTGTAGATGGGGTCAACGCCTCTTAAATCGGTCACGATAACATTGCCCTTTACCCAGGTGTAGGCTTTTACCATTTCTTTGAATTTTTCGGTCTGCTCGTTGTATACTTCGATACGTTCCTTAATATCCGGCAGGGCAAGGATCTCGTCCGTTGTCATGGTACGGCAGGCGTCGATCAGTTTTTCCATCAACTGGTAATTGGAAATCGTAAAGTTGCGGAAACGACCGAGTCCCGTGCGGGGGTCCATCAAAAAGCCGATTAAAATCCATCCCTTGGGATTCTGGATCTCATCAATGGTCAGATTGCCCGAGTCAACCTTATCAACCGCTTCCATCATATCGTCAAACTGCGGAAATCTCTCTTTACCGCCGTAATATTCATAAATGATTCTGGCACAGGAAGGCGTGATACGGCTCTCTCCTTTATATTTACCTTCTAATTGTAATCTTTCGTGCTCGCTGGAATGGTGGTCGAACCACAGTCCGCATCCCTCTACAAAGGGGACGTTGGCAAGACAATCGTCCTCGGTTACTTCGACCAGCCCATCCTGAATATCCTTCGGATGCGCGAATTTCCAATGGTCGATAATGCCGGCTTCCTTTAATAAAGCGCCGCATGCAAGTCCGTCAAAATCTGAACGTGTAATTAACCTCATAATAAACTCCTTCTCAATCTTTATTCTCAGGGCAATGATATGTATTCAAAGCCTGTTCGTAACCCTGCTAAACTACATTATAGACAATTTCAGCGGTTTTTTCAATAACAGAAAGGAAGCGGGCAAAGAAAACGGGCGCGCGGGAAGCAGGTGGCGAAAACATATTTTTTGTGGTCTTGTCATAAAATAAAGGGAATAAATCGGGTGGGGAAGCGCCTATGCTGAATTATATCTGGATTTTTATGATTATTATCGGAATTATCTATGGTTCTTTTACGGGACAGATGGTGGAAATATCCAACGGCGTCATCGATTCGTCCAAGGAAGCGGTTCAACTGTGCATTACCATGCTGGGCGTGGTGGCACTTTGGACGGGAATGATGGAAATTGCAAGGGACGCGGGGCTGGTAGACGCGCTGACGAGAAAATTGCGACCGCTTCTGCGGTTCCTGTTTCCGAGGATTCCCAAAGATCATCCGGCGATGTCTTATATATCTCTTAACTTTATTGCAAATATTCTGGGGCTTGGCTGGGCGGCGACGCCTGCGGGGTTAAAAGCGATGGAGGCGCTGACCGATCTGGAGAAGGAGCGGGGAAATCCGGAATATGCAGAGCATGGCGGACCGGGGACGGAGGGGATTGTCAGAGAAAGGAAACGAAGGGGAAGAGAACCGGAGGCAGAGCATGGCAATTTCAAAGGGAGAACGGCGAGTAACGAAATGTGCGTGTTTTTGATCATGAATATTTCTTCCCTTCAGTTGATTCCCGTCAATATGATTGCTTACAGGAGTCAGTATGGGAGCGTGAATCCGGCGGTTATTATCGCGCCGGCGATCATAGCGACTTTTATAAGCACGCTTGCCGCTGTTGTGTATTGTAAAGTAAAAGATCGAAAAAGATAGCAGGAATTAACATTATGATGCTATTCATTGATTAAAATGGTATAATAAATTGTAAATAGAGCTAAAAAAATTTTATTTTACTTTAGCTTGGAACCTGTATTTAGAAAAGCAGAGGATGTTATGGAAGATTACCGTTATGAATTTATAGCCCCCAATGAAATGATGGACATTCATCTGGAATTTTCCATTGACCCGGGGCAGAGCGTTATCAATAAACATTATCATGACTGGATCGAGATCATTTATCTGATTCACGGGGATCTGGAGGTACAGATCAACAACCGTACCAGCAATTTGAAAAAGAATGAGTTTATCGTGGTAAATCCCATGACGATCCACTCCACCAGATGTTTGAATGGGAATACGGCGATTTTGCTGCAAATTCCCCTTAGCTTTCTGGAAAAATTTGTGCCGGATATCCGGGAATACAGTTTTTATGTGGATTTGGACTCGGAGGATGCAAGAGTGCAGACCAAGATCGCCAATATCCGCAGTACGCTGGAAGATCTGTGGATCACTTATCAGTTTCAGGTGGAGGGATATGTCTTTCGCTGTTACAGCCTGATTTTTGAGCTGATCTATATTTTGATTCATTCCTTTTCCCAAAAGGTGGACAGGAAGGAATTGAAAAAGAACCAGAAGAATCTGGAGCGGATTCAGGCGATCATCGATTATGTCAAGGAAAATTATAAAGAGCCCATCAGCATTCCGGAAATAGCGGGGCAGGTGGGGTTGAATGAAATATATTTTTCCAGATTTTTTAAGGCGAATATGGGCGTTACCTTTTTGGAATATCTCAATATGGTAAGACTGGAAAAAATCTATCTGGACATTCTGAATACGAATATTAGTATCAGGGATATTCAGGAAAAGCACGGGTTCTATAACGAAAAGGTCTTCCGCAGAATGTTTCGGGAGGTTTACGGATGCTCTCCGCATGAGGCGCGGAAAAATGAGTTGAAGAAAAAGTGACGGGCAGCAGGCGGCGAAAAGCAGGACGAAAAATAAGATAAAGGATTTGACGGGAAAACGTCAAAGGCAGAAGGGAACAGGTCGGCAAACAAAAAGTTTGTATCGACCTGTTTTTTCGTTTGTATTATAACTTATATTATTTATAAAAGTTTAATAAAATAAAACTATCTTAAAGGAATTCATGAATACCTGAAAACGAAATACGAGGAACAATCAACAACAAACTATAAATATGGATGGAGGATTTGACATGGAAAAGGAGAAGAGAAAAGGACTTTCCATTCTGGAGAGGATCTCCTATGGCTGCGGCGACGCAGGATGTAACATCATTTATACGGCAATGACCGGATTTTTACTTTTGTATTATACGGATTACGCGGGCGTCAACGCGGCTGCAGTCGGCGTGATTATGCTGATTTCGCGTGTTTTCGACGGTATCAGCGATTTGATTATGGGAAATATTGTGGACAGGACGCATTCCAAATTCGGTAAGGCAAGACCGTGGATTTTAAGAATGTGCATTCCCTTTGCATTAGCGGGAATACTGCTGTTTTCGGTTCCTACAAGCTGGGCGCCCAATGCGAAACTGGTGTATGTATTCATTACTTATAACCTGGTTTCTACCGTGATTTATACGGCGATCAACGTGCCTTATTCCGCACTGAACGCTTTGATGACGCAGGACCCCTATGAAAGAAGCGTACTGAGTGTATTCAGAAACTTGCTTGCGACTGCGGGTTCTTTGTTTATCAATACATTTACACTGAAATTTGTGGAATTTTTCGGAGACAACGCAGCGGCTTGGAGCAAGACCTTCGGCGTGTTCGGGCTCATTGCAACGGTATTGTTTATTATCAACTTCGCAGGCTGTAAGGAAAGAGTAAAACCGGCGGTAAAGGACGGAGAAGAGAAAGACGTGCCGATTAAGGAGGGCTTCATTTCTCTTGCAAAAAATAAATACTGGATCATGGTAACCGTTATGCTGGCTTTGATTTTTATCTCCATGGCGCTTTACGGCGGAGCGACCGTTTACTATGCAAAGACGGTTCTGGGAAACAGAGATCTGGTTGCGCCTTTGGGCAACGCGGTTTATATCGCGCAGATCGCCGCTATGTTTTTCGTAGCGTTCTTTGTTAAAAAATTCGGTAAAAGAAATGTCATGATCGCAGGATGTGCGCTCAGCATTGTAGGTTTCGGACTGATGTTAATGACGACGAATTATTATCTGCTGATTGCCTGCAGCGTGCTTCGCGGTGTTGCGGCGGCTTGTATGGGTGCGACCATGTGGGCGATGGTTTCCGACACGATCGATTATGGAGAATGGAAAACAGGAAACCGTACCGAGGGACTGGTAAACAGCGCGTGCAGCTTCGGTTATAAGATTGGCAACGGTCTCGGCTCCGCAATTTTAGGCTGGATCATTACCTTTGGAGGATATGTGGATACGGCGGAAGTACAGTCCGCATCGGCGATCTTTTCCGTAAAGCTTGCCTTTGCCATTATCCCCATTGTAATCTATGTGATTATCATTTTAATCCTGTCAAACTACAAGCTGGATAAAGAATTTGACGGTATTATCGCAGATCTGAAAAAGCGTGCCAAAGGCTAAGCGGGACGGCGAAAAATCGAAAAAGGGAAAAGAAAATAAAGATAGAAAAAAATAGAATTGATTGGGAAAGGAAGAGAAGGTATGAATATAAAAGGCGTTAATCTTGGCAACTGGCTGGTATTGGAAAAATGGATGAGCCCTTCTTTGTTCGAGGGAACGACGGCGGAGGACGAATATTATCTTCCCACGCAGTTATCCGGAGAAGTATATGAAGCGCGTATCCGGACGCACAGAAGCGAATATATCACGGAGCGGGATTTTGCAACAATCCGCTCCTGGGGCATGAATGCGGTCAGGATACCGGTGCCCTACTTTATCTTTGGCGACTGCCCGCCCTTTATCGGCTGCGTGAGCGAGCTGGATAAGGCGTTTAACTGGGCGGAAAAATACGGATTGCAGATCCTCATTGATCTGCATACGGTTCCCGGCAGCCAGAACGGTTTTGACAACGGCGGCATTTCCGGCGTATGCAAATGGGCGCAGAATCCGGAGAGCGTGGAGTTTACGCTGACGGTGTTGGAAAGGCTTGCCGAGAGATACGGAAAACGAAAAGGGCTTTTGGGCATACAGATTGTAAACGAACCCAATACGGAAAGCTCCTGGGATACGTTTAATATCGGCGAACGTTACAAACCCGTAGACGCTGAAATGGCGGCGGGAAGCGGACCGGTTTCCTTTGAATTTTTAAGAAAGTTTTATGTGGAGGCATATGACAGGCTGAGAAAATACCTTCCCGTGGAAAAGGCGGTTGTATTCCATGACGGGTTCGATATCTACAAATGGAAAGACTTTATGAGGGAAGAAAAATTCCAAAACGTCATTCTGGATACGCATCAATATCTGATGATGGCGGAAATGGACGGCTGTCCCCAGACCGTGGAAGGCTATGTTTCCTATGTAAAGGAACATTATTTTAAAATGATAGAAGAAATGCAGCAATATTTCCCGGTTATCTGCGGAGAATGGTGCCTCTTTAATTCCCTTGCCTGCGGCGTGGATACCAAAGGCGGTCAGTCCGTATTAAACGGTATGGAAGGAAAGCAGGAAGAGGTATTCAGCGAGGAAGAAAAGAGAAAGATTTACCGTGCGGTGGCGGATGTGCAGCTTGAGGCATGGGAAAAAGGAAGCGGATATTTCTATTGGAATTATAAGCTGCTGGTGGATACGGTCAATGAATCGGGCTGGATCGGCTGGGACGCGTGGGATCTTGGCAGATGCGTGGCGCAGGGCTGGTTTCCCACCGAACGCGAAACAAAAAGGAACATGTAAGACGAGGAGGTCAAATGATGCTGCATAATCCTATTTTACCGGGATTCAATCCCGACCCCTGCATTTGCCGTAAAGGGGATGATTATTATCTTGCGGTTTCGACTTTTGAATGGTTCCCGGGGATTCCCGTGTACCATTCCAGAGATTTGAAGAACTGGGAACTGTATACGCATGTATTGACGGACGATGAGAAGGTAGATCTGAAAAAGCTGCCTTCCGCCAAAGGCATTTGGGCGCCCTGTCTGACCTATTGTGAAAAAGAAGATTTGTTTTATGTGGTTTACGGAGTGATGAACTCCATGAATGCCAGATATTTTGACGTGGATAATTATCTGATTACCGCAAAAGACATTAAAGGACCCTGGAGCGAACCGGTTTATTTACATTCCTCAGGCTTTGACGCGTCCATTCTCCATGACGACGACGGGCGCAAGTGGGTCGTCTCTCTGGAATGGGAGACCAGGGAAGGCTATGAAAAGCCCGGTGCGATCTGCATGGTGGAGTATTCTCCGGCAAAGCAGGAAATTATCGGCTATCCCAAGAGGATCTGGAGCGGCGGAACGGACAGGGGCTGCATTGAGGCGCCGCATCTGACCAAGCGCGGAGAATATTATTATATTATGTGCGCCGAAGGCGGTACCGGATATAATCACTGTGTTACCATGGGACGGTCCAAAAATGTATGGGGTCCTTATGAGAAGGACCCGGCAAATCCTATTGTGACTTCTACGCCGGGCTATTCCAACGAACGTCATGATCCGGACCATTTAAAGCCGAAATATTATAATCCCGAGTCCGTGCTGCAAAAATCCGGTCACGGAAGTTATGTGGAGACGCCTGACGGCGAGGTGTATCTCGTACACCTGACTTCGAGACCCTTCGTGCCGGAACTGCGGTGTACCCTGGGAAGGGAAACGGCGATTCAGAAAATGATGTGGACAGAGGATAACTGGCTGCGTATGGCGGACGGAAGCAATCTTGCCAAAGTGGAAGTGCCGGAAAGCTCCCTGCCGGAATGCCCGGTGGCAAAGATTCCGGATTTTGATGATTTTGACGCGGAAGAACTGGGCAACTGGTATTATGCGCCCAGGATTATGCCGCAGAGATTTGCGGACGTTAAGACAAGACCCGGTTATGTCAGACTCAGAGGGCAGGAGTCCCGCACTTCTTTAAATAAAGTCAGCATTCTGGCAAGGAAACTGACCAGCGTATATGCGAGGGTTACGACAAAAATGGAGTTTACGCCCGAGGTACACCAGCATAGCGCGGGACTGATTTTATATTATGACAATATGAATTATATCAATCTCAGAAAGTACTACAGCGAGACGCTGGGACAGAGCGCGTTATCTATCATTCATCTGGAAAACGGGGAAAAGACCGAATTTCTCAATACCCGTATTCCGGTAGAGGATTGCGCGGTTTATTTAAGGCTCTATATCCAGGGAAGACATTCCTGGTTTGAATGGAGCTATGACGGCGTAAATTATCAGAAAATCGGCAGGGTATTCGATACCACCAGATTTTCCGACGAGTATTGTAAGTACGGAGAATTTACAGGAACCATGGTAGGAATTACCTGTGCGGACCGGGTAAAGCACCAACACTATGCGGACTTTGATTTCTTTGAATATGTGGCTGATGAGAGTAAAAATGTGGATTAAACTGTCGGCACGGTAAAAGAAGCCGATTGCTTGGGAGAAGCGCGATATGCCTTCTAAGCAATCGGTTTTTTCTTGCAAAGCATCCTCATGCGGTATATGGAAAAGAACAGTTTAAAATGCTGCCGATCGTAGTTTTCTAATAGAAGGGTTTAATTTGTAAAAATTACCACTTGCATTATCGAACGTATGTTTGTATAATGGAAGTATGAATGAGATTATAAAGGATTTAACCTTAGAGGACAAATTACAAATTCTGGCGGATGCGGCAAAATATGATGTCGCCTGTACCTCCAGCGGCGTAGAGCGCAAAGGAAAAGAGGGGTTTCTCGGGAATGCGAGGGCGTGCGGGATCTGTCACAGCTTTGCTTCTGACGGACGGTGCATTTCTTTATTGAAGATTTTGATGACCAATCATTGTATCTATGACTGCAAATATTGTATCAACCGCAGCTCTAACGATGTGGTCAGAACGACCTTTACGCCCGAGGAAATCTGTACGCTTACCGTGGAATTTTATAAGCGCAACTATATCGAAGGGCTTTTTTTAAGCTCGGGAGTCATCAACAGCCCCGCCTATACTATGGAAAAGATTTGTGAGGCGCTGCGGCTTCTCCGCACCAGGTACCGTTTTAACGGATACATTCACGTAAAGGCGATTCCCGGCGCGCCGGACGAGCTTTTGGCGGCTGCGGGTTATCTTGCGGACAGGATCAGCATCAATCTGGAGCTGCCCACGGCGGAAAGCCTTTCCGCACTTGCGCCCAATAAAAACTTTCAGACGATCTTAAATCCCATGGGCAAGGTCAGCAGTACCATCGCCGCCCACAGACAGGCGGTGGGAAAGGACGCGAAGCTGGAACGCAGTACGTCCAACCGTTATCTGGAGAAAAGTATTTTTCATGGAAACCATATCGGACAGACGGAGGCGAATGTGCCTCTTGCCGGAAAGGAAAGGGCAGTCCTTACCAAAGCGGACGGGGATTTAAAGCGGTCCTTTGCTCCGGCGGGACAGAGCACCCAGATGATTATCGGGGCAAGCGGAGAATCGGATTATAATCTGATTCAGACCACTCAGAAATTATATCAAGCATATGACTTAAAGAGGGTGTTCTACTCGGCATATGTGCCGGTCAATGAGGACAGGAATCTCCCGGCTCTGGATATGCCTCCGCCCCTTTTGAGAGAACACCGCCTCTATCAGGCGGATTGGCTTTTGCGTTTTTACGGCTTTGAGGCGGACGAACTGTTATCCGAGGAACGCCCCAATTTTAACGATCAGCTTGATCCCAAATGCGATTGGGCGCTGCGGCACCTGGAGCTGTTCCCGGTGGAGATACAGACTGCGTCTTATGATATGGTTTTACGGATTCCGGGAATCGGTCCTAAGTCGGCGGGGCGCATTATGCAGGCGAGAAAGTTTGGAAGCCTGACATTTGAAAATCTGAAGAAAATGGGAGTTGTGCTGAAAAGGGCTCATTATTTCATTACCTGCAACGGAAAGATGATGTACCGCATTCCTATTGAGGAGCAGTATATTACAAGACAACTGACGGCGACAAACCGGAAGGAAAACTGGGAAATCGAGCACCGGAACGGATACCGGCAGATGTCGTTGTTTGATGATTTTTCTTTGGCTTAAGGGGTTTGGACGGTATGACGGTTTTTACCTGTAAGAATGATTTTGAGAGTATGATGACCTGCGTCTATGACGCATGGGCAAGCGGGAAGGGACATGAGAATGTGAAGCTGGTAAGGGAACCGGTGTTTCAACAGGATTTGTTTTGCGAATATATCCATGTGGACGCTGATCCCCAAAAGGTTTTGAAAGTCGTGCGTTCCATTCAGCGGAAAATATCCTATGAGGCGTATCTTTCCGTATTTTATGCGGCGTTTTCCAGGGAAGAGGATGCGCTGGATACCATTTACCGGTTTTTGATTTTAGGGTTTGCTTATGGGGCGAAGGTTGTTTCCTTGCTTTCCTGCCCGCCTGTGATGCGGATCACGGAACTGCAAAGAAATGTCGGAAACGAGGCGCACTATTTCCGGGAGTTTTCCAGATTTGCGTCCCCCGATGGCAGCGTCTATGTCAGTCACATCGAACCGAAAAACAATGTGCTTTTATTTGTGGCGAATCATTTTCAGGACCGGATGCCATCCGAATATTGGATCATGATAGACGACAGCCGCAGGGTAGCGGCGGTCCATCCCCGAAATGAGGATTTTTATATCCGCTATCTGACGAAAACGGAAGCGGAGGAGCTTTTAAAAACCGAAGAGACGGAAGATGAATACACTTCTTTGTGGAGGACCTTTTTTCATACAATCGGGATTAAACAGAGGGAAAATCCCGCGTGTCAGAGAAATCTGTTTCCGATCTGGCTGCGGAAACATGCGACGGAGTTTATGGATAACAAATAATGGTAAAGCAAATAAGATAAAAGCCGTTTGGCGCTTGACATTGCAGGTCGATAGTTGTAGACTAAATTAAAAGAAGTCTATAACTATCGACCTGTTTGCTTTCAGGAATTATAAGAAAAGCGCGCCGATTTGGACGTGATTTGGACGCGACGAAAAAAGGAGACAAAAGTTCATGGAGAAAACTGCGGAAAATCTGAAATTATGCGACAGCGATTATCGGTTTATGCTGGTCGTATGGGAGAATGCGCCGATAAAATCCGGCGAGCTGGCAGGGCTTTGCAGGGAAAAGCTGGGATGGAAGAAATCCACGACTTATACGGTCATTAAAAAACTTTGTGAGAAGGGATATATTCAAAATGAAGACGCGACGGTTTCCGTGCTGATTCCCAAGGAGAAGGTGCAGGCGGAGGAGTCGGAGTATTTTGTGGAACGGACTTTTGAAGGCTCTCTTCCGGGATTTCTTGCAGCCTTTTTGGGCGGGAGGACATTATCCTCACAGGAAGCCGATAAATTGAAACGGATGATAGATGAGCACAGGGAATAACATCTGACAGGATAAGCGAAACAGTGCAAAGATCGAGGGGAGTGAAAATGGAACAGATATTTTTATGGATTTTAAATAAAAGCATTACGGCTGGATACGTCATTTTGGCGGTTTTGGTAATCAGGCTGTTTCTTCGCAGGCTTCCCAAGCTGTATTCCTATTTGCTGTGGGCGGTTGTGGGGTTTAGGCTGATTTGTCCGGTTTCCGTTTCCGGTGCGTTTAGTTTCTTTAATCTGCAATTTTTTGACAGTGCAAGGCGGGCGCAGAACGGATGGAAGTATGCGCCGCCTGCGGGAAGCGGGACGGCATATGAAGGCGGCATGTCTCCGGCAGGCGGGACCGCCGCAGATGCGTTGACTATGGCGGGGGAAACGGCTGGCGGCGCGGCAGGGCGGATGGAAGCGGTCAGGCAGACCGGAACCGAAGGCATTGCGGCGGATGTGTGGACGCTTCTGCCAAAGATTGCGGCTGCGGTCTGGATAATCGGGATTGCGGCGCTTTTGATTTATTTTGTCTGCCGCTTTCTGAAAGTAAAAAGGCAGACGGCTGCTGCGGTATTGTATGAAGGGAACGTATTTGAATGTGATAACATCCGTTCTCCCTTTGTGTTCGGGATTTTGAAACCGCGAATCTATATTCCTTTTCACATGGAGGCAAAGGAGCGGGAATATATATTAAGCCATGAGCGGGAGCATATCCGCAGGCGGGATTATCTGGTCAAAACAGCGGCGTATCTGACCGCTGTGATCTATTGGTTCCATCCGCTCGTGTGGCTTTCCTATTATCTGATGTGTCAGGATATGGAAATGAGTTGTGATGAGAAAGTAATCGGAAGTCTGAATAACGGCGGGAAACAGGATTATAGCAGGACGCTGCTGCTCTTTGCCACAGGGAACCAAAAGCCGGCGGGACCGCTGTATTTTGGAGAGAGCAATACGGGGAAGAGAATAAAAAATGTTTTGAAATACCGAAAGCCCAAAATCGCGGCGCTTGTTTTGGGAGGCGTTTTGCTGATTGCCTTTTGCATTTTCTTTGCAACGGACGCAAAACCTGAAAATAAGCTGACGGTTTCCATGACGGATGAGGCGCCGGTGCTTTCCAGTACGATATCCATGGAAGAATCCGTGAAGCATTCCTATGAATTGGAGGAGAATATAAAAAGCTATCTGGTCTATGCGGACATTTATGAATCCGGCGTTTACGGGGGAAGACAAACGATTGCCTACGACAGTGTGAGCGATTATAACGGGAATTTTGCCCCCATGACAAGTATCGACGTGCTTACGGGGAACGGGCAGAATGAAGTTAAAATTATGTACAACACAGACAGAATCAGCCGGACGGGAACCTTTCAAATACCGGAGGATATCTCCATGTGGGCAGGGGATGTGCTCTGGGATGACGGAAAGAGCCGGAGCATAGAGGCGGATCAGCCCTATATTTACGAGGCAAGGTACATCGGAGGCGGCGATACGACCAATCTGGAATGCTTTCGCTGTGAAAACCTCAACCGGGCGGACGAGGAAGAATGGGAAAGGTGCATCAACCAAAACTGCACGACGGTTCTGATATATTTTGTGTTTTCCGAAAAGTCCGAAAGCGAGCTGCGGACGGAATATGCGGGAACCCCTTATGATAACCGGGAGGAGACGGCAAAAGGGCAGCAGGCGGCGGAAGGGCAGCAGGCGGCAGGAGGGCAGACGCAGGAATCCGGTCAGACGGAAACGCCTCCGCTCTCGCAGGTCATGGACAGAATCATATTGAAGAATCAGGATTTGGATCAGGTTGAAGATTTTGAGACGAATTGGGAACATTTAAAAGATATGGATGATGATATACCAAAAGACCGGATGGTGCGTCTTGCCGGGACGGATGACGGAATGTATACGGCATACGGATTTATCAGTCCGGAATACGGGTACAGAGGAATTGTTATAGATTATCGCATGAAGAAAGAAGAGAGCAATTTTAACTACTTTGACTGGGATTGGGATATGTACTTTAATGCGCCGTGGCTGGAAGCGGGAGACCTGGATCATGACGGAAGGGACGAGGTGGTGTTCTGCCCGTGCGCGGGGAGAGGAACCTCTTATTACAGGGAATATTTAGTAGTATTTGAAACTTATAATACCGGACGTCTGGAAGTCTGTGGGCTGGACGATGAAACTTTGCAGCGCGAAGCGGAAAATCTCGTAGAAGCGAAAGTAGATGAAGAAGCTCAGAGCGTGGAGCTTTTGGGAAAAGAAAACGGAGAGACGATTATTTCGGGAATGTCCTATGCCGGATGGGAGGAAGCAAAGAAAGCGGCGTACCAGGGCATGGATTATACGGGTAACGTCAGGTTCGTTACAAGCCGTTTTGGCGGGGAGCTGTACCTGTATCTGATCGTAACTCCCGGCGTGGTCCATGATCAGAGCGCGGTACCCGAATATGACTACGACCAAAGACAGCTTGCATTTACCGTAAATTACAGCCAGTCCGAGGACGGGGAAGGGCAGTTTACCTTATCGAATCCTTCCCCTTATGAGGACGGGGTATCTTTGGAGAATGGGGAGCTTTATGAGGACGGGGCGTCTTTGGAGAGCTGGCGTCCCTGAATCAGCTTTATGTATTGGGTAGGGCTTTTTCCGGTACTTTTCTTAAAGATCTGAGAAAAGTATTGGGGATTATTGCCGCAGCCTACGAGTTCGGCGATATTTTGGATTTTATCGGAATCCGCAGAGGTCATCAGCTCCTTTGCCTTTTGGACCCGGACTTCCGTTAAATACGAAGAAAATTTCTGCCCTGTTTCTTTGACAAATTTTTTGCTGAGATAGTCCACGTTCATATATAATTCGTTTTCGGCGATCCACTTTAGAGACAGCTCCGGATTGGAGAGGTGGGAAAGGACGCAGCGCTTGATCCGGTCGCTGATTTCTCCCGTGGAGGAAGCGCCGCTGCCCTCGGCGAATAATTTCTCAATCCGGGAAAGGAGCGCTTTTTTATATTGCTCAATATCCGTTTCTCCCTCCAGTTCTGAGAGAAATTCCACGGCTTTGACGACTCCAAAGGAAGATGAATTGGAGACTGCGGACATAATAATGGACGGCGTGACCTGTTTGAGAAAATTCAGGTCATAAATATGGCAGACTGTTTCCTTAAAAAAAGTCAGGTCGTCTTCCGTGGAAGTTTCAAAATGAAACAGACGGTTTACAGAGTCCTGGATATCTTTAATCAAATTGTTATAATTGCTTATGATAACCGTGTTATGCCCGTTGGAGTAATGGATTTTTTCATAACGTCTGATCTGTCCTAAAATCTTGCCGAGCGCCTGCATCAGATCCGGAAAGGATAAGCGCTCTAGGGCAGGCGAGGTGTTTTGCCGGGAAAAATGCAGCGTGCGGCAAAAATCCTCTAAGACTTCATAGGAAGAAGAGAAGGATTCAAAGAAAAACAGCATGGTATTATGGACATAAAAAATATTTAAAAAGATTCCGGGGTAATGGGTTTCCCAAAAGGCGGAAAGAGCCGCAGCCGCCGCTTCAAAATTATGATCCTCAATAAAATACAGATAAAAAACCTCATATCTGCTGTCCGTATTGCCCAAATGCCTGCTGTAGTCTGCAAAGCAGAGATCTTCCCTTTGCGGGGCTTTTTCGGTCTCGCAGGCAAGATAATGATTGACAATGTTTACGATGATGCCCGCGTTTAACTGCTGTCTTAAAAGAAACTGTTCCTCCTGCGTATATCTCGAAATCTGCCTGTTATGAAAATCTTTTTTAATTTCCTCAATGCTTTCGATAATCTGCTGCTCGCTGCAGGGTTTCAAAAGATAGTGTTTGACGCCGTACTGCATCGCGGTCTTTGCATATTCAAATTCGTTATACCCGGAAAGGATAATGAATTGTGTGTCTTTATTGATCTCATACATTTTTTGAATCAGATCCAGACCGGACAATCCGGGCATTCTGATGTCTGTTAAAACAATATCGGGATATTGGTCCAAAATAATATTATACGCTTCAATACCGTCTTTTGCCGTTCCGATCAGTTCAATATCCAGAGCGTCCCAGTCGATCAGGGAGCTGATGGTTTCCCGGATGGCTTTTTCGTCGTCTGCAATCAATAATTTTAACATGTCTATACCTCCGTTTGTGGAATGATAATTTCGGCGACGGAATGATCCTCGTCGGGATTATAGAGGGAAAGTCCGTAATCGCTGCCGTAGATTAACTGAATCCGCTGATGGATATTTAAAAGTCCTATTCCGATGCCGTGGGATTTGACGATGCCGTGTTCCAGTTTATACAGCAGGTCCTCCTCAAATTGAGAGCCGTTGTTGGTTACTTTTATATGGATCATACCGTTTTCCTCATATCCGGTCAGCGTGATGTAGCAGGTTTCGGTTATGACCTCCAGACCGTAATTGATGGCGTTGTCGATCAGGGGCTGAATGGTCATTTTGGGAAGCCTTGCTTCCAGAATAGCCTCGGATATCTCCTCGCGGTAGACGAGACGCTCTTCGTCAAAGCGGATTCTCTGTATGGTAATATAGTCTTTTACGATTTCCAATTCATGGCGGACCGTAAAGTTGGCGTCTTTGTTGTTTAAGGTGGCGCGCAGCAGATCGCCCAGGGATTGCACCATGTCGGAAATATCCGTCGCCCCGATCGCCTTGGCGCGCCAATTGACGGATTCTAAGGCGTTATAGAGAAAGTGGGGGTTAATCTGGCTTTCCAGCGATTTTAATTTTGCGTCTTTGGTCAAAATCTCATTTACATAGTTTTGCTGGATCAGCCGTTGGATTTCCACGGTCATCTGGTCAAACTGTCTGTGCAGGATGCCCGCCTCGTCCGTGCGGCTGCTGTAGTCGTAATCGGTTTGAGGAAGAGCCGATTCATCTTTGCCGAACCGTTTCATCTTATCCACCAGCCGACCGAAATCCTCGGTAACGGATTTGATCATGATGCGCGCCAGAAAACAGGAAATTCCGATCGCGAGAATCAAAATCAAAAGGGAAAGAATGCGGGTAAACATCAGGGTGCGTTCGATATAGGAATAGGGTACAAGGCAGATATATTCCCAATTGTTGTTTTCGATTACGCCTCCGGTGCAAAAATAGCGGTCATTTCCCAGAGAAATAATATCGTAGGGCGTTTCCATATTGCGGTTGATGGAGGACATATACTCCGGATTTAATTCAGAGGAATGATAAATCTCCTTTCCGGCGTCATAAATGATGTACCGTACCTCGCTGTCCTTTAAAATGGACTGGGTGGAAGAGCGCACCAGCTTATCCATATCAACGTTTACGACTACCGTCCCCAGGGTTTCAAATTTCAGATTTTGCACCCGCCTGCTGTCTCTGCTCAGAAACAGCCCGTAGGTATTGCAATAATCCGTAACCCAGCAGGCGTACCCGGAATTGGTTCCCGCAGCTTCTATGACGGCGTCCGATATCTCCTCCGGAATCTCGGAGCTTCCCGATTTAAAGCTGGTGGAAACAAAACGGGAATTATACAGGTTGATATAATTGATATCGCTGTCTTTATAATTCTGATAGTAGTCTATTAAAGAAGACGTAATGGTACTGTCCGCATTTTGGATTAAAACGTCGGAGGAAGGTTCGTCCATTAAAGAAATCAGACTTTTCCGGATGTACTGGTTTGAAATAATGGAATTTGTCATGGATTCTATATTGGAGAGCTTATTGGAAATATCCTCCGCGCTATAGCTTAGGGAACCGGAAAGCGCCTGATATAACAGCGCGTTGCAGGAATGCAGGACAACCTGCATACCGATTACCGAAGCGATGGAAGTCAGTATCAGCACCACAAGGATGATCAATATCATCTTGATGCGAAGGGGATAATTTTTCAGTCTGTTTTCCGCTTTTAAATGTAAGTTTTTCATTTGCCGCCTCCTTGCTACCAAGTATATAAGAAATAAAATCCGTTTACAATTCGTCTGTTTAAAAAGTCGGATTTTTGGAAAATGACCTCGGATTTGTATATATAAATTATGGATATCCTAATTTATAATGACTGTTGTAAAGCAACATGATAACAAAAGCATAAGATTGGAGGAAGAAAAAATGAAGAAGAAATTTTTGGCATTGGTTTTATCGCTTACGATGGCAGTAACCATGCTCGCCGGATGCGGAAGCACGGGAACGGACAGTGAAGGCGGCTCGCAGGAGGAAACGACGCAGAATACTGAGGGAAGCGAAGAACAGGAGACGCAGCAGGAAGAGACGGAGACGGCAAAGGGAGCCGATCCGGCGGACTATAAAGTTGTTTTGGTTGTAAAACAGTCCGATTCCTGGTTTGACGATATGGCGACAGGCGTAGAACAGCTTCAAAAGGATACGGGGCTGAACGTATCGGTACAGGTACCCGAGACCGGAGACGCTGCAAGCCAGATTTCCATTATGGAAGATCTGATCGCGCAGGATGTAGACGCTATCTGCGTAGTGCCCAACGACCCCAATGCGTTAGTGCCTACGATTGAGAAGGCGAGAGAGGCGGGCATCGTCGTTGTGACCCATGAGGCGCCCGGCATTGCGGACAGCGTGGATCTGGACGTGGAGGCGTTTGTCAACGAAACCTTCGGTCAGTTATTTGCGGAAAAGCTGGCGACGGCAATGGGCGGCAAAGGAAAATATGCAGGCTTTGTAGGCGGACTGACGATGGAAACGCATATGGCGTGGTATGAAGCTGCGGTTTCCTATCTGGAAGAAAACTATCCCGAGATGGAAAACGTATCGACCGAGCCTTACGAGGACGGAAACAGTGTGGAAGGCGCCAGAGACAAAGCACTGGAAGTATTGAAGGCTTATCCTGATATTGCCGGATTCTTTGACTGCTCTGCACAGGGAGGCGGAATCTGTGAGGCGCTTCAGGAAAATGACCTGGGAGGAACCGTAAAGGTAGTATCCCTCGCGCTTCCCTCCATGTCCTCCACCTATTTAAAGGACGGCTCCATGTCAAACGGACTTTGCTGGAGACCGGCGGACGCAGGGTATGCCGCCTGCTATGCGGCTTATCTGATCGCATCCGGACAGGGCGTATCGGACGGTACGGACTTAAAGGCAACAGGATATGAAAGCATCGAATTGGACGGCAATATCGCTTACGGCGACGCGCCCCTTGAGTTTACGGCTGACAACATCGACGATTACAATTTCTAACAAAAGTAAGTAAAGTGAGTGAAAACGGTAAAGAGGGGCTGTCGCAACAGGACAACAGCCCCTCTTTATCAAAAGTACCATATCATAATCGGAGGCAGGACAATGGAGGCTATTCTTAAAGCAAAAAATATATGTAAATCTTTTATTGGCGTCCGTGCGCTCGACCACATTGATCTTACAATTAAGGCGGGAGAAATTCATTGCCTTGCGGGAGAAAACGGGTGCGGCAAATCAACTCTTGTCAAATGTATTTCGGGCGTATATGCGCCGGACGAGGGCGAAATTGAGATTGCAGGGACAACATACAAAACGCTGACGCCGGTTGAGGCGATGAATCAGGGAATCCAGGTTATCTATCAGGATCTGTCCCTGTTCGGACATATGTCGGTAGCGGAAAATATTGCGATCAGCAAGCTGAAATTTGAAAATCAAAAAATCATAAGCTGGAAAAAAATCAGAGAAATCGCAAAGGAACAACTGGATAAAATCGGAGTTACGATGAATCTTGACGACGCCGTAGGCGAAATATCCATGGCAAACAGACAGATGGTGGCGGTCTGCAGGGCGCTCGCCCAGGATGCAAAAATTCTGTTTATGGACGAACCCACCACGGCGCTTACCAAAGTGGAAGTAAAGAATCTGATGAAGGTAATGTTACAGTTAAAGGAAAAAGGACTTGCCATTATTTTTATCAGCCATAAGCTGGATGAAGTCTTCGAGGTGGCGGATACCATTACGATTTTCAGAAACGGGAAAAAGGTCGGCGACTTTAACAGTGAGGAGCTGGATGAAAAAAGTCTCGCTTATTATATGACCGGGCGGAAAATCGAATATCCCAGATATGAGAGAAAATGTCAGGATAATACGCCGATTTTGGAAGTGGAAAATCTGACCAGAAAAGGACAGTACGAAAATATCAGTATGACGGTGCGTCCCGGCGATATCATCGGGCTGACCGGTCTTTTGGGCTCCGGCAGGACGGAGTTTGCCATGTCCCTTTTCGGATTAAATAAAGTGCAAAGCGGAGTGATCCGGGTGGAAGGAAAAGAAACGGTCATCGATTCCCCGATGACGGCGAAAAGGTGCGGGATTGCATTGCTGCCCGAGGACAGATTTAAACAGGGGCTGTTTATTGAACGGAAGATTAAGGAAAATATATCTTCCGCCATGATCAACAAAATCTGCAAAAAAGGGATTGTAAACGCAAAACTGGAAAACGGGAACGCGAAAAAGTATGTTGAGGAGCTGAAGGTGCGGACGCCATCCGTAGAGACTGTTGTCGGGACCCTTTCCGGCGGGAACCAGCAGAAGGTTGTCATTGCAAAATGGATTGCTACGGAGCCGAAAGTATTTATCATGGATACGCCTACGGTAGGAATTGATATCGGTTCCAAGGCGGAGATTTATGAACAGATACATAAATTTGCGGATGAGGGCATGGCGATTATTCTGATATCCGATGAAATCCAGGAAATCATGGCAAACTGCAATCAGGTACTGGTATTGGCGGAGGGTAAATGTATACGGAAGCTGAATGAAGACGACATGAAACAGGAAGGCGTCGATAAGCTGATTTCCGACTTAATCGGCAGTCAGGCGGACGATTCCACAGAGGAGGCGGCGAAATGACAAAAAAACTTAGAAAAACAGATCAGTTTCAAAGAATGCTGATAATCATCATTGTGATTTACAGTGTTTTTGTCAGCATTAAAAATCCGGGGTTTTTACAGATTCAGACGGTATTCGATATTATAAAGACCTCTTCTACAAGCATGATTGTCGCCATGGGTCTGTTGGTGGTAATGATTTCGGGAGGCATTGACGTTTCTTTTATGGCGATAGCCCTGTTTGGCAGCTACACATCCCTCTACATCATGATTCAGACGGGGATTAACAGTCTTGCCTTTGCTTTTGCGGTATCCATGGCGATCGGCGTCTGTCTCGGACTGGTCAATGCGCTGTTGATTAACTGGCTCAAGCTTCCGCCCTTTATCATTACGCTGGGCACGCAAAATCTGTTTCATGGCGTTATGACGACTTTTATCAGCGATAAGTCGTTCGGTTCAGGCGTGCTGCCGGAATGTCTGCATGAATTTGGGCAGGGTACGTTATTTAAGGTGGCGACCGCAAACGGCTCCACCGGATTGACCGTTTTCCTGATTCCGGTGCTTGCAGTAGGACTTCTAACCTGGTTTATCCTACGCAGGACAATGATCGGACGGGGCGTTTTCGCCATCGGAAACGACGAAGAATCAGCGAGAAGGGCGGGCTTTAACCCCTTTAAGATACGACTCTTTGTCTACGCCTATTCGGGAGCGCTTGCCGGGATGATGGGAATTATCTATGCGGCGCAGGTCAACGCTCTGTATCCTAACAAAATGGTGGGAGACGAGCTGATGGTAGTAGCTGCCGTCGTGATCGGCGGAACGAAAATTACCGGCGGACAGGGTAAAATATTCGGAGCGGTTTTGGGCGTTCTGATTATTTATCTGTTAAATTCCACGTTAATACTGATCGGATTATCTTCTTCCTGGAACAACCTTTTTGTAGGCGCGATTCTCGTGATAGCGGTTGCGGTTACGTCATATCAGGAAAGAGTCAAAAACCGAAAGAATCTGATCTTTACGGATTAGGAGGAAATGAGAATGGGCAAATTAAAGAAAATACTTGAAAAAGATATGGATTTTAGCATTTTGGTGGGGATCGCCGTAGTGATCCTGCTCTGGAGCGCGGCAGCGTTCGGAAATTCCATGTATTCGGCGAGAAATATTCAGTCCATGGCATTTCAAATTCCCGAATTTGGTTTTCTGGCGCTTGCCATGATGCTGTCCAATATGGTAGGAGGCATTGACCTGTCCATTATTGCGAACGCGAATACCGTCGCTATTTTTACGGCTTATGTGTTAAACGGGACCTGGTCTTTTGGGACGGAAGGCGGCATGAGGGTCCTGCTTGCCCTGCTTGTGGCGCTTCTGACCAGTCTGGTATTCGGAGCCTTGAACGGTCTGCTGATAGCAAAAACCTCGGCGCCCAGCCTGGTCGCTACCCTGGGAACCATGATGTTTATACAGGGCATCGGCATGGCGGTTACGGGCGGCTCCAGCGTCGGAGAGATTGATCCGCTGTTTGCCGAATTCGGCAAGGAGGTATTCCTCGGGCTTCCGGTTATTTTCTGGCTGTTTTTGATTGTGGCGCTGGTACTGGGACTGGTGATGTCCTTTACGGAATTTGGCAGAAAGCTCTATTTATATGGCGGAAATCCTGTGGCGGCAAGATTCAGCGCGTTTCACAATGAAAAAATGAGCGTCGCCGTCTTTATGCTTACGGCGCTTCTTTCGGGAATGGCGGGTCTGATTATATTAAGCCGCGTCAATTCCGCCAAGGTGGGATACGGCGATTCTTATCTGCTGCAGACAATGATTGTATGCGTGATCGGCGGTATCAGCCCTAACGGCGGAAAAGGAAAGGTACAAGGCGTCGTCATCGCAGTGATTCTCATGCAGGTTATGTCCAGCGCATTTACGATTATGTCCCTTTCGCCTTATACGAAAAAACTGATCTGGGGCATTATGCTTGTGGTCGTATTGGGGTTAAACCACATTATGGCGATCCGGTCCCAAAAAAGAACGTTGAAGTTAAGCATGAAAAATCTGCAGGCTGCGGCAGCGAAATAAAAGACGGGAAATAAACAAAAACAATGATTCGGGAGGTAAATCAGATGGATAATACCAAAAAAGAATACGAGCGTTTATATGAAACGATCATGAAGGAGCACTTGGAGGTGTTTCAAAAGCAGGATATCGAAGCGTTATCCCGGTTTATGGAGCTGATCGCAGGCGCCCGCCGGATTTTCCTGATGGGCGTCGGCAGAGAGGGAATTTCAACCAGGAGCTTTGCCATGCGCCTGATGCATTTGGGAAAGGAAACCCACTGGATCTGGGATGATACCACTCCGGGAATGGGGGAAGGAGATCTCTTTATAGCGACCAACGGATCGGGTGCAATCGGACATATTACTTATGTGGCGCGGCAGGCAAAAAAGACCGGAGCGACGGTTGCCGTTGTGACCGGTTCGCCGGACCGGGTTTCTCCGGAGCTGGCGGATTTTATCCTGTTTGTGCCGGCGGCAGTATTTAACGGTACGGACAACCGGGCGGTGCCCTCGATACAGCCCATGGGCAATCTGTTTGAACAGCATCTGTATATGCTGTTTGACGTGATTGTGATGCTGTTGGAAGGAAAACTTAAAGTATCCCACGAAGAGATGGAATCAAGACACAGAAATATAGAATAGAAACATAAAATAGAAAAACAGAGTAGAAAAAAATAGAAACATACGGGAATTGGGAAAAGCGGTATAACTTGCCCCGCAAAGTCATAAATTATAGCAATGATAATTCTCGGGAAACATTATGAGCGTACTTGCAAATATATCCAATATCATTATTCCCGTATTGATTTTTTACATTGTCGCCTACGGGCTGGCGGCGAAGACACAGGTGTATGAATCCTTTATCAAAGGGGCGAAAGAGGGATTAAAAACCGTTGTGGAGATTACGCCGACGCTGATCGGGCTGATGATGGCGGTGGGAGTATTGCGTGCTTCCGGTTTCCTGGAATTTCTGGGAGGGTTATTGGGGAAGGTCACGGACCCGTTGGGATTTCCCGGAGAGCTGGTGCCGCTGACGCTTGTTAAGATGTTCTCTTCATCGGCGGCGACGGGACTGGTATTGGATATTTTTAAAAGATACGGAACGGATTCTCTGATGGGAATGATCACATCCCTGATGATGAGCTCCACAGAGACGATATTTTACACCATGTCCGTTTACTATATGGTGGCGAAGGTGCATAAAACAAAATGGACCCTGCCGGGAGCGCTGATTGCGACTCTTGCAGGGACCATTGCAAGTATTATTTTAGCTGGGATGATTGTTTAAAAGTCTTGTACGGAAAAACCAATCGGCAAATTCAATTCGGAAAAAGAGCGCGGACTTCCCGCAGCGTCCCGGAAGGCGATGCTTTGGGCATATATTCCAGCCCGAAATATCCGTTGTAGCCAAACGAGTCGATGGCGCGGATAATCGAAGGGTAATTTAACTCTCCCGATGTGGGTTCCGTCCGCCCCGGTACCGCGGCGATATGGAAATGACCGATCCGGGAAAGATGAGCTTTGACGTTTGTCAACAGATTTCCCTCGGTAATCTGTTGGTGGTACAGGTCAAAAAGGATTTTGATATGAGGATCGCCGATTTTCTCCAGCCAGGAAAAGGCGTGGGCGCTGGTGCTCATATGATATCCCGGATGATCCGTCAGGACGTTTAAAGGCTCCATGATCAAAGTAACGCCGTGGCGCTTTAGCAGAGGAAGGGCGTCGGTCATAACTTTTGTCAGGGCGTCCTCGTGCGCTTCAAAGGAAATGCCGGGAATGCTCCAGCCTGCCTGGGCGATTAAAGTGGAGCAGCCAAGTTTCTGCGCCGCCTCGATGGAAGCCGCCAATCCTTCCAGATAAGCGTCGTGTTGGGAAGGATCTCCCGGATTCGGGCGAAAGTCGGTGCAGAAGGTAACGACTTTTAAGTCCAGAGAGTTGCACAGTTCTTTTAAGCGGTCCAGGTCTTTGTCCCACCAGGTCCAAAATTCTATAGCGTCATAACCGCAATTCTTTACTTCGGTAAGCGCCGTTTCTAACGGCATGTCATGAAAAAGTGCGTCAATGCAGACAGAATAATTCATGTTGTTTTCCTCCTTGTATCAATTGTTATTATTCGCTAAACGACCAGTTCGTTGTTTTCTTTCCGGTAATTTGAAGACTCCCGGATAATCAGCTCCGTATTCAGAAGCACCTGCTGTTTGTAAGCGGTGGGAGAAATAATATGTTCGTGAATGATTTCCCCCGAGGTATAGCCCAACTGGAAGCGGGGCTGGCTAATCGTCGTAATGGCGGGATCGCAGATGGTAGAGATGTTGATATTGTCAAAGCCCACAACGATCAGATCTTCGGGAACCCTTATATGATGCAGCTTTGCCGCTTTGATTGCCGCCGCTGCGATCAGGTCCGAGGAAGCGAAGATGGCGTCCGGCGGCGCGCTGGAAGTCAGAAGCTGGCAGACCGAGGCGAAAGCCATATCATAGTTGATCTCCGAAAGATGGATGGACCAGCTTGAAATATGGGAAATGCCGGCGCGGTCCAGAAACGCCTCATATCCCCGCTGACGTTCCCTTGCATATTTATAATGGAGAGGACCGTTGACAAAGGCGATTTTTCTGCGCCCGCGGGAATAAATGTGTTCCATAACATTGTAAGCCGCCTGGAAATCGTCGATGCTGACATAGGAATATTCTTCGGAATTATATTCGCAGCACTGCACGATCGGCATCATAGAACCGATCTGTTCATAATATTGAGAGCTTAAGGGAGAACAAAGTATGACGCCGCACGCTTTAACGGATTTTAACAGTTTGACAAAGCCGCTGACGGACTGGCTGTCTTCCAGATTGTCCTGACTGATTAACGTATGATAGGAATGATTGGAGGCTGAAGCCATAATTCCCTGGATGATTTCGCTGTAAAAAGGATTCGCTATTTCAGGAACATTGATCAGGATCAGTTTTTTGGATTTGGAATGTTTGGACGGTCTTGGCACATAATTTGTTTCTTCCATAGCGGAACGGATTAACTGCGCCGTTTCGCTGTTGACCAGCTCCGGGTGGTTCAACACTCTGGAAACGGTAGCAGGGGAAGTGCCCGCTCGTTTTGCAATTTCGGTTATGGATATTTTCGGTGATTCCATATGCGAAACCTCCTTTGTAATTGTTTTGTTTTATTATAGCGCAAATGAAAATACATAGCAAGAAATAGTTGAAAAAATAGGAAAACAAATATAGTTTTCATGAAAAATATGAATAAGTAATTGCATAAATAACAAAGCAATTGTCAGGAAAATGTGCAAAGTGACGATAATTATTAAAAATTATTGACGAATATTGACAAAAAATGTGAAAAATATCATAATAAAGCCATGAAACACAGATGAAAAACGCAACACAAAATTTTCATGAAAAATGTGGAAGAATATGAAAATTTTGGCAGGCAATGAAAAGGAGGCAGAAACAATGAAAAAGAAACTATTAGCACTGATCCTCTCTGCAGCGATGGTATTTTCCCTGACGGCATGCGGGAATACAGACAGCGGAGAAACAACGGAACCGGCTGCAGAAGCAGAAGAGACGCAGGAGCCTGCGGCGGAAGAAAGCAGCGAAGAGCCGTCCGAGGGAGAAAAGCAGACGCTCAAAATCGGAATGGCGTGGGCAATTCTCGACGACGGGCAGACAAACCTGACAAACGCCATTATGGATTGTCTGGAAAACGATTATCCCGATTACGAAATCGATGCGACCCTGACCAACGCGGACGGCGATATTGCAAAACTGATCGATGATGTGGAAAGTCTGATCGCAATGGAACCCGATATGATTTACATTATGAACTCCGTAGGGGACAGCGGTATCATTCCGGCAATCGACGCCTGTGTGGACGCCGGCATTCCGGTAGGTATCGGAGTTGCCCTGGATGTTGAAGCAAACTACACCTACTTATACGAAGGCTTCAGCCAATATGCCTGCGGAGAGATGCAGGCGAACTATATGGAAGGCATTTATGATGAAAATGCAGAGTACAACGTAGCGTGCATTACCGGCGATGCGGGAAGTACCGCGGGCGCAGCAAGAACACAGGGCTTTGTTGAAAACTTTGTAGACAAGCACGACAATGCAACGGTTGTAATTGAAGGCGAAGGAAACTGGTCCACGGACGACTCTCAGGCGCTTGCAGAGGACTGGCTGATTTCCCATCCTGAGATCAATGTATTTGCCTGCGTCAACGACGACGAGGCGCAGGGCGTAATCAACGCCTGCAAAGCTGCGGGAAGAGACGATGTCATTATCTTAGGCATTGACGCCAGCGAATTAGGACAGGCAAACGTAGAATCAGGAGATCAGGCGGCTTCCGTAATGATTGATTTCGGGGGCGTAGCTTCCGCATGTGCCCAGGCAATGGTAGACTGCGCTGCCGGCAATCTGGATACCAATGAAGTAAAACTGACAACAGAGAACCTGAAGCTGGTCGTAAAAGAGTAAAAACAGTAATCCATAAGGAATAAACCGGCGGGAAGCCCGGTTGCGAATAACCGCAGCTTCCCGCCATTTATCAGAAAGGAGGAAAGCAATGCAGCAAGAGACAGTATTGGAAGTCAGACAGCTTTCCAAAAGCTTTTTGGGTGTTAAGGCACTGGATAAGGTGGATTTAGAAGTAAAAAGAGGCGAGGTCCACTCGGTCATCGGGGAGAACGGCGCCGGCAAATCCACACTGATGAATGTTATTTTGGGAGATCTGCAAAAGGATGAGGGCACGATCATATTAAAAGGAAAGGAAGTGCATTTCAAGTCCCCGGCAGAGGCGATTGCATCCGGAATATCCATGATTCATCAGGAGATCAGTCTCATTCCCACGCTTACCGTCGCCGAAAATATATGGCTCCACAGAGAGGACCGCTTTATGAAGGGCTTTCTGATCAGCGCGAAGGCAAGGACGGAAGAAACCCGGAAGTTGCTGAAAGACCGGTTGAAAATAGATATCAATCCTGATGATCTGGTGGGAAATCTGACCGTGGCACAGTGCCAGCTTGTGGAACTGGCAAGAGCCGTATCCTGCGATTCGGATATTATTATCATGGATGAGCCTACCTCTTCCCTTTCTGATAAAGAAGTCAATATCTTGTTTGAAATTATTCGTAAGCTGAAAGAGGAAGGAACGGCGATTATCTTTATTACCCACAAGATTGAAGAGCTTTTGCTGATCTGCGACAGAGTTTCCGTATACAGGGACGGACACTATATCGGCACAAGGGATTGCAAGAATACTTCCAAGGACGAATTGATCCATATGATCATCGGAAGAGAACTGACGGAGCAGTATCCCGTTATCGAGTCGCAAAAAGGAAAGGTAATCTTTGAGGTAAAGGATCTGTGCGGACCGGATTACCAGGAGGTTTCTTTTCAGGTAAAGGAAGGGGAGATCGTAGGATTTTCCGGGCTGGTGGGAGCCGGCAGAAGCGAGATTATGAGAGGGATTTTCGGAATTGATAAAATCTTTTCCGGAGAGGTCTTTCTGGACGGGAAAAAAGTGGATATTCATTCGCCCAAGGACGCCGTGAATCTGGGTATGGCAATGGTTACGGAAGACCGCCGGGACTATGGCATCATAGGGACGGCTTCGGTCAAGGACAACATGTCCTTAGCGGCGTTACAGAAATTCTGCACGAAAATAGGCTTGATCAGGAAAGAGAAGGAAAATAAAGCCGTCTCCAAAATGATCAAGGATATGACGGTAAAGGTGGCAAATAAAGATATGCTGATCACGTCTTTGTCGGGAGGCAACCAGCAAAAGGCGATTATCGGACGCTGGCTGATGACGGAGCCGAAAGTGCTGATCCTGGACGAACCCACCAGAGGAATCGACGTGGGAGCGAAAAGCGAGATCTATTCCATTATCGGAGAGCTTGCCAAACAGGGAATGGCGATTATCCTGGTGTCTTCCGAAATGCAGGAAATACTGGGAATGTCAGACCGCATCTTTGTGGTCAGAAACGGCAGGATCGTGGCTGAGTGCGCGAAAGAAGAAGCTACCCAGGAATTGCTGGGGAAACACGCGTTAGGATAAGAGAGGAGCTTTCAGATGAGTAAGAGTAAAAAGAAGATGGACAGCGAAAAGCTCGTCCAGGTATTGATGAATAATAAAGCGCTGGTAATTTTGATTATTTTTGTTGTAGTCGTCTGCTGCCTGACCGATGATTTCTTTACCAGCAGAAATCTGAGCAATATTTTGAGGCAGATTTGTACGACCTGTACCCTTTCCCTTGGATTTACCCTGGTATTGTCTTCGGGCATGATCGATTTGTCCGTAGGTTATATGCTGGGTATGATCGGTATTGCGACTGCAATGATGTCGGTATCCGGCGTCAGCGCGCCGGTGGTCATTCTGGCGGCGCTGGTCATCGGCGGCTTTTGCGGATTTTTAAACGCTTTTATCACCTCCATGTTTAATCTGGCGCCGTTTATCGTGACGCTTGCGATGGGAATGGTGTATCAGGGCGTCAACCTGCTTTTGTGCCATGCAAAAAGTATTTCGGGGCTGCCGGACTGGTATTTGTTCTTCGGAACCGGAGAAGTGTTTGGCATTCCGTTCCCGGTACTGGTCATGGTCATTCTGGTCATCATTATGGCGGTTGTGGTACAAAAGACCAAATTCGGAAGATATGCCCTCGCGGTGGGCGGCAACAGTAAGGCGGCGAGAGTGTGCGGTATTCCTACCAGAAAAATCATGTATTCCGTATATATTATTACCGGCGTCTGCGTCGGCATAGCGGCTCTGCTTCTGACAGGACGTACGGCAAGCGCGCAGACCACGGCGGGAGCCGGAATGGAACTGGATGCGGTTGCGGCGGTTGTTATCGGCGGCACCCCGATGGAAGGCGGTAAAGCAAACGTATTCGGTACCCTGATCGGATGTCTGCTGATCCAGGTTATTTCCAACTCCTTAAACCTTCTGGGAGTGGATTCCAACTGGCAGAAAATCGCAAAAGGTCTTGTTATCATCGTTGCGATCATTCTTGACCGTCAGGGTTCCAGACTGTTAGACAAGATCCGCGTCCGCAAGATCGCACAGGAAGCGTAAGCGTGCGGAAGGAAAGGAGAACAAAATGGGAGTAATCAAAAATTTATTTCACGTTTCGTTACAGGAAAACGACTATGAAAAGGCTTTGGATTTCTATTGCAACAAATTGGGATTTGAGCAGATGTTCGAGCTGAACGTGGGACAGTTTAAGGATATGTTAGAGCTCGGGGAGCATAATGAAGGCGACAGCGTGCAATGGCTGACCTATTTAAGGATCGCGCCGGAGGAATATCTGGAAATGTTTAACGGCGCCATCAATCCGCCGGAATTTAAAAGGGAGCTGATCCCGTCCCATAAAGACACCCCGTTTCAGTCTTACGGACTGGGCTGCGATCATCTGGAAACGACCGTCGCAGAGCTTGAGAAAAGAGGCGTCGCCGTAACGGACGGATATATTACCGATCCCGACGGGGCAAAGATCCGCCTGGTGGAAAGAAAGGGACATGCGTCGGCAAAAAACAGGCTTTTCAATTCCCTTGCGGGCATTTCCTTATATGTCAACGATTTGGACCGGATGGAAAAACATTTGACGTGCATGTGCTTCGAGGTAAAGGAAAAAACGGAGGACTCCGTGGTTTTAACCGTGGGAGAAAGCGGACAATATGTGGAGCTTTTAAAGGCGCCCGCTTCCGTAAAGACCTATGACGACGATCTGCTGGGACATTTCGCATTACAGATTTATAAGGTTACGGATACGGTCAAGGCTTGGGGCGCAAACGGCGTATATTGTTGTCCCCAGCCCTTTATGAAAGACGTGCAGGTGCCCGCCGACGATACGGCGGAAGGAAATATGGGACTGGACCGTTGCGAAATCATATGGATGATCTGCCCCGAAGGAAATAAGATTGAAGTAATGGTACAGCCCGGAAATACCACCCAACAGGAGTGGGAAAGAAAAAATCCTTATTAGAAAGGAGTGAAGTCAGATGAAGAAGTATAAAGCAGCGGTTATCGGCGCGGGGTTTATCGGCGCGGTGCATGTGGAGATGCTTCGCAGGCTGGGCAATGTGGAAGTCGCAGCTTTGTGCGACGCCATAGACGCGGAAAAGAAAGCTGCGGATATGCACATTGAAAGGGCGTACAGCGATTATAAGAAAATGATCGATGAAGTAAAGCCGGATGCAATTCATATCTGCACCCCCAACCATACGCATTATGACATTGCAAAATACGCAATTGAACGAGGAGTTAATTTTATCTGTGAGAAACCTTTTACGACTACGGTGGAGCAGGCGAAAGAGCTGGTAAGCCTGGCGGAGGAAAAGAAAGTTGTGGGAGCGGTAAACTTCCATAACCGGCTCTATCCCATTCCCAACGAGATGCACCAGATGATAAAGGCGGGGGAAGTGGGAGATCTGTTTTCCGTCCACGGCGAATACATACAGGACTGGCTGATGAAAGATACGGATTACAGTTGGAGACTGGAAAAAGGACAGGTCGGCAAGACCAGGGCAATCGCCGATATCGGTTCCCATTGGATGGACCTTGTGGAATTTGTGACCGGAGAAAAGATCAAAAGAGTCAATGCGGATTTCAGAACGGTTTTCCCGGTACGCAAAAAGCCGAAGAAAAAGGTGGAAACCTTCCAAACCTTAACAGATACGGAATATGAGGAAATCCCCATCGATACCGAAGATGAAGCGGTTATTATGTTTGAGCTGGAAGGCGGAGCCGTTGGTACGGCGATTGTTTCCATGGTATTTGCGGGAAAGAAAAATACAACGACATTAAGCATTGCGGGGAGCAAAAAGTCCCTTTACTGGACTTCCGAAAATCTGAACGATTTGTGGATCGGACACAGGGATCAGCCTAACGAGCTGTTGACAAAGGACGCATCCCTGCTGCATCCGGAAGCCGCGGCGCTTTCGTCCTATCCTTCCGGTCATATCGAAGGCTTTCCCGATGCGTTTAAAAATGTATTCCGGCAGTTTTATGACAGCTTTGACCGCGAAGGAGAGTACGATTATGCAAAACTTCGGGACGGGCTCCGGGAAATGGTGCTTTGCGAATGCGTTTTTGAAAGCGCATGCAAGAAAGCCTGGGTAGAGGTAGACGAAGGCTGACACCTGGTCGGTCGGAAAAAATAAAAAGGAGAGGTGATGGGAAATGAAATTGGGATTTGTGACTGCAATTTTGCAGGATGACAGTTTTGAAGAGGTGGTCGACTTTGCATCGGAACACGGATTTAAATGTATTGAGGTGGCGTGCTGGCCCAGGGGAAAAGCGGAGCGGCGTTATGCGGGAGTGACCCATATTGATGTGGATGCGCTTGACGATCAAAGGGTAAAAGAAATCAAAGCTTACTGTGCCGAAAAAGGCGTTGAGATTTCTTCCCTCGCCTATTATCCGAATACGCTGGATAAGGACCCTGAAAAACGCGCCGAGATTATCGCACATTTAAAGAAGGTGATCAAAGCATCGGCAAAACTGGGAGTCAACATGGTCACAACCTTTATCGGCAGAGTGCAGGACGCGACGGTAGAGGAGAATTTAAAAGTGGTCAAAGAGGTGTGGCCCGATATTTTAAAGGAAGCAGGGGAGCAAAAGGTAAAAATTGCCATTGAAAACTGCCCGATGCTCTTTGGAGAGGAACAATGGCCCGGCGGGCAGAACCTGTTTACCAGCCCGGCTAACTGGGACAAAATTTTTGAAATTCTTTCGGATGAAAATCTGGGAATCAATTATGATCCGTCCCATTTCGTATGGCAGATGATGGATTATATCCAGCCGATTTACCGGTATCAGGACAAAATTTTCCATGTGCACATCAAGGATATCAAGATGTATCCCGAAAAGCTCAAGGCGGTGGGCACCATGGCGTATCCGTTGGAATATATGTCCCCCAAGCTGCCCGGGCTGGGCGATGTGGACTGGGGTAAATACATCAGCGCGCTGACGGATATCGGATATGACGGATATATCTGTCTGGAAATAGAAGATAAGGCGTTTGAGAAGTCTAGGGAGGATGTATATAATTCCCTGATCCTTTCCAAACGTTACATAGATAATTTCATAATCGGTTAGGAGGTATAAGGTATGTTTTTTTCACAATTTGCACAGTGGGATATTTATATGGTCTGCGATCTGCCGATTCAGAACGTGGCAGTAGAAGGCATTACCTACGGGTATGAATTTAAACTTCACTATCCCACCTACAGGGGCACTTATTTAAGCTGTATTGAAGAATTATATTTTGAAGTTGACGGAGAAAGAGTGCCTGATTCTTCGGTGGAATTTCACTTAAACGGAAAACAGTTCCTGCTTTCGGAATTGAGCGGACTCTTTGCGGAATACTGGCACATTACCGATGACGCTGTGATCAGGATCGTCAATTACAAGGGTCTGGAAAAAGGCAGCGTGCATTCCGTGAAAGCGCATATGCAGCATCGCATCCCTTATACGGGCTATAACGGAGATTACGGTGTGGAAATCTCGGAATGTACCAAGGAATTGACGGTAGAGTAGAGAAAGAGAGGCGGTGAAAGTATGAGTAATGATATCAAGATTGGAGTTTCCATTTATAGTTTTACCTATTTTTATGATTTGAAATTGATGAACCTGGAGGAGCTGTTGAAAACGGCTCATGATATGGGCTATGAAGGCATCGAAATCGTAGTGGCGCAGATGGCGCCGGAATATCCTAATATTTCCGACGAGTGGATCGCGCATTTCAGGGAGCTTTTGGACAAATATCAGCTGCATCTGGTTTCCTGGAGTGCCTATATCGATATGGGGCTGCATCCGGGAAGAGACTTGACGGACGAGGAAATCTGCGAGCACACAAGGCGCGACCTGATCCTTGCAAAGAAGGCGGGAGCGGACCTGGTGCGTACCCAACATGCGATCAAGCCCAAAAACTTCCGCGCCATGCTGCCTTTCTGCAAACAGTTGGATATGAAGCTTTGCATTGAAATGCACGCGCCCCATCATCCCGACGTGCCGGTCTGGAAAGAATATCTCGCCATTATGGCGGAACCCGAAAGCGAAGGCTATCTCGGGGTCGTACCCGATTTTTCCATTTTCCAGTACGCGCCGCATAAACAGATGATTGAAAATTATCTCAACAACGGCTTTAGAAAGGACAAGCTGGATGCGGTTGTTGAGCTGAATAAACAGAGGCTGTCCGCAGAGGAAATTATCGCGACGGACGATTTTACGGAGTACGAGCAGAAAGTAATTTATGACATTGTAGAACATTACCAGTCCCCGGCAAAGCTGGAGGATTTGAAAAAACTGATTCCCTATGCGCCTTATATTCACGGCAAATTCCACTATCTGGATGAAAACTGCCACAACCCCTGCATCCCCTACGAGGAGATCATCCCCATGGTAAAGGAGCTGGGCTTTAAGGGCTATATCGCCAGCGAGTATGAAGGCTGGGACGAAGCGGCGATGGAACAGCTGAAACGGTATGTTACATTGTTGAACCGCCTGTTAAAGGAGGACGATGAATGAGTGAATGGAAACAGCTTTGGACCAAACCCCGTCCGATCAGCGATCCCGAGGGAAATTACAACGGATTTTGTCCGTCCGTAACTGTTTTGCCCAAAGGCTATCAGCATGAAAAGGGCGACGTTGCTTTAAGCTGCGACGTGGTCTGGGAAAGAGATACTAAAGTTGTGCTGCGCGACGGCACGGCGATTTACACGGACATTTACCGTCCGGTAACGGAAGAAAAGCTTCCGGTCGTCATTTCCTGGAGCCCTTACGGGAAATCCAATATTGACGTCCCTTGGGCGTACAATGAAGGAGATTTGTCCCATCTGCAAAAAGAAGAGGGCGTGGACCCTGCGCTCTGGTGCGCCAACGGCTATGCGGTGGCGCATCCGGACGCCAGAGGCGCCTATATGTCCGAAGGAAATATTTTTCACTGGGGCAAACCCGAAGGCAGGGACATCTATGACTATATTGAATGGCTTGCCGCTCGGGATTGGTGCAGCGGACAGGTGGGAATGGCGGGCAATTCTTATCTGACCATTGCCCAGTGGTTTGCGGCGGATCAGAAGCCCCCGCACTTAAAAGCGATCGCACCCTGGGAAGGGCAGACGGACGCATACCGGGAAACGATACTGCAGGGAGGAATCGCTAATGTGGCGTTCCCGAGACGGGCGGTCAGCGTGATGCACAGCAACAATCAGGTGGACGATATGCCGTCCATGGCGGAAAAGTATCCGCTGATGAATACCTATTGGGAAGATAAACGCGCCGTGCTGCAGGACATCACGATACCGGCGTATATCGTCGCCAGCTATACCAACCCGATTCATACCCGCGGTACTTTCCGTGCATACAGACAGATCGGGTCGGAGAAAAAATGGCTTCGTATTCATAATACCCATGAGTGGGTAGACTTTTATAAGCCCGAAAATCAGAAAGAGTTAATGGACTTTTTTGACAGATATTTAAAGGAAACAGATAACAATTGGGAAAAAACGCCCAAGGTGCGGTATGCGGTTTTAAATCCCGGCGGGAAAGACGAAACAAATTTGGAATCGGATATCTTTCCTCCTCTAAATACGATCTATACCAGATTTTACCTTGATGCTTCCGACGGGAAACTGCATCCGGCGCCGGGTAAAGAAACGGTTGCCTCTTATAACGGGGCGGACCCGGACGCTGCGGTCGAGTTTCGGATGACCTTTGAAAAAGAAACGAGATTTGTCGGCTATCCCAAGATTAAGCTGTTTGTAGAAGCGAATCAATGTCATGACATGGATTTGTTTGTGGAAATCGGCAAGGAAGACGCCGAAGGGAACCTGGTGCGCTGGGATTGTACGCCTCATAACCGCTATCAGGAACCCCTGACAGGCTTTGAAGGAAGGCTGAGAGTGTCTTTAAGGGCGTTAGATGAAGTATTGTCCACGGACCTGATCCCGGTACACAGCTTTCGGGAACCGGAATACCTCAATAACAAAGAAGTGGCAGAGGTGGAAATTCCCATACGACCGATGGGTCTGAAATGGGAAGCGGGAGAAACACTGGTGCTTCGGATCGGGAATGAGTACAGAGACAGTTTGGAAAAAAATGTACGTCTCGGACTTGCCAATGATTCGGGAGAGCATATGATCCGCTGCGGCGGACAGTATGCGTCATATTTGCAGTTACCTTATTTATTATAAACCAACCCCCTTATTACGAAACGGGAGCCGTCGCTAAGGCAGAGAAATTACCTGCTAAGGCGGCGGTTTCTGTTTTTGCCGTCCGCTGCGCTCCGGTCCGCTTCCTCAAGCATGGATTCGATGTAACCCCTGTCCCACAAAAGTATTTTTAATTTTTTCGCAGCTTCCACCGCGGCAGATGTGAAGTACTGATTTGTCATGACCGCGCCGACCATGCGGTCATAATAATCCCTGCCCGCATAGGCTTCCTGGACCGCCTTGACGCCCACGGGCTCGCTGTAGCGTTTGCACTGGACCGCGTAAGTGACGCCTTCTTTCTGGGCGAGAATATCGATACCGTAATCTCCGCTTGCCTTCGTCAGCTCGATTTCGTCAAATCCCCTTCGGGCAAGCAGGTCGGCGCAGAATTGCTCGAAGGCAACGCCTTCCATTTCGTCCATTTCCGTTATTTTCCAATGCTTCCTGTAATACTTGGCGATGCAAAAAGAAGAAATCAGTATGATAATAAATAAAATACAAAAACCGATGATATAGTAAATTTCCATAAAACCTCCGATGCGGGTAAAAAACGAAGCTGCCCGATTTTGGCGTTCCCTTGCGGCATATTTTTCCCTGCGCGCCGCCCGCCTTTCGTAAAGCACTTACAGTTTAACACGTAGAGGGCGTCGGAACAAGCGATGAACGGACGGCGTTTGAACGGACGGCGGGAATGAACGCGGCGGCGCGAATGAACATGGCGGCGGGGAATGGACGCGGCGGCGCGAGAATCTCTTTACTTTTTTTCCGCTCAAATTTATAATTGAACTATTATGGAAGATTTAATTTTTTCGCTTAACGCGACCATCCCGGTCTTTCTGACGATGGTGCTCGGCTATCTGTTCAAGCAATGCGGTCTGATGGACGATTCCTTTGTAAAGACTTTAAATAAATTCAATTTTCAGGTTACGCTGCCCGTGATGCTCTTTGAAGATCTGGCGGGCGCGGATTTTGCCTCTGTCTGGGACGGCAGATATGTATTGTTCTGCTTTGACGTGACGCTTATCAGCATCTTTGCAATATGGGGACTTGCCGCGCTTTTTTTAAAGGATCAGGATATCGTGGGAGAATTTACCCAGGGCTGTTACAGAAGCAGCGCGGCGGTGCTGGGGCTTGCTTTTATCCAGAATATTTACGGGACGTCTGTTATGGCGCCGTTAATGATCATCGGGACCGTTCCGCTCTATAATGTCATGGCGGTTGTGATCCTGTCCTTTACCGGACCGGGAGAACACAAGCTGAACAAAGAGAGTCTCAAAAAGTCGCTCATCGGGATTGCCAAAAATCCTATTATCATCAGCATTGTGCTGGGCATAGCCGCATCCCTTTTGCGTACGGGATTTCCCTCCGTGGCAGGAGCAATTCTTCAAAATGCAATTGTGGAAAAAACCATACATAATTTTGCGGTAATCGCTTCGCCCCTCGCCCTTATCGGACTGGGAGCCGGGTTTGAAGGGAAAAAGGCGATCAAAAAAATCCGCCCCACGATTATCTGTACCGTGACGAAGCTGTTGATTCTTCCGGCGGTATTTCTGCCCCTTGCATACGCGATGGGATTTGAAGGCGAGAAGATGGTGGCGATCCTGGTTATGCTGGGTTCTGCGACTACGCCGAGCTGTTATATCATGGCGAAAAACATGGGACACGAAGGGACGCTGACCTCCAGTACCGTAGTGGCGACTACTTTTTTCAGCTCCGTGAGCCTGACCTGGTGGCTGTTTTTGTTAAAATCCCTGGGAGCGATATAGGCATGAGAGCGATATAGGCACGAGAGTAATATAGGTGCGGGAGCGATATAGGCGGCTTGGATACAACGATTTGAAAAAAAGAACAGGAGATAAGACATGTATAAGGATGATATCAGAATCAGAAGAGTGATTGTACATATTATGGATTCCACGGTGGGAATGCCGGTTTTATCCGACACGGAAATCGAGTTTGGATCGGACTTCGCAGACTTTTTGAAAGAACATATCTACAAAATCGTTTCCGGCGACGACTGCAAGGTGTGTCAGTTTTATAAAGAAGAATCGGAAGTTTATAAAATGCTCATACAATATGACGAGGAGTATTTTGTGGATATCAGCAAGGATATGGCAAATTTTCTGTATCAGATTATGAACAGCAATATTGACATTCCGGCGGCGGATCTGATGGTCGTGCGGTTTGATGAACGGGAGAACAAATATCTCGCGCTGTTGAAAATGAATTATAAGGAATTTTATACCCACAAGACCCAGGCGAAAGAAGACGGAAACGAAAACCGGATTATCAAATATAAATCGATCCTGCCGACGGAGAGCCAGAGACTGCAGGAAGCGGCGATTATCGATCTGTCCGATTTAAGCGTCCGTGCAATAGAGAAAAAATATGACGTAAACGGGGAGAAAACCAATTATTTTACCTATCTGTTTTTGAAATGCTCCAGCAAACTCTCGCCCAAGTCAAAATTGTCTATCGTTACAAAGGCTGTGGAGAGCGTTCAGAACGGCTATTATGACGAGACAAAGCAATATGAAGCGAACATGAAGGCGAAAAATATCATTCATCAGGAGCTGGAAGAAAACGGCAGCTTTACGGTAGAAACCATAGCGGACAAGATTTTTGAACAAAAACCTGATTTGAAGCAGGAATTTCAGGAAAAAATGGAAAAGTACGATATGGTGCACGAGGAAATCAGCCCGCAGAATGAAAGAACCGTCAAAAAATATGAAACGCAGGTACTGAAGACGGATTCCGGTATTGAAATCAAAATTCCCATGAAGGAATACAACGATCCCTCCAGCGTGGAATTTATTACCGAGGCAAACGGCAGCGTGTCGGTGCTAATCAAAAATATCGGCTGTCTGACGGCGAAAATCTGATGATTGCGGTTTGTACAACTTTCCGATATACTGTCAGTAAAAAGGGAGACGAGGTAAGACCGTGGATATTAAAGACACCCTGAACCGTCTGTTTGTAGAGCTTTTCAGAGATATCAACAATATCGAGGAGAGGCAGATCAAGACGGGAGAATTTAGCAATTTAACATTAAATGACATTCATGTCATCAATGCGATCGGTACGGAAAAGGCGAAAAATATGTCCTCTGTGGCGAAGGCGCTGAATGTGACCATGGGAACCCTGACCATTGCCGTAAACGGACTGGTCAAAAAGGGTTTTGTGGACCGCGTCAGATCCGAAGAGGACCGCAGGGTTGTGCTGATTTCCCTGACGGCGAAAGGGAAAAAAGCTTTTGTACGCCACGAAGCGTTTCACACCGAAATGATTGATGCGATTGTGAAACAGCTTTCCGGGGAGGAAAAAGAGATTTTGGCAAAGAGCCTTCATAATCTGCATGAATTTTTCCTGGGACTGAAATAATTGAACAGGTAAAATAATGGAACATAGACAAAACGCAGCATTTATTGTCGGGAAGACGGCGCTTCAAAGTGATATACTAAATCCACGTTGACAGCCCGTCTTTTTGTTTTGGAGTGGGGAGTCGGCGGAAAATACGGCTTTGGAGGGGAAATATGGAGCGGCGGATTTTGGAGCATTACAGACAGACGGGGACTTTTACCTACGCGGGAGAATACAGGGATTATTTCCGGTCCCTGCCTGATGATATTCCTGCGCTTGGCAGGCTGATCTGCAGTCAGGTCATACACAGGACCACGTTACATGAGGGAAACAGCAATGCGAATAAAACGCTTTTGTACGGAGATATGAACCGGTATCCGTGGTATCGGATGCGGTGCGAGGATGATGTTTTCCTGACGGCAACGGCGATTGCAGGAGAACTGTTCCGGCTGGATGAACGGGGATTTGTGAACGATCGGCAGGTGGAAAATAAACTGGTCGTAACATGCCGTTATGTGTCCGTATTGATGAGCGCAGTCCTGAAGGCGAAGGGGATACCCGCAAGGAGCCGCGCCGGATTTGCGCCTTACTTTCGGGAGGGCGTCAGTATGGATCACTGGATCAACCAGTATTACAGCGAGGAGCAGAAGCGCTGGATTACCATCGACGCGGACGGCTTTTATGAAGAAGGGGGAATGCCCCTTTCGCAATACGATATGCCAAAGGACAGCTTTGACTGGGCGGCGGAGGCTTATCTTGCCGTAAGGAGCAAAAAAACGGACGGGAAGCGGTATCTGTATGCGGACGGCTTGGGAACCTGCGCCCTTCCCGCATTGGTCCGTTACCTGATTTATGATTTTCATGCGCTGATGAATCAGGAGCTGACCTATACCTTTTTGCCCGCTTATATGGACGGCAGGCTGGACCGGCTGACAGAGGAAGAGCTTGTGCAGTTGGACCGGCTGGCGGAGTGCCTTTTGGAGCCGGACAATAATTTTGACGAGCTTTGCACGATTTGGAACCGGGACAGGAAATTCAGAATTTTAAACAGCCCTCTCGTGGGCGCGTATGATCACGGAGCGGAGACGGAAATGGAATAGGAGGAGCGTTGCATGGACTGGATCAAGGCAATAGAGACCGCAATCGAATATATTGAAGAAAATATTACCGAAGAGCTGACCGTAAACGGGATTGCTTCGCAGGTACAGATATCAGCCTTTTATTTCCAAAAAGGCTTTTCGATGCTGTGTGGATATACGGTAGGCGAATACATCCGCAAGAGGCGGCTGTCGCTTGCCGGAGGGGAATTGTTGTCGTCGGATATTAAGATTATCGATCTGGCGGCAAAATACGGTTATGATTCGCCGGACAGCTTTACGAGGGCGTTTGCGCGCTTCCATGGCAATACGCCTACCGAAGTGAAAAAGAACGGCGCGCCGTTAAAGTCCTTTGCGCCTCTCCATATCAGACTGTCTCTTTGCGGCGGTAAGGTGATGGAATATAAAATCGAGGAAAAGCCTGCGTTTCAGGTAATGGGCGTAGCTGAAATGTTTTCCTATGAAACGGCAAATAAAGATATTCCCAAATATTGGGATGAGCTTCTCTTACGCAAAGAGAAAATGCCTGTTGCGGGAATGTACGGGATCTGCTTTGATGAGGAGATGGGCGGCAATCGGTTCCGCTATATGATCGCGGACGATTACAGGGCGGAAGCCGTTGCACAGGGAGGTCTGATAAAATGGGAGATACCCGCTCATACCTGGGCTGTTTTCCCCTGCCGGGGACCGATGCCGGATTCTTTACAGGAAGTCAACAGGAGAATCTTTTCCGAGTGGCTCCCGGCAAACAGTTATGAGATTGCCGAGGGCTATAATGTGGAATATTACAGCGACGCCGCCGGTTATCGGGACGGGATGCAGGACCCCGCCTATTACGCGGAGGTCTGGCTCCCTGTGAGAAAAAAGAGGTCGGATTCTGCGTGCTGATCCCATGCCTGTCAATGCTCTTTGATCCGTTTTCTGATACTCTCAAAGTCCATCGGTCCCAGCTCCAGCAAAAGCCGGTGGAAATCCCGGTCCGTATAGCTTTCTCCCCAGCATTCCATGGCGAGGTTGCGGCATTCGAGGATTTTCAGATACCCCCCGAAGTACGTAATGTAAGTGCCGGGTTCCATGACGATGTAATTGTAAATCGTCCGGATATCTTCATCATCGGTAATGCCGATTTTATACAGATAGGGTCGGATATCTGCGGGCGCGGCGTTTTCATAGTGAATCATAATATCCAAAATGGAATAGAGGTTTAAGCAGATTTTCCGGTTATAGGAAAGGTAGTCGTAGTAAAGGGAAGCGTTTTCGTTTCCGCTTATATCTGCGGCTGCCTTTTTAGCGTATTCATAGGAGAGAAACTCCACATAGGTAGCATAACCCTCGGTATAGCCTCCGAAATAAGCGATCCCGGACAAAGAAGGCAGTTTTGCGCCGGCGAGCGCATTGGAGGAGGTAACAGCCTGGTACAGATGACCGGGAAAACCTTCGTGGGCGAGCGTTGTAAATAGGGAGATCCCTTCGGGCGTCTGACTGCGGTTGATGTAAATGATATTTTGCCGGGAGTTGTCAACGGGCGGCGTAAAGTAGTAGGCGGGGTTGGTGTAATCCTCCATGGACGGGGAAACGTCCTTTAATTCATAGGGATAGTCCTTCGCGTCCTCAAAATAAAAATCGCCGCCGATCTCCTGTTTCAGGATTTCGATACATTGTTCCGGGGTCAGGGAGATCAAAGGGTCGGCGCTTCCTTCGTTTCCCATTAAAGAGACAAAATAGCCCGGATTGGATTCTAAGAGCGCGTTCAGTTCCGTAAAGTCGGACATGAGCTGATGGGTAAACGCATTTTTCAGGGCGGGAATATTGATATCCTCTCCAAGCAGGGAAGAAACCAGGATCTCATAATACTGACTGCCGTTTTCGTAAGTGGCAAGTCCCCTTTGCTGCGCCCGTTCGCCGGTTTTTAAAAGCGTCAGGCTGTCTCCGGTCTTTTCATACGCCGGCAGTAAAACCGTGGTAACCAGGCGCAGGTTTTCTTCTATATAATGCGTATATTCTTCCTGCGTGACGGCGCCGGATTCCAAAAGGACTTTCAGCCTTGTTTCAAAGGTTGTTAAAAAGGGGTTGCCGGCTTCCGCCAATTGCCGGAAATGGTCTAAAGACGCAATGACCTCGTCGGCGACGGCGTCGCTCATAAACATGCCCTTTTCGGCTTTTTCCGCCTCGTATTGGCATAAGCCGGAAAGATAATCCGGAATCAGGGCGAGGATTTGCAGATATTCCTCCACGTCGTCCCTGTTTTCAAAGGAAAATTCCGTCAGCAGGATCGGCAGCTCATTTTGAATGCCGCCGTAAGGGGAAAAGGGTTCTTCAAAATATTCGTATTCCGATTGCTTGAGCGTATGGGACAGATAGAAGGAAAGAGAATCCCGCAGCAGGTTTTCGGATTGCCCGGCGTCCGATAAGTCCAAAGCGTTCAGCCTTTCGTAGAGCGCCTGGAGCTCTTGAAACTGTTGCGTACTGTTTTCCCTGGAATAGACCGGCATCGCGACCGTATCGCCGATGCCCGCCTTTTTGCGGTCGGTTACGGTAAAATGGGCGACCAGAGAATTGTCCTTTAGATTTTCTGCAAGAAGCTCTTCGGTAATTTCCTTAAATTCCCGGTTGGAGGAGGTGCTTATGTATACAAAAGAAGTGATACCGAGACTAAAAATTACCAAAAAGCAGAATAATAGGATAGTAGCGCGTTTTTTTAACATGGATACACCGCTTTTTTCTATATTCATATGATGTCAGGCTTGCCACAAATACCTATATCCAATATTTGACATGCTTTGTTTGCTGTGTTAGTCTAACAAATAGGTAAATATTCGTTTTTTTCTTGCTGACAAAGAAGAAAACGTTCCAATAGGAGGCAGAAATGAATAAAGGGAAATATTACATTACAACGGCGATCGCTTATACGTCCGGAAAACCCCATATCGGCAACAGTTATGAAATTGTGCTGGCGGACAGTATTGCAAGGTTTAAGAGAAAAGACGGATACGACGTATTTTTCCAGACCGGAACCGACGAGCACGGACAAAAAATCGAATTGAAGGCGGAAGAAACCGGCGTTACGCCCAAGGAATATGTGGACGGCGTTGCCGGACAAATCAAAGAAATCTGCGATATGCTGAATACTTCTTATGATAATTTTATCCGTACGACCGACCATTATCATGAGAAGCAGGTGCAGAAAATCTTCCGGAAATTATATGACCAGGGAGATATTTATAAAGGCGCGTACGAAGGAATGTACTGTACGCCCTGCGAGTCCTTCTGGACGGAATCCCAGTTGGTGGACGGCAAATGTCCCGACTGCGGCAGAGAGGTAAAACCGGCGAAGGAGGAAGCGTACTTCTTCAAAATGAGCAAATATGCGGACAGACTGATCGAGCATATCAATACGCATCCCGAATTTATCCAGCCCGTCAGCCGTAAAAATGAAATGATGAACAACTTTTTACTGCCAGGTTTGCAGGACCTTTGCGTATCCCGCAGCTCCTTTACCTGGGGCGTTCCCGTGGACTTTGACGACAAGCACGTCATTTACGTATGGCTGGATGCTTTGACCAACTATATTACGGGAATCGGCTATGACGCGGAAGGCAACAGCAGCGAACAGTACAAAAAACTGTGGCCTGCCGATCTGCATCTGATCGGAAAGGATATCATCCGCTTCCATACCATTTATTGGCCGATTTTCCTGATGGCTCTCGGCGAGCCGCTTCCCAAGCAGGTGTTCGGACACCCTTGGCTGTTGCAGGGCGACGGCAAGATGAGCAAATCCAAAGGCAATGTGATCTATGCCGAGGATCTGATTGATTTCTTCGGCGTCGACGCGGTACGTTATTTCGTGCTTCATGAGATGCCTTTTGAAAACGACGGCGTCATTACCTGGGAGCTGATGGTGGAGCGGTTAAATTCCGATCTTGCCAATACCCTCGGCAATCTGGTAAACCGTACCATTTCCATGAGCAATAAATATTTCGACGGCGTGGTAGCCTATAAAGGAGAAAGCGACGATGCGAATCAGGCTGCAATTGACGCCGATCTGAAAGCGGTTGCGACCGACACCTACAAGAGAGTACAAAAGAAGATGGACGATCTGCGCGTGGCGGATGCCATTACGGAAATTTTTACTCTGTTTAAACGCTGCAATAAATATATCGACGAGACGGAGCCGTGGGTGCTCGCCAAGGACGAGGCAAAGAAGGACAGACTTTCTACGGTTCTTTACAATCTGGTGGAAGGAATTGTAATCGGTTCGTCCCTGTTAGAGCCGTTTATGCCGGAGACTGCACAAAAGATCGCAGCGCAGCTGCATACCGAAATCCGCAGCTTTGACGATATCGAAAAGTTCGGCTTATATCCGTCCGGAAACAAGGTGACCGACAAACCGGAAATCCTCTTCCAGAGACAGGATATTAAAGAAGTTATGGAAAAAGCGGACGCTATGTTTGCCGCAAGAAAACAAGAAGCCGGCGCTTCCGATGAAAAGGAAGAAGAACCGGTTATCGATATAGAGCCAAAGCCGGAAATTACCTTCGACGACTTTGAAAAAATGCAGTTTCAGGTAGGAAAGATCATTGCCTGCGAAGCTGTGCCTAAGAGCAAAAAGCTTCTTTGCTCGCAGGTAAAAATCGGAAGCGAGGTAAAACAGATTGTATCCGGCATTAAGGCGTACTATACGCCGGAGGAAATGGTCGGCAAACAGGTTATGGTGCTTGTCAACTTAAAACCTGCCAAGTTAGCCGGAGTTTTGTCAGAGGGCATGTTGCTCTGCGCCGAAGATGCGGAAGGGAATCTTGCTTTGGTAACGCCGGAGAAGCCGATGCCTGCGGGGGCGGAAATCTGCTAAAAGCGTTGTGAGGCATATATTTTGGGAGAGAATGGTGTTTGACTATTTTGGATAACGGTTAATAATGTCAGATTAAGGGTTAAAAAATGTAGGGAGAGTTATGGTAAATAAAACGTATTTTACTTTTCCATCCAGAGATGGGTTTCATAACATTCATGCAATGAAATGGCAGTCCGATGAAGCAGAACCCGTCGGAGTATTGCAAATCGTCCATGGAATGGCGGAGTATATCGCCCGCTATGAGGAAGTTGCCGTTTATTTTGCTGAGAAAGGGTTTGTCGTTGTCGGAGACGACCATTTAGGACACGGAGACACTGCAAAAGAATATGGAGATTACGGGTATTTTTGTAGAAAAGACCCGGTAACGGTTCTGGTCAGGGACGAACACCGCCTGAAAAAGATCATCCAAAAGGAATACGAAGGACTTCCCTATTTTATCTTAGGGCACAGCATGGGATCTCTGATTTTGCGAAATTACCTCTGCCGCTACGGCAGCGGGATAGACGGCGCCGTGATCTGCGGAACGGCACATTACGGCAGACCCGTTATATTTGCGGGCAAATTGCTGACAGGCGTTATGAAGCTTGCCGGAATGAGCAGAAATAAGAGCGCTCTGTTAGATGATCTGATGTTTGGGCAGCACAACAAAAGGACCGATAAAAGGACTTCCTTCGATTGGATCTGTTCGGATGAAAGCGTTGTGGATTCCTATATGAACGATCCGGGCTGCGGTTTCCTGTTTACGGTAAACGGTTATGATACGCTGATAAGCCTTGCGAAGGAACTGAACAAGCATTCCAATCTGGTAAAAATGCCCAAGGACCTGCCTGTCCTGTTTATAGCGGGAACCGAGGACCCGGTAGGGAATTACGGCAAGGCGGTACAGGAGGTTTATGATACTTTCCTGAATTTGAATTTGACAAAAGTGCAGTTAAAGTTATATAATGACGCGCGTCACGAATTGTTAAACGAAAAGCAGAAAAAGCAGGTCTATGAAGACGTATTCAACTGGCTTTCCAATGTAATTTATGAAAATAAATAGGAAAGAGCGCGGGATCTGCGGTCTGTAAAGAGAAATAGGAGGAAGAAGAAATGAAGAAAATGTTTCGGGTAATTTTAGGAACGCTTTTATTAACTCTTATTTGGGGAATGACGGTGTCTGCGGCTCCGAAGGAAGGCACGGTTATCGTGCTGGGAGCGGATCTGACGGCGGAACAGAGAACGACGGTTTTGAATTTGATGGGTGTAAGCGAAGAGGAATTGCCTTCCTATACCGTGCTTACGATTACGAATGCGGAGGAGCACCAATATCTGGATGCTTATGTGGACCCTTCCGTGATTGGGACAAAGGCGCTTTCAAGCGTTATGGTAACGCCTGCGGAAAGCGGTCACGGGGTTATGGTGTCCACGCAGAATATCAATTACTGTACGACGGGAATGTACCGCAACGCGCTGTTGACGGCAGGCGTGGAGGATGCGGACGTATTGGTTGTGGGACCTACGGAGCTTTCAGGGACCGCCGCGCTGATCGGCGCGATTAAAGCGTATGAGTCCATATCCGGCAAGGAAATTTCCGATACGACCCTCGATACCGCGTTAAACGAGCTGGTATCCACCGGAGAAATTGTTACCAAGAGCGCAAACAGCGAAGAAGTGGAAGAGCTGATCGCTTATATCAAAGCGAAGCTTGCCGCGGGAGAGCTGGAAACCGAAGACGATATCCGTCAGGCGATTACCGAAGGTGAAGAGCGGTTCGGCGTTACCTTAAACGACAGCGAAGTGCAGCAGATCGTTGATTTTATGATGAAGATCAAGGAGCTGGGGCTGGACCCCAATGTGCTGTTGGATCAGGCTGCCGATCTGTATGATCAGTTTGGCGACGAGCTGTTGAACAAGGCGACCGACGAAGGCTTTTGGAACAGCGTCGGAGAGTTTTTCTCCAATTTCGGAAAGGCGATCGCGGATTTCTTTAAAAATTTATTCAGTTAGGAATAAAAAAACAATAATTGCGAAAGATGATAGTGAAAATCCGAAAAGACAATGGAAAGGAACATCACTATGAAAATCGCATTTTATGCTACAAAGCCATACGACCGTATCTGGTTTGAACCATTAGCGCGGGAGTATGGCTTTTCCATTCATTTTATTGAGCTGCCATGTAATGAGGACACCGTATTTCTTGCAAAGGGCTATGACGCCATCTGCATTTTTGTCAACGACAGGGTAAATGCCAGAATGATCGACGAGCTGTACGATATGAAAGTCAAGGCGATCCTGCTGCGAAGCGCGGGCTTTAACCATGTGGATATCAAGGCGGCGGAAGATAAAATCGCGGTGCTTCGAGTGCCCAGCTATTCGCCCGAGGCGGTTGCCGAATACGCGGCGGGACTTCTTTTGTCCGTCAACCGCTGCATCCATAAGGCATATTACCGGACGAGGGATTTTAATATGAGCATCAACGGTTTTATGGGAACGGACCTGAACAACAAAACCGCCGGCGTGGTGGGAACCGGTAAGATCGGACAGGCTATGATCCGTATTCTGGAGGGCTTTGGGATGAATATCCTTGCCTACGACCCTTACCCGGTGGAGAATCTCGGCGTGGAGTATGTCTCCGTGGAAGAATTGTTTAAACGTTCGGACGTCATAACCCTGCATTGTCCCCTGACCAAGGAAACCAGGCATATGATCAATAAAAAGAGTATCAAATGGATGAAAGACGGCGTATATCTGGTAAATACCTCCAGAGGTTCCCTGATCAATTCCGAGGATCTCATAGACGGACTGGTCGCAGGCAAATTCGGCGGCGTCGGACTGGACGTATACGAGGAAGAAGAGGGAATCTTTTATGAGGACCGCTCTACCGAAATCGTAGAAGACGACGTCCTTGCAAGACTGATGACCTTTCCCAACGTGTTAATCACATCCCACATGGGCTTTTTTACCCGCGAAGCCATGGAAGCAATCGCCGTCGAAACCCTGGAAAACGCCTACGCCCTAGAAAATGGTTTGCCCCTTTTAAATAAAGTGGTATAATGTCCGTAAAGGCAGAGTCAAACAACCAGGGACAGTTTCGTCCAAGCTTGCTTGAGCGAAACTGCCCCTGGTTGCTTGACGAGCGAAGCGACCGCGTAAAAGCCCCGCTTTTACGCGGCTCTGCCGTAGCCGGAGACGGAATCGGCTCTGTCTTGGCTTGAGGCGGAACCGGCTCTGCCGTAGCCGGAGACGGAACCGGCTCTGCCTTGACCGGAGGCGCAGCTCCGCTCGTAGCCGGGCTGGCTCTGCCCGTAGTCATATTACATAAAGAAACAGGAGTACTTATGGATATCGGCATGGAAAGCATTATGATTCGCCCGATTAAAATGGAAGAATGGGAAAATGCCATGGGACTTGCCTGGAAGACTTTCTTAAAGTTTGAAGGGGACGACTATGACCAGGAGGGCATTGACAACTTTCGGGATTTTATCACGGATCAGACCCTGCGTAGAATGTTTTTGCTGGGGGAATACATATTGTACGGAGCATTTTTCCGAGGACAGATCGTAGGAGTAATCTCTCTTCGTAACAAAACCCATATCTCGTTATTGTTTGTGGATGAGGAATTTCACCGGACGGGGATTGGAAGAAGATTGATTTATGAATTGAGGGACCTGGTAGCGGGGATGGGGGGATACGGTCTGACGGTCAACGCGTCCCCTTATGCAGTGGGCTTTTATCACAAAATCGGATTTGTAGACACAGACATTGAGCAGAAGAAGGATGGAATCCGATATACACCGATGTCTTGGATTTTTTAAGGGGAGTGTCTATGGATTTTATCAGTAGCAAAAATATATTCCTCCTGACGAGGGATACATTAAAACTGATTGATAAGCGGATTATGAAGCATGGTTCCAGAACCGGGTATATCTTTTATAAGATGCTGCAGCAGCGGGGAGGATACGAAAAGTTTGAAATGGCGGAACTGGTCATGCTTGCCACGCTGCACGACATCGGCGCGTACAAAACCGACGATGTGAGCCGTATGCTGCGTTTTGAGACAAAGAATTATATGCCTCACTCCATTTACGGCTATCTGTTTTTAAAATATTTATCACCGATGGATGAAAAATCCAAAATTTTGTTGTATCATCATATTGACTATGCAAATATGCAGGATATCGTATATACTTATAAGGATGAGGCGGCGTTTCTTGCCCTGGCGGAAAAAATAGATCTTTATAACGACGCCCTGGGAGAACGGTTTGATTTTTCCGTTTTGGAAAAATACAGCGGGACGAAATTTTCCGGGGAGGCTTTGGCGCTGTTTAAAAGCGCCGAGCGGGAATGCGATATTTTCGATCAGATCAGGACGGAGCGCTATGAAAAAGAGCTGGATGAACTGATGGACTATATCATGTTTACCAACGAAGAGAAAAAGCGCTATATGGAAATGCTCATGTACTGCCTGGGGCTTTGCTCCCCCGATAAGGTTGTGGACAGCGTGACGAGCATTTGTATTTGCGAAGAGCTGGCGCTTAGGCTATACTTAGATGAAAAGGAAACCGAGAAGCTGTATTATGGCGCCCTGCTGCATGATATCGGGATGCTTGCCATACCGTCGGATATAATTGACGTGAAGCGGAACCTGACGCCCGAAGAGACAAAGGTTATGAGGACCCATGTGGAAATCTCGGAGCATATTTTAAAAAACCGCCTGGACCAGGAAGTGCTGAATATCGCTGTAGCGCATCACGAAAGACTGGACGGAAGCGGCTATCCGAGGGGACTTCGGGAAGCGTCCTTGAATTTATCCCAGAAGATTTTGCAGGTGGCGGATACGGTAACGGGGCTTGTAAATGAGAGGGTTTATAAGCAGGTTTCGGGAAGAGAAGATGTGATAATGCTGTTAAAAGAGGAGGCGGACAGCAAACGTTTTTCGAGACAGGTTGTGGACACCATGATATTATTTTATGACGATATCATGGAAAAGGTACAGATTGAGTCGGGGCAGATCCTGCTCCTTCACAAAAAACTGGAACGTCAGTATGAACTGGTTTCCGAAAAATATAAAAAACAGACAGGTGAGAAAAGATGAAGAAATTTTTTAGCGACAGCAACCCCCTTATCAGAGGGCTGACAAAGTTGGCGGATTTGATGTGGCTCAACGCCTTGTTTATCGTTACGTCTCTGCCGATCATAACCATAGGCGCATCTACCGCGGCGCTGTATTATGAGACGATGAGGATCGTGGCGGGAGAAGAGTCCTATATCACAAAGGATTATTTCAGGGCGTTTAAGGAAAATTTTAAGAAGGCAACGATCATCTGGCTGATTTCCGCTCTGCTGTTGTGCCTGTTTGGGTATACCTTTTACGTGACCGGAAAATCCCAGATGGAAAACGCGCATATTATTATGGGAATATTCGGCATTCCCATCGTTTTGCTGGTGTGTATGCTTTTATATGCGTTTCCGCTTCTTGCCAAGTTTGAAAATACAACGCTTAACACGGCGATCAACGCGCTGTTGATTTCGCTGGCGCAATTGCCGAAAACAGTTTTGATGCTTGTGTTTTCTGCAATACCGATCCTGCTTGTGCTGAGCAGTTGGAAGTGGTTCCCGCTTCTGGTATTGGGAGGATTTGCCATTGTCGCCTATGTAAACGGCAGTTTTATGAACAGGATTTTTGATAAAATACAAAAACAGCAGGAAACGTCGAAAGAGGGTTAATTGATAAAATAAGAGGTATGAGAGGGTATGGAGACGAAGGGAAAGAAAAACAATAATCTGTACATACGGATGCTTATTTCGATTCTTGGGTTTGCAGTTTTTGCAATAGCGGTGCTTGGGATTTACTCCTTTAAGATGGATAATTTAAATAAAAGCACGTTGTATGAACAGGTTACCGTGGATACGGCACAATATAGTATGCAGCTGCAGCAGGAACTGGTCTATCTGGATAAAACCCTGAAACCGGTTGTTGATGTATTGGAAACCGGCGAAATTTCCGAGGAAGAGGCGGTACAAATCCTTCTGGACAATACGAAGGCATGTCAGACTGCAGTTTTGGATGCGGAGGGTAACGGTATTGATGCGGAAGGTAACCGTGTTTCCATAGATGCCGGGACTTTTGTGGGAACGCTGAAACGGGGCATCTGCACCTATTATTACGATGATGCAGACGGCATTCTGGCGCTGACGCCGGTGGTAACGGAAAGCGGGATCGTTAAAATCATTATGATGAGATATGAGGTTTCCGGCTTTAACGGGTTGTTTTCCAACTTTAATTTCGGCAGCGAGGCATGGCTGCTTTTGGTGGATAAGAACGGAGAAATCGCTTATTGCTTCAGCAAAAAGCCTTCGTCTTATCTTTCCCAGGGAGATAACTTTTTTGACATCCTTTCAGAGTCGGAAGGACGTATCATAACCATGATGGACGAAGTTTCCAGAAAGCAGGCGGGCAATAAGGAAATCGTTTTCGGTGAGGATACCAGACAGGTCTTTTATAAGTCTGTGGGAATCGACGACTGGTATGTCTTTGTGGGCATTCCGGAGTCCTACATCAATACTTCCCTGAATCAGAAACGCGCCGTGGTGCGGGAAATGCTGATTTGCATTATGGTGGGTATTGTTTTGTTTGTGGCTGTGCTTGTGATAGGAAATATCCGCGATAAGAGACGCGGGAAAGTTAAAAACGAGGGTCTGGTGCAGTTGGCGGAAACCGATCAGTTGACGGGATTATACAATAAGGTAACGACGGAGAAAAAAATCAAGGAATTTATCGAAGAAAATCCCGATACCCAGAGCCTTTTCTTTGTTCTGGATATCGATAATTTCAAAAAGATCAACGACACGCTGGGTCATGCCTTCGGAGACGAAGTGCTGCGTACAATCGGACAGCGGATTCGGATGGAATTTCGCGCTTCCGACATTATCGGGCGCGCCGGCGGAGACGAGTTTATCATTTTGCTGAAAGGGCTGAAAAGCGATGAAATTATCGTGCAGGAAGCGAAAAAAGTAGAGGAGTTTTTTAAGGGCTTTGAAGCGGGGACTTATGTGAAATACGCGGCGACCGCAAGTATAGGATGCGCCGTATTTCCGCGGGATGCCGCTGATTTCGACAGCCTCTACAAAGCCGCGGACCAGGCGCTTTACCTTGCCAAGAAAAGAGGCAAGAACCAGCTCGCCTTTTACAAGGAGCCTGAGGGGTTTGGGCAAAGTGTATAAATTAAAAAAAAATCTTTGTGTAATAGTGGCATAGGCAAAAAAACCCCCATCATATATACTATTCATATGGGCGAAACTTGCCACGTGATGACATTAAATTAGGAGGAATTAGTAATGGCAAACTTATCATTAAAAAATGTCTGCAAAGTATATCCTAACGGATTTGAAGCAGTTAAAGATTTCAATCTTGAAATCAATGATCAGGAATTTATTATTTTCGTAGGACCTTCCGGATGCGGTAAATCTACCACACTTCGTATGATCGCAGGTCTGGAAGACATTTCTTCCGGTGAATTGTGGATCGGGGACAAAATGGTAAACGATGTAGAACCGAAAGACAGAGATATCGCGATGGTATTCCAGAGCTACGCTCTGTATCCTCATATGACCGTTCGTGACAACATGGCATTCGGTCTGAAACTGAGAAAGGTTCCGAAAGAAGAAATCGATAAAATGGTAAACGAGGCAGCTAAGATCCTTGATTTAACGCCTCTTCTTGATCGTAAACCGAAGGCTTTGTCCGGTGGTCAGAGACAGCGTGTTGCTATGGGTCGTGCAATCGTTCGTAACCCTAAAGTATTCCTGATGGATGAGCCGTTATCCAACCTGGATGCAAAGCTTCGTGTACAGATGCGTATCGAGATCGCTAAATTACACCAGAGATTAGGCACAACCATTATCTACGTAACACATGACCAGACAGAGGCTATGACGCTGGGTACCAGAATCGTCGTTATGAAAGACGGTATCATCCAGCAGGTAGATACGCCTCAGAACTTATATGAGAAACCCGCAAACTTGTTCGTTGCAGGATTTATGGGATCTCCTCAGATGAACTTCTTAGACGCGGTAGTAGAAGTTGTTGATGACACGGCGGTATTAAAGGTTGCAGGTCATTTCATTCCGCTTCCTCCGGCTAAATCCAAAAAGCTGATCGAGGGTGGTTACAACGGAAGAACAGTTACATTCGGTATCCGTCCTGAAGATGTATATGACTCTGAAATGATGGTAGAGGCTTCTCCTCAGAGCACTTTTGAAGCTACCGTAAAAGTATACGAGTTGCTTGGTGCAGAAGTTTACTTATACTTCGATCTGGAAGAGTTCCCTATGACAGCAAGAGTAGATGCACGTACAACAGCAAGACCCGGCGATGTAGTTAAATTCGCAATTGATGTTGAGAAGATCCACATCTTTGATAAAGAAACAGAAATGGTTATTACAAACTAGTTCTCAGACTTATACAAGGGAGATACTTATGTATCTCCCTTTTTTCTTCCGGCTTGGAGCGGGGAGAAAAAATGAAAGGAAGTGTTTGTTTGCTGACGACACAAGTCATACAAACTTGTATTGATGATTTGAAAAATATTACAAAGGTAGAGCTGGCGGTCATAGACGGAGAAGGGGTATTGGTAGCATCTACAGGGATAAAAAAGGAATTTCCCATGGACGCCATTGCACATTTTGCAGAATCGGAGGCGGAATCCCAGACGATCGACGCGCACCACTATCTGAAGGTGATTCACGAAGAAGAGGTCGCTTATATCGTCGTGTGCAAAGACACCAGTGAAGATCTGATGATTGCCAAAATTGCGGTCAGCCAGTTAGGAAGTCTTCTGACTGCATATCGTGAGCGGATAGATAAGAATAATTTTTTCCAAAATCTGCTGTTGGACAATCTTCTGCTTGTGGATATTTATAACCGGGCGAAAAAGCTGCATTTAAAAATTACCTGCCGCAGAGCCGTGATCCTGATTGAAACGCAGAAGGAACGGGACAACGGTACGATGGAAATGCTCAAAAATCTCTTTTCTCCCCAATCCGGCGATTTTGTAACCGCCGTAGATGAGCAGAACCTGATCGTCATTAAGCAGTTGGAGGAAAAGCAGGGCTACGAGGAGCTTGGGGAGGTGTCCGATACCATTCTGGGCATGATGAATACCGAGATTATGGTCAACGGAAGGATCGCATACGGCACGATTGTAAATGAGCTGAAAGATGTTTCCAAGAGCTATAAGGAAGCAAAGATGGCGTTGGACGTAGGAAAAATTTTCTATGCGGATAGAAATGTGGTCGCTTACAATACACTGGGCATCGGGCGGCTGATTTATCAACTGCCGATCAATCTGTGCCAGATGTTTATTGAGGAAATTTTCGGCGAATCCATTCCGGAGGAGCTGGACGAAGAGACGTTAAATACCATTGACATGTTTTTGGCAAACAGTCTGAATGTGTCCGAAACGGCAAGACAGCTTTACGTGCACAGGAACACCTTGCTTTATCGTTTGGAAAAACTGCAGAAAGCAACCAATCTGGATATTCGGAACTTTGACGACGCGCTGACTTTGAAAATTGCGCTGATGGTAGTCAATTATATGAAGTATCTGGAGTCTTTGGAGTATTAAAAAACATAAAAAGGGCTGTTGCACTTACAAATTTTTATATCGATCACGGAAACACGCTTGCGCTCTATAAAAACGCAACGGTACATAAATCCGCAAAAAACGCGGATTAAGTACCGGCGTTTTTATAAAGGTTTCCTTAGATCGATACAAAAATTTGTAAGTGCAACAGCCCTTTTTATGTTTCAACATGATTTATGAAATGTATGGAATAATTTCTTGTATGAATCTTTTTATAATTTGTAATTGAGAATAGCTGAGTGTTTTTAATGAAGAATCTATCTCTTGGATTAGCAATTTAGAGTCTGCTTCAGACAAAGTATCTTCACGTAACTCAATGATATCCTCTATTCCGATATGGAACAGGGAACATATCATGGCGATTTTTTCGATAGAAAAGTTACGTTCGCCACGTTCTAATTGAGCATAATATTGAGTGTCTAAAAATAATTTTTCTGCCAGCTCTTTTTGAGTCATGTTATTTAATAAGCGATACTTTTTAATATTCTGTGCAATAGAAGCCTTCGTATTTTTTTCCATGAATAATCCTCTTAATATATTTTAATATATAAATTGACCGTATAAATGATTTGATATGCTATATATACTATTGCGAATTGCTATATTATTATGTATAATCATACTCAAAGCAATATTTCATGTAAAAGAGTGAAATATCAGAAAAAGAAGTATTATAGGAGGACACAAAATGATAACAAAATTATTTGGAGAAACGGAAGAAGAACAATTCAGGTATTTGCAGCCCAGGTTAATTGCATTTGCAATAGGAATAGCTTTTTCCTTAATAGGCTTTTTGCTGTTTCAGGTCGGGGTATCGTTCGGGGAGCAAATTGCCCAAATAGGTGCCATAATTCTTGCAGTTGTGTGCCTGATATTTGGATGGACTATAATGAGAGGAATTTTTGGATACGCAACAGTGGGCGCGCTGCTTTCAAATAATGTGGTAGTCGGAGTAGTCATAATGGTGTTGTTTTTATTGCTTGGCTATTTGGGAGGATTTTTTGTTGCGATTATAGGTTTGTGCAGATTTTTGGCTTTGTTAAAGAAGAGGAAATAAAAGGTTATGGGTTTTTATGATTCAAAGGGATATTGGAGAAATGATGGTGATGGTTTCTACGATTCAAAGGGATACTTTAGAAGTCCGGGAGATGGCTTTTATGATTCCAAAGGATATTTTAGGAGTGCAGGAGATGGCTTTTATGATGCCAAGGGAAATTGGGTAAATCCCGGAGACGCTTTTTATGACGGTAAAGGATATATAAGGTCCGGTAGTGCGATTTATGCAGCAACAACGAATACAGGAGAAGGAGTAGTTGCTACAATCGGAACCGTACTGTTTATTCCGGTTGCACTTCTTTGGGGAATGACGGTGCTTTTGGTTGAATGGATTGCGGCTCACATGTATTTAATATTTATAGGATATGCAGCTTTAGATATACTGCTTTGTTATATGATATTAAAAAACAGAAGATACCGGGAGGGCGTTCAAAAAGCACTTGGATTTGCTGGAAATTATATATGCTTTCTATCGCTTATTTATATGACAATCATATATGCAGTTCCATATGTGATGATAAATAATGGGAGCTTGGGAAGCTTTTTTGATTTTACTTTTACACTGGTTTTAGTAGCTTGTGGAATTGCGGTAATACAATCCTTTAATTATTACCATGAAAAAGCTGTTCTGGAATTTCTGCTTGGAGTTGGCTTTTTTATCATAATAATAGTATTACTCAGAAATGAAACAGCAGAAATGATTAGTATTGAAAGCCTGGCGGAAATCTATCAAACAAAGGCATCAGCACTATTTAAAATTTTGTTTGGGTTTGCGGTTGCGAAATAAATTTGCCATAAGTAAGAGGTAAATGAATATTTTCTTTGATGCTAATTTTTCAGTAAGATATAATGTTTAATTTTTTTAGTTAGCAGAAAGTAAACTGGAGGAAAAAATATTTTGTAATAATTGCGGAAATAAAATAGATGATGAAGCAACATATTGCCCTATCTGTGGGAAGAAGCTGAAAGAAGATGATTCGGTATCGAAGAAGGCTAAGTCAAAAGCGTTTTTATATGGTGCTATTTTGTTGCTGTTGTGTATATTCGTTTTGGGAGGGTTTATATTAAGAAAACATAATATTCAAAAGGAAAATACGCAAGAACAAAATGATACTTTACTAATGACTGATAATAGGGGATTTGCCACAAAGCAGGATGCCATATTATATTTTATGGGGATGATCAAGGATAAGGATATTTATAGGGCATTAGAAGCATTCCCGACTTGGGAATTTGCGGAAAATGTAAATGCGAGGGAGATGCTGAATTTTTATCGGGGCTATGATACAAAAGAGTTGTATAAGGCGCCCTTTTTGGAAGATCAAAAAGATTTTTATGATTTGAATAGGATGTTTTTTACCGGTGATTGCTTAAAAAAAATTAACAATTTTTATTTTAGCATAATGGCTGATGACCCCATTTATATAGAAAATGTAGTGATACCATTAAAAAATTTTGTTGTTATGGATGTTTTTAATAATCAATTTGGCTTAAATGGTGAAAGAATGTCATTTGAAGAGGGAATGTCATTAGATGAATATTTGGAAATGTTTGATACATCTGAATTAGAGAGTTTACAAGTTATAAGAATAGATGAAACTCCGTGTCGTACAGATTATAGAAATGAAATATATGGGTCCGATGATTTTTCAGAATGTAGTGTACTATTTTCAAATGAAAGTAATGTGTATTGCATGCAATTTCAACTCTTGAAATATGAAGAAAAGTGGTTTATATATAAAATGGGAGCAGTTGATAGTATAGTTGGAGTGCCTTACTATTCAACGGGGTATGCAACAAAGTGTACAGAAAGCGAATATCTATCCGACTTGGAAAGATATACATATGAACAGATTTATAGTATAGAGGAGGGAAAGGACTTAGAATTAGATAATATAGCAGTTGATAAAAATAGTATCGTTATAAGTGACGGATATGACTCTTCAGAAGAAGCGATTAGTTATTTTGTAAGTGAAATTCAACTGGGAAATTATGAGGAAGCGATGAAAGTATTTCCAATTGTTCAATTAGAACATAATGTTGATCCGAGAGAATATTATGAATTTCGTGGAAGTTGGTGTATAAATGACTATCCAAGGTATTCAAAGGATAGTGATGAGCTAAGAAATTTTAATCAGTCACTGTTTTTGTCCTCGTATCAAAAAAGCTTGTGTGATTTTTGCCTTGGTTTGATGGTTGACAGAGAATATTTGGATGAATATTTTCCAAGTGACTCTGACAACTCGATAGATGATTTTATGGGTATGTTTGACGTTGATGTCCTAAGAAATCTTGAGATAGTACGAATGGATTTCTTGGATAAAATAGAGAATAATTATTATGAAGAAATATGTTCGTTATATAAAATAGAAGATTATGAAGAATATTATGTATTATTAAAAAGTGGAGACGAGTATTTTGCAACAGGGATCACTACAGTTAAATATGATAATAAGTGGTTTATAGGTAAATTTTATTGTAGAAATGGTCTTACATATACGCCTGTTTCCGACGGATCGAATTATGTGGATTGTTTGACGGAACAAGAGTATTTAGATAGATTAGAAGAATTGCAGAATTTGTAACGACACAGGGATTTTGAAAAAACCAAATGCGGTTTAAAAAACATAATTTGTCCCACCTCCTCATAATAATGATGTAGGGAGGTGGGATTTTTTTGAAAAAAATTTGGTATTTGAAGGATATAAAGGGCGATAACAGCAGAGCGGTAAAGGTATTTTTATATGAAAAAAACGGACTTCCTGCGGGGAAGCTGGACTTATCCGCTTTTCGGGAGGAGAGCGAAAACCGGGATATAGTCTTGCGGTTCCAAAGGGATAGCGGCAGAGAAATCGGAAGCGTGGAGCTGCCAAAGCAGATGACGGCGCGGGAAGCCTATTTACAGGGCAAGGGGCAGTTAAGAGAAAATCTGGTAAAATCCTTAATGGAGGAAATCGGTAAAGTACAACTGTCAGCGTCAGTCGGAGAGAAAACATACGTATCCGAGGGCTGGATAAAAGAACCTCCGGCGCAAGAAGAAAGCATCGGACAGGAGACGGATCGAGGCGAAAAGAGTCAGGAAATGCGGGAAGAAGTGGAAAAGCCGCGGGAAGAGTCGCGGGAAGAGCCACGAGAGGAGCCGCGGAAGGATTTAAAAGAGGAGCCGCGAAAGGGGCGGCAGGAAGAAGCTGCCGTGCCGTTGGAGGATTCGGCGGAGAACGACGCCGAGCTGGAAGCGGAGGAATTTCTGCCGGAGGATAGCGCCGGAAAAAGGTTTGTGCAGCTTGCGGCATTAGAGGAAGAGCTGGAGTTTCGCAGGTATGTGCACAACAGCTTCCTGCTTCACGGATATTATAATTACGGTCACGTCGTGATTGACGAAAGCGGGGAAGGGGCAAGGCTGGGCGTGCCGGGCAATTATTATAAGCGGGAGCAGATGGTGGCGGAAATGTTTGGCTTTCCGGATTTTGTTCCGGCAAGGGAAAATGAGCGGATAGTCAATGGAACCTTTGGCTATTATTTTACGCCTGAGAACCGCTAGGGGTGGGGTAGGAAAAAATGAATAAAAGAAAGTGCAATATTGACAGAATTTAAAAGGTGGGTTATTCTAAATAAAGAAAGGCGTTTCCGTAGTAAACGGTTCGCCCGTTAATAGGTCACATCAAAAAGCAACCGGTAACTTGGGCAAAAGTCATAGCGGTTGCTTTTTGGCGTTTATGTATCATTATTTTGAATAGCGAAAGATATCGATAATGGTCACTATAATACTGATCATGGTAACTACGATACCTATGATGCCAACTATATCTGAAATCATATTTACACCAAATCCTTCCCTCAAAATTTTCCATACTCATAAGCATTCCTCCTTGATAATGGAAGCTCTCAAATAATATAGTCATTTGGCGAAGGCGAACCGCTTACCGTTTAGGGAAGCGCCTTTCTATTTGATAGTAACATAAAAATAAATATTTAAAAGCGATAAAACATAAAAAATAAAATTTTGTGAAATATTACTATAAAGGAAGCATAGAAATGGAGACGCAATAAGAAAACCGTTGATTTTTCCCCCAGTTTCGTAGACAATAAAGAGGTAAAAATATACAAATCGGATCAATTTATTATATGAAGGCGGAGAGTATGGAGAATAAGAGACCAACGGCTGAAGCAGATAAGGAAAAGGAAATACAGGGATCAAACCCGTCTCCGGAAAAGTTAGAGCAAGCGATATTGGAGCTGGAAGCCTGTTTTGAGGAATTGAGTAAATCCCAACGCAGGCGGTTGAACAGATTGCGCCGTAAAAGGGAACAGTATGAGGAGGAGGCAAGACGGCAGCGGGAGCAGGATAGGACGGACGCCCGCTATATGGCGGAGGCTGTAAAGCAGGCGAGAAAAGCGGCGGGGCTTGGCGAAGTGCCTATCGGCTGTGTAATGGTAAAGGATGGAAAAATAATTGCAAGGGGCTATAACCGCAGGAACACCGATCACAGTACGCTTTCTCATGCCGAGATAACGGTAATTCGCAAAGCGAGCAGGAAGTTGCAGGACTGGCGGCTTGAGGGATGCACGCTCTATGTGACGTTGGAACCGTGCCAGATGTGCGCCGGAGCCATTGTTCAGGCAAGGATTCCGCGGGTGGTTATGGGGTGCATGAATCCCAAAGCAGGCTGCGGCGGTTCGGTGCTGAATATATTGCAGATGAAAGAATTTAATCATCAGGCAGAGGTAAAAAGGGGCGTTCTGGAAGAAGAATGCAGCGCAGTTTTGTCGGATTTCTTTGAAAAGATGAGAAAAAGCGATAAGAATAGGCAGGAAGGTAACTGATATTTGACAATACGGATAAAACCAAGTATACTAAAACTTGCCGTGCAGCCGGGGAAGTAGCGGAGCCTTGTACCTGCAATCCGCTTTAGCAGGGGTGATGACCGGCGGAGGGTTTTGGCTTTTATGGCTGCCCTCTATAAGTGGCGTTGATATTTGGGTCTCGCGCAATGGGAATCCACGAACCGTGTCAGGGTAGGAATACAGCAGCACTAAGAGGAAGCTCCCATGTGCCGCGAGGGTGCCTGGGTTGAGCTAACTGTAGAGGTAACGCATAGGGGCTGCGCTCGAAGCCGGTCGCACGGTATTTTACGTGTAAGCCAACCAAAACATATAAGCCAATTAAAACATGTAAGTCAATTAAAACATATAAGCTAACCAAAACGTGTAAGCCAATCAACCAGGCTGCCGCATGGATTGAATTTATATCTGTCAAAGGAAACCTTTATAAAAACGCCGGTACTTAATCCGCGTATTTTGCGGATTTAGGTACCGTTGCGTTTTTATAGAGCGAAAGCGTGTTTCCGTGACAGATATAAATTTAATCCATGCGGCAGTCTGTTCTTGTATTGCTTAAATATTTTCTTTAATCCGGATTTCAGCGGTCGTATAGTTGTATTCTTTTTTCGGCGGCTCTCCGGTGGTCAGATAGTCAAACAGGATTTCCAAAGGCATCAGTCCCTGGATACGCGGCTGTTGACAGATGGTGGCGGAAATCACGTCTTTTTTCATCATCTGGACGGTTGTTTCGATTTTGTCAAAGGTGACGATTTTCAGATCGTTCTGACGGTTGCAGGCGATAACCGCCTTGCAGCCTCCGTAAGTACCACCTGCGGCAAAGAACAGGGCGTTGATCTCGGGATGCTCCTGCAGCATTTTCGTTGTCTTTTCATAACTGATAAAGTCGTCGTCGCTGTTTTCAAAAAAATCCACAATTTTCATATTGGGAGATTGGGCAATGCAGGATTTAAAACCTGCAATTCTTTCTGTATGACATAGAAGCTGGGAATAGCCGCTGATCACGCCGATATTGACCGTTCCGCCTGCCATCAGGCGAATAAGCCCCGCTGCGGTCTGCCCGCACTGATAGTAATTACTGCCCACATAAGCGATTCTTTTGGAACCGGCAATATCCGTATTGAAGGTAACGGTAGGGATTCCCATATCGTACAATTCATTGATCTTTGCGGCGATGGAAGGATCGTTTTGCGGGGAGATCGCCAGACCGCTGATCTCTTCTGCAAGCAGTGAATCAATGGCTTCCAGCTGGTCTTCCACGCCAAAGGCGGAAATCCTGCGAAACAGAATGGTACAATTATAACCGAATAACTCTTCTTCTTTTTCCTTGAAGCCTGCGATAACGTCTTCGAAAAACGGATTGCCGATACCAAACATAACAATTCCGAATTTGAATTTTTTCTTTTGAGCGGCAAGCACGATACCGGCACGGTTCGGTTTGTAATCAAGGGCACGGGCGATTTCCAATATTTTTGCCTCGGTTTTGGGATTGACGGCGCCCCGCTTATTTAAAACGCGGTCTACGGTGCCTCTTGATACGCCGGCAAGTTCTGCAATTTCTTTGATGGTAGCCATAAGTAAAGCTCCTTTGTATCATTTTGTACAACTGTTCAAAACATTTTATCACAAATATAATTTTAAAATATTCTAAAGCTATTTTATGCCTGTTTCCTTTAAAATACAATAGAAAATGTGCAACGTGCACGGATATCGTGAAAATGCACAATAATCAAATTAAGTTTTATGAAAAGTGATGAAATTAAGTATTTGGTAAAGTTTTTTAAAATAAGTGTTGATTTTTAATGAGAAAAAATATATGATAAAAATGTGCACGGGCACAAGAGCCCGGGCGAATCAGAAGGAGAGAGAGTATTTCTTTTTAAGGAGGAGCAAAAATGTTATACATAGGCGTTGATTTGGGAACATCCGCGGTAAAATTGCTGTTAATGGACGGCGAAGGAAAAATTTTAAATATTGTATCAAAGGAATATCCCTTGTATTTCCCGAATCCCGGCTGGTCCGAGCAGAAACCGGAGGATTGGTATACTCAGGTAATGGCTGGGATTAAAGAATTGATTAAGGATGTTGACAAGAGCCAGGTGGCGGGCATCAGCTTCGGCGGACAGATGCACGGACTGGTTATTCTGGATGAAAACGATGAAGTAATCCGCCCCGCGATCCTGTGGAACGACGGACGTACCACGGAAGAGTGCGATTATTTAAACAATGTGATCGGAAAGGAAAAGCTTTCCGAATATACGGCAAATATTTCCTTTACGGGATTTACGGCGCCGAAAATTCTCTGGGTAAAAAATAAAGAGCCGGAGAATTTTGCCCGAATTAAAAAGATTATGTTACCAAAAGATTATATTGTATATAAATTGTCCGGCGTGCACTGCACCGACGTATCCGACGCATCGGGAATGCTGATTTTTGATGTGAAGAACAGATGCTGGTCCAAAGAAATGTGTGAAATCTGCGGCATTACAGAGGATCAGCTGGCAAAGGTATACGAAAGCTACGAGGCTGTAGGAACCCTCCTCCCTGCAGTCGCTTCCGAGCTTGGTATTCCCGAAAGCTGTAAAGTCGTTGCAGGCGCCGGGGACAATGCGGCGGCGGCAGTAGGAACCGGCACCGTGGGAAACGGCAATTGCAACATTTCCCTTGGTACGAGCGGAACGATCTTTATTTCTTCCGAAAAATTCGGAGTTGATAAATATAATGCGCTGCACGCTTTTGCCCATGCGGACGGTCATTACCATCTGATGGGATGTATGCTGAGCGCGGCAAGCTGCAACAAGTGGTGGATGGATGAGATCATCGGTACAAAGGATTATACGACGGAGCAGAAGAACATTACGAAGCTGGGCGAGAACCATGTATATTTCCTGCCCTATTTGATGGGCGAACGCTCTCCGATCAACGATCCGTTAGCAAGAGGAACCTTTATCGGGCTGACGATGGACTCCACAAGAGCGGATATGACGCAGGCTGTTTTGGAAGGCGTTGCATTTGCCTTGAGAGATTCCTTCGAGGTAGCGAAGGCGCTGGGCATTCATATTGAGAGAACCAAGATCTGCGGCGGCGGCGCGAAGAGCCCTCTTTGGAAAAAGATGATCGCCAATATTTTAAATGTGAAGGTGGATGTGATCGAGAGCGAGGAAGGACCGGCAATGGGCGGCGCAATGTTAGCGGCGGTTGCATGCGGTGAATTTGCAAGCGTGGAAGAAGCGGCGGAAAAGATTGTGAAGAGCGTCGATACCGTAGAGCCGGAGCCGGAGCTGGTAGAAAAATACGAGGCGAGATACCAGCAGTTTAAAGAGATTTATCCTGCCTGCAAAGAGCTGTTCCGTAAAATTCAATAAAGTCTGCGGAAGCGCAGCGGGCAAAAAATAGAGCGCGTCAACAAAATGAGAGAGAATATAACAGAAAGGGGTTATGAAATGACTATTTATGACGTAACGGATGAGAAGTTCAGAAAATACGGAAGGATCGTTAAGGGCATTGATTTTTCCGGATTGGTAGAGGCGTTAGACCAGAAGACTCCATTACCCGAAGGTGTCGTATATGAACCCAGCGTAAAAGAGTTAGAAGCACTTCCCGTTTTTCAGGAATTAAAGGATAAGACATACGGTGAGCTGGCAATCCAGATCGGATACTGTAACGGACACAACGAGTTGTTAAATGCGGTTGAATATCATAGAAGCTCTGAAATCAATGTGGCGGCTACCGACGCCATCTTAATTCTCGGATGCCAGCAGGATATTACGGATGATTTCACCTATGACACTTCCCTGATGGAAGCGTTCTTAGTTCCCAGGGGAACTGCTGTTGAAGTATATGCAACGACACTTCACTACGCACCCTGCGGCGTAAAGGGAGAGGGATTTAAGGTTGCCGTAGTCTTACCGGCAGGCACCAATTATCCCCTGGAAATTTCTCATGCCGATGGAGAGGATAAGCTGATTACAGCGAAAAACAAATGGCTGATCGGTCATGCAGAAGGCGGTCTGGACGAAGGCTGCCATATCGGACTGGTTGGCAAAAATTTAAATATAAATGAATAATAAAGCCGTAGAAAAGACGGTTATAAGGAGGAAAAGAAATCATGAATAACGCACCTGAAGTAAAAATTGGCATTGTTGCCGTAAGCCGCGACTGTTTCCCGGAATCTCTTTCCGTAAACAGAAGAAAGGCGTTGGTAGAAGCATATGCTGCAAAATATGACGCAGCAGAGATCTATGAATGCCCGATCTGTATCGTAGAGAGCGAGATCCATATGGTTCAGGCTCTGGAAGACATTAAGAAGGCAGGATGTAACGCTCTTTGCGTATATCTTGGAAACTTCGGTCCCGAAATCGCCGAGACATTGCTTGCAAAACATTTTGACGGACCGGTTATGTTCTGCGCGGCTGCAGAGGAGACTCAGAATGATTTGAAGGGCGGACGCGGAGACGCATACTGCGGTATGTTAAACGCAAGCTATAACTTAAAGCTGCGTAATGTAAAAGCATACATACCCGAATATCCCGTAGGAACGGCGGAGGAATGTGCGGATATGATCAAGGAATTTGTGCCCATAGCACGTACCTTATCAGCGCTTTCCCAGTTGAAGATCATCAGCTTCGGACCGAGACCGTTAAACTTCTTAGCGTGCAACGCGCCGATTAAACAGTTGTACAATTTGGGTGTAGAAATCGAAGAAAATTCCGAATTGGATTTATTTGAGGCATTTAAGAAACATGAAGGAGATTCCCGTATTCCTGCAAAGGTAAAGGAAATGGAAGAGGAATTAGGCACAGGTAACAACAAACCCGAGATTCTGCCTAAGCTGGCTCAGTACGAATTGACCCTGCTTGACTGGGTAGAGGAGCATAAGGGATACCGTAAATATGTAGCGATTGCCGGAAAATGCTGGCCTGCGTTCCAGACACAGTTTGGCTTTGTTCCCTGCTATGTGAACAGCCGTCTGACAGGAATGGGCATTCCCGTATCCTGCGAGGTTGATATCTATGGCGCGTTAAGCGAGTTTATCGGCTACTGCGTATCTGAAGATATCGTTACATTGCTGGATATCAACAACTCCGTACCTGCGGATATGTACAAAGAGTCCATCGAGGGCAAATTCCCTTACACCCATAAGGATACGTTCATGGGCTTCCATTGCGGCAATACTTCTTCCAAGAAGCTGTCCTTCTGCGGTATGCAGTATCAGATGATCATGGCGAGAAGCCTTCCCGAAGAAGTAACCCAGGGTACGCTGGAGGGCGACATTGTTCCCGGAGATATCACATTCTTCAGACTGCAGTCTACGGCGGACGCAAAACTTCGCGCTTATATCGCGCACGGCGAAGTACTTCCTGTTGCAACCAAATCCTTCGGTGCAATCGGCGTATTCGCAATTCCTGAAATGGGCAGATTTTACCGTCATGTACTGATTGAGAAAAACTTCCCTCATCATGGAGCGGTTGCTTTCGGTCACTTTGGAAAAGCAATTTATGAAGTATTCAAATATCTGGGCGTAGACGTGGATGAAATCGGCTACAACCAGCCCGCGGGAGTAAGATACCCCACGGAAAATCCCTTTGCTTAATCCGTATGTCAGACAGGATTCGGCAAAGAAAAAAAGATTTTAACAATTTTCAATAACTATTTACCCAAAGATGATTTTGACTCAATAATCGGTTGAAATCATCTTTGTGGTGTAATATGATGGAACAGTGAAAACCAACCAATTATACGGAGGCAGAAAACATGACAAACTTAGAACTTCAGAAACGTGCAAATGAAGTTCGTAAAGGTATCGTGACCTCAGTGCACAGTGCGAAGGCGGGACATCCCGGCGGATCACTTTCTGCGGCAGATATGTTTACGTATCTTTATTTTGAAGAAATGAACATCGATCCCAAGAATCCGAAATGGGAGGACAGGGACCGTTTTGTCCTTTCCAAGGGGCATACTGCGCCGGGGCTTTATTCCGCCCTTGCAAACAGAGGGTATTTCCCGGTAGAGGATTTAAAAACGCTTCGCAAATTAGGTTCTTATCTGCAGGGACACCCCTGTATGCAGGAAACGCCCGGCGTGGATATGAGCTCGGGATCTTTGGGACAGGGAATTTCCGCTGCGGTGGGAATGGCGCTTGCGGCAAAGCTGGACAACAAGGATTACCGCGTATATACATTGCTTGGAGACGGCGAGATTCAGGAAGGACAGGTATGGGAAGCTTCCATGTTTGCCGGTGCGAGAAAGCTGGATAATCTGGTAGTTATCGTTGATAACAACGGGCTGCAGATCGATGGTAAGGTAGAAGATGTCTGCTCCGTTTATCCTATTGATAAAAAATTCGAGGCGTTTAATTTCAAAGCGATCAATATCGACGGACACAATTTTGATGAGATCCGCGCGGCTTTGGATCAGGCGAAAGAAACAAAAGGCATGCCTACGGCGATTATTATGCACACCGTGAAAGGAAAAGACGTTTCCTTTATGGAGAACAACGCAGGATGGCACGGCAAGGCGCCGAATGATGAAGAATATGCTACGGCAATGGCGGATCTTGATAAAATCGCAGAGCAGTTAGAGAAAGCAGGTGAAGTATAATGGCAGACGTTAAAAAAATTGCAACAAGAGAAAGCTATGGCAACGCCCTTGTAGACTGTGCAGAAGACTTCCCTAATCTGGTTGTTCTGGATGCGGATCTTGCAGGCGCTACCAAGACAAGTATTTTTAAGAAAGCATATCCCGACCGCCACATCGACTGCGGTATTGCGGAATGCAATATGACGGGCATTGCGGCGGGGCTTGCAACCTGCGGCAAAATTCCCTTTATCTCATCCTTCGCCATGTTTGCGGCGGGAAGAAACTTTGAGCAGGTGCGTAATTCCATCGGCTATCCTCATCTGAATGTCAAAATCGGCGCGACCCATGCGGGCATTACCGTAGGAGAGGACGGCGCGACCCACCAGTGCAACGAGGATATTGCGCTGATGAGAACCATTCCGGGCATGACGGTTATCGTTCCTTCCGATGATGTGGAAGCAAGAGCCGCGGTCCGCGCAGCATTGGAGATGGAAGGACCGGTTTATTTAAGATTTGGACGCGCAGCGGTTCCGGTGATCAACGACAACCCCGATTACAAATTTGAAATCGGAAAGGGCGTTGTATTAAAAGAAGGCGCCGACGTATCCATTATCGCAACGGGTATTTGTGTGGAAGGAGCTTTGGGAGCAGCGGAAATGCTTGCGGCGGACGGTATCCATGCGGAGGTAATCAATATTCATACGATCAAGCCGTTGGAGGAACAACTGGTTATTGCAACCGCAAAGAAAACAGGAAGAGTCTTTACCGTAGAAGAGCATTCCGTCATCGGCGGTCTGGGAAGCGCAGTATGCGACGTGCTCTCCGAGAAAGAGCCTACAAAGGTAACAAAGATCGGTATGTATGATAAATTCGGCGAATCCGGTTCTGCGGGCGCGCTGGTTGAAAAATACGGTCTGGATGCAAAAGGCATCTATGCGAAAATCAAAGAAAACCTGTAAGATGGGTTAAACTAAGAACCGTTGTATGCGAAGATCAAAAGCAGCAACGGTTCTTTTTTAGTCATACTCCTGCTTTCCTCTGCATATGATTATAGGTAGCCGTTTTTACAGCGGTTTTACATAATCGTGATAGTAAGTAAAGGAAGGCAAGGGGTATGATGGTCTGTATGAATGAAGTAAACGATATAAGTTATCTGAGGATTGAAGACATGGGGAAAAAGGATAAAAAAGAAGAATTGCCGGAAGAAGAGGCGGCGGTATTAAAAGCGGTCATAGAGTCCGTTGTGGGGGATTATATGTATCAGATTATTTCTGCGCGCGCCATCGATTTTACCCAGGAGAGACTGAAGGAAATCGGAATGACGCTTGCGGAAGAGAAAGACCGTAAGGTAATCAATCAGATTACCGGTCGGGTAAAAAGCGCGGACAGCATCTACAAAAAGATCAGAAGGAAAAACTATCCTACGGATAAAACGGGCGTATTCAGGTGCAACGATCTGCTGGGCGTGCGGATGGTCTGCCTGTTTGTGGATGATGTGTATGAAGTGGCAAAACGGCTGAAAGACCAGCCTGATATACATATTTTGAAAGAGAAAGACTATATCAGAAAACCGAAAAGCAACGGTTATATGAGCCTGCATCTGATTATTAAGGTGCCGGTCATCGCACAAAGTGACATAAGCGATACGGATAAAGAAACCGTTTGGCGCAAGGTAGAGGTGCAGCTTCGCACCGTGGCAATGGATTTCTGGTCAGTGCTGGACCATCAGCTTGTCTATAAAAAAGAATTTCCCGGCGCGGATTCGGTGGGAAAGGAACTGAAGGCATATGCGGCAACCATATGGGAGCTGGATAAAAATATGCTGCAGCTGCGTAAAAAAATTGAACATCTAAATATTTGATATTCAAACTACTGGCGAAAGCGGGAGCCATGTGCTATAATGTACTGAAAATACGTTTTGCGCCTGTTTTCCGTGTCCGGACTGAGACCGTCTGAATACCGGAAAGGTTGTCAGGCGCATCAGGGAGGAACGGACATGGTAGTAGAACCAAAATCAAAGGGGTTTATCTGTACGACGGCGCATCCCACAGGATGTTACCGCAATGTGGAGGAACAGGTGCGGTATGCCCGGGAAAAAGGAGAGAGCTATCAATGCAGCCGCAGCAGAGGGTTTAAAAAAGTGCTGATCATCGGCGCGTCTACCGGATATGGTCTGGCGAGCCGGATTGCGGCGGCGTTTACCTGCAAGGCGGCAACGATTGGCGTTATGTTTGAACGTCCGGCAGCAGGCAGGAGAACGGCGACGGCAGGATATTACAATACGCTTGCATTCGATCGCATGGCAAAGGAAAGCGGATTGTATGCAAAATCCGTCAACGGAGACGCTTTTTGTGCCGAGATCAAGCAGAAAGTTATCGATATCATCAAAAAGGATTTGGGAAAGGTGGATATGGTCATTTATTCCCTCGCTTCGCCGCGCAGAACGGCGCCCGACGGAATAACCTATGTCTCAGCTTTGAAAACCGTAGGGGAACCGTTTACAACCAAGTCCCTGAATCTGAATAACAATGAGATTGTGACCGCTACCCTGGAACCGGCGACGGAGGAAGAAATTGCCGGGACCATAAAGGTTATGGGCGGAGAAGATTGGGAGCTGTGGATTGACGCATTAAAGGAAGCGGACGTGTTGGAGCAGGGCGCGCTGACGGTGGCATATTCTTATATCGGACCGAAGCTGACTTATCCCATTTATTACAGCGGTACGATCGGTCAGGCAAAAAAACATGTGCTGGATACGGCAAATAAGATCAATGAAAAGTATGCCGATATAAAGGCGTACGTTTCGGTCAATAAGGCGGTAGTAACCCAGTCAAGCTCGGCGATTCCCGCAGTACCGCTCTATCTGTCCGCAATGTACCGTGTCATGAAGGAACAGGGGCTGCATGAGGGCTGTATCGAACAGATGGTAAGGCTTTTTGACGAAAAGCTGGTTAGCGACGAGGTTCCCGTGGACGAAGAAGGACGGATACGCCTGGATGATTGGGAAATGAAACCGGAGGTTCAGGAAGCGATTATGAAAATCTGGGAGGAAGTCTCTACGGAAAATGTAGAGCGTATTTGTGATATCCGGGGCTATTGGGACGATTTCTTCCGGATGTTCGGATTTGGGTTCCCCGGTGTGGACTATACGGCGGACGTGGAAGTGTAAGCGTGCCGGAAGCCCGGCGGACGTGGAAGCGAAAGCGTGCCAACGACCCGGCGGACTAAGAAATAAAAACAGAAAGTAAAAAAACAGGATCGGTTGAACCTATTCGGAAGACCGATCCTGCTTTTTTATTTTAGCGTTTTATTTTAACAGCGGCTTTGCGATCTTTTCGTTAAATAGATCAATCAAAGGACCCATGAAAAATGCGGTAATGATCGTTCCGATCCCGACAATGGAGGGGATCTCTGCAATCGTGCCGCCGCCCAGCAGATAAATGACCGCGCCGGCAGCGACGCATACAAGGTCCGTGCCGACACGGATGAATTTAAATTTTCCGAGCTTCCACTTATAGGTACATACAAGAGCGACGGAATCGTAGGTGGAGACGCCCAGGTCAGCCGTCATATAGAGAGAAGAACCGAAGCAGATGATGATGATCGCCACGATCAGACATACAAAGCGGAAAGGCAGGGAAGGATTGGGAAACACCTGCCGCAAAAAGTCATAGGTAAACTGGGTAATATATCCCAGCAAAAACAGGTTGATAAAGGTGGCAATGCCGATATAATGCCGGTCGGTCAGCAAGGTAAACAATAGGAGGATCAGATTCACAATGACATAAAGCGTGCCAAAGGAGATGGGAATCAGCTTGTCAAGACCGCTCATCAAAGACTGAAAGGGATCGACGCCCAGAGCCGCAAGCTTAAAAATACCGACGCTGACGGCACAGATCACAACGCCGAAAAGCGACATAATAATTCTTTTTGTTTTCATAGTTTTAACTCCCTTCGTAGGAAACTACTATTATTTTAGTGAAAAAAACAGTATGATACTAGCAAAATATTTTTTATTTTTGCAACGAAATTGATGAAATAGCACTCTAATAAGTGTAAACGGAAGCGCTTCAGTAACTTTGAAATTCGATGCGGATTTCGATACGGAGGATATAAAATGAATTTGTTGGTAAAAAAAGCACAGAGAGGCGATGCCGAGGCGTTCATAACGCTGATGGAAGAGCACAAAATGACCCTCAAAAGAGTTGCCTATGGCTATCTGGGAAATGAAGAGGATGCAGCCGACGCTATTCAGGAGACGATTTTGGATGCCTTTGAGCATATGGACGGGTTGAGAAAGCCGGAATATTTTAAGACGTGGCTGGTGCGTATTTTAATCAATAACTGCAACAGCATCTACAAGCACAATCAAAAGAATATCGGTATGGATGAAATCGGGGAACGCATGACTACGGAGGATGGTCATACGGACGTGGAGTTTCGGGAACTGTTAAGGGGTCTGCCAGAGGGGAGCAGACTGATTTTCCAACTGTATTTCGGAGAACAGTTTACGACCAGAGAAATCGCGGAGCTTCTTGATATGAAGGAAAATACCGTAAAAAGCAGGCTGCGCCGGGGAAAAGAGCAGCTGTGCGCGCAATTGCAGACATGTTAGGAGGAAGAAAGCATGAGACAAACGATTTCCGAACAGGAATTAAGAGATATTTTAGGAAAAGATTTAGAAAACAGCCGGTTCATGGATGAGAAAATAGAAGCGGCTTATGAACAGGTCAGACAGCGGGCGAAGATAAAAGACGGCAAAGAAAGAGACGGCGGGAAAAAAGGCGCCGGGTCCGCGCGGAGACGGAAAAAAGGACCCTGGAGAAAAGTATTTGCCGGAATAGGAACGGTTGCGGCGGCTTTCCTGGTTGCGTTTACCTGCTGCGCCGTTAATCCCGCATTGGCGGAAAAAATCCCGCTGGTGGGCAGTCTGTTTGAAAGACTTCAATCCATAGCGCCTTTCGGACAGATTCCCGAGGAACAGACGACCACGCTCTATAACGGAGCAGAAGCGGGCGAAGGGCTGCAAAGCGAATCGGAAGGCGGGGAAGGCGAAGAGACGCAGAGCGCGCAGTCGGAATACCGCAAAACCCAGAAAGGCGTGACCATAACCCTGACGGAGTCCTATGTTTCCAATCAGGCGCTGTTTGTGGGCGTATGTATTGAGAACGAGCAGGAGTTTCCGCAGATGGCTTCCGATGCCGACGGCACATACAGATTGCGCGTAGAGACCGAGGAAAGTTACTCTTTCCGTCAGGATACGCTGGAAGCCTGGAGAGATGTGGAAGGAACATTTGAAGACGCCAATACTTTTATCGGCATTATGAGAATCGATTATTCCGATATCGATGTTGACAGCAGCAAATATGACCGCGCCGTAGCGGAGGCGGAGGCTGAAAACAGGGAACTGCCCACGGTGGATACGGAAAACTGGGACCAGTATTTTGAAAGGATTGCGGTCCCCGACAGCTTTGAAATGAAGCTGAATATTACCAATGTAGCAGGCTATCTTGCAGAGCCGACAAAGCCCGAAGGAATGAAAAGCGGCGAGGAACTCGAGCAGATGAGCGATGAAGAATGGGCGGACTATATGGACAGCCTGCCGGATGAGTGGAAAAAGTTTCCGAACGTATATAAGCACTGGTTTCAGGAAGGAAGCTGGGAGTATGATCTGACTGTCGCGCAAAAGGATGATGAGGCGAGAGTCATTACGATCCATGAAGTAAACGAAGCGGGCATCGGAATGGAAAGCATTGAGATTTCTTCGGTGGAGATGACCCTAAATCCCATTGAGCCGGCGGACCATCCCATCATTGCCGTAGCGCTGGACCGAAACGGAAAAGTGATCCGCTCGGGAAGCGAAAACGTATATGAGCTGGCGATCGCGGGGCATGATATTTCTACGGTCTACCTTTACGCCTGCGATTACTATGAATATATGGATGAATTGAAGGGGTATCTCAATGTGGAAAATACCACGGACCAGAGCGTGAAGGAACTGTTGGAAGAAAGAGCGTTATTTAAGATGGTGGTAGATACGACAAAATAAGGAAGTCATTATTTCCGCAATAAGCGTGTAGTCATAAAAATAAGCGTGTGCTATCATAAATTCATATTGAAAGATATGACGAGGGTAAAGCTATGCGGATAACAATGGAAGGTTTGAATGAGAAGCCGCTGAAAGAACGGCAGGAAGTGGAAAAAGATACACGGTTAAAAAAGACATTTCGTCAAAGAATAGGATATTTTTGGGATTATCATAAATGGAAGGTCATTGTGCCGACAATCCTGTTGCTGGTTGCGATTTCTGTGATCATATCCTATCAGCAGGAAACCAGAGAACTGACCCTTTATGTTGCTATGATGAATGCACATATGGATAGCCCGGAGGATGCTGACTTTGGGGAGCGATATGCGAGGGACAGGGGGATTGATACTCGGAAAATGCCGGTTCGGATGGAAACAAATCTGTATCATCCCGAATCGGGAGCAGAAGCAACGAATGAAACAAGTGCTGCAAGCATACAGAAATATCAGGCATTATTGACTAACGGAAATGTGGATTTGACCATTACTACGGCATGGGTTATTGACGAATATGAAAAGGCAGGGTGCTATCTGAACCTCCAACAAGCGCTTCCTTCACAATTATATGAGTCTCTTAGCGGAAAATTGTATTATGCAACAGATCAAAACGGAAATCAAATTCCTGTGGGAATTTATGTGGATCAGACGGAGATAATGAGAAAATTTTATAAAGACGAAAAGCCGATTGTGGTAATTTCCGCTTTTTCAAAACGCGTTGATACTTCCATAGACTTTATAGAATGGCTGCTGACAAATTAGTCGGCAGCCTTATTATTTTTACTGTTTTCCATACACTTTGCAAAAATGCGCCCGAGAAACAGCGCATAAAAGTATGTCATGCCGGCAAAACCAAAAAACAGACCAAGAGATCCGATAACAACGAGTAATTCACCGGAGATCATACAAAAATATACAATCAGAAGCTGTAAGCTGACAATAAAAATCGTAGTCGGAATATTGCTGAGACTGAGTAATACGGCGTTTTTCAATAATTGCTTTATGGAGCATTCAAAAGAAGAAAGCAGGGGGAAGGCGTAGATCAGAACAGACAGCAATATAAAAATAATAATCCAGACGGGAACCTGAAGCCAGTTATAGACAGGATCAATCACCTTGTAAATGATATACAGGTCTGTTCCAAAAAAGAAGAAAAGAAACAGCAGAGGCATCCAGATCAAAGTCGCCTGCTTAAAGTTATCCCTGAACGCTTTAAAATAACCCTTGGCTATGGACGGTTCTTCATCTTTGTGCATCTTGAAAACCATATAATATAAAGCCGAAATTGCGGCGCCCGTGGTTACAATCGGAATACAGGAAAGCAAGAAAAGACAATTCAAAAACATCAGATCACAAAATTTGGAAAGAAAGCGCATAATCGGATTATCCGGTTGAAAAAAGTGATTCATAGAAAATTCCTCCTATTACAATAAGCAACATCAATATAGATACAGTATAGCACTTTGATACAAAAATGTTAGCATAAATGGTCAAAAAAGCAAGAATTGTTGAAATATAAGCAAGAAATGTAAAGAATTGAAAGGCAAAAACTGTATAATAAAATTATGTTACTGGAAAACGTGGCCGTGTTTTTGGAGATAGCAGAACAGAATTTTTCTAATGTAAAGGAGGAAAAGATTAGAATGAAAAAGTTAATAGCAAGTGTGCTTTGTGCGTGCATGATTTCTTCCCTGCTTGTAGGATGTGGCGGTAATGATACAGCGGATACGCCCGGTGATAGTGGAAGTACAACAGAAACGCCTGCGGCGGAAGAGGAAAAAGCAGAAACACCTGCAGCAGGCGATGATAATGTAATCAATTTGTGGGCATTTACGGATGAGGTTCCGACCATGGTTGACAAGTTTTTGGAAACACATCCGGATTTTGGGTATGAGGTCAACAGTACCGTTATTGCAACGACAGACGGCGCATATCAGCCCGCACTTGATCAGGCACTGGCAGCAGGCGGTGCGGATGCCCCTGACATTTATTGTGCGGAGGCGGCGTTTGTTCTGAAATATACACAGGGCGACGCGTCTCAATACGCAGCAGCATATGAAGATCTGGGCATTGATATTGATGCGGAAATTGAAGCTGCCGACATTGCACAATACACAATTGATATCGGAACAAACCCTGACGGGAAAGTAGTAGGGTTAGGATATCAGGCTACAGGCGGTGCATTTATTTATCGTCGTTCCATTGCTCAGGATGTATGGGGAACAGACGATCCTGAAGTGATCAAAGAAAAAATCGGCGGCGGAAGCGGAAACTGGGATCAGTTTTTCGTAGCGGCTGAAGAATTGAAAGCAAAAGGATATGGTATTATTTCCGGTGACGGCGACCTTTGGCATGCAGTAGAAAACAGCTCTGACACAGGCTGGATCGTAGATGGAAAATTAAACATTGATCCTAAACGTGAAGCTTTTCTTGATTTATCGAAACAGTTGAAAGACAATGGCTATCACAATGATACGCAGGACTGGCAGGATGCGTGGTTTGCAGATATGAAGGGAGAAGGAGATAAAGAAGTACTTGGTTTCTTTGGACCGGCTTGGTTGATCAACTATACCTTAGCGCCTAACTGCGGCGGTGAATCAGTAGGTGAAGGTACATATGGCGATTGGGCTATTTGCGAATCTCCTATCGGTTTCTTCTGGGGCGGCACCTGGGTTCTTGCTAATAAAGATACCGATAAAGCGGAAGCTGTAGGAGAAATCATTGACTGGATTACACTGAACTGTACAGAAGATGGCTTACAGTATGGCTGGGCTAACGGTAATCTGTATGGCGCAGGCGGCACAAAAGACTGTGTTGGTTCCGGTACTGTAATGTCTATGTCTGACGGATCTGTAGATTTCCTTGGCGGGCAGAATATGTTTGACGTATTTGTACCTGCGAATGCTTATGCAAACGGTAAGAACTTAACCCAGTATGATGAGACGATCAATACTTACTGGAGAGATCAGGTTCGCCAATATACAGCGGGTGAAAAAACACGTGAGCAGGCAATCGCGGACTTTAAACAACAGGTTGCCGACAACCTGGATATAATCGTAGAGTAATTTTATTTCGGATAAAATCAGGGTCAAATAAGAGGATTATGATTTAAAAGCGGGGCGGATGAGTCTTTTGTCCGCCCTGTTTTTTAAGAAGAAGTAAAACTAATGGAATTGGAGGTGGGTAATTTGAAAAGAAAAAAATTGGGGCATGGCTATGCGAAATGGGGCTATATCTTCAGTCTTCCATTTATCGTTGCGTTTTTGATTTTTTCCTTATATCCGATTGTATATACGGCGGTAATCGGATTTACCGATTTAAAGGGATTGGGAATGACGGATATTCATTTTCTGGCAGATGATCCTTTCAGAAATTTTAAATTGATATTGACAAATGCGTCGTTCCAGACGGCGTTTAAGAATACGATAATTATGTGGATTTTGAATTTTATTCCGCAGATTTCTCTTGCGCTTTTGCTTGCGGCATGGTTTACGGATAAAAGATCAAAAGTAAAGGGACAGGGAATTTTCAAAGTATTGTTTTATATGCCCAACATTATTACGGCTGCAACGGTAGCTATTTTATTCAAATCATTATTTGAGTATCCGATGAGCCCCATGAACGATCTGGTCATGTCTTTGGGAATATCGGATAAACCCATACAGTTTTTGATCAGCAAAAACGTAGCAAGAGCAATTGTGATTTTTATTCAATTTTGGATGTGGTATGGCTATACCATGGTCGTACTGACTTCCGGTATTTTAGGTATCAGCCCGGAAATTTTTGAAGCGGCTGAAGTAGACGGTGCGAATCGCTGGCAGACATTCTGGTATGTGACGATTCCGAATATCAAAACTATTCTGTTGTTTACACTTGTAACCAGTCTGATCGGCGGATTAAATATGTTTGATATTCCTAAATTGTTTATGCTTGGAGGACCGGACAATGCAACGACAACTACCAGCGTATTTATTTATAATCAGGCATTCAGCGGCAGTTACATGTATAACAGGGCGGCTGCGGCAAGTATGATTATGTTTGTGATTATTGTAGTTTTATCTTCTGTTATGTTCTGGTTTTTGAGAGACAAGGATGAAGAAAAGTTGGAAAGGGCAATCCGGCAGCAGCGGAGGTCTTACAGGGCAAAACAAAAGGCGTTGGCAAAAGAAGCGAAAAACAGGAAGGGGGATGCGTAATGTTAAAAAATAAAAACAATACGATTATGAAAATCGTCATTTATATTGTTTGCATTTTTCTGGCACTTTTAAGTATCTTTCCTTTTTGGATCATGTTTATGAATGCCACCCGATCCACGGCGGAGATTCAGCAGCATGCAATTTCGTTTTTGCCTTCTGGTTATCTGATGAATAACTTAAAAATTTTGTTGGGTAAAAGCTTTAATCCTGCAGTAGGATTTGCAAACTCCGTTATTATTTCCGTGGGCTCTACGGCGTTGGCTGTTTACTTTTCTACACTGACAGCTTATGCGCTGGTTGTATATGACTGGAAATTGAAAAAGCCGTTTTTTAGTTTTATTATGGCGGTCATGATGATTCCCGCGCAGGTAACAATGATTGGTTTTTATCAGATGGTATATAAAATTGGTATGACAAATAATCTATCAATGTTGATTTTGCCGTCTATAGCGGCACCCTCTATGGTATTTTTTATGAGACAATATATGTATCCGGCTCTTTCCATGGAGATCATCCAGTCGGCGCGAATTGATGGAGCGGGCGAGTTCAGGATATTTAATTCCATTGCTCTGCCAATTATGAAACCGGCGATCGCGACACAGGCAATTTTTACTTTTGTATCCAGTTGGAATAATCTGTTTACGCCGCTGGTTCTTTTGACGGATCAGAAAAAATATACGATGCCCATTATGGTATCGCTTTTAAGAGGTGATATTTATAAGACGGAGTACGGCTCGGTTTATCTGGGACTTTCCCTGACGGTACTTCCTCTGATTGTTGTATATTTGATTTTATCCAAATATATTATTGCCGGTGTTGCACTTGGCAGTGTAAAAGGTTAAGGATAATACAATACCATATATCCATCCCCCAATATTGCAAAGGAAAAGGACTGCAGCGGCATTTTGCTACAGCCCTTTTTCTTATTATAGGAAAAAGATAAATTTATCGAACCGCTTCTTTGCGGAATTTATTCCGATATTCAGTGGGAGAACAGTCGGTGAATTTTTTGAAGCATCGGCAGAAAGTAGTCAGATTGTTAAAACCGGTCTGAAAAGCAATATCTGTAATAGGGATATCCATGGTCAGCATAGATTGCGCCGCCTGTATGCGTTTGTGACATAAATATTCATAGAAAGTCGTATTGGTATATTGTTTGAACAGACGGGAAAAATGAAATTTGGAAAAACCGATAAAATCGGCAGCCTGTTCCAACGTCAGATCTTCCGTGTAATTTGCATCGATATAACTGAGAAGATTTGCAAACTTTTCATAGTATTCCTGCTTTTTATCCTGTGAGGCAGGATCGCTGCCTTTTTCATTCAGACCAAAATAATCCCGTCCGATGGTAACCAGTGTTCCCAATATCAGGGAATAAATAGAGGCTTCCCAAAACGTTTCGTTGGAAAAATAAATATCGATCATCTGCATTAAGGAAGCGTATACCTGCTGATAAATATGGGGTCTGGTGTTCGCATTGCATAAATAAGGTTCCATAAAAACAGGATCCAGTGTTTGATAGTCTTTTAAACAGTTAATCATTTCCATATTGATCAGGAAAATAAAACGGATGCCATAAGAATTACATATGAGCTCATGCAGCTTGTGAGGCGGAATAATCAGAATATCACCGACATTTAAGACATATTTTTGAGAATTTGCCATTACGACATATTCGTTTTCCATACAGACAATGATTTCCATTGCATTATGATGGTGCATGGTATAATTTTCGGGCTGATTATTATACCAGATACGCATATGTGATTCGGGTATATAATCAACCTGTTCCTGTTGACCGTTCAATGTCCTGCCTATAAAGTTTTGCACCGGTTGTTCGTAACTGGCAGGAACTTTCTTAATCCGGCTGTAATTCATGCAGATTCCTCCTTCTCTTAACCCCTGGATAACATAAAACCCTTGTTAAATCATATTATATCCGCTTTTGTACAAAATGAAAAGTTTCAGGCAGTAATGTTAGCAATATTTGTAAAACAGAACGCAATATGTGTGATGTGAAACGGATGGCTTTTCAATTATGATATAGTCAGATAAAGGAAATAAAATCATAGCAGATTTGCGGATGAAAGGAAATAGATATGGATAGGAAGACAGCGATGGAAAAAGCGACGGCGCTGGTTGATCAGATGAGCATAGAAGAAATGGCGTTCCAGCTTCGTTATGACGCACCGGCAATTGAGAGATTGGGCGTTCCGGCATATAACTGGTGGAGCGAAGGACTGCATGGAGTGGCGCGGGCGGGTACTGCCACGGTATTTCCGCAGGCAATTGGTCTGGGAGCTACTTTTGACGAAGAATTGCTGAAAAAAATCGGAGAGGCGGTTTCCGTTGAAGCCAGGGCAAAATATAACGAGTTTTCCGAGCAGGAAGACAGAGATATATATAAGGGGCTGACGATCTGGTCGCCCAATGTTAATTTGTTCCGGGATCCCAGATGGGGAAGAGGACATGAGACTTATGGAGAGGATCCGTATCTGACCGGCAGGATGGGAGTGGCATTTATCCGGGGACTGCAGGGAGACGGAGAATATCTGAGGACTGCCGCATGTGCAAAGCACTTTGCGGTGCATTCCGGACCGGAAGATATGCGGCATTATTTTGATGCAAAGGTAAGTTTAAAGGATATGTGGGAAACTTATTTGCCGGCATTTGAAGTATGTGTCAAAGAAGCAAATGTGGAATCCGTGATGGGCGCTTATAACCGGACAAACGGCGAGCCCTGTTGTGCACACGAATATTTGATGGATGAAGTACTTCGCGGGAAATGGGGGTTTGAGGGTCATTATGTCTCTGATTGCTGGGCAATTAAAGATTTCCATGAAAACCACAAAGTAACCGGCAACCCTGTGGAAAGCGTGCGCCTCGCATTGGAAAAGGGATGTGACTTAAATTGCGGCTGTACTTATCGCAGTATTGTCGAAGCCTATGAAAACGGAGATTTGCCCGTGGAGTATATCAGAAGATCGGCAATCCGCCTGTTTACCACCAGATACCTGCTCGGGATGTTTGATAAAACGGAATACGATGAAATTCCCTATGAATCCGTGGAATGTAAAGAACATCTGGCGCTGGCTTCACGGGCGGCAAGAGAAAGCATTGTCTTATTAAAAAATAACGGAATCCTTCCGCTTAATAAAAAGGAGATAAAGACCATCGGTGTTATTGGACCGAATGCGAACAGCAGGGAAGCACTGGTCGGAAATTACCATGGCACGGCATCAAAATATATAACCGTACTGGAAGGGATTCAAGATTATGTGGGAGAAGATATCCGGGTACTTTATGCTTTGGGATCTCACTTGTTTTTTGACAGAGAAGAACCTTTGGCAAAGGCTGATGACAGAATATCCGAAGCAAAAACCGTGGCAAAGTACTCCGATCTGGTGGTGTTGTGCCTGGGATTAGATGAATCTCTGGAAGGAGAAGAAGGAGATACAGGTAATGCGTATGCGTCGGGAGATAAAAAGGATCTGCAACTGCCCAAGTCGCAAATAAGGCTTTTAGAAGCCGTAGCGGAAACAGAAGTACCCTTTATTGTCTGCATGATGAGCGGAAGCGCCATGGATCTTAATTTTGCAAATGAAAAGGCTTCTGCGATTTTACAGACATGGTATCCGGGTGCCGGAGGCGGAAAGGATGTCGCAGATATTCTATTTGGAGAGATTTCCCCGTCCGGGAAACTGCCGGTAACTCTTTATCGGGATTTAGATGGGCTTCCTGATTTTACGGATTATTCTATGCAAGGACGTACCTATCGGTTCTTGAAAAAAGAACCACTTTATCCTTTTGGCTATGGACTGACGTATGGAGATACTTATATAACGGAATTGAAAACAGACGAAGCTTTGGATTATACGGATTTAATCGGAAAAGATGTAAAAATATCCGTTTGTGCAGGCAATCGGGGAGCAATGGAAACGGAAGACGTCATTCAGATTTATGTCCATGTCCTGGGAACGGAAAATGAGGTTCCCAATCCGAAACTGGCGGCATTTCAGAGAGTGCGGTTGAAACCGGAGGAAGAAAGAAAATTTGAAATAACAATACCGTCCTCCGCTTTTGAGACAGTCAATGAACAGGGGGAAAAATGCTTTGACGGCAGCAGGGCATACATTTATGCGGGATTCGGGCAGCCGGATCTGAGGACGAAAGCGCTGACGGGTAAAGAAGGTAAGTATTTGATTGTTTAAATAAGTGTGTGAAATATGTAGAATGGGTAATGCGGGTCCTCGTTCTGCATATTTCATTGGGGGGAAAACTACGAAAGAGCAGAAAGAGGAAATATATGAGAATCGGAATCTTCATAGGGGATATCAATCAAACATATTCATCCATCATCATAAAAGAAATGGAAGCCTATGCCCGGGATCATCATATTACACTATACATTTTTGGCAGTTTTTCCATGCCGGGCAAAAATATTCTTTATGCTGAGGGAGAAAAAAGCATTTTATATTTGCCGAAGTTAAAAGAATTGGATGGCATGATTATTGCGGGAGATACCATGGGGCGTTTCGGGATGGAACAGGAACTGCGGGAGCGTCTGAACAGGGAAGCGGAATGCCCGATTGTCAGTATTCGTGCAAAAGAGGAAGGATATTATAATGTGTTAATCGATAATGTGACTGCCATGTATGATATGACCAATCATTTTATTAAAGATCATGGCTTTCGCGATATTTGCTTTGTGACCGGGCGTATGACTATGGAGGATGCAGAGAGACGTCTGGAAGGCTATAAAAAGGCGATGGCAGAAGCGGAAATTCCCGTTACAGAGCAGATGATCTTTTACGGAAATTACTGGAAGGATCAAAGTGCGGATATCGTGGATTATTTTACAGAAGGAAGAGAAAAAATGCCCTCGGCAATTATCTGTTCCAATGATTATATGGCTTTGGCGGTTTGTGAAGAATTACATCGCAGGGGAATCCGCGTACCGGAGGACATATGTATCAGCGGATTCGATGATCTGGAAGAGGGAAGGATGTATCAGCCGGATTTAAGCAGCGTTCATATACCTTTTGAAAAAATGGCAAGACAGGCGTTGGAGACGGCAGTTGCGCTTGCCCGGGGAAATACTGCGGATCAGTGCCGGTTGATCCATGGGGAGAACCGATACCGTCACAGCTGCGGCTGTGGGAGAGATTCCGTTTCTTCCAATAACAGATTCCGCAGCCGGAATACAAAATTCCGATATATGGCAAAGGAATGTATCTATATGAGCGCAGACTTTGAAAGCGCATTGAATGAAAGAGAGTGTTTGGAGTGGATAGGACATTACATCCGGGAATTTGATCTGGAAAATTGTTTTATCTGTTTAAAACAAGGAGACGGCAGTGGGCAGAGGGAACCAGTCAAAACGGTATGGGGAGAACCTGTCAGTTTAAAACATTATCTGGATGAAGAAGGAAATTCCGTCTTTGTGGACATTCCTTTTCCGGAAAAGCAATTGCTCCCTACGCAGCATCTGTCTCTTTTGGAAAATAAAGTGAATATTTTTGTTCCGATTCACTGGAAAAATGAAGTATACGGATACTTTATTTTTCAAATGAAAACCGGGGAAAATTCCATAATGGATGAAAAATATGAATTTTTTTGTATGAATGTGGGAAATACTCTGAAAAGAATTTATATGTATGACGAGTTATTTTCTGTTCATGACATTATGCAGATGTGTATCAAAGACCCGCTGACGAATATTTATAACAGACGTGGATTTGAGAGGAAGCTTATGGAAGTTTGTGATGTGGTAAAAAGAAAGGGAAAGAGAATTGCCATGGTAAGTATCGACATGGATGGATTAAAGTATATCAATGACCATTTCGGACATTTAAAAGGAGATGAAAGCCTTGTTACGCTCAGCAGATGTCTTTGCGCGGTATTGGAAAAAGGGGAATTTTGCGCCAGAATGGGAGGAGATGAATTTGCCGCGGTATTGCTTTTAAATGAACCGGGGCGAATTGAGAGATTTCAAAATCAATTGCAGGATAGGCTGTCTCTGGAAAATAAACGCATTAAAGAGCATTATACAATAGATGCAAGTATCGGAATCTGTGAAGCGGAAAACAATGATTCTATTATGGAATATATACAGCTTGCGGATAAAAAAATGTATGAAAACAAAAGAAGAAAGGCATTGCTCAAAATGGGTAACAGATATGAATAACAGGCAAACGTGCTCTGGCAAAGTGTACTCTTGCTGCCAGGATCTCTCCTTTTCATTGCATCCCCGCCCGAAATAGTGTAAAATAAACGGGAAAGTGTCAGATTCTTGTTAATTTGAGGGGAATGTAAAAGGGAGATCAGGATTTGAGTGCGGAAAATGTTTTAAAGAAAATCATTGCTTTTATCGGAAAGGATACAAAGGCAAAAAATGAATCAAAAAAGACGATTGTGGTAATAAGAAATATCATTATTTCCATACTGGTGTATTTTTCTATCAACGCAGTTATCGGAAATGTGATAAAGGACATCAGAAGCACCGTTTTTTATATTGTCTTTTTTGCCGTTTTTGCGGGCATCTTTGCCTGTTCCTATCAGTTTAAGACGATCGTGACCCTGTGGATGTTTAATGTAGGCATGCTTGCTTTTATTTTAGCCATTCTCAATTTTTTCGGGTGGAATGTGGGCGTGCAGCATTTTCTGATCGTGATGTTGTTGCTGTACTTTTTTTCGGGATATCAAAGATATAAGCAAAAGTTTGCCTATGCTGCCGCCATATGCGTGATACGAATCATTTTGTTTTACCTGTATCAGAACAGGACTCCGCTTCTTCCGCTTACCTCATCTATTATAGAAACCCTGCAGATCGTTAATACCGTTACGATTTTCTGGTGTATCTCTCTGATCGCTTACATATTCAGCAGGGACGGACAGGAACTGGAAGGCAAGCTTGTGCAGTACAATGAGCAGTTGGAAAAGCAGGCGAACACCGACAAGCTGACCGGGTTGTATAACCGGAGAAAGGCATGGGAATATCTGGAATGGGTGGCTCGGGACAGAAGTGAAAGCTGCGGTTTCAGTCTTTGCATCTGCGATATTGATTTTTTCAAAAAAGTAAACGATACCTACGGACATGATATGGGAGACGAGGTTTTAAAGAAAGTCGCCGGCATTTTTGAGGAAGAGATGTCGGGAAAGGATTTTGTGGCAAGATGGGGAGGAGAAGAATTTTTATTGCTTTTTCCCGGATGCAACGGGGATGATGCTTATGTGAAGTTAGAGAGCATCAGAAGGAAAATCAAGGATATGAGAATCAGGAAAGATGATATAGAAATCGGGATCACCATGACGTTCGGTCTTGCGGAGCATGATTATTCTAAGAAGGCGGACGATACGATAAAAGCGGCGGACCGCAAGCTTTATCAGGGAAAAGAACAGGGGAGAGACCGGATCGTATATTAGAGGGAAAAAAGATGTATCATGAGGAAACACAGCAAAAGACTCTCAAATATTGTAAGCTGATGGAAGATTTAAAAAAACAGATATTAGAGGGAGAGTTTAAACCGATGGATAAGCTGCCTTCGGAAAATGAGCTGGCGGCACGCTATCAGGTCAGCAGGCAGACGGTCAGGAAGGCGCTGTCTATTCTGGAAAATGCGGGATTTATTTATGCGGAGCATGGGAGAGGAACATTTTGCAGCGAATTGCCTGTTCATAACAGAAATTCTAAAAATATTGCGGTAATTATTACCTATTTATCCGATTATATTTTTCCCAGAGTCATTCAGGGAATTGATTCCTGTCTGACGGACCGGGGATACAGCATTATTTTAAAAAACACGCATAACTCCAGAAGCCGGGAGGCAATTTGCCTCGAAGATCTGCAGCAGAAGGATATTGACGGCATTATCATAGAGCCCAGCAAGAGCCAGATTTACTGCAGGCATACGAATCTGTACCGGAAACTGGATGAAATGGGGATTCCTTATGTTTTTATCCAGGGATGTTTTGCTCAGATGAGCCATAAGCCCAGCGTATTGATGGATGACTGCAAGGGCGGATATATGATTACTAAGCATCTGATTTCCCTGGGGCATAAAAATATTGCGGGCATTTTTAAGTCGGACGATATACAGGGGCAAAACCGTCATAAGGGTTATGCCATGGCGCTGCAGGAAGCGGGGTTGCCTTATGATCCGGAAAAAGTGGTGTGGTTTTATACGGAGGACTGGAAGGTTCATCCCTATGAAAGCGTCCGCCGGATGATAGAGCGGGGCGTAAAAATGGACGGGATCGTCTGCTATAACGACCAGATTGCAGTAAGGGTTATTAAGGCTTTGACGGACGCCGGACTGAGAGTCCCTGAGGATATTTCCGTAACAGGATATGATAATTCCAATATGGCAAGCAATGGCGGCGTCAATCTGACAACGATTGCCCATCCCCAGGAGGAGCTTGGGAAAATAGCGGCGGAGCTTTTGGTGGACCTGATTCAAAATAAAGATCCGGGAAGAAAGGATACAAAAATATTGATTGAACCCCGAATCGTAGAGGGCGATTCCTGTATGAAAAGAAATTGATGAAAACCTCCTGCGGCGTCCGGTAAAAATGGATTGCCGCGGGAGGTTTTTTTATAAAAAAACAACTTGTAAATATGACAATACAAGTTTTAAGATGAAATTATGAAAGTATCAGAAAAATAAATCAAGGAGGTATATTCTAATGTTGCAAAAAAAAGAATACAAGTTTTGGTTTTGTACGGGGTCGCAGGATTTATACGGAGATGAGTGTCTGAGAAATGTAGCGCAGCATTCTCAAAGAATTGTGGAGGGGTTGAACAAGTCGGGGCTGTTGCCCTACGAGGTGGTGTGGAAGCCGACCTTAATTACAAATGAGATTATCAGAAAAACCTTTCAGGAGGCGAATCAGGATGAAACCTGCGCGGGGGTCATTACATGGATGCACACTTTTTCTCCGGCAAAATCCTGGATCTTAGGGCTACAGGAATATAGAAAACCTCTTTTGCATCTGCATACCCAGTTTAATGAGGAGATTCCTTATGATACAATTGATATGGACTTTATGAATGAAAATCAGTCCGCGCACGGGGATCGGGAATACGGACATATTGTCAGCAGAATGAGGGTAGAAAGAAAGGTTGTAGTGGGACACTGGGAAGATCCGGTGGTTATAGGAAAGATTGCCGCATGGATGCGGACGGCGATCGGTATTGTTGAGAGCAGCCATGTGCGCGTTATGCGTGTGGCGGATAATATGCGTAATGTAGCCGTTACCGAAGGCGACAAAGTGGAAGCGCAGATAAAGTTCGGCTGGGAAATCGATACCTATCCCGTTAATGAGATCGCGGATTGCGTAAACAGCGTTTCCATCGGTGATGTCAACGCCCTGGTGGACGAATATTATGATAAATATGAGATTTTACTGGAAGGAAGGAATCCGGCGGAATTTCGGGAGCATGTAGGGGTACAGGCGCAGATCGAGATTGGATTTGAAAGATTTTTGGAGGAAAAGAATTATCAGGCGATTGTAACCCATTTTGGAGATCTGGGCGGGCTGAGGCAGCTTCCCGGTCTGGCGATACAGAGATTGATGGAAAAGGGTTATGGCTTTGGCGCAGAAGGCGACTGGAAGGTGGCAGCCATGGTACGCCTGATGAAGATCATGACACAGGATATGCCCGGTGCAAAAGGGACTTCTATGCTGGAGGATTATACATATAATCTGATAAAGGGAAAAGAAGGAATCCTGCAGGCGCATATGCTGGAGATTTGTCCTACCATTGCGGATGGTCCGATCAGCATCAAATGTCAGCCCTTGAGCATGGGCGACAGGGAAGATCCTGCAAGACTGGTATTTACTTCCAAGGAGGGCAGTGGAATCGCCGTATCTTTGATTGATCTGGGTAACCGGTTCCGTCTGATCATCAATGATGTAAATTGCAAAAAGGTGGAAAAACCTATGCCCAAGCTGCCTGTTGCGACGAATTTCTGGACTCCTGAGCCGGATATGTATGTGGGCGCGGAAGCATGGATACTGGCGGGAGGCGCTCATCATACGGCATTTACCTATGACCTGAGCGCGGAGCAGATGGGAGACTGGGCAAACGCCATGGGAATCGAAGCCGTTTATATTGATAAGGACACCAAAATCCGTGAATTTAAGAAAGACCTGATGTTAGGTGAAGTTTTTTATAAATAAGATGGGGGTACGGGATATATGGAAATCAGACAGATCATAGAAGAAGGAAAAACATCGCTGGGTATCGAGTTGGGATCGACCAGAATCAAAGCTGTATTGACGGACCTGCAGGGGAAACCGTTAGCTAACGGCAGTCATGAATGGGAAAACAGGCTGGAAGACGGCATCTGGACCTATTCCATGGAGGATGTATGGAAGGGGATTCAGGATTGCTATAGAGATCTGGCGGAGGATGTAAAAGAAAAATACGGCGTTACATTAAAAAAGATCGGCGCCATGGGATTTTCCGCCATGATGCACGGATATCTGGCTTTTAACGCAGAGGATGAGCTTTTAGTGCCTTTCAGGACATGGAGAAACACCATTACCGAAGAGGCGGCAAGAGAACTGACCGAGGCGTTTCATTTTAACATTCCCCAGAGATGGAGCATTGCACATCTGTATCAGGCTGTTTTAAATAAAGAAGCCCATGTTAAGGACGTGACATTTTTTACCACTCTGGCGGGCTATGTGCATTGGAAGCTGACAGGAGAAAAGGTGCTGGGTGTGGGCGACGCCTCCGGTATGTTCCCCATTGACAGCAATACCGGAAATTATGACTGCAAAATGATGGAGCAGTTTGACCGCATTATGGAGGAGAAAGGATATTCCCAAAAATTAAAGGACCTTCTCCCTAAGGTATTAAATGCGGGAGAGAATGCAGGTTTTCTGACTGAAAAAGGCGCGAAGCTTCTGGATGTAAGCGGTAACTTACAGGCGGGAGTGCCCGTATGTCCCCCTGAGGGAGATGCAGGAACCGGTATGACCGCCACCAACAGCATTGCAAAGAGGACGGGAAACGTGTCCGCAGGCACGTCGGTATTCGCCATGATCGTTTTGGAAAAAGAGCTTAAAAAGGTATATCCCCAGATCGATATGGTCACAACGCCGGACGGAGCGCCCGTAGCAATGGTACACTGTAATAACTGCACATCGGATCTGAATGCGTGGGTAGGGTTGTTTGACGAATTTGCTAAAGTTATGGGCATGGAAGTGGATAAAAATAAGCTTTATGCAACTCTTTACCATAAGGCGATGGAAGGCGACGCAGACTGCGGCGGTCTTCTGGCATACAATTATTTTTCGGGAGAGCCGGTAACAGGATTTGATCAGGGAGCGCCCTTATTTGTCCGCAGGGCGGATGATAAGTTTGGACTGGCAAACTTTATGAGAGCGCATCTTTATGCCTCCCTGGCGGCTTTAAAAGCGGGACTGGATCTGCTCTTTAAAGAAGAAGGAGTAAAGGTGGATGAAATGTTCGGACACGGCGGTCTTTTTAAGACCAAAGGAGTCGGACAAAGAGTAGCGGCGGCGGCTATGAATACCCCTGTGACCGTTATGGATACGGCTGGAGAGGGCGGCGCATGGGGCATTGCCCTTTTGGCGGCTTATATGAAGGAGAAAGAGGAGAAGGAGAGCCTTCAGGACTATCTGAAGAATAAGATCTTTGCGGGACAGGAAAGCAGCCGGCTTGCCCCGGAGACTTCGGACGTGGCAGGCTATGAGAAATTTATGGAGCGGTACATGGCGGGACTTGCCGTTGAACGTGCCGCAGTTGATAATCTGTAAGCGGAGGTGTCAGTATGCTGGAAGAATTAAAACAACAGGTATATGAAGCGAATATGGAGCTTCCCAAACGAAACCTGGTAACCTTTACCTGGGGTAATGTCAGCGGAATCGACAGGGAAAAAGGATATTTTGTGATCAAACCAAGCGGCGTGGACTATGAATTGCTGCGTCCGGAGGATATGGTAGTCATGGATCTTGAGGGAAATAAGGTGGAAGGCAAATATAAGCCTTCCTCCGATACGCCGACTCATTTGGAACTGTATTTGAAATTTCCGGAGGTAGGCGGAATTGTACATACCCATTCTCCCGAGGCGACGTCCTGGGCGCAGGCGGGGAGGAGCATTCCTCTTTACGGAACGACCCATGCAGACTATTTTTACGGGGAAATTCCCTGTGCCAGAAGCCTGACGCCGGAAGAAATCGCAGGGGAGTATGAGAAAAATACCGGGCTTGTCATTGCAGAAACCTTTGAAAAGCTGGGACTTAATCCCCTCTATACGCCGGGGGTACTCTGCGTGAACCATGGACCGTTTACATGGGGAAAGGATGCCTATGAGGCAGTCCATAATGCAGTGGTGCTGGAAATGGTCGCAAAAATGGCGCTGAGGACGGAACTGATCAATCCCGGGGTCAAGGCTGCGCCGGAATCGATCATGAATAAGCATTTTTTCAGAAAACACGGAGAAAACGCATATTACGGTCAAAATTAGACGGGGACTGGGGGGGTCGCTGGTGTTAAAAGTATTTTTGGTGGAAGATGAATTTGTAGTCAGGGAAGGCATCAAAAATAATATTGACTGGAAATCCTATGGATATGAATTTTGCGGGGAAGCAAGCGACGGCGAACTTGCCTTTTCCATGATCCAGAAACTAAAGCCGGATATTGTGATAACGGATATCAGGATGCCTTTTATGGACGGGCTGGAACTGAGCAGGCTGATCAAAAAGGAATTGCCCCGGACGGAAATCATTATTTTATCGGGTTATGAGGAATTTGAGTATGCCAAGGAGGCAATCAAAATCGGCGTCGCGCAATATCTTTCAAAGCCCATTAACAGTGAAGAGCTTTTAAAGGAAGTAGATGCGCTGGCGGTAAAGATAGAAGAAAAACGGCAGGAAGAAAAGATCAGGGAAAGATACATGCAGGAGGTGGAAGAAAATTTCCAGGAAGAGAGAAAGGAACTTTTCCGCTGTCTGGTAACAGGAACCAAATCGGCAGCGGAATTGCTGGGGATGGCGGACAGACTGAATATCGATCTTTCATCCGCATGGTACAATATCGTGCTGTTAAAAGTGTCGTCTATGAATCATACGGACAGCGAATACTCTGACAGTCTGGTTGAAATAGCCGCAAAGCTGGAAAAAATGGATGATCAATCTGCCATATTGATATTTGACAGAAATTTTGAAGGGAAGGCGCTTCTTTTTAAAGCGTCTTCCCCTGAAGAGCTGCAACAAATTCAAAAAGACTACCTTTGCAGAATAGAAGAGGTCATGGCAGGCTACAGGCATGTCCGTTATTTTGGCGGAATCGGAGTACCGGTCAACCGTTTAAGCGAGCTGCCTCTTTCTTTTGAAAAGGCAAGCCATGCCTTTGCCCACCGCTATCTTGTAAAAGAAAGCAGTATATTAAACAGCGCCGATCTGGAGCAGGGGATTTACATGAAACAGGAAACCTTTGATATCAGCGACGTAGATACCAAACAGATTGACAGAGGCAGGATCAGGGAATTTTTGAAGGTGGGAAATAAAGAAGAAGCCGTTTATTTCGTTGATGAATTTTTTAAGGGCATGAATACAAATGCCATGAATTCCAATATATTCAGGCAATATATTACGATGGACGCCTATTTCGTGGTTGTGGATTTTCTGGAGAGCCTGCAGATCTCAAAGGAAGAGATCGAGCCTTATGATTATGCACAAAATACTTTGCAAAATAAGCAGGATGCAATGGATTATATCTTAAAGATCATACAAAAAGCCGTGGAGCTGCGTGAAAAGGCGGCGGATAACCGTTACGGCGATATTGTTGACCGGGTAAAGAAATATATTGAAGACAATTATGGGAACGAGGAGCTTACCCTAAATATGCTGGCGTCCTATGTAAACTTTTCGCCCAACCATCTGAGTATGGTATTCAGCCAGCAGACCGGACAGACCTTTTCCAAATATCTCACTGACTACCGGATGAATAAGGCGAAAGAACTTCTCAGGTGTACGGGTAAAAGGAGCAGTGAGATCGGGCTTGAGGTGGGATATAAGGACCCCCATTATTTTTCTTACCTGTTTAAAAAGACGCAGGGCATGACGCCTACCCAATACAGGGGCATACGGCTGGCGGAAGGAGAGGAATAGATGAAGGAACGGCTGGAACGGTGGTATGATAATTCGACGCTTGCAAAGAAAATCAGATTTTCCTATCTGTTTCTTCTGATGCCTATTGTTCTGTTTTTGGTTTTTTGTTTTTACAATTTATGGACGAATAACCGTAAATATGAGAGCATGATCAATACGGTAGTAGTTGCCAGCGAATTCAGTCTGGATTTTAAAAAGGATTTTGATTATGAAACTTATCTTCTTATTGTGGAAAATAAGACCATAGAAGAATCCAACCTCAAAAATATGCTGACGGAAGCAAACCGTATTGTGGAAGATCTGGAGGAATTGACCAACGCTCCGGAAAATGTGGAACGTCTGGTCAGCGCCCAGAAATATCTGGACAACCTCGAGACCTATGTGGATCATATTGAACAGAATTTACAGGAAGGAAATAAATACGAGGATAATATAGAAATTTGGGAAAATGATGTGCAGATTGTAACGGCTTTGATGCGGGAAACGATTTTCCAGTATATGTATTATGAAATCAAGGACATACAGCAGTCCCGCATTGAATATCAGAATTTTTTTATGGAAATGATCCGCTTTTCCGTAGTGGCGTTTGCAGTTATTCTGATATTGCTTCTGGTGATGTCCTATTATATCCCTTCCAGTATCACACACCCCATCCGCAAACTGATAGAAGTAACGGACCAGGTGGCAAAAGGAGACCTGACGGCAAGGTCCGACGTCCGCAGCGGCATTGAAACCAGCGCTTTAAGCGATTCTCTCAATACGATGATTGACAAGATGAATGAGTTGTTAGAGCAGGTAATCAAGGAACAGACGCGGCTGAGGAAGGCGGAATTTGAGCTTCTCCAATTACAGATCAATCCCCATTTTCTTTATAATACGCTTGACGCCATCGTATGGCTGGCGGAAGCGGGCGAACAGAAAAAAGTCGTCAGTATGGTGGGCAGCCTGTCAGAATTTTTCCGCATGTCTCTCAATCAGGGAAAAGACATTGTTACGATCCGGGAAGAGATTCAGCACGTAAGAAGCTATCTGGAAATCCAGCAGGTACGCTATCAGGATATTTTGAATTATGAAGTGGATGTGCCCGCCGAGCTGGACCCGTATCTGATACCCAAGATTACCATACAGCCGCTGGTGGAAAACGCCCTGTATCATGGGATCAAAAACAAGAGGGGATATGGGAAAATCATGATCAGAGGAAGAAAGGAAGCGGATTTCTTTGTAATAGAAATCGAAGATAACGGGATCGGGATCAGCAAAGAGCGCCTGCAGCAGGTAAAGGACGGAATAAAAAATAAAGTGCCGTCGGAAAAAGATATTTATGGTTTGTATAACGTAAATGAGAGAATCCGCCTGAATTTTGGGGAGGAATACGGGATTTCCATTGAAAGCGTATATGGAGAAAAAACAATTGTAAGCGTTTTGCTGCCCTATCTGCAGGAGGAATCCATGGCAAAAATAGAAAAACAAACTTTAATCGTAGAAAAGTAAACCTGTATTTGAAACAGGATATAAAAATAAACCTTTTTTGAATTATCTGAATGGAATAATTGAGCCCTGAACGATAGTATATAACTATCAAAGGAACAGTTCTTTGTTACATTAGCTCAAATTCTTAAAGGAGGATGAAACATGAAAAGGAAAATTTTGGCAATGCTTATGGCATTAACAATGGTTGCCGGATTGACGGCATGCGGCGGTCAGGCGGCGGAAGAGACAGCAACACCTGAGGCAACGGAAGAAACAGCCGGTGGAGAGGAAGAAGCAGCGGAACCTGCTGCAAGCTCGGGAGAACTGATTAAAGTAGGTATTATCAACAACGACCCTAACGAGTCCGGATATCGTACCGCGAATGATAAAGATATGCAGGAAATGTTTACCGAAGCAAACGGCTATGATGCTTCTTTTGCTTACAGCCTGAAAAATGACGAGCAGATTAACGCGGCGCAGAAATTTATCCAGGACGGCGTTGATTATCTTCTTATTTCCGCAGCGGATACCGCAGGATGGGACTCCGTATTACAGGACGCACAGGACGCAGGTATCAGAGTTATCCTGTTTGACCGTACCATCGATGCAGACGAGAGCCTGTATGAAGCTTCCATCGTTTCCGATATGGCGCAGGAAGGCGAGACGGCGGTTGAATGGTTAAAGGGTCAGAGCCTCAGCGAATACAATATTATCCACCTTCAGGGTGTCATGGGTTCCGCAGCGCAGAAAGGACGTACAGGTGCTCTTGATGATGCAGTTGCATCTGAGGGATGGAACATGGTTACACAGCAGACAGCGGAATGGAATGCTGAAAAAGCACAGCAGATCGTTCAGTCCGTAATTGACTCCGGTGAATCCTTCAACGTAATCTATGCTGAAAATGATGATATGGCGAAAGGCGCCGTAGCAGCTCTTGACAAAGCAAACATTTCTCATGGCGTTGGCAAAGACGTAATCGTAATGGGCTTTGACTGCAACAAATGGGCGTTAGAAGAGTTGCTGGCTCAGAACTGGAACTACGACGGACAGTGCAATCCTTTCCAGGCTTCCTACATTGATGATATCATCAAGACGCTTGAAAGCGGCGGAACACTTTCCGAAAAAGTGATCATCATGGACGAACAGGGCTTTGATGCTACCACCATTACACAGGAAGATGTTGATACATACGGCATCTGATAAGGTATCTTTGCACAATCAATTGCAGCAACTATGAAAAAAGCGCGGCGCAGCGTCAATGGTAATTCGTACGCTTGTTCCGCGCTTTATTTAAAAATACTTTTAAGGGGTGAATATAGTAGTGAATGAAAAATCCGTATTGGAAATGAGAAATATTCACAAGAGCTTTCCCGGAGTGCGTGCCCTGCAGGGGGTGGATTTTACCCTTTGTAAAGGCGAGATTCATGCGCTGATGGGCGAAAACGGCGCCGGAAAATCAACTCTGATCAAGGTTCTGACCGGAGTTTACGGAAAAGATGAAGGCGAAATTTACCTAAAGGGAGATGCGAATATACAGGATGAACCTGTGGCGATCCACTCGCCGCAGGATGCACAAAGGCTTGGTATCAGTACCGTATATCAGGAGATTACACTTTGTCCCAATCTTTCTGTTGCTGAAAATATGTTTATAGGCAGAACCAGCGGACCCGTTCAGAATTGGAGAAAGATGAATGCGGATGCGGAAAAGATTTTGCAGTCTTTGGATATACCGGCGAAAGCTACCCAGCAGTTGGAAAGCTGTTCTATTGCGGTGCAGCAGATGGTTGCCATTGCCCGTGCCGTGGATATGAACTGTAAGGTATTGATTTTGGATGAACCCACGTCCTCCCTGGATGAGCAGGAGGTGGAAAAACTTTTTAAGGTTATGCGGGATCTGAAAGCAAAAGGCGTAGGTATTATTTTTGTTACGCACTTTTTGGACCAGGTATATGAAGTATGCGATAAAATTACCGTTTTACGCGACGGAAAGCTTGTCGGGGAATATGAGATCAAGGATCTTCCCAGAGTCCAGCTGGTATCCAAAATGCTTGGCAAAGAGCTGGATGATATGTCGGATATCAAAGGCGAGCAAACAGAATACAATGAAGATGATGATTCCGTACCTGTGATTGAAGCGCAGGGGCTTCAAAGCAATGCAGGCATTAAGCCCTTTGATTTTTATATCAAAAAGGGTGAAGTCAACGGTTTTACCGGACTTCTGGGTTCTGGAAGAAGCGAATGCGTGCGAGCTATTTTCGGCGCGGACAGAGTGATTGGCGGAACCGTAAAAAAGAATGGAAAGGTCATAAAAATTTCCAAACCTATCGACGCCATGAGAAACGGCATTGCATATCTGCCTGAGGACCGTAAGGTGGACGGTATTATCGGAGATCTTTCGGTCCGGGATAATATTATACTTGCGCTTCAGGTATTAAGAGGATTCTTTAAGCCCTTTACAAAGGCGGAAGCAAATAAATTTGCAGATGAATATATCAAGCTTCTGGCAATCAAGACCGCATCCGCGGACACGCCGATTAAATCTCTTTCGGGCGGTAACCAGCAAAAGGTAATTCTGGCGCGGTGGCTTTTGACCAATCCGGAATATCTGATCCTGGATGAACCGACCCGCGGTATTGATGTGGGAACCAAGGTAGATATCCAGAAATTGGTGTTAAAGCTTGCGTCGGAAGGCATGAGTGTTACATTTATTTCTTCTGAACTGGATGAAATGCTTCGTACCTGTTCCAGACTGGTCGTCATGAGGGACCGCAGGGTAGTAGGGGAGCTTTCGGGAGAAGAGTTGACTCAGAATATGATTATGAGTACCATTGCCGGAGGTGACAAAGAATAATGCAGAAAGAAACAAATAAATCAAGTGTATCGGTATTTTTTAAGAAGTTATTCAGAAAACAGATATTTATTCCAATAGCCGCGCTGTTGCTGTTAGCGGTGTTTAACTTAATAGCCGACCCTTCGTTTTATAAAATAACATTAGGGACCAACAGTGCAGGCGATCCCGTTCTTTCGGGGTATCTGATCACGATTTTGGATTACGGTTCAGAGCTTGCGATTCTTGCGATCGGTATGACACTGGTTACGGCGGCAACCGGCGGACAGGATATCAGCGTGGGCGCCGCGATAGCAATCAGCGGCAGCGTGGTACTGAGAGTACTCTGCGGGACCAATTCAAGACCGGAGACGCTTCAGGCACCGATTATTGTAGCGTTTCTGGTAAGCTGTGTGGTTGCAATGCTTTTTGGAGCTTTTAACGGCGCGTTGGTAGCATTTTTCAAGATTCAGCCCATGGTAGCCACTTTGATCCTGTTTACGGCAGGTCGTTCCATTGCGGCATGGATCAACAATAACGAGCTGCCGATTATCAGCGATCCTTCCTTTAGCTATTTTGGCGGATTTATTTCGGGGATTCCCATTCCCACGCCGTTTTTTATTGCGCTTGCCTGCGTTATCGTGACCGCGCTCCTGTTGAAATTTACAAATCTGAAATTGTACATACAGGCGGTAGGTATCAATGAAAACTCTTCCAGATTAAACGGTCTGAATCCTACTGTAATCAAGTTTATGACCTTTGTTATTCTGGGCTTATGCGTTGCCGTAGCCGGTTTGATCAAGGTTAGCCGTTTTTCCACGATCAACTACTCGGTTATTGCCAAGGATATTGAGATGGACGCCATTCTTGCGGTTGCCCTTGGAGGAAATGCTTTAAGCGGCGGTAAATTTAATATGGCTGCATCTATTTTGGGCGCATATGTAATCCAATTCCTGACAACAACGCTGTATAAATTTAATGTTCAGGCGGATGCACTACCCGCATATAAGGCTGTAGTAGTTATTGTCCTTGTAGTTTTAAGTGCGCCTGTAGTAAGAGAAAAGCTCACGGCTTTAGGGAAAAAATTAAAGTCTGAGAAACATGTAAAGGAGGTCGCTTAATATGTCATCACCCAAGAAATCTTTGATGGGAAACAGAGCAAAAGGCATGACCGACACCAATCTGTTATTGCTCATCACGATAGTGGTTTTCTTTGTAATGTATATCAGTGCGATTGTGTTTCAGGGAAAAGGCTTTTTAAAACCGCAGACTTTTCTGAATATCCTTAATGCAAACGCATCGTTGATTATCGTAGCCTGCGGAATGTGTCTGGTTATGATCTGCGGCGGTATTGATATTTCCGTGGGCGGTGTCGTGGCGTTAGTCAGCATGTGCTGCGCCGTCTATCTGGATTATCATGACGGAAATGTATTTGGCGCTATCCTGATTGCTTTGGCGATCGGCGTTGCTTTCGGCGTAGTCCAGGGATTCCTGGTAGCTTATCTGGATATACAGCCCTTTATCGTTACGCTCGCCGGTATGTTCTTTGCCCGCGGTATGACGACCATTGTGAATACCAATCCCTTTAATGTGGCAAATGAAGAATTTGTCGCATTAAAAGAAACACGTATTGTTGTGCCGGGACTCGGTTCCGTAAATAAGCTGGGGAAATATGTAGACGCTTATGTGGAGATTGGCGTAGTTGTTGCCCTGCTGATCGTTTTAATACTCTTCTGTGTTCTCCGCTGGACAAAGCTGGGACGCAGTTTCTACGCCGTAGGCGGAAATAAGCAAAGCGCATTGATGCTGGGTATCAACGTCAGAAGGACCAAATTCTTATCCCATCTGATCTGCAGCATTTTGGCAGGTATCGGCGGATTTGTGTATTTCATGCACGTAGGCTCCGGTTCCGCTTCCCATGCGTCGGGAATGGAAATGAACGCCATTGCTTCTGCAATTATAGGCGGTACCATGCTGACGGGCGGCGTCGGCAATATTGTGGGAGCGCTGTTCGGCGTGCTGATACTCAGTACAATCCAAAACATTGTTTCTTCCGCAGGTCTTGACCAGGCATGGTGGACCGGAATTACCATTGCGGCTATGCTCTGTCTGTTCCTGGTGGTTCAGAGTGTTGTTATGGCGCGTAAGAAAAGAAGCATTCGCAAATAAACGGGAAATCGTTTAAAGATTTTATCATAACTGTATAAAAGAGGGAGCTGTCTGCAAAAGAGAAAATTTTTGTACGGCGACCTCTTTTTTACACAGGAAGATTTTATAAACGCCATTTTCGGCGGCTTTTTTGATCGTTGACAAAACCGACTGTCAAAAGTATATTGAACTTGATAAGGGAGAAGAAAACACCAGGTATACGAGGAGAGGTAGAAATGAGAAAGAGATTTCTGACGTCTGTCATAATCCTGTTCGTCTGTGCAGGGCTCTTTGGCTGTGGAAAAGATAACGTTTCCTCAAAGGAACCCGAACATGCGGAGGAAGAAAACGCAAAAGAACGCATTGTCATAGGATTTTCCCAGCTTGGGGCAGAAAGCGACTGGAGAAGTGCAAATACCGAATCCATGAAGGCGACGTTTACATCTGAAAGCGGATATGAGCTGATCATTGAGGACGGGCAGCAGAAGCAGGCGAATCAGATTATGGCGATCCGTACTTTTATTCAACAGGAAGTGGATTATATCGTGCTGGCGCCTGTTACGGAAACCGGATGGGACACGGTGCTGCAGGAAGCAAAGGACGCGGGAATCCCGGTTATCATTCTGGACCGCAGAGTGGATGTGTCTGATGACAATTTATATACTGCATGGGTGGGTTCTGATTTTACTCTGGAGGGAGAAAAAGCCGGGGAATGGATACGGCAGTATCTGCTTGCAAAAGGCATTGAAAACGCAAATATTGTCAATATACAGGGAACTATTGGTTCTTCTGCCCAGATCGGGCGAACAAGGGGACTGCAGAGGGCTTGTGAAGAAAATGATAATATGACGCTGCTTGCGGAGGTAGTCGGAGACTTTACCCAGGCAAGGGGAAAAGAAGTGATGGAGTCCCTTTTGAATCAATACGACGACATCAATATTGTTTACTGTGAAAATGATAATGAAGCCTTTGGAGCCATAGATGCCATTGAAGCGGCAGGAAAAACAGTGGGCTCCGATATTCAGGCGGGCGAGATCATGGTAGTTTCCTTTGACGGGGTAAAGCAGGATGCCATGGAACATATACAGAAGGATAAAATTACGTGCATTATAGAGTGTAATCCCCAGCAGGGACCGCATGTACGTGAGATCATAGAGGATTTAGAGGCGGGAAGGACGCCGGAGAAATTCTCTTATGTAGATGAAAGCATGTACGCCCATGACGCTACAGTGCAGTCTGTATCAGTAAATGGAGAGGAATATCCGGTCACAGTAGTTACCCGGGAAATCATGGACAGCCGCTCTTATTAAAGAGGCGGATGCCTGTGATTGGGTCATAAACCATTATTTATAAAGTGTACAATAAATTAAGCGCAACAAATTAGTCAAGTATGATTTGGCAAATCATACTTGACTAATTTTTACAACGTTGAATACGTTATACGCATCGGACAGGTTTGAATTGAGATGGGCAATGTGACGCTGGTAAGTTATAAAGACATTATGGACAGGATATCATAAACCGTTTCTGTATCAGCTAACTGCAATGGCAGAACATAAAAAGGGGCTGTCGCACTAAGATGGAATTAGTGTGCAGCTCCTTTTTTTCTGACTAACGGAGACGGCGGGATTCGAACCCGCGTGCCCTGACGGACAACTTGATTTCGAGTCAAGCTCGTTATGACCGCTTCGATACGTCTCCATATGCTTCACAGCCTTTATATTATATCTGCAATCTTTTGTTTCGTCAATTGATTATGTTTTATTTTTAGGAAAACAGGCAGAATGGAGAATAAATTGTGTTATAATAAAATACAACTGAGCTTAATCTCATAGCCGGAGGGGGAAGGGGCTTGAAGAGCGAATCACAAAGCGAACGCGAAAACTTGCATTTAGCCTATCAGTCGGAAGAAGAATATTTTTTAAACCACTGTATACAAAAAGTGGAATTTGCCCGGTATCAGGTGTCCCGACAATTGGAAAGCGCAATAAACAGGAAAAAGAAACAGAACTTTGAGTTGAAACTGTTTGTGGGGATTCTGGCGGCGTTTATCCTGTTTTATAATATGGCGCTTGCCATGACGGCGGCAGGCGGCGTATTAAGCTACATAGGCGCGGTCACGGTCATGCTGTGTTATATTGCTTATTTGATAGTAATGCCGGTGTGTGTATTTAAAATAGTAAAGAGCATTTTGATTCTTGTTGTAAACAGGCAGGGAAGAGTGGGGGGCGTGGATTGCCCGCCGCTATTCGCTGCCTCTTTATCATACGGAAATACAAAGTTGCCGGGCCTATCTTGAAAAATACCGGATTCTGTTGGAAGATCTTGAAAATTGCAAAGATAAACTTGGGGAAGAGGAGACTTCCTGGACGGATTTCATTAAAGAGCGTATGGAGAGCACAGACTTAGAGCCCCGGATTGAGGTTGTTTCCCTCAACTACGGAAAGCTTCACAAATTTGCCGCAGTCAGCTCCGTTATCGTTACGCTTTTAGTATGTATCATTTTACTGCTATAAGTATCATCTGTACCATATCCATTATGCGTCATATCGGCAATGACGGTCTGAATAATGCGGTTTACATTCGCAGAGTATATTTGAAATAATCACATCTTTTACTAACTCTCAAACTTCTGGTAAGGAGCAGGAAGGGGAGAAGCTCCGCTATGAAGGGACGCAGGTTGAATTATAGATTTCATAATCCGAACTCAGCGGCAGCGACCGCCGATTATATATGAAAATCATTTTATATTCTGTCTGCTTGTATTATCAGTGGCAATCGGATAAAATTATTCATAAGAAGTTATTGCTTGGACATGAAGAATTGTTATTTGGCTGTGGAATTAGTTATAGACGCGAAAGCTGGTGTGAATTTGAACTTAGGAATAGAGAACGAGATATTAGAATTTAAGAAATCAACTGGAGAATTGAAAGAAGCAATGTATTCAATCTGTGCCATATTGAATAAACATCAGCATGGCGAACTGTATTTTGGCGTAAAGCCGGATGGCACTCCGATTGGACAAGTTATAACGGAGGAAACGTTAAGAGAAGTCAGTCAGAAAATTAAAAATCATATTGAACCGAAAATTTATCCGGAAATCCGTAAAGTTGTTTTGGACGGGCGAGATTGCATTCACGTGAAATTTTCAGGAGATCAGATACCATATTTTGCTTATGGAGTTGCCAGAATCAGGGTGGCAGATGAAGATTTAACGATGTCCCCGGAGGAGATTACTAATTTGCTATTGAAGAGTGGGAGGGAAGGAAATCGTTGGGAAAACCTTGTATCGAACAAATCGATTGATGATGTAGATGAAGAATTATTGAAAAAATATACCACGCAGGCACATGAGGTTGGGCGTCTTGTCATTTCTTATACGGATAAGAAGACAGTGCTGAATCAATTAGAGTTGACAGATGGAGACAAGCTGTTAAATGCAGGAAAAGCGCTCTTTAGTGATGACTTGCTTCAGGATGTGCAGATGGCTATTTTTGCAACGACAGAACGCCTGACTTTTAATGATATTCAGCGTTATCATGGACCGGTTTTAAAACTTGTGGACATCGCAGAGAGTTATATTAAAAGCAATATTCATTGGAAGGTTGAGTTTACAGGAGCGAGGCAGAGAACAGAGATTCCGGAGATCCCTGTGGATGCGATAAGAGAGGCTTTATTAAATTCTTTCTGTCATAAAGATTATTCTTCCGGTGAAAGTAATGAAGTGGCAATTTATAAAGATCGTGTAGAAATCTATAATCCGGGCGCGTTTCCGGAAGGCTTGGAACCACAGGATTTTATTGAAGGGGCTGAAAGACCGATTCGGAGAAATCCTAAAATTGCCAGAATTTTGTATTATTCAAAAGATATTGAAAGTTTTGGTACAGGATTAAAGCGTATTGCAGACGCCTGCGATGCGGCTGGTGTCAGATATGAATTTCAGAAAAAGCGAACGGGGTTTGCGGTTTGCTTTTATCGGTCTGGAGAAGAAAAAACGTTAAAGACCGATAAAAAGCCGATAAAAGCCGATAAAAAGCCGATAATTGCTAAGCGAGAAGATAGGATTGTCAAATATATAGAAGAAAATGGTTCGATTAGTAACAAAGAAGCAAGAGAAATATTAGGACTTGCAGATTCAACAACAAAAAGAATATTGAAAAAGATGGTTGAAGAAAATATTTTGACTGTGGAAGGTGAACGTAAGGCTAGAAAATACCTGTTGAAAAAATAAAAATAGAGATAGAAAAGAATATCGATGAAAAATACAGGAAAATATGAGCAAATCGAAGATGAAGCGTACTGATGAAGGACACTCGATTTCCACAACGCAGCTTATTAAAATTGAAGTATCAGCCAGGTCTTTTTCAGTCGGGGGGGGTGGGGGCGACGGCAAGGTGCAGATGCTTGCTAAAAGATATGTGCGGAATTATTGTGTCCTCACAAAAGGCTGTGTATCAGGCGGTCAATACTACGCTATAGGACATACCTTGAGATTTTCCACTCAGCGCGTGGAAAATCTATGCCACTACTTTCTTGGACTCATTATCGTATTCTTTTGTAGGTTGAAGATAAGAAAGCACGTGATTGGTATGAGAAAGAAGCTGCAGAACAGAATTGAAGCGACAGAACTTTACAGCGAAACATTTCGTCGCCGTATTATTATTGTATGATTCAAACACAGAATCAGCAACTTGTCGAAAAGGAAATGAAAGAGCTGACCGCAGAATATCAAAATGATAAGCTGGAGTTTATCAAGAATCCGGTTGTGGCAAAATTTTTAGGACTGGCACCTAATACGAATTTCACGGAAAGCGATCTTAAAAAAGATTTTGACCAATTTGCAGAAGTTTTTGATGGAGCTTGGAAAAGGCAGTGCTTCTTTTGCAGAAAAAAGAGAAAGAGACCGAAAATAAAGGGTAAATAGTAAATGAAAGTTGAATACTTGCGCTTTTATGGGAATTGTATATAATGGTTTATATTAAGAACAAAACGGCTTTTTAAAAAGCCGTTTTGACAAAAAAATAAACCGAAAGGTGATAGAATGAATCTATATTATGAACTGCTTGGGCGCCCGGTATTTACAGCAGAAGATGTAGCACGGTATTATAATAGTGTAAATAGCACTCGTTCTACATTGAAACGGCTGTTAAATCAAAATCTGATAGTAAAAATAAGGAATAATCTGTATACCTGCATCAGTGGAGAAACAGGAGCACCTGTAGCAAGCCGTTATCAAATTGCTTGTAAAATTACAGATACAGCCTATCTTTCCCATCATACTGCGATAGAGTATTATGGACTTTCGGACCAGGTGTATTATGAAGTCTATGTAGCATCCGAAACACGATTTCGTGATTTTGAATTTGATGGATATGTTTATAAGTATATATCTACGAAAAGCCAAAGTGGTGTTGAAGAAGTTAAATACAGCGGCGGAGTGCGAGTAACCGATATGGAACGGACACTGGTAGATAGTATAAAGGATATGGATCATTTATCCGGTATCGAGGAAATCGTTTCCTTTATTCGTTCGATTCGAAAGTTAGATGAAATGAAATTATGTCAGTATTTGAGTGAATATGAAAGGCAATTCCTTTTTCAAAAGACAGGCTACCTGCTTGAAACATATTATACTAACGCAGGAATTACAGATGTGTTCTATGAGTTTTGCCGGAGGAATATTGGGAAGAGCAAACGCTATCTTACAAAAGATATTCTGCAGGGAGGCTATAATTCAAGATGGAAACTGGTCGTACCGGATGCGAAAGCGTTTTTGAAGAACGGAGAGAACGACGAATATGATAGAATATAACAGGATGGAGCTTGGAAAGGAAGCTAAAAAATATGGATTCGTTAGAGATACCTTTGAAAAGCTGTTACGGTTAAAAGAAATTTTGAAATTTTTTAACAGCCAGGAGTATTTGTCGGAACATCTTATATTAAAAGGCGGTACGGCAATCAATACGGTTATCTTTAATTTGCCAAGATTGTCTGTTGATATTGATATGGATTTTATTCCAAACAGCACAAGGGATGAAATGACGGCAGCAAGAGAACAAATTACTTCCCTTATTAAAGAGTATATGAGGGCAGAGGGTTATCAGTTATCCCCTGCTTCCCGATTTAGTTTTAGTTTGGGTTGTTTGATGAATCCGAAAACGACCTATTTAGAAAAAGTATTATTTTCTATAATACCATTTCACAGGAAACAATAAATAAAGCGTTCAATACATCTGCCATCGACGGTCTGACCTTTTCAAAAATTAAAAGAGATTTGTTTCCTGTATTGAGAAATAAAGAGTTTTTTGATTTAGAAGGAAGAAAGCGGAACTTTTATTTGATCAAAAGGAGATTATTGAAAATATCAAAGATCATCCAATGGCATTATGGAAATGCCGGAATCAGAATGAAAGAATATTTAGATTATGAGGTGTTGCTTAAACGTGATACCTCTTCTCTTTTGCCTCAAATTTGATTGACACCTCTAAATAATGCAGTTTGCTTTCACAGCGCATATTTGATATAATAAGAACGGTTATTTTATGAATAATTTTGTGTAGAGGAGCATGGATATGTACATTGCAGGGTAAAGATATATTTTGCGTGCGTGCGGAATGATTTATATGAAACCATCAAAGAAATGGCTCCGTTGGAACATTTTCAGCATGAATTTACCAAAAGCGACGAAATAGAAGAAACGTTTGCCGCGGATGCGGATGTGATCATTGCGGAATGCAGGGGCGCGGAAATAAAGACAGGGATTGCAAAGCTGTTTTCCTGTAAAAAAGAAGAAGCGGATCTGATTTTGATCGCGGATAAAGAACAGATTCCGAAGCTGGCGGAAGAAGATTTGCTGAAACTTGCGGATATCTGGACGCTGCGATCAACAGCGTGCCGCATCTGATCTGGTTCAAGGATAAAGAGGGCGTACATAAAAAGGTCAATCGATATTTCTGCAAAGCGGTCAATAAGACCATGGAACAGATTGAAGGGCGGGGGCATTATTATATCTGGGACCTTACGCCGGACGAATATGCCAAAGGCGAGTTTATCTGCATGGAATCGGAATATGAGGTTATGGAAAAAAGAAAGACCTGCATATTCGATGAAAAGGTAAAAATCGGGGACGATATGAGGCAGTTAAAGACCTACAAAACGCCGTTGTTTGATTTGGACGGTAGCGTCATGGGAACGGTAGGCGTGGCGACAGACGTGACACAGGAGAGAATCTATGAACAGATGATTGTCAAAAATGCCAATACGGATTTTTTGACAGGGCTTTACAACAGAAGATATGTTTCCGATTTTATCAAGTCGAGAGAAGACGGACCCTTAACCGTATATTATTTGGATCTTGATAACTTTAAAAAGGTCAATGACCGGTATGGGCACCACGTGGGAGACGACGCGTTAGTCCTGACGGCGGAAACTTTAAGGAAATGTATGCCTGACGGCGTGATCGCCAGATTCGGCGGCGATGAATTTCTGGTTATCGAGACGGGAGCCGTTACAGAACAGGAAGCGGAAGAAAAAAGGCGGTGGCTCCAGGAACAACTGGATAACGTCTATCAGGAGGTCGAACACTTCCACGGCATTTCGGCGAGCATCGGGACCGCCCATTCCGCGAAGGGAAAGGATGTCATGGACGCGCTGATCAAGGATGCGGACGCATTTATGTACCGCGTGAAAAATCAAAAGAAACATTCTCCTTCCTAGAAACAAAGGGAATGATGAATAAAAGAACGAAAATAATTCAACCATAATCAGCAAGGAGGAAAAAAGAATGAAAAGAATCGGGATGTTGACCAGCGGAGGCGACTGTCAGGCGCTGAATGCGGCTATGAGGGGCGTGGTAAAAAGCGTTACCAATTACGACAGCGACGTGGAAATCTATGGATTTACAGACGGATATAAGGGCTTGATCTATGGAGATTTCAGGATGCTTACCAGCAAAGACTTTTCCGGCATTCTCACAAAGGGCGGTACGATTTTGGGCAGCAGCCGCACGCCTTTTAAAACCATTAAGGACCCTGATGAAAACGGTCTTGACAAAGTGGAAGCAATGAAACAGAATTACTACAAATTAAAGCTGGACTGCCTCGTAATTCTCGGCGGCAACGGAACCCATAAGACCGCGAACCTGTTAAGAGAAGAAGGCTTAAATATTGTAACGCTTCCCAAGACCATCGACAACGATCTTTTCGGCACGGATATGACGTTTGGATTCCAGAGCGCGGTTAATATTGCGACGGACGCTATCGACTGTATCCATACGACCGCGGCGTCCCACGGGCGCGTATTCATCGTGGAGGTTATGGGACATAAAGTCGGCTGGCTGACTTTAAACGCAGGCATGGCTGGCGGCGCCGATATTATTCTGATTCCCGAGATTCCCTATGATATTGATAAAGTGGTGGAAGCAATTGAAGAACGCCACAGAAAGGGAAGCAGGTTTACGATTTTAGCGGTTGCGGAAGGCGCTATCTCCAAACAGGACGCGGCTTTGTCTAAGAAAGAATATAAGGAAAAGATGAAGAATTACAAATTCCCTTCCGTATCCTATGAAATTGCCGACGCGATTCAGAAAAAATCCGATTATGAGGTGCGCGTGACCGTTCCGGGACACACGCAGAGAGGCGGAAGCCCCTGCCCTTATGACCGCGTTTTTGCATCCAGACTGGGCTCTGAAGCAGGAAAGCTGATCATGAAGGGCGAGTACGGATTTATGGTTGGTATGAAAAACCGTGAGATTATCAAGGTGCCCTTAGAGGATGTGGCGGGCAAACTGAAATATGTTTCTCCTGACGCATCGATTATCAAAGAAGCAAAAATGCTTGGTATCAGTTTCGGTGATTAAGGAAGAGTGAAAGATGTCGTATCAGGCGCTGTATCGAAAATTCCGTCCGGCGGAGTTTGAAGACGTTAAAGGACAGGATCATATTGTAGAAACATTAAAAAACCAAATAACGGCGGACAGAATCGGTCATGCTTATCTGTTTTGCGGGACGAGAGGCACGGGTAAAACGACCGTTGCAAAGATTTTTGCCAGGGCGGTCAATTGTGAAAATCCGGTGGACGGAAGTCCCTGCGGAACGTGCAAAAGCTGCCGAGCCATTGCGTCCGGGGCGAGCATGAATGTGATTGAGATCGATGCGGCGTCCAACAACGGCGTGGATAATATCCGCGAGATCGTGGATGAGGTGTCCTATTCTCCCGCAGAGGGCAAATATAAGGTCTACGTTATCGACGAGGTGCATATGCTTTCCATCGGCGCTTTCAACGCTCTTTTAAAGACGCTGGAGGAACCGCCGGAATATGTGATTTTTATATTGGCGACAACCGAAGTGCACAAGATCCCGATTACCATTTTGTCCCGCTGCCAGCGGTATGATTTTAAGAGGATCGGCATTGATACGATTTCCGACAGATTGTCCGAATTGATGGAGAAGGAACAGATTCAGGTGGAACCCAGGGCGCTTCGCTATATCGCAAAGACGGCGGACGGGTCCCTGCGCGATGCTTTAAGTCTGTTGGATCAATGTATTGCCTTTCATTTCGGTAAAGAGCTGACCTATGATATGGTGCTGGACGTGCTGGGCGCGGTGGACAACGAGGTATTCAGCCGCCTGCTGCGTCATATGATAGATCAGGACGTCCTTGGCTGCATCAGTCTGTTGGAAGAGATTGTGATGCAGGGAAGGGAGTTGACGCAGTTTGTCAGCGATTATACATGGTATTTACGCAACCTGCTGTTGGTGAAAAGCTGCGACGACGTGGAAGATGTGCTTGACGTATCTTCCGATCATCTGAAGCTTCTCAAGGAAGAAGCGGATATGATGGATCAGACGACAATTATGCGCCTTATCCGGATTTTTTCGGAATTATCCGGGCAGATCCGTTACGCGTCCGCAAAGCGGGTTATGATTGAAATGACAATGATCAAGGCGTGCCGCCCGAGCATGGAAAAGGATCAGGAATCCATACTGGAGAGGATACGGACTCTGGAAAATAAACTGGAAAAAGGTCTGGTCGTGACGGCTCCCGCGGGTATGGCGGCAGGCGCCGCGTCAGGAACGGCTTACGCTCAGGAAGCAAACGGATTAGCGAAGGCTGATAAGCCGCAGTTGCCCAAGGCGATTCCGGAGGATGTGGAGCAGATCGTCAAAAGATGGTCGGTAATCCTGAACGATTGTCCCAATCCCATGAAGGGGTATCTCAAAACGGCGAAGCTCAGTCTTGGCAATGACAACCATCTGCAAATTTACCTGGCGGAGGGGACGTATTCCGATTACTTTATGAAGTTTCCCGAGCATCAGGAGCAGGCGGCTCGCATTTTGAGCAACGCCATAGGCAAAGAAATTGTTCCGGATTTTAAGACTTACGGACAGACAGAGGATTTTGAAGCGAATAATATTGATTTATCAAAAATTATTATGATGGATATAGAAGAGGAGGACTGACAATGGCAAAACGAGGTGGATATCCCGGAGGAATGGGAATGCCCGGAAACATGAATAATCTGATGAAACAGGCTCAGAGAATGCAGCGTCAGATGGAAGAAAGCCAGAAGGAACTGGAAGAAAAGGAATTTACCGCTAAGGCGGGAGGCGGCGCTGTTGAAGTGACCGTAACAGGCAAAAAAGAAGTGACCAAAATTGCGATTGACAAAGACGCGGTAGATCCCGATGAAGTGGATATGCTGCAGGATATGATTATGGCGGCTGTCAATGAAGCGCTGCGTATGGCGGAAGAAGCGAACGCCGAAATCATGAATAAAATGACCGGCGGTCTGGGAGGATTACCGTTCTAATGGATTTGTACAGCGGTTATATCAATCGGCTAATTGAAGAATTGTCGTCGCTGCCGGGTATCGGCAGTAAGTCGGCGCAGCGCCTTGCCTTTTATCTGATCAATCAGCCGAAGGAAACTGTGAAGCGGCTGGCGGATACGATGGTAGAAGCGAGAGAGAAGGTACGTTATTGCACCGTGTGCTGTACCCTGACGGACCAGGAGATATGCCCGATCTGTTCCAATGCCAAAAGGGACCATGGGACGATTATGGTCGTGGAAAACACCAGGGATCTTGCGGCTTATGAAAAAACCGGTAAGTTTAACGGCGTTTATCATGTGCTGCACGGAGCAATCTCCCCAATGCTGGGCGTCGGTCCCAATGATATCCGCTTAAAAGAACTGATGCAGCGCTTGCAGTCCGAACAGGTAGAGGAAGTTATCATCGCGACCAATTCAAGTTTGGAAGGGGAGACGACCGCGATGTATATCAGCAAGCTCATTAAGCCTACAGGCATTAAAGTGACAAGGATTGCCAGCGGAGTCCCCGTAGGCGGGGATCTGGAGTATATTGACGAGGTTACTTTGCTCAGGGCGCTGGAAGGTCGGACGGAATTATAATGATAAGGTTATAAAGATAAAATGGAGAATGACGGAGGAAAGACAAGTGGTAAAGGAAAAAATATTTGGAGAGACGCCGGACGGGCAGCAGGTTACCCTGTATTCCATTTCAAATGAAAAGGGAATCCGGGCGGATGTTATGAATTATGGAGCGATTTTGGTAAATCTCTTTGTACCGGATAAAAAGGGAAAGATTGCCGATGTGACGCTGGGATATGACAAGCTGGAAAAGTACTTTACCAACGGCAATTTTTTCGGGGCGTCCGTAGGACCTATTGCTAACAGAACGGCGGATGCAAAATTTGTGTTGGATGGCAAAACCTGCCAATTGGATGTAAACGACGGGAAAAACAATCTGCATACCCACTTTGATCTGGGCTTTCACAAACGTGTATTTGAGGCAAAGGCTGATAATAAAAAGAACAGCGTGACCTTTACCCTGTCCATGAAGGACGGCGAGTTGGGGCTGCCCGGCAACCGTCAGTTTTCCATTACTTATACGGTAACAAAGGATAACGGTTTACGGATCGATTATGAAGCTGAGACGGATAAAAAGACGATTGTCAATCCGACCAACCATTCTTATTTTAACTTAAAAGGGCATGAGAGCGGTAGCATGCTCGAAGAAGAACTTTGGCTCAACTGTTCCCGTTTTACGGAGATTGTTGAAGGGGCGATACCTACCGGCAGGCTGGCGCCCGTTGAAGGGACGCCGCTTGACTTTACAACGCCGACGCCCATCGGAAAGAGGATACGCAGCCGTTTTGAGCAGATGCGTCTGGTTTCCGGCTATGACCACAATTTTGTCAGCGACGGCAAACCCGGCGAACTGACGAAAATTGCCGTACTTTCCGATCGGGAAGCAGGAAGAACCATGGAAGTTTATACGGATATGCCCGGCATACAGGTGTATTCCGCCAATTGGGTCGGGAGACATAAGGGAAAAGGCGGCGCGCAGTACAAGAGACGCTGCGGGCTTGCACTGGAGACACAATATTTCCCCAACAGCGCCAACGAACCCAATTTCACAAAACCTGTTGCAGAACCGGGCAAAACGTTCCGTTCCACAACGATTTATAAATTTGTATAAGGTGTGATAATATGGAAGAAAACAAGGAAAATGAAAAGGAACTGCAAGAGCTTCCGCAGGAAGAAGAGAAACCGGAGGAGGGCAGGAAATCTTACAAAGGCATGACCTCTACCAAGAACGGACTGACCATACGGGCGCTGATCGGAGCCTTCATTTTATATTATGCGTATTCGATCGCCTCCGACATTACCTCGACGCCGGCAGACCAGAGAATGCCGTTGTATGTCTTTATAGTTATATTTGTCATAGCCGGAGTCTGGATCGTTGTCGATTCCGTGAAAAGACTGATCAAGAAAGAATATGATCATTAACGGATTTCATGCGCCTTTTCGTTCGGGAAAAAGCGACGGCAAAGCCGTAAACAATTGAAAAAGAAAACTACAAATAAAAAAGAAAAAGGTCGTTCCTGGAGAATGATCTTTTTTTGTTGCCCATTTGGTCGAAAGAATCGAAAGATGCCGTGACAGAATACGATAAAATCCGTGATACTTCCTGTGCTATAAAATTGGTAACGAAGTAAGAAAGAGGGTAATCGCGTGATAGAAATTGTAAAAGAGGGTGGAACTCAGGTATACAAACGAGAAATTCCTAAAAATGTCCGCCAGATCGGCGAGGTCAAAGGAAAGACGAGAGTTTACATAGAAGACTATATAACGACCTTTATGAAGCAGATATCAACCCGGGATGATAAGCCGAAAGCCATGATCTTGTACGGACACCGGCAGACGGACGGAGATTTGACGCTGTTTTTTGTAAACGGAGCGATTCTTGCGGAATGCAATGAGGACATGCAGGGGGAACGGACCGTTTTTAAGGAAGATATATGGAAAGAAGTCAATGAAAAAGCGGGGCATTTTTTTAAAGATTCTATGGTGCTGGGCTGGATTTATATGCGCTATGATTTGTCGGACTTTACGGAAGCCCCCGTGTTAAATACCCACAAACAATTTTTCAGGGATGAGCAGCAGATTTTTATGGAGTATTCCGTAGGGGAAAGGCTGGAAAACCTGTATCTGTTTGAAAAAGGAAATATGGTGCTGCAAAACGGTTATTTCGTTTATTATGAGAGAAACGAAGCGATGCAGAATTATATGATCACCATCAAACAGGACGAGCCGGAAGAAATAAAACCCGAAGTGGACAAGGCAACCAAGAAATTTCGCGGCATTGTGCAGGAAAAGAAGGATGAGATTCACAGAAAACAGACCATGGGCGTTTTGTATGGGACAAGCGTCGCCATGCTTTTGATCGTGACGATTATCGGCGTGACCATGCTGAATAATTATGAAAAGATGCAGAACATGGAAAAGGTATTATATGATATCTCGTCCCAGATCACCGACGAGGAAGCCGGAGCGGAGCTGGAAAGCAAAAAGGTCGAGGTCGTAACGGAAGACGCGGAGCTGGTTGCCGCCGGGGCGGAAAGCTCCATGACCACGGAGGCAGCGGCGGCAGCCGAACCGGAAAAAACAGATCCCCGGCAATCGGTTTCTAATAATGTTGTAGCCGAGGTAAAAACCCCGGAGGCGGAAACGATAGAGACTGCAAGCACGGCTGTAGCGGGAGAAACGCCGCCCGAGGCTGTTTTGCAACCCGAGACTGTTTCGCCGCCCGAGACGCAGGACCCGGTGCTGGAATCTCAGGAAGGCTTTGTAATTCCCGGAACATATTGTATTGAAAAAGGAGATACGCTGGCAAAGATCAGCATGAAATTTTACGGAAACGAAAGTATGATAGACAGAATTTGCGAGGTCAACGGCATTACGGATAAGAACAGTATTCAATACGGAGTGAACATCATTCTTCCATAAAAAAATGAAATATGGTACAATGACCTTGTCGTTACGAAGGAGATTTGCCATGCAGGAAGAAAAACTCACTTTTCGGGAAAAGATCATAAAGCACCGGCTGACCAGAATTTACAGAATTGCGCTCGCCGTTGTTTTGGTAATAGCGGTAGCTGTAGTTATCCGTATCCAAATAGATAATAAGGTATATACAGATTATGAGGTTGTAAAGTCGGTGGAAAATATCGGATCTTCCGACAGTGTGGCGAAAGCCTATAACGGGAATATACTTTGCTACAGCAGAGACGGTGTTTCCGCATTTAACAGCAAAGGAGAGCAGCTTTGGAACCAGACCTATGAAATGCAGTCGCCGATTGTCTGCATAGCGGGCGAATATGTAACAGCAGGAGACTATAAAGGCAATACCATTTATGTTATGAATGCCTCCGGTCCCTGCGGACAGATTGTTACCAACCGGGTGATATTGGACGTGACTGTTTCGGACAAGGGGATTATTACCGCTACGTTAGAAGATGATGATCTTGTCTGGGTGGAGATTTATGATACCACGGGAGAAAATATCGTATCCATCAAGACATCCATGAACCAGACCGGCTTTCCCCTGAAAGCGTCTATGTCTTCCGATAATCAAAAAATGGCGGTGTCCTATCTGAAAGCGGAGGGTAACGGAATTGGGACCAGCATCGCCTTTTACAATTTCGGCGGCGTGGGGCAGAACGTTATGGATAAAATTGTCAGCGGATTTGAATATGAAGAAACTGTGATCCCCTTCTTGCATTATGTGAATGAAAACGAAGCGGTCGCTGTGGGCGAAGACAGGTTGCTGGTTTTTAGCGGAAAGCAGGTTCCCGAATTAAAAGCCGAAAAGGAAATTGAGGAAGGCGTTGAAAGCGTATTCTGGGATGATTCCCGTGTGGCGCTTGTTTACAGAAACGACGACGGGGAAGACAAGTACCGTCTGGATATCTACGATTTGAACGCAGAATTGCTTCTTACCAAGACCTTTGATATAGAATACAGCGATATTGTTTTGGACGACGGAAATATCATTATTTATAATGAAGCAACCGTATTTATATGGAACAAAAAAGGGCTGGAAAAATATAACGGAGATTTGGGCGGCGGCATCAGAGCGGTTATACCCACAAAGAGCAGGACGAAGTATATCGTTGTAAGAGACGAAGGAATGGAAGTTATAAAATTAAAATAATGAATTTACTGTTAGTGATAAGCTGGATCATCATCATTCTATTTGCCGTATACGGCTGTAAAAAAGGGTTTGTAAAAATGCTGGTCCCGATTTTGTCGGGTATTCTGGCGTTTATTTTGCTGATGCTTTTGAAAGACTGGCTTTTTGCATTCCTGTTTCAGTGGGCGATTTTTCAGGGAGAACATATTTTAGCGCGGGTAGTAGTGATTTTATTGATTTATTTTGCGGGCACGCTTGCGTTTAAATGGGTCTTTGGAGTTTTGAACATTCTGACAAAACTTCCCCTGGTTCATGGGCTGAATAAATTGCTGGGACTTTTACTGGGCGTTGTGGAAGGCTTTCTCATAATATGGCTGTTGCTTTATTTGATTGAAGAAGGACAGGGGAGTCTGTTTGGATTTGACTGCGGCTATGCAATTACGCAAAACTCTTTCTTAAATTATCTGTACGAACACAATCTGATTTCTCATTTGATGGGCGCTTTATTCAGCGGTTTGCCGTCATAGAAAAACAACGGATGGATGGGAAAAATTACCACAAGAAAATTTTTGAAAAAAACCCCAAAAAATAGTTGACAATCAAATATTGAAATGATACTATAAATGAGCCGCGTGTGAAAAGCATGCGGCTAAAAAACGGATTTCTTTAGGTAGAAAGTCCGGTGCACCTTGACAAATAAACAGCAATGCAACCCTGAAAAATTCCAAGAGAAAATTTCAG
>UQLY01000008.1 GCA_900542015.1 uncultured Lachnospiraceae bacterium | reverse complement strand
CGCGCCAGATTGTGGCTCTGGAGGCCCAGGGTTCGAATCCCTGTATCCACCCTTTTTATATCATTGGGCTATCGCCAAGCGGTAAGGCACAGGACTTTGACTCCTGCATTCGCTGGTTCGAATCCAGCTAGCCCAGCTCATATGGGCCACTAGCTCAGGTGGTAGAGCACTTGACTTTTAATCAAGTTGTCCGGGGTTCGAGTCCCCGGTGGCTCAGTAGCAAAAACAAGGCGGAAGTCCTTTAAAAGCAAGGATTTCCGCTTTTTCGCAAATGCAGAACTGATGGAATTGGCAGACATGCAAGATTTAGGTTCTTGTGCCGCGAGGCGTGTGGGTTCAAGTCCCACGTTCTGCACTATGAATAAGACTGTTTGGAGCGATCGGGAAATTCAGGCAGGGGGAATCAAGATGAACGACAATTTTATGTTTGGCGTGATTTTTTCGGGAATGTGGGCTTTGATAGGAGTCCTTTTTTTCGTTATCGGGAGTGTCATGTTTCGTAACAGAAAGAAAAAGCAGATCCGTTGTACCTCAAAAACCTATGGAACGGTGATGGATATGATCCGGCATGAGCATTATGAAAGCGATAGCGCGTGTCCTTCCATAAGCTTTTATCCGGTGCTCGGATTTGATATCGGAGAGCAGAGAGTGACCCGCAAGTATACATACGGAAGCGCACAGCCTAAATATACGATAGGACAAACGGTGGAAATTTATTATAATCCGGCAAATTATGAAGAATTTTATATAGCGGGGGACGCGCTTCCAAAAACGCTGGCGGTTATTTTTACGGCTGTGGGGTGCGTGGCAATCGTGATAGCCGTCATTTCGGCGATTCTGATATTTTAAATAAGAACGGCAAAGGAAAGAAACGGCGGATATGAAAAGTACGGATGAGCTGATCCATCAGATTAAGGAACAAGAGAAAGGGGATCTTTCCTTTCTTGACGAAAAGGAGTATAACGGTCCTGCCATTTCGGTCTATCTTTGCGATCTTTTGACGGAGCATCAGATGGAAGTGCGGGAAGCCATCAAAAAATTGGGGCTGGAGCGGACCTACGGATATCAGATGTTTAACGGTACGCGCAAGCCAACCAGAACGATGTTAGTCAGACTGGGGCTTTTGCTGAAGCTGTCTTTGGAGGAGGTCAACAGACTGTTGAAAATCGGCGGCAAAGAAGCGCTTTATCCGCGCAGGAGGGAAGATGCTGCGGCTATTTATGCCATTGAGAAAAAGCTGTCTTTGGAGGAGTGGGAAGATATGCTGGAGGAGCTTTGATGGAGAAAACGGGACAAGGCGCTTTGGTTTTTCCGGATTGGAAGGAGCATTATCGGGCGGTCCGATGCCTTAAAAGGGCGGCTGACCGGGAAACCTGGCTTTTGGAAAGTAAAAACGACGCGGCATATTTTATTTTAAAAACGGCATGGGGCGGGCAGGGAGATTTTCTCAAGACGGAATATGAACTGCTAATGGAAATGCTGCACAATACGGGGCGGGCGGATGAAGGCGGCGTGGAATACCGCGAGACGAAGGAGCGCGCTTTTTTGATTCGCGCCTATGTGCAGGGCATGACGGTGGAGGAACTGGCGGAGCAGGAAGGCGCCTTGACGCCAGAAGAGACGGCAGAGATCGGCGAAAAGCTATGTAAAAGGATAGCGGCGTTCCATCATCATAATCCGCCGATCATCCATCGGGATATTAAGCCGGAAAATATTGTGATTACGGGAACGGGGAAATTGCAGCTTATTGATTTCGGAACGGCAAGGCATTATAAACCGGGACAGCAGACGGATACGGTCCGAATGGGAACGAGAGGATATGCGGCTCCGGAGCAATTCGGATTCGGGCAGACCGACGTCAGAACGGATATTTATGCCGTGGGAAAGGTGCTTTTGTATCTGGTAACAGGCGACGCCGACGAAGAGAGTATGGCGCTGCTGCAAAAGGGAGATCAGAAGAGACTGAAAAGGATCATCAGGCGATGCTACGATTTTAATCCCGACCGGAGATATCAAAATGTGGAAAAACTGCAAAAGGATTTGGCGCGGTTAAAAACCGTTTCGGGAAGGAACTTCCGGATACAGTGCGCCTTATGCGGGACGCTTGTGCTTATGAGCGCGGCAATCGCCCTTTTGGGAGCGTCAAACCTGAGAATGCGGCGGGAGCTGCAAGAAAAGAACGGTGTGAAAGCTGCGAAAGATACGGTGACGGGGGATACAGCGGCGAACGGGGCGGCATATGGGACGGCGTCGGAAACAGGAAGCGGAGCGTGGGATCCTTATGAATATGAGGAGGCTGTAGCGCGGATCGGCAGCCTGGCTTTGTCCGGAAACGATGCCGGGGCGGCGAAGGCGTGCGAGGAACTTGCCGTACGGCTGGAACAGAATAAAAAAATCGCAGGTGTGGAGCCTGTAGCTTATTGGACGCTTTCTGAGGAGGAAACGGCGGAGTACCAGACCGGGCGCATGGGCTACGAATACATTGCCGACAGGCTTGCCTATGAAGGCGGGCTGGCGGACCGAAGTCCTGAAGATATGGAACAAAACAGCGGGCGGATTGCGGCGGCTGTGCGGGCGAGTATTGAATATTCATGGACGGACGGGGATGGCAACCAACAGAGAAGCCAGTTATACCGATATCTCACGGAAGGCGACAGAAGCAATATGGACGGTTGTATCATTGAACTTTTGGACTGCATGAACCGCGGGCTTGAGTAAAGTTTCGCAGAAAAAGTAAAAAAATAAAAGTGTGCAGGTTTGCACACCAAACGGAGGCGTTATCTGTTATGATTCAGATAACGCTTTTTTATTTTATATTTTCCGGATCGGAGAGCGGTTTGTCCTCCAGATTGGAGATGGCATATTCCAGACATTGAATGATAACCTTGTTGAGGGAAGTGTTTTTGGAAACGGCTTCTTTTTCAAGGACGTCCAGTATTTCAACGGGAAGCCGGAAGGTTTTGCTTTTGTAATCCGTATAATCGCCTTTAATGGTTAACATAATTTCTCCTGCCTTTGTCTTACAATGCTATAGTATTATCGCTTTGTGATAATTGCTATGCTACTTATAGTAATTCGTTCTTTTTTTAATAATATACGTAAAAAATACATATTTCTACAATGCAAATACATGATAAATACATGAGAAATATCATACAAAATAATTGCAAAATCCCGGAAGTTGTAATAGAATAAAAAAGAATAAACACAATAGGACAGGAAAACAGAAAGGAAATCAAAAATGAAGAAAAACTGGAAAAAATCAAAAATAATTGCATTCTCTTTGACGCTTATTCTGTCTGGAGCGCTTCTGGCAGGCTGTGGAAGCGCTCAGACGGGAACGGAAGCCGCAGAAAATTCCGAAACGGAAGCCCTGGCGGAAGAATTGCAGGAATACAAAGCCGAGGGCGTAGGAACTTTTTATCTGCCGGAAGGCTTTGAAATGGAAAGCGGAACTTCCGATGACGGCGGACTGCCCAGAACTTATGCGGAGCTGACGAAAGGGAATATGAGCATTTATGTCAACCGCTTTGGGGAAAGAGGCGTATGAAGCTGCGGGAGTGGCGCTTCCGGCTGACTTGGAAGAGTATTCCCAGCGTGAAAATGTAAAAAAAGGATTGCCGGAGGGAACAGAATTTACAGAAGATGATTACGGCAATCTCTGTGCGGAATATACCGAGGACGGAAACGTTTATTATCAGGTGCTGAAAGCGGGAACGGACGCTTACGGAGCAATGATGATTGTTTATCCCGAGGGCGAGGAACCGGACGGAGATATAGCGCTGTGGGCAAGCAAAGCGGTTTTGGAATAAAGGATTGGGTACTCCTGCTGTGTTTTCGGTTTATGTGAGATGACGGGGCTGCCGCAATCGGGAAATTGATACAGAGAAAGCAAGTTTTTGCGATATCCGTAGATTTTCCGGCTGCGACAGCTTTGTCGTTTTTTTTATGGACTCCGGAATACATGTAACAGTTCAGCTTTCCCTGTGCCCCGGGAGCCGTATAGCGGTTCTTCCTATTCAGACACGCTTGCGCTTGGTATAAAACGTAGCGGTACATAAGGCACCAAAATACGGTGCCTAAGTGCCGACGTTTTATAAACAGTCTGAACCGGAAGAACCGCTATACGGCTCCCGGGGCACAGGGAAGGCTGAACTGTTACGAATACATTTCGGAATACGCTTCAGAATATCGGAAAATGCTTGTTTAAAGCCTGCTAATCTGCTATAATAACAATCGATTGAGGGCTTTTTGCGGCAGTCCGCTTTTGCCGGATCTGCGCGGAGGGCTTATCAGAAGAAAAAGAATAGTTAAAAGGAGAGAACACAATGAAAGGTAATATTGTTGTTGGACAGTCCGGCGGACCTACAGCCGTAATCAACTCATCTGTAGCAGGCGTATACGCGGCTGCTAAAAAGTTAGGCGTAAACAAAATCTATGGTATGGTTCATGGTATCGAAGGTTTCTTAGAGGATAAGATCGTTGATCTTGCTCCTTATCTGGATGATGAAGTGGGAATTGAAATGTTAAAGAGAACTCCTTCTGCATTTCTTGGTTCCTGCCGTTTCAAAATGCCCAAGATCGAAGGTCATGAAGACGTATATGAAAAAGTTTTTGAGATCATGGAAAAACATGATATCGAGTGCTTATTCTATGCGGGCGGCAACGACTCCATGGATACCGTTAAGATGTTATCCGATTATGCGGCGGCTCATAACAAACCTCAGAGATTTATGGGCGTTCCCAAGACCATTGACAACGATCTTCCTGTAACGGATCACTGCCCCGGATACGGTTCCGCAGCAAAATATATCGCAACTTCCATTAAAGAAATCATCCGTGACAACGAATCCTTCGGCGCGCAGAAGCCTACCGTTTGTATCGTTGAGATCATGGGACGTAACGCAGGCTGGCTGACAGCCGCTGCGGCACTTGCAAAAGGACCTGACTGTTCCGGCTGTGATGCGATTTACTTACCTGAAAAAACATTTGATGTTGACGCGTTTGTAGCAAAAGTAAAAGAACTTGCTGCAACCAAGACTTCCGTAGTAATCGCTGTATCGGAAGGCGTTCATGTAGCGGACGGACGCTACGTATGCGAGCTGGCAAATGAAAATGTAGCAGTAGATGCTTTCGGTCACAAACAGATGTCCGGTACGGCTGCATATTTAGCGCAGATCGTTGCGGCTGAAACAGGCTTAAAGACAAGAGCCGTTGAATTCTCTACATTACAGAGAGCTGCAACACATCTTGCTTCCTTAACGGATATCAATGAAGCGTTCCAGGTTGGCGCTGATGCAGTAAAAGCTGCTGAAGAAGGCAAGACAGGTATGATGATCACTCTTGACAGGAACGGCGACGATCCTTACCAGTGCGGTACAAGCGCATATGACATTCATGCCATCGCTAACGTAGAAAGACCTGTACCTGCTGAATGGATCACAGAGGACGGATGCAACTTAAATGACGGTTATGTAAAATATGCAAGACCGCTTATTATGGGTGAATTAACACCGATGTTCGTTGACGGACTTCCTCGTCATTTAGTAATGAAAGAGTTATTCGAGTACAGATAAAATCCGGTAATTTTAAAAAGATTTCCGAATCAGGTCTGCAAAATTTAAGAAGGAATCATAAAAAAGGGCGGTTTACAAGACCGCCCTTTTGTTGTACAATTTTGTGAGAGTTTACTCTTCCAGGAGATGGAAAAATTATCTAGTTTTGTTTTTTTATGGAGGAAAGTACATGACATTGCAGAGAGAGATCATTGAAATGAAAATGGAGGACCAGTTAAAGGAGATTTTGGAGGTCCGTTACGGAAAAGGAATCGGAGAGTGCAGCGACAGCGAGCTCTATTACGGACTTTTACAATTGACAAAAGGCTTGAGCGCGGCAACGGAACCCATTGCAGGTCCCAAAAAGGTATATTATATTTCCGCGGAGTTTTTAATCGGCAAGCTTTTATCCAACAACCTGATCAATCTTGGAGTATATGACAAGTTAGAAGAGATTTTAAAGAAATATGGCAAGGATATTGCGAAGATCGAAGAAGTGGAGCCGGAGCCTTCTTTAGGTAACGGCGGTTTAGGACGTCTTGCAGCTTGTTTCCTGGATTCCATTGCATCTTTGGGATTGTCAGGAGACGGTATCGGTTTAAATTATCATTTCGGTCTGTTTAAACAGGTATTTAAGGATAGAAAACAGACAGCTGAGAAAAATGACTGGATCGAACCGGAAGGATGGCTGAACAAGACAGATGTATCTTTTGAAGTGCCCTTCGGAGATCTGACTGTAAAATCCAAATTATATGACATTGATGTCATCGGTTATGACAATGGTATCAACAAATTGAGACTTTTTGATGTGGAGTCTGTAGATGAAAGCATTGTAAAGAAGGGAATCGATTTTGATAAAGAAGATATTGAAAAGAACCTTACTTTATTCTTATATCCCGATGACTCTGATGAAGCCGGAAATCTGCTGCGTATTTATCAGCAGTATTTCATGGTAAGCAATGCAGCTCAGTTTATCTTAAAAGAGTTAAAAGAGAAAAAGGCTGATCTTAGAAGGATGTATGACTATGCAGTCATCCAGATCAACGATACCCATCCGACTATGGTTATTCCTGAATTGATCCGCATTCTGGTGGAGGAAAAGGCATTTACTATGGATGAGGCGATTGAGGTAGTCAGCAGGACCTGTGCTTATACCAATCACACGATCCTGGCAGAAGCATTGGAAAAATGGCCTTTAAAATACTTGGAGAAGGTTGTTCCCCAGTTAGTACCATATATCAAAGAGCTGGATCAGAGAGTTGCGGCTAAATATGCTGATGAAAAGGTACAGATCATCGATAAGGATGAGAGAGTACATATGGCTCATATTGATATTCATTATGGATTTTCTGTAAACGGTGTTGCAGCAATCCATACGGAAATCCTGAAGGATACGGAGTTAAATGCTTTCTATCAGATTTATCCTGAGAAGTTTAACAATAAGACCAACGGTATCACATTCAGAAGATGGCTGTTATCCTGTAACAGACCTCTTGCAAAGCTGATCACGGATACTATCGGCGAAGGTTATAAGAAGGATGCAGCAGAGCTGGAAAAACTGCTCTCTAAAATAAATGATGTCCATTTCTTAAACCAGATCGATCAGATCAAAAAGCAGAAAAAAGAAGAGTTAGCAGCTTATGTAAAGGAAGCAGAAGGCGTGGTTTTGAATACGGAATCCATTTTTGATATTCAGATCAAGAGATTGCATGAGTACAAGCGCCAGCAGATGAATGCCCTTTACATTATCCATAAATATCTGGAGATCAAGGGCGGCAAAAAGCCTTCCACACCTTTGACATTTATCTTTGGTGCTAAGGCAGCTCCCGCTTATGTGATCGCACAGGATATTATTCATTTGATCCTGTGCCTGCAGGAAATCGTAAACAATGATCCTGATGTATCTCCTTATATGCAGGTGCTGATGGTCGAAAACTATAACGTAAGCTATGCGGAGAAACTGATACCGGCATGTGATATTTCTGAACAGATCTCTCTGGCAAGTAAAGAGGCATCCGGTACGGGAAATATGAAGTTTATGTTAAACGGCGCTGTTACATTAGGAACCTCTGACGGTGCAAATGTGGAAATACATGAGTTGGTAGGCGATGATAATATTTATGTTTTCGGTGAAAAATCCGAACAGGTCATTGCTCATTATGAAAAAGCGGATTATGTATCTAAGAAGTATTATGAAAATGATCCGATGATCAAAGAAGCGGTTGACTTTATCATAAGTGATGAGGTGCTGGCGGTAGGAGATAAGGAAAATCTGGAACGTCTTTATAATGAATTGTTAAATAAAGACTGGTTCATGACGCTGCTGGATTTCAGGGATTATGTAGTGACCAAGGATCGTATGTTTGAGGACTACAAGGACCGCGAGAAATGGAAAAAGATGATGCTTGTAAATATTGCAAAGGCAGGATTCTTTTCATCCGACCGTACCATTGCAGAGTATAACAGGGATATCTGGAAATTGAAGTAAAATTTATCCGGAATCAATTTGAAAAGTATACCGGTTAAAGTACATGTTAAAATCAGTGGAGAATGCTATGAGAACATGCGGTGTATTATGTCCCGTATTCAGTCTGCCGTCGCCATACGGTATCGGGACTTTTGGAAAGAGTGCATATGAATTTGTAGATCAATTAAAAAAGGCAGGACAAAGCTATTGGCAGATCCTGCCTTTGGGACAGACTGGGTATGGGGATTCTCCCTACCAGTCTTTTTCCACTTTTGCAGGAAATCCGTATTTTATCGATCTGGATATGCTGCGGGAGGAAGGGTTGTTGACGGTAACGGAATGTGAGCAGGTGGAGGTTTGTGAGAATCCGGCTTATATCGACTATGAAAAGATGTATTTCAGCCGTTATAAGGTTCTTCGCATGGCTTTTGCAAGATTTCGTGCATCTGATGAAAAACGCTATGCTAAATTTGTAAAGAAAAACAGCTATTGGCTGGAAGATTATGCGCTTTATATGGCGGTAAAAAATCATTTTGGCGGAAAGGCTTTTACAGAGTGGGATTCGGATATCCGTCTGCGGAAAAAGAAAGCCGTGGCACGCTATAAGGAACAGCTTTCCGAAGAAATGGATTTTTATAAGTTTTTACAGTTTTATTTTTCTAGGCAGTGGAAGAAGTTAAAGAAATATGCCAATAAAAAGGGCATTGAGATTATCGGGGATATTCCCATTTATGTGGCATTTGACAGTGCGGATACCTGGGCAAATCCCGAATTGTTCCAACTGGACGACGGAGGGCTTCCTATTGCGGTTGCAGGCTGTCCGCCGGATTGTTTCTGCGCTACGGGACAGCTTTGGGGCAATCCCCTTTATGACTGGAACCATCACAAGCAGACAAAATATGCCTGGTGGATGCAGAGGATCGCTTATTGTTATGAGCTGTATGATGTGGTCAGGATCGATCACTTCAGGGGATTTGAGTCTTATTATGCAATTCCTTACGGAGATCCTACGGCGGAATTCGGACATTGGGAGCCGGGACCGGGTTATGCTTTATTTGAGAGGATGAAAGCGACCCTGGGAGAGTGTAAGGTCATTGCGGAGGATCTGGGATTTTTGACGGATGAGGTCCGTGCACTTGTGGCAAAGACCGGTTATCCGGGCATGAAGATCATTGAGTTTGCTTTCAGCGATTATGAAGATAATGATTATTTACCCCATCATTATGGAAAAAACAGCATTGTATATACAGGAACCCATGATAATGAAACGGCGCTGGGCTGGTTGTCAGGGTTGTCCAAGGAAGATAGAAAATTTGTAAAAGAGTATTGTCATTGCCAGACGGATAAAGGATTGGTGCAGGCGCTGATCAGACTTGCTATGATGAGCGTTTCTGAAACCGCGGTCATTCCTATTCAGGATTATCTGGAGTTAGATAACGCAGCGCGCATCAATGTGCCATCTACCCTGGGCGAAAACTGGAAGTGGAGACTGCTTCCCGGACAGTTTGATGACAAGATTGTGGAAAAAATGCGGGAAATGGCTAAGATCAGTTTCCGTCTTCCAGAAAAGAAGGCGTCGGATCAAAAATAGCGCCGCCTTTGCTGATATTGGAATTGTGATAGGCTTTGTTGTTGGTAACGTCTTCTGAGAACCAATCAGGCATTTGGTAAGCGTTTGCTAACTCTACGGAAGGGAATTCTACTTCCGCCATGATCAACCCGGAGGGGCTTTGAAAAATGTCCAGTTCGATCTTTAACTGCAAATGATCAGGGAGTTTATCAATACCCAGATCTTTTAAAGCGTCCATATCAAAGGACGGGGTTTCAATAGGAATGAGATAACGGTCTTTTTGTATGATAAGACCATCTGCCTTTGTTAAGAGGTGTGCATAACCCTCGGCATGAAGGGGCAGATTGGCTTCTTCTCTTGCAAGGAGACCTTTTCCTTTATAGGTCAGGTAATAGTTGTCGTTTTCTTTGCGGATGCGGACAACCGGATCGGTACACAGGTATGCCTGTTCCATGTGGAGACAGGTGTAGGCGGAGAGGTTTTTGGGGAGATTGCGGATTGTAAATTTGCGTTCGATTTCCATGGGTGTGTGTTTCCTTTCATAGGGGGGTAATATCGTCGAGGGCGACGGGGATTGGGAGCAGCCATTGGCTTTTTCAAAGCCGGATAAGGGAAACGGTATTTTTCTAATGAAATGCAGAAAATGTGTTGGCTGGATGCGGGTCGGTTTCCATGCGGCGTCCTGCCGCAGGAAACCTCAAACCGCCATCCATGGCGGTTTGCCCCTGGGGTATGGAGCATTTCATAAGAAAAATACCGTTTACCTTATAACGGCTTTGAAAAAGCCAATGGCTGCTCCCAATTCCCTGTCCTTGGCTGGCGATATTATTTTTTGCGTTTTATTAATTTGTTATTTTATTATAATGTACAGAAATGGAAATGGGAATACACTTTTGGAGTGTGATTTTTCGTGGTATGAAATTGGGAATTGTGGTATGCTGGGAAAAAGGGATGGTTTGAATGGGCGGGAGATTGATGAGGAAGTGGAAAGAAAAGGGTAGGTAAGACGGGGAGAAGCGGGAAAAGAGCAGAGAGTGTAATGAGTAGTAAAGAGTAGAGAGTAAAGAGTAAAGAACAGAGAGCAGTGAGGTGAGAGGATGCAGATTTCCAGCAGATTTACGATAGCGATCCATGTGTTTGCATGTATTGATACATTTCAAGATGAGTATAAGATAACCAGTGATTTTCTTGCGGAGAGTACCAATGTGAATCCGGTGATTATCAGAAAGATTTTGGCACAGTTGAAGGCAGCTGGGCTTGTGAAGGTGGCAAGGGGGACCGGAGGGGCTTCGATTGCAAAGCCGTTGCAGGAGGTTACATTTCTTGATATTTACCGGGCGGTGGAATGTGTGGAAAACGGACAGCTTTTTCATTTTCATGAAAATCCCAGTTCAAATTGTCCGGTTGGAAGAAATATTCATCTGTTACTGGATGATAAATTGCTGCGGGTGCAGAATGCAATGGAAAAAGAGCTGGAATCCATTACCTTAGAGGATGTAAAAAAGGATATAGATAAGTATTTAAAATGATTTGCATAAGATATAAAAAAATTCAGGCATCAGATAAAAGTTCTAATGCCTGAAAAATTTTTTTAATTTTTGTTGTAACTATTGACATTACAATACAAGGGCGATAATATTAGTTGTAATAAAAAACGTTACAACAAATGGGTATAGGAGGAAAACAGTATGACACAAATTGAAAAAGTACAGAAAACATCCTATGAAGAACAAATACGGCATGCTGCAGAAATGATTGAAAAGGCAGATACAATTCTGATCGGCGCGGGGGCGGGTTTATCTGCCGCCGCGGGTCTTACCTATGGCGGAAAGCGGTTTACGGATCATTTTTCGGAATTTATTGATAAATATGGTAAGATGTATATGCGGGATATGTATAGTGCAGGATTTTATCCGTTTCCCACAGAGGAGGCAAAATGGGGATACTGGTCAAAGCATGCTTATTTAAACCGCATTGAGCCGGAGGGGCTTTTATTATATCGGAAACTTTATGGGATGGTAAAGGATAAGCCGCATTTTGTTCTGACTACCAATGTGGATCATCAATTCTGGAAAGCGGGATTTTCGGATGAAAATATATTTGCTACACAGGGAGACTATGGACTGATACAATGCGAAAAGGGGTGCCATGACAAAACCTATGATGCAATTGACATTTTTGTGCAGATGGATCAGGCGAGGAAGGATTGTAAGATACCATCTTATATGGTTCCTAAATGCCCGGTCTGCGGCGGAAATATGGCAATGAATTTAAGATGTGACCAATATTTTGTGGAAGATGAACATTGGCACAAAGCGGCGGCGTGGTACGGAGCGTTTTTGAAAAAGTATCAGAAAAAGAAGATAGTTTTGCTGGAGTTGGGTGTGGGTTTTAACACCCCCGCCATTATTCGCTTTCCCTTTGAAAACATGATGGGGGAACAGAAAAAATGGAATCTGATCCGGCTGAATCTAAGAGAAGCGGCGGTGCCGGGCAGCTTTGGAAACAGAGCGGTGGGTATCGATCAGGACATTGCAAAGAGCGTGGATGATATCGCAAAGCGGTTAAAGGAGTGTTGATCATGGCGGAAACAAAAGAGCAGACAGAGAGGCTTACTTATCTGTTGAACCAACTGATTATTGATTCAGGGACATATGATACGATAGAGCTTCCGAAAGAATATGAAGAAAAACGCAGGGCGGTCCGTTCCCTGATGAATGTCCGTATGCCGGGAAGGATTTCGGAGGAAATCCTAAAGGTGCAGGATGAATTTCTGAAATCGGAGGCTTTGGAAAAGGGAATTGTAACGCTGAAGGATATTCCCACTGTCACGGAACAGTATGGCAGTAAACATCCCTTTGCCGGGCAATTATCCATCTGGCAGGGGGACATTACCAGATTGGAAGTGGGTGCCATCGTCAATGCGGCAAATTCGCAGATGTTAGGGTGTTTTGTCCCTTGTCACAGGTGTATTGATAATGCTATTCACAGTGCGGCAGGAATGCAGCTGCGGGAGGAGTGCAATCATGTCATGAACCAAAAGCGGATCAGATACGGGAGAAATTATGAAGAGCCGGTAGGAAGTGCGGTTATTACAAAAGGTTATAATCTTCCGGCGGAATATGTCATTCATACGGTGGGACCGATCGTCGGATACAGGTTAAATGACTGGCTGCGTCAGGATTTAAGAAATTGTTATAGGAGCGTTCTGGAATGTGCAGCAGAGCATAAGATTAAAAGCGTGGCTTTTTGCTGTATTTCCACAGGAGAATTTCATTTCCCGAATCAGGAAGCGGCAAGTATAGCCGTGGAAACTGTTACCGCTTTTTTAAAAGAAAATCCCGGTCATTTTGACAGGATCATTTTCAATGTGTTTAAAGATATGGATAGAAGGCTATATGAAGAACGGCTGGTTTTGTAACAGGAAAGCCGTTACAATCCGGGTGCTTTCCAGGTTGCAAATCGGACCGCCGGAACTGTGAATTTATCGTAGGAGCTTTATATTTGGAAAAGTATTTGCACTGCCACAAATAAACTGAATTTTGAATATTTATTTACGGAATGACTTGCAAACGAAATAACTGTATGTTATACTTTCATCGTAGAATTCCTCTGCGAAAGTGGAGGAAAAATGAAAGAAAAGAGAAAACTGAAAGAACTTACAATTAAGGACAACTTCATGTTTGGCGCGGTTATGCCCGATGAGGATAACTGCCGGAAACTGCTGGAGCTTGTTTTGGGAATGCCGATTGAAAGGGTTACGGTCAGCAAGGAAAAGAGTATTGTATATCACCCGGAATATAAAGGAATCCGACTGGATGTTTATGCAGAGGATGAAAAGCATACCCATTACAACGTGGAAGTGCAGGTAGTAAAAAAGCAGAAACTGGAAAAGCGAACCCGGTATTATCACAGCCAGATCGATATGGAATTGCTTGCCGGAGGAGAGGAATATGCAAAATTACCGGATACTTATGTGATATTTATCTGTGATTTTGATCCTTTCGGGCAGGGGAAATATCGATATACCTTTCAAAACGTGTGTATGGAAGACAAAGAGATGAGGCTGAAGGATGGCAGTATCAGTGTTTTTTTAAACACCTGTGGGAAAAATCGGGAGGACATTTCCGAGCCGCTTGCAAGATTTTTGGATTTTGTAAAAGCCGATCTGAAAGAGAGCATGAAAGATTTTGAAGATGCGTTTATTTTGCAGCTTCAGAATACGGTCTGTAAAGTGAAAAGCAATCGTGAAATGGAGGGGCGATTTATGGTTTTTGAAGAAATGCTGAAAGATGAACGGGCGGAAGGCAAAGAAGAAGGCAGACAGGAAGAGTGTGCGGAAAATATTCTTTTATTGCTGCGTGAATTAGGGAATGTTTCAGAGGAACTGACGGAAAAGATCATAAATGAAACGGATATGTCCGTGCTGAGACAATATCTGAAATGTGCCGCCAAAGCTGAAACAGTAGAACAATTCATGGAACAGATCCGGAAATAAGGTCCGGGGATAAAATCCGGTGAATGAGATCAAATGAACAGGAACCGGATTTTACCCAGAAAATATCTATCGACAGACGCCACAGAGCATTTTGTGGGGCTGTTGTCTATGTGATTTATCCTGCCCATATCGGGCAAAATTCAAAAAATGATACATTGATCAGAGCGCAGAGGGATTCTATTTAAATATTATTCGGGAATTGTGTTTTATCCCATTCGGTATTATACTGAAAACAATCAGGAAATCAATGGGAAACTATTGGGTTTCGCAAAAGGAGGAAGAGTGAATGGCAAAAATTTGCGTTTTTTTAGCGACAGGATTTGAGGAGTGCGAGGCGCTTTTGGTAGTGGACATCTGCAGACGGGCGGGTCTGGATTTAAAGACCGTGTCGGTTACCGGACAAAAGGAGGTTACCAGCTCCCATCAGGTAACGGTAACAGCGGATCTGCTTCTTGAAGAAGTTGATTTTGAGGATTTGGATATGATCGTGCTTCCGGGAGGAATGCCGGGCACAAAAAACTTAGAGGCGTGCGAGCCTTTAATGAAACAGGTAGACGCTTTTTATGAAGCGGGCAAATGTATCAGCGCCATTTGCGCTGCGCCGAGTATTTTCGGACATAAAGGATTTTTGAAGGGCAGAAACGCAACATCCTATCCTTCCTTTGAAGGACATTTGGACGGCGCGCTGGTATTTCATAACAGCGTTGAGGTGTCGGAGCATGTAACGACCAGCAGAGGACTTGGAACCGCAATCGATTTCGGGCTTGCGATTGTGGAGCGGTATCAGGGAAAAGATGAAGCGGACAAGATCGCCGAAGCCATCGTTTACAGCCGGTAAGCGAAAGCGCAATTATAAAGCGGGAAGAATGAAGATCCATTCTTCCCGCTTTTTGGATTTCAGGTTTTATAAGCCGATGCTTTTATTACTTCATCTGCTCTTCCTGTTTTTTGATCATCCTTCTAACCATTTCACCGCCGATAGAACCAGCTTCCTTGGATGTTAAGTCACCGTTGTAACCTTCTTTTAAGTTTACGCCAAGTTCGCTGGCAATCTCTGTTTTGAAACGATCCAAAGCAGCTTTTGCTTCCATTTTGTTTGTTCCAGATGCCATTTTTTTCACCTCCAAATTTTTGTTTTCTATTCTTAAGATAAGTGTGCTTAACACTTACCTTAAGAAATTTTCTTTTGGCTCGTGCCTTGCAACTTATCTTGGCATTAGTATTTGCCAAGTGCAGTTTTTTATTATGGTAACTTTTGTAAGAAAAATGGAAAAAATTCGGCTGTTTTGCAAATAAAAATATGTTATGATATTGCGGAAAGGAAAAGAGAGATGGAAATACTGGATGTTGTAGATGAAAACGGCATACCCACCGGCGAAACGGTGGAACGAAAAAAGGCGCACCGGGAAGAGATTCCTCACAGGACGGCGCATGTCTGGATCATGAAAGAGGGAACGAATCTCATTTTACTGCAAAAGCGAAGTGCGGATAAGGATTCTTATCCGGGCTGTCTGGACATTTCCAGCGCAGGGCATATTCCCGCGGGATGTGAGGTCGTTGATTCCGCGATCCGGGAATTGCAGGAGGAATTGGGGATCAGCGTATCTCCCGGGCAGCTTCATTTTTGCGGGAAAAGAAAATTTTCTTTTTGCGATACCTTTCATGGAAGGACTTTCCGGGACAGGCAGGTAAGCTCTGTTTTTCTTGTATGGCTGGATATTGAAAAAGATGAGATGCGCCTGCAGAAAGAAGAAATTGAAGACGTGGTCTGGATGGATTTTGAGGAATGTGTCAGAATGGTAAAAGAAAATACCGGAAAGCATTGTATCGCTATGGAAGAGTTGGAAATGCTGCGTGCGTATATGCAAAACGAAGATAAGGGGAAGCTTTTGCGATGAAATTTTATTTTGCGCCTATGGAGGGGATTTCCTGGTACGTGTACCGGAATATGCAGGCAAAGCATTTTCAGGCGGCGGATTGTTATATCACGCCGTTTATAGCGCCTAACCAGAAACGGGAGATCAGAAATAAGGATAAACAGGATATTTTACCGGAGCATAACGGATCATTATGCGTGGTGCCCCAGATTATCGGAAACCGGGCGGATGAGTTTATCGATACGGCGAAGCAGCTGCGGGATCTGGGATATAAGCAGGTCAATTTAAATCTGGGATGCCCTTCCAATACCGTCGTGGCAAAGGGGAAGGGCGCGGGATTCTTATCAAGACCGGGGGAGCTGGAGCGTTTTTTAACGGAGGTTTTTGAAGGGCTGGACATGGAAATATCCGTAAAGACCCGGATCGGAAGATATGATGCGGAGGAATTTTATGAGCTTTTGGATTTGTTTAACCGTTTTCCCATCAGTGAATTGATTGTTCATCCCCGGATTCAAAAGGAGTTTTATAGCGGGACGCCTCATATGGAACAGTTTGCCTATGCTTATGAAAACAGCAAAAATCCGGTCTGCTACAACGGCGATATTTTCACAAAGGAAGATTATGTAAACCTGATGAAGCGCTTTCCGAAGTTGGAGTCCGTTATGATGGGAAGGGGAATGCTTGCCAACCCCGCCCTGTTGGAAGAAATAAACGGCGTAGGAAAAGCGGACAAAAAACGGCTGAAGGCGTTTCATGATGAATTGCTCGCCGTTTATGAAGAGGTGCTGTTCGGAGACATTACGGTGCTGCACAAGATGAAAGAGTTATGGCACTATATGATCTGTATGTTTACGAACGAAAAGCAGTATGCAAAGCGTATCCGTAAGGCGGAAACCCTTGGGGAATACAAGGGCATTATGAACGCACTGTTTGCGGAATGTGAGATCAGAAAAGGCGCAGGGTACCGTCCTTAGAGACGGATGCCGTGCGCTTTTTTGCGACCGTTTTCATCGACGGTAACAAAGATAAAAGTGCCGCTGCAAAATTCCGTGGAAGGATTCAGCATATCCACGCCGCGCACCCTGACCGTGATGCTGGTGGTGCCGACGGCTTCCGTTTCATAGTCAAGCTGGAATACGGTGCCGGGAGCGACGGGGTGTCTGACGGTCAGTTCCTTTGTGGAGACGATAACGGTATGATCCGTATGCCCGAGGATTTTTGCAACGCCGATAAAAGCTGCTTCCGTCATCCATTCGGCGATGCGTCCTCCAAAAAGCGTGCCGTGATGGTTCAAATCTTCAGGACGAACCAGGTGTCTTGTTGCTGTATTCATAGTGTGACCTCCTTGGTAAAAACCACCCGTTTAGGGTGGTGTATTTGCCGGCGCTCTATGCTAGTATATTGGCATGTGTAATAGGTACCAGATAAATACTGAAAAGCCGCAGTTCAAGGGGGAGAACGCGGCTTTTTTTGATGCGGTCATAGCGGGTGCCGGTAGTGTCTGATCCGATTTTTATAGGGCAAATATTTCTTTTAAAAGCCTCTTTCCGGTTTCGGTTTTAAAAATTTTCCGGTACACGGTTTCGCAGGTTTCCTTGGAGCTGTTTTCTTCCTGCAGGTTGACAAGAAAGTCCGCTTCTACGAGAATTTGATAATCCATACCGTCGATTGCATGATAGGTATGATGATGACCGATCAGATAACAGATCCTTTCCGTATCCTCTTTTGAAAAATCCAATTCCGCCAACAGTTTTTGCGCCTCGGCGGGACCTAATTGCTCCTGGATCTTACCGTCGTTTCGCTGATAGAGGCGTTCGCCTTCCCGGATGCCGATATCGTGGGTCAGTGCCGCCGCCTCCAAAACGAATAGGGCGCGTGCGTCCAAATGCTCTAAAGTGCCGATGAGACGGCTGTAGGCATGTACTTTGACAAAGTGCTGGATACGCCTGGGGTCGCCGGAAAAATAGCGGATCATCGCCTCGTATAATTTTTGAATGGAAGGTTCCATGTCTGTTTACTCCTTTGATATGATACCTGTATTCATCCGGTGCAAAAGCCGGATGTGTCAATCGGTCTGCCGCAGATTGGCGCGGGCGTCAAAAAGCGCGTCGATCTCGTCTATGGCGTAGGAAAGGTCGTCGGTGGAAGCGGCAGAGCGCGCCATGTTATCCTGATAAACCGTCAGGTCGGCGTTTTTGCTATCCTGCATCCCGTAATAGTAAAGGGCGTTGTAGTAGTAATCGGCAACGGCATACAATTCCAGTATGTCCTCGTCCGTTTCCCGGGTTTGGGCGCGGCGGATGCAGCATAGCTGATAGAGCCGCTGATAGTTGCCGGCTTCGAGAGAACCGTACATGGTTTCCGTGTCGATGCGCCATTCGCCGCTTTCTTCTTTCCACGCAAAAATCAGGGACAGAAGCATGATAAAAAAGAGCAGGCTTAAGCTTGCAATGATAATGGAATATTTGTTTTGAAACAGGCTGTGCTTCTTAGCGGCATGATTATTCATGGAGCATTCCCTCCTCTTCCAGCATCATGATACGGTGGGCGTTGCTTTCCTTTTGAAATTCCTCAATCCGGTCTTCGTCGATTCCGAAATAAACCGTGAGAAACTGATGGAGGTTTTGTATCATTGCATCCATGCTGTTAAGGTGCTTTTCCAGATAGCAGCTTTCGTCGTAATGGAGTTGGGTTTCCCGGTCCGCAACGTAAGTGTTATAATTTTTGACCAGCCGGTCATAGCTTTCCACAAAATATTCCAGCCGGTCCCCTGGTAAAACGTTATCGGTTTCTGTGGGAAACAGCAGGGCGGACAACTGCGTAACGGCGACTTCATAGTCGGAAGCAAGCAGAAAAAGCAGGGAATATTCGGAATAAGGAGCTTTATCGTCTACAAAATACAGTTCGTTTTCCAGATAATAGTCGGCAAATTCCTCATAATGCCCGGTTTCTTCCAATTCGTCTAATTTTGCCGTATGCTCGTCCGCTTCCCGCATCAGGCTTATGTTTTGGGAAAAGCGGTAAATATCGTAGATCTGAATGCGGCAGATCAATAATATTAAAATCGCAGCGGCAAGAATGCAGATTATGGTAATGGCTCCCGCTTTCCTGCTGAATTTCCGGTTCTGCTCCACGACGGTATCCCGGGTGCGGCGAAATGCGCGGTCGTACCGTTTCATCGCTTTTCGGTGTTCCTGAAACTGGGATTTTTTCATGCCGCAGTAAGGGCATACATCGGATTCGATATCAATATTGGAGCCGCAAAATTCACATTTCATAGAAAACTCCGTTCTGCCGCCTTTGGCGGCGCCTGTTGTTCCATAGATTCCGCAAGCCGTAAGCCGCGGTTAAAAATCAAATCTTTTCTTTAAAAACTTCCGGCAGTTTTCGGAAGTGGGAATGGCAAGATCGTCGTCGCTTGCGATTTCGGATTTCATTTGGACGATTTCCGATTCCGTCAGTCCCAGCGTTTCGCGGTAGAAGGCGTCGGTTTCTTCCAGCCAGGAGGCGATCAGCGCCGTTTCTTCTTCCGTATAGACGAAAAAGTCCTGTGCAGCCGCATAATCGACGGATGCCGCGTCATACAGACACCAGGTCAGCTCGTTCAAATCATTTTTGTCAAGCTGTTCGGCTTCGGTTTTAAATTTTGCGTAGGAATCGTATATTTCGATAAAATCCAGATGTTCCCATCCGTAAGGAGAAAACCCTTCGTCGCCCGCGTGCTCGTTCAGAAACGTCACAATCCCGTCGTAGTCGCCGGCGGCGTATAATTCATCCAGGCGGTCCGTATATTCATTGCGCCAGAGTATTTGCGCCTTTTGCGCTTCGCCGCTTTCCGGTTCGGAAGCGGCGGAACGGATCTGAAAAATAATACCTGCCACGGCAAAAAGAGCCGCCGCAAGCATGAGACAACAGCATAGGGTCGTAATTATGATCAGCGTGCTCTTTTTTAAGGAGCCGCGATAAGCCTGCTTTGAGCTGTCAGCCATATGGGACAGGTCGTTATTGATTTCTTCCAGATGCTCCAGATATTGTTCTTCGGCTCCGGCATAATTTAACGCCCCGCAAAAGGGGCACGCGGGGAGCTGTTCGTCAAAGTCTGCGCCGCATTCTTTACATGTAGTCATTTAAAATCCCTCATTATCGTAAACGCAGGATAAGCATAAAAATCTCTGCAAATATATTTCAGTGTATCAAAAGATGAGAAAAAAATCTATATATTCGGGGAAAACAATAGTGCGCGAAGAAAATCCCTATGTTAGAATAAAAAAGGAAAAAAGATAATTCGGAGGATACGTTCCGACGAAAAATCAGGAGGTAGAAAACATGAAACGAAAATGGATGACAATGCTGCTTGCAACGGTTTTAAGCGCAGGGCTTTTGTGTGGCTGCGGACAGACGCAGGCAACCCAGCCGGAAACGCCAGAGACGGCGGAGGAAAAGGTAACGCCAGAGACGGCGGAAGCGGCAGCAGAAGAGGAAACGCAGGAGACGGCGGAAGCGGCAGCAGAAGAGGAAACCGTCAGGGTGGCGTCCTTAAAAGGACCGACGTCTATGGGACTGGTGAAGCTCTGGCAGGATCAGGAGGAAGGAACCGCGCAGGGGAATTATGAATTTCAAATGATGACGGGCGCCGACGAAATTATGCCTTTGATGATCAAAGGGGAAACGGATATTGCCCTGCTTCCGGCAAATGCGGCGGCAATCCTCTATCAGAAAAGCGAAGGAGCCGTTTCGGTCATCGATATCAACACGCTGGGCGTTTTGTATCTGGTTTCGGGGGATAAATCCATCGAAAGCATAGAGGACCTGGCTGGCAGAACCGTTTATCTGACCGGGAAAGGCACGACGCCGGACTATGCGCTCCAATATTTGCTGGCGCAGCACGGCGTGGACTTAAGTGAGGTTGCCCTGGAGTATAAATCCGAAGCGACGGAGGTCGCGGCTTTATTAAAGGAAAATCCGGACGGCATCGGTCTTTTGCCCCAGCCTTTTGTAACGGCGGCATGCGCCCAGAACGAGGCGCTTGGCATTGTACTGGATATCAACGCCGAGTGGGAAGCGCTAAATGACGGAAAAGGACTTGTGACGGGCGTGACCGTGGTCAGAAAAGCGTTTCTGGAGGAACACCCCGAAGCGGTAGAGCTGTTTATGGAAGAACACGAGGCGAGCGCGGCATATACCAATGAAAATGTGGAGGAAGCTGCGGAATTGGTAACGGAGAGGGGAATTGTGGAAAAAGCGGCTGTAGCCGCCAAGGCGATACCCGCGTGCAACATTACCTATATCGACGGAACGCAAATGAAGGAGGCGCTGTCGGAGTATCTTGCCGTGTTATACGGACAGGACCCCGAGTTTATCGGCGGCGCCATGCCGGATGACGACTTTTACACGATACGGTAAAATACTTTGATTCAGCGGGATAAAGGAATGAGAGAAAAACTCAAAAAAATCTGCATCGCGGCGTTATGGCTTGCCGTCTGGCAGATTGCGGCTTTGCGGATAGATAATGATATTTTGCTGGCGGGACCTGCAGAGGTTTTGCATTCGATTTGGGAAATGGCGGCAGAACCCTTTGTCCGGTTTTTTACCGGCGCTAAGGATGCGGCGGATTTTTACTTTTATAAAATCTGCTGGTCGTCCCTGAAACGGATTCTTTTAGGTTTTGCGCTTGCTTTTGTGACGGGAGGCGCCTTCGGGGCGCTTTCCTACCGTTTCCGGACGGTAAGGGAAATCACAGAACCCGTGCTGGCGGTTATGAAATCCATACCCGTAGCAAGTTTTGTGGTGCTTTTGCTGATCTGGCAGGGGTCCGAAAATCTGTCGGTCTGGATCAGTTTTTTTGTGGTGTTTCCCAATCTGTGCGTCAGCACCAGAAGCGGGCTGGAGGCTGTGGACCCGGGATTAAAGGAAATGGCGGAGGTTTTTGGCATCAGAGGGATCAAAAGGGCGGTCTTTCTCTACAGACCTTCTTTGCTGCATTCCTTGAGAGCCGGAATGGAGATATCAATCGGCATGGCTTTTAAATCCGGCGTGGCGGCGGAGGTAATCGGCTTGCCCGAATATTCCTTAGGGGAACGGATTTATGTATCCAAGATTTATCTGGATACCCCGGGGCTGTTTGCCTGGACCGTTTCGTTGATTTTCTTGAGCTTTGCGGTGGAAAAACTGATTTTGCGGCTCATGGATCTGGCAAAAAGACCTGTTGGGTACGGGAGAAAAACGTACGGCGGCGGAAATACCGGTTCCCGGGATGCGTGCGGGAAAGAATGCGGAAATACCGGTTCCCGGGAGGAAGCCGGGAAAGAAAGCGGCGCGGCAAAACGCTCCGGGGAAGAACGCGGGACGATCCGGCTGTCGCATATTTCCAAGTCCTTTGGCGAAAAGACGGTGCTTTGCGATATCAGTGCAGAGCTAAAGCCGGGGGGACGCTATCTGCTGATGGGACCGTCGGGCAGCGGAAAGACCACGTTGCTTCGGATTCTTGCAGGGCTGGAACAGCCGGATCAGGGACGGGTGCAAATCGGGACGGACCCGGTTCCCGGCAGCAGGCTGCAGGTGTCGTATCAGTTTCAGGAGGACCGCCTGCTGGAAAATGAGTTTACCATAACTAATATTATGTTACCCGAAAACGAGCTGTCTGCAGGCGGGACGCCGGAAAATGCGCTTTCGGCAAACGGCGGCAGCAGGCGGAGGGCGCGGACCCGGACGGGGGTTATGGAAGGGTGGATGCGGGCGGCGGCAAAGATCCTGCCGGAGTCCTGCCTGCGACAGCCTGCGGCGGCGCTCAGCGGCGGAATGAAAAGACGGTGCGCCCTTGCCAGGGCATTGTTTTACCAGATCGACAATCCCGGCGCGGTGTGTCTGCTGGACGAGCCTTTTGCGGGACTGGATGAGGCGACGAAGGAAAAGGCGGCGGCTTTTATCGGGAAATATCTAAACGGCAGGACTTTGATTGTGGCGACCCACGACGAGAAAGATGCGGCGCTTTTGGGAGGAAGCATATGGAGAATAGCAGAATAGCCTTGATCGGCATTATTGTAGAGGATACGGATTCGGTGGAGCGGATGAACGCCATCCTGCACGAGGCGGGAGAATACATTATCGGCAGAATGGGACTGCCGCGGGTCAAGGAGGGCGTAAACGTCATCAGCGTGGTGGTGGACGCGCCAGAGGAAAAGATCAACGCGCTGTCCGGAAAGCTCGGAATGTGCAAAGGGATCACTTCAAAGGTGATTTACGGGAAAAAACAGTGATAACGCGATGAAAATACAGTGAAATTACAGCGAAAAAATGCTAGTATTTTCCCGCTTCTTATGCTATAATGCTAAAATGACTGTGAGTATGTACGGATATTCACAAATGTTTATGGAGGAGAAATGAAGGAACATGAGCGTAAAAGTTGAAAAATTTGAAAAGAATATGGCTAAGCTTACGATTGAGGTGCCTGCAGAAGAACTGGAAAAGGCAACAGAGGCTGCTTATCAGAAAAATAAAAACAGCATCAGCGTACCCGGTTTCCGTAAAGGAAAAGTGCCGAGAGCCATGATTGAGAAAATGTACGGGAAAGGAGTTTTCCTCGAGGAGGCGGCAAATTCCGTAATTCCTGCCGCATATGAGAAGGCATATGACGAATGCGGTGAAGAAATCGTTTCTTCTCCCGAAATCGACGTAGTGACCTTAGAGCCCGGACAGACCTTTGTATTTACGGCGACGGTTGCATTAAAGCCGGAGGTTACTTTAGGAAAGTATAAAGGCGTTAAGATCGACAAGGTTGACACCGAAGTGACGGAAGATGAAATCAACGATGTGATAGATAAGGAAAGAGAAAACAACGCCCGCACCAAATCCGTAGAAGGAAGACCCGTTCAGGATAAGGATACGGCGGTCATCGATTTTGAGGGATTTGTTGACGGCGTTGCATTTGAAGGCGGCAAAGGCGAGAACTATGACCTGGTTATCGGTTCCCATTCCTTTATCGATACCTTTGAAGAACAGTTGATCGGTAAGAATATCGGAGAAGAAACGGAAGTAAACGTAACCTTCCCCGAAGAATATCATTCCGCAGAGCTTGCGGGAAAACCTGCGATGTTTAAGGTAACGATTAAGGATATCAAGGAAAAAGAACTTCCCGAACTGGACGATGAGTTTGCTTCCGAGGTTTCCGAATTTGATACCCTTGCCGAATACAAGGAAGACGTTAAGAAGAATCTTGCAGAGAAGAAGGAAAAAGAAGCGAAGGACCAGAAGGAAATGGCGGCTATCGAGGCGGTTATCGCCGATGCGGCTATGGAAATCCCGGATGCTTATGTACAGACCGTGCAAAAACAGATGGTTGACGAATTTGCACAGCGTATCCAGATGCAGGGTCTTTCGATGGAACAGTATTTGCAGCTGACAGGCACCAACGTCGCTATGATGGAAGAGCAGATCAAACCGCAGGCATTGAAGAGAATCCAGTCCAGACTGGTACTGGAGGCGGTTGTTGCAGCCGAGAAGATCGAAGCGAGCGAAGAGGATTTTGACAAGGAAGTTGCAAGACTGGCGGAAGCTTATAAGATGGAAGCGGATCAGGTAAAGGAAATGATCGGCGAATCCGGAAAAGAAGAGATTATGAAGGACCTTGCGGTTACAAAGGCTGCGGAATTTGTAACGGGAAACGCAAAGGAAAAATAAGCGGTGCTAAGAAAGCCGTATGCAACAAAGACAGAGTTTTGAAATGTGACAAGGAGGAAGTCAAATGAGTTTAGTACCTTATGTCATTGAACAGACCAGTCGCGGAGAGCGTTCCTACGATATCTATTCAAGACTGTTAAAAGACAGAATTATCTTTTTGGGCGAAGAAGTAAACGACACGTCCGCAAGTATTGTTGTGGCGCAGCTGTTATTTTTGGAAGCGGAAGATCCTGACAAGGATATTCACCTTTATATCAATTCCCCGGGCGGAAGCGTAACGGCGGGCATGGCGATCTACGATACCATGCACTATGTAAAATGCGACGTCAGCACGATCTGTATCGGTATGGCGGCAAGCATGGGCGCGTTTCTGCTTGCCGGCGGCACAAAAGGAAAAAGACTGGCGCTTCCCAATGCGGAGATTATGATTCATCAGCCTTCCGGCGGTTCACAGGGACAGGCGACCGAGATCGAAATCGCTGCGAAACATATTTTAAGAACGAAGGAAAAATTAAACCGTATTTTGGCGGAAAACACAGGCAAGGATCTGGAAGTGGTCGCTGCGGATACGGAAAGAGATAACTGGATGAGCGCGAAGGAAGCGATGGAGTACGGTCTGGTTGATAAGATCGTAACTTCCAGAGAGAACGACGCAGACCAGAAATAAGAAAAGAAAACAGGAGCGTATCAATGGCAGGAAGAACCCCACAGGATAAAATCAGATGTTCTTTTTGTAATAAGACTCAGGATCAGGTAAGAAAGATGATTGCCGGTCAGGACGGGGTATATATCTGCGACGAATGTATTGACCTTTGCTCCGAGATCATGGAGGAAGAGTATGAGGAGATGGAACAGGAGGAAAAGCTGTCCATCAATCTCTTAAAGCCTATTGAGATCAAGGAATTTCTTGACGATTATGTCATCGGTCAGGAAGAAGCGAAAAAGGTGCTTTCCGTTGCGGTTTATAACCATTACAAAAGGGTTACAGCCGATAAAAACCTGGATGTAGAATTACAGAAAAGCAATATAATTATGATAGGACCTACCGGTTCGGGCAAGACCTATCTGGCGCAGTCTCTGGCTAAGATTATCAATGTCCCCTTCGCGATTGCCGACGCCACTACCCTGACGGAAGCGGGCTATGTAGGCGAAGATGTGGAAAACATTTTGTTAAAGCTTATACAGGCTGCGGATTACGATATCGAAAAAGCGCAGTACGGCATCATCTATATCGATGAGATCGATAAGATTACCAAAAAGAGCGAAAACGTTTCCATTACCAGAGACGTTTCCGGTGAGGGCGTACAGCAGGCTTTGTTGAAAATTATCGAAGGGACCATGGCGAGCGTACCGCCCCAGGGCGGAAGAAAGCATCCCCATCAGGAGCTTTTGCAGATTGACACCACCAATATTCTGTTCATCTGCGCGGGAGCCTTTGACGGCTTGGAAAAAGTCGTGGAAGCGAGACTGGACCGCAAGGCGATCGGTTTTAATACGGAGATCGTCAGCAAGAGCAATAAGGACGTCAGCGCCCTGTTAAAGGATGTGACCGCGCAGGATCTGGTAAAATACGGCTTGATCCCCGAGTTTGTCGGTCGTGTGCCGATAACGATTTCTCTGGAAGGACTGGACGAGGACGCCCTGGTTAAGATCCTGACGGAGCCGAAAAACGCTCTGATCAAGCAGTACCAGAAGCTGTTTGAAATGGACGAGGTAGAGCTTGTGTTTGACGAGGATGCGGTAAGGACCATCGCAGATCTGGCGATGCAGAGAAAGACCGGAGCAAGGGGACTTAGATCCATTATCGAGCGGGTTATGATGGATATTATGTACCGCATTCCGTCCGATGATACCATCGCAACCTGCATCATTACAAAGGGCGCGGTATTGGGTGAAAGCGAACCGGAAATCATCAGGCGCGAACCGTTAAAGAAAGCAAGATAATTACAGGGGCTGCCACACGAGCCGAAATTGATCAGATATCACGGAAACACGCTTGATACAGGGGTTTCTTTGATAATTGGTAAATTCCGGCTTGTGCGGCAGCCTTATTTGTTTGTATGATGTTCGTATGGAAAAAAGGAGAATGGAAATGATCATCAAAAGCGTGAATCTGGAGACCGTATGCGGCGTTACCAGCACTCTGCCCCAAAATACCCTGCCGGAGATTGCGTTTGCAGGAAAGAGTAACGTGGGGAAGTCTTCGCTGATCAACGGGCTGATGAACCGCAAAAATTATGCGCGTACCTCGGCGCAGCCGGGCAAGACCCAGACCATCAATTTTTATAATATCAACGACGAGCTGTACTTTGTGGATCTGCCGGGCTACGGTTACGCCAATGCCTCCGTGGAAGTCAAGGCGAAGTGGGGAAAGATGATCGAACGCTACCTGCATTCTTCCAAACAGTTAAAGGCGGTATTTCTGTTAATCGATATCCGGCATGCTCCGTCGGCGAACGATAAGCAGATGTATGACTGGATCGTATCCCAGGGATATGAGCCGGTGATTATCGCGACCAAACTGGACAAGATCAAGCGCTCCCAGATTGCGAAGCAGTTAAAGGCGGTCAGAACCGGTCTGGGCGCTCCCGCTACAAGTGTTTTGTTGCCGTATTCTGCACTGACCAAGCAGGGAAGGGACGAAATCTATGAGTACATTCAGACATTACTTTAAAATAACGCTTAATATTATTCTGCCGTGTATCAGCCTGTTTCTGCTGTTTTGGCTGGGACCGAAGGTCGTTGTGTTCTTTTTGCCTTTTGTCTTTGGGTTTCTGCTGTCAAAGATGGCGAATCCCCTGGTGGCTTTTATTTCGGAAAAATGTAAGATCAGGAGAAAGGCGGTTTCCGTCTTCATCATTATACTGGTGCTGGCGCTTATCGTTTTGGCGATATACGGCGTCGGCGGTTTTCTGGTAAGACAGGCGGTGGGGTTTGTAGAAGACCTGCCTGAAATGTGGAAGGCGGCGGAGGCGGAATTTTCTGCGGCTGCGGCGCATTTTACAAAGCTGTATGACAGGCTCCCGGCGGATTTGAAGGATACGCTGCTGTCCATACAAAATTCTTTGGAAAGCTATATTTCCGAGTTTATTTCTAAAATCAGCATGCCGACGGTCAGTGCCATCGGGAATGCGGCGAAGCATATCCCGAATCTGTTGATCGGCATCATCATGTGTTTCTTATCCGCCTATTTCTTTATTGCGGACAAAGATTATGTGGGAAATTTCCTGACCAAATATGTGCCGGATTCTATTTTGATGAAATGGGACCTTGTTTCGGGAAGCCTGATCCGGTCCGTGGGAGGATATTTTAAGGCGCAGTTAAAAATTGAGATATGGATGTATCTGCTGCTGTATCTGGGGCTGGTCATTGCAAACGTCAATTATGCGGCGCTTGTGGCGTTAGGCATTGCGGTTCTTGATTTCCTGCCCGTATTCGGCACGGGGACGGTGCTGGTGCCATGGGCGATTATTAAGCTCTTGAGCGGAGATTATATCCAGGCGATTATTTTGGCGGCGCTCTGGGGAGGCGGACAGCTTCTTCGACAGATCATTCAGCCTAAAATCATGGGGGATTCCATGGGAATGCCGCCCATACCCACGCTGTTTTTGCTCTATCTCGGGTGGAAGTTAAACGGCGTTTGGGGCATGATCTTTGCCCTGCCCGTAGCGCTTATTATTTTAAATTTGAACGAGGCGGGAATCTTTGACCAGGCAAAGACCAGCGTGCGGTATCTGGTCAGAGATGTCAACAATTTCCGGAAATTTACGCCGGATGATGAAGATTTTCAGGATTGATATAAATTACGGTAACGGAAAGAAGGATAATTATGAAAATCACGGTTTATAACTGCAGGGCGTTTGACGAACTGGAGTATTTTAAAACGCAGGAGCAGGAGACGGGCGTGGAAATCGTCTGTTGTCCCGATGCGCCGGATCTGTCCAATATAGGGCTTGCAGAAGGGTCCGAAGCAATCGATATCATCACGTCGAAAATGACCAGGGAACTGATCGCAGGTTTTGCACAAATCGGCGTGAAGTATATCGCGACGAGGACCATCGGCTATGATCATATCGACAGGGAAGCATGTGAGGAATTCGGCATTCATGTGGGCAATTCGCCTTACGGACCAAACGGCGTGGCGGACTATACGGTTATGCTGATCCTGATGACGGTCAGAAAGGCAAAACGGATTTTGCAAAGGGGAGATCTGCAGGATTATACCCTTATGGGAAATCTGGGCAGGGAAATGAAGGATCTGACCGTGGGCGTGGTCGGCACCGGCAATATCGGCAGAACGGTTGTGGAAAATTTAAGTGGATTTAGGTGCCGGATTCTGGCATATGATTTATATGTAAAAGAAGAAGTAAAACAGTATGCAGACTATGTGGATCTGGATACGCTTCTTTCTCGGGCGGACGTGATTACCTTCCATACGCCCTTAACGGACGACAACTTCCACATGATCAACAGGGAAAGCATTGCCAAAATGAAGGACGGCGTTGTCCTGATCAATACGGCAAGAGGCGGGCTGATCGATACGGAAGCGCTTCTGGAAGGACTGGAAAGCGGCAAAATCGGCGGCGCGGGTCTGGACGTCGTGGAAGATGAATTCGGGCTTTATTATTACGATCACAAAAACGATGTGCTGACCAACCGAAACATCGGGATTTTGCGCGCCATGCCCAATGTGACGGTCACGCACCATATGGCTTTTTATACGGATAACTGTACGAGAACGGTCGTCAGGGATTCCGTTAAGAGCTGCATTTTATTTATGGAAGGAAAAGAAAACCCGTGGCAGGTATATTGATGTGGTGACGGTATGAGAAGCGAAACGGCAAATTACAGGTTTTTGATACAGTATGAGGGGAGCAGATATTCCGGCTGGCAGAAGCTGGGCGGAAAGGAACAGACGATACAGGGAAAGCTGGAGGCGGTACTGGAAAGGCTGACCGGGGAACCGGTGGCGGTCATCGGTTCCGGAAGAACGGACGCGGGCGTCCATGCAAAAGGGCAGGTGGCAAACGCCCATTTTGCGACGCAGCTTTCCGAAAAAGAAATTTTACAATATCTCAATACCTATTTGCCGGAGGATATAGCGGTCCTGGAAGTGACAAGGGTTTCAGATGACTTCCATAGCCGCTATCATGCCGTAGAGAAATGCTATCTCTACCGGGTTTCCGTTTCCGAAGTGCCCGATGTGTTTAACAGGCGATACGTTTATGATTACGGAAAGGAGCCTGCGCTTGATCCGGAGGCGATGCGAAAGGCGGCGGGGTATCTGGTCGGTGAACATGACTTTCAGAGCTTTTGCGGAAGGAAGATGAAGAAGAAATCGCCGGTCAGAGAGATTTTTTCCATCGAAATAGAGGAAGCGGAGGGAGAAATCCGGTTTTGTTACAGAGGGAACGGATTTTTGTATCATATGATCCGGATTATGACCGGGACGCTGCTGGAGGTGGGAGCCGGAAAGCGCAGCTCGGAGGAGATTGCCGGAATTTTGGCGTCCGGGGACAGGAAAAATGCGGGAGAGACGGTTCCGGCGAAGGGGCTGACGTTATTGTGGGTAAGGTATGGGGAATAAAGTGAAAAAAGGAAACAGAAAAAGAAGATATATTTCGGGGATTTTGTTGGTAATTTATTTGCTCTTTTTGATCCGGGTCATTATTTTTAAATATCCGGTTCCGGTATTGCGCGGCATTATGGACGAATGGGAGTTAGGCAATGCAAAAGCGGGCGTTGCGACCGCGAACCTGACCTTGTTTAAGACGATCCGCATGTACATCCGCTATTACGACAGGTTAAACGGATTTGACAATTTATTCGGAAATGTGCTTGCCTTTATGCCCCTGGGGGTTTTAATTCCCATGGCGTTTCCGGGAATGGATCATTGGTGGGAAGTGCTGCTGCATTCCTTCTGGCTGTCTTTGTGCATTGAACTGTTCCAACTGGTCAGCCATTTCGGGGCGTTTGACGTGGACGACATTTTATTGAATACGGTCGGAGGCGTACTGGGATTTGCAGTATTTATTTTGGCAAGATGGATTTACAGGAAGAGGAGAACGTCATGAAAAGCTTGTTAAAATATTTGAAAGAATATAAAAAAGAAAGCATTCTGGCACCGCTGTTTAAGATGCTGGAAGCGTCTTTTGAATTGATTGTGCCTCTGGTGGTAGCGCAGATCATTAACCGGGGCATTTACGGAAACGATAAAGGATTCGTCATTTCTATGTGCCTGGTTATGATTCTGCTGGGCGTAATCGGGCTGGTCTGCTCCATAACGGCGCAGTATTTTGCGGCAAAGGCGGCGACGGGATTTGCCAGAAGGCTGCGGTACGAGATGTTTTCCCATATTCAGAAATTAAGTTATGCTAAGCTTGACAGCGCGGGAACGGCGACGCTGATCACAAGGATGACCAGCGACGTTAATCAGGTGCAAAGCGGAGTGAACATGTTTCTCCGCTTATTCTTACGCTCGCCGTTTATCGTCATCGGCGCGGTTATCGGCGCCTTTTACGTGGATTCCCATGCGGCGACGGTGTTTGCCGTTTCCGTGCCGGTCCTGAGCGTCATTGTGTTTGCCATTGTATTTGTCAATATTCCCCTTTATAAAAGGGTGCAGAGCGGATTGGACAGGGTGCTGCTTTCCACGAGGGAAAACTTAAACGGAATGCGCGTCATCCGCGCTTTTCATAAGGAAAAGGATGAAATCGAACAGTTTGAGCAAAAAAATCAGGAACTGACGAGACTTCAATTGTTTGCGGGCAGGGTGTCCGCATTGCTTAATCCCGTCACTTATGTGGTCATCAATCTTGCATTGATCGCCCTGCTTTATCAGGGAGCCTTGCGGGTGGATGGCGGAGCGATCCTGCAGGGCGATGTGATCGCACTGGTAAATTATATGTCTAAGATTTTGGTGGAGCTGATTAAACTGGCGAATCTGATCGTCACGCTGACAAAGGCGCTTGCTTGTGCTTCCCGAATCGAAGCGGTAATGGAAATCCCGGAGGGCATGGAGGACCAAAGAGACGCGGATCAGAGGGATTCCAAAGAGCACAATGGGGGCGATCATGCCGCAAAGGAAAGCGACGCATATGTCGTATTTGACCACGTGGGCTTTACCTACGAAGGCGCCGGCGCAGAAGTATTGACCGATATGGATTTTTCCGTGAGCAGAGGAGAAACCGTCGGTATTATCGGAGGCACGGGTTCGGGCAAATCTACGTTGGTGCAATTGATCCCGAGATTTTATGACGCGAGTGTCGGAAATGTCAGGATAGACGGAAAAGATGTTCGGGACTACGATCCGGACGAACTCCGCAATAAAATCGGCATGGTGCCTCAGAAGGCGGTGCTCTTTAAAGGGACGATCCGCGACAATCTGCTGTTTGGAAAAGAAGATGCTTCCACAGAGGCATTGCAGGAGGCGGTTGCCGTGGCACAGGCGGAGGAATTTATCGGGCAGAAAAAGGGCAGTTTGGACGCAAAGGTCGAACAGGGAGGCAGAAACCTTTCGGGCGGACAGAAGCAGAGGCTGACCATTGCGAGGGCGCTGGTAAGGCGACCGGAAATTCTGATTTTGGACGACAGTTGTTCGGCGTTAGACTATGCGACGGATGCGGCGCTTCGCGCGGGGATCAAAGCGCTCCCCTATCATCCCACGGTGTTTATCGTTTCCCAGAGAACCGCGTCCATCCAGTATGCGGACAAGATTATTGTATTGGACGACGGAGAAATCGCGGGAATCGGAACCCATGAGACGCTGATGAAAACCTGCCGGGTGTATCAGGAAATCTACGAATCGCAGTACAAAAAGGAGGAAAGGTAAGATGGAGGGCAGAAAGAAAAGCACAATGATAAAAGTCCTTTACAGGATTAAGAAATATTGGTTCTATCTCGCCGTTTCTCTGATTTTGACTATAATTACCGTGGCAAGTACGCTGTATCTGCCCATTTTGACCGGAAATGCAATCGACCATATCATAGAACAGGGTCTGGTGGATTTTGCGGGATTATGGGATATCTTAAAGGTAATGGGTGTGCTGATCGGGGTTACGGCGCTGGCGCAATGGCTGACGAGTCTTTGCAACAACCGTATGACCTATTGCGTCGTGCGGGGTATCAGAAAGGACGCTTTTGAAAAGCTGGAGGTGCTGCCCATTCAGTACGTGGACCGCCATCCCACCGGAGAAATCGTCAGCAAGGTCATAGCCGACGTGGATCAGTTTGCGGAAGGCTTGCTTATGGGATTTACGCAATTATTTTCGGGCGTTCTGACCATTTTGGGAACATTGGGTTTCATGCTTTCCATTCATGTCGGCAATACCCTTGTGGTGGTTGTGATTACGCCGGTTTCCCTGTTTGTGGCAAGCTTTATCGCAAAGAAGACCTTTTCCATGTTTCGGAAACAGTCGGAGACCAGAGGGGAGCAGACGGCTCTCATCGACGAAATGATCGGCGGACAAAAGGTGGTACAGGCGTTTTCCAGGCAGGAGGACGTGCTGGAGCGCTTTGAGGAAATTAACAGGCGGCTTGAGAAGTGTTCGTTAAAAGCGATTTTCTTTTCTTCCATTACCAATCCGGCGACCCGGTTTGTCAACTCCCTGGTCTATACGGGAGTCGGGATTATCGGAGCGTTTGCCGTTTTAAACGGATCGCTGACGGTGGGACAACTGTCGACCTTTTTAAGCTATGCGGATCAGTATACCAAGCCTTTTAACGAGATTTCGGGCGTTGTAACGGAACTGCAAAACGCCCTTGCCTGCGCGGCGCGGATCTTCGACCTCATAGAGGAGGAAGCAGAGACGCCGGATAAGGAAGACGCGGTAACCCTTTCGGATGTTACGGGCAAGGTGGAGCTTGCAGACGTCAGCTTTTCTTATGTGCCGGATAAGAAACTGATCGAGCATTTGAATCTTTCGGTCAGACCTGGACAGAGGGTGGCGATCGTCGGACCTACCGGCTGCGGAAAGACCACGGTTATCAATCTGCTGATGCGCTTTTATGATGTGGACGGCGGAGCGATCCGGGTCATGGACCATGATATCAGGGACGTTACGAGAGGGAGCCTGCGCGCTTCTTACGGCATGGTGCTGCAGGATACCTGGTTAAAGTCCGGGACGATTTTGGAAAATATCCGCATGGGCAGACCGGAAGCGACCATGGAAGAGGTCATAGAGGCGGCGAAGGCTTCTCACGCCCACAGCTTTATCAAGAGGCTGCCAAACGGTTATGATACGGTAATCGGCGAGGACGGCGGGAGCCTCAGTCAGGGACAGAAACAGCTTTTGTGCATTGCCAGGGTTATGCTCTGTCTGCCGCCTATGCTGATTCTGGACGAGGCGACTTCCTCCATCGATACGAGAACGGAACTGAAAATACAAAACGCTTTTGCGACGATGATGAAGGGAAGGACCAGCTTTATTGTGGCGCACAGGCTTTCTACGATCAAAGAGGCGGATGTGATTCTGGTTATGAAGGACGGACATATTATCGAACAGGGCAGTCACAGGGAACTGCTTGCCATGAACGGTTTTTACGCCAATCTTTACCACAGCCAGTTTGCGGTGTAAAGTTAGGACCGCTGCTTATGATTTTTTATATCCGGTTTAGAAAGGTTTTAGGGAACGTCCACAATTTTGTCAAACTTTTTGCATAGGATAGACTTATCGAAAAGGAGGTATTTTATCGTGGAAACTGAGCGGGAAGATCAAGCCGGTACGGAACTGATGGCTTTACATATTCCCAACGGCGATTATGACATGCTTGTCATACCGTATAAAGACGCAACGGCAAACTTACTGGTAAGACTGGACTCATTGAACCGGGATTACCGTTTAAAATATAAAAATTATCCGATCCATCATATACAAAACCGTATTAAGCGCAGGGAGAGCATTGAAAAGAAACTGTTAAAAAGAAATCTGAGGGTGTCTGCGGAAGAGGCAAGAGAGAATTTGACGGATATCGCAGGCGTCAGAATCATCTGCTATTTTGAGGAGGATGTTTATTCGGTCGTGTCCCTGATCAAAAAGCAGGCGGATATTTTGATCCTGATTGAAAAGGATTATATCCAAAACCCCAAGGAAAACGGGGACATGAGTTATCATCTGATCATCGGAATGCCCGTGTACCATACGGACGGGATGGAATATTATCCCGTGGAAATCCAGCTTCGGACGATGGCAATGGATTTATGGGCGAGTATGGAACACCGTATCTGCTATAAAGAGGACGGAATAGAATCGGATAAAAGGGAACGTTTCAAAAACATGTCGTCGAAGCTGCGGGAAATGGAGCGGGAGATCAAGGTCATGGCAGATCCCTGACGGACGGCGGAATTTGGCGGCTTGGCGCGCGGCAATTATGCCGCGGTCCATTCATGCAGCGCCGCCGAAATCCTGCTGTCCGCATCTTTTCTTGCGGCTTCGCATTCCTTCGGATATTCCTTCGCGGCACGGAACATAAAACGAAGGAAGAATTTCAGTCCGACGGGCAGCGCCATCCGAAGCATTGATTCCGGCAGGATAAAATGCGTTCCGTGTTCATAGGCGACCGCTTCATATTCACATTCATGCGGGCGCTCCTGCAGCCGCCGGTCCATACGGCGGATATATTTTCCGGCTTCCCACAGACCGTCGTCGTCAGCTCCGAGCAAAATCAGTTTGTCCTTAATATTTTCAATTTTGATCATTTCTTCCTCTGTATGCTCACGGTCTTTTTCAGAATCTGCAAAAAGGCGTGTTGATCGCAGAAAATCGCCGGAACCTTTCGTTTCTTCCTCTATCTTTTTCCAGTAAACAGGATGCCCGTAAACAAAAGGCATATAGGCAAGCGGCTTTCCCTGATAGGAAAGCGTGGACGTCCCGGGTACCGGCCATTCCTTGCAGCCGTCTTTTTTGCCCTGCTCAAAGCCCTGCCATACAAAATCACTGGCGGTCAGACCGACTGTCAGCGTGATATCCGAAAAATAAGACGCCGCGGCAAGCGCTTCCATTCCTGCCGTACTCATTTCCATAATACCCACTTTCCGGTTGCCGTGAGCCGTCAGCCACTTTATTGCCGTTTCTATTCTTTCTAACGGGCAGTTGACATGGCTGTAGTTATGCCTGCCCGGAGACATACAAAGCACATTGACCTTGTTTTTGTGCAGCCATTTAGCGCCGCATTTAGCCATATAATCATTGGGATCGTCTCCAAAGAGTCCGATCACGGCGCAATCCGCGCCTTTTGGATTTGGATAATAGGTACCGTAAAAGCCGTCTTTTTCTGTTTCAAAAAATAATTTTTTCATCGGAATCTCCTTTTGATCGCTTCTGACTTGTCACTTGGTTAGTTACGACTATCTTATCACGGGACTGTGTATTTTTCTACCATAAAATCTGATCAAAAATTCTCACATCATAAATTTGAAACCGTCCGAAGTTATATTCAAGCGATTATCATGAAGTGATGATCGTAATTGACGTTTTTACACCTATTTTAATTTACATAACTATAGTTTACATAAAATTAAATAGCAATCAATATATAAAAAGCAAAAAGTCAAAAAACACAATATATAGTTCTATTTGGTCAAAAAAAGTAAAAATTATGTAAACTATATAGACACAAGAAAAGGATCAATCAACACAATTATGACATAAAAGACGGTTTTTGGTTTTTAGAAATAATGTATCTGCTTTCTTTGAAAAATTCGGCGGAAAGTGGAAAACAGGTTACAGATCCGGATGCTAAAAATAAAAGCTAATATCTATATATTGATATTTTGACACAAAATAAGCACCAGATATAGTATACATAAAAGTATAAAAAGTTTACAGTTATGGGTCAACCAAAGGAAAAGTCCGATAAAATCTGATTTCATAACACCGCAACAAGATATAGCAAAAAAATTATTGTAAACCACTAAATATAATAAAAACATGCGTTATAAAAATATGTTCCGAAAGAATTGCCGGTTAAAAAACGATCAGGGCGGAAAGCGGAAGAAAGGAGAAAAAATCCTCCTTCTTAGTTGAAAAAAGGGCTGAATCTTGTATAATAAATATAGTATGCAAATCAGCAAAATCGCTGGTAGGAAGAAAACAAGACGGAGGAAGCATCATGGCAAATGTAAAACGTATTTACGTGGAAAAGAAGGATGCCTTTGCGGTAAAAGCAAAAGAGCTGCAGGAGGAGTTAAAAAGCTATCTTGGAATCGGAGGGCTTACGGGTGTCAGAGTTTTTATCAGATATGACGTAGAGAACTTATCCGACGAGGTTTTTGAAAAGGCATGCCGGACGATTTTTTCGGAGCCGCCGGTGGATATCCTTTACAGGGAGCAATTTGAGATAAAGCCCGGGGAAAGGACGTTCAGTGTTGAATATCTGCCGGGACAGTTCGACCAGAGAGCCGATTCGGCGATGCAGTGCGTGAAGTTTTTAAAAGAAGACGAGGAGCCGATTATCAAAACCGCCGTAACCTATCTGCTGTCGGGAACGATTTCCGATGAAGAGTTTGCGGAGATTAAGGCTTATTGTATTAACCCGGTGGATTCCAGGGAAACGGATCTGGTAAAGCCGGAAACGCTGGTAACGGCGTTTGAAGAGCCTGCGGATGTTAAGATTTTTGACGGTTTTTGTGCTATGGATGAGAGCGCGCTGAAGGAATTATATGTTTCTCTTTCCCTCGCCATGACCTTTCAGGATTTTCTTCATATACAGAATTATTATAAAAATGAGGAGCACAGGGAACCGTCCATGACGGAAATCCGTGTGCTGGATACCTACTGGTCCGATCATTGCCGCCACACGACCTTTTCCACGGAATTAAAAAATGTGGAAATCGAGGACGGTTATTATAAGGCGCCGATCGAGAAGTCCTATGAAGAGTATCTGGCGGCGCGGGAGGAGATCTTCAAGGGAAGGGAAGATAAATTCCCCTGCCTGATGGATCTGGCTCTGATGGCAATGCGGAAGTTGAAAAAAGAGGGCAAGCTGCAGGATCTGGAGGAATCCGACGAGATCAACGCCTGCTCTATCGTAGTACCCGTTGAGATCGACGGCAAAACCGAGGAGTGGCTGGTATTTTTCAAAAACGAAACCCACAATCATCCTACGGAAATCGAGCCCTTCGGCGGGGCGGCGACCTGTTTGGGCGGCGCGATCCGCGATCCCCTTTCCGGGCGCGGCTATGTATATCAGGCGATGCGTATTACCGGCGCGGCTGATCCCACCGTTCCCGTCAAGGATACATTAAAAGGCAAGTTATCCCAGAAAAAACTGGTCAGAGGCGCGGCGAGCGGTTATTCTTCCTATGGCAACCAGATCGGGCTTGCTACGGGATATGTAAAAGAGCTGTATCATCCCGACTATGTGGCGAAGAGGATGGAAATCGGTGCGGTTATGGGCGCGGCGCCCAGAAAGAACGTGATCCGTGAAAATTCTGATCCGGGCGATATCATCATTCTTTTGGGCGGCAGAACCGGACGCGACGGCTGCGGCGGCGCGACAGGATCTTCCAAAGTCCATACGGAAGCGTCTATTGAGACCTGCGGAGCCGAAGTACAAAAAGGAAATGCGCCTACGGAGCGCAAGATCCAGAGACTGTTCCGGAGAGAGGAAGTCAGCAGACTGATTAAAAAATGTAACGATTTCGGCGCGGGCGGCGTTTCCGTTGCCATCGGCGAGCTTGCCGACGGTCTTGTGGTGGATCTGGACAAGGTTCCCAAGAAATACGCAGGTCTGGACGGAACGGAGCTTGCCATTTCCGAATCCCAGGAGCGTATGGCTGTGGTAGTCGATCCTAAGGACGTAAAACAATTTTTGGACTATGCGGCGCAGGAAAATCTGGAGGCTGTGGAGGTTGCGGTCGTAACAAAGGAGCCCAGACTGGTACTGAAATGGAGAGGCAAAGAGATTGTCAATATCGCAAGAGCCTTTTTGGATACCAACGGAGCGCATCAGGAGACGGACGTTGCCGTTGACATGCCGAAAAAGGAAGATAATTATTTTGATAAAATCGCGATTCCCGCTGTGGCGGACGCCGTAGAAGAAAAGCAGGATGTGAAGGAAGCGTTCTTAAAGACCTTAAACGACTTAAATGTGTGCAGCCAGAAGGGGCTTGTGGAAATGTTTGACTCCTCCATCGGGGCGGCGAGCGTCTATATGCCTTACGGCGGCAAATATCAGTTGACGGAAACCCAGACCATGGTTGCGAAGCTGCCCTTATTAAAAGGAAAGACCGAGACCGTTACGATGATGAGCTATGGCTTTGATCCGTACTTATCGAGCTGGAGCCCTTATCACGGCGCGGTTTATGCAGTATTGGAATCCCTGAGTAAGATTGTTGCGGCAGGCGGCGATTATAAAAAGGTGCGTTTCACGTTCCAGGAATACTTCCGCAGAATGACGGAGGACAAGCACCGCTGGAGCCAGCCGTTTGCGGCGCTGTTAGGCGCTTTTGACGCGCAGCTTGGTTTTGGACTGCCGAGTATCGGCGGCAAAGACAGTATGTCCGGCACGTTTAATGATATTGACGTACCTCCGACACTCGTGTCATTTGCTGTAGATGTAGCGAAATATCCGGAAGTCATCACGCCGGAATTGAAGAAAGCGGGCAATAAACTCATTGCTTTCCGGATTGAGAAAGATGAATACGACCTGCCTGTCTATGATAAGGTTTGCGCGCTGTATGATGAGATTGCTAAGCTCATTCAAAATAAAACAATTGTTTCCGCTTATACGCTGGACTCCAAGGGCTACGCGGCAGCGGCGGCGAAGATGGCGTTCGGTAACAAGTTGGGCGTTGCGTTTGACGCGGCGCTTTCGGTAAGAGATCTGTTTTGCAACCAGCTTGGAAATATTCTTGCCGAAGTGCCTGCAGGACTCATGGATGAGATCAAGATCCCTTATGCGGTCGTAGGCGAAGTGGCGGAAAGCGGCTTCCGCTTTGAGGGACAGGGAGAAAGCGTCAGCGAAGAAGAGGCGTTATCCGCATGGACTTCCAAACTGGAGAAGGTATTCCCTACCAGGGCGGTCAAAGGAACGGAGCCTGTTGAAACCAAACTTTATGACACTGGCGACATATATGTATGCAAACATAAAGTTGCGAGACCTACGGTATTTATTCCGCTGTTTCCCGGTACGAACTGTGAATATGACAGCACCAGAGCTTTTGAAAGAGCGGGAGCCGATGTGGTAACAAAGGTATTCAGAAATATTACGGCGGACGATATCCGTGCTTCCGTGGATGAATTTGAAAAAGCTATCGGTCAGGCGCAGATCATTATGTTCCCCGGCGGTTTTTCCGCAGGCGACGAGCCCGACGGCAGCGCGAAATTCTTTGCTACCGCGTTCCAAAATGAGAAGATTAAGGAAGCGGTTATGAAGCTGCTGCAGGAAAGAGACGGTCTTGCGCTGGGCATCTGCAACGGTTTCCAGGCGCTGATTAAGCTGGGACTGGTGCCCTATGGGGAAATCGTGGGACAGAAGGAGGATTCTCCGACACTGACCTTCAATACGATTAACCGTCATATTTCCAAAATGGTGTATACCAAAGTTGTGACCAATAAATCGCCGTGGCTTGCGGGCGCGGAGCTGGGCAAAACTTATGTAAACCCGGCGTCCCACGGAGAAGGACGCTTTGTAGCGCCGAAAGAATGGATCGATAAGCTGTTTGCAAACGGTCAGGTTGCGACCCAGTATGCGGACTTTGACGGTAACGTATCCATGGATGAGGAATGGAATATCAACGGCTCTTACAGCGCGATCGAAGGCATTACCTCTCCCGACGGAAGGTGCCTTGGCAAAATGGCGCATTCTGAGAGACGCGACGACGCAGTGGCAATCAATATTTACGGAGAGCAGGATATGAAGATCTTTGAATCCGGCGTCGCATACTTTAAATAATAGCAGGAAAGGCGGGGGAGGATGCAGAATAAAAAGTATTGGGTCATTATCGCGGTGCTTGCGGCATTGCTTATGGGCGCCATAGGTGTGATTGCCGGAATGACGATACAGCAAAAGATGGGGGCGCCGGTAAACGGCGCCGGGACCGCAGAGAGTGGGGACGCGGCGGCTTCTGATCAGGACGGTGCTTCGGGGGAAAACAAAACGGAAGAATCAAATGAGGCGGAAGCCGAAGCGGAAACGAATAACGGCGGTCAGGGAAATTCCCGGGATGGCAGTGAAAATGACACAGATGTCAATGAACAAAAAACGAAAGCGGAGGGTGCAGCGATGAATGGAACACCGGTTGAGCGCTATGGAGCGCTACAGGTAAAGGGAAACAGATTGACGGACAAAAACGGCAATCAGGTACAGTTGAAAGGGGTCAGTACCCACGGGCTGTCATGGTATCCCCAATATGTAAACGAGGACTTTTTCAGACAGATGCGGGACGAGTGGAACGTGGAGGTCGTCAGACTTGCCATGTATACTGCGGAGTACAACGGATATTGCGTGGGCGATGAGAATAATAAGCAGACCCTGAAAAATGTCATTGGAGAGGGCGTCAATCACGCGACTAATCTGGGCATGTATGTGATCATTGACTGGCATATTTTAAGCGACAGCAATCCGTTGCAGAATAAGGAAGAAGCAAAGAAATTTTTCGCGGAAATGGCGGAGCGCTACCAGGGCTATGACAACGTGATCTATGAGATCTGCAACGAACCTAACAGCGGCGCAAGCTGGAACGATATTAAGACTTATGCCAATGAAGTGATCCCGGTTATCAGGGAAAAGGATCAGGATGCGCTGATACTGGTGGGAACGCCCAACTGGTCGCAGTTTGTAAATGAGGCGGCGGCGGACCCGATTACCGGATACGACAATTTGATGTATGTGCTCCATTTCTATGCGGATACCCACAGAGACGATTTGAGGAACACCTTACAGAACGCTTATAACCAGGGACTTCCGATTTTTGTCAGTGAATTTGGGATTTGCGACGCGTCCGGCAACGGTGCGATCAACGTGGAAGAAGCGAATAAATGGATTGATCTGATGGATCAGAACGGCATCAGCTACTGTATCTGGAATCTTTCCAACAAAGACGAATCATCGGCGTTCTTCAAACCCGATTGTACCAAGTCCAGCGGATTCACGAACGAGGATCTGTCGGATGAGGCGCTTTGGTATTTAGATGTGCTGAAGCAGTAATAGATGGCAGAAGAAAACGCTGCATTTAGAAAAAACGGTATCTGTTAAAGGAAACGCGCTTTCGCTCTACAAAAACGCAGCGGTGCATAAATCCGCAAAATACGCGGATTAAGCACCGGCGTTTTTATAAAGGTTTCCTTTAACAGATACCGTTTTTTGCTACATTGCGACAGCCGTGTTTTTTTGGTGCTTGTCTGATTCGTGTAAAGGCTGTAGCCGTTTGGCTATTTGGTGGCTGTTGATGCAGTTATTCGGCGGTTTCGGGTGCGGTTGTTTCGCCGGCTGTCGGTGTGGTTGTGTCGGTGGTGTCGCCAGTAGTGCCGGTAGTGTCGGTGCCGGTACCGTCGGTAGTGTTGCCGGAGACGGAGGAATTGAGCATTTCCATTAACGCGTCCATATCGATTTCCTGGGCGCTTTGCTGTTGTGCCGCCTTGTTGGTCAGCCTGGGAATATAGTAAATGCCTGCGCCGATAGCGGCAACTACGAGAACGGCAAGTACGGGACCGAAAATTTTCCAGAATTTCTTATGCTTCTTTTCTTTTTCCAGCCGTGCCTTTCTGTTTTTCTTTTCTTCTTTGTATTTGTTTACCTTTTCCTGACTCATGATCGGAATTTCCTTTCTGTTACGGACTGAAAGAGTCCGCTGTTTATTGTTTTTCTATAACGCTGCAAAGCGTTTACGGAGGCACCGCCCGGTTTTACCATTCGATTTCCGCAATGGGGGTAGGCGACGGGTTGACGGTAATGTCGGTAACCTTTCCGCTTTTAAAGCGGATGACCTTATCAGCCATGGGCGCCAGCGCGGAATTGTGGGTAATGATTAACACCGTCATATTTTCACGGCGGCAGGTATCCTGCAATAATTGAAGGATCTGTTTGCCTGTGGCATAATCCAAAGCGCCGGTGGGCTCGTCGCACAACAGCAGCTTGGGGTTCTTGGCGATTGCTCGGGCAATCGCGACGCGCTGTTGTTCGCCGCCTGATAACTGCGCCGGAAAATTGGACATACGATCCTTCAGACCGACCTTTTCTAAAACGGCTGCGGCGTCCAGGGAATCTTTGCAGATCTGCGCCGCCAATTCCACATTTTCCAAAGCGGTCAGATTGGGTACCAGGTTATAAAACTGGAAGACGAATCCGATATCTTCCCGGCGGTACCTGGTCAGCGCTTTTTTGTTGCAGGCGGTTAAATCCACGCCGTCCACCAGTACGCTGCCGTCGGTGGCGGTATCCATCCCGCCAAGGATATTGAGAGCGGTTGTCTTGCCGGCTCCCGAGGAACCGAGGATAACCGTTAGTTCGCCTTTTTCAATTTCAAAATTGACATCGTTCAATGCCTGAATAATCACTTCGCCCATCTGATAATCTTTACGGACATGAGAAAAAGAAATAAAGGACATCGCAAAAACTCCTTTCTGTTCTCTATTATTACAGTTTAGTTGATTTATACGGAAAATGCAAATGAATATTCTGTGTTTTATAGTTCCTTTAGATTTCGTATTTGCCGGGAAATGTGATATGATAAATAATATGTGATAGAATGAGTGATAAAAATAAAGAGGAGCAGTCAAAGGAGTCTCGGACATGGAATATACGCATATTAAGCAGCCGTTTGAGCCGGTCTGCGATGAAAATTCGGAAATCCTCATATTGGGGAGCCTTCCTTCCGTAAAATCCAGAGAAAACGGGTTTTATTACGGGCACCCGCAAAACCGCTTTTGGAAGGTGTTGTCCGCCGTTTTGGGAAAGGAAACGCCCGCGACCATAGCGGAAAAGAAAAAAATGCTGTTGGATTCCTGCGTGGCGGTCTGGGACGTGATTGAGGAATGCGATATCAGGGGCTCCAGCGACAGCAGTATTAAAAATGTGGTCACGGCGGATATTCCGGGGCTGTTGCAAAAGACAAAGGTAAAAACGGTCTTTGTAAACGGAAAAACGGCGGAGAGATTTTATCGGAAGTATATACAACCCGTGACGGGGAAGGAGTGCGTCGTACTGCCGTCCACCAGCCCGGCAAACGCGGCGTATTCGCTGGAGAAGCTGACGGCGGTCTGGAGAGAGGCGATCGGAGCCGTTTGGACACAGGCGCGGTTTTTAACCTACGCTGTAAAGGTATCCGTAGAGGATTTCCGTCTCTTTTTAAAGCAGGCGCATTTTCGGGAGTCGGACCTGGATGCCTGCCTGAAAGTGTGGACGGATTTTTACGGAAGCGACGAGCGGGAGGCAGAAGCTTCGGTTAAGGTCTGGTATTTGCGGGAACAAAATGAAATTACGGCTGTTATGACAATTGGCAGCGCCTATGACGAAATGACGACGCTGTATGAAACAAAAGGAGAATTGCTGCAGGCGTATGCGGCGGATTGCTTCGCCATGGGGATTTTGCGCCGGGCGTATGAGCTGTTCGGAGCGCAATTCTATGAGAGAGAAAAGAAATATCCGGGCAGGCTGCGCTTTTTTGACGAAGAGCAGATGAAAGAGGTGCCGAAGCTGTTGGAAAGGATGGGAGTTGGGGAGGTGTCCTGCAACGAGGCGCTTGCCATGACGCCGCAAAAAACAGTTGTTTTTATGACGGAATTGTCAGATGAGAAAAATGCAGCGTGCGCCGATATTTGCGCGGACTGCACCAGGGTTGACTGTCCCAACAGGAAGAAGGCGGCGGGACCTTTTCGCTACGGATATCAGCAAATATTTGGAAGGGAAGGAAATGCAGTATGGAGAAAGGATTGATCCATTTATATTACGGGGACGGAAAAGGAAAGACGACGGCGGCGGTCGGGCTGTGCGTCCGCGCGGCGGGAAATAAAAAACGAGTATTATTTATACAGTTTATGAAAGACGATACTTCGGGAGAAGTCGAAGTGCTCAAAAAGATTCCTGGCGTCAAAACAGCTCATGCAAAGACGCCGAAAGGATTTTACAGCAGGATGAGCGGGGAGGAGAAGGAGGTTTTTGCCGCGGAACAGGAAAAACTGTTGGAAACGGCGATTGAAGAAATCGGACGGATGAAGGACGGGGGAGTTGTGGTGCTTGACGAGATCACTTACGCCTATAGATGGCGCCTGGTTGACCGGAGCAGGTTAGAGGAGGTGCTGCTGCATAAGCCGGAAAATATCGAGCTGGTCATGACCGGGCGGGACCCGGAGCAGGCGCTTAAGGACGCGGCGGACTATGTGACGGAAATGAGATGTGAAAAACACCCGTTTGAAAAAGGAATTGCGGCGCGAAAAGGGATTGAATTTTAATGTCCGGGCAATGGAAAAACGCGAGAGAAAACGGGACGGAAGCAGGGAGGAAACCCGCTGATTATGCGGCTTTGCAAGCATAACAATCGGTTGCAAGATTTTGCCCAAAAATATGACGGGGTCTTAGAATGGCTTTGACCGGACCGGGCGGGTCCGGGCGGCATTGCCGTGCAATATAGCGGCAGTAAAAAAGCATGTGAAATTTTATTTCACATGCTTTTTGATTGCTTCAAAACTTTCTTTGCTGATGACGTGTTCGATCTTGCAGGCGTCGGCTGTTGCGATTTCGGACGGAACGCCGAGACGTATGAGCCAGTCGGAAAGTAACTGGTGCCTTTCGTAAATCATTTCTGCGACTTCCCTGCCGGCGTCGGTCAGATAGATGAATCCAGCGTCGGTTACGGTAATCATCTGCTTTTCTCTTAAATTTTTCATTGCGATGCTGACGCTGGATTTTTTGAAGCCGAGTTCTGTGGCAATGTCCACGGAGCGGACGACGGGGAGCTTGTGGCTCAGGATCAGGATCGTTTCCAAATAGTTTTCTGCGGATTCATTGGTATTCATAAATTCACCCCTTGTCATAAACGGTCGCGGCTTGCGGCAACCTTTGCGGTTGGGCTCTTCGCCCGAAGCGAACCGTTTTTTTCCTTATATTATACCGCCCATTATAGCATAATCGTAAGCTGTCTTTCAAATTTTGAAAAAAAGTTTGAAAAAAATCACAAAAAATCTTCTTTGGATTATTGACAACGAATAAAAGTTAGAATATACTAACTATCGAAAAGAGCAAATGAAAATCATTATCAATTACTTTGACAATTTACTTTTTGAAAAGGAAGGGTGAGTATGATGCCGTTATCTATGGTTAAAGAAGGAGAGCCCAATGTGATCGCACGGGTGGGAGGCAAAGAAGAAACCCGGAGATTTTTGGAGAATCTCGGTTTTGTATGCGGTGGAACCGTGACCGTCATTTCTCAGGTCGGCGGCAACATCATTGTCAATATTAAGGATTCCAGAGTTGCCATCGGAAAAGACATGGCAAACAAGATTATGGTTTCATAAAAGATATCTATGAGGAAGGAGTACATTATGAAAACACTGAAGGAAGTTGCCTGCGGGCAGACAGTTACTGTGAAGAAACTGTCCGGTGAAGGTCCGGTTAAGAGACGGATCATGGACATGGGAATCACAAAGGGAGTCGATATTTATGTAAGAAAGGTAGCGCCCCTGGGAGATCCCGTTGAAGTTACTGTCAGAGGATATGAATTATCCCTGCGTAAAGCGGATGCGGAAATGATCGAGGTAGAATAAAGGAAAGAAGGAGTAGAAAAATGTCTATTAAAATTGCTTTAGCAGGCAATCCGAACTGTGGAAAAACAACATTATTCAACGCTCTGACAGGTTCCAATCAGTTTGTTGGTAACTGGCCGGGCGTTACGGTAGAAAAAAAGGAAGGTAAGCTCAAAGGACACAAAGATGTTGCGATCATGGACTTGCCGGGAATTTATTCCCTGTCTCCCTACACACTGGAAGAAGTGGTAGCGAGAAATTATCTGATCAATGAAAGACCGGACGCGATTATCAATATTGTAGACGGTACCAACATTGAGAGAAACTTATACCTGTCAACTCAGATTATGGAGCTGGGTATTCCGGTAATCATGGCGGTAAACATGATTGATATTCTGGAAAAATCCGGAGACACCATACATATCGATAAGCTGAGCCAGAAGCTGGGCTGCGAGGTTGTTGAGATTTCCGCTTTAAAAGGAACGGGAATCCAGAAGATGGCTGAAAAAGCCGTAGGCTTGGCGCAGAAAAAGAACGCGGCTGTTCCGGTACATGAATTTGCTCCCGCTGTTGAGGACGCGATCAAAGCTGTGGAAGATATGCTGGGAAGCGACGTAGCGGAAGAACAAAAGAGATTCTTCGCGATCAAGCTGTTGGAAAAAGATGATAAAATCGGCGAACAGTTAAAGAGCGTTCCCGACGTATCGGTACAGATCAAACAGTTGGAAGATGCTTTTGACGACGATACGGAAAGTATTATTACCAACGAAAGATATGTTTATATTTCTTCGATTATCGGCGATTGCGTTACCAAAAAGGAAACCGGCAAGAAGATGAGCGTATCCGATAAAATCGACAGGATTGTCACAAACAGGTTCCTTGCGCTGCCGATTTTTGCTTTGGTTATGTGGCTTGTATATTATGTATCCGTTACGACGGTGGGAACCTGGGCTACGGACTGGGCGAACGACGGTGTATTCGGAGACGGCTGGCATCTGTTCGGCATCGGAAGCGGCGCGTATGAAGACGCTGCGGCTGATTATGACAGAGCGGATCAGATTGTAGCGGCATATGAAGAAGGCGCTGCAAGCGTTGATATTTTAGATGAAGAGGGCGAAGTGCTTGAGACGGTAGAGCTTTCGGAAACGACGGCGAATGAAGCGGAAGCGTTACTTGCGGATATGGGAGAAGAAGGTCCTGATCCTGCGGATTACGGCGTATGGGTTCCCGGCGTGCCGGTATTGGTTGAAAACCTGCTTAATGCCATCGGCTGTGCAGACTGGCTGCAGGGGCTGATCTTAGACGGTATTGTTGCCGGCGTCGGCGCGGTACTGGGCTTTGTGCCTCAGATGCTTGTATTGTTTATCTTCCTCGCATTCCTGGAGGCGTGCGGTTATATGGCTCGTGTAGCGTTTATCATGGACAGAATTTTCCGCAAATTCGGTTTATCCGGAAAATCCTTTATTCCGATGTTGATCGGTACGGGCTGCGGCGTTCCCGGCGTTATGGCGTCAAGAACCATTGAAAACGACAGGGACCGCAAGATGACGATTATGACGACGACGTTTATTCCGTGCGGCGCAAAACTGCCGATTATCGCATTGATCGCGGGCGCGTTGTTCGACGGAGCTTCCTGGGTAGCGCCCAGCGCATACTTTGTGGGAATTGCGGCGATTATCTGCTCCGGTATTATTTTAAAGAAAACAAAAATGTTTGCAGGCGATCCGGCTCCCTTCGTTATGGAGCTGCCGGCTTACCACCTGCCTACGGTAGGCAATGTGCTCAGAAGCATGTGGGAGAGAGGCTGGTCCTTTATCAAAAAGGCGGGTACCATCATCCTGTTATCCACTATCGTTCTCTGGTTCTTAATGAGCTTCGGATGGGTTGACGGTTCCTTCGGTATGCTGGAAGCGGAACAGCTCAACAACAGTATTCTGGCAAATATCGGAAGCGTTATCGCACCGATCTTCACACCTCTTGGCTGGGGCGACTGGAAGATGGCTGTTGCAGCGGTAACCGGATTGATCGCAAAAGAAAATGTAGTCGGAACCTTTGGTATCCTCTTCGGTTTTGCAGAGGTTGCGGAAGACGGCGCGGAGATCTGGGGACAGCTCGCAGGCAGCATGACGCAGATTGCAGCGTACTCCTTCCTGGTATTCAACCTTCTGTGCGCGCCTTGCTTCGCAGCGATGGGAGCGATCAAGAGAGAAATGAACAATACGAAATGGTTCTGGTTCGCAATCGGTTATCAGTGCATCCTTGCTTATCTGGTTTCTCTGTGCGTATATCAGGTCGGAACGCTGTTCACAACAGGCGCGTTTGGCGTAGGTACTGTCGTAGCGATTTTGGTAATCATCGGTTTCCTTTATCTGCTCTTCAGACCTTACAAGGAAAGCAAAACATTAAAAGTAAATACAAAGAAACTGGCTGGCGCGAAATAAGCAGTCCGGCATGAAAAAGCGGGGATCTGCAAGGTAAAGGCAGGTCCCCTTTGTTTTTATAAAAAAGGAGAAAATACGTGTTACAGAAAGAATTGATTATCCGGCAATTGAAGAACAGGGGATATCGGATGACAAAGCAGAGATTGATGTTGCTCGATATCATTCTGGAAGAGGACTGTGCAAGCTGCAAGGAAATTTATTACAAAGCGGCGAAGCAGGAAAAACGAATCGGCATGGCGACAGTCTATCGTATGATTAACACATTGGAAGAAATCGGCGCAATCAACAGGAAAAACGCTTTTAAGGTTGCGTGCACAAAGGAACGGGAAAAGGAGGAATAGAATGGAAAAAGACGCGGTAATGTCCTTGCTTTACGGAGGATGTGCGGTATTATTTACGGGCGTCCTGGTGTTTTTGCTGAATCTGATTAAAAGTAAAATTTTTAAATATATCGGGAAACGCTCGTCCGATTGTGCGGGCGGGTCGGAGAAAGAATAAGAACGGGAAAACATATTTTTTTGTCATACATATGAACGAATGATAAAACGTTCATATATAAAAGCGATCATAAAATAAAAAAGAAACAGACGACCGGGACAAAAGAAATGGTAAAAGCCTGGACGAGGGAGGAGACAGTATGTCGGAAGAAGAAAGAAAATTTTTGGAAATTGTGGATTTAAAGAAAGGCTTTGGAAGCGGGGAGACCCGTCAGGAAGTGCTCAGGGGCATGAATTTTTCGGTGGCGAAGGGAGAATTTTGCGTGTTGTTAGGACCTTCCGGCTCGGGAAAGTCTACGCTTCTTAATATTATCGGGGGAATCGACAGCGCGGATTCGGGCTATATTTCCATCAACGGGGATAAACTCAAGGATCTGAGCGAAAAGAAACTGACCCGGTACCGCAGAAAGCATTTGGGGTATGTATTTCAGTTATACAATCTGATTGCCAATCTGAACGTCAAGGAAAATATTGAGGTCGGAGCTTATCTGTCCGACCGTTCCCTGGATATCGACGAGCTTTTGCATACGCTGGGGCTCTGGGAACACAGATACAAACTCCCGAATCAGCTTTCCGGCGGACAGCAGCAGCGCGTGTCCATCGGGCGCGCCATTGTCAAAAACCCGGATATTCTGCTTTGCGACGAGCCCACCGGCGCGCTCGACTATAATACCTCCAAGGAAATTCTGAAACTGATCGAAGACGTTAATCAAAAATACGGCAATACCGTTATCATGGTAACTCACAATGAGGCGATCAAAAACATGGCGGACCATGTGATCAAGCTTCGCGACGGAAGCGTCCGCAAAAACGAAATCAACGAAAACAAAATTTCCGCCGCAGATCTGGAATGGTAAGGGGAACGAGGAGGATAGTGATGAAAAAGAAAAAAGTGAGAAATCCGCTGATCAGGCGTATCCCGCGGGAACTGACGGGAGACTGGAAAAAATATCTTGTGGTAAGCCTGTTTTTGATTTTGACGATCGGCTTCGTATCGGGAATGTATGTGGCAAACGGAAGTATGATGACGGCGGCGCGGGAAAGCGTCGGTCAGTATTTGCTGGAGGACGGGCACTTTGAGCTGGACGGCAGGGCGGACGATGACCTGCTTGCGGCGATCCGAACGGGAGAAAAAGCCGATGTGAGACAATATTATCTGGACGAAGCGAAAAAAGAGCTGGACGAAACCTTCACGGAGGAATTTAACGCCGCCTATGATGAAGCGTGGACCAAAATACAGGAAGAAGTAGAGGAGGAATACGCTAAAGCGGAGGAAAAGTATGAATTAAACGATCCCGATTTTAAGGCGGTCGGCGTAGAGGTCTATGAAAATTTCTACAGAAACGAGGAAGAGGATTATAACAAAGACGGCGTGGCGGACGGAACGATCCGCGTCTACGCAAAAACAGAAGACGTCAATCTGGCAAGCCTGATAGAAGGGAGATTCCCGGAGACGGAGCGGGAGATCGCCATTGACCGTATGCACGCGGACAACGTGGGCGTTACGGTAGGAGATACGATTACGGCAGGCGGAGAGGAATATGAGGTCGTGGGGCTGATCGCCTATGTGAATTATTCCACCCTGCATGAAAAAAGTACGGATATGATGTTTGACGCGTTGAAATTTGATGTGGCGGTGGTAACGGAAAGCGGATTTGAACGTCTGAACGGTTCGCTGCATTACGCTTACGCATGGAAATACGCGGAGGAGGCGGCGGACGAAAAGGAAGAAAAAAGCCTTTCGGACGATTTTCTAAAAGCGCTTCTGACGCAGACGGTCGTTGCGGACCGGGAGCTTGAGGATTATGTACCGCGGTATGCGAACCCGGCGATCAATTTTGCCACCGACGATATGGGCTCCGACGAGGCGATGGGCGGCGTGCTTTTGGACGTTTTAATCGTGATCATCGCATTTATTTTCGCCGTTACGATCAGCAATACCATTGCAAAGGAAGCCTCGGCGATCGGAACACTCAGGGCTTCGGGCTACAGCAGGGGAGAACTGGTCCGTCACTATTTATCCATGCCGGTAATCGTAACGTTACTGTCGGCGTGCATCGGCAATATCCTGGGCTATTCGGCGTTTAAAAACGTGGTGGTATCCATGTATTATAACAGCTACAGCCTGCCCGCTTACAAGACAGTCTGGAATCCCGAGGCGTTTGTGAAGACGACGTTAATTCCGATTGTACTGATGCTTGCGGTCAATCTGATCGTGATTGTCAAAATGATGGGGCACACGCCGTTACAGTTTCTGCGCCATGACCTGAAAAAAACAAGGAGGAAAAAGGCGATGCGTCTGCCGGGCTGGAAGTTTTTTGCCAGGTTCCGCCTGCGTATTATGTTTCAAAACGTCTCCAATTATATCATTCTTTTTGCGGGTATTTTCTTTATTATGATTATGCTCGCCATGGCGGTAGGGCTGCCGTCCACGCTGGATTATTACAAGGACAATGCCGCGGATATGATGTTCGCCCGGTACCAATATGTGCTCAAATCTTTTCAGGACGAGGACGGCAATGTGATCAAAACAAAAAATGCGGATGCGGAACCTTTCGCTATGAGCTCCCTGCAGACGGGCAACGGCGAATTTGAAGAAGAAGTATCCGTTTACGGAATTTCAGAGGACAGCCGCTATGTCAAAATCGGTGATCCGGCGGCGCTTTCCGGGCGGGAGGTCTATATTTCGGCGGCTTTTCAGGATAAGTACGGATTAAATGAGGGCGATACCTTTACTTTGAATGAAAAGTACGAAAACGGCAGCTATGAATTTGAGGTGGCGGGCATTTACGAAAAATCCCAGAGCATTGCGGTCTTTATGCCGATCCGAAATTACCGTTTGGTTTTTGATCTGGAGGAGGAAGCGTTTAGCGGCTATATGTCCGATACAAAAATCACGGATATCGGACAGGAGGAGATCGCGACGGTCATTACCGAACGGGATATTACCAAAATGTGCGACCAGATGGATCATTCTATGGGCTCTTATATGCAGTATTTCCAGGTGCTGTGCATTTTGCTGTCGGCGGTGCTTATCTACCTGCTGACCAAAATCATTATCGAAAAAAATGAAAACGCCATATCCATGACGAAGATTTTGGGATATGAAAATAAAGAAATCGCAAGTCTGTATCTGGTTTCAACGACGATATTTGTGGTGGCGGCAAACGTTGTCAGCGTTCTTTTGGGCACGCTGGTCATGGAAAAGGTGTGGAAAACGATGATGTCCGAATACAGCGGATGGTACGCTTTCGTTATGGAGCCCGCAGGATATGTAAAAATGTTTGCTTTTGTCATGATCGGCTATCTGATCGTTTTGTTTTTTGATTTCGGAAGAATTAAGCGGATTCCGATGGACGAGGCGCTGAAAAACGTGGAATAAGGCAGCAAAAAAGCGGAAAGGGAAGATACTTATTGAGAAAAAATATCAATAAGCGAAAAAAGGATAGAAGTGTGCCCGCCGGAAGACTATACTGAATGTTCAAGGAGGAATGTCAGATGGAAAAACACAAATTTTGGGCATGGGCTGCCGTCGTCTGTATGCTGATGGCAATCTATACCGGATATAAACATCAATAGGATACGGAGGCCGTAAAATCATGAATTTTTTGAAGAAATTTGACGGAAAGAAAACGGGAATTTTTGCAGCGGGCGTGCTGTTTGGTACGGCGGGGATCAAGATCCTGTCCGGAAAGGATGCAAAAAAGGTATATACGCACTGCACGGCGGCGGCGCTGCGCGCGAAGGAATGCGTGATGAAGACGGTTACGAATATTCAGGAAAACGCAGGAGATATTTATGCGGAAGCGCAGCAGATCAATGAAGCGCGCGCCGAGGCGGAAAAAGAATATGAGGATGAAGGCGCGGGCGCGCAGGCGGAACAGGGCGCGGAATAAAGCACCGGAATTTTGGAAGGACTGTAAAAAATGAGATTTCGGATTTTGCATGAGATAGAAGGGCGAATCAGGATTCATGCGGTTTCGGCGCATATGACGGACCGGGAAGCCGATACGCTGCAATATTATCTGGAAAATTGCGGCGGTGTCATAAGTGCAAAGGTCTATGAGCGGACCGGGGACGCGGTCATCCGCTATTTTGGCGGACGGGAGAAAAGAATGGAGCTTTTGCAGGCGCTGCAGGCGTTTTCCTATGAAAAGACGGAGCCCCCGGATTCGGTCATTGAACTGTCCGGCAGGAAAACAAACAGAGAGTATCTTGATAAACTGGCGGTCAGGGTGCTGACGCGCGCCGGCAGCAGGGTGTTTCTGCCTTATCCGGTCAGATGCGCCGTAACGGTAATCAAATCGGTCAAATATATCTGGAAGGGGCTGCGCTGCCTTGCCAAAGGGAAAATAGAAGTTGCGCTTTTAGACGGCGTGGCGATCGGCGTGTCGGTTATCAGGCGGGATATGGGAACGGCGGGTTCCGTCATGTTTTTGCTTGACGTAGGAGAAATACTGGAGGAATGGACTCACAAAAAATCGGTGAGGGATCTTGCCCGCAGTATGTCTTTGAATGTGACGAAGGTCTGGATGCTTTCGGACGGAAAAGAGACGCCTGTTGACGCGGACAGGATTGCCGCCGGAGATCTGATTGTCGTTCGTATGGGAAATGTGATTCCCTTCGACGGCGTTGTCGAAGGGGGAGAGGGAATGGTCAACCAATCCTCCTTGACAGGGGAGTCCCTGCCGGTGGAAAAGAAGAAGGACGGATATGTCTATGCGGGTACCGTATTGGAGGAAGGAGAACTGACAATACGGGTAAAGGAGGTTTCGGGCGCCACCAGATATGAGAAGATCGTGACGATGATCGAAGGCACCGAAAAACTGAAATCAGCCGTAGAGAGCAGAGCCGGGCATCTGGCAGACCGCCTGGTACCCTATACCCTGCTTGGCACCGGGCTTGTTTATCTGTTTACCCGGAACACGACCAAGGCGCTGTCCGTATTGATGGTTGATTTTTCCTGCGCGCTCAAGCTTGCCATGCCGATTACGGTGCTGGCGGCGATCCGGGAGGCGAACAGGCGGCGGATAACGGTCAAGGGCGGAAAGTTTTTGGAGCAGGCGGCGGAAGCGGATACGATCGTATTTGATAAAACCGGTACGTTGACGAAAGCGCAGCCCGTTGTGGCAAAGGTCGTTTCGTTCCGGGAGGAAAGCGAAGACGAAATGCTAAGGATAGCCGCGTGCCTGGAAGAGCATTTTCCCCATTCCATGGCGAATGCCGTCGTCAATGCCGCAAAGGAAAAAGGGCTGATCCATGAAGAGAAGCACTCTAAGGTGGAGTACATTGTCGCGCACGGTATTTCTTCGCAGATAGAAGGAAAACGGGTGGTAATCGGAAGCTATCACTTTGTCTTTGAAGATGAAAAATGCAGAGTGCCCGCAGGTATGCAGGAGCGGTTCCAAAGCCTTTCGGGAGAATATTCCCAGCTTTATCTTGCCATAGAGGGCGAGCTTGCCGCGGTTATCTGTATTTCCGATCCCATCCGGGAGGAAGCGGCGGCGGTAATCCGGGGGCTTAAGCAAAGCGGGATTTCCAAAATCGTCATGATGACAGGCGACAGCGAGAAAACTGCGTCGGAAGTGGCGAAAAGGGTCGGCACGGATGAGTATTATTCGGAAGTGCTGCCCGAGGACAAAGCTGCTTTTGTAAATAAAGAGCACGAGCAGGGCAGGAAGGTCATTATGATCGGAGACGGCGTCAACGATTCGCCGGCGTTGTCCGCGGCAGACGTGGGAATCGCCATCAGCGACGGCGCGCAGATCGCCAGAGAGGTCGCCGATATTACCATAGAAGCGGACAATTTGTACGAGCTTCTTTCGCTGAGAAAAATCAGCCAAAGGATGGTAAAGCGGATTCATCAAAATTATATCAGGATTGTCGGTATCAATTCCCTGCTGATCCTGCTTGGGGTCGCGGGCGTTATACAACCGACGACGTCGGCTCTTTTACACAATACCTCGACCATTGCCATCAGTTTAAAAAGCATGGGAAACCTGTTGCCGGATGCAGAAACGGAAAAGAAAACGGAAATGGAATAGGAGTGAGCAATACCCTTTATTGAGAAAAGATATCAATAGAGGGTATTGCTTTTTTTATATAGTTTGAGTAATACAACTTTAGTTAGATAAAACTAACTAAAAGAGAACAAATCATGTGGACTCCGAGAAAGAAGGAAAGAGATGAACGCCGATCCTTTCGGGACTGCCGGCTTTACTCACCGAATAAAATATCAAAGCGGCAGTTCTGCCAGAGTCTATAAAGAAACTGAAAGGAGATTATAAAATGAATTATTTGCAGATTGAAAAAGTAATCGGCAGAGAGATCATGGATTCCAGAGGAAATCCTACCGTGGAGGCGGAAGTGGTTTTGGCGGATGGGACCGTAGGAAGAGGAACGGCTCCCAGCGGTGCGTCTACAGGAGAATTTGAGGCGCTGGAATTAAGAGATAATGATAAAGAAAGATATGGCGGAAAGGGCGTATCCAAAGCGGTCGCAAATATCAACACTGTGATCAATGATACCATCAGGGGAATGGACGCTTCCGACATTTATGCAATAGATCAGGCAATGATAAAGGCGGACGGGACAAAGGACAAATCGAATTTGGGAGCTAACGCCATTCTCGCCGTATCCATTGCAACTGCAAGAGCGGCATCGATTTCATTGGATATTCCGTTATATAGATTTTTGGGCGGCATTTCCGGCAACCGTTTACCGGTTCCCATGATGAACATTTTAAACGGCGGCGCTCATGCGGCAAATACCGTGGACGTACAGGAATTTATGATTATGCCCGTAGGCGCGGATAGCTTTAAGGAAGCGCTTCGCTGGTGCGCCGAGGTGTTCCATGCGCTTGCGGCATTATTAAAGAGCAAAGGGCTTGCGACTTCTGTTGGAGATGAGGGCGGCTTTGCCCCCGATCTTGCCAGTGACGAAGAGGCGATCGAATACATATTGGAAGCGGTCAAAAAAGCGGGCTACGAGCCCGGAAAGGATTTCATGCTCGCCATGGACGCGGCTTCCAGCGAATGGAAGGGTGAAAAGAAGGGCGAATACATTCTGCCAAAGGCGGGAACGAAATTTACTTCCGAACAGCTCATTGAGCACTGGAAAAATCTGGTTGAAAAATACCCGATCATTTCCATCGAGGACGCCCTGGACGAAGAAGACTGGGAAGGCTGGCAGCTTTTGACCTCAGAACTGGGCGGCAAAGTCCAGTTGGTAGGGGACGACCTTTTCGTAACCAACACGGAGAGGCTGAAAAAGGGAATTGCGTCGGGCTGCGGCAATTCTATTTTGATTAAACTCAATCAGATCGGTTCCGTATCCGAAACGCTGGAAGCGATCAAAATGGCACATAAAGCTGGGTACACCGCAATCTCCTCCCACCGTTCCGGTGAAACGGAAGACACCACCATCGCGGATCTTGCAGTTGCACTGAATACCTGCCAGATCAAAACCGGTGCGCCCAGCAGAACGGAGAGAGTGGCAAAATACAACCAGATTCTGCGTATTGAGGAACAGCTTGGCGAAAGCGCGGTTTATCCCGGGCTTGGAGCATTTAACGTAAAGCGTTCTTAAGGCGGTAAGGCATATGCCTATACAGGAAATGATCGCCATCAGGAATTCGGGCAGCAGGGAAAGCAACCTCGCCTTGCTTATGGCAATGCACTGCGCGCCGTTGATGAAAAAACTGGCAATGGCAAATATTTTGACCCTGAGTAAAAAGGAAGCCGTCGGGATCAGAGCTTTATTAAAGGGAACAGATATCTCCTGCCGATTCCTGAGCGTAAAAGGAGACAAAGTGGTTTTGTATCTGTATCGGGAAAAGGAACTTTTCGCATATCTGCAATCGGAAACGGTGCGAAAATTCCTGAAGGAATACGGGTATTTAGAAGAGGATACCGGGGAACTTATCAAGAAGCTGTCAAAAAGAATCAGGCTTTACGGCAATGGGCAAACAGACTTCCCCCATGAAATCGGCGTATTCCTCGGCTATCCTCTGCCGGATGTGAAAGGTTTTATTGAAAATGACGGAAAAAACTTTGCATATATGGACTATTGGAAGGTGTATCACAATGTGCAGGAAGCCGCAAAGCTGTTTTGTAGATTTGATGCGGAGCGGGAAACGGCGGTAAGAGAAGTCATCATGGGAAAGACAATAGAGGAAATCGCAGTATAAGGCATGGAGTAAAGTGCCGGCGGTTTTGCATAAAGAGAAGAAAGAGAGGAAATCATATGAGTCAGGTATCAATTATATATTGGAGCGGAACCGGCAATACAGCGGCTATGGCTGAATCGGTTGCAGAAGGCGTAAAGGAAGCAGGTGCAGAACCGGTATTGCTGCCGGTAAGCGCGGCGGATGTAAATGATCTGAAAGCAGCTAAGGCTTTCGCTTTAGGGTGCCCGTCCATGGGAGCGGAGCAGTTGGAGGAAACCGAGATGGAGTCTTTTATGAGCGCATTGGAAGGCGAGATCGCCGGAAAGCAGATTGCATTGTTCGGCTCTTACGGCTGGGGTAACCAGGAATGGATGCGCGATTGGGAGGACAGAGTTTCCGGAGCAGGCGCAACCGTAGTAAACGGAGAAGGCGTAACCGTAAACGGTGCGCCGGATGCAGATGTTGCAGAACAGTGCAGGGACTTAGGAAGAGCTTTGGCAGGCATGGCATAGTAAATTGACTTAGGCGCGGTCGCGCCATATTTGAAATAGTGAGATTAGAGGCAGGCGGATGAATGATAACTTTTATCATTTCTATCCGCTTGTTTCTATTGCGGAAATACTGATGGTATGATAAGTGCCAAAGGGAACTTTTTATCATTTGAGAAATTGTATCTGTATCGAATATCTTGGCGCGGTCAGAGACTTTTATAGAAAAGTGTGATATGATAGATGGGAATGAAAAAACTAAGACCAGAGGGAATGACATGAACAAAAAGAAAAAGGCGATTATTGCCATGAGCGGCGGGGTGGACTCCAGTGTGGCGGCGTATCTGATGACAAAGGCGGGATATGAGTGTATCGGAGCCACTATGAAATTATATAATAATGAAGATATCGGCATAGAGAAAGAAAAGACCTGCTGTTCCTTAAGCGATGTGGAGGATGCGGGAAATGTGGCGAGATCCTTTGGCATGCCTTTTTATGTATTTAATTTTACCGATGATTTTGAAAAAGAAGTCATTGAGCGGTTTGTCAATACCTATATGGAAGGCGGTACGCCGAACCCTTGCATAGAATGCAACCGTTATATGAAGTTTCAAAAGCTGATGCAGCGTATGTATGAGCTTTCCTTTGACTATGTGGTAACAGGGCATTATGCCAGAATAGAATATGATCCGGAAAGAGACCGCTATCTGTTAAAAAAGGGCGTGGATGAATCCAAGGATCAAAGCTACGTGCTCTATAATCTGACCCAGGAGCAGCTGGCGCATACTCTTTTTCCACTGGGTGAATACCGCAAGACTAAGATCAGAGAGATCGCGGAGGAAATGGGCTTTGTAAATGCCAGGAAGCCTGACAGCCAGGACATCTGCTTTGTGCCGGACGGAGATTATGCCCGCTTTATCGAAACCTACTGTAATAAGACATTTCCTGAAGGGGACTTTGTAACCGAGGATGGTACGGTACTGGGGACCCATAAGGGGATTATCAGATATACCATCGGACAGAGGAAGGGATTGGGACTGTCGCTTCCGGAGCCTTTATATGTATGTGAAAAAAGAATGGATACCAATACGGTAGTTCTGGGTAAAAATGAAAGGCTGTTCCATGATACGCTGGAAGCGTCGGATTTAAACTGGATCGCTTTTGAAGATATAAAAGAGCCTGTGCGCTGTAAGGCAAAGATCCGCTATAAGCAAAAGGAAGCTGATGCAGTTATCGAAAAGGTAACGGATGATAAGGTTAAAGTGACCTTTGACGAGCCGCAAAGGGGAATTACCTGCGGGCAGGCGGTTGTATTTTATGACGGGGATATCGTGCTCGGCGGCGGGAAGATCCTGTAAGGGAATCGATAAGAAAAATAAAAGGGTAAGAATGAAAGGTAATAAAGTGAAGGAAAACATGAGCAGCAAGCCGATTACAATCAATACGGAACGTATCAGACAAGAGTTTTCAGAATTGACAGCCATTGATTCCGTCAGCTTCCGGGAACGGGAGATGGCGGATTGTTTAATTGGAAAATTAAAAGAGCTGGGATTTTCGGTAAAAGAGGATAAGGCGGGAGAGGCTTATGGCGGCAATGCAGGAAATGTATACGGCTTTTTAAAGGGAACGCTGTCCGGAGAACCGGTTTTGCTGGCGGCGCACATGGATACCGTACAGCCGGGAGCAGGGAAGAAGGCGGTTTTTCATGCGGATGGAAAGGTTACTTCCCAAGGGGAAACGGTGCTGGGCGCAGATGACGCGGCAGGCATTGTAGAGATTCTGGAAGGAATCAGAAGCATTCAGGAAGCGGGCATCGCCCATCGGGATATAGAAGTGCTTTTCCCTATAGCAGAAGAGTTGTATGATCAAGGAACAAAGGCTTTTGACTTTAGCCGGATCAAATCAAAGGAAGCTTATGTTCTGGATTTAAGCGGCGCCATCGGGAAAGCCGCGCTCCGTGCGCCTTCCATTATCTCTTTTGGCATAACCGTACAAGGTAAGGCGGCACATGCGGGATTCGAGCCGGAAAAAGGCATTCACGCCATAGCCCTGATGAGCAGCGCGGTGGCAAAAATAAAGCAGGGGCATCCGGATGAGGAAACCACGCTGAACATAGGGACGATTTCGGGAGGAACCATGTCCAATATCGTGCCGGAATGCTGCAGTTGTCAAGGAGAAGTACGCAGCTTTTCTCATGAAAAGGCATTGCAGAGCATAGAGGATATAAGGCAAATTTTTTCTGAAACGCTGGAAGGAACCGGTGCCCAGTTTATGTTGGAAACAACGATCAATATCGAGGCATATAAGATCGGGGAAAATGAGCCGGTCGTACAAAGATTTGTCATGGCATGCAGGGAACTGGATATATCCTGTGAGCTTGTGGATACTTTTGGAGGAAGCGATAATAATGTTTTTGTGAAAAATGGCATCCGCGGCATTGTTTTATCCTGCGGCATGTATCAGGTACATTCCATAAAAGAATATACGATGACAGAAGATCTGAAGCGGGGAGCGGAGCTTGTAAGCAAGCTGTTGACCATGGAATATTGATACAGGAAATGGTATTTTATGGGATGAATCCGGTTGACAGACGGCGGCAGGAGTAGTATGATTTCTAAAATATATCATACTAAAAAGGTGGGCAAAGTAGGGATGACGGAAGCGTGAATTATTTTGCGTATCGTCATAAAGAAATCTGATCATAAACGAATATCTGAAATAGTAAATTAAATAGATCGACAAAAGAAGGAAGGATATATTTTTATGAAAAATCCACTGCACTATCAACTATCAGAATTTGACTGTGGTCCAACGGCAATGCTGAATGCCATCAGTTTCCTGTTTCCAAGGGAGGATATCCCGCCGGAGGTCATACGCAATATCATGTTATATTGCCTGGATTGCTATAATGCGGAGGGAGTTCCCGGAAAAAGCGGAACTTCTACGGCAGCTATGATGTTTTTAAGCAACTGGCTTAACGGGTTTGGAAAGATCGGACAACTGCCGGTAAGCAGCCGCTATTTGTCGGGAAGGAATGTATATGTGGGCGGCGGAAGTGAGATCAATGAGGCGCTTCGTCATAAAGGCGCTGTGGTGGTGCGGTTGTTTTATGATGAGGCACATTACGTACTGTTGACCGGTGAGGCGGACGGTAAAATTTATATGTTCGATCCTTATTACCGGGATGAGCCGTTTCGGCAAAAGGATATTTTAATGGATGAAAAACACCCTTTTACCTATAACAGAGTAGTGCCGGAAAGCTATTTTAACAAAGAGTCGCTTGAAATTTACTCTCTGGGTCCTATGGAAGGAAGGGAAGCAGTCCATTTATTTAACGAAAATACCAGACTGACTGCGGATAAGACCATCGAATACTTTATTTGATTACCAGAATATGAAAAAGAGGACGGATAGATATTTATGAAGCAGATTTTATGCTTTGGAGATTCTAATACATATGGATTGATACCGGGAACGGATGAAAGATACGCATGGAATGAGAGATGGACAGGCATATTAAATGATGCGGTCCATAAAAAGGGATACCGGATCATAGAAGAAGGACTATGCGGCAGGACTACTGTTTTTGGGGACCCTTTCCGGATGGGAAGAAAAGGATCGGAAATGCTGCCTGTTATCATGGAAACTCATGCGCCTGTTGATATGGTCATTTTAATGCTTGGAACCAATGACTGTAAGACTATTTATGATGCGTGTGCAGGAGTGATCGGCAAGGGGATAGAGCTTTTGATTGATCAGGTCCGCAGTAAAGCGCCCGCATGCAGGATTTTGTTGGTTTCTCCCATCGCGCTTGGGGACGGAGTATGGGAGGAAGGTTTTGATCCTGAGTTCAATGAGCGCTCCGTACAGACTTCAAAGGAGCTTTCGCAGGTATATCAAAGGATTGCCGAAGAGAAGGGCGCTTATTTTCTGGATGCTTCCCAATATGCGGTAGCAGATGACGCGGACAGGGAACATCTGAATAAGGAAGGACATAAAAATCTGGCGGAAGCAATGTGCCGTTTTTTGGAGCAGATTCTATAGGAAAAGAGGATGGATATGAAGGAATTAAGTGAAAGAACAGCAGGATTTACCGATTCGGTTATCCGCAGGATGACAAGAGTTTCTAATCAATATGGGGCGGTTAATTTATCCCAGGGTTTTCCGGATTTTGATCCGCCAAAAGAAATTACGGACAGGCTGGCGCAGGTGGCGTGCCTGGGACCGCACCAGTATGCCCTGACATGGGGAGCTCAAAATTTCAGGGAAGCGCTGGCAAGAAAACAGGAGCATTTTTATGGAATGAAGGCAGATCCCGAAAAGGAAATCGTAGTTACCTGCGGCAGTACGGAAGCTATGATGGCGTCTATGATGTCGGTGTGCAATCCGGGGGACAAGGTTGTCATTTTTTCTCCCTTTTATGAGAATTATGGGGCGGATACAATCCTTTCAGGTGCCGAACCTGTTTATGTCCCTTTAAAACCTCCGGCATTTGATTTTGATGGAGATGAATTGGAGAATGCTGTCAGGCAGCCGGGAGTAAAGGCATTGATCTTATGCAATCCTTCCAATCCCTGCGGTAAAGTGTTTACCTATGAAGAACTGAAAGTGATCGCAGAGCTTGCGGTTAAATATGACATATATGTCATTACAGATGAGGTTTATGAGCATATTGTATATAAACCCAATGTACATACCTGCATTGCAACTTTGCCGGGCATGAGAGAACGGACCATCATCTGTAATTCTTTGTCCAAGACTTATTCCATCACGGGATGGAGGCTTGGATTCGTCATAGCATCCCCGGAAATTGCAGACAGGGTAAAAAAGGTCCATGATTTTCTTACAGTAGGTGCGGCAGCGCCTTTGATGGAGGCGGCGGTTGTGGGCTTGCAGTTTGGCGATGAATATTATAAAAAGCTGCAGGAGCATTATACCCATAGTAAGGATTTATTTATCAACGGACTGGAAAATATAGGTCTGAATTTTACCAGACCCCAGGGAGCCTACTATGTTCTGGTGGATATCAGTGAGTTTGGCTATGAGAGCGATCTTGTATTCTGTGAAGACCTGGCGAGAAAAGTGGGAGTGGGAGCAGTTCCCGGCTCCAGTTTCTTTAAGGAGCCGGAAAACCGTTATATCCGTTTTCATTTTGCAAAGCAGGACGCAACCTTAAATGAGGCGCTGGATCGGCTTGCGGATATCAGGATTAAGATGAAAAAATAGCGGCTAAAATCAGAATGGAATTAAAACGATAAAAAGTGTATTGACACACAGTATAACGGATTGCAAAATCTAACCAAAGCATATATTTCTATTATTCTATTACACGGCTATGTGTATCTTTTTTCTGCCGGAAGGCGTCTTGAAATCCATGCTTTTAAAATCCAATCGATTACATGAAAAGCAGGAGTTTCAGGAACCGGGCAGTGGGAAGGGAAATATTGAGAGATTTTCTGCTCGGGCAGAAGGCAGAGGTGGTAAAGATGAGCATTTATGAATATGATCAGGAGCGGGAGCTGAAACTTATCCGGGAAGATGAGAGAGAACTGGGACGTGAAGAAGGAATGGAAAAAGGAATGCAAAAGGGGATAAAGCAAGGCAGGGAAGAGGTCGTTTTGCTGAACAAATATCTTCTTGCAGATAACCGCATCGATGATTTGAGAAAAGCGACGGAAGATGCCGCATACCGCAAAGCCTTATGTGAGGAATACGGCATTGAGCAGAAAATCAATGATTTTGCTGAAGTATGATCATCCCATTTTGGGTAAATTTATTGTAAATTGATGCTTGTTATAGGTTGATACTATAACAAGCATTTATAATATACTATAACTGCAGTAGTTGACAAACGAAAAAAACGGAGTTAAAATCCTATTATTCCAATATGAATTACGAAAATAAACAAAGGAAAAAGAAAGGAGCGGGAAGTATGATGCAGACAAGAATCGAAAACGGTACAAGATGCAAATGCAAAAATATGTGCATATACATGAATATGTGCACATGTATGGCTACTTGTTGTCAAAATAGAAAGATGCTTCCCGGTTTGCCGCTGCATAAGACCAGTTTGCAATTTGAGCGAATGTAAAAATGCAGATGCGGATAGATAAATTGCGGTTAACGAGGGAAGCGGATGATACGCTTCCTATTTTGTTGCAGTTTTTCGTGCATTGCGGTAAAAAGCAATACCAAAGGAAGTGAAGAGTTGGACACAGAATTTATACAAAAATATATTCCTTTATATGTGGAGGCTGCGAAACTGACCATTGGCTTAGGACTGGTAGGAATCATCCTTTCCTTATTTGTCGGACTGGTATGTTCCTTTATACAATACTTTAAAGTCCCCGTCTTAAAAAGGGTTGTGTCAGTTTATATAGAATTATCCCGTAATACACCGCTTTTGGTGCAATTGTTCTTCCTCTATTTCGGGCTGCCGAAGATTGGTATCCATTTCAGCTCCCAGGCTTGCGCCATCATCGGTCTTACTTTTTTGGGAGGTAGTTATATGGCAGAAGCATTTCGAAGCGGACTGGAAGCAGTGGATAAGATACAGGAAGAATCGGCATTGTCCATTGGACTTACCCACAGACAGGCAATGCGCTATGTGATATTTCCCCAGGCATTATCGGTGTCCGTTCCGGCATTATGTGCCAATGTGATTTTCTTAATAAAAGAAACCTCGGTTTTTAGCGTAGTAGCATTGGCAGACCTGATGTATGTGGCAAAGGATCTGATCGGTCTGTACTACAAAACGGATGAAGCATTGTTGATGCTGGTTGTGGCATATCTGATCTTACTGCTGCCGATTTCCATTATCGCAGCGTTGCTGGAAAGGAGGCTTCGCTATGCAGGATTTGGGAATTAGGGTTTTGTTTATGGGTAACAATTTCCAAAGACTTTTAACCGGTCTTTGGGTAACCGTTAAGATTTCTCTGATTGCGGTTTTGATTTCCTTAGTGCTTGGAACGCTTTTAGGAATGGTCATGACATTGAAAAATCCGATAACCAAGGCTTTGACTAAGGTTTATGTCTGTTACGGAAGTGACGGGAAGGGCAAAGATACTGGGAGGCATGAGCCTGAACTATTTTGAAGCGTATCTGGATATTTTCTTTGTATATATTATTTTGGTATGTGTGGTCGAGTTTCTGCTGAAACGATTGGAAAAACGTCTGATTCGTTATAAAAATGCCTGACCGGGAGGAAAGTATGATTGAAATTAAGAATGTAAAAAAATCTTTTGGAAAATTGGAAGTATTAAAAGATGTCTCGCTCCAGGTTGAGGAAGGACAGGTAGTTGTTATTCTGGGTCCCAGCGGATCAGGAAAGACAACTCTGCTTCGCTGTATCAGTTTTTTGGAAAGAGCAAACGGCGGAGAGCTAAGTATTGGAGACTATTCTGTTGATTTAAAGAGAGCAAGTAAGAGACAGATTTTGGAAACAAGACGCAAGGAAGCGTTTGTTTTTCAAAACTACAATCTGTTTGCCAATAAGAATGCAGTGGAAAACGTAATGGAAGGTCTGGTTACAGCCAGAAAGATGCCCAAAAACGAGGCTTATGAAAAGGCTATGGAAGCGTTGGAATGGGTAGGACTTTCGGATAAAGCTGATTACTATCCGTCACAGTTATCCGGAGGGCAGCAGCAAAGGATAGGGATAGCCAGGGCTGTCGTGCTGAATCCTGAATTGATCCTATTTGATGAGCCCACATCCGCATTGGACCCGGAATTGGTGGGAGAGACATTGGAAGTCATAAAGAAAGTGGCAAAAAAGGGAATCACTATGATCGTGGTAACTCATGAGATGTCCTTTGCACAGGATGTAGCCGATAAAGTGGTATTTATGGATGAAGGGCTTGTAGTGGAGGAAGGAAGCCCGAACCGGATATTTACAAAGCCCAAACAGGAAAGGACCAGGCGGTTTTTATCCAGAATCATTTCCATGGAGCCGATATATTATATTTAAAAAGAACAGTATTTGAAAAAAATATGAAAAGGTACTTGACAAGTGGAAATATCTGCTATACAATCAATTCATATCAATCCTAGTGAAAAGATGGGAAATGAAAGGAGCGTAATGTTATGAGAACAAATGACCGGACACAAAATCAGTATTTTGTCATGTGTTGTTGTCAGGCTGTATGTATAAATACAGTTTTGTTTTCTATGCATTATGATACCTGATGACTGATTAACTTGGATTAAGAGCAGGTACCATAAGGGTATCTGCTTTTTTTATACAAGAAAAGAAGCACTTAATTGTGTAAAAAATTAAAATCAAAAACAAAAATCAGGAGGATGATGAAATGAGTAAAATCAAAGAAAGCGCACTGGAACTGATCGGAGGGACACCTATATTGAAGCTGAACCGCTATAGCGAAAAGGCAGGTGTAAAGGATGCAACCATTCTGGCTAAACTGGAGTATTTAAACCCCGCCGGAAGCGTGAAAGACCGTATTGCCCTTGCCATGATCGAGGATGCAGAGGAGAAAGGCATCCTAAAGCCCGGCGCAACGATTATTGAGCCTACCAGTGGTAATACCGGTATCGGTCTTGCAGCAGTTGCAGCGGCAAAAGGTTATAAAGCGATCTTAACCCTGCCTGACACTATGAGCGTTGAAAGAAGAAACCTGTTGGCGGCATATGGCGCTGAACTGGTATTGACAGAGGGCGCAAAGGGAATGAAAGGCGCTATTGCAAAAGCTGATGAATTAAAGGCTTCCATTCCCGGTTCCGTTATTTTAGGACAGTTTGTAAACCCGGCTAATCCTGCGATCCATAAAGCAACAACCGGTCCTGAAATCTGGGAGCAGACAGATGGTAAAGTTGATATTTTTGTAGCGGGTGTAGGTACAGGCGGAACCGTTACCGGTGTAGGAGAATACCTCAAAGAGAAAAATCCCGACATAAAAATTGTTGCAGTTGAGCCTGCAACCAGCCCTGTATTATCCAAAGGTACTCCGGGAGCACATAAGATACAGGGTATTGGCGCCGGATTTGTGCCGGATGTATTAAATACCAAGATTTATGATGAAGTTGTTGCCATTGAAAATGAAGATGCTTTTGCAGAAGGAAAAGCATTTGCCGTAAGCGAAGGAATCTTAGTGGGAATTTCTTCCGGTGCGGCGTTGAAGGCAGCAGGCATTCTGGCGGCAAGACCGGAAAATAAAGGAAAAACAATTGTTGTATTGCTCCCTGATTCCGGTGACAGATACTTATCAACACCGTTATTTACCAATAATTGATCATAGGAAGTAAACCGATGTTGGCTTTAAAAGGTGAGAAAGAGTTATGGAAAATAAAGCAAAAAAAGGATTGGGCAAAGAACAGCTGGAGCTTATACAGGAAATGGTCGAAAGTATCAGATACGGAACGGTTTCCATTATTGTACAGGACGGCAAGATTGTCCAGATTGAAAAAAACGAAAAGTATAGAATAAAAGGCTGACCGGTAAACCGGAGGCTTTGTCAGATAGCATGGACAGAGCCTCCGTTTTTTATAGATGCTGTGGCCAGTGGGAAAAGGCAAGGTCTACAAAACTGAGATTGTTGGTTCAAATCCAACCAGCATCGTTGTAGTTTTATAAAAAGAGATAAAAAAGCTGAAAAGAGAATGACAATGAGTATATATGAGAAATTGCAAAATTCACATCCCTGTTTTGGAGGGCATATTAACAATGCGGGACGAATTCACCTCCCGGTCAGTCCCGGTTGTAACATTGCCTGCAGATTCTGTGACAGGACGATCAATGATGTGGAGGAAAGACCCGGGGTTACCTCCAAGGTAATCCTGCCGGACGAAAGTGCGGATATCTTAAGGAAAGCATTGGAGCTTTGCCCGGATATAAAAGTAGCAGGCATAGCAGGTCCGGGAGATACATTGGCAACGGATTATGCGCTGGATACATTTCGCATTATCAAAAAGGAATTTCCGGATATTTTAAAATGTATGAGTACCAACGGTCTGCTTCTTTATGAAAGAGCGGACGAGATCATAGATATCGGAATCGATTCCCTGACCGTTACAGTGAATGCGGTAGACCCGGAAATTGAGGCAAAACTGAATGATTATATTATATATCACGGGAAAAAGTATGAAGGCGCGGAAGGAGCTGCGATCCTGATCGAAAACCAACTGAAAGGGATTCGCAAGATTGCCGGCGCAGGTATTACGATCAAGGTTAATTCCGTATTGGTGCCGGGTATAAATGACGGACATATTGAGAAAATTGCAAAGACCGTTAAAGAAGCCGGAGCAAAAATTTATAATATCATACCGTTGATCCCGCAGGCGGAGTTAAAAGATATTCCGGCGCCTACCTGTGTGGAGATCGACGCTGTCCGTACAAAAGCGGGAAAATATATTGATGTATTCAGGCATTGCCGGCATTGCCGCGCCGATGCAGCGGGCGTGCCGGGAAAATCAGAATTTGGCGATCAGATTTACTTAAAAAGAGTTGCTTCAAAAGAAACCTTTTCCCACGGATAAGGTTTCTTTACTATTACGGGAAAGGATTGGTAAGACAGGATGAAATACAGGATCGGAATAGCCACTACGGACGGACTTGTAGTCAATCAGCATTTTGGGAGGGCGGAAAGCTTTCTGATTGCAGATGTGGATGAAACGGAAAAAATAAATGTAATAGAACAAAGATTTTTGCAGCCGGTCTGCGAAGGCGGCGATCATGATGATAACAGGCTTCTTGCAAACGTAGAAAAATTATCCGATTGCAATTATATGCTGGTCAGCAGGATCGGACCGGGAGCTTCTGCCCTGCTAAGTCAGAAGGGAATCGCTGCCTATGAGATTCCCGGAGTCATTGAAGACGCCGTAAAAAAACTTTTGAGGAATTTATAGTACGGGAGCCCCGGAAATATTTATCAATGCGTCAGCCTGTTTTATGTTTTTCCGGCTTGACAACAGGCTGGAATAGAGTATAATAATATCCGAGTGAAGTACTAGGAAATAGAAAGAAGGTAAAATATGAATCATTTAATTTATTTAGATAATGCGGCGACCACACAGGTATATCCGGAAGTTTTTGATGCGATGAAACCGTATTTTACAGAGTATTACGGCAATCCGTCTTCCATTTATACCTTTGCCGGAAAAGCCAAAGAAGGAGTGGATCATGCCAGAAGTATCCTGGCAAAAGGTATTAACGCCGGAACGGATGAAATTTATTTTACCAGCGGCGGCAGCGAATCCGACAACTGGGCATTAAAAGCAACTGCCGAGGCATATAAAAATAAAGGAAAACATATCATTACCACCAAGATCGAGCATCATGCCATTCTTCATACCTGTGAATATCTGGAAAAAGAAGGCTTTGAAGTGACTTATCTGGATGTGGATGAATACGGAACGGTCAAGTTGGATGAACTGAAAAAAGCGATCAGACCGGATACCATTCTGATTTCCGTTATGGCGGCAAATAATGAGATCGGAACGGTACAGCCCATTGAACAGATCGGTGCCATAGCAAAAGAAAACGGTATTTTATTCCATACAGATGCGGTACAAGCCTTTGGGCATATTCCTATTGACGTAGAGGCAATGCACATTGATATGCTCAGCGCCAGCGGACATAAGATAAACGGACCTAAGGGTATCGGTATCCTGTATATCCGGAAGGGGGTAAAGATCCGTTCCTTTATACATGGCGGAGCTCAGGAAAGACAACGAAGGGCAGGAACCCATAATGTACCCGGCATCGTAGGTTTTGGCAAGGCTGCCGAGTTAGCTTTTGCTGATATGGATCAGCGGATCGCTTATGAGACAGAACTCAGAGATTATTTGATCGACAGGGTGTTAAAGGAAATACCTTATTCCAGACTGAACGGAGAAAAGGAAAAACGTCTTCCTAACAATGCCAACTTCTGCTTCCGTTTTATCGAGGGGGAATCGATGTTGATCCTGTTGGATCAGCAGGGTATTTGCGCTTCCAGCGGCTCCGCATGTACTTCCGGCTCTCTGGACCCGTCCCATGTGCTCCTTGCCATCGGACTGCCCCATGAGATTGCCCACGGCTCTTTAAGGCTGACCCTGTCCGAGAAAAATACCAGAGAAGAAATTGATTTTACCGTAGATCAGTTAAAGAAAATCATAGAGAGATTAAGGAGCATGTCCCCTTTATGTGAAGATTTTGTAAAGCATGAGAAATAGAAGAAAGGAGTGGGAATGATATGTATAGTGAAAAAGTAATGGATCACTTTAATAACCCAAGAAATGTGGGAGAAATAGAAAATCCAAGCGGTGTAGGCACGGTAGGAAATGCCAAATGCGGCGATATCATGCGTATGTATCTGGATATAGATGATAACGGCGTCATTCAGGAAGCAAAGTTTAAGACTTTCGGATGCGGAGCGGCAGTTGCTACCAGCAGTATGGCAACGGAGCTGGTAAAAGGTAAAACAGTAGAGGAAGCATTGAAGGTAACCAATAAAGCGGTTATGGAGGCGCTTGACGGACTTCCGCCTGTAAAAGTGCATTGCTCCCTGCTTGCTGAAGAAGCCATCCATGCAGCCCTTTGGGATTATGCGGAAAAGCATAATATGAAAATTGAAGGTCTGGAAAAACCAGTCAATGATATCGGGGAAAAAGAAGAAGCGCCTGTAGAGGAATATTGATAGAGAAGGGGCTGTCGCATTTATAAACTTTTATAATTGCGGCAGCCCTTCATAATGGCTGGCTTTCATCTGACAGTATAGATATAGCCTAAAACTATAACCAGATGATAGTTTTAAATATTAGACAAAGGAAAAATGCCGTGTTATTATATCCTTGTAATCAGATAGGAAATAAAGCTGATACACATTTCATAAAGAAAGGACGTGGTTTCGTGAGAATCGTAAAAATGAAAGACAGGACAGTGACTTATCATATTTGTATGAGCACAGGAGAGTGCGGCACCATGTGCCGAATGTGTAAAAAGGATTGAAAATATATCATTAACGAGGAAAAGGAAAAATTTATCTGAAACAGCCATGATAGCTGGAAGGAGAAAGATATTAAGAAAGGAGCGGCATAAAGGACGCCGCAGAAAGAGGTTAAAAATGAGTAAAAAAACATATGCGGAAAGAAATTTAAAATTTGAAACATTACAGTTACATGTAGGTCAGGAACAGCCGGACCCTGTGACGGATGCAAGAGCGGTACCGATTTATCAGACATCGTCTTATGTGTTCAGGAACAGCGAACATGCGGCAGCAAGATTCGGATTAAGCGATGCAGGTAATATCTATGGAAGGCTTACCAATCCTACAGAAGATGTATTTGAAAAGAGGATTGCGGCTTTGGAAGGCGGTGTGGCAGCATTGGCAGTAGCGTCCGGAGCAGCAGCAATTACCTATACTTTTGAAAATCTGGCTCAAAACGGCGACCATATCGTTTCCGCAAAGAACATCTACGGCGGTACATACAATCTGTTAGCTCATACGCTTCCACAGTATGGTATCAGCACAACCTTTGTAGATCCTTTCAACTATGATGAGATCGAGGGCGCTATTCAGGACAACACAAAGGCAGTTTTCATTGAGACCTTAGGCAATCCTAATTCCGATGTGGTGGATATTGAAAAGATCGCGGAAATTGCTCATTCGCATAAAATTCCGTTAGTAATCGATAATACTTTTGCTACTCCTTACCTGGTTCGTCCTATTGAGTATGGCGCAGATATTGTAGTGCATTCCGCTACCAAGTTTATCGGCGGACACGGAACGACCATCGGCGGCGTTATCATAGACAGCGGCAAGTTTGATTGGGAAGCCAGCGGTAAATTCCCGTCATTAACAGAGCCTAACCCCAGCTATCATGGCATCAGCTTTACGAAAGCAGTAGGTGCGGCGGCATTCGTTACCAAGATCCGTGCGATCCTGCTGCGCGATACAGGCGCTACGCTTTCGCCTTTCCACGCATTCTTCTTCTTACAGGGTCTGGAAACATTATCCTTAAGAGTAGAAAGACATGTGGAAAATGCACTGAAGGTAGTAGACTATTTAAATAAACATCCTCAGGTAGAAGCTGTTCATCATCCTGCCGTAACAGATGATCCTTCCCAGAAGGAATTATATGCAAAATATTTCCCTAACGGCGGCGGCTCCATTTTTACCTTTGAGATCAAAGGGGATGCACAGAAGGCAAAAGATTTTATCGACAATCTGGAATTATTCTCCCTGCTTGCTAATGTTGCGGACGTGAAATCTTTGGTAATCCATCCGGCTTCCACAACCCATTCTCAGTTGAGCGAAGAAGAATTGCTGGATCAGGGTATCAAGCCTAACACCATCCGTTTATCCATCGGGACAGAAAATATCGACGACATTATCGAGGATTTAGAGGAGGCTTTCAAAGCAGTACAGTAGATCATAGGAAACAGTAAATCACAATTTTAATGCCATAAATCGACAGGGGATTCTCCAAGGGTGGGGAATCCCCTCGTTGTTGCCGTCAACTGATACAGTATAGGTTGGAATTGATTTGGATGACGAAAGGATACAAAGGAAATGTTTAGAAAGACTGTTGAAGAAATGGAGCAGGATGTCAGGGAAAAGTTTATTATAGATTTGCGAAAAGAAGAAGAGTTTCAAAAAGAAACTTATCCGGCGGCATTTCATATCTATTGGGAAACTTTTGAAGAACATTTAGCAGAAATACCCAGGGACAAGCCGGTATATCTGATCTGTTATACCGGTCAGAAGAGCGATGAAATTGCGGAAAGCCTACAGGAAAAAGGCTATGAAATTTACAGCATTGAAGGAGGCTTTCGTTCCTATCTGCGTATAAAGCTATCACGGCTTATCAATGAAGAGGAAAGCCGGACGGAAAAATATAAAGAGGTGGAAAGAAGCATTGTTAAAAAATTCCGCAGGGAAATCTGGAGACCTTTTACCAGAGCCATCAACGAATACGAATTAATACAGGATGGGGACCGGATCGCCGTCTGCATATCCGGCGGAAAGGATTCTATGCTGATGGCAAAGCTGTTTCAGGAGCTTTCGCGCCATGGGAAGAAAAACTTTGAAGTGGTGTATCTGGTCATGAATCCCGGCTATAATCCCATCAATTATCAGACCATTCAGGATAATGCAAAGCTGCTTCATGTGCCGGTTACCATTTTCCGGTCAGAGATTTTTGATATCGTGGCGAAGGAAGAGGATTCTCCATGTTACCTTTGTGCCAGAATGCGGAGAGGCTATCTTTACAGCAAGGCAAAGGAACTGGGGTGCAACAAGATCGCACTGGGGCATCACTTTGATGATGTGATTGAGACTATACTCATGGGTATGCTCTACGGAGCGCAGATACAGACTATGATGCCCAAGCTTCACAGTACCAATTTTGAAGGAATGGAACTGATACGTCCCTTGTATCTGATCAGGGAGACGGATATTATCAGATGGGCGGAATATAACGGGCTGCACTTCATACAATGCGCCTGCAGATTTACGGAAAACTGCGCTTCCTGCGGAGGAACGGAAAAAGGTTCCAAACGGGCGGAAATAAAAGAACTGATCCGGGAATTGAGCAGGAAAAGCCCGTTTATAGAGAAGAATATTTTCAGAAGCGTGGAAAATGTGAATCTGAATACGGTCATTGCCTATAAGCAAAATGGAGTAAAACATCATTTTCTGGATACTTATGAAGAAAATGTCGGTGGGAATGATTAAAAAGCTTCCGTGAAAGAAAAAAGAATTTTAAACATCTGGTATGGTATAAAAATGCAAAATTGGCACTTTCTACTATGCCAGTTATTTTATATAATGGCATCAATTAGTATACTAATCCTATCAAAAAACAGATATTTCGACAGTGTGCATGATTAAAAATGAAGAGTTATGTAAACTAAAACGGAGGTAAAACAGACATGAGCAATAACAGATATGAATTGAACAAAGAACTGGCACAGATGTTAAAGGGTGGCGTTATTATGGACGTTACAACACCGGAACAGGCACGGATCGCAGAAGAGGCAGGAGCCTGTGCGGTTATGGCATTGGAGCGGATTCCTGCGGATATCAGGGCGGCAGGCGGCGTTTCCAGAATGAGCGACCCCAAAATGATCAAGGGCATTCAGGAGGCGGTTTCCATTCCTGTTATGGCAAAGTGCAGAATCGGACATTTTGCGGAAGCATAGATTCTGGAGGCAATCGAGATTGATTATATTGACGAAAGCGAGGTATTATCTCCCGCAGATGATGTATATCATATCGATAAGACAAAATTCAATGTACCTTTCGTATGCGGTGCAAAGGATCTGGGTGAAGCATTGAGGAGAATCAACGAAGGCGCATCCATGATCAGAACCAAAGGAGAGCCGGGAACGGGGGATGTGGTCCAAGCAGTACGCCATATGCGTAAAATGAATCAGGAAATCGCAAGGCTGACTTCCATGAGAGAGGATGAATTGTTCCAGGCAGCAAAAGAACTGGGCGTTCCTTATGAGCTTGTAAAATATGTACATGAAAACGGAAAACTGCCCGTTGTGAACTTTGCAGCCGGCGGCGTTGCTACACCTGCTGATGCGGCACTGATGATGCAGCTTGGAGCAGAAGGTGTATTTGTGGGCTCCGGCATATTTAAATCCGGCGATCCTAAGAAACGTGCCGCTGCCATTGTGAAAGCGGTTACCAATTTTAATGACGCAAAGCTTTTAGCAGAGCTTTCCGAAGACTTAGGGGAAGCAATGGTAGGCATCAATGAGCAGGAAATCGAACTTCTTATGGCCGAAAGGGGAAAATAAGAAATGAAAATAGCGGTACTTGCCGTTCAGGGGGCATTTATAGAGCATGAGAAGATGCTTTCCCTGTTAGGAGCAGAATCCTTTGAAATACGGCAGAAAAAAGATCTGGATCAGGAGTTTGACGGGCTGATCCTGCCCGGCGGGGAAAGCACGGTCATGGGAAAACTGTTAAAGGAACTGGATCTGTTTGATGCTCTGCAAAAGAAGATCAAAGAAGGGCTTCCGGTCCTTGGAACCTGCGCCGGACTGATCCTTCTGGCAGAAAAACTTTCCAATGATGAAAATGTTTATTTCGGAACGCTGCCCGTTACCGTAAGGCGCAATGCCTATGGCAGACAGCTTGGCAGCTTTTATGCAGAAGAAGAGGTAAAGGGCGTGGGAAAAATCCCCATGGCGTTTATCCGCGCTCCTTTTGTGGAGAGTGTGGGAAAGGATACGGAGATCATTGCCACAGTGGAGGGAAATATCGTAGGAGTAAAATATCATAATCAGATCGGCATTTCCTTCCATCCGGAGGTAACAGACTGCACGAAAATACATGAATACTTTTTAAAAATATGTCAGGATGCAAATTCTTGTGATATGATAGTAACTAACAGGAAAACAGAGGAGGTCGGTAAAGGACATGGACAGAGAAGAAGCGTGGGAGTTGTTGAAGGAATATAATCAGGACGAATTTCATCTGGAGCATGCGGAAATCGTGGGAAAGACCATGAAATATTTTGCCCGGAAGCTGGGCTACGGCGACGAAGAGGATTTCTGGGAAGTGGTGGGGATACTTCACGATCTGGATTTTGAAAAGTATCCCGATCAACATTGCATCAAGGAACAGGAAATCATGCGAAACCGGGGCGTGGACGAAAGAATTATTCATGCGACGGCAAGCCACGGTTACGGCATAACCGTAGATATTAAGCCGGAACATGAAATGGAGAAGGTACTTTATGCCGTGGATGAGCTGACGGGACTGATCGGCGCGGTTGTCATTATGAGACCGTCCAAAAGCGTACAGGATCTGGAAGTGAAATCCGTTAAGAAGAAATTTAAAAGCAAGGGCTTCGCGGCAGGGTGCTCCAGAGAGGTAATCGAAAGAGGAGCCGGGATGCTTGGCTGGACTTTGGACGAGCTGATCGGACAGACCATCGAGGCGCTGAGGACATTCAGACCTTAACCATGCTGCCCCGGTATTATGATCCGGAACTTTTTGAAGTGCTCCTTAGCGAAATGATGAAACTGGAACGGAGCGAAGCGTTGGAAAATTACCTGATTGATTTTATGATAAAATGGGAAACGGATTATCCGGCAATGGGGGAGAAAATTCTCCGGTATTTGTAGTCATTGCGGATCGTAAGGTTAAGAAATCAATATTTTTTACAGGAGGAAGAAAAATGGGAATTGAGAATCAGGAAAAGGAAGGCTTTCATCCGATCTATCTGCTGGCGGCGGGATATGTGGCCGCCGTCTATTTGGTTGTGTTTCTGACTTTTTTCATAAGCCGGGAGGATTCTTTGGAAACAGGCGGCGGGGTGTGGCTGTTTTTGCTTCCGATTGTGTTGGCGGCAGTCAATCTTTTGGTTGTGGTCATAGGAAGGGACAGGATCAGCAGGGAACAGTTGTTAAACTGAACCGTTTTGATTAAATATGCTCTGATTCCCATGTATATCGCAGGCGGAATTGTGGTTGCCGCTTCCTTATTGCTGATGCTTACGCCGGTTGTCTTTATGTTCTTTGTGGGGCCTGCCATTGCGATTGCTTTCTCGACATTCGGATGGATCGTTATGGTCGGCGGAGCGCCTTATTCCGTCGCGTATATTGTAAAATCCCAGAAGCAGGGAGTGCACGGAACGGTTTTATCGGTTTTTGCAGGAATTTTTCAATTTTTCTTTACGGTGGACGTGCTTTCGATTATAGTGCTGGCGCTGAAAGAAAAAAGATGGGTAAAAACGACGGTGGCGCTGTTGATTCTATTGCTGCTTACCGTACTTGCTCTGGTCGTGTGCCTGGTAGGATTGCTGACGTTGGGCTAGAGGGAGGACAAGAGGAATCCAGTAAGCAAATGCTAACTGAATTTTGAAATAAAACAAACGATAAAAAGAAAAAATGTTACGTTTTTGCCTTGACACCACATGAAAATCCACTTATAATTTTAAACAAATCAATGCAGTGAAAATCTGTCCGGTTGGCGGAGTTTTTCCGTGAACCGGAGTCTTTGGCAGTTCGCCGACATTTTCACACACTTAACTAAATGTTGGCAGACAGCCGCTTGCAGATCTTCATTTGCAGGGTATTTGCGGTATGCCTGCCGAAAGGAGGTCATATGGCATATACCAAAAGAAACTTAAAAGAGCTGAATATCATGGATGACTTTTTAGTAAACGCTGTCGCCACGGACGAAGAGGTGGGCGAAGCGTTTTGCAGAGAAGTGTTATCGGTGCTTTTGCAAAGGAAAATCGGAGAAATCCGGGTGATTTCCCAACGCGTAATTCCTGCGAGAAGACCGTCCCTTCGCGGAATCCGCATGGATGTAGAGGTCATAGAAGATTTACATTCTGCAGAGAAGCTCCCAGCCATGAATATCTATGATTTAGAACCGCATATTCCGAAGAATATGGATTTGCTGCGCCATAATCGTTTTTATCAGGCGAAGATTGACGGTCGATACCCCAAGAGCGGAGAGAATGATTTTTCTACAATGCCGGATCTTTATGTCATTACCATATTAAATTATGATCCGTTCGGATATGATTATATGATGTATAATGTGCATAACCGGTGCGACGAGGTTCCCGAGTTGAAGTATGAGGACGGGCTTCATCAGATTTATTTTTATACGGGCGGCAGCAAAGGCGGCACCTCTGAAATCAAGGCGATGTTAAATTATTTTAAGAACAGTACGATAAAGAATGTTACCAATGAGTCGATCAGAAAAATCCATGGTTTTACGGAAAAGGTCAAAGAAGAGCCGGAAGTGAGGGATGCTTATATGAAGTATGAGGACATCATTTACTATGAGCGAAAGGACGCGGCGGAAGAAGCGGCAAAGGAAGCGACAAAGACGGCAACGCTGCAGACGCAGATGCGGTGTATCTGCGAACTGTTGGAAGAGTATGGGACGATTCCGCAGTCACTGAAGGAAAGATTGGAAAACGAAACGGATACCGGCACCCTTGCCAAATGGCTTAAGAAGGCGGCAAAGGCGGGCAGTATGGAAGAATTTATGCAAAAAATGGATGAAGTCTGATAAAAGGAGGTTTTGGCAAAGCGGTCACGATAAAATCTCCGGCTTTTTAAAATATTTTAAAATGGTCAGCCGACTTGACGGAAACCGCTTTTGCAGGTATCATATAATTCATACTACAAGACTATGAATAGGTGGGCGATAGATGGTGAACCGGTTTTCACGGACAGAGATTTTGTTGGGAAAAGAAGCGATGGATATTCTTGCGGCATCCAGAGTAGCCGTATTCGGCATCGGCGGCGTCGGCGGCTATGTCGTGGAGGCGCTCGTTAGAAGCGGCGTGGGAAGCATCGATCTGATTGACGACGATCAGGTGTGCCTGAGCAATCTGAACAGGCAGTTGATTGCTACTGAAAAGACTATCGGCAGATATAAAACGGAAGTTATGAAGGAACGGATTGCGGAGATTAACCCGGAGGCGGTTGTTTATGAGCACAGATGCTTTTTTCTGCCGGAGAATAAGGATCAATTTGATTTTACGAAGTATTCTTATGTGGTGGATGCGGTAGATACCGTGACGGCGAAAATTACGCTGGTAACGGAAGCGCAGAAAGCGGGCGTGCCGGTTATCAGCAGTATGGGAGCGGGCAATAAACTCAATCCGGCACAGCTGGAAGTGGCGGATCTGTATGAAACCTCTGTCTGCCCGTTGGCGAAGGTCATGCGCCGGGAGTTAAAAAAACGGGGCGTGGAGCGGTTGAAGGTCGTTTATTCCAAAGAAAAGCCCCTTCGTCCTCTTGGTTCGATGGAGGAGGCGGACAAAACGGAGAATCGGAATATGGCGGACAAAACGGCGGATCAGAATGCGGCGGATAGAGCGGAGCATTCAAGCCCGGCGAGGCGTGCCGTACCGGGTTCTACGGCGTTTGTACCGCCGGCAGCAGGACTGATTATCGCAGGCGAGGTTATCAAAGATCTGACGGCAGAGGCGGTAAAACGGGCAAGAGAAAATTTGGGAGGCGAAAACACATGAAAATTTCAACAAAAGGAAGATACGCATTGCGTCTGATGCTGGACCTTGCGACTTACAATACAGGAGAACCGGTCAGCATCAAGGATATTGCAAAAAGACAGCAGATTTCCGAAAAATATCTGGAGCAGATTATTGCGGTGCTGAATAAGGCGGGATTCGTACGCAGTATCCGGGGCGCCCAGGGCGGTTATATGTTAAAGAAGGAGCCGAAGGATTATACCGTCGGTATGATTTTGAGGCAGACGGAAGGAGATTTGGCGCCTGTCGCCTGTGTCGGCGAGGAAGGAATGGAATGCGACCGGAAGGCGGAATGTGTGACGGTCCGAATCTATGAAATGATCAACGACGCCGTCAACGGAGTTGTTGATCATATTACCCTTGCCGATCTTTTGGAGTGGCAGGCTGAAAAACTGGACCAGTATACGATATAAGGTTTCAGGGGTCAACCGGAAGCATCGCCGAAGTCTTTGGAGGTAACGCTATGAAGCGGCTTTTTTTAGACGTGTCGCAAAACGATAACTGCATCGGTATTTTCATAAACAAAGAGACCGAAGTTTTGCAGGCGGGAACAACGATATATTCCATGTCTGTGAAAGATAAGAATGAGGAATATCAGAAATTCGCGGATTGTTGGGACATTCATTTTATCTTTGATGACAATATAGTAAACGTCGATTTTTACAGCGTTCCCCGTGTGGATATTCTGGCGACGGACAGTCAGGGAGGATATATCGGAACGATCGGAGGGACGACTGATATGGAAAGCGATATGCCGATCTGTTATATAGATAAAGACAGAAATGTTTTTTTGCTTGCCGATAATTTCAAAGAATTTTTGGATAACTGCAGCAGTTGGAAAGAAAAACGGGAACCTTACGATAAAGTAGAAGTATTTGCTTCAAAGGAAGAAGCGGAAGGCAAATATGAATTTGTAAGCATATGCTGAATGACCGTGAAGGATGAAAAGAAGGAAAGAGCCCGGTTTGCGGAGCAAATAAGCAGCCTAAGAGAGCGCAAAGGCATAAAATGAAACCTGTTCGGGAAAACTGATAAAAATTCCATGGAATTTGCGAATCAATATCGGAGGACTTGAATATGGGGGATTTGTTTTACGGATGGTATATGAAATGTCAGTCGGATACGCAGACGCTTGCGGTTATTCCGGCTCTTCACAGGCAAAAGGGAAAACGCGGCTGTTCCATCCAGGTTATTACGGATAAAGAGGCTTTTACGGCGGAATTTCCGGCGGATGCGTTTTCCATGAAAAAAGGCAACATAACAATTGGAAAGAACCGGTTCGGCAGACAGGGAATTTCTCTGCAGGTCCGTACGCCGGAATTAAAGATCAGGGGGAAACTGAGCTTTGGCTCGCTTTCCCCCTTAAAATATGATATTATGGGACCCTTTGCGCTGGTGCCCTTTCTGGAATGCCGGCACAGCATTTGGAGCATGAGGCATTCGGTCAGCGGAAGGGTTACGGTCAACGAAACAGACTATATTTTCCGAAATGCAAGGGGATATTGGGAAGGAGATCGCGGGCGTTCGTTTCCGAAGGAATATGTCTGGACGCAATGTTGCTTTCGGGACGGTTCGCTGATGCTTTCCGTGGCGGATATTCCCCTTGCAGGGATTCATTTTACCGGAATTATAGGCGTTGTGCTGTGGAAAGGACGGGAATACAGGCTCGCGACTTATCTGGGGGCGCGTGCGGTTAAAATTGAAAGGGGATTGATCCGAATTGTGCAAAGGGACCTGGAGCTGGAAGTGCGGCTGCCGGAATACGCTTCCTGCGGGCTTATGGCGCCCCGGCAGGGAAATATGGTAAGAACGATTCACGAAAGCGCGGCGGGACGGGCTTTTTACAGATTCCGCAGGGCGGGACAGACTCTTTTTGCATTTGAAAGCAATGCGGCTTCCTTTGAGTATGAATACCCGAATACCAATGAACAAGGGCGGTAAAGGATCTGGAACAAGAGTTTGACGGTCTGATCCTGCCGGGCGGTATCTTAAAAATAATTCACAGCCATAATGACCGCGCCGAGGGTGGCGAGTACGACGCCGGTGGCGCGGTTTAATACGGCGGCGCTTGCCTTATTGGCAAACAAAGCCGCAATGCGCGCCCAGAGTAAAGTGGACAGTACGCAGAAAATCAGACACCACACGTCGGGCATGCCTCCGATGGCAAAATGGCTGACGGCTCCCGTCAGCGCGGTAAACGCCATGATAAAGACACTGGTGCCTACGGCGGTTTTCAACTCGTAGCCAAGGACGCTGGTTAAGATTAAAAGCATCATCATGCCGCCGCCGGCGCCTACAAAGCCGCAGATAAACCCGATCAGACAGCCAAAGATGACAGACTGTATGAAGCGCTTTCGGGGGCTGACCGCGTTCATGGCTTCTTTGGTAGTCATTACGGGTTTGACAATAAATTTAATTCCCAGCAAAAACGTCATAAACACGGAAAAATTACCCATGGTGGAGTTGGGAACCAGACTGGCGATATAGCTGCCGATCAGTGTGAAGCATAAGACGGAAATCATCATGACGATGCCGTTTTTGATATCCAGATTTTTATTTTTGCCGTAAGTATAGGCGCTGACAGCGCTTGCCAGCACGTCGCTTGCGAGGGCGATGCCCACGGCTTCATAGGCGGGCATTCCCAAAAAGGTAATCAACATGGGACTGATGACCGCAGCGGCGCTCATTCCCGCAAATCCCGTGCCGAGTCCGGCGCCGATTCCCGCAATAAAACAAACGATAAATTTTGTAAGCATTATACAAACACGCTCCTTTACAGGTAATTTTCCGTTCGCATTGGACAGGAACGATTGTTCCCGCCCGCTAACGTCCATTATAGCACAAGTCATTTCCAAACCCCTTTTTTTGACAAATTATTTATAAATTCTTTAAATTTGATTGTGTATTTGCGCTGAAACCTTTAAAATATAAAACTAGGAATAAATACAGCCGTAAAGCGGCTGAAAATGGAAAGAACGGGAGAGATTGCGATATGGACGGTTCAATGTTTATCGGAACATGGTGGTCTTTGGTGCCGCCGATTCTGGCGATTATACTGGCGCTGATTACAAAAGAGGTATACAGTTCCCTGTTTATCGGCGTGGCGGTGGGAGCACTGATGTACACGGGCTTTCATCCGTGGAATGCCTTTGTCGCCTTTTTTGACATTATGAAAAACAGTATGAATCTGAATATTCTGATTTTCGACGTGCTATTAGGCATGATCATTGTGCTTATGGCAAAGTCGGGAGGTTCGGCGGCATACGGCAAATGGGCGGGCAATAAAATCAAGTCCAAGAAGAGCGCCCTGCTGGCGACGACGGGGCTTGGCGTATTGATTTTTGTGGACGATTATTTTAACTGCCTGACGGTAGGGTCCGTTATGCGTCCCGTTACGGACCGATTCAAGGTATCAAGAGCGAAGCTTGCCTATATTATCGATGCGACGGCGGCTCCGGTCTGCATTATCGCGCCGATTTCCAGTTGGGCGGCGGCTGTCAACTCCTATGTGCCGGAGGACGCGGGCATTACCGGGTTCCAGTTATTTTTAAGGACGATTCCTTATAACTTATATGCCCTGCTGACGCTTGCCATGGTGCTTTATATTATTTTGACCGGATTTGATTTCGGACTGATGAAAAAGCATGAAGAAAATGCAGCAAAGGGCGATCTGTTTACGTCCGGCGGGGAAGAATTTGATCAGATCCAGCCCGAAGAAACCGCAGCGAAGGGACATGTTATGGATCTGGTGCTGCCGGTTGCCGTGCTGATCGTTTCTGCAGTGGGCGCTATGATTTATACCGGTTTTCTGGGAGGGGCGACGGATATCGTTACCGCGTTTGCGGGATGCGATGCCGAAACCAGTCTGATCTTCGCGACGATGATTACGGTGCTGTTTATGCTTGTTTTATATCTGCCCCGCAAGGTTGTCACGTTTAAGGGATTTATGGACAGCTTTGTGGAAGGCTTTAAGCTGATGATACCCGCGGTTGCCATTTTGATTTTTGCATGGTCCTTAAAGGGCGTAGGCGACGCTTTGGGGATCGGTGCGTTTGTGGAAGGCGTTGTGGGCAGCCACGCGGCGGCAAGCGTTGTGGTACCGGCGATTATGTTTGTCGTTGCGGTTTTCCTTGCCTTTTCTACCGGAACAAGCTGGGGAACCTTTGCGATTCTGGTGCCGATTGTGGTAGCGATGTTCTCCTCGGCTGACAATCTGGAAATGATGATTATTGCCGTATCTGCGGTTCTTGCGGGAGCGGTCTGCGGGGACCATGTATCTCCGATCTCCGATACGACGGTTATGTCGTCTGCGGGCGCCCAGAGCAATCATATCAACCATGTGTCCACGCAGATGCAGTATGCTATGGTCGTGGCGGCGGTATGCGTAGTGGGATATTTGATTGCAGGCGTTGTCAGGATCTGGTGGGTCGTATTGGGAATCAGCCTGATTCTGCTGCTTGCGGTATTGACCTGTATGAAAAATCTGCAAAAGAGAAAAGAAGCGAAGGTAACGGGGAATGGTAAGGATTGACGCGCCCTATATGGATCAGAGCATAAAGTACCCTACCGGATGTGAAAGCGTGACCTGCGCCATGCTGCTACGGTATCTCGGATATGACATTTCGGCGGATGAATTTATAGAAAATTATCTGGAGAAAAGAAGCTTTGAAGAGCGGGACGGCGTGTTGTACGGACCGGACCCGAAAAAATATTTCTGCGGCAGCCCTTACGACGAAGCCTCCTTCGGCTGCTATGCTCCTGTTATCTGCCGTGCGCTTAAAAAGGCGCTGGGCGGCGGATACGAGGTAATCGATGAGACGGGAACCGATATGGAGACTTTGCTTCGCAATTATATCGACCGGGGTATGCCCGTAGTATTCTGGGCGTGCATCGATATGAGAGAACCGGTAACGGGACCAAAGTGGCGGCTGTTTGAAACCGGGGAAACCTTTACCTGGATATCCAACGAACACTGTATGCTGCTTGTGGGCTATGACGAGGAAGGGTATTATTTTAACGATCCCTATGATAATCACGGCGTGATCCGCTATGATAAGCAACTGACGTTAGACCGACACCGGGCGCAGTATGAGATGGCTGTGGGAGTAAAGAAAAAAGATGTGTCAATACTTTAGAGAGGAAGCAACTTCCGGTTTATCGGTATGATACATTTCTAATAGAGTCATCACAATTTCGGTAATCTTACAATACGAGGAACCTATGAAAGAAAATCATCCGTTTGAATTTGATATAGATGAAGCGGTAAGGCGGTATGCCGATATGGTGTATCGTCTTGCCCTTTTAAACGTAAAAAATCATTCCGATGCGGAAGATGTTTTTCAGGAAGTTTTTTTGAAACTTTTTCGCTATAAAGAGAGTATTCAGAGCGAAGAACACCTAAAAGCATGGTTAATCCGGGTAACGATCAATCAGAGCAAAACCCTGACCACATCGGCATGGAAACGGCGTCAGGTTTCCCTTGATATGTCAGGATTTGCAAACGAACATCAGGAAGAAAAGGAATATGCAAAAGTATATGATATGGTAAGGTCTTTGCCGGATAAATACCGGCAGGTAATACATCTGTATTATTATGAGGAATTGTCCATAAAGGAAATTGCAGAAATCCTGGGCAAAAAAGAAGCTACCGTCAAGACCCGGCTTGTCAGGGCGAGAAAGCTGTTAAGCCAGAAACTGAAAGGAGTTCGTTTTGATGAAAGAATATAGAGACAGGGTAAATGCTCAACATGCTCCGCAGGAACTGATTGAACAGACGATACAATCCATTCATGAAGCGAATCCTGCCGTTGATCAAATGTCTTTACCCGAAGATCATAAAAAGCTGCATGGGCGGAAGGTAAAAAGAAGGATTGCTGCTGTTGCAGCCGCAGCCGCGTGTTTTGCGGCATGTCTGATAATTTATATAGGCATATCCGTGCCGTCCCGGTTTACCTATAATCAGGTTTCCGACATCATGTTTCGGGACAGACTATCGGAAATAAATATAGAAGAAATAGACCTGCAGGAATACGAGGAATATCTGGGAACGGAGTTGATGAAACTGCCGTCGGAATATGAACCGGTCGCTTCCAAAATATATGTAAAATATGATGAGGAAAGCCGGAGCATTCTTGCGGATGAAGGAACTTTTTATCTGTATCCGGAAGACGAAGGCAGTGTTGTAATATTAAAGACTTCAAAAAGCGGTCTGGAAATTCCGGAGGAACTTTTTGCGGGAGAGGGAACAGAGATAAACGGTACAACGGTTTATGTTGGTGAAAATGTACAGAACAAACAGCTGCTGGCAGCTTTTTGTCAGAAAGATGTGGAATATTATCTGATCTGCAATGACATGTCTAAGAAACAGTTTGAAAAGCTGCTGGAGGAACTGTTTTGAGTCATAAGGCAATGGGTAAAGGGAAATGTGGAAACACAGATATGCTGACCGGTTTTAAGTTTGGTGCGGTAAAATGAAAAACACAGATTATAAAAATAAGCACATACAAAGAAAAATATGGATTTTTATTCCCATAATATGCGCGGCATTCCTGCTGTTGTTTCTATTTTGGAAAAAGCAAAGCCCGGCGGCTGAATCATCAAAGAATCAGAAACAGGTGATCATGCTTTATATGGTGGGGTCAGATCTGGAATCTGAGCGGGGGCTTGCCAGTGCGGACATAAGGGAAATTCAGGAAAGCGGATTTGATGAGGAACATTTACAGATCGTTATCTGTACCGGAGGCGCTGCTTTCTGGTGGAATGATGCAATATCCGCAGATGAATGCGCCGTATTTGAGGCTCATGCTAACGGCGATCTGAGTAAAGTAAATACATTAGATATGGATAATATGACTGATCCTGCCACGATAACGGCGTTTATGGATTATGTTTATGAGCAATATCAGGCGGACTCCTACAGTATGATCTTATGGGATCATGGCGGCGGAGCGGTCATAGGTTACGGCGGGGATGAAAATCATTCTTATGATATGCTGACGCTATACGAACTGAATGAAGCATTTGCAAATACCGGAATGAACGGGGAAGGAAAAAAGCTGGAATGGATCGGTTTTGACGCATGCCTTATGGGAATGATCGAGGTGGCAAATACCTGTGCGCCATATGCGGATTATCTTGTGGCGTCGGAAGGAATGACATCGGAAGCCGGATGGGATTACAGCTTTTTAAAAAAGATCAGTGAAGGCACGGATTTTTCCGGAGAGGCAGCAGGGGAAGAAATTGTAAAGGCTTATGGAGAATCCTATGCTTCATCGGAGTATTATGAGCCCGAATTTACCATTGCCTGTATGGAACTGTCACAGACAGAGCGGGTAATAGACAGGCTGGAAGCCTTTATTCATAATGCAGAGCCTGATTTAAAAGACGGAAGCTATTCCACGCTGGCAAAGGAACGGGATAAGGCAAAAGCATTCGGAAGAACGGATACTTCCGTGAACTATGATATTGTGGATTTATATAATCTTGCAGAGCAATTTGAGGAACGATATCCCAAAGAGGCGGCTGCGCTTCGGGAGGCGGTTTCCCAAATGGTAGTATGTCAGGAAACCAACGTGGCAGACGCCCATGGAGTGGCGATTTATTTTCCGTATCATAATAAAGAGGATGCTTCAAAATGGCTGGAGGAGTACAGTCAGATCGGATTCAGCGATACCTATGTGGAATTTTTAAAAGAATTTACAGAAACGCTGACAGGGGAACGTATGACAAACTGGAATATGGCGGAAACAGTACCTGTAAAAGAGGGGGAAAATACCTATTCCATTTCACTTACACCGGAGCAGGCAGAGCACTATGCTCATGCAACGTTCAGCACCTGGGAAAGTGTGGAAGAATGGCAGGACGGCTGTTACATTATGTGGATGGATTCTTCTGATACGGTTTTGGACGAAGGCTGTACCCTGCAAGCGACTGCGGATGAAAGACGTTTTCTGTTATGCGACGATGCCGGACATCGTGTCAGTTGTTCCGCAACGGAATTAGAGCGCAATGAGGCATATGCAACATATGGAATCGGACTGTATCTGTCCTATGCCGCTAAAGACGGGGATCAGGATACAAAAGATCAATCCGGCTGGGCAACCGTTTATATCAGAGTGGATGAAGAGCATCCCGACGGCGTGATTACCGGTATTTACGAAGGGACAAGTATGGATATGATTCCGGGAAGAATATCCTGTGAATTAGAGCAGGGAACGAAAATCAATCCCTTTGCCTATATCCGGCAGATAACCTTTGATGATAACGGCAAGGTGCTGCCCTTTGAAGAATGGAAAATGCAGTCAAGTGTATTTGAAGGTTTTAACCTGGAAGGGGATTTGTCCGTTACCATGGAGAATATAGAAGAAGATGCAAAATTGCTGCATGTGTTTTTTATTTCAGATACCCAGGGAAATGTCTATACAACAAATTGTATAGAGTAAAGAAAGTAAAATAGGAAAAGAATGCAGTCTCATTTTGGGGCTGCATTTTTTGTCGCTTTCCGAAAAAAATGAAACTTATTTTAAATTTATACAGTATATTTTATAAGCGTTAAAAAGACTTCATTTGGAGGGAAGCAATGAAAGCGGGAAAAATGCTTATAAGAATGATTTGTATGACATTCATGCTGATAATGTGCACAGTGACAGCCGGCTGTGCAAATAAAAATACAAGCAATATTCCTACGTTAGAAGAAATGGCAACGATGTCCGATGAGGAGGCAACAGAATGCCTGAAAGGATTAAGTCGGGAGGAGTTGATAGCTGCCTGGGGAGAACCGTCGGGCGTTTATACATACGGCTTGATGTCAAATTATTGGACCGGATATTATGGGGAAAAAGTTGTGGTTTTTTATTATTCGCCTTTAGAACTCGAGGCGCAGGGCTCGGATTCTCTTATGGCTAAGGAGGTATTCAGTATCTATGATGTGTATATATCGTCGCTGACAGCATCGGATCGGAATGTTGACAAATTCTTAAAACTTCTTGGAGAATATGATACCGGTTATGAAGATGATATTTGCTATAATGTGACATGGGATAGTTTGTCCGAACGTTTTGGATTTGAAGTGTTTAAGTTTGAAAAATCCCGTGCCGGCTTTTTGTTATATGACGGTAATGTATATGAGCTTGAAAGCTGGAGCGGATTTGAGGGCATTACTTATCTTGCTGCAGGAGATTTAAACGGGGATGGATACAATGAGTTATATTATACTTTTGTTGCCGGTTCCGGCATGGCATATCCGGGAGTGGGATGTTTTGATACGGCGACCGAAGAGAACACGGAATTTACCATGGAGGATCATGGAGATATGCCTCTGTGTCTGGTGCCAAGTAAAGATGGCATCGATGTTTATACTGCAGAATTTGAGTTTAACCAGTCTGTAGTAGATAACAGGCTGGCATCAAAGTGTGAAAAAATTGCTGTGATCAGCTGTAACGGAGGAGAGATCATGGTTGAGGAAACAGCAGAAGTGAGCAATATTCCCCAATTAAAGGATGTGGCAACGATGTCCGATGAGGAGGCAACAGAATGTCTGAAAGGATTAAGTTGGGAGGAGTTGATAGCTGCCTGGGGAGAACCGACAATATGTTTTATGGGCTTGCCGGGAGACCGGTGGCTGATTGAAGATTATGAAAAAGAAGTGTCAGTTGGTTATAACTTTGGTGCAGACTCGGAGGAAGACCTGATAGTGATATCGGTAAGGATTTCAGATGTGGATACAACAACACTGTATGAATAGGATTGGAGGAATTTATGAAAAAAAGAATCACTATAATATTCCGCTGTGTGTATGGAGCTGTTTTTTTAGCAGTTATTTTTCTGATCATTTTCTCCAATATCAACAGGATGAGAGGAGAAATTTCTATCACCATAAATGGTGAAGAATACCTGCTGAATGACTTGGAATGCAAATATATAGGCGGAGAAGAAAGTTATGAAAAACTGTCCCTTCGTGATACGGAATCCGGTTTAAAATTTAAAAGTGCAGGGTCACATCACGGTTTGTATCAGTATTCCTTTGACGTAAACTATGAGGAACTTAATATAAATCCCCAAATACTTGTTTTTAAGTCAAATTGGTGGGAAATATATGTGATGGATATCAGAATTAACATTTATAAAGAGAAAGATGCATGGAATGCAGAGGTTCTATTTGAGATAGATGGAAATACCTATCAGGAGACATTTTATGATATTGAAAACACTGAAATAGAATTCAGGTATAACTAGTTGAGAGGAAAAATGAAAGAAATATATTTATAAAAAATAGTGGGAAGAAGAGAGGAAACAATATGAAAATAATAAAGCGAATGATCATAATAATAGTCTGCATTCCGATCGCACTTATCCTAGTTGTGCAGAGAAAACCAAACTGCAAAGCTCTAGTCAGCGCTGGGATTTTAGCAGCGAAACGGGATATGGTGAAAATAGAAAAAGCGTAACCTATGATAAAAGCTGCCCGATCCTGAATGCGGACATGGACAAAGCTTTAACGAATGCTTTGGAAGACCTGATTCTTGGTCAAAAGGCGGCATTGCAGAACAGATTGCTTGTAATGTCAGGCGCAAAAGAGGATGAAATTCTCAGGTTTGAATATGATGATCTGGACCGTGATGGGACGTATGAAGCATTTGCCTTTTTAGGACAATGTGAAGGGGATGAAAACGAAAGCCTGTACACCGGTTCTCTTTGGTTTGTAGGAACAGATTCCTGTGTGCGGCTGGCAGAAGGGGATTATTGTCTCATAGACGGAAAAATGAGCCTTGGAAGAGGAAGGGGATATGTATATCTTAATAACGTGGAATCCCCTGAAAATGTGAAAAGTGAAATATGGACTGTGGAAAACGGGCAGCCCGCAGAAAGTCCGGTGTCAGGAATGGGAGAGCTTACCTGTGATTCCTACTATGGAGAGGTTTTGGCAATCTGGATGAATGAGGAGGATCATTATTACGATCCGGAAAAGGAGCTTTGGTCAGGGCATACCTACAAACCCTGCTTTTATAAATATGGCTGGACGTCTAACGAATTTGAAAAATGTCAGGGAGAGGAAATTCCCGGATCTTTGCTGAAGCAATCCTGCGGTTTTGATATGGCGGCGGAAATTGAAGCAGAAGGCTATCAAGTGTCATCCATCATAAAGTGGGATAACGGAATTATAACGGTAAATTATACGATTCCGCCTAAAGGAGAGGAAACGGTCATACAGTATGAGAATGTGATCTGGGACAGCTATGAAAAGGATTATTGGAGAAAGGAAGAGCGGGGAGTCACCTCGTGGAAGGATGCCGGCGTGGGAGGAACCTTCCGGCAATAAAAGCAGGCTTTGAAGAGCGAAGCGAGGGCAGAGCAACAAACGATAATTTCAAGGAGGCTTTCATTATGAATTATCAGAATTACAAAGAAGCAATGGAACTTGCGCCGAAATGCAAATTTTACACTACCGTAGGAGGGAAAAGTCAGGAGGATATCAGAAAATCAGAGGAATTGGCGAGTTTTTGCTTGGACTTGTAAAAGAAACTGACTGATATAGCTTGCAAAGCATAAATAAATATGCTATATTAAAAACATAAAAGGAACAACCGCCCAAGGTGGGTTGACCTATAAGAATGAAAATAGAAATTCCACCCTTCGCTCGGTCAAAGTTTTGGGGTGGTCTTTCTATGTATAGCTACTTACAATACGCAAAAACGAATGTAAGCAATGCCAAAAGGAAAAGACCAAAGGTCATTAAGTCCTTAAAATCAAAATGATTTTTCATAGCAATAACAGTTTACAAATATTTTATAAAATTATTAGCACTCTACTCTTGCGAGTGCTAATTTTTCGTGCTATAACAATAACAGAACATGAAATAATCAAAGAAAAACGGAAATAATGAAAGACAGAATGCCCAAAAAATAAAAGATTTCCGGGCTTTCGTCCGGTTTACCATTCCGCAACTCTTGATTATTTCCAACCATTTGATTGCACAGAAAGGGGTGCTTGAGTCATGAACATTTCAAAATTTACACAAAAATCAATAGAAGCCATTAACGGCTGTGAAAAACTTGCTTATGAATATGGAAATCAGGAGATTGAGCAGGAGCACCTGTTAGTATCCCTTCTTTCCATAGAAGACAGTCTGATCTTAAAGCTGATTGAGAAGATGGAGATTCAGACGGACCATTTTGTAAACTATGCAAAAGAATTGTTAAATAAGCGCGTCAAGGTCCAGGGCGGACAGGTATATATGGGGCAGGCGTTGAATAAGGCGCTTGTTTCCGCCGAGGATGAGGCAAAGGCGATGGGAGACGAATATGTTTCCGTGGAGCATTTGTTTTTATCCCTGTTAAAATATCCCAATCCGGCGATAAAAGAGATGATGAAGGAGTACGGCATTACGAGAGAACGTTTCCTGCAGGCGTTATCGACGGTCAGGGGAAATCAAAGGGTAACCAGCGATAACCCCGAGGCGACCTACGATACCCTTGCAAAATACGGGGAGGATCTGGTGGAAAAGGCGAAGAACCAGAAACTGGACCCGGTTATCGGCAGGGATAACGAGATCCGTAACGTGATCCGGATTCTTTCCAGAAAGACCAAAAATAACCCGGTCTTAATCGGGGAACCCGGCGTAGGGAAAACTGCGGTTGTGGAAGGGCTTGCCCAGCGTATTGTCAGAGGAGACGTGCCCCAGAGCCTGAAGGATAAAAAGATTTTTGCCCTGGATATGGGAGCGCTGGTAGCGGGAGCCAAATACCGCGGCGAATTTGAAGAACGTCTGAAGGCTGTATTGGACGATGTGAAAAACAGCGACGGACAGATTATTTTGTTTATCGACGAACTGCATACGATTGTGGGAGCAGGCAAGACGGACGGCGCGCTGGACGCGGGCAATATGTTAAAGCCTATGCTGGCAAGAGGCGAGCTGCACTGCATCGGTGCGACAACGTTGGATGAATACAGACAGTATATTGAAAAAGACCAGGCGTTGGAACGCCGTTTCCAGCCGGTTACGGTGGATGAGCCCACGGTGGAAGATACCATTTCCATTCTTCGTGGACTGAAAGAACGTTATGAAGTATTCCATGGCGTTAAGATTTTGGATAACGCGCTGGTAAGCGCGGCGGTGCTTTCCAACCGTTATATTACGGACCGTTTCCTGCCCGATAAAGCGATCGATCTGGTGGATGAAGCGTGCGCGCTGATTAAAACGGAACTGGATTCCATGCCTACCGAGCTGGACGAATTAAACCGCCGGATCATGCAGATGGAAATCGAAGAGGCGGCGCTCAAAAAAGAAGACGATCATATTTCAAAGGAGCGTCTGGAAAATCTGCAAAAAGAGCTTGCCGAATTAAAGGAAACCTTTGCGGGACAGAAAGCTACCTGGGAAAATGAAAAAAACAGCGTGGAAAAACTGCAAAAGCTCCGCGAGGAGATTGAAAGCGTCAATAATGAGATCCAGATCGCCACAAGAGAAGGAAATCTGGAGAAAGCCGCAGAGCTTAGCTACGGCAAACTGCCGGCGATGAAAAAACAATTGGAGCTGGAGGAACAAAAGGTCAAGGAAAGCGACAGAAGCCTGGTACACGAAAGCGTGGACGAGGACGAAATCGCCAAGATTATTTCCAGATGGACGGGAATCCCGGTGGCGAAGCTGACGGAAAGCGAAAGAAACAAGACGCTGCATTTGGACGACGAGCTGCATAAACGGGTCATCGGACAGGACGAAGGGGTAACCAAGGTGTCGGAAGCGATTATGCGTTCCAAAGCGGGCATCAAGGATCCAAGCAAGCCCATCGGCTCCTTCCTTTTCTTAGGACCTACCGGCGTCGGCAAGACGGAGCTTGCAAAAACGCTGGCGCAGGCGTTGTTTGACGATGAATCCAATATGGTGCGTATCGATATGAGCGAATATATGGAGAAATATTCCGTATCCAGACTGATCGGAGCGCCTCCCGGATATGTGGGATATGAGGAAGGCGGACAGTTGACCGAGGCTGTCAGAAGAAAACCTTATTCCGTCGTGCTTTTTGATGAAGTGGAAAAGGCGCACCCCGATGTGTTTAACGTCCTGTTACAGGTATTGGACGACGGGCGGATTACGGATTCCCTTGGTCGGACCGTAGATTTTAAAAATACCATTCTGATCATGACCTCCAATATCGGAGCGCAGTATCTGCTGGATGGCATTGATGAAAACGGCGAGATTTCTCCCGAGGCGGAAAATATGGTTATGAACGAGCTGCGCGCTCATTTCAGACCGGAATTTTTGAACCGTCTGGACGAAACCATTCTCTTTAAGCCTCTGACAAAGGATAACATCGGCGGTATCATTGATTTAATCCTGGAAGACCTCAATCACCGTCTTTCGGATAAAGAGCTGCGTCTAAGCTGTACCGACGAGGCAAAGGCATATATTGTGGAAAACGGTTATGATCCGGTTTACGGCGCAAGACCGTTAAAACGTTATATTCAGAAATATGTGGAGACTGCGGCGGCGAAACTGATCCTTGCCGACGAGGTGGAGACGGGCGATGAAATTGTGATCGATGTGGAAAATGACAGCCTTGTCGCAAAGAAGCGATGACGCCGGTGAGAAAAACACAAATTTTTCACAAAAGCAACATATTTCCATAACAAATCATTCTTATCCTATGAGTATAAAATAAATGAGGAAGAGAGGTTTTGGTTATGTACACAGATAATAACTATCAGAACAATTATAACAGTTCCGCAGATTATTACGGCGCTGCACCTTATAGAAATCCTGCGTCGGAAGGCAGCGGAAAGGAGAAAAAACCGGGAAAGCACAAATCCCATCCTTTCCTGAAAAAGAGCTTTCAGATGTTAGCTTCGGGAGTTGCCTTCGGGCTTGCGGCGGCGCTGGTGTTTGTCGGCGTTGTCAAGGCGGCGGGCATCGATGAGACGGTCAGCGCGGTGGCGTCTGCGGCTTTAGGCGAAACTGCGGTGGAGGAGAACAGCGAAACAGTCATTAAAGAAACGCAGATTCCCGATTCTTCCGCCACAAATGTATCCCAGTCCACAGGCGCTATGTCGATTGCGGATATTGTAGATGCGACGATGCCCTCCATTGTTTCCATTACCAATACGGGCGTGGAAGAGGTTGTCAGCATGTTCGGCATCAGGGAGTATGAAGGGACCAGCGTCGGAAGCGGTATTATTATCGGTCAGAATGAAAATGAGCTGTTGATTGCCACCAACAACCATGTGGTCAGCGGTTCCAATGAATTGTCGGTATGCTTCGGCGACGACGAGGAAAAGGTCGTAGCGGCAAGAATAAAAGGAACCGACGCGGACAACGATCTTGCGATTGTTGCGGTCAGACTGGAAGATTTAAGCGACGAGATCAAATCCTCGATCAGCATTGCTAAATTGGGAGATTCCGATGAAGTCAGCGTGGGCGATCAGGTAATCGCCATCGGAAATGCGTTAGGATACGGACAGAGTGTGACAACAGGTATTGTCAGTGCAAAGGACAGAGAGGTTACGATCGACGGAATTACGGCGAGTCTGATCCAGACCGATGCGGCGATCAATCCCGGCAACAGCGGCGGCGCGCTTCTGAATATGAATGGCGAGGTAATCGGTATTAACTCTTCAAAATTTGCATCTACAACGGTAGAAGGCATGGGATATGCGATCCCGATTTCAACGGCAAAGCCGATTTTGGAAGAGCTGATGTTAAGAGAGACAAGGGATCTGGTTGACGAGGACGAACAGGGATATCTGGGTATTTCCTGTCAGAATGTTTCCACGGAAATTTCGGAGATGTACAATATCCCGCAGGGCGTCTATGTGCTGGCGGCTACGGAAGGCGGCGCGGCGGAGCAGGCGGGACTGCAAAAGGGCGATATCATTACAAAATTTGACGGAATCGCCATTTCCGATTACAATGAATTAAAGAATACCCTGCAATACTACGAAGCCGGAGAAACCGTAGAGCTTACGATTCAGAGAGCGGATGTAGACGGCGGATATCAGGAACAGACCGTCACCGTCACGCTGGGAATAAACAACAATACGGAAGACAGCGGACAGAGCGGACAGCAACAGCAAAATTCCGGACAGTCCTATACAGATCCCGGTGATCTCTTTGATCAATTCTTCCGTAACGGATACTAAAAATGAGAGGTAACCTTATGATGCCGAAAGATCCGGTTATGCTTTTGAGTTATGTAAACATGAAACTGAGAGATTTTTATGGATCGCTGGACGATCTGTGTGAAGGCGAGGACGTGGAAAAACAGTCCCTACTTGATAAACTTGCGAAGATCGGGTATGTTTATAACGAAGAGAATCATCAGTTCGTATAAACAAGGATCGTGAGAAAATGTCCCAAATGCAGGCGGTTATCAAAAGGGAAAATGAAGAAATTGAAAGTAAGCTTTCTTTTGAGAAAGGAGAAAGCTTACTTTTGTTATGTCAAAAAGCCGGAATTTTGATAGAAACACCCTGTAATCAAAAGGGAATTTGCGGAAAGTGCCGGGTAAGATTTTTAAAGGGGGCGCCCCTTCCGCAGCCGGCGGAAAGGAGGAGCCTGACGCCGGAGGATCTGCGCCGCGGCGTCAGGCTGGCGTGCGCGGTCAGGCTGACCGAAAACTGTGAAATCGTGCTCCCGCAGGGAAAAGGACCGGACGCGGTAAGGGGTAAGAGGGAAATTTGCTGGGAAAATCCTCAAACGGGATATTTTATTGCGGCGGATATCGGTACGACTACCGTGGTTATGGAACTGAGGCAAAAACGTGACGGCAGGGCTGCGGCGGTATATAAAGGCGTCAATGCCCAAAGAGCTTATGGGGCGGACGTGCTCAGCAGAATGGAAGCCGCCCTTAATGGAAACGGAAAAGAGCTTGCGCGGCTGATCAGAAAGCAGTTGACAGAGGGAATCGCACAGTTGACCCGGGGAGCGGAGTATCCGGTTGATTTTATGGTCATTGCAGCGAACACGACAATGGTGCATCTGCTGATGGGATATGACGTGACGGGGTTGAGCCGGGCGCCCTTCGTTCCGGAAACGCTTGATGAGATCGTGACAACAATCGGCGGATTGAAAACCTATATCATGCCCGGCATTTCTGCATTTGTGGGCGGCGATATCACGGCGGGACTGTATTGGACGGCATGGGAAGAAAGCAGAGAGCGCATGGACGGCTCGGACGGCGGCGTGCCTGCGGGTAGCGTATTGAAGCCGAGCAGCGGCGTGCCTGCGGACGGCGGAAACTGTCTTTTTATTGATCTTGGCACCAATGCGGAGCTGGTGCTGTATGGCGAAAAAACAGGGATTTGCTGCGCGACGGCGGCAGGACCGGCTTTTGACGGGGATGCGGGCACGGGATTTTTCGGCAGCGATATGATTGCGGTCCTGGCAAAGCTGTTAGACGACGGAATCCTGGATGAGACGGGGACTTTGGATGACGCTCATTTTGAGAAGGGCGTCGATGTGTCCGTGGAAAACGGCAGAATGCACATTTCCCAACAGCAGATACGAAACCTCCAGCTTGCCAAGGCAGCGGTCAGAGGCGGGATTGAAGTGCTGTTGGCAAAGAGGAACCTCAGGGCGAATCAGATCAGCCGCGTCTATCTTGCCGGCGGATTCGGATATTATCTGGATGTGCGCGCTGCGGTTCGGATCGGTCTGCTTCCGAAAGAGCTGGAGCAGAAAACGGTTTCCTGCGGAAATGCCGCTTTGTCCGGCGCGGCAGTTTACGGATACCGGATTTTGACACATAAAGACAGGTCGTTTCCGCTCGCCTTAAAAGCGATTAACCTGGCGGAAGAAGCGATGTTTACTGATAGTTATGTAAACTATATCAACCTAGATTCAAACCATATGTAAGACCATGAGAAATCTGTTCCATCGCCTTGCGGTTGATGAGCTCCCGGGTATCAAAGGAGCCGAGAACGCCCAAAAAGCCCGTAATGACAAAGGTTGTAAAGATCCGGTAGCGGTACAGCTTTTCTTCGTCATGATCCGTAACGGAATCGGAGAGCTTTTGTAAAACAGCGTCCAGCACCTGCGTGCTGATTGCCTCCGTCATAAAATGGAAGGCGGTATCATGCAGGGAAAAGGGCGTTGTTTCGTCGTCCAGGCAGAGTTTTAATACCCGTTCCCAGATTTCGGGCGCTTTTGCAATCAGGTCTTTGATTTCATATTCCAGCACGATATTGCAAATTTTTTGTGCAAGGTTCTGTTTATATTGCTCCGCCAGATCATAAATATCCCTATAATGCAGATAAAAGGTGCTTTTGTTGATATCGGCAAGCTCGCACAATTCTTTTACGGTTATTTTGTTGAGCTCTTTTTCTAAAATCAGTTTTGAAAATGAGGATTGAATCGCGTTTCTTGTCCTTTTGACACGTCTGTCATTATTCATATGAAAAGTCCTCCTGCAGTATTCCTGAAAAACAGTTAAAAATAGACATAAATGGGCTAAAAGTCTATAAAACGTTAAAAACCTATGCAATCGTCGATTGAAAGGTATGCGGGAACATTGTAACATAGAAATAGACAAGTGTCTATCAATGAGTATGGAAGGAACGGAATCCGAAAGCAGGGATATCCGTCAATGGGAGGTTATCATGAACGGCGCAGAGTTTTATCAGGGGAAAGCTTTTGATGCTTATACGTATTTTGGCGCACATCCGGAGGGAAACGGCGTGACATTCCGGGTTTATGCGCCCAACGCGCGGGATGTAAAGCTGGAAGGGGATTTTTCAGGCTGGCAGGAATACCATATGTACCCCTGTGAGCTAAAGGGCGTTTTTTACGCTTATATCGAGGGGGCAAAGCCCGGGCAGATGTATAAATATGTGGTTTATACAAAAAACGGCGAGCGGGTGGAGCATTGCGACCCCTATGGTTTTGCCATGGAGCTGCGTCCGAATTGGGCTTCGATTATTACCGATCTGAATGCTTATGAATTTCACGATCAGGCGTGGATGGAACAGAAACGGGATAAGAATTATAACCGCCCCATGAATATTTATGAGTTTTATCCGGCTTCCTTCCGCCAGAAAAAACGGAAGGAAGCCGAGGACGTATCCGCTTCCTATCTCGGTTATGATGAGATTGCAGAGGAGCTGATCGCCTATTTAAAGGAAAACGGATTCCAATATCTGGAATTTCTGCCCCTTAGCGAGCATCCGGCGGATTGCTCCTGGGGCTATCAGAACACGGGTTTTTATGCGCCCACGTCCCGGTACGGGTCGCCGGATCAGTTAAAGAAGCTGATTGATCTGTGCCATCAGAACGGAATCGGCGTCATTCTGGATTTCGTTCCGGTGCATTTTGCAACGGACAGTTATGGGCTTGGCAAATTTGACGGCACGGCTTTATATGAATTTCCAAACAGCGACGTGGCGCACAGTGAATGGGGAACCTACAATTTTAATCATGCAAGGGGAGAAGTGGCGAGCTTTTTGCAGTCCTGCGCTTACTACTGGTTAAAAGAGTTCCATTTTGACGGGCTCCGCATGGACGCCATCAGCCGGATCATTTACTGGCAGGGCAATCCTGACAGAGGCGTCAACACCTGTGCGGTTAATTTTATCAAAAGGATGAATAAAGGTCTGCATGAGCGGATGCGCGAGTGCATCCTAATTGCGGAGGATTCCACGGATTTTTTAAAGGTTACGGCTCCGGTCGCTTATCAGGGGCTGGGCTTTGATTATAAGTGGGATATGGGGTTTATGAATGATACGCTGGAATATTTTAAACTGGAGCCCGTGCACAGACCGGCGCATTATTATGAGCTGAGTTTTTCCATGCAGTATTTTTATTCGGAACTGTTTTTGCTTGCTTTGTCCCACGACGAGGTCGTGCATGGCAAGGCGACCATCATCCAGAAGATGTGGGGACAGTACGAGGATAAGTGCAGGCAGATCAAGGCTTTTTATGCGTATTTTTATACCCATCCCGGTAAAAAGCTGAACTTTATGGGCAATGAGATCGGGCAATTCCGGGAATGGGACGAATCGAGAGAACAGGACTGGGATTTGCTTACCTATCCTTTTCACGACGCCTTCCACCAATATTACATAAAGTTATGTAAACTATACGAAATGGAACCGGCGCTTTATGAAGGAGAGTATAATCCCGATTGCTTTGAATGGCTGGAGGTTCATGCGGATCAGTTTTCCACTTACGTGTATGCCAGAAAAGGCGGCGGGAAGATCATTGTGGTTGCCCTGAATCTGTCCGACCAGTTCTGGAAGGATTTTACCTTCGGTATCTGGGAGGGCGCGAAGCTCAAAGAATTGTTAAACAGCGACTGGGAGTGTTACGGAGGGCGCACAAAGCCGGAGGACGACAATTATCATACTTACGCGGAAGCGTTTAACGGCAAGCCCGCGCGCGCTGTCGTGGATCTGCCGCCTTTTAGCGCGAGGATTTTCCGGGTGGAATTTTTGTAAATCCCGGACATATATTGAATAATAACCGACTTTCAGAGGGATCTATGGAAAACAGGAGTAAGTGGTCAAAAATGCTTGCAAGCGGGTTGATCGCCGCATATTTGCTGTTGCTGTGTTGCCTCTGGTTAGCTGACGGCGCACAGAAAACGGAGCCGGACGGACTGCAGGAAACGGCGGCTATGCAGACGCAGGAAAAAGCGGAGCCCAAAAAAATCGCCCTGACCTTTGACGACGGACCCCATCCGGTTTATACACCCATGCTGTTAGAGGGATTGAAGGAGCGCGGGGTAAAGGTTACGTTTTTTCTCATGGGAAGCGCTGTGGAAAATTATCCGGAGATTGTAGAGGAAATCGCAAAGGACGGACATTTGATCGGCAATCATACGTTTCATCATGTCAGTCTGGAACATGCGGATGAGAATCTGATAGAAACGGAAGTGGTATCCGCCAATGAATTGATTGAGGAAGTATCCGGGCAATATCCGCAGTTTATCAGACCGCCCTTCGGACAATGCGGGGACCTGATCGAAAGCGAGACCGGAATGATCTGTGTTTTGTGGAATATTGATCCTTTGGACTGGTGCACGCCGGATGCCGCAACCGTGGTGCAGAGGGTTGTGGCAAAGGCGAGGGAAAACGGCATTATATTGATGCACGACCAGTACAAAACAAGCGTTACGGCGGCATTTACCATTATTGACGAGCTGCAAAAAGAAGGTTATGAATTTGTAACCGTGGATGAAATCCTGCTAGACTGAAGGTTATTCGGCGTCGGGGTCCGATTCCACGACAATCGTGGTGGGATCTCCGGCAACAGCCTGATCCACAACCGCTACGGCGAGTTTGGCAAAATTGTTGCCCGATGAAGTGGCGCCGGTTAAAGTATCCACAGAAGTGCTGTCCTGCGTTTCAATCAACTGGGAAACATAATATCTGGTATATTCATTGGGGTAGGTACCTGATACGGGCGCCATATTCTGCATATAGGCGTTATCCCATGCTTTGATATAGCCGCTGGGATCTTTGGCGTTAAATTCCGCGTAGACGATCTGATTGTCTTTTACCATAATGCACAGATATTCTTTCCAGCCGAAAGAATAATCGGACATTTCCGCCGTATAAAAGCCGTCCTTCATTTTGGAATTTGAGCCGCAGCCGCTCAAAAGAAGTGCAACGGCTAACAATGCGATACAAAAATATTTTTTCATCTGATTTTCCTCCCCTTATACAGTCTCTTTGATCTTTACCTGAGCCACATATTCCCGCAGGCTTTCGGATTGTTCCAGCGAGCCGGCGGCTATTTTATCCGTATCTTCCGCAAGACCGCGGTTTTCATCGGCAATATTTTTTAAGGATACCAGTTGTCCGTTGACATAGGATACGGCGGATGTCTGTTCCGATACGGTATCGGCAAGCTTGGAGGAAATAACCCGGTATTGCTCCGTAACCTCCTGAATTTCCTGGAATGCTTTTGCGGTCTGGCTTGCCGTATCCAGTCCTCTCTGGATAATATCTGCGGATTTCTGGATAATTTCCACGGTCTGCGAAAGGGCGTCGGTGGTCTGCTGGGACAGATGTCCGATTTCCGCAGCTACAACGGCGAAGCCCTTGCCGGCTTCTCCCGCCCTTGCCGCTTCGATGGAAGCGTTTAAGGAAAGCAGGTTGGTCTGACTGGAAATATCTTCGATCAACTGGCTGATCCGGAAGATTTCGTCTACCGCCGAATGGATTTCGTTCATGGTATCCAGCATACTCTGCATATTGCTGTCTCCGAGAGCGGTTTTTTCGCTTGCGTTTTCGGAGCATTGTTCGATCTGCAGCACATTGTCTTTATTCTTTTCAATCGAAGCGGTAATCCCTTCCATGCTCTTTTCCAATTGTTCCAGAAGAACCGACTGGTTCAGGGAACCGTCGTGGAGCTGTTTTGCATATTCGGACACTTCGCTGGAGTTTTTGTTTACCTCTATGGAGGACTGGTTCATCTGCAGCATCGTCCTGTTTAAGGAATCGGTAATGTGGCAGAGAGATTCCCGGATGGAAGAGAAATCTCCGCGGAAGTTATCGGGAATGTCTATGGTATAGTCGCCGTCCGCAAGAGAGCCGAGACAGGTTTGGATATTCTGAATATAGTTATTTAGACTGACGATGGTCTTGGATAAGGAACCGGTCAGCAAAGCGGTTTCGTCAATGGTGTCGGAGAGGACGACTTCCTCCGTCAGGTTACCTTCCGCAAGAGCCTGTAAGCGCTTCGCCACTGCGGAAAGAGAAACGGAAATTTTTTCTGCGACAGGGATAATGAATACCGCCGCGGTAACCAACAGCACGATACAAAGTAAAACGGAAATCACGATCGATAAAATGACCGAACCCATAAATTCCCGCTGGGGCGCATGGACAAGCAATGCCCAGTTGGTGCCCAGAATGGGAGCGTATCCCGCGTAAGTGGCAGTGTGTCCGAGCTTCATCATAGCGGAGCCGGTCTGGTAAGAGAGGATTTTCTCATAGACCTTTTCGTTTTTGGAAGCGGGATACATGTCGTAAATATTGTTCCCGTCAATGACGTTTTGGGTATCGCGGTCGCCGACGATCACGCCCTCTTCATTTAAAATGCAGGCGCTTCCGGTGTCTCCGAGAATCAGCATACTGAGAACGTCGTTTAAAAGATCGTATTTATAGCTTCCGATCAGATAACCCGTAGTTTCTCCGTCGGATTTGATCGGCGCGCCCACGCAAAGCTGCAGCACATCCTGATCATAGAAGGGTTCTCCGATAACCAGATTGCCGGTCTGGGTCAGATAGTCGTAATATTTGGTGTCGGCGATGGACTCGGGCGCCATGTCGTCTCCGTAGAGCTTTTGCCCGGAAAGGTCATAGGCGGACAGCCAGACAAATTCAATCTGCAGTTTGGCTTCATCCAAAACAGCCTGTTTTTGGGCGTCGTCCGAAGAGGAGGTCAGGACTTCCTCGTTGGAAAGGTTGTACATCCGTTCCGTCAGAAGATGCAGGTTGGAACTGATGTTCTGGGCGGCAATGCGCGCCGTGACCTGCATGTTATCAAGCATGACATTATTTGTGGCGCGGATGCTGCTGACGGACATGACCGTTGTCAGACAGACCGCAAGAAAAATGGATACCGCCATAACAAAAAAGATAATTTTCTTTTTGATGTTGTGGAATTTGTCAAAGAATTTCCGCATAATAAGACACCCCTTAGAAATATTGTTCTTAAATCCCGGCGGACAGAACCGATTCGCCCGCCTATTGCTTTTTATTATAGCATAGATGGGAAAATATGCCTAGTCATAGGCGGCTTTTTGACGCTTTTTTGCGTTTTTGTTCCTATTTTGTATTTTTTATCATGTGCCTGCGGTAAAATAAAGGTTCTGGGAAAAAGTCCCTGGCAAAAAGTACCGGGTAAAAGCTTCAGGCAGCAAGGAAAGATAGTGACGAAAGGGAAATAAAATGTTATTATTTTCATGGGATTTTTAGCAGGAAAGAAAAGGAAAAAAGCTATGGATATGAATTTATTTGATTATATGAGAGAAAACAAAATGGAAAAGGAATCGCCGCTGGCGGCGCGCCTTCGCCCGATGACGCTGGACGAGGTGGTGGGACAACAGCATATTATCGGGAAGGATAAGCTGCTCTATCGCGCCATCAAGGCGGACAAGCTGGGCAGCGTTATTTTTTACGGACCGCCCGGAACCGGGAAGACGACGCTTGCCAAGGTCATTGCCAATACTACCAGCGCGGAGTTTACCCAGATCAACGCTACCGTGGCGGGAAAAAAGGATATGGAAGAGGTTGTGGCAAGGGCGAAGGACACCTACGGAATGTACGGGAAAAAGACGATCCTTTTTGTAGACGAAATTCACCGTTTTAATAAGGGGCAGCAGGATTATCTTCTGCCCTTTGTGGAGGACGGGACGGTGGTGCTGATCGGCGCCACGACGGAAAATCCCTATTTTGAGGTCAACAGCGCGCTGATTTCCCGTTCTGTGGTATTTGAATTAAAGCCTCTCGATAAAAGCGATATTCTGACGCTGATTCACCGCGCCGTCTATGATGAAAAGAAAGGTATGGGAGCTTATCAGGCGGTCATTGATGATGACGCCGCCGAGTTCCTTGCCGAAATTTCCGGCGGAGACGCGAGACATGCGTTAAACGCCATAGAGCTTGGAATATTGACCACGGAGCGCAGCGAGGACGGCAAAATTCATATCACTCTCGAGGTGGCTGGCGAATGTATCCAAAAGAGAGTTGTGCGTTATGATAAAACAGGCGACAATCATTATGATACGATTTCAGCGTTTATTAAAAGCATGAGGGGATCGGACCCCGACGCGGCGCTGTACTATCTGGCGCGAATGTTATATGCAGGCGAAAGCCTGACCTTTATTGCCCGCAGGATCATGATCTGCGCGGCGGAGGACGTGGGGATGGCAGACCCGAATGCCCTGACGGTGGCGGTCAGCGCGGCGCAGGCGGTAGAGCGGATCGGAATGCCGGAATCCCGCATTATTCTGGCGGAAGCGGCGGCTTATGTGGCGTGCGCTCCCAAAAGCAACGCCTCTTATCTGGCGGTGGACGAGGCGATCGCCGAAGTGGAGCAAAGCGGTAATCTGCCGATTCCCGCACATTTACAGGATGCACATTATAAAGGAGCGTCAAAGCTTGGGCACGGCATCGGTTATTTATACGCCCATGACTTTGAGAATCATTACGTGAAACAGCAATATTTACCTTATGAATTAAACGGAAAAGAATTTTACCGCCCGACGGATAACGGGTATGAGAAAAAAGTCAAAGAGCATATGAAACGCCTGAAGGAAAGCGCGGCAAAGCAGGACGGACAACAGCCTGAGCAACAGCCCGGTCAACAGCCTGGACAGCAGCCCGGCGGAAAGGACAACGGTCATGATGAAAAAGAATAAAAAAAACGGCGGACAGCGACTGATTATGATATCTCTGGACGCGGTAGGAGAGAGGGATCTTCCCTATCTTTGTACCCTGCCGCACTTTCAAAAGCTCTGGGAGCGCTCCGCAAAATGCGCCCATGTGCAAAGCGTCTATCCGTCACTGACCTATCCGGCGCACGTGTCCGTCGTAACCGGGAAAAAGCCGGTTCATCACGGCGTGATCAATAACACCAGACTGCAGCCGGAGCGACCCGATCCGGACTGGATGTGGCAGAGGCGGTTCGTAAAGGGGACGACCCTCTATGACGAGGCGTTAAAAAGGGGGTGGAGGGTCGCCTCCCTTCTCTGGCCCGTGACGGCAAAAAGCCGCGTTACCTACAATCTGCCGGAGGTATTCGCCAACAGACCGTGGCAGAACCAGATCATGGTATCCGCGAAAAACGGAAGCGCGGCATATGAGCTGACTTTAAACAGAAAATTCGGACATTTAAGAGACGGCGTCCGCCAGCCGGCGCTCGATCATTTTGTCCATGCAAGCGCGCTATATACGATGGAGCATTACAATCCGGATATGATGATGATTCACTTTACGGATGTGGACACCAACAGGCATATTTACGGCGTGGAGCATCCCAAGGTAACCGAGGCGCTGCAAAGACATGATAAGCGCCTGGGAGAATTGATGGAAATGCTGGAAGCAACCGGGGACATGGATAAAACAACGGTTGTTATACTTGGAGATCACTGTCAGCTTCAGACGGAGCGGGTGGTTTATTTCAATTATCTGTTAAAGCAGGAAGGCTTTTTGCAGGTAAAGGGAGATAAAATAACGGATTATATTTATGTATCCAAAAACTGCGACGGCTGTACTTATATTTATGAAAATCCCAAAAAGAAGCCGACGGAGGAAGCGTTTCAAAAACTGACGGCATTGTTGGAAAAGTGCAGGGAAGATCCCGTTTACGGAATAGACCGCATATTTACGGGAAAAGAAGCGGGAGAGCTGGGAGCGGATGACACCTGTGTCTATTTAATAGAAGCAAAAGCGCCTGTTTTTTATTTGGACGCTTTCCATACGCTGACAGAGCCGGTTTCCGAAATGAAAAAAGGAAAGATGCGCGGCACCCACGGCTACCTGCCCGACAAACCGAATTATGAAACCTTCTTTATGACCTTTGGCTACGGCGTCAGGGAAGGCGTAGAAATCCCTTCTATGTGCCTCTATGACGAAGGACCTACTTTGGCAAAAATAATAGGTGTTACTTTACCGGATGCTGACGGAAGGTGTCTGGATGAAATCTTAACGGTTTAGCCGGACAGGATTTGTCCCATTTGTATTTACAGAGACATTGCTCGCTTTGTGTCCTGTAAATTTGAGGTTTTGTAAGATATGATGTTCCTGTAAAGGAGGTTTGAAAACCATGAATCAAATGAAAATCGGAAGTTTTATCAAAGGACTTCGTAAAGAGCAGGGGCTTACGCAGGAACAGTTTGCAGAGCAGTTTCACGTAACCAGAAGGACTGTCTCGAGGTGGGAGACAGGAAATAATTTGCCGGATCTGGATATTCTGATTGAAATGGCGGATTATTATGACATTGAGCTGCGGGAATTGTTAGATGGAGAAAGGAAAGGCGAGAAAATGGATAAGGATTTGGAAGAAACAGTATTAAAGGTTGCTGAATACAGTAACGAGGACAAAATGAAAGTAACAAAGCGAATGAATTTGCTGTTCATTGGAGGCGTGATAGCGGCAACTGTGTATATGATCCTCTTTTTTACGGACCATGCAGATAATTTTCTGGGCGGGCTGTGCTTAGGGATAACCTTTGGCATGATGATCGTAGGTGTCATCATGACCAGTAAATATGCGGCTAAAATAAGAAATTATAAGATGAGACTGTTAAGCAGGATCATGGAAAGGTAAAAGAATCAAAAAATAGGCGGCGGAGGTGGAGATTTGTATCTGTCAAAGGAAACACGCTTTCGCTCTATGAAAACGCAGCAGTACATAAATCCGCAAAATATGCGGATTAAGTACCGGCGTTTTTATAAAGGTTTCCTTTGACAGATACAAATCTCCGTTCCGACGGCAACTTTTTTGATTCTTTTGCCTTCCTTCGGCTTTCTTTCGTTCTCTTAGTTTTTTGGGCTTCAGACTTGATTATGTCAAAAAGCGTTCGTATGTGTTTGTTCGTGTCATAAGTTGTCTTAGAATAATTCTTTTACCAGCATTCCGTAGATTTCCTCGTTTTTTTTCTGCCAGTGGTCACAGATGCCGGAGGCTGTTTTTTCGTCCGGTACGGTCAGCTTCAGCTCCACAAGGGTTTCTCCGCGTTCGGTAGCGGATAAAACGGTCTGGTAGCTGCCGCTTGTGGTTTTGTAATACTGTCCGGTCACGGAAGTTTCGTTGCGGAGCTCTAAAGCATTTTCCTTGAAATAGGCGTTGATATCCTGCTTGATTGCCGCAGGGATCTGATTGCGGAAAAAATCAAGGGTAGAACGTCCTTCTTCGGTTAACATAAGATGTGTGCGGTTGTGAACGGTCTTTTCGGAGATCAAATGGATTTCGGACAGCTCTCCGATCGCCTGCTGGAGGGTCAGATAATTGGTATACTCTTTCTCCAAAATGAAATTATCGATCTGCGCCCTGGTAAGGGGAAAGGATACGCGGTCGAGCATATATAATACAATCAATTTATAGAGCGTCATAGGTTCCTGCGTCATAGTTAAACCTCGTTTTAATTTTTGAATAATCAGTTTTGCAAGTGCCGGGAGGAAAAATATTTCCCCTGAAAAGAGCCTGTTTCCCTGCAAAGTTTGTGAAAGCTGTTTAGCACGTCGCGCTTGTTCAGGCTCCAGGTCGGAGCGATCAGCAGGTCCTTCGGACCGTCGCCGGTAATGCGGTGGATGACAATATTGGGATTCAGACGGGTTATACAGGAGAGCAGTATCCGCAGATACTCGTCTTTGGTATAAACCGGAACCAGACCTTTTTCATAATCCGCGGCAAGATCCGTATCTTTTAGGATGTGTAACAACTGTAATTTAATTCCGAAAGGCTTTATCTGGTTTACATAATCAATAGTTTCCAGAATCCGTTTCTCATCTTCGCCGGGAAGTCCCAGAATCGTATGGACGATAACGGGAATATTCAATGCCTTCAGTTGTTTTACTGCCGTTTCAAAAACCGGGAGTTCATAACCGCGGCGGATATAGGCGGCGGTATCGGGGTGGATGGTTTGTAAGCCAAGCTCGATCCAGATCAATTTATGGGGAAACTCCCGCTGCAGCTTTTTGAAAACCTCCAACACTTCTTCACCCAGACAGTCCGGTCGGGTAGCGACGGAAATGCCGATGATTTTTTCGTGGGAGAGGGCGGCAAAGTAGAGCGAATAAAGCCGTTCCGGTTTGTCATAGGTTCCCGTATAGGCTTGAAAATAGGCGATAAATTTATCGCCTGTTTTCTTATCGCCAAAAAGGGAAAGTCCCTTTTGGATGTCTTCATGAATATCCGCTGCAAATTCGCCGCTTCCGCCGCGGCTGCAAAAGATACAGCCTCCGTAGCCGATGGTTCCGTCCCTGTTGGGGCAGGTAAATCCGCCGTCCAATGCAATTTTATAGATTTTCTCGCCAAAGGTTTCCTTGCAATAACAATCAAGGGAATAATATGGCTTTCCGTTCCAATCCTGTCTCATAGTCGGTTCCATAGTCAAAATGCCGTTGCATTCCGTCAGGAAATATGTGATTTTACCGCTTCGGCAACAACCTCGGCAACCTTGGGGTTAAACGCCTCGGGCATGATGTTGTCCTCGTTTAATTCATCATCGGGAACAAGACCGGCGATGGCGAGAGCCGCAGCAAGCTTCATTTCTTCCGTAATCTGGGTTGCGCGACCTTCCAGGGCGCCTTTAAAGATGCCGGGGAAAGCGACGACGTTGTTGACCTGGTTGGGAAAATCGCTTCTGCCCGTACCGACGACTCTTGCGCCTGCGGCTTTTGCCGCATCGGGCATAATTTCGGGAACGGGATTTGCCATAGCGAATAAAATGGAATCCCGGTTCATGGAAGCAACCATTTCAGGCGTTACGATATTGGGAGCGGAAACGCCTACAAAGATATCCGCGCCCTTTAAAGCGTCGGCAAGCGTGCCGGTTTCGTTGTTGGGATTGGTAACCTCCGTCATTTTCTGCTGCATCCAGTTGAGACCCTCCGTCTCTTTGCTGACGATGCCGACCTTGTCGCAGAGGATCACGTTGCAAAAACCGTAGGTTAAAAGCAGCTTCGTTATGGCTATGCCCGCGCTGCCTGCGCCGTTTACGACAACTTTGCAGTCCTCTTTCCGTTTCCCGACTACTTTTAGACCGTTGATAATGCCCGCCAAAACGACGATTGCCGTTCCGTGCTGGTCGTCGTGGAATACGGGAATATTTAAGGAAGCCTTTAATCTTTCTTCGATTTCAAAACAGCGGGGCGCGCTGATGTCCTCCAGATTGATGCCGCCGAAAGCGGGAGCCAGATAGGTAACGGTCTTGATGATTTCTTCCGTATCCTGGGTATCCAGACAAATCGGAACAGCGTTGACGCCGCCGAATTCTTTGAATAAAACGGCTTTTCCTTCCATAACCGGCATTGCGGCTAACGGACCGATATTGCCGAGTCCCAAAACTGCGCTTCCGTCGGATACGACGGCTACGGTATTTGCTTTCATCGTGTATGTATAAGCGGCTTCCGGATCTTTTGCAATGACCTTGCAGGGCTCCGCAACGCCCGGCGTATAAGCGATTGATAAATCTTCTCTTGATTTTACGGGCGTTTTGGATACGGTTTCCAATTTCCCGTTCCATTCCTTGTGAAGCTGTAATGCCTTTTCATTTACTGTCATAATCGGTTCCTCTTTTCTTTATCAATATGTGTGGAATTACACTATTTATAATCATAAAGGAAACGGTTTTATTTTGCAAGCCCGGAGCCCTTAATGAACCGAGTAATAAATGTTGACGGAGGTCAGAATCTGGTTTTCAAAATCGAAGGAAATACTCCGGTAATCATCGTCGGTTCCCTTATTATAGGAAATGGAAGCGTAATCGAGGTCGCCGTATGTATAATCAGGCTCGCCGGCAGCCAATATAATATCTTTTGCCGTTGTTTCGCCGAGTATGATGCTGTTGCCCACAATCACAGTCGCAGCCCTGCTTACGGAAGACCGGTCAACAATGAAGCTTTCCGCGGGGCAGGAAGACAGCGGCAGAGGTTTGCCTTCATTATTGGCAAAGCATACGGAGACTATGCTGCCGTCGTCCAAGGTAAAATCAACCACTTCAAGACTGTCTTCCTCTACTTCATAATCGCCGTAAGTATCCGGAATCCATCCGAGGTCCGACAGCTCCTGAAAGGTGCATGGAAGAGAAATCACAGTTTTATTGACGGTAATAGAGGTTGTCCCGATATCCTCCGCGGATACCTTGGTTGCCGTGGCGGTAAAGCTGTTCAGGTCGAGATCATCGTCCGTACCGAAATCGTCGCCGATATCAAAATCATCGTCCTCGTCTTGTACGTCGGGCGCGTCAGGGGCTTCTTTATCAGCGGTTTCTTCCTTGGGGACTTCCTCATTGTCAGGTTCGGATGCGGCGATATTCAGCCCGTCCGGCACTTCATAGGATGGTTTGGCGTCTGTTCCGGTGGAAAATTCCGGGCTCTCATAGAAGGCTACGGATTTCATCATGTTGGAAATCTCGGATTCCGAGAAACCTTTGTCTGTGGAGCCGATGATACAGGCAACGCAGATATCGTCATAGGATAACAGGGCGACGGACCCTTCCAGGTCGGTTTGATCGACGGTAATCTTTACGCCGTCAAACACAATTTTATAAAAATCGGTTTTCTTTCCGCTGACCGGGCTGGTATCCTCAAATATCATATAGTTGCCCGATATCTTGCTCAGGTCGAGTCCGACCGCCGTCTTTGCAAAGTAATCGTTCAGACAGTTGTGCGCCGTTTTCGCCTCTGTATCGGACAGTGCTGTTTTATACAGATTGCACAAAAGGACAAAGGAATCTCCGTCGAACAATTCGAGCGTATAAGAGTCTCCGAATCCTCTGACGTCCTTTGCAGTCAGAATGTCCTCATAAAGATACATGGTTGTATTGTTCAGATAGCAGGGAACCATGTCTTTTTTGACGTCCACGTCGTATACGCTGTTGTCGGTAACGGCGGAAACCGAGGTGCAGCCGGTCAGTATGCCAAGGGATAAAGCCGCCGTCAGAAGGATCGCGCCAAGTTTTTTCATTTTCATAAATCATTCCTCCATATCGTGAAATATTGTTTGTTGTCATGTTGTTTATAACACTCGCAAAAGAGGCGGCAGGTTGCGGAAGAAACAAAAAGAAGAAATAAAAAGAAGAAATAAAAAGAGGCGGCAGGAGACAAAAAGATGAAGGAAAAATCTTTACGAAAACAAAAACTTGTTGTATACTTATTCAAACAAGTCATGCACTGAATATTCTAAAAGTGAATTCCCAAAGGACATTTATGATAAAGAATGATTGATGAATAGCATTTAAGGAGAGTTATGATGAGAGAAAAGTATGAATCACTGGCTTTGACCGATTTAAAGGAAATCGCAAAGGCAAGAGGAATCAAAGGTGTTTCTGCCATGAAAAAATCCGAAGTGGTGGAAGCGATGCTTGAAGAGGATGAAAGAAGCAAGATCAGCCCCGAGAAGCTGAGCGACAATTTGGACAGCGGAGAAACGGCAAAGGGAATTTTGGAGGTTATGCCGGACGGTTTTGGCTTTATCCGCAGCGCGAATTATCTGCCCGGCGAAAACGATGTTTATGTGGCGCCGAGCCAGATCCGCAAATTTAATTTAAAGACCGGAGATATCATTGAGGGAAATACGAGGGTCAAGACGCAGAACGAAAAATTTTCCGCATTATTATATGTAAAGAAAATTAACGGCTATCATCCTTCTGAGGCGGCGAAACGATACAATTTTGAAGATATGACGCCTATTTTTCCTGATGAAAGATTAAAACTTGAGACGCCGGGCGCAAGCGTGGCAATGCGGATTATGGATCTGATGAGCCCTGTGGGAAAGGGACAGCGCGGTATGATCGTATCTCCGCCCAAGGCAGGTAAGACTACCTTATTAAAAGAGGTTGCAAAATCCATTAAGAAAAATAATCCGGACATGCACCTGATTATTCTTCTGATCGATGAAAGACCTGAAGAGGTAACCGATATCAGAGAAGCGATCGAGGGACCGAACGTAGAAGTCATTTATTCCACCTTTGATGAGCTTCCCGAGCATCATAAGAGAGTATCGGAAATGGTTATCGAGCGCGCGAAGCGCCTGGTGGAGCATAAAAAGGACGTTATGATCCTGCTTGACAGCATTACCCGTCTGACAAGGGCTTACAACTTAACGGTACCGCCCAGCGGCAGGACTTTATCCGGCGGTCTGGACCCCGCGGCGCTCCATATGCCCAAGCGGTTTTTCGGCGCGGCGAGAAATATGAGAGAGGGCGGCAGCCTGACGATCCTCGCGACGGCTTTGGTGGAAACGGGCAGCAAGATGGACGATGTGGTTTATGAAGAGTTTAAGGGAACCGGCAACATGGAAATGGTGCTTGACAGAAAGCTTTCCGAGAAGCGCGTATTCCCGGCAATCGATATTCCCAAATCCGGCACCAGGAGAGAAGACCTCTTATTAAGTGAAGAGGAGCTTCAGGCGATTAACATTATGCGAAAAGCGCTGAACGGTCTGAAACCGGAGGAAGCGGTTGAAAAGATCCTCGATATGTTCGTTCGTACCAGAACCAACAGGGAATTTGTGGATATGGTACAAAAAATCAAGTTTTTCTAAAAAAACAGTTGCATGAGCATAAAAATTATGCTATGCTAATTAAGCTGTTTGTGAAAAATAAGATTGATATTTAATATAGAGAGGTGAAAATCATGAAAGAAGGAATCCATCCTAATTATTATCAGGCGACTGTAACCTGTAACTGTGGCAACACATTCGTAACCGGTTCAACAAAAGAAGATATCCACGTTGAAATCTGTTCCAAATGCCATTCGTTCTACACAGGTCAGCAGAAAGCAGCGCAGGCTCGTGGACGTATTGATAAGTTCAATAAGAAATACGGCGTTCAATAATGATTTGATGAAAAAGGTTGAGATTTCATATCTCAACCTTGTTTTATATTCGGAGGTCGTCTATGGCGGAAAAGACAACAAAGCGCTATTGCGGGATCGGCGGACAGGCGGTTCTGGAAGGCGTGATGATGAAAAATAAAGAAAAATATGCGGTTGCAGTCAGAAAACCCGACGGAAAGATTGAAGTCAAGTTGGATGAATACAAAGCAAGCGCAGGGAACAACAAATTTTTTAACCTGCCCTTTGTCCGCGGCGTTTTCAATTTTTATGACTCGCTGGTGCTTGGAACAAGGTGCCTGAATTACTCGGCGTCCTTTTATGAAGATGAAGAAAAGGAAGAAACAAAGGCGGATAAAGCGGTCAATAAAGTGTCCGACGGCAACAGTGAAGCGGTATTCAGCTTTTTGACCGTCGCCTTGTCCATGATCGTAGCAATCGCTCTGTTTATGGTATTGCCTTATTTCCTTGCGGATCTGCTGAAGGTCTATGTGAGAAACGATTCTTTGCTCGCTTTGCTGGAAGCGTTGATCCGGATACTGATTTTTCTGATTTATGTCGTAGCGATTTCCCTGATGAAGGATATCCGCAGGGTTTATATGTACCACGGCGCGGAGCATAAATGTATCAACTGTATTGAGCGCGGCAGGGAATTAAATGTGGAAAACGTAAGAAAATCCTCCAGACAGCACAGAAGATGCGGCACCAGCTTTTTGCTTTTTGTCGTATTTGTCAGCGCGGTTTTGTTTTTCTTTATCCGTGTGGAAAGCCCGGTATGGCGCGTTGTATTGAGGATTTTGCTGATTCCCGTCATTGCGGGCATTGCATATGAGATTATCAGGCTCGCGGGAAAGAGCGAAAATATTCTGGTGCGTATCCTCTCGGCGCCGGGGATGCTTTTGCAGAGGCTGACGACGAAAGAACCCGACGACGATATGATAGAGGTGGCAATTGCGTCCGTGGAGGCGGTTTTCGACTGGAAACAGTATTTTAAAGATAATTTTGGCTATGATGTAGACGATGTGGCGCAGGTCATGAAGGAAGCGGAGAAGATTTCTAAGGAACTGGAAGAGGAAGCATGAATTACCGGGAAGTGTATCTGAAGGGAATAAAGCGCCTGGAAGAAGCGAAAGTTGCGGAGGCGAAGACGGACGCAAGGCTGTTGTTGGAAGCCGTATGCGGTACGGACCGGAATACGCTGTTAGCGCATCCGGAGCTTGTCGTGACGGAAGCACAGGAAGAAAATTATGTCAACTTGATAGAAAAACGGGCAAAACGCATACCGTTGCAGCATATTACCGGCAGTCAGGACTTTATGGGATTGGAATTTTATGTAAACAAGGATGTGTTGATCCCGCGGCAGGATACGGAAATTCTGGTGGAAGAGGTTATGCCCCATGTCCATGACGGGATGCGTATTCTGGATCTGTGTACCGGTTCGGGCTGCATCCTGATCAGCCTTTTGCAGTATTCCAACCATTGCGCGGGCGTGGGAACGGATTTATCCGGAGCGGCGCTGCAGGTTGCGGCGCAAAACGCGGAACATATCCTGGCGGTGAAGGGAATGTCGGTCCGGATGGGCGACGCCGCTTTTGTTCGGGACGAGGTGCATTTTGTACAGGGAGATTTGTTTGAAGCGCTTAATCAGCCGGAAACGGATGAAAAAATTGACATTATTGTCAGTAATCCCCCTTACATTGCGACGGATGTGATCCCGACTTTGGAGCCGGAGGTGGCGGTGCATGAGCCGATGGCGGCTTTGGACGGCGGAGAGGACGGTTTATCTTTTTACCGCAGGATTATTGCTTGTGCCGGGAAGTATCTGACGCGGGGCGGCATGTTGTTTTTTGAAATCGGATATGATCAGGCGGAGGCGGTCGTAAGGCTGATGGCTGACGCGGGATTTGTGGATTGTGAAGTAAAGAAGGATTATGCGGGACTGGATCGGGTAGTATTCGGAACCTTTTTGGAGGATGGAAATGTTTGACAAACTGGAAGATCTCATAGGAAGATATGAAGAATTGATGGGGCTTTTAAATGAGCCGGGCGTGGCGAATGATCCTCAGAGATTTCGCGCGCTGATGAAGGAACAAAGCGACCTTGCGCCGATTGTCGAGGCGTATCGGGAATATAAAAAGCGCAATCAGGACGCGGAGGATTCTCTTGCCATGCTGGAGGAGGAATCCGATGAAGATATGCGCGAAATGTTAAAGGAAGAATTAAACGACGCAAAAAAAGCCATCGATGAGCTGGAGCAGAAATTAAAGGTGCTGCTGCTTCCAAAAGACCCCAACGATGAGAGAAACGTCATCGTGGAAATCCGCGCCGGCGCGGGCGGAGACGAGGCGGCTTTGTTTGCGGCTGAAATCTACCGTATGTACGTGCATTATGCGGAGAGCAGGCATTGGAAGGTAGAGCTTGCCGAGTGCGAGGAAATCGGGATCGGCGGTATGAAAAACGTGACCTTTACCGTAACCGGACAGGGCGCTTATTCCGTATTGAAATATGAAAGCGGCGTACACCGGGTACAGCGCGTGCCCGAGACGGAATCCGGCGGACGTATCCATACTTCCACGATTTCCGTGGCGGTTATGCCCGAGGCGGAGGATATCGAAGTGGAGATCGATGAAAAAGATATCCGTATTGACGTCATGCGTGCGTCGGGAAACGGAGGACAGTGCGTAAATACCACGGACTCCGCGGTTCGTTTGACCCACTTCCCCACCGGGATCGTGGTATATTCCCAGACGGAGAAATCCCAGCTGCAAAATAAGACCAAGGCGTTTAACCTGCTTCGTGCAAAGCTTTATGATATCGAATGTCAGAAGGCGCACGATGCGGAAGCGGAGCTTCGCCGCAGTCAGATCGGCACCGGGGACCGTTCCGAAAAGATCCGTACCTACAACTTTCCCCAGGGGCGCGTGACGGATCACAGGATCAACTTAACGCTCTATAAGCTGGATAAAATTATGGACGGGGACATTCAGGAAATTCTGGATGCGCTGATCGCGGCGGACCAGGCTGCAAAGCTGGCGAAAATGAACGAAAATTAGAACGGAATCCGGCGGCGCCGGGCAAAAGACCGTGAATGAAACGGAATATTCCCGGCGGTTAATTTTATTTCCGGTTAGTTAATAGGTATTCATTTGTAAGAGATCTCCTTATTTGCTATGATGGAATCGGATATCAGCTGATCCATATTAGGATAAAGGAGATTTTTTTATGCAGATAGGACAGGTAATACGAAAATACAGAAAAGAGCAAAACCTGACACAGGAGGAGATGGCGAACCGGCTGGGCGTTACGGCTCCCGCCGTCAATAAGTGGGAAAACGGAAATTCGTGCCCGGATATTATGATGCTTGCGCCGCTGGCGCGCCTTTTGCATATCTCGCTGGATACGCTGTTATGCTATGAGGAAGAGCCTTCGGATGAGGAGATACGGGAAATAGTGCAGGAGGCAACCCGCCTGTTTTCGGAGCGGACCTATGAGGAAGCATTTTTATGGATCAGGGGAAAAATAGAGACCTACCCCGACTGTAAAATGCTGATTTGGAGTTTGGCGGGGCTTGTGGACGCGCAGCGTCTGGTAAATGACGTGCCGCAATCCGAAAAATACGATGAATTTATTTTGGACTGCTATGAGCGCGTGTTGGAGAGCGAAGATCAAAAGGTCAAAAGATGCGCGGCGGCTTTGCTGACCGCATATTGTATGAGAAAAGATGAATATGAAAAGGCGCAGAAATATTTGGCTTATTATGCAGAGCAGGACCCGGAACGGAAAATATGGCAGGCTCAAATATACGAAAAGACCGGAAAACGAAACGAGGCGTATCGTGCCTATGAAGAATTGCTGTTTTCGGGTTATCAGATCCTGAGTCTGGTTTTCCATAATATTTTTATGCTTGCCATGGAAGAGCAGGATATGGATAAGGCGCAAAAAATGGCGGCGAAACAGCAGGAAACGGCGTCTTTGGAAAAAATGAAAAAAACTCTGATCGCCTGTCTTAAGAACGATGAGACGATGGCGTTTATGAAAGAGGACGAGAGATTTTTGGAGGTGATTCAAAGATGATACTCAGCGTAAGCCGGAGGACGGATGTGCCGAATTACTATTCGGACTGGTTTTTCAATCGGATAAAAGAGGGATTCGTATATGTGAGAAATCCCATGAACGCACACCGGATCAGTGAGATCAGCCTTTCGCCGGAGGCGGTGGACTGCATTGTATTTTGGACGAAAAATCCAAAGCCTATGCTTGACCGGCTGGATGAGTTAAAGGAATATCCGTATTATTTTCAGTTTACGTTGACGGGATACGGCAGGGACATGGAATATAACGTGCCCCACAAAAAGAAAGAAATGCTTCCTGTTTTTAAGGAACTTTCGGAGAAAATCGGTAAAAACAGAGTGATTCTCAGATATGATCCGATTATTTTTACGGACCGGTATACGCCGGAATATCATTTGAATGCTTTCGGACAGATCGCAAATGCCTTAAACGGGTATACCGAACGTTGCGTGATCAGCTTTGTGGATACCTATGCGAAAAATAAAAGGAGTTTGGAAGCGCTGCATGCCTATGAGCCGGAAGCGGAAACGCTGGCGGACTTTGCACGGAAACTTGGCAAAATTGCGGCGGATAACGGAATGGAGATCGGAAGCTGTGCCGAGGCGATGGATTTAGAGCAATATGGCATCCGTCATAACCGCTGCATTGATCCTAAATTGATCGAATCCCTGATCGGATGCCGGGTTATGGGGACCAAGGATCAAAACCAGCGTAAGGAATGCGGGTGCATGGAAAGCATCGACATCGGTGCCTATAATACCTGTTTAAACGGCTGTAAATATTGTTACGCAAACGGCAGTCCAAAGATCATAGAGAGTAACTACAGTCAATATGATTCGACGTCGCCGCTTCTTTGCGGAAAAGTAGAAGATGGCGACAGGATTGTCAAAAGAACGGTAAAATCTTTGAAAGAGGGGCAGTTGAGGTTTTTGGATGAATAATGTTAGAAATGGCTTGCGTATACAAATCGAGTAGGAGGGACGCTCCTACTCGGTTAATCATCAGAATGCAAGATGGGCGGCGTATCCATCATCTCAGGTACTCTTTCGAGTGTGTCGGGAGCCTTTCCGACCTTTACAATCCAATTGATTCTTATTTTATGTATCGTTAGTATAAAGGATGCAAATTTAATTGTCAAATTTTTTTAATCTTCCGCTGGATACATTCCGTTCTAGCTTTGCGGCTGTTATACTGTGCAGCGTTGCGACATATAGGTAATTTTTTTTAGTATCCAGCTTGATTCCGATTTGAATATTATCGGGAAAAATTTTTACCAGTTCAAAGCTGGTCATAGGTTCATTAGGGTTGATGCCGATGTAATCGGGATGAGATATAATAGATGGAATTTTACGGATGTACTTTATACATTCCGGATGCCTTTTCAAAATATGCTTTTCTAAACCTGTAGATTGATAAATGCACATGGATGGCAGATTGTAGGGAAGATAAGAATTAAAGGCAGCTTGATAGCATCCTATTGGAGTAAGATTTGAATCCATAGATTGTTCCGATGCTTATTATGACTATCCAGACTATTTATTTTCCCCGCTTTTTATGATATCATTATTTATCTTACAGATCAATCATAACATGTGATATATAATAGACATATAAGAAAAACGAGAAAATGCAACTGTCAGTTGACGAATTTCCTAGGGCACTTGCTGGTTGTCAACCGGGATTCTTGCTATGATTTTTGCAACGATATCGTTTGAATGCTAAAAAAATAAAATATGCAAAGGAATATGAGAAAGGGAAGATAGAGAATGACTTTAGCGGAAAAAATAACACTACTCAGGAAACAAAAGGGATGGTCCCAGGAGGAACTCGCGGATAGAATGGATATTTCCAGACAATCCGTCAGCAAATGGGAAAGCGGGCAGTCCGTGCCGGATTTGGATAAAATTATTAAGATCAGCAATATCTTTGCGGTCAGTACGGATTATTTATTAAAAGAAGATACGGAAGAGGACTCGGATTTTGCAGGAGGCGACGAAGGCGGCAATGCGGACATATCGGAGGAACCGGCGCGAAGCGTATCTATGGAAGAGGCGACGGCTTTTATGGATAAAACAGCAGAAACCGCAAAAAGAATGGCTTTGGCGATTGCCTCTTATGTGATATCGCCCATCTGTCTGATCGTATTGGGCGGGATGTCGGAATACAAGGTAGTATCCGTGACGGAAAATATGGCGGGAGGCTTGGGAACTGCCGTTTTATTGGTGATGGTGGCGATTGCAACAACGGTTGTTATTTTAAACGGTATGCAGTTGTCTCAATACGAATATCTGGAAAAAGAAATGATTTCCATCGGGTATGGAGTACGGGAAGCGGTAGAAAAGAGAAAGGAAGCATTTGAAACAACTTTTAGAAAAAGCATTGCAACGGGCGTTGCCTTGTGTATCGTGGGGGTAATACCGATGCTGCTTGCTGCGGCGGCAGATGCAGAGGATATGGTGTATGTCTATTGTGTGGGAATATTACTGTTTCTGATTGCCTGCGGCGTATATTTCTTTGTATGGTCCGGTATGATTCACGGCAGTTATGAAAAGCTGCTGCAGGAGGGAGATTATACGGAAGAGAATAAAAAATTCAACCAGAAGATTTCTTTTTTCTCGGGAGCCTACTGGTGTATCATTGTTGCAATTTATCTGGGCGTCAATTTTTATTTTGATCAGCGGGTATGGCATAAATCATGGATCATCTGGCCCGTCGCGGGAGTGTTTTATGCAGCGCTTGAAAATATCATAAAAGGGGTGCTGAAAAGATAAAAGAGCGGCGGCTGCGCGCGAATCCAAATTGATTTGCGCGCAGCCGCCGGTATTTAACGATGATCGCCGAGGAAGATCAGACCTACCGTGCCCGGACCGGAATGAGCTCCGATGCTGGGACCGATGGGCTGAATATAAAAATCATGATAACCGTATTTTTCTTCTATCATCTTTTTTAAATTCAAAGCGTCCTCTTCACAGTCACCGTGGATGATGCCGATGGTAATCTGCCGGTCGCGGAAACTTCCCAGATGTTCTTCCATCATATTTGTCATAAGCTGCAGGGATTTGTTGCGTCCCCGGGTCTTGGAAAGCGCCACCAGCCTGCCTTCTTCATCAATACGAAGGATAGGTTTGATATTGACAAGCGTTCCGACGACCGCGGTTGTCTTGGATAAACGTCCGCCCCGGTAGAGATAATTTAAGTCGTCTACGGTAAATAAGGTGCAGATGTGGGGAACCAGTTCTTCAATGCTCTGAGCGGTTTCTTCCAGACTTTTGCCTGCTTTTTTCAGTTCCAGAGCCTTCATGATCATCAGCGCTTCGCCTAAAGACGCCGCAAGGGTATCAACGACGATGATGTGCATATCGGGATATTCTTCCATGATTTGTTTCGCTGCCATTTGAATATTGCCGCAGCCGCCGCTCAGTGCGGAAGAAAAACTGATATGTAAGATGTCTTTGCCTTCTTTGGCGTAGGTCGTAAATTTTTCTTCTATAACAGCGGGATTGCTCGCCATGGTTCCGACTTTTTTCAAATTCCGCATTTCGTCATAAAATTCTTTGCAGGATAATTCCCTGCCGTCGCCGTAAACCTCCTCATCAACCGTATAATAATGCGGAATTACGCAGATATTATTTTCTGTTACGTAATCCGCGGGAAGATCGCAGTTGCTTTCGGTGGAAATTATAAATTCTCTCATTTCGCCAATCTCCTTATTCTTTTTTGAGTATGAAAACATTATAACACAATTTCCGGTAAAATCCGCAGATTTTATACAGAATAATCATAAACGGAAAAAGATAAAAATATTATTTAAATACGGTTGACAAAATCAAAGAGGATTTCTATAATGAAAAAAGAAAGGGTTGTTGCATTTATCAGTGCAGCCTTTTGTGAAAATCCCAGTCCCGCTCGGGACGATATACCGGTAAATCCGGTTTCGGCGTTTCAGCCATATTTCACAAAACACAAATTAAAATTGGCTGAAGGAAACAGAAGCTGTTTCACAAAGCCGGAAGGGAGTTACATGGGAAAAAGGGATTGAAAAGGGAATCATAGCCGGTATGAAAGCGCTGATAGAGACATGTAAAGAGTTTGGCGCTTCAAAAGAGGATACAAGGGAAAAAATTGTCGTGAAAATGCAGGTCGGACCGGAACAGGCAAAGGAGTATGTGGATCTGTATTGGAACGAAGGAGTGCAGGAAGGATCATGAAACCGGGGGAGAAATTTATTCTCCGCCCGGTCCGTCTTTTCTGGGTCGTGTTGATTCCGGCAAAGGTTCTACAATACCGGAAGAACTTTCTTTTTTGTTTTCTGTCTTTGGCAGATCAACGCCGGGAATATTTCCGTCGTCATACACATTCTTTTCTTTTTTCTGATTGGACATTTTACATACCATCCTTTCTAAGATTCAGTATGCACAATTCTCAATTATTCATTCGGCTTTTGATAAAATCTGCCGGAAATCTGTTCGGTTTTCATGACATTGATAAAGGCGTGGGGATCAGCCTGTTTAACGGCGCGGATGATCGGTTTGCTTTCGGCGCGGGAAACGACGGAATAGACGATCTTGCGTTCATGGTGTTCGTAAGAGCCTTCGCCTTCTATGATAGTAGCGCCGTGGTTGCTGATATCTGCGATGGCGCGGTAGACTTCTTTGGCACGGTTTGTAACCACAAATAAGGTTTGCTGCTGGTATTTTTTGTAAAGCGCGTGAAGCACCTGGGTGGAAGCGTACTGGAAAATAATGGAGTAAAGCGCTTTGTTCCAGCCGAATAAGATACCTGCGGCGCCGAGGATGATGACGTTGAAGCCGAGTACGACGTTCCAGGAATCAATGCCCTTTTTTTCGGATAAAAAGATGGCGATAAAGTCCGTGCCGCCCGTTGTGGCGTTCATGGCAAGGCAGAGACTGATCACACAGCCGTTGATGATGCCGCCGAATATGCTGATCAGTAAAATATCATAGGTGATCACATAGCCGGGGATCAGGTCGGTCAGCACGCTGGTTAAGACAATCATCAGACAGGAATACAGGGTGAATTTTTTGCCGATATGTTTAAAACCGATATAAACCGGGACCGCGTTTAAAGCAAGATTGATGAGCGTATAGGGGACGGAAATATGAAAGAACAGCTCGGCGATCCGCTGGATCAGCAGGGCAAGTCCCGTTGCGCCGCCGGGATAAAGTCCGCCCGTATGCACAAAGGATTTAATATTGACAGCCATGACCACAGAGGCAAGGCAAATGATCAGGATTCTTTTTCCGTCTTCTTTCCAATCAAATTTCATAGCGTTGTTTCCTCCTTTGCAGGCTTTTTGTTGCTATTATTATAATATATTTTGCCCGATTCCACCAATACCTGCGGGGCAAAATTGAATTTTCTTCCGGTTCGCCTGACTTTTTGATGCGGTCGCCTGTTATACTGATTAGAAAGCTTTCGACCGGGCGCGCAGGAAGCGCCAAAAAATACAAAGGAGAGGAGGTAATACGGTGGACGAGGATTTCTTTCTGATGCTGCAGATTAAAAACGGCAGGGAAGAGGCTGTGGAAAAGTTTGTCAGAAAATATTATGAAGCGATTTTGAATTATTGTTATAGAAAGCTTCGGGATTATATGCAGGCGGAAGACCTGACCCAGCAGACTTTTTTGAATTTCTTTAAGGCTCTTGACCGGTACGAGCATCGGGGCAGGGCAAAAAATTTATTGTATGTCATAGCTGGAAATTTGTGCAAAAACTATTACGAACAGCAGGAAAAAATGCCGCGTTCCGTTTCGCCGGAGGAATGCGAAAAAGGGCTGCAGGATGAAAAAGCCTCGCGTTTCGGTAACGAGCTGGCGGAGGCGGTCAGTATAGAGGACGCTTTGGAGAAACTTCCGAAGGAACAGAAGGAAGTCGTTTTGCTGTATTACTTTCAGGAGTTAAAAATCAGGGAAATTGCCGAAATTCTGGGGCAGAGCCAGTCGAATATCAAATATCGGCTGAAGGAGGCGAAGGAAAACCTGAAAACGGTGCTGAGAAAGGAGGACTTTTTATGATGAAACCGCAGAAGTTGGAAGAGACCATTGCACTATCTAAAAAGATTGTCATGGAAAATCAAAAGAGGCAGGAAGCGGGCGGAGCAGAGTTTGTATTCGGGCAGATGCGTTTTATCTCTTTGCAGACCTGGCTGATCAAGGGGGTAATCTTTTTGTGTATGGTTTGCGTCATGTTTCTTTTTTCCGTAAACGGGGCGGAGCATACGGATCAGATGCTTTCGGTTGCGACGCCGGTGCTGGTGTTATCTTCAATGCCGGAGTTTTATAAAAATATCAGATTTCATGCTACGGATGTGGAGCTGTGTACCAGGTTCGGATTAAAAAAGGCTTATCTGGCGCGGTTTCTTCTGCTTGGCATGTATGATCTGTGTATGGCGACGGTCTGGATTTTGATGGGGAGTCATTGGCTGGACTTTTCTTTGTTACAGTTGGTCATCCGTTTTCTGGTGCCTTACAATTCTACTCTGCTTGTCTGCCTGACCGTTATGACAGTGCAAAAGAGCGGGACGGAATATTTATCGGAGACAGCGGGAGCGGTATGGATGGCGGTTATGTTCTGGAGCGCGAGATATATGAAAATCTACGAAAAGGTACAAACGTTTTTATGGATTGTTTTAATCGGCGTTTCCTGCATTTTTATCGGATTTGCGATGAAGAAAATTATGGACAATACAGGTCATATTTTGGAGGTGGATTATGCTGGAAATGAAGCAGGTTAGTAAAAAATTCGGAGACTTTTATGCAGTAGAGGACGTAAGTCTGAAGCTGGAGCAGGGAGTCTACGGATTGCTGGGAGCAAACGGAGCGGGTAAAACGACGTTGATGCGGATGATCTGTACGCTGCTTGCGCCGACCCGGGGAGAAATTATCTATAACGGAACACCTGTGTGCAAGGAAGAGGAAAAGTACCGGAGCGTGCTGGGATACCTGCCGCAGGAATTTGGTTATTATCCGCAGTTTACGGCGGAAGAATATCTTCTCTACATTGCGGCGTTAAAGGGAATGAAAAAAAATTACGCCAGGGCAAAAACCAGGGAACTGCTTGCAACCGTAGCTTTGGAAAAGGTCAGAAACAGAAAAATCAGGACATTTTCGGGCGGTATGAAACGGCGGCTGGGAATCGCCCAGGCAATGTTAAATGATCCGGAGGTGCTGATACTGGACGAACCGACGGCGGGGCTGGACCCGAAGGAAAGAATCCGGTTTCGCAATCTGATCAGCGAAATGGCGGAAAACAGGATTGTCCTGCTGTCGACGCATATTGTATCGGACGTGGAAAATATTGCCGGGAATATACTGATTATGAAGGACGGGAAAATCAGGACTTCCGGTACGGTGGAGGATCTGACCCGGGAGATTCACGGAAAAGTCTGGAAGTGTCTGATGACGCAGGAGGAAGCGGAGAAAGCGGAAGAAAGGTATATCGTTTGCAGCCGGAGGGCGGAGCAGGGAGGCGTTATGATGAGGCTGATTGCGGAGGATGCACCCGCGGTTAATGCGAAAACGACGACGCCGTCTTTGGAAGACGCTTATCTGTACTATTTCGGAGAGGAGGGCGCACAGGGATGACGATCTTAAAATATGAGATGAAGAAAATGATTCGCGGCAAAACTTCCGTCGCTGCGATCGGCTTATTGGTTTTGCTGACGGTCGGTTTGTGTATCGGCTATATTCACAGCGCTTATTACATCCGGGAGGATGGGGAAAAAATAAACGGAATACCTGCCATTGCAAAGCTGCGGGAGGTAAAGAAAGAATGGAGCGGTTACGTGACGGAGGAGGTCGTGGCAAAGGTAATCACTTTAAATAATGAACTGTATCAGAACCCGGAGTATATGACACAGGACGGCTGGCTGGATGACAGGGGATATTCCAGACAGCAGGGCTATTCCGACTTGCGGGATTTGATCAATGATACCTACCGGGACAGTTTTTCGGATTTTGATTATTTTTCCATTAACCGGCTGACGCCTGCAGATGCGGACGACTTTTATCACAGGCGGGAACTGATTTATGACGAATGGCTGAGCCGGGAAGAGGTGCAGGCGCAATTTAGCGGGGAAAAACGGGAGTATATCAGAGAACATGCGCTCAATCTGAAGCAGCCGTATGAATACGAATATGCAGGGGGATGGGAAAAGGTAAAGGAGATGAATGTGTCGTTGCTTTTGGCAAGCGTCGTTGTGATCTGCGTCGTTCTTGCTTCGGACTTTGCCGTAGAATGCCAGACGGGCGCTGACGCCATCTATCTGTCAACCCGTCTGGGAAAGAGAACGGGTAACAAAATGAAGATTGCCGCAGGTTTTATGCTTGCCACAATCCTTTACTGGGGCTTCCTTCTGATTGGCGATGCCGCCGTATTGCTCGCCTACGGGACGTCGGGAGAGGACGCCATGATACAATTGGAACTTTGGAAGTCGCTGTATTCCCTTACCCAGGAGCAGGCTTGGATTCTGACTTTACTGATGGGATATCTGGGCTGTATGGCTATGAGCGGTCTGACTATGCTTTTGTCTTCCAAATTAAAAACGGCGTTTGGAACGATTATTCTGTCGTTTTTGATCCTTATGGTACCGGCGATTGCGGGGCAGTCGGTTACGCAGCCCTTCTGGCAGATCTTCTTTTCGCTTTGCCCTCACGGAACAATTATGAGCTATGATTTTTTGAGCAGTTATACATTGTATCAGATCGGAAGCCGGATTTATACGCCCTTTACGGTGCTTCCTCTGTTGTATATTCCATTGACGGCACTGACGGTTCCTTTTACCTACTATGGTTTTCAAAGGTATAAGGCATAAAATGATTTAAGAAGGGGCTGCCGCATTTATAGTTTTGTATTGATCAAAGCGTGTTTCCGTGATCAATACAAAACCATAAATGCGGCAGCTCCTTTTTTATTTGTGATTTTTTGCCCGATGACGGCGTTTTATGACGTTCGATACGGAAAACCAGCCGTTCGTGCGTTTTTGCTTTTCTTTTGTCTGGGGCGCAAGTATAATGGATTTTATCAATTGTTTCGAGGGGGTACTTATGAGCAGGGGACACATCAAAAAGAATCTGATATCCATGACCGCGTTCGTTGCGGCGGGACTTTTTTTCCTGATACAAAATCATTTTGTTTATGGCGCTGTCTACGAATATGACAGTTTGGGAAGAGTGACGGGAGTCGTTTATGAAGACGGCAAAAGCGTGACTTATACTTATGATTCCAATGGGAATATGACGGGGACAACCGGCACGGCGCAGGGAGAAAAGCCGTTTGAGGAGGAAACGGCAGATGAAGGACAGACAAAAGAGCAACCTGGCGGCGGACAGGCAAATGGAGCGCCGTCTGACGGCGGGCATGCCGACGGAGTGCAGTCCGACAGCGGACAGACAGACGAAGTGCCGCCGGAGGAGGATTTTCCGGCAGGAAGCCCCACAGAGGATGCGCCTGCGGGAAACCGGGCGGAATCCGGGGACGCAGCCGCTTTTGAAAAAGACGGGGCGGGCGCTCCTATGGAAAGCACGGGTCAGGAAGCGGATATAAGCGGTACAGACGACGAAGATAGTAAAGAAAATTCTTCCGCGCGCCGGTGGGTATTGGCGGCGCTGACGGCAGGCGGTATAGCGGCGGTTTTCCTGTATTGCAGGAAACGCGCGAAACGAAAGGGCTTAAGGAAAAGCCGGGCGCCGGAGCAGGAAACGGAAAAACAGGATTAGCGAACAAAAGAATTGATTCAGAGTGCGGGGACAACAGAATGAAAAAGATACAAAAGAAGTTAAAAAGAGACAGATTTTACAGAGGAGTTGCGGGAGTTTTGATTGTGACAATGCTGCCGTTTTATGCTTTTGCGGATGCGGGAAGTGTCAGGGTGCAGGCAAAGACGCAGGCACCGCCGCAAACAAAGATACAGGAACAGGCGGTTTCAGTCAATGAACTCCGGACGGAAGGAACAGCCCCGGAAACCGCGTCAGAGGCGGCGGAACCGGAAGATCTGGTCGTAGAAGAAAGCTTTGTTTTGACGGAGGATCTGACCGTTCAGAATCTGACGGTGGAAAACGGATGTCTGGATTTAAACGGTTTCCGGCTGGATGTATGCGGAGATTTCCTTCATACGGGCGGAGCGGTGGTTATAAACGACGGCAAACTTTCCGTTTTCGGAGATTATCATTTGCTGATTCCGCAGGAACCGGCGGGGTATTCCGATTCTGGCGGTTATCTCGTGCTTGACGGACCGGATGACTATATGCTCGTAGCGGGCGAATTTATCTGGAGCCCCCAAAACAAGGTACCGATGACAGACGGCGTTCTGGAATTGCAGGGGGATGCCGTTCTGGGTAAGGGATTTGCGACGGCGGGCAATCACAGAATGATTTTGTCCGGAGACGATACGCAGCATCTGGAAGCGGTTGACGGCGCCATAATCCGACAGCTGGAGCTTGACAATCACAGCGAAGGAGGCGTTGTGATCGGCGACGGTATCGGCTGGACGCGGCTTTTGCAAAATAACTGTGAGATAATGATGGGAAATGACAGCGGGGCGGTGGGATATACCCTTACGGAGGATGAGACCGTATCCGGAAATTTCTGGTTAAAGGAGGGACCCTTGATTTAAACGGACATACCATGACCGTAGAAGGAAGCCTCCTTCAGGAGAGAGGGACGATTGCGGTAAACGGCGGGCGGCTGATTGTAAACGGCGATTATCGCAGACAGGACCGGATCAGAAAAGAGGACGGCAGCTATGAGTTCGGCAATACAAACGCTGTTTTGGAAATGAAGCAGGATGCAGATTATGTGTATGTGGGCGGAGACTATTATGACAGCAGTAGAAGCAGAAATATGGACAGTATGTGCGCCGGGTGCATGGAATTGAAGGGAAACCTATATCTGACGGAAAGCGGCGATTACGGACACTATTATACCTCGGGTACGCACCGGCTGTTGCTAAGCGGAGACCGTTCTCAGACTTTACAGTTTACGCAGGAAGAAAAAAGAAATATTTATTTAATGAATCTTGAAATCACAAACACCTCAAAGGAAGGCGTGACGATTATCGGGGAACCTTTGGTTTACGGCAGGTGTGAATCGGACAGAGAGAGCCGGATAAAAGGAAAGGTCTGCAAAACAGGCTGTGACAGCGAATGGGGATCTTATTACGGCGGAGATATAGCCGTCAATCTGACGATGAATCTGAATGATGATTTTGAACTGGGCGGGGATCTGTATCTGTACAATAAATTAACGATCATGGCAGCGGCAAAGCTGGTTGTAGACGGAAATGTGCGGATGGCAGACAATGAGGATATATATGCGGCAGGGTATCTTTTTGTGGACGGCGGAGTTTTGGACGTTAAGGGCGACGTAACGGTGGAAAGCAGGATTCACTATTCGGGATATTCCGGCATTTCCTTTTCCAAAAACGGCGGCAGCGCCCTGATAGCGGGAGCTTACCGGATTGCAGGCGATTGGAGCAATACAGTACTATACACCTCTTACGGGACTCTTGAGGTAAAAGGCGATCTTGATATCCGCACGGAGGCATATTACGGAGGAACGCTTATTTTAAGCGGCGAGGAAAAGCAGACGGTATCCCTTGCAAATTCCGTTTATTTGGGCACCGTTGTATTAAAAAACAGCAGCGAGGATGGAATTGTCTTAGACGGATGCTTCTTTTGCAACCGGCTGATCAATACGGGATGTAAGGTGACCAGCTTCGGCGAGGAGGGAACAACGGGAGAGACTCTTTTAAAAGACCGGGTCGTTGACGGAAATCTGGTGCTGACCGCAGGAACAATGGATTTAAACGGGCATACCCTGACTGTAAAGGGCGATCTGATCCAAATGGACGCGACAATGAACATAAACGGCGGCAGGTTAATCGTGGAAGGCGGCTATTATCTGGGAAATCCGGAGACCATGTGGGATGATAACTGTGAGGATTCTTCCACCGGATATCTGAATATGACAAAGGATGAGGACTATGTATTGGTAAACGGGGATTTCTTTATCTCCCGGGGGATGCCTTACATTCACAACGAGCCCTATTATTCTACCAGAAGCCGGCTGACGGCGGGGACGCTGGAGGTAAAGGGAGACTTTGTACAAAAGGAAAGCACGGACGAATGGGCGACAAAGGAAAGCAGCTTCCCGGCTTCCGGCACGCACCGGCTGTTGTTAAGCGGCGGGGAAAAACAGGTCGTCTTATGCCTTGCGACTTCCCCGGAGGGCTCTCATATCGCCAATCTGGAAATTGCAAATACAAGCGCCGAGGGCGTGGAATTTCGGGGAGAGCCCTGCGTAACGGGGCAGATCGAGGTTGCAGCGGCGGCAAAGGAATGTCCGATAGAGGGAATGGTAGGGATTTCATCCGTTGATCAGCTGCCGGAGGGCGGCTACCGTGGCGGTATTGTAAACTGCGGAGATTTGGTTATTGACAGGGATCTGGTAATCGGCAAAGATATGAAGATCGACGGGACAAACGGCGCAAAGGTCAGCGTGACGGGCGAAAAGACGCGTCTTTGCGTCGGCGGGGATCTTACAATCTGCGGCGGCTATCCGGCGCAGGGTAATCTGGCGCTTGACGGCTCCTGCGTGGAAGTGGGAGGAAACATCTATAATCATAGCGGGATTATCATGAATGATGAAAACGCGTGCCTGACGGTGCAGGGAGATTATGAAAACGATGGCGAAAAAAATCAGTTCAGCGCCGGCACGCTAAAGGTGGGCGGTGATTTCCGGGATGAAAGTACCTACGGATATGGAAGCGGACACAGAGTGTTGCTTTGCGGGGGTCATTTACAGACAATCGATATCAACGGGGCTTTCGGTATTCTGGAACTGCAAAACTACAGCGAAGAAGGCGTGTACTCTGCGGAGGCGTTTAAAAAGGAAACCTTGATTTTAAACGGCTGCAGGCTGACAATCGGGGACGGAACGGGTATTTACGGTTATACGTTAAAAGAGGATACGACCATACAAGGCGGTCTGACGCTGGTAGGCGATACGCTGGATTTAAACGGACATACGCTGACGGTAAAAGGCGATCTGATGCTGCCCGGAGGTAAATTGGAGATCAATCACGGTTGTCTGGTCGTAGAAGGCGATCTGCGGATTCAGAAAAAGAAAAAAAGCGAGGCGGGCGTTTCTTACGAAGAGGGAAGCGGACAACTGTTGATGCGGTATGAGGACGACAGACTGATTGTGGGAGGCGGCTGTATCCTGCAATCGAGCAGGGATATGAGCGGCGATTGTACCGGGGGAAGGATTGCGCTTTCGGGCAGTCTGGTACAGACGGGAAGCAACGGTTTTGTCTTTGGCGGCAGCCTCGTCTTAGAGGGCGGAGAGAAACAGCGCATAGACGGACAGGAGCAGATGGTGATCAGGGATTGCGTGATTTCCAATCGTTCCGAAGAGGGTGTGGAAATCGCGTCAGAGGTAAAAATAACGGGTACGGTCAAAGATCCCGGGAAAAAGGCGGGAGGCGAAGGCAGTATTGTAATCGGAGATATTTCCTGTATCGAAGGGGGATATTACGGCGGCAGCGTGATTTTGGATAGCAGCAGCGCAGTTGAAGGGAATCTGGAGATCGGCGGCGCCCTGTATGTAACCGGAGAACTCCATCTGGGAGACGGCGTGATCCGCGTAGGAGAAATCGTGACGGACGGCAGAGTCTTTACCGACCGCGCCACAGTCATTGTAGAGGAAGGGCTGACCGTACAGGGAACGGGACTTTTTGCCATGACCGACGTTTCCTATGTGCTTGTCAAAGGAGACGTCCTTTATGCGACAAATACGGACCACCAGGGATATCTGACGAACGGAACGCTGGAGGTATTGGGCAATTTTATCCAGAAGGGCGGACAGAGGAATTTTATCGCCTCAGGGGACCACTATACCATTTTCAGGCGCAGAAATGTGACGGGACCGGCGGTTACCCAGAAAATGAGCATATCCGCTTCCTCCTGTATTCATTTCGCGACTTTGGAACTGACGGCAAATGTGGAAAACGCCTATGAAATGTATGTGAATCCGGAAAGAATTGCGGATCGCGTCGTTTATATTACGCCGGGCAGCGTGATACCCGACCCGGTAAGCAGCATTGCAGAGGAAGAGGTTACGGTTACTTCCGTTAAAATTACCTTTGACGCAAGTGATGAAAAAGGAGAAACGCAAGGATATGTGATCTGCCGGGACGGGGTAAAAATCGGCGTGACGAAGGAAAAGACTTATACGGATACGGGATTAAAGCCCGGGATGACCTACCGCTATGAAGTCTATCCTTATAATGCGGATAAAAACAGTCCCGCCGTTTCGCCGGTGCTGACCGTGACGCTTCCAAAGGATGAGGAAGCGCCCGCCGCGCCCGGGGAGCTTTGCGTCAAATACCGGACCGGTTCCGCCGTCGCCCTTGTATGGGAGAAAAGCGCGGACAATGTTGAAACGGCAGGGTACCGGCTCTACCGCAGAACGGATGACGAGGCAGAGGAAAACGGCAAAAGCGGCGACGGATCACAGGACGGCGAGCTGGTCTATGAAGGAGCCGATACGGAATTTCGGGACGAGGGGTTGGAAGTAAATACGCTGTATACTTATTATGTCACGGCTTACGACGAAGCCGGCAACGAATCCGCAGCGAGCGGAACCGTTGACGGCGTTGTCTGTATGCCTGCCATTGTATCGGTCACGCCCGAGGACTATGGGATCATCGGCGGTAAGACGTTAAAACTGACGGCGGAAGTGGACGATTCCGGCAGAAGCGGCAGTTATAAGGTAGACGTGGAATATTATGACGAAACGCAAGGGCAATGGATCGTCATTCAGGAATCGATACCCGCGGGAATGGAAAGCAAATCCAATAAGCTGACGGCGTCCTGTCTGTGGGATCTTACCAAAATCGGAACGCAGACCGATGCGGACGTCCGATTTACGGTGGCGGATTCAGACGGCAACAGGACGGAACGCACCGTGTCCTATACCATAGACCGCAGGGCGCCCGAACCGCCGGAGGAAGTCGCGGCAAAGGATGACGGCGGAACCGTGATCATCAGTTGGAATATCAGCAAAAGCGCGGATTGTGCGGGATATGAAATTTACCGTGTCGATATGGACGCGGGAACCGGGGAAAAGCTTGCGGAATTATCCGGCAGAAACACTTCCTGGTACCGGGACAGCGAAGTGGAGGACGGGACGACTTACCGCTATTATCTGAGAAGCTATGATTCATTTTTACAAAAAAGTCCGATGTCGGAAACGGCGGAAGTTACGGTAGATACGGATACCCAGGCGCCGAGGGTCATGGGCGTGACCCCGGCTTCGGGCAGGGTCAATCGGGAGACGGAGCTTTTCATAACCGGAAAGGATAATCGCCTGGTGGAGTCTTTTGAACTGTTTATCAGGCAGGAGGGTAAGGAGGCATGGGAGCCTCTTGCAAGCGTTCCCGCGGCGGACAATGCGGGGAGCTTTTTATGGGATACGGCGCAGATGCCGGAGACGACTTATTATATTAAGATCGTGGCAAAGGATCGAAGCGGAAATGAGAGCACGGATTTGTTTATGCGAAGATATGAGGTGGACAATACCGGGATCGCCAAGATCCGCCTGCTTCCGCCCTCTGTAAGCAGCACGACGGTCCAACTGACATGGGAGGACGTGTCGGAGGACGATTTCGGATGGTTTGTTGTGGAAGAACTGATCGATGATAAGTGGAAAAACATCGGGGAGGTAACGGCGCAGCTTGGATACCGCGCCGAGGAGCTGCGTCCCGAAAGCACACATACGTACCGGGTAACCGGATATGATTCTCTTGGAAATATGGGAATCCCTTCCGATCCCGTGACGGTTACGACAAAGTCGGATACTTCTGCGCCTGTCATTACCAAAATCGAACCCGCTTCTTCCGCATTCAGCAGCAGGATCGGTCTTTCCATGGAAGTAAAAGACGACGGCGGCGTGGCTTACGGAAAATTTTCTTACAGCGTCAGCGGAAATGATTTTACGGAAATTGCTACTGTAACAGGCGGCGGAGAGACGACGGAAAAGTTGTCTTATGAGTGGGATATTTCGGAAATATCCGGGAAAGAGGTGACGGTCCGTTTTGAAGCATGGGATACAGTAGGTTTACATAATTCTCTATACGGGGACGTGCAGATTGAGAATACCTATGTGATTGACAGGCAGCCGCCGGAAAAAGTGACCGGGGAAAGGATTACCGGGTATGAAGGAGCTGTCGGGCTTGCCTGGGACAGCGTCAGCGATAACGATATTGCCTCTTACACCATCGAACGGGCTGTGGAAGGAGAAGGAATCTTTACCGAAATCGGTTCGGCGGACAGGACGCTTTTCTATACGGATACCGCGGTCCGCTTTGGCGTGACCTATATTTACCGCATTGCGGCGGTGGATACGGCGGGAAACCGGGGCGAATATTCCGACGAGGTATACGGTATGGTAAAACCCGACAAAACGGCTCCGGTCGTGACGGGGATATCGCCGGGGCAGGCTTTGATGGGCGGCAGTCAGACTTTGAAGGTGCTGGCAACGGATAATTGCGAACTGCGGGAAATCCGCCTGGAATACCGGGCGGCGGACGGCGGCGACTATTGGCACGAAATAGATACGATAGGCGCCGAAGGCAGGGGAAAATACAGTGAAGTGGCATGGGATACGGAAGGACTCTCGGAAGGTATCCTTTATGAAGTGCGCGCAAAAGCCGTTGACGCGGCAGGAAACGAAAGTGATTACGTGACCCGCAGTTACGAACTGGATCTGACCGCTCCCGCAGCGCCGGAGCTGACCGCGGAAAGCGGAAGCTTTTGCATTACGCTAAACTATACGGAAAACACGGAAGAGGATTTCCGGTGCTATAAAATTTATCGCCGCGCATACGGCGAAAGCGAATACACCTGTATCCAGGCGACGGTCCAGAATACTTTTACCGATACCGAACTCAAGACGGATACCACGTATTATTATATGGTGCGCGCTTATGATATTTATGATAACTACAGTGAAAGCGCCGTAGAGCACAGCTATGCGAATCATGTGGATAAAATCGCGCCTGTGGCGGAGCTTCCCGAAACAGTCTTTGGCTTTACGGGAATGGAAATCGGTTTTGACGGCACACTTTGCTCCGATAATGTCAGAATTACCCGCTATGAGTGGGATTTCGGAGACGGGACAAAAGCGGCGGGCGTCAGACCGGTCCATACGTATGAAAAATCAGGCGTCTACAACGTGACGCTGACCGTCCGCGACGGAGCGGGCAATGAAGCGGCGACCTCCGGATCGGTACAGGTCATGGATCAGGACAACAGCGGCATGACGACGGTTAAAGTCCTTGCCGAAGACGGTACGGCGCTTGGCGGAGCCTATGTCTATGTGAGAACCGGAAACGGCGCGCAGGATCATATACAGCTTCGCACCGATGTAAACGGAGAGGCACAGATCATTGAAAAAACAGGAATGTACGAGTTTGCCGCTTTTGCGCCGGGATATCTGCCGGGCGAAGGAACCGTGCGGGTCAGCAATTATGAAACGCTTGAGGAAACCGTTACTCTGGCAAAGGGGGAAGTGGTAACCGGGGAAATGACCGTAGAGCGTATGGAGCTTGACGAACTGATCGAAAAAGGCGTGGATCTGACCGCGCCGGAGAATTATCATACTTTTACGTTTAAAACGGAATTGTGGTTTGCATCCTGTCCGCTGCCGGTGGTAATAGAACTGACGGACAGCATTGACGATCTGCATCGTCCGGGAAGCACTGACAACGGTAAGCCTGTCGGATATTATTCTCAAAACAACAGCGGAATCCGTGTGGAACTGGTTACGGAGAAAAACGATGACAGACCCGATTTATCCGGCGATTATGTGGGAATTACTTACCTTCAGACGACCCAGTCCGTCAGCTGGCTGAAGGACATGTATGACGTAGAGCTTGGAATTATCAACAACGCGGACAGCGGTTATACGGTTACCAATGCTTCGGCGACCTTGAATCTTCCCGATGGTATGAGCCTTGCTTCGTTAAAATCGGGACAAACCTTAAATACGCCTTTAGAAGATATTCACGGGCAGGAAAGCGCGTCCGCTTCCTGGGTGGTAAAAGGAGACCGGACGGGAACTTTTGACCTTTCCGCTTCCTTCCATGGTGTATTGCAGCCTTTTGAAGCGGATATCGACGCGCAGTTTGAGGCGCAGATGGAATGTGAAGTGCCTGCCGGAGAAGGACTTCATATTTATGTATATCCTGAGGACGCTTATTATCCCGGAGAAAACTATTATATACAGATTCAGATCAAGAATGAATCCAATCGGAATTTTTATAACCTGACGACGACTCTGGGAGAATATGTGCAGTCTACCCAAATAAACGAGGTATTTATCAAAGATTATTATACCGGACAACTAATACGGGATATCAGAACAGGAGGAAAGACTTACCGTTCCGCATCCGCCGCAAAATGCCGCCAACTGCCTGTGCTCTATGGAGGAGACGTCATCGACGTGGGCGTACTGGCGCCCGGGGAAACCATTTATGCGACTTATTGCAGGCGGATGGGAGAACACTACAGCGAGGATACATACTTTGCTTTAATAAAACGCCTTGTTACGGTGCTGGAAGGCGAAAATACCGGCGTGGAAGTCACCTGTAAACCCATTGGCAGCCATATTTACAAATATGTCATGCTGGTGGGAAGGGCAAGAGACTATACAAGCCGGGAGGAGTTTGACGAACTCATGGGAGATCCGGTGGATATGACTACGGGCGCCTTTTTACAGGATCTTTCTACCATCAGCTTAAACGGGGGCAGCGCCCTTTCCCTTGACTTAAATTATAATTCCATGCTTGCAGGTTATGAGGGAGAAGCGGGATACGGCTGGAGCCATGATTACGAACAGCGGATCGAGGATTACGGAAGTTATCTGACCCTTCGCCTGGACAGCCATACCAGGGCAAATTTTATCAACGAGGAAGCCGATGCGAATATCTCCTATGGGACGCTTGTCGATGATACGATCGCCTTGGACGGACAGACCGAATACACCGGAACCTATTACCCTACGGACAGCGCCATGGAAGGCTGGAATATCCAAAAGAGCGAAAGCGGCTACAAAGTAAACGTATCCGACGGCAGCTTTTATGACTTTGATACAGACGGACGTCTGGTCAGAATGAACGATATCAGCGGAAAAAGCGTATCCGTATCCTATGGGGACGGCTTTATGACGATTCAGGATGATATTACGGAGGATACTTTGACCGTGACCTATGATTCGGAAGGTTATATCAGCTCCGTTACGGACAACCGGGGCAGGACCGTGACCCTGGAACATCAAAACGGCAACCTGACCGCCATTACAGGCGCCGATGGAAAACGCTCCGCTTACGGCTACGATCTGGAACACCATATGGTAAATGCAACAAACGCCATGGGACTGACCTATCTTCACAATACCTACGATAACGAAGGTAGAATCCTGACCCAGAAAGAATCCGGAAAAGCGGGAACCATGACCTTATCCTATGAAGATACCCCAAGCGGCGGCGTCCTGGTCAGAATCAACGACGGAGCCGGCGGAAGCATGGAAATCGAAACAGATGAAAAAGGACAGAAAATCCGTACAAAAGACATAGACGGAGCCGAAACCGAATACCTATACGACCAAAACGGCAATCTCCTCGACGAAACCGACCCTATGGGAAATACCGTCATGTACCAATACGATGAAAACGACAACTTGATCAGAACCTATGACGCCCTCGGCAACATTACATACACAGACTACGACCAAAACGGCAACCCGATCCGCATCTATGACAGAACCGGAAACGGGACAACCTATGCCTACGATGAAAAAAACCGAATCATCCGCAGCGTCAGCCCCCTCGGCGAAGTTACCCGTTACGTCTACGACCAAAACGGGAACCTGATCCGCCAGATCACCGACGGAAAAGGAACCTTGCAGTACGAATATACGGACGGAATCCTGACCAGCCAGACCGACGCCGCAGGAAACAAAACAACTTTTGAACATGACAGTTACGGAAACGTGGTCAAAAAAACGGATGCACAGGGTAACGAAACGCTGTATAATTATAACCAGGCGGGCGAACTCCTCGGCAAAACGGAAGCCGACGGCACCGTTACATCCTACACCTACGACGACCTGGGACAGACCGTAAAAACCACCCTTACCGCGCCCGACGGCAGCACAAAGACCGAAACCTATACCTACGACGGCGCGGGCAGAAACATAGCCGTTACCAATGCGGCGGGAGAAACCACCGCTTACACCTATGACGAACGCGGCAACAAAACCTCCGTTACCTACCCGGACGGCACAAAAGATACCTTTACCTATGATACGGCAGGAAACCTGACCCGGAAAATAACCGCCGCGGGTACGGAAACAATCTATACCTATGACCTTAACCACAACACCCTGACGGAAACAACCGGCGGCGCTGTCATCCGCTATGAATACTACCCGAACGGAAAACTATACAAAAAATACCTGCCGGACGGACAGACCTATACCTACACCTATGACGGTGCCTGGAACTGCATCCTCATCATGGACGGCGAAGGAAACAGTACGGGCTATACCTACGACGGCGCAGGAAACCTTACCTCGGAGCGGGACGCCCTCGGCAACACCACGCAGTACCGCTACGACACCCACGGACGCTGCATACAGGTCACCGATCCTAACGGAAACAAAACCGCTTACAGCTACGATGCCAACGACAACTGCACCCGTACCGTGGACGCCCTCGGCAACGCCACCGAAATGACCTACGACAGCCTCAACCGCCTGACAGCCACGACCCGCTATAAAGACGGGGTTCCCGTCACGGTCTCCTATACCTACGATTCCATGGGAAGAACCGTTTCGGTTACCGACGAAGAAGGCATTACCTGCAACATTGCCTATGACAGCTTCGGCAACATGGTAAGCGCCACGGACGGAAACGGCAACGTTACAAGCGTCAATACCTACGACGCCCTGAACCGCATAAGCAGGACAACCGACATCCTGGGTAACACCGTCTCCTACACCTATGACCACATGGGAAACGTGACCGAAATCGTGGAATGCCTGACCGGCGGAAACGGCGAAACAGCAGGAAACGGCAAAGAAATCAGAACAACCGCCTATACCTACGATGCGGACGGAAAAATCCTGAACGCTACAGACGCGGCAGGAAACACCGCCTCCCGGACCTATGACGCAAAAGGAAACACCACAGGCATAACCGACGCAGGCGGAGGCGCCACCACCTACAGCTACGACTCCATGAACCGCGTGACCGAAACCACCAACGCCATCGGAGCAAAGGAAACCTATACCTATAACGCTGCAGGACTCCTGGCGGAAACAAAAGACAACGCCGGAGAGAAAACGACCTATGCCTACGACGCCGCAGGCAGACTGACGGCAAAAAAAGACGACCTCGGCACCGTCCGCTACACCTACGATAACAACGGCAACATCCTGACCGTCAGCGACCAAAACGGCACCATAGAAAGAACCT
>UQLY01000007.1 GCA_900542015.1 uncultured Lachnospiraceae bacterium | reverse complement strand
AGCAACGTTGCTCAATTCTGATACCAGGAAATCCAGCTTGACGCGCTGCCATTTATTGAACAGTTGTTTCATACAGGTCAACCTCCTTTCCTTCATCATAACAATAAAAAGGTATCTGGCAGCATAAAAAATGATCCAGTTTTTCCAGCGGCGCATCAAAGAGTACCCATACATGGGCATTCCAGCCGACGGACACGGAGTATAACCCAACCTTATCCTTCCAGACTTCAAACGCCGAATCGTTTAATACCGCATAGGCAAGCTCCGAAAGCAACGGCTTCAGCTCCGTATTAAGTACGCCGCTTAACTCTTTACGCAATAAAAAAACACCTCCTAACCTTTTTAGGTTAGAAAGTGTTCACTGTAATCAAACCAGATCCACGGCAACTATTTCCCAAAAGATGGATTTATCAACGTCTTTTGAGCTGCAAAGAAGTCGATAAATACCTTCTTTTGCGAATAGTTGCATGCCGCTTGATAAGCCAATATCACACCTCCGGGCTGACTGGCGTTGGATAAAATTTTAAATGCACATGCCTGTGATTACTAAAAATATTATTATTAAAAATACCGGCTTATTTCCTTAGCCGGTATTTTTTATGAATTATTTAATTTCTTTTTTCTAACTTTCCGTTCCTTTATTTATTTCGTTTCTTCAAAATCCACAATAAACTGTTTGATCAGTTTAACCGATCCTTCAATGCCCAGTATGGAGCTGTTGATGGATAAATCATAGGAGTCGGAACGTCCCCATTTCTTGGAAGAATAATAATTATAATAACTCTGACGCTGCTTATCTTTCTTTGTGATCATATCCTTTGCTTTCTGCTCGCTGACATCATATTTTTTCATGATACGATCGATTTTGCACTTTTCGTTGCCGTGGATAAAGATGTTCAGGCAGTTGTCGTATTCGGACAATGCGTAGTCGGCGCATCTTCCGACAATAACGCAGGGACCTTCATCGGCAATTTTGCGGATGGCATCAAATTGTGCAAGGAACACTTTCTGGCTGATAGGCATATCTACCATCGCCGCTGAATTATACCCAAACGAGTATGTATCCATAACCAGATTATATAAGAAACTGTTCGTGGGACGCTCGTCATGGCACTGTATCATTTCTTCGCAGAAACCGCTCTCCTTTGCCGCCCTGGTCAATAATTCTCTGTCGTAAAAGGGAATGCCAAGTTCTTCGGCAAGCTTTGCGCCTATTTCACGACCGCCGGAACCAAATTGTCTGCCTATTGTAATAATTGTGTTCATATGTCATACCTCTTTTCTGTAAAAGACTTGTTGTTATGTATAAATTATATTAAATTTTCTGTAATTTTGCAATATTTTTATACAATTTTCACAATAGAAAACTTTGTAATAAGATTACAGCGGAGAAAATGTATTTCTGCCGGGTTCAAAATAACCATAACTCATAAGCGACGATTCCAATTGATCCATATCCGTAAAAATAGCCGGTATTTCATCCCTTCTGTAAGATATATGGCTCTCGGCAAACACGAATAGCTGGAACGGCGCGGGATTAGAATGGTATAATCTCGCCATTCTCATACCATAAGTTCTCCCGGAGCTTTCAATCAGGATGCCGCTTTTTGTTTTGGTACATGATTTGACGCAATCTATGATATACATATATTCCACATATGTAGGAAGCATAGAACAATTCAACATGGTCCCCTTCCATATCGTATCATCAGGATTTAATGCACCGGGATACGCGCCGCAGCTTTTGTCTCTGTTCTTATATTTTATGATGGCAAGCTGACCGTTTTCCAGACGGTTTATTTCTACGGGAGCTTTCAGAGTATTCCATACATCGAGATAATCTGCCATGAGTTTTCTCCCGGAAATCCTTACAAATCCGCCCAGAACCGGAAGGATAAGTATCCCTGCAGCCATTGCAAGCATAAATGTTATTTTTATATGATTGTTCCAATCTATAGACTGATAGCGAAAAACAAATAATACAAATAATGCGGTTAATAGAACCCCGGTCCACTGTATGACGGAACCTGCAATTCTTTTTATCCTGATACCCTTTAGTCTGGTAATAATCCGTTTCCCTTCTTCCGGCACTCGGTTTTTATATAGGAATACTGTTTTATCTATTACATTCTGATACATCTGCACCGGTGAAATCTCGCGCTGAAAAATGATGCGTGTGCCGTCATGCTGCTCTTTGCGGTACTTCTCCCGCATATCCAATTTGTCTATATTATTTTGGAATGCTCCATAGTCTAAATTACTGTTTCCCATTTTTATCCCAACTCCCTTGTATAATTTTATTATACAGTCATCGGAATATTTTTTCAGTAATTTTATCGCTTTTTGCCCTCTAAAGATCCTGTTTATTTCTGCGCCGAATCAGCGCCGTGATTTTCATACCACCAGCACCAGATTGTCGCTGCTATTGCAATGACCGACAGTATCCCCGCAAATATATTCATTGTTGTCATTATGATCCTCTCCCTTCGCGCTTTAAAGCCGGCAATTTTGTAACTGCCAGGCTTATGCCTATGTTACAAAACCGGATAACTGAAAACAATGGAATTAACGGGTTCTGAATACTTCGCAGAAAAACTTAACTGAATATTAACAGATAAAAAGCACGCAAAAAAACACGCCGTCAGAAGTGTTTCCGCTTCTGACGGTGTGCCTTGATAGCTATTGATTATTTAAACAATGTGTTTAAACTCTTTTATTTAGCTGCAACTTCTTTTTTACCGAACAATACTTTTCCACCATCGATAATCAGAATAACCGCTAAGATAACTAACGGGATAATAATGATATCCTGAAGTACGCAGGTAAACAATGCCGTACCTTCTACTGTCTGATTGATAATGTTCATCAGATTACTCTTGAAGGTAAAGAACATGGATGTCAAAGTTGCAAGGGACATAAAGATAATCGGGAAATATAACATCTTGTTGTTTTTGCCGATTTTCTTTAAGTATGCAGCGACTGCGAGGAATGCAGGTACCGCTACCAACTGGTTAGCCGCACCAAACAAAGGCCATACTTTTTCATATCCTGCAAGGCAGAGAACAAAGCCGCACACTGCCGTAATAACGGTTGCTACATACATATTGGAAAGAATATTCTTCTCTCCTTTTTTGTTTGCTGCAAACAGCTCCTGGAACATAAAACGTCCAAGACGTGTACCTGTATCCAAGCTTGTTAAGCAGAAGCAGGAAACAGCGAGCATGATAATGGTCTTGGTCGCTTCTACCGCCGCTGTCGGAAGACCGATAACCGCGAAGAAGTTAGCGATTGCCGTACCGAAAATAATGGTAGGGGAAATGGATTCCAGACCCAAATCAGCCATTACCGCAGCCTGTGAACCGTCGATGGATAAAGTACCGATGGCAATTAAGGAAATAACTGCAAGGACACATTCGATTAACATGGAACCGTAGCCGACGATCAAAGCGTCTTTCTCGTTATCCAACTGTTTTGATGTCGTACCGGATGCGATCAGGGAATGGAAACCGGAAATCGCACCGCAGGCGATGGTAATAAACAGTGTAGGGAACAGATAAGATCCGTTTACCGCAAAGCCCGTGAAAGCAGGCGTTACAAATTTTGTAGAGGACGGATCTACGATCGTTGCTCCGATGATACCGATTACTGCGGCAATCATCATAAAGTAAAGCAAGAAGGAGCTTAAGTAATCCCTGGGCTGTAATAAAATCCATACAGGCGTTACGGAAGCAACCATGATGTAAACAAATACGAATGCAATCCATACGTTTTTGGATGCGTCTAACGGGAATGCAAGACCCAAAGCAACGCAGCCGGCAAGTAAGATAACTCCCAATACGGAAGAAACGCCCAACGGAGCATTTTTTCTATATACAAGGAAGCCGAATACAATTGCCAAAGGAATGAACAACAGGGACGCCGTCGCAACGGAGCCGTTTGTTGCGCTTCCGCCGTAGCTTGCACCGACAAAGGATTTTGCTACGATATCGGCAAAAGCTGCGATAACCAGCAACAATACCAGCCATGCAAAAACGGTAAACAATACTCTTGACTTACGTCCGATTGTATCCTCGATAACTTCACCGAGAGACTTGCCTTCATGACGGATGGATACGAATAACGCACCAAAGTCCTGAACGGCACCGAAGAAAATACCTCCGATGATGATCCATAAGAAGCAGGGAAGCCAACCGAAGAATGCTGCCTGGATAGGTCCGTTAATAGGACCGGCACCGGCGATTGATGAAAAGTGATGTCCCATCAAAACAGGGGTCTTTGCCGGCATATAGTCAACGCCGTCTTCCATCGTATGTGCCGGGGTAGGTTTGGAAGGGTCAATTCCCCATGATTTTGCCAGGAATCTGCCGTATGTAAGATAAGCTACTACGAAGATTGCGATGGCAAGTAAAATTAAAACAACTGCACTCACACTTAATCCCTCCTATTTGTATTTTTTAGTTTAAATATGTGAGATTTATATATAAAGCAGGTGAAAAACCCGCTCTATAATCCTATGCTTCCTGGTGAAAGGGTTCGATCCCTTCCTCTTCGCACTGGCGACTGAAGGTTTTCTTTCCGGCATGGACGTCCTCAAACACCTGCCGGTACAGCTTTTTCAGCTTTCGCGCCTGATAATTGGCAACAACCTTTTCGTCCTCCATGGAGGCGCAGATCACTCTTCCCTGGCTGAAGCCTCTGAAATTGAACAGATATCCCTTTTCGTACCGGAAACGGCGTATCCGCTTTCTGATGTCCGGTCCGGGCGCTTTTTCGCTCAGGATCACTACAGTAAGGTAACTGTACATATGATCCTTATCAGGGTATTGGTTTCCTTTTCTGACCAGTTCCGGCTCAAAATAGTCCTGAAGCAATCTGTGGACTTCGGCAATCGTATCCCCGGTTACCTCTTCCACCGTCATAAACAGTACGTGCTCATGACTGTTGGAGGTCCACATATTCGCTTCTCTGATTAACACATATTTCTCAACAGACGAAAAAAAGTATCCGTATGCCGGATACTCTTTGCCGTGGATCTGATAAGGCATATAGATATTGAACGTACCCGCATAACGTAGAAGGAGTCTGTCCAGATAGTCTACATTCTTCATCAAATACCCCTTCGTATTTATTAAAAAAATATTCTATTTCTAAAAAATAAATGAAGTTCCTACAAACAACGTCTGATTATAGCACAATATATTGTTAAAAACAAGGTAATAACGGCGAAAAAAGTCCGATTTTCAAAGTATTTGGAGCAAGTGAATAAAATAATCCGGCAGCGGCGCCGTAAATTCCATATACTCTCCTTTGACCGGATGGACAAAGCCGATGGTCATGGCATGGAGGCATTGCCCCTGCAGCTTATACTTGCAGGTTCTCCTGCTGTAGACCTCGTCGCCTAACAAAGGGTGCCCGATGCTTGTCATATGGACCCTGATCTGGTGGGTGCGCCCCGTTTCCAGTTCGCATTCAATATAGGAAAAGCCCTGAAACTGCTGTAGTACGCGGTAATGGGTCACGGCGGGCTTGCCGTTTTTTTCATTGACAGCCATTTTCTTCCGGTCGCGCACGTCTCTCCCGATGGGGGCGTCAACCGTTCCCTGCGTCTGTTCAAAATTGCCGTAGCAGATGGCGCGGTATTTCCGGGTAATGGAATGCTCCTTTAACTGCATGGCAATGCCTTTATGTGCGGCTTCGCTTTTACAGACGATCAGGGACCCCGTTGTGTCTTTGTCTATTCTATGCACGATTCCCGGTCGAAATACGCCGTTGATGCCGGACAACTGCCCGTGACAGTGAAACAACAGCGCGTTTACCAGGGTATTGCTGTAATGTCCCGCGCTGGGATGAACGACCATGCCCTTCGGTTTGTTGACGACCAGCAGATCCTCGTCCTCATACAAAATATCCAGCGGAATATCCTGTGCAGCAATCTCCGGCTCCACGCAGGCGGGAATACTGCAGCGGATCTGGTCTCCTTCTTTGACTCTGTAATTGGATTTGATATTTTTGCCGTTGACAAAGATATTCCCGTCCTTAATCATTTTCTGGATATAAGAACGGGATAAATCCGCAAACCATTCGGTTACCACTTTGTCGATCCGTTCGTCGTCGTCCGCTAAGGACGCTTCAAAGCAGACTTCTTTTACCTCTTTCATCTTATCGGTCCTTTCGGATATTAAATCTTAAAAACTGCAGCTCGTCTTCCTTTACAAAGAAAAGGATCTCAATAAACAATAAGATTGTGCCGATGGTAATCAAAATATCCGCAAAATTAAAAATCGGAAAATCAATCAGGACAAAATAAATATAATCCACCACATAGTCAAAACGGACCCTGTCTATCATATTGCCGATACCGCCCGCACAGATACAGCACAGAAAAACCTGCCAGATCACAAACTTCTTTTGGTCGGGCAGCTTAAACAGCACATAAAACACAACTGTCAGCATCACAATTGTCATAAAAACAAACAGCGCTTTTTTGTTTTGCAGCATCCCAAACGCCGCGCCTTTATTTTCCAGATACCGCAGCTCCAGCACGCCGTCGATTAAGGATACGGGCGCCTGCCCTTTTAAACGGGTAATCGCAAGATATTTAAATACCTGATCAAATACCACCAGCAAAACAATCGCCAGCAGATCTGTTATAATTCTGAGTGTCTTTTTCCCTTTCACGGAAGCTCCTTTCTGCGTTACCGCCCTTTTACTTTCGGCGGCGGATTTTTACGCCTTCATATCCTCTTCGGTAAAATGGATTTCCCTAAGCGCCGCAAGCATTTCGTCGTCGGTTACGGTTTTATCAATAAACGCTTTCCCGACTTTTTTTAACAGAATAAATTTAATGCCGTCCTGCTCCATTTTTTTATCGGAACGGGTCAGCTTAACGATTTCCTCCGGCTCGATATCGTCGATGGTAATCGGCAGGTTGAACGGGACGAACATATCCCTGATTTCATAATATTCGTCGTCGGAAAGAAGCTGTCTTTTCCAGGAAATATAAGCCGCGCATACGGTTCCCAGAGCGACGCATTCGCCGTGCAGCAACTCGAAATTTTTATATTTTTCAATGGCGTGCCCCAGGGTATGCCCCAGATTTAAAAGCGCCCGGTCTCCCTGCTCGTAAGGGTCCTTTTCCACGATGTTCTTTTTGATCGTGCAGGTATTGAATACCATTTCCTCTACGACCGCCGGCTCCCTGTCATGAATTTCATAGAGGTTTCCAATCAGCCATTCATAAAAGCCCGCGTCCTTTAACAGCGCGGATTTCAACACCTCCGCCATGCCCGCGTAATATTGTCTTCCGTCCAGATCCTTTAAGACCGACAGGTTCATGTATACCAGACGAGGCATATGGAAGGCTCCCACCATATTTTTGTATTGGGAAAAATCCACGCCGGTCTTTCCGCCGATACTGCTGTCAACCTGTGCAAGGAGCGTGGTCGGAATCTGGATAAAATCCACGCCTCTTAAATAAGTCGCCGCGCAAAATCCGGTCAGGTCGCCTACGACGCCGCCGCCCAGGGCAACCAGAAGGTCTTTTCTCGTAAAATACTGCTGAATCAGAAATTCATAAAGATTTTGCACGGTTTCCAGATTTTTATGCTCCTCGCCTGCAGGAAAGGCATAAATATCGACCCGGGCGCAGTCGGGCGTCAGAAGGTTTTGTACCTCCTTGGCATAGAGCTTTTCCACATTGCTGTCCGTCACAATACAGATCTTTTTGTTTTTCAGCTCCGGATCAAGCTTCTCAAGCTCCTCCGGCAGGCGGGAAAAGTCCTGCTCCAATACGATGTCATAACAGAATTTACGGTCTTTATTGACCGGTAAACGATTGCTCATAGCGGTTCTCCTTTACATAAAAAGAGTATTGTAAAAAAATCCTTTTACAACACCCTTTGTTTTTATCTTTCTTAATTTCTTTTATAAACCCGGATTGATGCCCGATACGTCAATGGAACCGGAAAGGATTTCCTGAAAGTCACCGGAAATATCAACGCTTGCCGGTGTAATAATAAATATGTAATGTGAAATCTTCTGGAGATTGCCGCTGATCGCGAAGCAGGACCCGGAAGTAAAGTCGATAATTCTCTGGGCGATATCCACATCCAGCCCTTCCAGATTCAAAACAACAGTCCTGTTAGCAAGAAGCGTTTCCGTAATTTCTCTCGCATCCTCTACTGTAGTCGGTTTGATCACACATACTTCCATTCCCTCATTCCCCATTCTCTTAGGCTGTCTCATTGGTGTAACCTTCGGCGTTGTCTTTGCCTTCGGCTTCTCATCCTCAAAATCGTTATCCACTTTGGCAAAGGCTTTCTTTTTGGGAAGCTCTTCTACTTCTTCATCATCATAATCATCGTAGTCGTCTTCCATATCGTCGCCGTTAAATTTTAACGAATCCAAGAATTTGTCCATTACGCTCATAATCTATATTCTCCTTAATACATTTTTAAGCTGTATAGTGCCGCTTACCAAATATGCCCGTGCCCACTCTGACCAAGTCAGCGCCTTCGGAAACCGCGACTTCATAATCGCCGGTCATGCCCATGGAAAGCACGTCCATAGATACATTATCAATGTTTTTTGCACTTATGTCAACAGATAATTGTTTTAACTGTGCAAAATATTGTCGATTTTCTTCGGCATTTTCCACATAGGGAGCGCTTGTCATCAGCCCTTTGACGTGTATTCCGGGCAGTTTGGCAATTTCTTCCGCAAGAAGTGCCGTTTCGGATACTTTTGCACCGAATTTGGATTCCTCCATCGCCACGTTGACCTCGATCAGAACGTCGACCTCAACGTTTTTCTTTTGCGCTTCCTTGCTGATTTCCTGCGCCAGACGCAGCGAATCGACGCTGTGGATCATCGCTACCTTGTCCACAATATATTTCACTTTATTTCTTTGCAGATGCCCGATCATATGCCAGCGGATATCCTTCGGCAGCTCTTCGTATTTATCGACCAGCTCCTGTACGTAATTTTCGCCGAAATCCCTGCAGCCGTGGTCATAAAGCTCCCTGATCATCGTGGCGGGTTTGGTCTTGCTGACCGCCACAAGGGTCACTTCTTCCGGGTCTCTACCCGCTTTTTCACATGCCGCCGCGATTTTTTGCACAACATTGTCATAATTGTCCTTTAACATTGTCATTCCCTCTTTATCTGCATCATTCATAAACAAAATCATTTTCGTCAATGCTTTCCGCATCCAGAACGATATAATCGTATTCCGTCAAACCGTAACGGGTATTGGATTTTACAATGGAATATTCGTCGTTGGAATACAGTACGGTAATTTCCTTGAAATCGGCAAACCCTTTGTTGATATTGTATACGCCCACCAGGGTGCCCACCTTGCTGACGGGATATTTTTCCGTCGAATCCGGCATGCAGATATAGTCGCCGGGACGCAAAACCGAAGTATCCACATAATAATCGGTATCGCTTTCCGAATAAATCACGGCTTCGATAAATTCCGTGGAAACGTTTCCGTTTTCGTCATAGGTTTCCCGCATAAAACCGTCCTGGGCGCTGTTGCCGCCCTTGGTCACATATTCCTTCGGGATCAGATAAAATTCTTTTTCCACAATGGCGCTGTTGGGGATCTTTAATCCCGTATCGTCGTCTAAAATGATTTCGATTTCCAGATAGCGGTCTTTTGCAAAGGTAATTGCGGAATTGTTAAATTCCAGCGACACAAGGGTGTTCTCTTCTCCGGTGCCTAAGATATTCACCTTTGCCCAGGAGGTGTCCTGGTTTTTCAAAAACTTGACCTCCACATAGCCTTCCTCCCGCAGACGCTCCACGCGGTCGTTTTCCACTGCGATTACAATGTACCAGGTTTCGGAGGTAATCATCTTATATACGGGATCGTTGCCGCCGATCAGCGTATTGTTGACAAACTGCTCCTTTTCGCCGTCCCGTTCCGTAATCATTTCTTCGGTTATCATTTCCGGCGTCATATTTTCATATCCGTCCGTATTGTAAACGACGATGCCGCTTCCCGGCGCATAGCAGAAGTTGACGGAGCTGCCCGAAGAAATCCCAAGGCTTTGCAGATTGTTCAGCATATTATAATTGGACAGCTTTAATACGGTTCCCTGCATATCGTAGGAAAAATCGTAAGTCTGCCCGAAATCCTCATCCCGGTAGCTGTGTGCAAACTGTACAAAATCGGTCTTGAGCTCGCCCAGATCGTTTCCGGACAGAAGGATCTCGCTGCTGTCGTTCTGCAGGATTTCGCTGATCCGCCCGCTCTGGTCCACCGCATAGACCAGATCTCCCTTTGCCACATGCTCGCCTTCTCTGGCAAAGTAATTGACATAGCCCGAGGAATTTGCCGATACTACCGTTTCCTCCCGCAGGATAATCCCGTCGTACACATTGGAAATGCTAAGGGAACCGGAACGCACCTCATACCGGTTGACATGGTCTTTGGTAAAAAACATAATGACGCAGATCACAATATAAATAAACATCACGGCGAAAATGATGACGCCGATGTTGATATTCAACGGTCTGCGGTATTTATTGATATTGATTGGTCGTTTTTGATTTGCCAAAATAAGGACTCCTTTATAAGGACACGCAGATATCCCTGTAGATTTCTTCGGGTAACGCTTCTTTGTCGGCGCTGATGCTCAGCACAAAATCCACATTGTACTTTTGGGAAACCGCCTTGAGACATTTAAGCATTTCCGGAAGAAGCGCAGGTTCGCAATGGGAAATGGTCAGAAAGCTGTCCAGAAACATCGTTTCCAAATCATGGTCCTGTGAGATAATGCCGCAAATAAAGCCGATAAACGCTTCCTTCGTATCGATGGGATATTCCGTTACATCAATTAAACGCACGCGGTTGGACAATTCGTACATATGCTGGGAACTCTTGTCCAGATATACGATACTGCCCCTGCTTTGCGACTCCCGGATACGGACTTTTTCCAAAAGATGCTTCGTTTTTCCTTTGCCTTTTCTGCCTGTAATACACTCTACCATTTTTCTCCACCCTGTTCTCTATGTCATCTTTCCGGCTATTGATTTACCAGATTGATCAAATCATACATTTCATCATACAGATAATCTCTCTGCGAGCATTTCAAAATCACGGAAATATACGGATTGCCCGAAGAATCCTTGGACAACAGCACAAGACAATTGCCTGCCGCGTTGGTCGTTCCGGTCTTTCCGCCGATCACGACGACGCCCTCCGGAACCTCGTGATTGCCGTTTATAAACTGGTTGCTCGTGGTAAAAGACAGCTCTTTGGGCTCTCCCGCCGCGTCGTGATAAACGCCGGAATACTCCGACGCCGTAATGATCTGCACAAATTCGTCATACTTTATCGCTTCGTTAAAAATCAAATACATATCATACGCCGTAATATAATGATCCTCCGCCGTCAGACCATGGGGATTCATAAAGTGGCAGTTTGTAGCGCCAAGCGCAGCCGCCTCTTCATTCATCATATCCACAAACGCCGTTTCGCTGCCGGCGATATATTCCGCGATCATGACTGCCGCGTCGTTGCCCGAAGGCATCAAAAGGGCATGGAGCGCCTGATCTAACGTCATCGTATCTCCGGGCTTGATGCCCACAAGCGTCGCGCCCGGCTCGCTGATCTCCACGTTTTCGGAGGCGGTCAGCATATCGTCCAGATTGCCGTATTTGAGGGCGACAATCGCCGTCATAACCTTTGTCAGGCTTGCCGGGTTCAATTGCTCGTTTGTATTTTTTCCGTAAAGGACTTCTTTGTCATTGATGCTGCATAAAATCGCCGCTTCCGCCTCGGATGTATCGACGCTGTTTACCGATACGTCTTCGTCGGACACGCACAGATCCTGCGCGAACAGATCCGCCAGATTGCCGCTGTCGCCGTCCTGAAAACGGTATGCGGTCACGGAGCTGTCCATATCGTAAGGCATACTGTAGGCGGCGCTTCCACACCCCGTCAGACATGCCGATACTGCGATGATCATACATAAAAATGCAGCTATCCGTTTATTTGTACATTTCACGCCACTCAAGGTCTCCTCTGTCCAGTGATTTTATCAGTAGCTCCGCCGTTGCCAGATTCGTAGCAAGGGGAATATTGTGCATATCGCACAGCTTTACCACATTGTTGACATCCGGTTCATGGCTTTTGGGAGTCAGGGGATCGCGTAAAAAGATCACAAGATCCATCTGATTATGCTCGATCTGCGCTCCGATCTGCTGTTCTCCTCCTAAATGCCCCGCCAGATATTTATGTATATTTAAATTGGTAACCTCTTCAATCAGTCTCCCCGTTGTGCCCGTGGCATATAACTCGTTTTTGCTTAAAATACCCCGATAAGCGATACAGAAATTCTGCATCAGCTTCTTTTTCGCATCATGTGCAATCAATGCAATATTCATAAAATACCCTCTCCTAACTGTATTTGCGAACTCCCTGCAGTCTTACATTTAATACAAACCCCATACCAATATAGAGACTTAAAAGGGAAGTCAGTCCATAGCTGACAAACGGCAGCGGCAACCCTGTATTCGGTATAATGCCGGTAGCGACTGAAATATTCAGAAAGCTTTGGAAGCCTATGATCGCCGCCATCCCCGAACAGATAATCGCTCCTTCTATATCGCTCGCCCGCCGGGCGATGAGCACGCAGTCTATGGTAATCAGAAACAGCAATATCACCACGGCGCAGCCGCCTATAAATCCCAGCTCCTCTCCGATAATGGCGAAAATAAAATCCGTCTGAGGCTCCGAAATAAAATTACCGTTTTTTACGGAAGCAATTTCGTTATTATTCAATCCCTTTCCGAACAACTGTCCCGAACCGATGGCAATCTTGGAATTGGTCTGCTGGTACCCTTCGGTATTTTCATATTCGTCCGGGTGCAGCCATGCCATAATACGGTTCTGCTGGTAATCTTTGATAATATTCTGGTCCTCCTGCAAAACAAGCGTCAGCAGGATGATCCCCACCGGAATGATGACCGCAAGCGCCCCAAAGATAATTTTATAACTCAGCCCGCCCATATAAAGCAGAATGCAGAAAATAATAATCAGCATGATGCTTGTGGATAAATCCGGCTGTTTATAAATCAACAGCCATTGGGGGATGAATAATATGACCATAGAGGCAAGATTTTTAAAGGAATTAAAGTGCTCCCTATGTTTCATAATATACTGTGCATAAAATAAAATCAATAGTATTTTAGCCGTCTCGGAGGGCTGAAACTGAATTCCGGCAATGGAAATCCAACGCTGGGCGTTGTTGACCGAGGTGCCCATGAACCGCACCAGTACCAACAGCAAAAGGTTCCCGAAATATAAAATCCAGTAAAATTTCAGAAAAATGTGGTAGTCAAAAAGCGACAAAACCACCATAATAAAAACGCCCACAACCATACCGAGAATTTGCTTTGACTGAAACTCCGCATTGGCGCTGCCGATTGCCAATATCCCGATAACGGTAATGGCAATCAGCATAAAAACCAATTTAAAATCATAATCTCTGACACGATATCTTTTTAACACGTATTTTTTCAACTCCTATTACCAGAAAACATTGATCTTTCTTCTGGAAAACTCCAATTCTAATGTACTGGTATCAATCTGCATGTATTTGCACAGGATCTTTGCAATATCCCGCTTTATCAGCTCCATAACCTCGGGCGAACAGTCGATTCGGTCCGAAATCAATAAAATTTTCAAACGATCCTTGGCGATCTCGCCTGATTTCTTTTTTTTGAAAAACCACAATTTACCCATTCTGATACACCCCCATCACAATTTCTGAAAAATACCGTTAATCCGGAACCAGATCGACTTTTCCCGTTCGGGCGTGTACAGAGGAACATCCTGTCCCAATATCCTGTTGCAGATATTCATAAACGCTTTTCCTGCCGGGGTATCGGTACATACCAGGGGTTCTCCGTGATTGGTGGAAATGACGATGTTTTCGTCATCATAAATGGCTCCGAGCAGGTGAATGGATAAAATATCGACGACGTCGTCCACGCTCATCATATCGCCCCGCTTGATCATATCGGGACGTAAGCGGTTGACAACCAGATCGATCTGCCCCATTTCATAGGCGTTTAAAAGACCGATAATCCGGTCCGCGTCCCGGATAGCGGATACTTCGGGGGTCGTAACGACAATCGCCCTGTCAGCGCCCGCTATGGCGTTTTTAAAGCCCTGCTCTATGCCTGCCGGACAGTCTAAGATGATATAATCAAACTGCTCTCTCAACTGCTCCGTCAGCTTCTTCATCTGTTCGGGATTGACCGCCGTTTTATCTCTTGTCTGGGCGCTGGGCAGCAAATGCAGCCCGGGGAAACGCTTGTCCTTGATTAAAGCCTGCTTGATCCGGCAGTTACCTTCAACCACATCCACCAGATTGTAGACGATCCTGTTTTCCAGTCCCATGACGACATCCAGATTACGAAGCCCGATATCCGTATCGATCAGCACGACCTTTTTGCCCAGAACGGCAAGTCCCGTTCCGATATTTGCGCTTGTGGTAGTCTTTCCGACCCCACCTTTACCTGATGTGACGACAATTACTTCACTCATAAAAACCTCCGCCTTTCATTATCGTCCCCCGGAAACCCGTGTTATCACAGATTAGTTTCCGGTAATTCTTTGGTAAAGTCCAATTCTCTGATAACCAGCTGATCCTGCCGCACGGTTACCATCTGGGGTACTTTTTTACTTTTCATGCCAAATTTATCTTTGAAACGCTTTCTGTATTTCAGATCGGCGATCCTGAGACTTTCCGCCTCCAGATTCAACGCCGCAATAAAGCGCGACCTGCAGTCGTCCGCTCCGGCGTAAGCCGTTCCGCCAAGACTGCCGAGGACAATGATATTTCCCTTGGCAATGACGGACGCGCCTTTTTGTATATCTCCCAGTACGATGACGCTGGAAGAGGATTCAAATACTTCGCCCTCCCTTAAAGTGCCTTTATAGAACTGACAGGTCTGTTCCACATCAGGCGCGTCTTCCTTTGAGGCATCCTCAATCAGCTTTGTATAATAATCGTTTGCATCTTCGTCCGTACAGACCAGACAGATTATATGCAGGCGGCACACATCCGTGATCGCCGCAACCAGTCTGTCGCTTTCTTCCTCCGTCAATTTCCTGCCTTGAAACTGCAGCGCGACGGAAGCTTCCTTGAAAAAAGCCGCCGCGTCCGCAAAGCTTTCCCGCGTTTCCCGTAAAATCTGTTCAAAGGAAGGTTCCTCTGAGAGACGGACGCGGATTCCGTTAGAAAAGCTCTTTAAAATGACATTTCCGGTCATAGTCTCCACCTCCTTATTCTTCGTTTGAAACATTGGAATCGGTATTGGTAGCCGTGCCGTCGATCAAGACATCTTTATCCTCTAACTTATAGTAGTACTTATAGACATCCTGTGTAAGCTGCGCCGCATAATCAGACGCATACCCGAAAGCAATACGGGTCGTTACGCTGATTTCGGGCTTTTCATAGGGCGCATAGCTGACAAACAAAGCATGGTTGGGACGGCTGTTGCTTTCCTGCGCCGTTCCGGTTTTGCCCGCCACGTTGACCCCCAGTCCCTGATAGTAGGTTTTATCTTCAACTACCCTACGCATACCTTCATGAAGGGCATTCCAGGTACTGTCCGCAATGTCCACGGTATTACGCACGGTAGGCGTAAAATCTTCGATTAAGTTGCCGCTTGAATCCGTTACCTTGTCGATCAGACTCAGATTATAACAGGTTCCGCTGTTTGCAACGGTGGTTACATATCTTGCCAGTCCTACGGTCGTGTAGTTGTTGGTACCCTGACCGATTGCAGAACGGACAGAGTCCGTATCGGATACCTTGGGCGCCTCTTCGGTAATTTCCACGCCCGATTTATCGCTCAAACCGTATAAATCCGCATAATAAGCAAGCTTTTGAAGCCCTTCGTCGGAATTGTAGGTTCCCGTAGTCCTGCCCAGACGGTACCCCATTTCATAGAAATAATAGTTGCAGGAATTTTCAATGGCTCCCACAATATTCAAAGGTCCGTGCGCCGAAGGGTAAATCCAGCACCGCGGCGACTGGGGAGAAATGGTTTCCCAGATTCCGTGGCATGTTACCGTTTCCCCGACGGAGGTAACCCCTTCTTCCAACGCCGCCGTTGCCGACACCATTTTAAAGGTTGACCCCGGCGCCGACGTCTGCTGGGTCGCATAATCCCAGAGAGGTCTGGACAGGTCCGAATTCAGCCTTGCATAATATTCCGAATTGGACATCCGGTTATTGTCATACCCCGGGTAGGAAACAAGAGCAAGCACCTCGCCCGTATTGACGTCCGTCACAACGACGGAGCCGGAACAGGGGTCCAGCGCAAGCTGCGCCGGCGTAATCTCCAGGTTGGAAATCTTGCCGAGCATAAAGTTATACGGGGATATGGTGCCGTTTTGCAGCATGGCGCGTTCCGCCGCCGTACCGGAAATAATATTCTGGTCGTATAAGAGCAGGCAGACCTGTCTGCCGGTCAGAAGCTCCTCTTTGATCATATATTTATAGATCCTTTTATGGAAAGCCGTATCCGTTTTCAATTCGTCAAACACATAATTTAACATCGCCTGATAAATGGTTTCCGAGTCCGAATACTGGCTGTCCAGATCCAGCTTGGAAATATCGATCCAGTTCATGGCGATGACATGCAGCAGATATTCCTTCAGACTGATGGTCTCGTCGTTGCGCCACGCCTGATAGATTTCATCGTCCGTATCGATTTCGCTCGATAGAATAAGACCGTCCTCATTTAACAGCGTCGTAATATAAGAGTTATAATTCTGATATTCCGCGGTAAGGGTATTGTAAGCCTGGGGATTGTCGTTTAACTGGTCCCGAAGCGTTACCAGCACCGACTCCTCTTTGGACAAAAACGCCGCATACACCTGCTGTTCCAGCTCGGTCGCATCCTCCGCCGCAAAATGGCTGATATCGATAATGCTGTTGTTGATCAGCGCGAAGTAAACGTCGTCGATGGGAATGATAATCGAGCTTGCCGAAGCGTTTTCCGCCGGGATATATTCTTTGACCGGTTCGATTTTGGAGACAAGGATACCGGCGATCTTTTGCTCCAGCAGGTTATAAACCGCCTTTTGCAAATCCTTATCAATGGTCAGATACACATCGTTCCCGGCGCTGGGTTCCACGCGGTCGCTGGTCTCGATTACCTTGCCCAGATTGTTGACATATACGATTTCCGAGCCTTTGGTCCCCTGGAGATAAGATTCCATATAGCTTTCGATTCCCGACTTGCCGATGACATCCGTCATAATATAGGAATCGTCCGTCTCCGAAAGGGTCTCCAACTCCCTTTGGGAAATCTTTCCGGTATATCCGATAATATGGGAAAAATAAACGCTGTCCTCATATTTCCGCACCGTTCCCTCCGCGATGGAAACGCCGTCTAAAAAAGCCGCGTTTTCCATAATCACAGCCACGGTCTCGTCGGAAACATCCATCGCTACCGTCGTGGGAATATATTTCTGGAAGCTGTTTAAACTCATCTGATAACGAATGGTCGTCATTTTTAACAGCATTTCCTTGGAATAGCCTTTCCCCACGATAAAATCAGATTTTCTGTCGTCCGGATCTTCAAATTCTCCGATTTCAAAATTACCATTTCCGGCAAGATAATTGATGACATCGTCGGGTGTAGAGGTTTTTTCCCCATAGCTCAAATCGTCGATGTACGCCTTGCCGTAGACGTCCGCAAGAAATCTTTGCAGCGTCGTGCCCGATACGGCAAATTCAAATTCTCCGTTGTCGCCGATGATAATATTAAAATCATTTACAACGCTGTCGCCGTTTTCCTCGATCATATTGATCAGGGAATAGATCGTCTGATTCAGATTTTTATTTTTGTCCCTTCCGGATTCATACACGTCTTCAATCGTCACGGAATAGGCGAGCTCGTTATAGGCAAGAAGCTCCCCGTTTCTGTCGTAGATCTGTCCCCTGGTGCTTGCGATGCTTCTCTCTTTGCGGATTTTTAAGGTAAATTCATTCAGATACTCTTCTCCGTTGACAATCTGCAAAGTAAAAAGCCGATAGATCAAAACACAGCCCAAAACGCAAAAAACCAATATTAAAACAAAGTGTCTGGAGGTTATGAAGTTGATGATCGAATCTCTGATGTTTTTAAACAATTTCTCCGTCGCTCCTATTTTCTCTTCCGGCAAAAATCTTCTGCCCCAGGGACATGATGATAAATACAATAATCGTTACCAATACGGTATATACGACCTCGGGAAGGATAACGCTTATGAGGTAATAACCGATATGAAACTTTCCGCGCAGCAGAAACAGCAACATATAATACACAATGCCGTAAACAAAATCGCTGCAGGCAACAAGTAAAATCTGCAGCTTTAAATCATCTTTAAAAAACAGCTTTTTGAAGAAGCCGTTAAAATATCCTATGTACATATACAACAGCGCATGGAGCCCCAGCACGCTGCCAAAAAAAATATCCACCAGAAGACCGGTAAAAAATCCCGATAGGATTCCCGCCTTCTTGCCCATCATAAAACCGAAGGACGCCGTGATGATAATCAAAAGATTGGGGCTGATATTTCCGAATGCGATATAACGGCAGAAGGTGCTTTGCAGGATAAAACCGAAAATGACAATCACTGCCGAAATAATATTTCTTTTCATATCTATTCTTCCTCGTCGATCTGCTGCTTCTTATCCAGAATGACAAGCACCTCGTCCATATGTTCAAAATCCACCGCCGGCGTAATCGTTCCGGAATGGGTCAGGTTGTTGGAATCCGAATCCATGGACGTAATATAGCCGATTAACAGTCCGGGCAGGTATTTGTCGCTGATGTTGGAGGTAACGACTTTATCTCCCTCTTTGACCTTTCCCGCCGAATCGACCAGCTTGGTAAAGCTGATGGTATTCTGGCTCATCAGCTCCAGGTCCCCGGACACGATCAGATTGTCTCCGGTCGCCAGAATCATACCGCTTACGTTGCTGGTATCGTCAATAATCGCCGTTACCCTCGCCCAGTTGGCGCCGACCTCCGTCACAATGCCTACGAGACCGCTTCCCGCCATGACGTTCATATCCACGGTAATGCCGTCGTTGCTGCCCTTATCAATGATAAAGCTGTTGAACCAGTTGCCGGAATCCTTTCCGATTACCCTTGCGCCGACCTTATCGTATTCGGCATACGCCTGATCCAACTGGTAGAGGCTGCGAAGATTGTTCAGCTCATATTTTTCCTGGGTCAGCGTGTTGTTTTCAATAGTCAGCTCGTCGATCTGTTCCTGCAGTTCCTGGTTCCTGGCAAGAAGATCCCTGATCTGCACCAGCTCGTCCGAACGTTCCGACAGAAAGCTGCCCGCTTCGCTGATGCCTCTCTGGAAAGGCACCGTCACATAACCGGTAATTTCGGCTATGATTCCCGTAAACAGATCGGTGGCAAAGGTAACAGCCATCAGCACAATGCAAAAACCGGTCAGGATCAGCAGCAGATATTTACTTTGCAAAGTAAATTTGGTGCGCTTCCGCTTCACTTTCATTATTTTCCTCCATTACCGGGATTTTCGATCGCATAGGCAACGGAACGGAAGTTTTCGTCCGTAATCACTTTGGCAAGTCCCAGCGCGACGCTTGCGATGGGATTCTCGGCAACGTTTACCTTTAAGCCCGTCCCTTCGCTGATTAACTCGTCCAAATGGGATACCTGGCACGCGCCGCCCGTCAGATAGATGCCGTGTCTGTAAATATCCGCGGCAAGCTCCGGAGGCGTGCGCTCCAAAATTACCTTTACCTGATCGATAATCGTGTCAAAGTGCTCTTTTAACGCTTCGGAAACCAGCTTTGTCGGGATCTCCCTCTCCACCGGCAGACCCGTAACGATGTCCCTGCCGTATACCACGGCGGGCTTTCCTTCCGCCTCCAGCTCGTGAAGGGCGATCTTTACCTTCTCCGCCGTTTTGCCGCCGATAATCAGGTTGTATTCTTTTCTGACCGCGTTGCGGATCGCGTCGTCAAACTTCTGTCCGCCGACCTTGATCATTTTGCTCAATACAATGCCGCCCAAAGACAGAATGGAAATTTCCGTCGTATCAAAACCGATGTCCACAACCAAAACGCCCTGGGAATTTTTGACGTCGATATCCATGCCCAGACCGTCCGCGACCGCTTTTTTGACAACCATGACCTTTTTCGCTTTGACATTGGCGTTTTTTACCAGATCAAAAAAGGCGCGCTGTTCCACTTCGGTCACGTCGTGGGGAACTGCGATATAATATTCGGCAGGCTTGATATTCCCCTTGCAAAGGTCGTTGATAAAGCACCTTACCAGGGTCTGCATATTTTTAATATCCGCAATCACGCCGTTGCATAAGGGATAGGTGATCTGTATCGTTTCGGGCGCTTTTTCATACATTTCAAAAGCCTCGTCCCCATAGGCGAACAAGGTATTCTTTCTCTCGATCGCGATCATGTTTTTAGCCGTGAAAATATGATCCTCACCCTTTGCGTAAATTTTAATGTTGTTGGTACCTAAATCAATACCGTAAGCACTGGAAGCCATATTCCGTACTCCTTTCTTTTCGTAAAAATATACTTATCCTATTCTGCCGTGTTCCCGGAAGCTGTAGTAACAATTATCTCCGATAATAATATGATCAATCAGCGGAATGTCCATAAACCGCGACGCCTCCCAAAGCTTTTCGGTCAGCTGCACGTCCTCCCGGCTGGGATTGGCGCTTCCGCTGGGATGGTTGTGGAGCAGCATCAGGTTGACCGCCTTTGCCGAAAGTGCTTCCATAAAAAGCTCCCTGCCCGACACCAAAGACGCGTTGACGGTGCCGATGCTTAATACTTTGTCCCCGATCAGACCCATGGCGCTGTCCAAAAACGCGCAGCGGCACTGTTCCTTTTCCAGATGGCGCATCTGCTCCATATAATACTCCGCCGTTTCCGCCGGAGACCGGAAAACGATACGCTGTCCTTTTTTGGAACGGGCAATGCGGTTGGATAATTCGGCGATACATTTGATTTTTACCGCTTTGACAAGCCCGATCCCTTTGATCTGCAAAAGCTCGTCCAGCGTCATATGATAAAGCCCGGCAATTCCGTAATCGCCGGCTTTATTCAGGATTTCCCTGGCAAGCGCCGTTGCATCCGCGCCTTTACATCCGGTGCGGATAATAATGGCAAGCAGCTCCGTGTCTGTTAAGGCTTCCGGACCTGCTTTTAAAAATCTGTCATAGGGCTTTTCCGCATTTGTTAATTGTTCTGTCATATTCCTCCTGTCCCTCTCCGAAACAACAGGAATCACACTGACGTTATAAAAATTTGAAAATCACGATGGCAATGATAATGCCTATGATGCTGCCGATCGTAATCCTGATGGTCAGCCCGAAGGTCAACACCATAATCCCCAGATCCAAAACCAACGGAGACGACAAACCGAAGCTCTGCCCATAATTCAAAATTGTACTCGGGAACAGGCTGCCGATAAAGCCGCCGATTACAATTCCTGCCAAAATCATCAGAAAGCAGGCCCAGTTATTCTTTCCTTTCATGAAAAACCTCCGTCTTCATTAGTAATTATGTAAACTCAATCGGCAAAAGTCAAGAAACAAATTTTGTCTGTTTTTTTATTCGCCAACTATAAGTATATTATCACAGAAGGCGATATATGTATACCGATTTCGTGGATTTTTTTTCGACCAAAACCCCTATAAATCAAGGGCGATTGCGCCGGAATCCTTCAATTCCTGCACTGCTTTCAGTATCCCGAATTTGGCGTGGGGGAAGGTCAGTCCTCCCTGAAAATAAACCGCGTAAGGAGGCTTGATCGGTCCGTCCGCAGACAGCTCGATGGAGCTGCCCGAAACAAAAGCGCCCGCCGCCATAATTACCTGGCTGTCGTACCCCGGCATGTCCCACGGCTCCGGCGTTACAAAGCTGTCTACCGGCGCTGCAGCCTGAATCCCTTTGCAAAAAGCGATCACGCCTTCGGGACTGCCGAAGGTAACTGCCTGGATGATGTCGTGTCTGCTCTCGGTTCCGTCCGGCACGACCGAAAAACCGAGATTTTCCAGGATATTTGCGGCGAAAACCGCGCCCTTTAACGCGGAAGCGACCACCGTGGGCGACAAAAACAGTCCCTGATAGAAAGAAGGCAAAACCCCCAGGGATGCGCCGACTTCTTTTCCAAGACCCGGGGAAGTCAGGCGGTACGCCGCGTTTTCGATACATGCTTTCTTTCCCGCAAGATACCCTCCGATGGGCGCAAGCCCGCCGCCGGGATTTTTAATTAAGGAACCGACCACCAGATCCGCTCCTACGTCCGTCGGCTCTATGGTCTCCACAAACTCTCCGTAACAGTTGTCCACCATGCAGATGATGTCTTCCCGGATGCCCTTGATAAAAGAAATCAGTTGACCGATCCGGTCTACCGATAAGGTTTTTCTCGGTTCGTATCCCTTGGAGCGCTGAATGGTCACAAGCTTTGTATTGGGCTTAATCGCTTTTTGAATGCCCTCAAAATCAAACTCCCCGTCGGGAAGCAGGTCCACCTGTGCATAGCTGACGCCATATTCTTTGAGGCTCCCTTTGGATTCCCGGATGCCGATGACCTCTTCTAACGTATCATAGGGCTTTCCTACCGGAGATAAAATCTCGTCCCCGGGTCTGACATTGGACATCAGGGCAAGGGCAAGGGCGTGGGTGCCGCAGGTAATCTGCGGTCTGACCAGCGCGTCTTCCGTATGGAACACCTTTGCATACACGGCTTCCAGGGTATCCCTGCCCAAATCGTTGTAGCCGTATCCGCTCGTCCCGGTCAGACATGCCTCCGATACCTTCGCTTCCTGCATCGCTTTTACGACCTTTAACTGGTTGTATTCCGCAACCCGGTCGATCGCTTCAAACCGTCCTTTGAGATTTTCACACCATGTTTCGCCCAATTCATATACATCCCGGTCAATTCCCATCTGCCGGTATAAATCCATTGTCGCTTCGTTTATTTCGCTCATTTTTTACCTCGATTCATCTATGTTTCCTGCGCTTTTTTCTGCGGCGCATTGCCTTTTAATATACGCTCCTCCATAAAAGCGAGCATCTTCCGGTTATCGTAGTCAAAATCTTTTTTATCCATAAAGATGACGTCCCGCTCCCGTCTGAACCAGGTCAGCTGCCTTTTGGCGAAATGCCTCGTGTCCCGCTTGATCAGATAAACGGCACGTTCCAAATCATACTCCTTGTTCAGGTATCCGAGGATTTCCTTATAACCGAGCCCCTGCATGGAAATATCTTCCAGGGAACAGCCTCGCTCCTTTAACGCCTTGACTTCCTCCACAAGCCCCGCTTCCATCATCCGGTCCACCCGTTCCTCGATTTTCCGGTACAGTAACGCCCGATCGTCGTTTAAGACAAAATAGCAAAAGTCGTAGGGCGACTGCTTTTTTCGTTCCTCCCGGTTATGCTCGGAGATTTGCCTTCCGGTTAAGCGGTTGTATTCCAAAGCGCGGATCACGCGCTTGACATTATTGGCATGGATGGCGTTTGCCGATTCCGGGTCAGCCTCCTCTAACATCTTGTGGAGATATTCCGCTCCCTTTTCTTCGGCAAGCCGCTCCAGTTCCTTACGGTAGGCAAAATCCGTATCGTTTTGGGTAAAATCGATATCATAAAGCACCGATTGAATATAAAATCCCGTGCCGCCGACCAAAATCGGGATATGCCCGTTTTCATAAATCCGAGCCATCGCCTCTTTTGCAAGCTTTTGGAACAAAAAGACGTTAAATTCTTCCTTCGGGTCCAGAATGTCCACCAGATAATGGGGAACGCCCTGCATTTCCTCCTTTGTGATCTTCGCCGAACCGATATCCATAAACCGGTATACCTGCATGGAGTCCGCGCTGATAATTTCGCCGCCGATTTCTTTGGCAAGACCGATGGACAAATCGGTTTTGCCTACCGCAGTGGGACCCGTCAGTACGACTAACTTTTTTTTCTCCATATGATTTACCTCGCCTCTATCCGCCTGTCCGCAGAAAAATACTTGCCTTTCTTCCGGTTTACAGGATACGTTTAAATTTCTTTTCCATTTCGTATTTGCTCATGAAAAACATCGTGGGTCTGCCGTGGGGGCAATGATAGGGATTTTCCAGGGAAAACAATTGCTTCAACAACTCTTTCGCCTCTTCAAAGGAAAGCGCTTGGTTACCTTTGACGGCAGCCTTACAGGACATGGATGCAAGCTTAGCCGTGATCACATCGGGCGTCCCTCTTACGGGGGATTCCGCAAGCTCGTCCAAAACGCTTAAAAATAACTGTTTCTCATCGGTGCCGTACAAATCCTGGGGAATGCCGCGCAAAGCGATCTCTTCCCCGCCGAACGCCTCCAGCTCAAAGCCCAGTTTTTCAAAACTGTCCTCAAACTGTTTTAATACCGCCATTTCCCTTGCGCTTAGGGAAATCACAAGGGGCGGCATCAGCATCTGCGTGGTGTTTTCCTTGGTCCGCAGCTTTTTCATCCAGTTTTCATAATTGACTTTCTCATGGGCGGCATGTTGATCCACGAAATAAATTTTCTCTTCAAATTCCACGATCCAATAAGTTTGAAATACCTGTCCCACAATCCGCAATCCCGACAGGCGGTTCTCATCGGGGTGTTCCAACGCTGACGAAAACAGTTCCATCTGGGACGCCTTGCTGATAACCGGGTAGTCGTCCTGCTTGAGCACATTTGCCCGCATCCGGTCGGAAGGCGTTCTTTTGGGTTCGGGATTGCCCAGAATGCGAAATCCCTGGGGCAGTTCCTCTCTGACGGAGGAAACAGGCGAGACGGAGGAAGCGCTTTCTTCCTGTATTTCCATGCGCTTGCTCTCAAAAGGCTCCGGCGGCAGCTCGCGCGCTGTTTTCTCCGGCGGCTTTTGCAGCAATGTGTGGGCGTCAGGTTCCGGATCTGAATACTCCGGGATCAGCACCTGTTCGGATAAAGCGGCTGTCACGGTCTTTTTGACAAATTCACAGAAAGGGCTGGGATTCATAATGCGGATTTCCACTTTCGACGGATGGACGTTGACGTCGATATCTTCTCCCGATACTTCAAAATGCAGCACGACAAAGGGATATTTGTGCTGCATCAGAAAAGTTTTATAGCCTTCCTCTACCGCCGTGGAAATTACCTTGCTTTTGATATATCTGCCGTTTACGAAAAAGGTTTCATAGTTTCTGTTAGCTCTGGCTAATACGGGCTTTCCCACAAAACCCGTTATATGGATTCCGTTTCCCTGCGTATCCACGGCAATCATCTGATCGGAAATGTCTTTTCCGTAAATTCTGTATATGATTTCCAAAAGATCGCCGTTTCCTGAGGTAAAAAAGCGGTTTTGTCCGTTTTGGATATAGGATACGGACACATCGGGATGGGACAGCGCGATATGCTGCATGAGCTCCGCCACATAGGAGCCCTCCGTCATGGAAGTCTTCAAAAATTTCTTCCTGACGGGCGTGTTGTAAAACAGGTTCCTCACAAGAATCGTCGTTCCGTCCGGCGCGCCCACTTCTTCCGGATCTTCCATGACGCCGCCGTTGCAGTTTACCTTGACGCCCATGAGATTGTCCCTTTGCTTGGTAATCATTTCCACCTGCGCCACGGCGCTGATGCTGGATAAAGCCTCGCCGCGAAAGCCCAGGCTGACAATGCGGCTCAAGTCCTCCGCCGTCTCAATTTTGCTGGTGGCATGGCGCAGGAAGGCGTTTTTGATATCTTCCTTTGCGATGCCGCACCCGTTGTCGGTTACGCGGATTAAGGAGATTCCTCCTTCCCTGATTTCCACGGTAATCTTGTCGGCGCCTGCGTCAATGGAGTTTTCCACAAGCTCTTTGACGACGCTCGCCGGTTTTTCCACCACCTCTCCGGCGGCGATCTTGTCTATGGTTTCCGAATCCAGGACATGTATTGTTTCTGCCATACTGCCTCCTTATCCCTGCCAACGGTTTTTTCTCATATTCTGTAAACGGTATAAGGTGTTGAGGGCGTCCAAAGGCGTCAGATTGGAAATATCGATTTCATCCAGCTCCTTCAGAATATCCTCGTCTTTAACCGTATCAAACAGAGAAATCTGTTCCAGATCCACTTCGTCGTACTTCTTTACTTTTTTATGTTCCGTTTTGCCGTCGACGGCAATGCTTTGTACCTTTTCAATAATATCGTTATCCATCAATTGGCTGACGATGACCTTCGCCCGGTCGATTACCATATCCGGCACGCCGGCAAGTTTCGCCACCTGTATTCCGTAGCTCTTGTCCGCGCCGCCCTTGATGATCTTGCGGAGGAACACAATGTCGTCGCCCTGTTCTTTGACGGCAATGCAGTAATTGTTGACGTTATTCATCTTGCCTTCCAGCTCGGTCAGTTCGTGATAGTGCGTGGCAAACAGGGTCTTTGCCCCTAGCAGTTTTTTGTTGCTGATATGTTCGATGACCGCCCATGCGATGGCAAGTCCGTCAAAGGTAGAGGTTCCCCTTCCGATTTCGTCTAAGATCAGCAGGCTGTCGGAGGTGGCGTTTCTTAAAATATTCGCCACTTCGTTCATTTCCACCATAAAGGTACTCTGTCCGCTGGCAAGATCGTCGGACGCGCCCACACGGGTAAAAATCCGGTCCACAATGCCGATATCGGCGCTTTGCGCCGGCACAAAGCTGCCCACCTGCGCCATGAGCACGATCAAAGCGGTCTGGCGCATATAGGTGGATTTACCCGCCATATTCGGTCCGGTTATGATGGATATCAGGTTTTTGCCGTTGTCCAAAAAAGTATCGTTCGCCACAAACATGTCGTGATCGATCATTTTTTCCACCACGGGATGGCGCCCGTTTTTGATCTTAATCACGCCCTTTTCATTGAGCTTCGGGCGCACATAGCCGTTTCGCTCCGCCACATAGGAAAGGGACGCGAAAACGTCCAGTGCCGCGACCGCCTTCGCCGTCTTTTGGATTCTCGCGATATTGTCCCCGATGGTTTCCCGTATCTCGCAGAAAATATCGTATTCCAGGGAGCACAGCTTGTCTTCCGCATTGAGAATCGTATCCTCCAGCTCCTTTAATTTCGGCGTCATATAACGTTCTCCGCCGGTCAGCGTCTGCTTACGCACCCACTCCTCGGGAACCAGATTTTTAAAGGAGTTGGTCACTTCAAAATAATAGCCGAACACCTTGTTATAGCCGACCTTCAGATTTTTGATGCCGGTCCGCTCCTTCTCGGTCTGTTCCAACTGTGCAAGCCATGTCTTTCCCTCGGTCTTTGCATTACGGAAATGATCCACGTCCTCGTGAAAGCCGCTTTTGATGATGCCGCCCTCCCTGACGGAAATCGGGGGCTCTTCTTCGATCGCCTGGTCGATAAGCCCGCAGATATCCTCCAAGGGGTCGATATCCTCATAGATATTTTTTAATAAGTCACAATCAAAATCCTGCAGCACGGTGCGGATCGCAGGCAGCATGGAAAGCGATTTGCTAAAGGCGATGAGATCTCTCGGATTCGCCGATTTGTAGCTGATCTTTCCCAACAGTCTCTCAAGGTCATAAATCGGGTTTAAGTATTCCCGGATTTCGTCCCTGCTTACTGCGTGGGCGCTCAAGGTCTCCACCGCGTCCAGACGCGCCTCAATGTCTTCTTTTTCGATCAGGGGCTGTTCGATATAACTGCGTAGGGTCCTTGCTCCCATTGCCGTTTTGGTCTTATCAAGCACCCACAGAAGGGAACCTCTTTTCTGTTTTTCCCGCAGTGTTTCCGCCAGTTCCAGATTTCTTCTGGTAGAGCTGTCAAGCAGCATATATTTGCTGGTAATATAGGGATTGATGTGCGTAATGTGGGATAAAGAGGTTTTCTGGGTCTCATACAGATACGAAAGGACCGCTCCCGCGCTGATAACGCCCGCAGGAAACTCATCCAGTCCCAAAGAAGTCAGCGTCTGTACCTTAAAGTGTTTTTTCAGCCGGTTCTGGCACGTCTCGTCGTCGAAATACCACGGGTCCAGTTTGTATATGGTAATTCCCATGCGGGAACGCAGATCTTCCAGATCAAAGCCGCTGACAAGGAACCCGTCGTTGCAGACGATTTCCGCAGGCGAGAATTTCATAATCTCGTCATAGAGCTTTTTGGCGTCGTCCACCTGGGTCACATAGTAATCCCCGGTCGTTACGTCAATGACGGAAATGCCGATCTTGTCCAGATAAACAATACACATCAGATAATTGTTGCGGGTTTCCTCCAGGGACTGCATATTCAGATTGGTCCCCGGCGTCACGATCCGCACGACCTCTCTTTTGACAATGCCCTTGGCAAGCTTCGGATCTTCCATCTGCTCGCAGATCGCCACCTTGTAGCCTTTGGACACCAGCTTTGTCAGATAGCCGTCCACCGCATGATAGGGAATCCCGCACATGGGGGCGCGCTCCTCCAAGCCGCAGCTTTTTCCCGTCAAAGTGATTTCCAGCGCTTTAGAAGCGGCGATGGCGTCGTCAAAAAACATCTCGTAAAAGTCTCCGAGACGGTAAAAAAGAATACAATCCTCGTATTGCTTTTTGGTTTCCATATATTGTTGCATCATTGGTGTCAATTCTGCCATTACGTTTTTTTGTCCTTCTTTCTCTTCTTAGGGTTATCTGGTCTCCAACCGGTCTCCCAGGTAATAAAAGCCCTTGCATTCCCTCAGATAGACGGGAACAATCTGTCCGATCAGTTCCCTGCCGCCCTTAAAATGGACGATCATATTGTTGCTCAGTCTCCCTGTCACAAGGCTTTCATCGTGTTCGTTGACTTCCTCCACCAGCGCGTCAAGGGTCTGTCCCTGCAGCTTTTTCGCCTGTTCCCTCGCCGTATCCTGGACAACGGCAAGCAATTCGTCAAAATGCTTTGTCACGGCTTCCTTGGGCACCTGGTTTTCCATTGCCGCCGCAGGCGTACCGGTCCGTTTGGAATACTGGAAAGTAAAAGCATTGTCATATTTGACTTTTTTTACCACATCGATCGTTTCCTGTACGTCCTCATAGGTTTCTCCCGGGAATCCCACGATAATATCCGTGGTAATGGCGATGTCGGGGATTTCCCGCCTGATCTTTTGGGCAAGCGCCAGGTACTGTTCCTTGGTATAGCGGCGGTTCATTTCTTTTAAAATTCTTGTGGAACCGGACTGGAGGGGCAGATGCAGGTGCCTGCAGATCTTTTTGGAAGCTTTCATGACCTCGATCAGCTCGTCGGATAAATCCTTGGGATGAGACGTCATAAAACGGATTCTCTGCAAGCCTTCAATCCTCTCAATCCTTCTTAAAAGCTCCGCAAAGGAAATGGGATGCTCCAGATTCTTCCCGTAGGAATTGACGTTCTGTCCAAGGAGCATAATCTCCACTACGCCGTCGGCAACCAATCCCTCAATTTCGGCAATGATTTCTTCCGGTTCCCTGCTCCGCTCCCGTCCCCTGACATAGGGCACGATACAGTAGCTGCAGAAGTTGTTGCAGCCGAACATAATATTGATTCCCGATTTAAACGGGTATTTCCGGCGCACGGGGAGTTGTTCCACAATCTGGTCCGTATCCTGCCAGATATCGATCAACATGCCTTCGGACTCATACATTCTTACCAGCAGCTCCGCAAATTTAAAAATATTGTGCGTGCCGAAGATCAGATCCACAAAGCCGTAGCTTTGCCTGATTTTTTCAATCACGGTTTCCTCCTGCATCATACAGCCGCACAGGCAGATCTTCATATCGGGATTTTTGCGCTTAAAGCCGTTTAACACGCCAAGCCTGCCGTACACCTTTTGGTTGGCGTTGTCCCTGACGGTACAGGTATTGTAAATGACCAGATCCGCATTCTCGTCTTCAATTTCTTCAAAACCTACCGCCTGCAGAATGCCGGAGAGCTTCTCAGAGTCCCTGGCGTTCATCTGACAACCGAAAGTTTGGACGCAGCAGGTCATTTTGCCGCCCTTTTCCCGCGCCTTTTCTTCTATGATGCGTTTCGCTTTTTCTATGTAATCGTATTGCAGTTGTACCTCGTTCATTGTATCTCCTTTCCTGTCACAGCGCATACCCCGAATTTTTCTCACATCGTCCGCCGCTTACTCCGCCGCTTACGGGCGCACCTGTCCGTCGCCGATAATCCGGTATTGATAAGAAGTCAGCTCCGGCAGCCCCATAGGTCCCCTTGCGTGAAGCTTTTGGGTGCTGATCCCGATTTCCGCGCCAAAGCCAAATTCAAAGCCGTCGGTAAAACGGGTGGAGGCGTTGACATAGACGCACGCCGCGTCCACGCCCCGCAGAAACTGTTCTGCGTTTTCTTTGTTTTCCGTAATGATCGCCTCGGAATGCTTCGTATTGTTGCGGTTAATATGCTCGATCGCTTCCTTTACGCCGGACACGGTCTTTACGGAAATGATATAATCCAGATACTCTGTCTTAAAATCCTCTTCCGTCGCTTCGCTGCAATCGGCAATAAACGCCATGGCGGGCTTATCCGCGCGGATTTCCACATGATATTCGGAAAGCGCCTTGCTAAGCGCGGGCAGGAGTTTTTCGCTGACCGCTTCATGGACCACTAAGGATTCACAGGCGTTGCACACGCCGATCCGCTGGGTCTTGGCGTTGACAATAATCGGAACCGCCTTTGCAAGATCCGCATCTTTGTCCACATAAATATGGCAGTTGCCGCTTCCTGTCTCGATCACGGGAATGGTGCTGTTTTCCACCACGGTGCGGATCAGTCCCGCACTTCCTCTGGGAATCAGGACGTCCACATAGGCTTTCAGCCTCATAAACTGTTTTGTGACCTCTCTGTCCGTATCCTCAATCAACAGCAGCGCGTCCGGATTCAGACCGGATTGTGTCAAAGCCGCCCTTAAAGACTTTGCAATGGCGATATTGGACCGGATCGCATCGGAGCCGCCCTTTAAGATTACCGCATTTCCCGATTTAAAGCAAAGCCCGAAGGCGTCTGCGGTTACGTTGGGACGGGATTCGTAGATAATGCCGATTACTCCCAGAGGCACGCGCACTTTGCTGATTTGTAACCCGTTGGGACGGATATCGGTGCCAAGCACTTCTCCGACGGGATCAGGGAGCTGCACGATCTGCCTAAGTCCCTGCGCCATTCCTTCGATCCGCTCCTTTGTCAGGCGCAGCCTGTCGATCAAGCCGGGGTGCATATCGTTTTCTTCTCCCCTTTTGATATCCAAGGCATTTGCCGCAAGGATTTCCCGCTCGTCTGCAATCAGCCGCTCTGCCGCCCTAAGCAGCGCGCTGTTTTTGGTTTCCGTATCCAGAAGCTGCATTTCATATTTCGCGGCAGCCGCTCTTTTTCCCAATAAATTTAAATCCGTCATCAATCATTTCCTCCCGTTAAACTCGTGCCCCGCTATGGAAACGGCACGGCGATCCGTTACAATATAATCCACGGGGATATCGTTTTCCTCCGCGGGGATTTGTTCGACATATTGAAAATCATATGCAATTCCCATTTTTACGCAGTCCGGATATCCGGTCAGATAGCGGTCGTAAAATCCGCCACCGTAGCCGATACGGTTCCCGGAAACATCAAATGCCAGCCCCGGCAGAATCATCAAAACAGGTTCTTTGCAGGCTTCCGGCGCGGGGACATAAAGTTCCGCCTCCTGCGGCGGTTCCGGTATTTTGCGGTAGCCCGGCGCACATTCGTTTAAGGAACGGATTTTGTAAAAATCCATTTCCCTGCCGGCAACTCTCGGCACATATACCTGTTTTCCCGCTATGAGCGCGCGGTTAATGATCCCGTCCGTCCTCGCCTCGCTGCCGTAGTGCATATAGACGAGCAGCTTTTCCGCCCTCAAAAAGGCTTCATGAGCGCTGACGCGATCCTCGATCATCCGGTCTCTGCGGCGCTTTTCCTCAGCGTCCATCTGCTCCCGCAGGCGCCTTATGCTATTTCTGAGTTCCTGTTTCCCCGGCTTTTTCTTTTCTTCCAAATTTCTCACCTAAATTCGTAATGCTGCCGTCTTTTTCCTGAATGTTGATATTGTTAAGCTGTCCTTTCAGATTCGCCTTAACGCTTTCCACATAATTTTTACGAAGCCTCGCCTGTTCTTCCTTTTCCTCCGGCGTCAGCCCCTCCGTCTTGGATTTGTGATACAATTCGTTGATTCTGGCGATATTCAAATCTCCCATTGTACGTATTTCCTCCTTAAATCTGTTCCAACGCGGCTACATAATCCGGCAGGTAAAAATTTTCGTCCTTATGCGCCTGAAAGAAGGTGCCGTATTCCCTTCCGTCCATAATTCTGTGAATGATACGCATATCGTCCGCATTGGCAATAATCATATCCGCGCCCGCGCTGGTGGCGATCTTCGCCGCCTGCAGCTTGGTATTCATGCCGCCGGTCCCCACGTTGCTGCCGGTGGTGCCCTTTCCCATTTCCATCAGCTTATCGTCAAGGGTTTCCACGACGCTGATAAACTCGGCGTCGGGATTTTGATTGGGATCATCGGTATACAGACCGTCGATATCAGATAACAGGATCAGCAGATCCGCATCGATTAACGCCGCCACGATCGCCGAGAGCGTATCGTTATCGCCGAATTTGATCTCATAAGTGACAATTGTGTCGTTTTCGTTTACAATCGGCACAACACCCAGCTTCAACAGCTCGGAAAAGGTATTGTGGGTATTGAAACGGTTCAACGGATCGACGATGGTATTCTTGGTCATCAAAATCTGCGCCGCCACATGATTATATTCGGAAAAAATCTTCTGATAGGTCATCATCAGCCTTGCCTGACCGATCGCCGCGCACGCCTGTTTCACCGCCACGGGATTGTCGTCTTCGCCCAGGTGGACGGCTCTTTTGCCGACTGCAATGGCTCCCGAGGAAACCAGCACGACGTCCTTTCCCTGGTTCCTGATATTGCAGATCTCCCGCACCAGTACCTCCAGCTTGGTATAATCCAGTCCGCCCGTTTCTTTATGCTGTATGGACGAAGACCCCACTTTGATGACGATCCTCTTTTTATCCTTGATACAGTCCCGTATATTCATTGTCTTTCTCCTCCTATATGCCTCATAACGGCAAGGGCGACCCGTAAGCCGTCCGTCGCCGCGGAAGTGATTCCTCCGGCGTATCCGGCGCCCTCTCCGCAGGGATAGAAGCCTTTTATGCCCTGCGCCCCGCATTCTTTGTCCCTTACTATCCGCACTGGGGAAGAGGTCCTCGCCTCGATCCCGGCTAAGAGGGTATCGTCCTGATCAAAACCCGGGATGATCCGTCCGAACCGCTCCATCCCGTCCAAAAACGCGGTTTCCAAATTGCCGGGCAAAATCCCCCGCAGGTTTGTCATGACAGATTGTCCCTTCATCTGCGGCGCAATCTTTCCCGCTCGTTTGGAAGCGCGTTTTTTCTTATAATCCTCCAGTCTTTGCAACGGGATTTTCCCGCCGCCCGCTTCATAGGCTCTTTTTTCCAGCTCCCTTTGGAAATACATGCCCGAAAGGGGTCCCCTGTCTTTAAAATCCTCCGGAGACACCGATACGATCACGGCGCTGTTGGCGTTTTCTCCCGCGCGGTCGTGATAACTCATTCCGTTGATGCAAAGCCCTCCCTCTTCCGAAGAGGAATTGACGACATAGCCGCCGGGACACATGCAAAAGCTGTACACGCCCCTGCCGTCTTTTGCCTGCGCCGTCAGCTTATAGGGCGCGGGCGGGAATTTGCCGATGTTTTCTTCCCCGTACTGGCTTTTGTCAATGAGCCTCTGGGGGTGCTGTACCCGGTAACCTACCGCAAACGCCTTTGCCACCATGATAAATCCCCGCGCCTGCAGGATTTCAAAGGTATCTCTGGCGCTGTGCCCGATTGCCGCAACCACGCAATCCGATGCAATTCTTTCGCTTTCGTTGACCATGACGCCGACAATTTTTCTGCCCTCGGGCAGTTCTTCCGTGAGAAAATCCGTCACTTTCGCGCCGAATCTGACGGTCCCGCCAAGCCTTTTGATCTCCTCTCGAAGATTTTTTACAATATCCACCAGTCTGTCCGTCCCAAGATGGGGCTTTTGCTCATATAAAACGGCGGGGTCCGCGCCCATTTTAACAAAGAGCTTCAGGATTTCCTTCTGATAACCGAAGGGGTCCTTATTGGAGGTGTTTAACTTCCCGTCCGAAAAGGTTCCCGCGCCTCCCTCGCCAAACTGTACGTTGGAATCCGGCTTTAAAACGCCTGTTTTCCAAAAGGCGTCCACATCGGCGATCCGCTCCCCGACGGATCTGCCCCGCTCCAAAAGCACCGGCTCCAAGCCTGCCCTTGCCAGATAGTAAGCGCAAAAAAGCCCTGCGGGACCTGCACCGATCACAACGGGACGGTTTGCGCCCTCCGTCCTTAAAACGGCGGGAAAAACGGTCTCCTTCGGCTCATAAGGGGAAATATCCGCCTTTTTTTTGTATTTTTTTAAGATTTCCCGCTCTCTGTCGCAGGAAAACGCCACCGACAGGGTATAAAAAACCTCCGGTTTGCGCCTGGCATCTATGGATTCTCTTAAAATCGACAATTCCCGGATGCCGTCCTCTGGAATATGCAAATGTCCCGCAATTTGCCGTAAAAGATCATCCTTTGTATATCCGGGCTGCATTTTCAACTGCTGATATTTTATCATAACTTCTGTCTCATCCTTTTTTGTTCCGCTGCAAACCTCTGCATTCAGGAACGTTTTCCTTTGCCGCATGGCTGCCCGCGATATAGCCGGTGGAAAACGCCCATTGCAGGTTGTAGCCTCCGCATTTGCCCACCGCGTCCAGCATTTCTCCCACCAGATATAACCCCGGGATTTTAACCGACTGCAGATGAGTGTCCACTTCCGCAAGATCGACGCCGCCTCCCGTTACCTGGCAGAAATCATAGCCCTTTACCTGCTCCACGGGAAAAGACAGCGCGCACAGCTCTTCTGCAAGCATTTCCAACGTCTGTTTTGGAATGCTTCCCGCGTTTTGGAAGCGGTGCAGTTCATATTGCTTTCCGAAATAATCAATCCACTTTTTATGTAAAAATCCGGTCATCGCTTCCTCAAAGGGCAGCTTTGCAAACTGTCCGACCTGCACCCTGAGAGCGTCCCGCACTTCTTCTTTCGTCAGCTCCGGAAACAGGTTGACTTTTGCCCTGACCCGTTTGCGCTCTAAAAGTGCCCTGGAAGCGAGGATACTGACCTGAAAAACCGGAATCCCCGAAATGCCGTAATCCGTAAACTGCACCTGTCCCTCATCCGAAGCCGCGGGCTTTTCGTCTATGTAAAGCGTCACTTTGGCATTTGCCCGAAGCCCCGCAACCGCCTTTAAGCCGTCCTTTTTGCAGACAAACGCGGTCAGCGCGGGATAATCCCGGTTGACCTTTACGCCCAGCTTTTCCGCCAGCTTATAACCGGAGCCGTCCGAGCCCGTTTTGGGATAAGACTTTCCGCCGCAGGCAAGAATCAGGCAGTCCGCCCGAAAGATTCCCCGGTTCGTATCAATGGTAAAACCGTTGTCCCTTCCGATATTCTTAATCTCGGTTTCCGTTTCGCAGGAGACGCCGTTTTGCGCCAATGCGCGCCGGAATACGTTGACAACCGTCGCCGCGGCTTCCGTCTCGGGATACACATAAGACTCTCTGTTGACTGTAAGGCGCATACCCAGGGAATGCAAAAAGTCCATCAGATCCTGCTGGTCAAACTGCGCCAGCACCTGTCCTACCAAAGAATCTGCGGTTTCTCCGTAAGCCGAGGGATTCATATGCAGGTTGGTCAAATTGCATTTTCCGTTTCCGGTCAGCAGGATTTTCTTACCGACCCGCTCCCGGTGTTCCAAAAGCGTTACCTTTGCTCCGGCGCGGCTTGCCGCCAGTGCCGCCGTCATGCCGGAGGCGCCTCCTCCGACTACGCATACAGATTTTCTCATTTAGTCTCCTCCGTGCACAGATAATAAAATTATACCCCTAACTGGAATAAGACTCAAGAAAATTGTAGAGTTCTTCTTCGTTTTTTATATATTTTTTATCAAGTACTTCCTGTCTTACTTCGTCCGGAAGCCGGTCCAGGGCAATCCCCGTCGTCAGATACATGGTCTGCATATCTTCATAGTATACGCAGACATGTCCGTCGTTCGCCATCAGATAATAACCGCCGAGCTCTTCATCCGCCTGCGAGCCGATCGTTCCGGTATCAGACTGCATCGTTTCCCGGATTTCGTTTCCGGACACCTGCGCCTGACCGTACCGTACCGTTTCTTCCACGGCTTCTTCCTCTATTTCATAGGTCTTGACCACAACGACGCGCTCATGGGAAAAAGCGGAAAGGCGGATCGTTTTGATCCCCTTCTGCCGGTCCCGCAGAGAAGGCGATTTCTCTTCCTGGCTTAAAAGAGCGGTCAGCTCCTCTTTGTTTTTCCCGATATACTTTGCGGGAATTTCCTGTACGAAGGACGCGCTCTCTCCCGTATTCAGATTTTCTTCCAATACAACATATTCCGTGTCGCAGTCGGTCGCCGCCGGATTAGACGCGGTTTCCTCTGCCGGCTCTACGCTCTTTGTCCCTTCGTCCTGAAACTTTTGCTTCTCATGCTGATACAAATAGTAACCGCCGAGCACCGTAGCCGAAAGAATGGTCAGAATCATAAAAGTAAGGCTGATACGATATAAGTATTTCATAAAATGAACTCCTTTTTTATCAGTATCAGCCCGAATCTTTCTTTTTATTCAAGGATCGTTTTTATCATTTTTTATTAGGAACCGTATATTCCTAACAGCCTTCCGATTGCGGAAAGCGCCGGTCCCTGGGGAAATTCATGCAGCTCGTTTTCCCTGACGCACCCGGTTGCCGCCAAAACAAGCATATGCACAAACGCCGAAACGACAAGCCCTATCACGGCGGCAGACACAACGCCCAGCGCCGATTTTAAAAACATACACAAGACCGCCGCAATGACCGCCGCAAACGCCGCTGCAAAGGGAAGCAGCAAATGGGTCACCAGATGCTTGCGGTACACGCAGTAACGTACCAGAAAGACGCCGCAGCCGACGGCATACACCAACGCATAAATCAGATTACATAGCAGAAGCCCTGACGCACCGCCGATTTTCGGAAGGATCAGAACCGCCGCCACCGTCTGTACCAGTAACGCCGCGACGGAACAGATAATTCCCGTCCATTCCCTTCCGAGTCCCTGCAGCATTTCCGCCTCCAGCACGGCGAAGCAGAAAACGGAAACCGCAGCGCAGAAATAGACCGGCGAAACCGCAGGAGCCGCCGCAGTATGCAAGGAAAATACCGTCTCATGCAAAGGAACCAGACAGACGCCGCATACGCAGATCATCGGCAAAATCATACATAAGTATTGCTTCACGCCAGCCACAATCCGCATACCGCCGTGGTACAAATCTTCTTTTTTCATAATTTTTTCCAGATAATCTCTGCAGTAGCCGCTCAAAATCAAAGTGATGCCAAGGGGAAGCAGGAACCACAAAAACACCGTTGCATAGCCCCCTGCATAAATGAGCGAAGCCGGCTGCAATATTCCCGAATCGGATACTGCAGGCGCCTTGGCAATTTTAAAATACAAAATCTGATTGACGATTACCGCGCCGTATAGCCCGATAAACCGCACAAACGGCTGACCGCATGCCGAAAGCATTCCCAAAATCTGCTCGGTAAAATTTTCCCGGCTGCGTCCGTTATCCTCGGAAACCTTTCCCTTTATCCGTCTTTTAAACGCCGCCGCAAGCACCATAAGCCAGACCGCAGACACAAAACACGCCGCCGCAAACGCCGCAGCCGCCCCCGAAGCCCCGAAAGCGTCCACAACCTGATCGTCGTGCAACAGCAGACTGTGTTTTTCTCCCGTTTTGCAGGCAAGAAAAATGAATAAAAGACCAAACAACAGATCGGAAATTGCAAAAATAATTCTTGCGGTGCCGTCCGGCATTTCAAAGCCAAAGCCGTCAAAGCCGCCCAGAATCGCCGCGCCGGCAAGCAAAAAAGGAATCCCGAAAGCCGCAAGCATCATGGGAAAATTGCCGTATGCCTGAAGCGAAAAGGTCGAGTTGGTAATCCTCCCGGCTGTCAGCAACAGAATCAAGAGCAGGAGAATCCCCAGCACAAATCCGGCAAAAACGCCCGTTTTCATCATTCCTAAAGCGTTTTTATACTGATTTCTGAAGCTGCGGTAAGCCACCGCCTTTTTTACCACTTCCCGTATGGTCAGTGCAAAGATTATCGCGATGACAAACAGAAAACAAAAGGGAGTCGCGTAAAATTCAATGCCTCTGCCGGGCGCCATTTTTCCCAGAAAAACCAATTTGAGAACAACCGCGATAAACAGCACCGGCAACGAAACCGCCTGCAGCTTATTTTTTATCAGATAATTTTGTCTTTTCATTCGCTTTTGTTTTGCCATCATGTACCCCTTTACCGAAGAATGTTGAGCTCTTCCATAATTTTATCCTGATGAAGCCGCATGAGCGCTTCCTCGTCCTGTTCCATATGATCATAACCCAAAAGATGCAGCACGCTGTGGACAATCAGAAACGCAAATTCCCGCAAAACGCTGTGTCCGTATTCCTCCGCCTGTGATAATACCCGGTCCCTGCACAAGATCATGTCTCCCAATAACAGTTCTCCCGTCTCCGGATTAAAATAGCTGTTCGGGTCTGAGCGCGCTATGGAAAAATCTCCCGGTTTGGGATAATCCACGCCCGGAAACGACAATACGTCCGTCTCCCGGTCGATGCCCCGGTACTCCCGGTTGTAAACGCGTATGCCCTCGGCGTCGGTTATTACAAGGCTTAACTCCGCCTCATAGGGACAACCCTCGCAGGCGAGCGCCGTGCGGATTACCCGGTCCGCAGTCTCTTGCAGCGGAAACGGAAATTCTTTGTCCGTCTCGTTTTCAACGTAAAAAGTCATAATACAGTTTCTCCTCCGCAAAGCACTTTTTGATCTTTGACAGCTCCTCCATGGTCAGCAGGCAGTAATCAAAATCTCCGCTTTCGATCTTTTTCTTGATAATCACATCGATAATCTTATCGTAGTCCAGCACGGCGTTGCAATCCTTCCTGAACATATAGGATATTGAAGAGACTACCACGTCGGCAATCTGCACCACCGCGGCTTCCTTGGAAACCCTTTTGGTATTTTTGATCCCGTATTCTTTCAAAAGACGGACCAGAGACCGGGGAAACTTGTCCGCAGCCGCAACCAGAAGCGTATTTTGTATCGTATCCTTGCCCTGCACCAGCCCGATTTTGTGATAATACCCTCCCGCTTTCGTCAGGGCGGGATCAATCCCGATCTTTCGCGCCACCTTTTCGGAAAGATACGCCGTATGTATCGCATGGAAATAGGCTTCCCTGTCCGCTTCCTTAAGCCGTACCAACAAGCCGTATTCGGGATCGTTGATCCTCAAAAATGCGCCGTCGTCCCGGTAAATACAGAGACTGCCGAATACTTTAAGCACCAATAAAAGTCCTACCAGCGCCGCGAACAACTGAATGCCCAGATACAGCGCGGCGTCGCCGAGCGCCGTCTCTGTCTGCGCCGCCATAAAAAACAAAGCGAAAACCACCAGATCGGCTACCAGATAGGCAAACAGACACCCTCCGTAACGAAAATCCCGGTCCAGACCGGAAAACAACACGGCTCCGACCATGCCCGTCAACATCAGCGCAACGATCTGTTCAGTATCAATCCCGTATAAAACACTATATTGCACAACAAGGGTAAGATACCCGAAGACACCGCTGACGCCGCCGGAAAAAACCGTCAATACAACCGCCGCCGCGGAAATCGGCGCCGCCGGAAAGGGAACCTGTCCCATTGCGGCGAAAAATAAAACGGTCAGGCAGACGACAGCCGTATATCTGCCCATATGTCCTATGTTCCACGAAAACAACTGCCGCTCCTCTTTTTGACCGACATAGGAAAATACAATGATAAAAGAAGCGAGCACTGAAATCAGAAGATTGCGGCAGATCACGGAAAACTCCGTTTGAAGCATCCATCCCGACAGTGCCGTCCATGCAAGCCCTGCCAGTAAAATCACGACCGAACATACGACCCGCGATATACTTCTCTTTTTCTCCTTCTTCTGCTCCCTCATGCTTTCGTTCTTTTACCCTTCCCGCTTGTTTTTCCCTGGCGCTTTTTCATGCGTTCCTCTTTTTCCTCATAATCCTCATATGCTTTTACGATTTTCTGCACCAGAGGATGCCTTACCACATCCTTGCTCGTCAGATTGCAGAAGGCGATTTCATCCACGCCGGCAAGCACCTTTGAGGCGATATCCAGTCCCGACCTTGTCCCGGCGCTTAAATCCTTCTGAGAACTGTCTCCGGTAATGACCACCTTGGAGCCGAACCCGATTCGGGTCAGAAACATTTTCATCTGCGCGCCCGTGGTATTCTGCGCCTCGTCGAGAATGATGTAGGCGTTGTCCAACGTCCGCCCCCTCATATAGGCGAGGGGCGCTACCTCTATCAGCCCTTTTTCCATATTTTTCTGGAAGCTCTCCGCTCCCATAATCTGATACAGCGCGTCATATAAGGGTCTTAAATAAGGGTCTACCTTGCTCTGCAGGTCTCCCGGCAGAAATCCCAGCTTTTCCCCCGCTTCAATGGCGGGTCTTGTGAGAATGATCCTGCCTACCTGGTTATTTCTGAAAGCCGTAATCGCCATCGCCATCGCAAGGAAGGTTTTTCCGGTTCCCGCGGGTCCCAAGCCGAATACGATCATATGGTCCTTCATCGCCTGCACGTATTTTTTCTGTCCCAGCGTCTTTGGCTGTATGGGTTTGCCGCTGATCGTATGGCAGATACAGTTTTCATCCATGGTAAGCAGCCCGTCGTCTTCGTTTTCCTTGCTCATCATGACGGCGTAATTAACGCTTTGTTCTTCTATTTCCGTCCCTTTATGGGAAATCTGCAATAATTCGCCCAACAGTTTATATACTTTTTTTACATTTTCCTTTTCGCCGGAAATCTTGACGGCTCCGTCCCTGTTGACCACGGACACGCCAAATTCATCCTCCACCTTGCGGATATAAGCGTCGCCTGCTCCAAACAGCTTTTGCATGGAAGCCGTATCCATATCCATTAACATCGTAAAATCACTCAATGCCGTTCTCCTCGGGAAATTCTGTAATCGGCGATAAAGAGACCCCGTTTTCTCTGACCGTCAGAGTGCCGCTCATGACCACTTTATCCCCTGTATTATTTATTTTAACATCTTTTTGCATTATTTGAACCCCTTTTTCTTCTAAAGTTTCGCAAAAGCGGCAAAATCGGTCATTTAAAATTGCGGCAGCCTCTTCTTTTGTATAGGTGCTCTCCACCATCCGGTATTCGATATAATCATTATGCCCGTAAATAACAGGCAGATACAGATTATCCAAAAGCCTTACCTGTTTTCTGACGGACAGGGTTTCATAATCCCCCTCCAGATTCAAAAATCCGATTTTAAACTCCTTATCCTTCAATCCAAGGACAAGCGCCCGGTCGGAATTGCCCGTATACACCTTTTTCTCATAGGCAAGCGCCAGCTCATCCCGGTATGCTAAGACGCTTTCAATGGTCACGTCTCCGTCCGCCCTGACTTCATGATAGGTCCGCATCGTCTCATCGTCGTTCATAATCGGCACGATTCCCGAAATAACCACGTCCCCTTCGTTTACGTAATCCCCGTTTTTTACCGCCGGCACGCCCGCTCTTGTGACCATGGACACCACGTTGCCGCTGACCGTGGCGCGCAGGTCCCCGCTTTCCGTCTGCACCGTTTCCGTTCCGGTCCCGACCTCGTTTTCCTTGATCGTCACATGCAGCTTCGTCCCTTCGATTTTTGCCGAAGCCCATGTAATATAATCATATTCCTCCCGCAGCTTCTTCTCAAAGGCGTCGATGTCCAGATCGTCGATGGACATGCCGTAAGAGACGTTTTGCTCTTCCAGAAAGCGCAGAAACATCTCGTCGGTAAACTGGCGGTTCCCGCTGATTTCAAACGCCCAGATAAACCGGGTGGCGAGAAACAGCGCGGCAAAACAGCCCAAAAGCCCTGCAAAAAACAATTTCCGCTTCCGGTACCGGAACAATAAAAAAGGTAGTCCCAGTTTCTTTCTGACCACTACCTTTGTCTTTGTTTTCCTCAAAAATTCTTTACAGTTTAAAAACCCGTCCACGTACATATAAAACGTATACCCGTCCCGGTCCGGTTCCACGTTCCAAAGCTCTATCTGGTGATTATTGCATAAATTCATAAACCGTTCCGGAGAAAACCCCGTAAGGTACACGCTGACATACCCGCGAAGAAATCTGATGATTGAAAGCATCTGCCACTCACTCCATAAATGAAATCTGTTCTATATTTCCGTTTACTTTCATTTCATCGTTGGTGTAATAAGCAACGGATAAGTTTTTGCCTTCAATGCACAGCCTGAAATTTTTGGTGGATACCCAGATCAGGGTCTCGGAGCATTCCAGAATCCCACGGTAATTTTCAATAAACAGCTCCCCGCTTCCTCTTATTGTAATGACGCTGTCGCCGTTTACCAGTTCTTTCGGCAGCTTTAACGTATCCGTCATCTGCTCTTTTGCCGCCTGTACGATTTTGATTTTTTTATGGTTTAATCTGCTCATGGTAAAGTATATGAGCGCAGTCAGCGAATAATACCTTTGATAAACTTCGGGCGCGCAATCCGTTCGCCTCCGATATGACACGCTTCCCGGTACCGGGCAGCCGCCTCGGTCAGCTTATCCTCGCTGTTTCCGTGCAGCGTGGCAAGGACATCGCCTTTTTGGACCGGTTCTCCGACTTTTTTGGCAAGCACGAGCCCGACGCTTAGATCAATATCGCTGTCTTTGGTTTCCCTGCCGCCGCCTAAGATCAGCGAACAAATCCCCACCTGATCGCAGTCGATATGGGAAAGATATCCGTCCCGCTCCGCCTTTACTTCACAGGTAAACTTCGCCCGGGGCAGCCTTTCCGGTTCGTACACATAAGCGCTGTCGCCTCCCTGCGCCTCTACAAACTGCGAAAGCTTTGACAGCGCGCTGCCGTCCGCGATTTTTTGCAGCAGCATCTCTTCCGCCTGTCCGGCATTTTCCGCCTTTCCTCCCGCAACAACCATTTCCGCCCCGAGGGTCAGGCACAGCTTTAAGAAATCCTTCGGTCCGTTTCCCTTCAGCGTATCGATCGCCTCTTTTACTTCCAAAGCGTTGCCCACGGCAAAGCCCAGGGGCTGATCCATATCGGATACAACGGCGCTCGTACGCCTGCCGGCTCCGTTGCCGATTCGTACCATTTCTTCTGCAAGGGCAAATGCGTCCTCTTCGGACTTCATAAAAGCGCCGCTTCCCGTTTTGACATCCAGCACAATCGCATCCGCGCCGGAGGCAAGCTTTTTGCTCATAATCGAGCTGGCGATTAAGGACATATTGTCCACGGTCGCCGTCACGTCCCGTAGGGCGTACAGCTTTTTATCCGCCGGAGCAAGATCCTTCGTCTGTCCCATTATGGCGATCCCGATCTCATTGACCTGCCGGATAAACCGTTCCCCGTCAAGCGCCGTGGAAAAGCCCGGAAAGCTTTCCAGCTTATCGATAGTGCCGCCCGTATGCCCCAGCCCTCTGCCGCTCATTTTCGCCACGGGAATCCCGCACGCTGCCACCATGGGCGCAAGGGCAAGAGAAGTTTTGTCGCCGACGCCGCCGGTGCTGTGCTTGTCCACCTTAATGCCGTGAATCGAAGATAAATCCAGGATTTCTCCGCTTTCTGCCATAGCCATAGTCAGGTTGAGCGTCTCTTCTTCGTTCATCCCCCGGAAATAAACCGCCATCATCATAGCGGACATCTGATAATCCGGGATCTGACCGTCCGTATAACGGCTGATCATAAACCGGATTTCCTCCCGGCTCAAAACTCCGCCGTTTCTTTTTTTCATAATCAGGTCATACATTCTCATATGCAAAAACCTCCTTATTTCCCGCCCGTTTTTACATAATTGACATTATTTTCCTTATCGGTTTCCAGGGTCAGGGAAGGAAAGCTCTTGATAAACTTCTTAAACTGGGAAAAACCGTAATTTTTAACCGAAAATCCCGGAATCTGATTCTTTAATTCCTGAGAGAGCAGGCTCAGATCCACTTTTCCGCCCTTTTCCTCCACGAGCTTTATAATCAGCCCTTCCAGATCCGCATCCAGTCTCGATGCGTTGATCAACGAGATAATATTGTTGTTGCGGTGGATCTTGACCGTCTTTAAGCCTTCGCAGAATGTGGAAAACTTGGTATAACCGTAGTTTCGCACGTCAAAATCGGGGTATTTCTTCAACAGTCTGCTTCCGACCTCTCCGATGTTGGTCATCGGCTTGCCCGCATCCTCGTTTTCATCCAGAATTTCCACGATCGCCTTTTCAATGGATTTCATGGACCGGACATGCTTTTTCTCTTTTTCGTCCTCTTCCTTGCCGGAAATGTTGTTCAGATAAATGAAACGGTCGCAGGCGCTGACAAATGCTTCCGGCGTTTTTGTCTCGCCCATGCCGATCACGTTTTTGCCCGCTTCCCGCAGCCTGCACGCCAGCCTTGTAAAGTCGCTGTCGCTGGTCACCAGGCAGAACCCCTCTACATTGTCGGAATAGAGAATATCCATCGCGTCGATGATCATAAAGGAATCCGTCGCGTTTTTTCCGTTGGTATAAGCGAATTGCTGCATGGGCTGAATGGATTTGGATAACAGTACGTTTTTCCATTTGTTGCTGTTGCTCCTCGTCCAGTCGCCGTATATTCTCTTGATCGTCACAATGCCGTATTTGGTCAGCTCATCCAGTATTTTCTGCACATATTCCGCCGATACGTTATCGGAATCGATTAACAGGGCGAATCTCTTCTCTTCCATGGTCTACCTCCTAAAAGTAAGTCCGGTCTACTCTCTTCATTATCATTTCGACCTCTTCCTTATCCAAATGAAGCTCCTCCAATAATTCACCTGCTTTTTCCGCCTGCATACTGTTGATACACAAAATACACCGTGTGCGGCTGCCGTCTCCAAATATTCTGCCCAAAAAAGAGGGCTCGTCCCACTTTTCGTAATAGGATATCCTGTTATTCAGAAACGCACGCTCGATTTTTTTCTTAACCTCCGGATCACGGACCACACAAAACTCAATCTCATTATGAATTTTTACATCTGCGAACGAATTATCCGTCATAGCTATCACCTTTATCCTTATAATAATTTATCATAACATAACGGTTACAAAAAAATAAGTACCTTTGTAAGAATTTCTTCCCCCAAAGGTACTTACGCTTTTCTTTTTAATTTTCTTTTTACAATTCAGCAAAGAACCGCCGCGCACGGCTTTTTTATTTGCCCGCCGATTTTTCTTCTTTTAAGATAATCTGGAAATCCTTCATATCCCTTGCGATCTCGCCGCTTAACAACAGCATACAGATCAGGTTCGGGATCGCCATCAGCGCGTTGGCAATATCGGACAGGTTCCATACCAGATCCAAAGTAGCCGTCGCTCCCACATATACGATCAGGGAGAATACGATTCTGTAAACCATATTAAACTTGTGGGAACCGAATAAGTATTCAAACGCCTTCTCGCCGTGATATTCCCAGCCGAGAATGGTCGAAAAGGCAAACAGCGCAATACTGATCGTAACCAGCCATCCGCCGACGGGACCGAGGGCGGTCTTAAACGCCGCAATGGTCAGCGCGGAGCCCGTCACCAGTTCTCCCGCCGCATCCGTGCTGCCAAGCACGCCGGAGCTGGCAATGGCAAGACCCGTAATCGTGCAGACAACAATGGTATCCCAGAAAGTACCCGTCATATTGATATAGCCCTGGCGCACCGGATGATCGGTCGTCGCCGCAGCCGCCGTAATCGCCGCGGAACCCATACCCGCTTCATTGGAGAAAACGCCCCTTGCGACGCCGAAACGCATTCCGTTCATCATGGACGCCGTGATCGTGCCGAGCACGCCGCCGGTTACGGACTTAACGCTGAAAGCGCATTTGAAAATCAGCGCGACTCCTTCCGGAATATTCTGATAATTCAGAATAATGACAAGCAGACCGCCGATTACATAAAAGATTGCCATAAACGGTACGACTACGGAAGACACTTTGGAAATCGTCTTAATACCGCCTACGATAATGACCAGCGCAAGGATCGTAATTACGACGCCCGTTACCCAGGTGGGAACCGACCAGGTTTCTTTCATAGAGGAGGAAATGGAATTTGCCTGTGTCATATTTCCGATTCCGAAAGAGGCAACCACTGCAAATAAGGCGAACAGCCATCCCAGCACATTGCCGAGGGGTTTCCATTTAATCGCTTTTTTCATGGTATACATGGGACCGCCGGACATTTCGCCCTTTGCGTTTTTCTCCCTGTATTTGATTGCGAGCATACATTCACTGAATTTGGAAGTCAATCCGAACGCCGCGGAAATCCACATCCATACAAGCGCCCCGGGACCGCCGCTGACCATCGCCGTCGCGACGCCGACGATATTTCCGGTGCCGATCGTCGCCGCTAACGCGGTCGTCAATGCCGAGAACGGAGATACATCTCCCTCTCCGCGGGTTTTCTTTCTCGCTTCCTTGCTCAGCGTGCTTTTCAGCGCATAAGGAAGATTTCTCCACGGCAAAAATCCGGTTCTGATCGTAAGGAAAATGCCTGTGCCGACCAATAAAACCAGCATGACCGGACCCCAGACAAAATCATCCACCATTTTTACAATTTCATTTACTTTATCCATTTTCTCATCCCTTTCGTCTTATTTGCTTTTTCAGGACAGCTTCCTTTTCGTGATGTTGCCATAAAAAAGCGGAGACAATAACCAGATCATTGTCTCCGTTGACTACTATTACTATAATGGCAAATGTAAAATCTGTCAATAAAAAATGTAATTATTTCTTAATATTTTTTAGTAAATTTTAATATTTGAGCTTCTGAATACCGTCTCGCCGCTGCACTGGTTGACCACAATCTCATCGCCCGCCTCGGGAGTATATTCTTCTAAGGACACCGTCAGACATCCGTCGGTATACTGTTTCGTCTTTACCGGCTCGCCGTTGACATATACGACGCTCCACGGTGTAAAATGCTCTCCCGTAACGACCAGCAGACTGCCTTCCACACGGATATCTTCGATAACCGCGTCCTCCAGTCCGAGCTCCAGTTCGCTCGCGGGATAAATGTCCTTTCCTCCGTATGCATAATGCTTTCCGTAAAGAACATCGTATTGCAGCATTTCCAGCCCGTCAATGTACGCCTGATCCTCTTCCGATGCCAGATCCGCGTCTGCGGACTGATGATAAGAAAGAATCGTTCCCTCGTGAATACCGGTTGCGTCAAGCATATGCGCCATCAACTGATAAGCGGTAATATCCGCATCCTCCTTGGGCAGACCGTAATTGTTCCAGGTAATATATTTGGTCTTGAAAATATCGCCGCTCTCCATATTTTCATTTTGCAGATTCATGGTCGGAAGGTGGTCGCCGAACATGATAACCATTGTCTTTTCATCTCTTTGGCTCAGATCGTCCACCAAATTGCCGATAAATTTATCCACTTCATGAATTTCGTTTACATAATATTCCCATTGATAATTCTGCTCCTGATCCAGTCCGTTCGCCGAAACGCTGATCTCGGGAGCTTCAAGCACCTGTTCCGTAGGATATGCGCCGTGCCCCTGTACCGTAATTGTATAGACAAAGTCCGACTGATCCGGCGTATCGTCCAGACAGGCGAGCACCTCGCGGCGCAGAATGTCGTCCGTAGGCCAGGTTTCTATAGGCGTCCATTCCCGAATGTTCATAAATTCTCTGCTGACAAAGGTATCAAAGCCCATTTTGGAAAAGGCGTTGTCCCTGCTGTAAAATCTCGCTTTATTGTTATGTACCACATATGTGCCGTAACCCATATCGGAAAGAGCGTCCGCCGTGCTTTCACAGGTATTGGTTTTCAAAATCGTCTTGTACGGGTATTCGCCCGTGCCGAAGAACCGCATGGACATTCCCGTCAATACTTCAAACTCCGTATTCGCCGTTCCCGCTCCCACAACCGGCACCGAAAGGTAACCGGAGCTGTAGGTTTGTTCCAGCCGGTGGAAATTGGGAATCGGATCTTCCGACAACGTCAGAAAGTCAATTTCCGTAGGATCGGCAAAGGATTCCAACAACACCAGAATAATGTTGGGCGAATCCGGGTCGTTCGGGTCCGCCGGAAGCACCTGTACGGCGTTTGCGGATACGGTATCGGTAATCTGTCCCGAAATCGCCGATACATAGCTGTCGCCGCTGCAATATTTTTGATTTGCAATCATATTAGCCGAAACTTCCGCCATCAGTTCGTCAATTTTTTCTTCCGAATATTCCTCGGGCTCTTCCATGCCGCGGTCAACGACGCTCGATGAGAAGCCGTATACAAAGCCGTAGCGCTCATACCCCTGGGCAATATTGTCAAAATAATCCGTGATTACGTCGCCCTTTACCGCCGCGTTGGTGATCATCGGGACCCACAAATAGCAGGATGCGAGAATCAAAATCATGATTTTACGGTGCATTTTTCCTTTAAAAACCGGTCCCTTTTTGTACAGATAGACGCAGCCCGCCACGAACAAAACCACCACGATAATCGCCGCAACGCACATGCCCGGCGTGAAATAGGTGGACTTCATGGAAAACAGATCGTTGATCAGCTTTAAGTCCGTAAAACCGAAAGGCGTGACCCTTTCAGCAAGCACGCAGCCGTTGATAATCCCCAAAGCGCACCAGACAAAGGAAATGATTACCCTTGCCAGAGCCCTGCGCTTAAAGAAATAAACGGGCAGAAACGTAATAAAAATAATCATCGCGTTATATAAAAACGTCATGGGAGAATCCCATACGAAAAGAGCCGCTTTGACAAGGGAATGCCTGGATACGCTTTCTGCAAAAAAGCAGATCAGACAAGCGAGAATCCCGTGAAACAATAGGGAAAAACGGTTTAAAAATTCTGTTAATTTATGTATTTCATCCTGATGTGCATTAAAAAATCTCTTCATTTTCATCTAACTCCGGTAATATTTTTTCCGGATATTAGAATATATTTTTTACGTTCAAATTACAAGTTGTAAAATCCATGAAAATTAGTAGTAAATTTTAAATAAATTGTCAATTTTATACAACGTAAAGCTCCAGATAAACGCCTGCCGGAAACAGCAGACGGATATACCGGATCGCGGGGATATATTGCGTCAGATCCACAAATACGGGACAAAGCAGAAACTGTGCCAAAATCAATGTCATAGTCCACGCTGAATAGGACAATTCTTTTTGAAACGCCGCGCCCGCAACGACCATCCATAGCGCCGATAAAAACACAAGAGCAAGCATACCGAAGCATTCCCGCAAAATTCCCTGTCCGTTTCCGGTTAAAACGATCCCCAAAAGGAGCGCAGCCGCAGGAACGGACGCGGCGGAAAGATACCGCACAAAACGGAACCGGACCGCCTCTTTTTTTGCAAGCGCTCCCTCAAAAGCCGCCGCCTGGGGCGAGAACCGTCTGCCGTGCTCCAAAAATACCGCGATAAATACAAACAGCGCTGCGATTCCGCGGACCGGGAAAGTCTGCGTGCCTTCCTTTCCCGTTTCCGCCTGCATATTCGCCGCATCTTTCCCTTCTGTTCCTGCCGCTTCCCGGGTTTTAACATAGGCAAAGTGCAGGTCGAAAATCTGATCTCCTTCGAGAAAGCCGGCGTTTTTTTCCAACAACAGGGAAGAAACCTCAGGATTTTTTTCGCCGAACACCGTTTCTTCCTCGCGCAACAATATCATTTCACTGTATTCTTCCAGAAACGCCGCATAAACCGTTTCTTTCGCCACGCTTCCTTTCGTCGTCAGGGGCGTCGCCACATAGGCGATCAGATCCCTGCTTTTACCCCCGGCGCGGTTTAGCTTTTCCTCCATGCCTTCTTCAAAGATAAAGCCGCATTCTATCTCTCCGCCGGTCACGGCGTCCTGCAGCGCTTCCTCATCGGCATAGCTTTCAAATGTAAAGACGCTGTCAGAGGCAAGGAGCCGGTTTGCAATGCGCGCTGCAAGCTGTCCGTCCGCGTTATAAAGTCCGACTTTTACGTTTGCGGCGTCGGGAAGCCGTATCCCTGCAACGAGCGCAGTCGCCAACAGCATAACCGCCACCAAAACCGGGCTGCTTTTTTTGCGAAGCCATATTTTTAACATCATGCGGTACCATGTTATGTATTTTTCCATGACGCAGCCACTCCTATTCCCATCATCATCGCGGTCATTACCAACAGGCAAAGTACCGTCCCCGCAGAGCCGTTAATCAAAAACGTTTCCGCGGCGTATTGGTCCCACAGGCACAGGGGCAGGAATTTTCCCGCAAAAGCCGCAGCCTTTGGCAGATAAACGGCGGGAATGACTGCGCCGGAACACAGAATCATACCGCCGTTTACCGCAAATACCAAAAAAGCGCCCCGTCCGCTCCTGCCTGCAAAAGCGTACAGCATATGCAGATATGCCGCTACGGACACACTCAACAAAAGCAAAGCCAACGGCGCCCCGCCGTCCCAAAACAAAATATTCCATTTGAGGCCTTTAGAAAGAATCAGCCCGACCGCATAGACGATCAGCCCGACCGCCCACAACAGGGCGCTCATGACCGCAATTTTGACCAAAGCGATCCGTCCCGCGCCGATCCCCGCCGTTTTCAGTTGTTCCTCAACCGTCCTCGAACGTTCCCGGTACAGGAAGCCGAAATTCATCCCGAACATCAGCAAAATCATATTCAGAACCGCCACAAAATAATACTGGTACAGGTTGACCTCCCCGAAAGAGGAATACACGCTCTCTTCAAAAATCTCATTGCGCCGAAACGCCTCGTTTAAATAAACGCCCGCGATGTAATCGCCGATTTCTTTTCCGTTTATCTTAGCCGGATAAATCCTTGCCGTATGCAGCATGGAATATACGCCGGATTCCGCCGTCCGCAAAAGCGATACGCCGTCTGTCAGAAGTTCCTGAAATACCAGTTGGTTTAACGCCGCATCTTCGGAAACATATACGGTCAACGGCGTATTGTAACCGCTATCGATATCCTCATAAAAATGCTCGGGTAAGATAATCGCCGCAGATACCTGTCCCTGCACAAGCTGTTCCATCGCCTCCGCTTCTTCCTGATACACAAAATTGCAGACGCTTTCCACGCTTTCCATAGTCTGTGCAAGCTGCAGGATTGTCTGCACCTCGCTTTGTTCCTCGGGAACGACTATCGCCACATTTATCTTGGCGAATACATGAGACTGAAAGGCAAAATAGCTGACCAGCCAGACTCCCGCCAGCATAAGACCTAACGCCAATAAGGTACTGCCGAAGGTTTTCGGCAGTACCTTGATGCTTTTCTTATATTCCAGTAAAAAATAAGTTCCAAATGTTTTCATCGATTATCGTTTAAAATCCATACATGGAATACGTCACTTCGTTTATGAGTTCTTCCCACTCATCCTCGTCTGCATTTCCGATATCAAAGCGTTCTCCCTCGATTTCTTCCATTTCAACGCCTTTTCTCATGGAAATGCTGCCTTCCATGACCATATCCTCTATGTATTCCGAAAAATCTTCCGTCATCGTAATCGTAAGCCCGGTGCGGTCAAAGGAAATCTCTCCCGAAATGACCATTTCATCATCCACACCGATTTCATAGGCTCCGGTCTCGCTGTCATAGGTAAATACCAGCGTCAACTCGTCCCCGAAGGCAAAGTTCATGGTCTCCGTTGTTCCCTCGGTATTTCCCGTAATTGCAAACAATTCGGTCTTTGCGGATATTCCGTCCGCATCGCTTTCCACTACTTCCACAGCCATATTCTGGGTTCTTCTTTCTCCGCCCTGAAAGAGGATGCGAAGCTGGTCCCCGTCCTGCGTCTGCGCGATGATTGCCGCCAACTGACGGTCATAAATATAAAACGTCAGGTCAAAATCGGAAAGCTCTTCAATGATCCTGCGGGTTTCGTCAAATGTTTCCTGATAGGGATTCTCAAAAGAAGGGTCAATCTCGCTCATCAGATCATACAGTTCTTCGTATTGCGCGTTAAACTCCTCTTCTATGAGATCTAGCGCCTCTTCCATTTCTTCCTGCTTTAGGGTCGTCCGGTAGCCCTTGCCTTCCACTTCTTTTCCGTCGATTTCAAAGGTCTCGGTTCCTGCGGCCTCAAATTCGGTTTCTTTCAAAGAATCAGACATGGATTCCAGCCATTCGTCCCAACTGAAAGAGACATCTTCGCCGTCTATGCTCCGGGGATCGTAAAGGATCTCCAGACCCTTGTTCAACGCCTGTATCTCCTCTTCACTCATTTCCTCAAGCAGATAGCCCGTGCCGACTTCCCGATAGTTATAACAGAAATTATAATCTCCGAGAAAAGGAATATAAACCATCAGTTCCTCCTCTGTCAGCGCGCCTTTAAACTCAATATTGGTAATGCCGCTTTCGATATTTCCGGCAAACTGCTTGTCATTTCCGTCCACCCGGCATTCCATATTCAGATCAAGATCTTCCACACCCAGTTCCAGCACTGTCGTATACTGTCCGCCTGCGGTAATATCAGCCGAATCGCTAAAATCCTGTATCACCGCCGGCTGTTCGCGAAAAGTATTGGTAAACGCTTTCGCCACCTTTCCCGCATTTCCTCCGAATACGCCCACATAAGCCGCTACACTGACGGCGATCGCAACGACCAGGACTGCGGCAAGCACGATGCCCGCTATGGCAAGTCCCGATTTTTTCTTTTTTTCCGGTTCCGGCGGTATTCCCCCTGCCGGCTGTCCCGTCTGTTCCATTGTTCCGTTAAAATCCATGATTTTCCTCCCTCTTCTTCCCTCTTTTGCTACCCCTCATTGATATATTTTTTAACAAGGGCAAGCCTGTCTTCCCCTTGCGGCAGCCGTATCAAAACGCCCTCTTTCATCACAAAGCAATTGTCGCACCCGGCAATTTCTCCCTCGTCGTGGGTCGTCATCACGATCATTCCGTTATTTTCCGTATAGCGGCGCATCCAGTCGCGGATACTCTCTTTATAATATAAATCCAAAGCCGTCGTCGGTTCGTCCATCAGCATAATCGGCGGATTGTCGATCATGGCGCATACGATACTTACCCTCCGCTTCATGCCGCCGGAGAGTTTTTCCACGGGCATTTTTAACAGTTCCTTCAGTTGGAACAGTTCCAACAGTTCCAGAGTCCGTTCGTCTTTTCCGCCGCCCCACAGCTTCAGGTTATCCATGACCGACAATTCCTCCATCAAAGGATTTTCCTGAGGCACATAACCGCAGTATTTCCGAAGGTTTCCTTTCATTTTAAGCGCGTCCTGTCCGAAATACCGGATCTGCCCGGCGTCCGGTTTTAAAATCCCCGCCATAATACGCATGAGCGTGGATTTGCCGCAGCCGTTTTTTCCCACAACAGCTACCTGTTCTCCGCATTCGATCCGAAAACTGATGTCCTTCAGTATTTCTTTTTTTCCGTACTTTTTCCGTAACCCGGACACTTCCAACATATTCCGCCGACACCTTCGCTTCCTGTTCTTTATACTTTACCATTATTTGCAGAAGGTGTCAATTTACCGCGGTTTCTGTCCGGGATTCTCCCGTGCCGCGTTTTCTGTCCCGGTCTCTGCGCCGCAGCTTCTCCCGCTTTGCTTTGAGCCGGCGGTTTCAAGTATATTTCGTCCCAAAACGTAGGATACTATATAAATGAAAGCGACAGGTAAAAGATTCTTTAAGGCGGTTTGACCAGACTATGAAAGAAGCAAAGAATAAAAGGGAAATTTTGCAAAAACTGTTCCGGGCGACCTTTACTTTAAGCGCCTTTACCTTTGGAGGCGGTTTTGTCATTGTTTCCCTGATGAAAAAGAAATTTGTGGAAGAGCTGGAATGGCTGGATGAAGAGGAGATGCTGGATATTACGGCGATTGCCCAATCGTCTCCCGGTCCCATTCCCATTAACGCCTCCGTCATTTTGGGCTACCGTATGGCGGGGCTTTCCGGTACCTTTGTGGCGATTCTCGGTACCGCCCTTCCTCCGATGATCATCATTTCCCTGATTTCCGTATTTTACACGCAGTTTCGGGAAAACCGGATTATCGCCACGGCGCTTCAGGTCATGCGCGCGGGCGTTGCCGCGGTTATTTTTGACGTCGTACTTAATCTCGCCGTAAACGTATGGAAAACGAGGCGGGTCCTGTATATAGGGCTCATGATCGCGGCGTTTGTCGCCACGGCTGTCTGCGGGGTCAACGCAATGCTCATTATCATCATCTGCCTTGCCGTGGGCATTGCAGACGCGGTCGTTGCGGCTTTGCAAAAGAAGAAAAAATAAAATAGAAAAAACCGGAGCATTCCGGGAAAGGAAGATCAAAAGCAAATGATATGGAAATTATTTTTCAGCTTTGTACAAGTAGGGTTATTCAGCGTAGGCGGCGGTTATGCGGCGATTCCGCTGATAGAAAACCAGATTGTGGACACCCATCAGTTAATGACCCTGGAGGAATTTACGGATCTGATTACCATTGCGGAAATGACGCCGGGACCGATCTCCATCAATTCCGCCACCTTCGTAGGCATCCGGCTAGCAGGTATCCCCGGCGCTTTGATATGCACCCTGGGCTGTATCCTGCCTTCTTTTTTCATCTGTCTTGCTCTGGCGCATTTTTATTATAAATACCGTCAGATCGACGGGATGCAGAAAATCCTGGCGGCAATGCGCCCCGGCGTCGTCGCTTTAATCGCATCGGCGGGATTGTCCATTCTCCTTTTGGGCATTTTTAAAAGCGCGGACTATTCCTTTACCAATCTGCGTTATATCGAATGCGGACTGTTTGCGCTCGCTTTCTTTTTGCTTAGAAAATACCGTCCCAACGCCATTCTGATTATTTTCGGGACGGGGGTATTGGGAACATTGCTTTATCTGCCGTCCCTTTTGTAAAAATTTATTGTAAAATCTGATTTCTTTGTAAAAAACATTGTCATTATTCTTCTTGAATTGTATAATAACTTTTTGAATTTTAAGATTACAAACATAGGAGGAATTGCACAATGTATGAATTTAAAGACGAATTTTTAACAGGCATTGAAATGATCGACAACGAGCACAGAAGGTTATTTGAAATTGCCGAAGAATTGTACCAGCTCAAAAATGAAGAATTTATTCCCGATAAGTATGACAACATCAAGGAGATCCTTACGGAATTGAAAGATTATACCATGACCCATTTCGATCATGAAGAAGCGTACATGAAGTCCATCGGATATAAAAGAATGTTTACCCAGTTAAGCCAGCACAATGCGCTGCGGGAAATCATCAACGGCTGGAACCTGGATGAAATCGATGAAAACCAGGACGACGCCATCGATGAAATGCTGCAGACGGTTACGGACTGGCTGGTTAATCATATTTTGAACCAGGATAAACTGATTGGGAAATAATGCGAATAACGGGGCTGCCGTATTAAAAAAAAAGAGTTTGGATCACGGAAACACGCTTTCGCTCTATCCAAACTCTTTTTCTAACCTTTTAGCCAGGACATTCCGGGGTAGGGGAGTTGGGTTCTTGCAAAATATTCTACGCATTTTGCGGCAAGATTTAAATCGCGCATCGTATACCGCATCAGAATGACCGACTGTCCGTCAGAACATTCTATTGGGGATTCCTCGTCGGAATCCAGATATTCAGGATTAAAAGAAGAATAAAAACGCGCTTCCTTCGTTCCGTCATTTTCAACAATTTGCAGCATAACAAGTCCGCTGCCCGCTTCAACCTGCATATAACGATCCCCTAATTCAACATCGTCGGCAAGATAAACGCCTATCGGACCGCCCCGAAGCACAGAATCCGTCAGCCGTTTCAGACTTTCTTTTGTCAGCTCCTCTTCCTCTCCAAAAGCCGAAATCATATACATGTTTTTACCTCCCGTTTTTTATGATAAGACTCTTATTTCGTATGGATACAGGTTCTGCTTCCTACAGATCACAGCATATATTCACTCCAGTGATTTGCCGTCTCCCCGATACGAGCCAGCGCGTCACGTTCCCAATTTTCTTCCTGCCGCTGCCAGAATCCAACCAGTTCGTCCAGTAATTCCGAGATGCGGACATGTGCCTGATAAAAATGCGAATGATCCGGTTTTACAAGTCCGTCTGTCAGCCACCTGCGATAGCCGTATTGTGCGAAGGTCAGATAAGGCACGCCTTCTTCATATTTTCCCAAAAGCCACATGCCTATGCCGTATACCGCGGCTTCCGGTCTGCATAAATGTCCCAAAGCCGTAAACGATATGATTTGATCCGGGTGGAAAAATTCCCGGTCATAGGGGTATCGTTTTACCAGCAAAGAAAGAAATTGCGCCGCCGTCATTTCTTCCATTTTGGGGAGAACATACTGCTCTAAAACAGAAACCACATTCTTCCACACTTTCTCAAAATGTTCCGGCTGGTAATAATAGGGACCGCCCTCCTTTGGAATCTCACAGTTCCATTCCAGATCTGTCGTCCCGCTTTCCCGCGCAAATCTTTGCAGGCTCTCCCCATCGGCGCGAAAAGCGGCAAAAGGCGCAGGTCTGTAATAGATGGAAAATATCGGTTCCAGATGATAGCCGTCTGTCCGCAAAGCGATCTCGTCGATCAGCTCGTCTCTTACCCGCACAAAACTACCCTTATGGACAGGATTTGTCAAAAACCCCAAGGGGACCAGCATTTCTTTAAACCTTTGCCGAATGATTTGCACACCTGTTTTTTTCAAGATAATTTCCTGTTCCATATGGCTATAAAATTTCCTCCAGCGTTTCAAACAGCTTCTTTACTTCAATGGGTTTCGCCACATGGGCGTTCATTCCCGTTTCATATGCCTTTTTCTTATCCTCTTCAAAGGCGTTTGCCGTCATGGCGATAATCGGAATATTCGCAAGCGCCAGATCATCCAGCGCGCGGATTGCTTTTGTGGCTTCATAGCCGTCCATAATCGGCATCTGGATATCCATGAGGACAACCTGATAATAGCCCGCGCCCTTTCGGATCAGTTGTTCCACGGCTTCTTTTCCATTTTCCGCTTCTTCAACAATAAATCCCGCTTCGCTTAAAATCTCGCCTGCAATTTCTCTGTTTAAATCATTATCCTCAACCAGAAGAAGCTTCTGACCGGCTGCAATCTTCTGATAATCCGGTTCCGCCTTTGCTTTTTCCGTTCCGGGATGAAGCACCTCAATCAGACACCTTCTCAAATCGGAGAAAAACAGCGGCTTGCTGCAAAATGCCGTTACGCCTGCGGCTCTTCCTTCCGCTTCAATATCCGCCCAGTCATATGCCGTCAGAATAATGATCGGCGCATCCTCTCCGACTTCCTTCCTGATCTGTCTGGCAATTTCGATTCCGTTCATATCCGGCACCAGCCAGTCAATCACATATACGCGGTATTCGTCGTTCCGGCTGATCGCCTGTTTGGTCCTAAGGATCGCCTCTTTTCCGCTCATGGTCCACTCCGCGCGCATCCCGATCTGGATCAGCATATTGGTAACGCTGTCGCAGGTATTAAAATCATCGTCTACCACAAGGGCATGGAGTCCTTCCATTTCTTCGATTTTGATTTCAACCTCCGCCGTGGACAGCTTTTTCAAAGGAAGCTCCACAATAAATTCCGTGCCCTTTCCTTTTTCGCTCTTTACGTCAATCGTGCCGCCCATCATGCCCACAATATTTTTTGTAATGGGCATTCCCAGTCCGGTTCCCTGGATTCCGCTGACCGTAGAGGTTCTTTCCCGTTCAAAGGGCTCAAAAATATGCGCGATAAAATCCTCGCTCATTCCGATACCGGTATCCCTGACATGAAATTCGTATTTCCCGTATTCTTTGGTTTCGGCAGGCTTCTGACAGATACGGACGCTGATGCTTCCGCCCGGTTCCATAAACTTGACGGCATTGCCAAGGAGATTTAACAAAATCTGGTTCAGCCTCAGTCTGTCGCATATTACATTTTCATCAAACACGTCTACGGTATCAATATAAAAGTTCAGCCGCTTTGCCTTCATATCAGCCTGCAGAATGTTGCGAAGCTCGTGCATCACTTCCGCAAGGCTGCATTCCGCTTCGTCCAATTGTATCCTGCCGCTCTCGATACGGCTCATATCCAACACATCGTTGATCAAACTCAGCAAATGGTTGCTTGCGGACATGATCTTTCCCAGATAATCCTGCACCTGCTCTTTGTTGTCGATATGGGTCGTTGCAAGCGTCGTATATCCGATAATGGCGTTCATGGGCGTGCGGATATCATGGGACATGTTGGAAAGAAACGTTGTCTTTGCCTTATTTGCCACCTCCGCGCGGGCAAGCGCGTCCTCAATCAGTTTCTTTTGCCGCATTTCCCGCTCTACGGTACTGGTATTGTCAATGGTTACCACAATCCCGTACTGTCTGCCGTCTATGTCCGACATATAAATATTGGTAAAATAGGACCGGTAATTTCCGTTTTCGTTCTGTTTCCGGCTTTTATAGCTGTATACTTTTTTCTCGTTCGCCTTCATTTTCCGAAAAGAATCAAGGCTTAGAAACTCTTTTACCGCCTCCGCGTCGTCGGGATGCACAAAGGCAAGCTGACGTTTTAAATACGTCTCCCATTTACCCACGTCCTCTACAACGATTTCTCCGTTTTTCAGCATAAGGCGCTTTGTTATCCGCGTATCCAGTTCAAGCTGCAACACGCCGGAATAAGTGTTTGCCGCGGAAAGAATGAATAGCTGTTCGTACTGACGCATCTGCAGTTCTTTTTGCTTTTGTTCCGTAATGTTTTTCACATTGCAATAGGCTATGACGTCGCCCGTATCCTCATCCTGTACCAGAAAAATTGTATGGCGCATACACGCCTCTTTTCCGCTTCCCGTTATGGCGCAAAATTCAAAACTGCTTTCCTTATGCCCTTTTTCAAACTGTTCCAACAGTCTCTCCCGGTTGGTATTGACTTCATAAGTTTCCCTGCATTCCGGAAGGACCTGTCTGCCCGCCCAGCGCTTATGGAAAACATCGTACTCGGCAGGAGCGCTCATTCCCACAACGCCTAAAAGCTCCGTCCTTTTTCCGTCAAGCACTTCCCACATATCTTCTTCTATCCGGTTTTTGCTTAAATTGATTTCGTAAGCGATAATCGCTTCTGATAATACGGCTTGTTTATACCGCTCCGATTTGACCAGCGCTTCCCGAAGGCGGCTCTTTTGTTCCAGCTCCCGGCGGATCTCCCGGTCAATATCCTTAGCGCCTACAATGGCTATGCGGTATCCTTCCTTCAGCTTTACATACGCCACCTTAAACTGGGTATATAAATAGCCCTGCTCCGTTCTTTTTTTATAATTAAAAGAATAATCTTCCGGACGCCGTTCTATGGATTCTCTTGACATCGCCTTATAAAACGCCTCTTTTTCATCCGCAACATAGTTGTCCGTGTAGGCTCTGATCCCCTCCGACCACGACGCATACTTCGAGAAAAAAGCGCCGATTTGCCTTCCCTCTCCCTCTTTGGCACGCTGAATGCTGACGGTATCCTTTTGATAATCCACCAGCATAACGGAATAATACTCCGCGCTCAGTCCGCTGACCACCGCCATCTGTTCTTCCAGGATCGTTTTCTGCTCCTGTTCTCTGATAACTTCCGCATTGATATCCCAGAACGCGATGACGCAGTAATCCCTGTTTTCTATTGGAATCTTAACGGCGCAGCATTGAAAATACTGGATCTTCCCTTCTCTGACGATACGATAATTAAAAGTATCCGAGCCCGTTTCCTCCAACGCATTTTTTAACTGCTCCGCGTCCCTGATATGATCAAAGAGCGCCTGGTCCGTCTGATAGACGCTGCGCTCGATATAAATACCGATTAGGGAAGCATAATCTCCCCTGTTAAACGTATTGCCGTATTCCTTTCTGATCACATCGCTGATGTCATAGGACCTTGTGCTTCCGTCCTCTAAGTCCACCAGATACACATTGTTGAAATTGGAGCTCAGCGCTCTGTTGATACTGGTCAGTCTGACCTGATCTTCATACATGGCGCGTTCTTTGTTCTTGTCCGCCTTCTCCTTTGCAATTTCATCGGTCACATCCTCTACCATGCCCACGACGGTTACCGCTTTCCCGTCTTTTCCGGCGTCCAGAACCGTCAGAATAACCCTGACTGAAATCATGCCGTCCTTCAGCCTGAAAACGGCAGCCGCCTTTTTTTCTCCGTTATCAATCGCTTCGTACATCTTATAAAAATCCGGCACGTCCGCCTCATAAACCATATCTTTTGCGAAACTGTACGGCATATCGGGATAGAATCGATCACAGGAAAATTTTTTCGCCGTGATCTCCGCCGCAATCACCAGTCTATCCTTCGGATAGTATCGAAAGAGGTTAATCCCTCCTATGGACACCGCCTTCTGTACCTCATAGTCCGGTTCTTCATAGATTTTTCCCCCGTAAACTGTTTCCCTCATGCTTCCATCCCTTTCTTTTGTTCCCCGTCCGCGTCTAAAACCTCCTTACTTTATAGTTTACTATAGCGGCGCGAATGCGTAAATACCCAAAATTTATACTCAAATATCGACAAGCTTCCAAGCCGGACACTGTTTTGTATCAACCGCGCCGCAAGCCGCATATGATATCATAATTAACAATTCTTTTATATACTGCGGTAATTTGCCGCAGTACGGAGGTATAACTTTGAACCAATCCTGCAAACTGACTGACGACGCCAAAAATTATTTAACCCGGTTTTACGAAATTCTGGATACGATGATAAAAGAAATGACGCAGGCGCAATTGACGGAAAGCATTTCCTATAATTTTATCGTACAAATGATTCCCCACCACCGTGCGGCGATTAACATGTCCCGCAACCTGCTCCAATATTCATCCTGGGAACCTCTCAGATGTATTGCTTCCCATATTATCACGGAACATACCAAAAGCATCCGGGATATGGAGGATATTCTGGATGCGGCGCAGAAAAAATGCAATTGTCCCCGGGACTTATCCCTGTATCAGCGCAGAATGGACCGGATTATGAGGACCATGTTCGCCGGCATGAACGACGCGCGCGTTTCCAATCAGATCAACGCCAATTTTATGCGTGAAATGATACCCCATCACAGGGGCGCCGTCGAAATGTCCTGCAACACTTTGCAGTACGACATCATTCCCGGGCTCTATCCGATCTTGGACGCCATTATTACTTCTCAGGAAAGGGGCATCCGCCAAATGGAACAGCTTCTTTGCAAAATCTCATAAATAAAAGGTATCCTTAAAGCCTTCCTGCGGCTTCAGGGATACCTTTTCCTTTCGGATAAATCAAAGCGCTTCTTCTGCATTATTCAAAAATCATCAGGCACTAAAACCCGCCCTCTTTATATGCTCTTGCAATCACATAGGACGGTTCATAATATGCACTATTGTTATAATTATCAAGAATTTCACAAATTTCATCATTATAAACGCGGACCAATCCGTCTACATAATCTTCTCCCGGCTGCAAAGTGGCTAAAATCAGCCTTGTGTACACTTTTCCCATTTGCGTCTCAGATGGTATTTCTTCTACTAACTCCGGATCTACCACAGTAATATCAAAATATCCTTTTTCCAAATGATATTCTTCTATCCATTCCGCCTCAATTTTTAAAGGGTTTTCACAATGCAGGGCACCCGAAAGACTGATCAGTTTTCTCCACTCATCTTTTCCAATCGCATTTACAACATATTTATTTTTTTGATGCAATTTGCGTGCAACTCGTTCTATCATATAACATATGAAATACAGATCATTATCCGTTATCTGTTCATCTGCGAAAAACTGGTTTGTCATAATGTATAACTCCCTTCAAATTTCAATGTTTTGAGCGCCTTTTCCGTACAAAATACAATCTGATGCGTAGGATACTTGAATTTGACCAGTTCCCAGAAAGCCGTTTTTGATATTTTATCCGCCATATAATCTTCTACATAGTCCCATATCGTATCGTCTGCCATTGCACCCTCTACGATATCATACTCATGCTTGATCCCTCTACGACAATCTACTACAAATTGCAGCCACTCTTCTGTCATTTCTTCAAATCTCTTTATATTTAATTCTACATTTTCTTCATACAGATATTCATTGACAACATGACTTTTCCGCTTTGTCAGAGCCCATCTTTTTGCCTGTTTTTCAAATCTTGTACAATAGAATCCATATCCAAAATCTTTATAAAATCCGTCCTGTAATATTTGAGGTCTTTCTACTATAACATTGCTGCCATGAAATAGTATTGTCTGATTCAATTCAAATTCCTCCTTTACTCGGTCATTCTTTTCTGTCCTTTACATTTTTCTTTTTTCAATTTTCAAAAGACAAACTATAATTATTTTTATTTTATCATATTCAGATGGCACAAACCATTCTATTTTTTGTACTCTCTGTTTCTAAAATTGATAAATCAAATTCCCTGAAAGCAAGCCAGAAACTGATTGAGAATTAACTGTTAATATGATAATCTTAATGAAACAAATCTAAACTATGGGAGCTAGGAACCATGAAATTAAAAAACATTTTAATTGTTGTAAAAGATATTGAAAAATCGAAACAATTCTATCATGACTTATTTGGGCTCGATATGATACTTGACAATTGCGGCAACATGATTCTAACGGAAGGTCTTGTACTCCAGGATGAAAAAATATGGAGGGAATCTTTGGGAAAAGATATTGTTTCCAAAAGCAATTCCTGTGAATTGTACTTTGAAGAACCAAACCTGGAAGCATTTCTTGAAACTTTAGAAAAATTATATCCTTCCATTCAATATGTTCATCGGCTTAAGACGCATAGTCAGGGACAAAAAGTAACTCGTTTTTACGATTTAGACGGTAATCTGATTGAAGTAGGAACGCCTATGTGAGACATTTACAGTATGAACCCTTCAATAATACTTTTCATAAAGTCCTCAAATGAATCGGCGACCTTTTCGCATTCTTCAAACTCCGGTTCGATTCCCTTCACGATGGAACCATTTTCCATAGAAATCGCATAATAGGAATAACCATTTTTAACAGACAGTATGATAGGAAAATTTTTATCCCAAAATTCTTTAATTTCATTTTCCCATTCTTCATCATTTTCGGCATTTTCAAGGCTGACTAATTCCCACTCGTTCCAGTGAAAAGCACGCGTTCCCTGCAAATCATAGTCATCTTCACACAAAAACCATGTCGTCTCATCGCCGCTTACCATACTTTGGACAACAGCAACAAATTCAAACCATATTTCAGGTATATGTTTATATCTTTTTTTAATTATTTCGGGCAAATCGAATCCCCGATCTTTTTTCATTTCTATGTTCCAGCCACATTTGTTCATATGCGTCAAAAATTTTTGTATTATCATTGTCCGGCGCCTTTCCATTCCTCACTTGTGATACGGCTCATGGTTATTGATGCGAAACCCCCGATAAATCTGTTCCAGCAAAATCACCCGCATCAACTGGTGGGGAAAGGTCATATCCGAAAAGCTCAGCTTTTCATCCGCTCTTGCCAGCACTTTGTCAGAAAGCCCCAGGGAGCCGCCGATCACAAACTGAATGTGGCTTTTGCCGGAAACGGTAAGTTGTTCCATATGCTTTGCAAAGGCAACGGAATCATATTTCTTTCCGTCGATGGCGAGGGCGATGCAGTATCCTTTCTCGTCCGTCAGTTTTAGAATCCGTTCGCCCTCTCTATCCTTAATTTGCTTTTCCTGTTCCGCAGAAGCGTTGTCGGGCGTCTTTTCATCCGCCGCTTCTTTGATTTCCAGCTTACAATATGCAGAAAGCCTTTTACTGTATTCTGCAATCGCATCACGGTAAAAGGCTTCTTTTATTTTTCCTACACTAATGATCGTTATCTTCATAAAGCTCACTATATCTTTCATCAATCAATTTTTCACGGAGCGTCTCTTCCATATCGGGAAATGCCTCTTTCAAAACGGCTTCCATATATTCGGCGCGCCTGAAATAGAGTTCTTCTCCCCCGCCGTCTCCGGTTACGCCTGCGGCGCGGTCCACAGCTTCTTTCGTCAGTTTTTCCGCCATGAACGTTTCCGCTTTTTTCGTCAGATCTTCGTCTTCCTGCGCCTGTCCGAGAATTGTCTTAACCTTGGCAAAGGACATAATGCCGCTGATGATAAAGACAATAAAGAGAAAGCCCATAACGCCTAAAAACATATAGTTGCTCTTTAAGTTATGAAAGCCCGGAATCACGCCGAAATACATCAGAATCAACGCAATCAGCCCGATTCCGCCCACAAGCATCAGGACGATACCGCTGGATTTATATTCTCCTGCTTTGACCCGCTTGTCAACATAGGTATTCTGTCCCTTGCCCTGTTCTCTCTGCATACGGCGGTATTCTTCCATTTCCTCGGCTTCTTCTTTGAGCAACTCCTTCGCCTTTTCCGGCGTCATTTTCTCGATGGGAATGCCCGCCTTTTCAGCTAACCGCTCCATTTCCTGCCTGGTCATATACATTTTAATATAATTCATCGCAGAAGGCAGCTCGTCCTGCTCAAAATACAACTGTTCGGCATTTTGCTCCTCGCTGAAACGGATAAATCCGGTCATCAGCCCGTTGCTTCTGCAGAAAGCGAGAATGTCCTCCAATTTTTCCTTCTCTCCGTAAAGAACGGCGGACGGTCCTTTGGAAAGATCGTCAACCAACTGAACCTTACATTCGTGGCATGTGGTAATGCCTTCTTTATATTCACTTTTACAGATTGGACAAAACGGCATATTTTTCCTCCTCTATCCCTCAAAATCAAAGCAGGTGCGGTCGCAGGTAACCGTCTTGATATAACCGCCCGCCTTCACATGCTCGGGATGCACCTGATAAGCGCTTAACGCCTCTACGCTTTCAAAGGAAGACAGCAAAGCCACGTCGCGGTTGCTGGATTCCAGTTCATTGATCTTTACCTCCAGGGAAACCACGCCGGGAACAAGCTTCCCTACGGCTTCCAGTTTCTCTTTGATGGTAAGAGCCGCCTGCTCTTTTTCTTCTTTCGTCAGAGAATCATTTAAATTCCAAAATACATAATGATTTACCATGGGGAAGCTCCTTTCTGTCTGCCTTTTTCCTTTGGCTGTTTCTATTGATTGCTTAAATATTCGTGGATACCCTGCGCCGCGGCTTTGCCCGCTCCCATAGCGAGAATAACCGTTGCGGCGCCCGTTACGGCGTCGCCGCCGGCATATACGCCTTCTTTTGTCGTTTTGCCGTTTGCTTCGTCTGCAATGATACATTTCCATTTATTTGTCTCCAGCCCCTTTGTAGTGGAGGAAATCAACGGATTCGGCGATGTTCCCAGGGACATGATGACGCAGTCAACGTCAATGACAAATTCGGAACCGGGGATTTCCACAGGTCTTCTTCTGCCGGAGGCATCCGGCTCTCCCAATTCCATTTTGATACATTTCATACCGCTTACCCAACCGTTTTCATCAGCAAGGATTTCTACCGGATTGGTCAGAAGGTTAAAAATAATGCCTTCTTCTTTTGCATGATGGACTTCTTCCACACGCGCCGGAAGCTCTTCCTCGCTTCGTCTGTACACGATATGTACCTCCGCGCCCAGTCTCAATGCGGTTCTTGCAGCATCCATCGCTACGTTTCCGCCGCCTACGACCGCAACCTTTTTCGCGTGCATAATGGGCGTAGCGGAGTCTTCTTTAAACGCCTTCATCAGATTGGAACGGGTCAGGTATTCATTTGCGGAGAATACGCCGTTCGCCTGCTCGCCGGGGATACCCATAAACTTAGGCAGACCTGCGCCGGAACCGATAAATACTGCGTCAAAGCCTTCCTCATCCATGAGTTCGTCTATGGTTGTCGCCTTGCCGATTACCACGTCCGTTTCAATTTTTACGCCGAGAGATTTCACATTTTCAATTTCCTGCTTTACGACTGCGTCTTTGGGCAGACGAAATTCGGGAATACCGTAAACAAGTACGCCGCCCGCCTCATGCAGTGCTTCAAAAATCGTAACGTCATAACCGAGCTTTGCAAGATCGCCTGCACAGGTAAGTCCTGCGGGACCGGAACCGATGACCGCAACCTTTTTGCCGTTTGATTCCTTTGCTTTCTCGGGTTTAATGCCGTTTTCCCTTGCCCAGTCCGCCACGAATCTTTCCAGCTTACCGATGGAAATCGGATCGCCCTTGATGCCGCGGATACATTTTCCTTCACACTGGCTCTCCTGGGGGCAGACGCGTCCGCATACTGCGGGAAGGGAGCTGGATTCGCTGATAATCCGGTATGCGGCTTCAAAATTGCCTTCCTTTACCTGCTCGATAAAGCCCGGGATGTTGATCGCTACGGGACATCCCTTCATACATTGTGCATTTTTACAGTTAATACATCTTGCCGCCTCGCACTTTGCTTCTTCCGCGTTATATCCGAGACATACTTCTTCAAAATTATGCGCTCTTTCCTTCGGTTCCTGCTCTCTGACAGGGATTCTATTCAATACGTCCATTACTTGTCACCTCCACAGTATCCACATCCGCCATGATGTGTATCGCCTTCCTGTAATTTTAATACTGCTCTTCCTTCTTCCGTCTTATACATCTGCTGGCGTTTCATCGCCTGATCAAAATCTACCAGATGTCCGTCAAATTCCGGTCCGTCCACACAGGCGAATTTGACTTCGCCGCCGACGGTCAGACGGCATGCGCCGCACATTCCGGTTCCGTCTACCATAATCGGATTCATGGAAACAATGGTCGGAATCCCCAGTTCTTTTGTGGTAAGGCAGGTAAATTTCATCATGATCATCGGACCGATCGCTACGCATTTGGTATAGGTCTTTCCCTCTTCCTTTACCAGATCCTGAAGCGTTTTCGTAACCATACCGCTTCTGCCGTAGGAGCCGTCGTCCGTGGTCACGTATACGTTGCCCGCGACCGCCTTCATTTCCTCTTCATAGATCAACAAATCTTTTGTCTTTGCGCCGATGATGACGTCCGCATCCACGCCGTTTTCATGGAGCCATTTTACCTGAGGATATACAGGCGCGGTTCCAAGCCCTCCGGCAACAAAGATAATTTTTTCTTTCTTTAAAGCTTCCTTGTCCATATGTACAAACTCGGAAGGCTGTCCCAAAGGACCCACAAAATCCCGGAAGGAATCTCCGGTCTGTAACTCTTTCATCATATTGGTACCTGCGCCGATCGTCTGGACAACGATGGTAACCGTCCCCGTCTCCCTGTTGTAATCGCTGATTGTCAAAGGTATTCTCTCGGAATCCTCATTCATACGAACAATGACAAACTGTCCCGGCATACAGGATTTTGCAACTCTTTTTGCTTCCACTTCAAAAAGATAAATGTTTGTGGTAAGCTCTTTTGCATTTACAATTTTATACATTTTTATCCTCCCTAAGATTTATTTACTTACACCATCTTATCAATATTATCTAAAAATAAGCAAAAACGCAATAGCTTAAAATTCCGAAAGGCTTATTTTTCCCGTTTCGGATACGGAAGCCTTCTTAAGCTGACCGTCGAGAACGGAAAAAGCGTACACATTTCCCGTCCGTATCATCGTGCCCGAAGGGTTTTGCAGATACTCATAGATCACATAATAGACAACGCCGTCAGCCTCCGCCGCGCTGTCGCACAAATATTCCTTCCGGTCCTCGCTTCCCGCCATGGTACCGTTGATATCCAGTATCTCGCCTCTTGCAATCAGATTCTGCTTCAAAATCAGACAAGCCTGATCCGTTGTATAATTGGTTTCCGGATTGCAGTCGTAGCTTCTGGAAACGACTTCGCTTTCATTGCCGTCCGCGTCTACCATCAGGAAACGGTACTCGCTGTGTCCTAAGGGCATTGTAAACGGCGAAGAATAAATATTGCTGTCGAGGGTGGGCGCCGTCCCGTCCGTCGTATAATAGACGGTATATTCCTGATCCGGCACGCTGACGCTGATTGTCACGGGAACCGTATATTGTCCCGAATCCGCCGATATTTCCGGAAGCAATTCAATATCGTTGATAATCTCGTATTCCTTTGTTACCACTTCGCTGCTGACTCCGTAATTATTGATATAAACCGCAGATACCTGATAATCGCCGGAAATCAGTTTGATAGGTGCCGTATACCGGTCGCTGTATTTGCTCGGTACGGTTCCGTCCAGCGTATAGTAGATATTTCCCGTACCGGAAGCTATGAGTTTTAAGGAAACGCTTGCGGTATAGACGCCTTCCTCCGTCCCGAATTCCGGAGCAACCGCCAGATAATCGGCATACTTTTCCGCCACGGACTGAACGGGACACGCCGCAAGCAATACACTGAGTTTCTGATACTGTCCCTGCTCGATATAAATCGGAATCAAAATCTCATAAGCCCGCTGGTTGTCAGGATCTCTTGCAATCAGCGCAAGGGTCCTTTCCACAACCATATCGGTCTGTCCCTGTTCCTGATACACCAATATTTTTAACATCCGCGCATCGACGGAATCAGGATTCAATTCCAGGCACCGGTCGGCAAGGCGCAGCGCTTCCTCCAACTCTCCGCTGCAGTATGCAGTTTCAGCCTTTTGATACTGGTAATCATAGGAATTTTCCGTATATATGTAAAATATAATGGAAAACGCCGAGATAAAAATAATCAAAGCAATGACCGCGGTTACCAGAAAGTTTACCTGTTTCATCCCATGACGCCGTTCGACGCCGGGCTCCCTGCGGTCGGATTCTTTTCTGTCCGGCTCTTGCCGGTCAGTTTTTTTCCGATCAGTTTCTCCTCCGCCGTCCGCCTTCTCCCTATTCGATTGTTCGTCCGGGCTCAGTTCCTGAACGATTGTTGACATGGATTCCGCCACGCTGTCTTCAATCTCAGGTTCAAAGACCGGAACCAGGAGCCGTTCTTTTCCGCAGTTTTCGCAAAAGACCTGATCCTGGCGCATGTCACTTCCGCAATGGGGACATTTCATATCGTCTCACTCCCGAATTATTGAAGTAAAATACTGTCAACGCAATTTTTCATTAACATGGCGATGGTCATGGGACCGACTCCGCCCGGCACGGGCGTAATCGCCGACGCCACTTCCTTTGCAGAGTCAAAATCCACGTCCCCGCAAAGTTTGTTTTCCGCATTTCTGTGAATCCCCACGTCGATTACCACCGCGCCTTCTTTGATATAGGAAGCGTCGATAAACCTGGGTTTTCCTATGGCGACAATCAGAATATCCGCCCTCTTGCAGATTTCTTTCAGGTCACGGGTTTTGGAATGCGCCACCGTAACCGTCGCATTTTCCCGAAGCATCAACAGCGCCATGGGCTTGCCCACAATGTTGCTTCTGCCGATTACCACGCAGTTTTTGCCGCAGATATCCACATCGGAACGCTTTAACAATTCAATGATGCCCGCAGGCGTACAGGAGACAAAACCGGGCTGTCCGATACAAAGCGCGCCTACGCTCTGAGGATGAAAGCCGTCCACATCCTTTTTGGGATCGATCGCCCGGATAACGGCGTTTTCGTCAATTTCCTCCGGAACCGGAAGCTGCACCAAAATTCCGTTCACATCCGCCCGGTTGTTCAGCTCATCAATCAGTTTCAGCAATTCTTCCTGGGTCGTTTCTTCGGGAAGCTCATAGGATAAAGACTTAATCCCGATATACGCGCATGCTTTTTTCTTGTTGTTGACATACACGCTGCTTGCCGGATCGTTTCCCACCTGTATTACCGCAAGACAAATTTCCTTTCCCTCGTCCCGGTACGCCGCGACCTTTTCTTTACATTCTTCCTTTATCGCTGCCGATATCTTTTTGCCGTCTATTATTTGTGCCATAATCCTCTCCGCCTTTGCTTTATTTTTTAAAATAGTCCCGTAATCGCGCCCTGTTCGTTCACATCGATGGAAAACGCCGCCGGCTGCTTGGGCAGTCCCGGCATCGTCATAACCGCTCCCGTCAGCACAACGACAAATCCCGCACCCGCAGAGACATAGACCTCGCGGACATTGATTTCAAAGTTTTCGGGTCTGCCAAGCAGGGAAGGGTCGTCCGAAAGGGAATACTGCGTTTTTGCCATACATACGGGCAGATTGCCGAAACCAAGCTCCTCCAGCTTTTTCAACTGCTTTGCCGCGGCAGGCGCAAAATTAACTCCCTTTGCCCCATAGATTTCTCTTGCCACGGTCTCGATTTTTTCCTTCAAAGGTAAGCCGTCCTCATATAAGGGTTTAAAACGGCTCTCCTTGTGCTCTAAAGTCTCCAGCACCTTTTCCGCCAGCTCAACGCCGCCTTCTCCGCCTTTTTCCCATACTCTGGCAAGGGCAAATTCACAGCCTCTCTCCTCGCAGAACCGCTGTACAAAGGAAATCTCATTCTCCGTATCGCTGATAAAGGAATTTAAGGTAACGACAACCGGAACGCCGAATTTGTGCAGGTTTTCAATGTGCTTTTCCAGATTGACAATGCCTTTTTCCAACGCTTCCATATTTTCCGCATTCAAGTCCGCCTTTGCCACGCCGCCGTTGTATTTCAATGCGCGGACCGTTGCCACCAGCACCACCGCATCCGGTTTGAGTCCGGACAGACGGCATTTAATGTCAAAAAACTTCTCCGCGCCCAGATCGGCTCCGAAACCGGCTTCCGTAATACAGTAATCAGCCATTTTCAAAGCGGCTTTTGTCGCGCGCACACTGTTGCAGCCATGCGCGATATTGGCAAAGGGACCGCCGTGCACCAGCGCGGGCGTATGTTCCAGCGTCTGAATCATATTGGGCAGGATTGCATCCTTTAACAATGCCGCCATAGCGCCTACGGCGTGCAGATCGTCCGCCGTTACCGGATTTCCCGACCTGTCGTATGCCACGATGATCCGGGCAAGCCGCTCTTTCAGATCTTCCATATCCTCCGCCAGGCATAAAATCGCCATAATCTCCGAAGCAACGGTAATCACAAAGTGATCTTCCCTGACCACCCCGTCCGTTTTGTTTCCGAGACCCACAACGATATTTCTCAAAACTCTGTCGTTCATATCCAGGCAGCGCTTCCATACGATCTGCCTTGTGTCGATGTCTAATTCGTTGCCCTGTTGGATGTGATTGTCCAAAAGCGCCGCCAATAAATTATTGGCGGAGGTAATCGCGTGAAAATCCCCGGTAAAATGGAGATTTAAATCCTCCATGGGCACGACCTGGGCATATCCGCCTCCTGCCGCTCCTCCTTTGATGCCAAAGCACGGTCCTAAGGACGGCTCGCGCAGCGCAATGACCGCTTTTTTACCGAGTCTGCCGAACGCCTCTCCCAAGCCCACCGTAATCGTGGTCTTTCCTTCGCCCGCCGGAGTCGGATTGATCGCCGTAACCAGGATCAGCTTTCCTTCGCTCCGCTCTTTTAAAGAGTTTAGATAAGCGTTGCCGATCTTTGCCTTATACTTTCCGTATAACTCCAGATCATCCGCCGTAAGTCCCAGCCTTCCCGCGACTTCCGTAATCGGCTCCATGACCGCTTCCTGTGCGATTTCGATATCTGTTTTCATAGTTGTCTCCTCCTGCCTGCTCTTATGTAAGTTCTTCCAAGAGCTGCTCAAACTGTTCTTCGTTCATCAGCACCCTGCGGGGCTTTGTGCCTTCCTCAGGTCCCACTACGCCCACTTCTTCAAGCTGGTCCATAATGCGCGCGGCTCTGTTAAAGCCGATTTTAAACACTCTTTGCAGCATACCGATGGAAGCTTTTTCCTTTTCGATAATAAATTTACCGGCATCCACAAAATAGGAATCCCGCTCGGAAGCGTCGTTGGTAAATCCTCCCCCTCCGGAAGCGCTGATATTGGATATTTTTTCCTCAATATCCGCCGCATAGTTGTTTTCGATACATTGTCCTTTGATAAAATCCACAACCTCGGAAACCTCTTTATCCGATACAAAGGCTCCCTGTACCCTTGCAGGCTTGGACATACCCTGGGGATAAAACAGCATATCGCCTTTTCCCAACAGTTTTTCCGCGCCGTTCATATCCAGAATGGTACGGGAATCCACGCCCGATGAAACGGCAAAAGCAATACGGCTGGGCATATTCGCCTTGATCAGTCCCGTAATAACATCTACGGAAGGTCTCTGGGTCGCTATGATCAAATGGATGCCCGCGGCCCTGGCGAGCTGGGCAAGACGGCAGATGGATTCCTCCACCTCTCCCGGCGCCACCATCATCAGATCCGCAAGCTCGTCCACGATAATTACGACCTGCGGGAGTTTCCCGGGGATGGGCTGTCCGTCGTTTTCCCTCATTTCCGAAACCTTTTTATTGTATCCTTTTAAATCCCTGACGTTCAAGTCCGCAAACTTCTTGTAACGGTCTTCCATTTCCGCAACGCCCCAGTGAAGCGCCGCGGCAGCTTTTTTAGGATCGGTTACGACAGGGATCATCAGGTGGGGGATGCCGTTATAGACGCTTAACTCCACAACCTTCGGATCAACCATGATCAGCTTGACTTCGTCTGGATCTGCTTTATACAGCAGACTCATAATAATGGTATTGATGCAGACACTCTTGCCGGAGCCCGTGGCTCCCGCAATCAGCAGATGGGGCATTTTTGCAATATCCGTCACAACCACTTTGCCGCCGATATCCTTACCCACCGCAAAGGCAAGCTTGGAATCAAATTCTTTAAATTCTTTGCTCTCTAACAGATCTCTTAATGCAACAGCGCTGTTTTCACTGTTGGGAACCTCGATTCCCACAGCCGCTTTCCCCGGAATCGGAGCTTCGATACGAATATCCGTCGCGGCGAGATTCAGCTTGATATCATCGGCAAGGTTCACGATCTTGCTGACCTTGACGCCCACCTCGGGCTGCAGCTCGTAGCGGGTAACCGCCGGTCCCTGACTGATATCGGTAATCGTGACGTTGACGCCGAAGGTATGTAAGGTCTGCTGTAAACGAAGCGCCGTTTCCCGCAGTTGTTTTCCGTCGTCTCCGCCGCTCTTGCGGACGCCCTTGCTCAACAGGTGATACGGCGGAAATTTATATTGCGCCCTGGGCTTGACCGCCGCTTTTTTCAAATCCTCGGTCAGATCCAGATCGCTTTCCGACAGCTTTTCCTTTTGTTTTCCGCTTTCGGATACGACCGGCTCTTTGGAAGCTTCCGGCTGTTTGTCCGATTCCGGCTGTTTTGCCGCCTTTTTCCCGATACGCGCGGGTTCCCGACCGATTTCCTGTCCCAATACTCTCTCATCCGCCGAAGGTACGGGCGTATCCTCCAGGCCTCTGATCCTGATCTTGGAAAGCGCTTCCATCGCAATCTGTCCGCTCTCTTCCTCCTCATGGGAAACCGGAGCGGGCGCGCTTTTTTCTTTTTCCTTTAAGGTCAGTGAAGAAGCCGAGGTCACGCCGGACACTTTTTTATCCATCCGCATCTTCTTTTCTTTTTCCGCTTCCCGCATTTCCATGCGCTCTCTTGCCATTTCTTTTCTTCTGTCCACGTCGGTGCGCGCCGTCTCAATGACAGCCCTGCCGCTTTTTTTTACGCCGTTTACAAAAGAACGCTCCGTCATCAGTACAAGACATACGATCATCAAAACAAGCATAATAATGATCGTGCCCACCGTACCAAGCAGGGTGTGCATCCCGTTGCCGAGAAAGCCGCCGATCACGCCGCCGCCGCAATGTCCTTCCGCCGAAAAACGGTAATAAGAACCGATGCTGCCGCCGATGCCGTCAATACCGCCGATCAGCGTAAACAGCACGCAGCACATACAGAAAAAGACACAGCCGGCGATAAGTTTAACCGTCGCCACATGATTACCCAGATTGGCAAGTCCGAAATAGATCGCAAGAAAGATTAAAAGCGGCGCCACATACGCCATATAGCCGAATAAGCCGAACATGACTTTGCTTAAAGTATCGCCTACCTTGCCGATGATATGAAAATTGCATAAAAACAGCAGAATCGTAACCGCTGCGGAAGCCAAAAACAAAACTTCATCAATTACCGAGCTCTCGTAATGAGCCGAAGCGTTTCTTTTTGATCTCCCTCTATTGTTTGTTTTTCTCTTAGAAGAAGTCTTCCGACCTCTTGTCTGAGCCATACTAAAACCTCCGTATCTTAGCCTTTTCCAAGGCATAACCGATACTAGTATAGCATTATTTTCCCTTTTTCTCAATAAGTTTATGGAGTTTCTTCAATGCGTCCCGGATACCGCCCACCTGATCGATGATTCCTTCTTTGACGGCTTCTTTCCCTACCAGAATGCTCCCTACGTCCTTGGTCAGCACCTTTGTCTCCATCATCAGCTCAAGAAACCGTTTTTCGCTGATATTGCAATGTCCCGTGACAAACTGGCTGATCCTGTCCTGAATCTGCTTGAAATAATCAAAGGTCTGCGCCACGCCGATTACCATGCCGTTTAACCGGACCGGATGAATGACCATGGTTCCCGTCGGCACAATAAAGGAATAGTCCGTGCTTACCGCAATGGGCACGCCGATGGAATGGCTTCCCCCCAGTACAAGGGACACTGTGGGTTTGCTCAAAGACGCGATCATTTCGGCGATCGCCAGTCCTGCCTCCACGTCGCCGCCCATGGTGTTTAACAGAATCAACAGCCCGTCAATTTCGCTGCTGTCTTCGATTCTTGCCAGCTCCGGCAAGATGTGTTCATATTTTGTGGACTTGGAGCTGCTTCCCAATATATCATGTCCCTCCACCTCGCCGATGATGGAAATCATGTGAATTTTATGCTTCTGCTCGTTCTCATCCAGATCCACCTGTCCCGTTTTTTCTATTTTCTGCTCAATATCCCGCTCTTTTTCCAGGGCTTCCAGGGATTTTTTTTCACTCATGCACCTATATCTCCTTTACTGAAAAGTTCTTTATAGTATGTGCAATCCTGATTTTAAAATACAAAAAAAGAATTTTACCGCAAGGAAGAGGGCTGTTGCGTTTGCAAACTTTTATATCGGTCACGGAAACACGCTTTCGCTCTGCAAAAAACGCAGCGGTACCTAAATCCGCAAAATACTTGGATTAAGTACCGGCGTTTTTGTAAAGGTTTCCTTTGACCGATACAAAAGTTTGTAAATGCAACAGCCCTCTCATATCCGAAAAGCTCTTTTTTAGATGTCAAAGTCGTCGGCGGGATGGATTTCTATATCATAGTGCATCTTATCAGGCGTTACCTCGTAGTCGTAACTCATTTCCCGTCTGGAATGTCTTTTGGGCACGGGCAGCGGATTTGGAATAAAATTCGTCTGCTTCGTCCCGTTCGGTTCGCCCTGCATCGTTCTTTGATCCATTGCCTCTCCCTCCTATATGCTAATCTTCGCCCTCATGGGTCAGGACGGTTTCTATATTGTACCGCGGTCTGTGTTTCACTTCAATATAAATCTTGCCGATATATTGACCGATCATACCGATGGCAACCAACTGCAGCCCGCCCAGAAACCAGATGGACAAAATCAACGAAGTCCAGCCCGGTTCCACGTTTCCGCAAAAATAAGATACCAAAGCATAAATCGCCGCACAGATGCTCAAAACAACAATCACAAACCCAAGCGCCGTTATGAGGCTGATCGGCTTAATGGAAAAGGACGTAATGCCGTTCCAGGCAAGCGCCAGCATTTTCTTCAGAGGATATTTGCTCTCTCCCGCGACCCGTTCCTTGCGCTCATAGTACACGCAGTCCGTCTCATAGCCGATTAACGGCATCATGCCCCGCAAATACAGGTTCGTCTCGTCAAATTTTGAAAACTGCTCCAGGGCGCGTCTGCTCATCAGCCGGAAATCCGCATGGTTGTAAACGGTTTTAACGCCCATTGCCGCCATGATCTTATAAAAAGCCTGCGCCGTCGTCCTTTTAAACCAGGAATCGCTTTTTCTGTCTTTCCGCACACCGTAGACAATATCGTTTCCCATATGGTATTTATCAACCATTTCCTCGATGACAGCCGTATCGTCCTGCAGATCCGCGTCGATGGATATGGCGATATCGCACATATCCTTAGCCGTCAGAAGCCCGGCGGTCAGTGCAAACTGGTGTCCCACGTTACCCGCAAGCTTCAGACCGCAGACCATTTTGCTTTCCTTATGTTCCTTTTCAATCAATTCCCATGTTCTGTCCTTGCTTCCGTCGTTGACAAACAGTATGAAACTGTCCTTTGCGATTTTCTCTTTTGCGATCAGATCCTTTAATACCCGCTTCAGCTCGCCGGCGGAAATCTCAAGTACCTCTTCTTCGTTATAACAGGGAACAACCAATGCCAGTCTGTCCATGACATCCCTCCGTAAATTCCGATTAAACCCGGTCAATCGCCTGACTTAAATCGGCAATGATATCGTCTGCGTTTTCAATTCCTACGGACAAACGGATCATGCCGGGATCTACGCCCGCTTCTTTTAACTGCTCCTCGTTCATCTGTCTGTGGGTATGGCTCGCAGGGTGCAGCACGCAGGTTCTGGCGTCCGCCACATGCGTCACGATCGCCGCCAGCTTCAGGCTGTCCATAAAGCGTACCGCATCAGCTTTGCTTCCCTTTAACGCAAAGGAAATGACGCCGCAGCTGCCGTTCGGCATATACTTCTTTGCCAGCTCATAATATTTGTTGCTCTTTAAACCGGGATAATTGACCCATGCCACTTTTTCGTTCTGTTCCAAAAATTCCGCAACCTTCTGTGCATTTTCACAATGTCTGGGTACGCGCAGATGAAGGGTTTCCAGACCTACGTTTAATAAAAACGCATTCTGGGGAGACTGAATGGAGCCGAGGTCACGCATCAACTGCGCCGTTGCCTTCGTAATATACGCCGCTTTCCCGAACCGCTCCGTATAGATAACGCCGTGATAGGATTCGTCCGGCGTGCAAAGCCCCGGAAACTTATCGGGATATTTCGTCCAGTCAAAATTGCCGGAATCCACAATACAGCCGCCTACCGCCATAGCATGTCCATCCATATATTTTGTGGTGGAATGCGTTACAATATCCGCGCCAAATTCAAAAGGTCTGCAATTGATAGGCGTCGGGAACGTATTGTCCACAATTAACGGCACGCCGTGAGCATGAGCCGCTTTTGCGAATTTTTCAAAATCCAGTACGACCAAAGCGGGATTGGCAATGGATTCGGCAAGCACGCATCTGGTATTTACTTTGAATGCGGCGTTTAATTCCTCTTCTGTGCAGTCAGGATCGATTACCGTACATTCAATTCCCATTCTCTTCATCGTAACGGTCAAAAGATTAAAGGTGCCGCCGTAAACGGTGGAGGACATGATCACATGCTGTCCCGCCTCGCAGATATTGAATACCGCGTAATAATTCGCCGCCTGTCCCGAAGAGGTCAGCATTGCCGCCGCGCCGCCTTCCAGCGCGCAGATTTTAGCCGCAACCGCGTCGTTGGTGGGGTTCTGGAGTCTTGTATAAAAATATCCCTCTTCCTCCAGATCAAACAGTCTTCCCATCTGCTCGGTTGATTCGTACTTAAATGTCGTGCTCTGATAAATCGGCAGCACTCTCGCCTCTCCGTTTTTGGGCGTATAGCCCGCCTGTACGCAATTTGTCTCGATCCTGTAATTTTCTCCCATTTTTTATCTCCTTTACAAAGTAAAACCGAAAAACTTCCTTTGGAATCCTCCGGCAACCGTTTCAAAAGTCGCCGCCTTGATTTTGCTGTTTTTAAACGCGGCTCCCCAGCTTTTCTCTATCGCCTTTGCCAGTTCCTTGTAATAAGGATTCCGCATTTCCATAATATGGGGCAGTACATAGGTCGCCATAAAGAAATTGTGCTGTTGGTGCGCTTCTTCCCGTTTTGCCCTGGAAAGCCCCGTATCCCCGGCTTCTTTTATATAGGTCACAAACGCCTCTGCAACTTCCGCGCAGAAATCTTCGCCCTTTTCCTCATATAAGCGGTCCGTTTCCCGGTCAAACGCTCCGGCGACTTCCTGAAATTTTTCAAAGGAAGGCGCATAGGTTTCTTTGGAAAATCTGCGAAGCCCCATCTCCTCATAAGTAAACAAAGTTTCGATTGTTTGCTTAATCTCCATACTTCAACTCCATCTCTTATTCGTTCCAGTTGTGATAAACCGCCTGCACGTCGTCGCTTTCGTCCAACAGATCCAGCGTGCGGTTCAGCTGCTTAATCGCGTTTTCGTCCGTCAGCTCCACATAGTTTTGGGGAATCATCGTAACCTCAGCGGAGGCAAAGGTAAGCTTCTGCTCCGTCAAGGCGTCGTAAACCGCCTGAAAATCGTCGGGAGCCGTAATAATCTCAAAGCTGTCCTCCTCTTCGGCAAAATCTTCCGCGCCTGCATCTAACGCCATCATCATCAGATCGTCCGCATCCAGGTCGCATTCTTCTTTGTCGATAATGATCTGTCCCTTTTCATCAAACATAAAAGAAACGCAGCCCGGGGTGCCGATATTGCCGCCGCCTTTGGTAAAAGCGCTTCTGACGTCCGCAGCGGTACGGTTTTTGTTATCGGTCAGGGTCTCGACGATAATCGCGATCCCGTTAGGACCGTAGCCTTCATAGGTAATATGCTCGTAATTGACGGCGCCGTCTTCTCCCGCGGCTCTCTTAATGCCTCTCTCAATGGTATCGTTTGGCATATTGTTTGCCTTCGCCTTTGCGATAACCTGCGCCAGCTTAAAGTTATTCGCCGGATCGGGTCCGCCCTCTTTTACGGCTACCGCGATTTCCCTTCCGATAATCGTAAAGATTTTTCCCTTTGCCGCATCGTTCTTTTCTTTTTTGTGTTTGATGTTCGCAAACTTTGAATGTCCTGACATACTAATTTTCTCCTTCATGTTTCTCGGGGTTTTTGGAAACCAAAACCCTTTTAATTGTTTTATTCTCAACGGCAAGCACTTTAAAGTTGTAGCCGTCGTAATTCATATCAAACTCTTCGTTCTCCTCGGGAATCCTCTCCAGATAAGAAATCATCAGCCCGTTTAAGGTCTCGTAGTCTTCGTCGGAAAAATCGATTCCCAACTCTTCGCCCAACTCATCCAACGGCGTCAGCCCGTCGATTTCATAACAGTCTTCGCCCTTCTGTTCGATAAAAACCTCTTCATCGTCATATTCGTCAAAAATATTGCCTACGATTTCTTCCAGAATGTCCTCCATCGTGATCAGCCCCGACGTCTGCCCGTACTCGTCAATAACGATGACCACATGGGTTTTGATCAACTGCATATTTTTAAACAGAACGTCGATTTTTCTCGTTTCCGGGATGAAATTCGCCTCTCTGATCAGCCCTCTGATATTTTTAATCGGTCTGCCGCCGTCCCTGCCGTTTTCCAGCATACGGCAGGCGTCTTTCAAATGAATGATACCGATAATATGGTCAAAATTGTCTATGTAGACCGGGTATCTGCTGTTTGCTTCGGACAGCATGAAATTGACCGCTTCCTTTAAGGATATATTTCCGTCAATTCCGATGATATTGGACCGATGGGTCATAATATCCTTCGCCTCTTTGTCGGAAAACTCAAAAATATTCGTAATCATTTGCGCCTCGGAAGCGCGAAGGACGCCCTGTTCGTGCCCCTCGTTGACCATGGATAGAATTTCTTCCTCGGTTACGTCTCCTTCTTCCTCTCCGGATCTGATCCCGAATATACGTACCACCAAATCGGAAACGCCGTTCATAAGCCCGGTTAAAGGGGTCAGAAGTTTATTGACAAAAAGAATGGGTTTAATAAAGGTATACGCCCAGCCTCTTGCATATTTCATTCCGATTTTTTTCGGCACCATCACGCCAAAGGTCAATATGATAAAAAGCATGATAAAGCCGCTGATAACAAGGCTGACAACGCTCGCCGCCGTCTTGTACCTGCCTAACAGACTGTGAACCGGGGGCTCGATGACAGTTTGAAACACCCTGATAAAGTATCCGCCGATAAACAATTGGATACACGTTACAAGCAGTTGCACCGTATTGATGTATTTTTGCGGATTTTCGGCAAGCTGCAGGATCTGCAGGCTTTTTTTATTGTGATTTTCTTCCGCGTCTTCCCTGACCTTGGACAGATTCAGGCTCTGGATCGCCGAACCGAATCCGTAATAAATAACCTCAACGGCAAGCAGCACAAAAAAAGAAATTGCGCTGACAGTCCACAAGGCATCGTTCATTCTCATGTACTCCTTCTAAAAAATCTCAAATTAGAATATATCATTTTGTACAACATTCGTCAATAAAGCTCTTATGTATAAAGCTCCAAACTGATTTTCAGCCCCTGATCAATTTCTCCTATGATCTCGCCGTCCAGATGACATATTTTATCCTTCAGTCTCGACTTATCAATGGTGCGGAGCTGTTCCAGCAAAATCACGGAATCTTTGATCAAATGATATTTCTGCGCCGGCAGTTCAATATGGGTCGGCAGCTTTGCCTTATTCAGTCTGGAAGTTACCGCCGCCACGATTACGGTGGGGCTGTGGCGGTTTCCCACATCGTTCTGGATAATGACAACCGGTCTGATCCCTCCCTGTTCCGAACCGACTACCGGTCTCAAATCAGCATAATATACGTCTCCTCGTTTCAAGTTTCTACAACCCCTTTCAGCATTTGCAAACAGTATTGCCCACTTTTCACGGTTGTATACTTTTCAAATCACTTTTCCGCCGGTAATTTCTATCTGTAGTCCGTATAATAATCCTTGGTGTCCACCAATACCCCGTCTTTATAAAAGGCGCGGGGAATCCGCTTTCCGAGATCGCAGGCAAGCTCATAATTGAATCTGCCGCTTAAATTTCCCAGCTCTTCCATGGTAATCCGTTCGCCCCCCATGGTCCCGATCAGGACAACGGGGTCTCCTTCCTTCGCCCCGGGAATATCGGTCACATCCACCATAAACTGATCCATGCACACTCTTCCGCAAATCGGCGCGCGCCTCCCGCCGATCAGCACGCTTCCTTTATTGGAAAGCCCCCTGGGATAACCGTCTCCGTAGCCGACGGGAACCGTCGCAATCCGCATGGTCTTATCCGCCTTAAAGGTTCCTCCGTAGCTGACGGCAGTCCCTTTCGGAATTTCCTTGACAAACACAATATGACTCTTTAAGGAAAGCAACGGCTTTAAGGAAATGATTTCCTTTGATACCTCGTCGGAAGGCCATAAGCCGTAAAGGGTAATTCCCGCCCTGACCATATCCATATTGGCTTCAGGCAGTTCTATGATCCCCGCGCTGTTGGAACAGTGTTTGATCGGAAATACATAGCCGGTTTTTTCTTCGGCGCGCTTTAAAAACGCCTCATAGGTCCTTAACTGCGCGTGCACCGCCGTCTTATCCTTTTCGTCGGCTTTGGCAAAGTGCGTAAAAATTCCTTCCACAAAAAGCGCTTCCATAGAAAGGCATTCCCTGATCAATGCAATCCCGCTCTCATCGGGTTTCACGCCGATCCGGCTCATCGCCGTATCCACTTTAATATGTACCGCCGCCTTTTTCCCTATTGCGGCGGCGCAGTCATTGATCTGCTTTACCATATCGGGGCGAAAAACCGTCATCCGCACATCGGCTTTGATTAACTCCTCATAGGCATAGGGAAATACATATCCCAATATCAAAATCGGCTTTGTCACACCGCAGTGGCGCAAAATCAGAGCTTCCTCCGCCGTAGCTACGGCAAAACCGAAGACATAATCCAGTTTTTCCAGTTCCCTTCCGATCTGCACGGCTCCGTGCCCGTAAGCGTCGGTTTTGATCACGCCCATCATTTTCGTGCCCGGCTTTAAATTGCCGTGCATCTGCTCCATATTATAGACCGCCGCGTCCAGATCGATGTCGGCGCATACTCTGTCATAATGTTTCATCTTTTGCCGCTCCTTTTAATACATAATTTAAAGCATCCGCCAGATCCGCCGCCGTCATGGCGTAAGGGTTCCCGGTTTTTGCCGCATAATCTCCGCATTGCCCGTGAAGATATACGCCCGCCGCCACAGCGAGGGTTTTCTCCTTAGCCTGCGCCAACAGTCCGCACAGGATTCCGGTCAGTACGTCTCCGCTGCCCGCCGTCGACATGCCGGGATTGCCGGTCGTATTCACATAAACCGTTCCCTCCGGCGTATAGACGCGCGTCGCCGCATCCTTCAATACCAGTACCGCGCCATATGCTTTCGCTGTTTCCAGCGCCGTTTTGTGCCATTGGGCGGGACCTTCGTCCATGGATATTCCCGTCAGCCTGGAAAATTCTTTTTTGTGGGGCGTCAATACCACGACGTTTCCCTTTTTTTCCGCTTTTTTGACATACCGCTTCAGCGCTTCCTTCAAATCGTCTCTTTGGGCAAGGAGATTGACAGCGTCCGCATCGACGACAAGAGAGGCGTCATAGGTTTCCAGCGCCCCTTCCAACAATGCCTCCCCTTCCCTGTCCGTCCCGATGCCGGGACCGACGGCTATGGCGCTGCAGTCCGCCAGTTGCTCCATGGGAAAATCATCGGTTTGATAAAGGTACAAAAGCGCCTCGGGCAGCACCGTAAGCAGCGGCTCCCGGTTGCTTTGTTCCGTTATGATTTTTGTGTAACCGACGCCCGTTTTCATTGCGGCTTTTCCGCACAGAATCGCCGCTCCGCCCATCTGTTTTGATCCGGCAATGACACCTGCCTTTTTGTAGGTGCCCTTATGGCTGTCATTTTTTCTCGGCGGAATGCAGTCCGGCATATCCCCGGCAGTCAGCCTTCTGCCAAAGGGCGGTCTTTCGCAAAGCGAAACCTCGGGAATCCCGATATCCGCGCAAATCGTTTCTTTACAGTATTCTTTTCCCGGATAAAGCAGCTGTCCCCATTTTTCAAAAGCAAAGGTAACGGTCAGGTCCGCAAAAAACGCGCAGCCTAACACCGATCCGTCGTCAGCATGTATCCCCGACGGAATATCCACCGCCACCTTATATCCTGTCATCCCGTTTAACCGCTCGATCAGCCTGCGGTATGCGCCTGTAATCTCCCGGTGCAGCCCGGTGCCGAAAAGAGCGTCTACAATAATATCGTATTCGTCTATAGGTTGCCCCGTGCTAACTGCAAGTCCGAGATTTTCCAAAATCTTTCTCTGAATGCCGTTAGCCTCCGATACATGCCGGGCTTCTTCCGCCATAAAAAAATGAACGGAAAAACCTCGTTCATTTAAAATGCGTCCCAGGGCAAACCCGTCTCCGCCGTTATTGCCGCTTCCGCACGCGATACAGACCCTGGTCCTGATCTTTCCCCGCACAGGAGCAAACCGTCTGCAGATTTCATCCGCAACGGCAAGGGCGGCGCGTTCCATCAAAACCATGGAAGGCAGTCCCAGCTTTTCCGATGTATATTGATCCGCCGACTGCATTTCGGCTGCCGTAACCACATATTTCACGATTGGTTCCCTTCTTTCTGTTCCTCCGGTCCGGTATCCGCCGCTTTCTTTAAGATACTTTCCTCGGGATCGTATTTCATATCAAAAATTTCAATCACGTCCGGTCCGAAAATGTCGTGCATATAGGAATACATTTCCTGATTGAGCCATTCCATTTCCTGCTTTCTTATGACGTTCTTTTTTAATTCCACACGAATTTTGCTGATCCATTCGCCGATTTCGTCAATCTTTTGCGTATTGCTTTTCAGGGTATCGTAACAGACCTCCATGGTGGCGAGCATCAGTTCGTAATTGACCCTTTCGATTTCCCGGGGCAGCTCCAGCAGTTCGTCCTGACATGCCTCTAACTTTTCGTTGCATTCATTGACCAGGCGCTTGTGGTCCTCCATATCCTTCGGCGTCAGTGTCGTCCCGTCCATGCCGGAGACGATCTCCTCCATCAGCTTTGCCTTCAGCCTCCGGATCTCCTTAATATCGTTGTTCAGCCCTCCCTGCCTTGCCAGCAGTTCGTTTAATTCTTTGGAAAGCCTTGCGATCTTTTTATTTTGTTGGTCATTCCGGGAAAAAAGCAGGTGCCATTTATGATCCAACGTCAGTATCGGCAGCTTTTTCCCATCCAGTGCCTCTTGAAAGAAATCTTCACTTTTTGCCACAAAACCACCTTCTTTATCATCCGCTCTTCATCGTCCGCCCTTCGTTGCCTGCTGGTCCTTTGACGCTTCGTAACGGTTAATATTGTAGGATAACTTCATCAGGCTGTCCGATAAATGCACGTTTTCCACAAGGACCCCTTCCGGAACATTTAAGTCCACATGGGCAAAATTCCAGATCGCCTTGATTCCGCATTTTACCAGACGATTAGCCACGTCTACCGCCGCCGTTTTCGGTATGGTCAGTACACCGATATCGATATCGTGTTCCCTGATAAATGCTTCCAGCTCTTCCATGGGACGCACTTCAATGTCCCGTACCTTTTTCCCGATCAGCCCGGGATTGATATCAAAAATTCCGCGGATTAAAAATCCCCGTTTTTCAAAATTCATATAGTTGGCGATTGCCTGTCCCAGATTGCCCGCGCCGATCAGCACCAGATGATGCTTCTGGTCCAGACCGAGGATTTTTCCGATTTCCGTGTACAGATATTCTACGTTATATCCGTAGCCCTGCTGACCGAATCCGCCGAAATTATTAAAGTCCTGTCTGATCTGGGACGCGGTCACCTTCATAATCTCGCTTAACTCCTGAGAGGAAACCCGTTCCTGTCCTTTATCCTTCAATTCTCCCAAATATCTGAAATACCTTGGTAAGCGGCTTATTACAGCCTGTGAAATACCTTTTTCTTCCACAGTAATTGCCCCCTAAAAAAAGATAATTTTATTATAGCTTTCTGTTAAAAGTATGTCAAAGTTTTTCTCCCCGGTTTACGACGCGTTTTCCTATTCCGCAGATGGAAATCATTCCCGGTAGCTTTTTAGCACGTAACATGTTAGTATCATTTTCGTAACAATTATGTAACATTTAAGGAGGAAGTGAAATGAAAAAAAGAACTTTATTATCCATGGCTCTATTGGCAACGGCAATTACGGTATTTGGTACGCCTCTTACCGCACATGCGGCAGGCTTAACCAAAGTTGCATCCAATGGCTGTTATCAGATATATGTCGGAACTTTCTGTCCCGATATCAACATCCCGGGCACAACCGCGCCGGATTCGCCGACGGACACCCCGGATCTGCCTTCAACGGATAACTCCGGAACGCAGACTCCCGATATTTCTTCGCCCGGCACCTCCGCGCCCGATAACGGACCTGCGGACGAAACGGCTCTCTCCTATGCGGAGCAGGTCGCAGCGCTTGTCAACGAAGAGCGCGCAAAAGCAGGCTTGCCGGCGCTTGAGGTAAACGCGGAAATTACCGCAGCCGCAAACGTAAGGGCGAAGGAAATCAAACAAAGTTTTTCCCATACCAGACCCGACGGAAGCAATTTTAGCAGCGCCTTAAAGGAACAGGGCGTTTCCTACCGCGGAAGCGGCGAAAATATCGCCTGGGGACAGAAATCTCCCGAACAGGTCATGAACGGCTGGATGAACAGCGAGGGACACCGCGCAAACATTCTGAATAAAAACTTCAAAAACATCGGCGTCGGCTACTATCAGGACGCCAACGGGGTAAATTACTGGGTACAGTTGTTTACTTACTAAATCACAGAAGCGCAGCGCACCTAATAGGTTTATCGGAAATAAGGATTGCCGAAACAGGGGCTGCCGCATGGATCAAAACGGTACGGATCCGGAAACACGCTTTCGCTCTACAAAAACGCAGCGGTACGTAAATCCGCAAAATACGCGGATTAAGTACCGGCGTTTTTGCAAAGGTTTCCTTTGATCCGTACCGTTTTGATCCATGCGGCAGCCTCCTGTTTCTGCTTCTCTTCCTTCTGCCAAATTCCATTAGAGAACAAATAAGAAAAATACCCTCATATCCGAAGATACAAGGGCAATATTCCTATCGGTCAAGCACAGAGATATTTTTTCATCTGTGCCTTGACCTTTTCCTTTGCGATACAAATAGATTTACCCACCGAAGAAGCGGTACAATGTTCCATTGCCCCGATTTGGTAATAGTTATAATCGTACTCATAATAGAGCAGGAAACGCCGCCGTTGAATTTCTGGCAGACTGTCTATCGTCTTGTGCAATAACTCGGAGAGTTCCGCTTCCATGATAAGCTCCTCAACGCCTTTCGGCTTGAATACCGCCCGCCTGTTCAGCGTTTCCTCATAGACCTCGTTATGCTCTTTATGCCTTTGGTCGGATTGTTGTAGGTTACGGTTTTTCCGTTCCAACTGCCGAAACTCTAAATACAATGTTTCCGATACTTCTAAATCCTGAAATGCTCCTGCGCTGTCCGTAAAGCTGATGTAATAGTGGGTAATGCTTTGAACGCTTTCCTCTCGGAGCGTGTAGGCTTTGTCTATAAATGAGCAGAGTACGCCTGTCCACCGTAAGCAATACCCGATGCAGACTTTCGTTTTCGATTTCGTTTAACAAATCTTCAACGGAATGTATCTCTGGCTGCGGCTCGATATCCGCCATTTCCTCCAGATACTCCGCAACATCATTCATGCGGCGGTAAAACCTCCTGTTGGAATTAAATTCCGCCCTGTCATATATGCGGATTTCCTCAATGATACGTTCCGAAACACCATGCTCCCTCAAAACTATTTCCTCGGCTTCTTTCCAAAGCCGCCATTTCCTTTCTTCCCGTCCGTGATTGTACGCCACGTCCTTTACCTCCAATCTGAATTTTTTTGAGTGAAAATTCAGATTGAAAGGCGGGGAACGACACCTAACGCCAGAAGCAGGCTTGTCCTGCTCATGCTGTATAAAAGAATAGAGCCGGTGAGCTGTGAAGTTTCAATCCTCACCAGTTCATCGGCTCTGCGTCTTAGCGTCCGGCTCTTTGATGGTTTTAGATAATGTAGCTTTAATTGCCCCTTTAGCGTGAATACGAACTACGCTAACCTCATCGTGCGTTGCTATATATTCTAATTTTTCTAAATATGGTCGCACAAACTCAGGCTTTCGTTTTCCTAACACCCGAAACATCTCTGGTGCTTCTATTCGGACTCTTTCGTTTTCATCGTTAAGAAGCTCTGCAAATATTGGCAAACAATCTTCATACACCGTTGGTGTATTTGTCGCAATGTTTTCAGAAGCCCATATAAAACTCAACCGTACATTAGGGCTTTTATCTCCTGCCAAAATAAATAGTTCCCTAAAATAAGGGGCAACAAGCTTGTAATCTGCTCTGCCAATTCGTCCTAAAGCATTAGCGGTACGCTCTCTTAATAAGTCATTTTCCGAAATGATAAAAGAAGCAATTTCTTTTGTATATGGTGCGATTTCCTGCGGATATATCAATCCCATCTCTCCAAGCAACCACATTGCTTTAGCCGTTATTTTAGGGGATTGATTTTTAAGTAAAGAAGCTACATAGGGGATATTTTGTTTCCAAATAGTTTTATCTTTTGTCAGTTGACCTAATTCACGATATAATTTTTCATCCATAAGCGTTGTTTTGACCTTTCCTTATCATCTCGCTTTTTATCAAAATCTTCAATGACCGTTACTTGAAGTTTTATTGCCACAAACGGGACAGAGTATCCATTCTATTTTTGTCATTTTAATACCTCACTATCGCTCTAAAAGAACAAGTTGCTCATGGATTGTTAAATCTGAGCGTATAACAGAAAGACCAAATACAAATTTACCGCCTTTATTAAGCTGTGGCATAAAAAACCTCCTTTTCCGGTATTCCATTTATAATTTTACTGCGGTAGAATAGTAGTGTTTATAAAAACTACTATATATATAAAGTACTGTGAATACAATAAAATGTCAAGGAGGAAACTGTATGTTATCAAAACCTGCCACAATGCTTTTAGGACTTATTTATGAAAAACCGCTTAACGCATATGAGATAATAAAGCTCTTAAACTACATGAATGTAAAATGGTGGTTTAATATCGCTGATTCAACCGTATATTCTACGCTGAAAACTCTCGAAAAAAAGGAATACATATTAGGTACAATCGAGAAAGTCGGAAATATGCCAGACCGTACCGTTTATAGTCTTTCTGATAAAGGAAAAGACGAGTTTATAGCTACGCTAAAAGCATCCGTCTTACAATTCAATTACGATACAAACATTTTTTCTATTGCCGCATTTTTCTTGAATACATTTTCGCCAGAGGAACAACAGGAGCTTTTACAGAAACGCCTTACTGTCCTACAAAAATACCGTGCAGGAATTGAAAAACAAGTTAATCCATTATGGGAGAATGAAGTTTCTGCGATTCACTCCGCAAATGTAAAAAGAATGATTGACTTAGTAGATGCGGAAATAACAGGAACAAACCATTTGCTTGATAGCTGTAGTAAAAACGATTAGTATAAATACATGAAAGAGCCAATAAGCTGTGGAACAACTCACAGATTTATCGGCTCTGCGATAATTGTTCAATCAATAACTTATAAAAAGAAAAACGGCAGAGCTTCACTCTCTGCCGCCCATTTCCTCGAATAATGATTTTGCCATTGTCTGTTACCTCCGCATTCTTTTTATTTTGAATGTCCGCAAAATCTGTCCTACATACTTCCGTCAAATATGTGCTATTAAATATGCACGATTGCGGAGTACGGGATTTTCCAATGATTATTTGTAAATGATATTTTTTCTTGCTCTGGCTTTTTTTTCTGCGATCCTGTATAATCTTTGAGGTATGAAATACTGATGAGAAATTACGATAGAAACGGAGTTGCAGTTGCCATGATCTTATCCTGTCACGATTTATCCAAAGCCTTTCACGAAGAGCTGTTGTTTTCCCATTGCTCTTTCCATATTGAAGAACATGAAAAAGCCGCTGTCATCGGCAGCAACGGTTGCGGAAAAACGACCCTTGTCCGTATGATCCTGGGACTGGAAACGCCCGATACGGGGGTTGTGACCTTTGCGAAGGACAAAACCGTCGGTTATCTTGCCCAGCACCAGGATGATATGTCTTTGGATAATTCCATTTACGAAGAGTTACTGACCACCAAGGCGCATATCATCAAAATGGAAGAAACTCTGCGGGACATGGAAGCAAAGATGCACACCGTTTCCGATGAAGAAGAATTAAAGGCGCTGATGGAACGCTACGAAACGCTGACCCACACTTTCAGCCTGGAAAACGGATACGCCTATAAAAGCGAAATTGCCGGCGTTTTAACCGGTCTTGGTTTTACGGAGGACGAATTTGACAAATCCATATCCGCTTTATCGGGCGGTCAGAAAACAAGGGTCGCTCTCGGCAAAATTCTTTTGTCCAATCCCGATATCATCTTTTTGGACGAGCCTACGAACCATCTGGACATGGACTCCATCCGCTGGCTGGAAAACTATCTGTTAAATTATAAAGGCGCCGTGGTGCTGATCTCCCACGACCGTTACTTTTTAAATAAAATCGTTACTAAAATCATTGAAATCGACAACCGCAAGGTAACCACCTTTCTCGGCAGCTATACGGACTATTCCGAAAAAAAACAGATTCTCCGCAACAGCGCCATGCACGCATATTTAAACCAACAGCGTGAAATCAAGCACCAGGAAGAAGTCATCGCCAAATTAAAATCCTTTAACCGCGAAAAATTCGTCAAACGCGCCGAAAGCCGGGAAAAGGCGCTTGCTAAGGTGGAAGTACTGGAAAAACCCGTTGAAGATGTGAAACAGATGAATTTTACCCTCACGCCTTCCCGTCTGAGCGGAAACGACGTGCTGACCGTGGAAAATCTGGAAAAAACCTACGGCTCCCACACTCTTTTCAGTGGGCTTCATATGGATATCAAGCGCGGAGAACACGTCGCCATCATCGGAAGAAACGGAACCGGAAAAACCACAATTTTAAAGATCATTAACGATCTGGTAACGCCGGACTGCGGCATGATTAAGCTTGGCAGCAATGTGGAGGTCGGCTACTATGATCAGGAGCATCACGTCCTTCATATGGATAAAACCGTATTTGACGAAATTTCCGACGATTACCCGTCGCTTACCGGAACGGAAATCCGCAATACCCTTGCCGCTTTTCTCTTTACCGGAGACGATGTGTATAAAAAAATTGAATCCCTAAGCGGCGGAGAACGCGGCAGAGTCAGCCTTGCCAAGCTGATGTTATCAACCGCCAACTTTCTGATCCTGGACGAACCTACCAACCATTTAGATATTGCTTCCAAGGAGATCCTGGAGCAGGCGCTGAACCGCTATGAAGGCACGGTTCTCTACGTTTCCCACGACCGTTACTTTATCAACCAGACCGCGCACAGGATTCTGGATCTGGAAAACGGCACGCTGGTCTCCTATTTGGGCAATTATGATTATTATCTGGAAAAACACGGAGACAGTTATCATACCATTTCCGCAAGCCCCGCTTCCGCAGCATTAAAGACGTCTCCCACCGCCCTTCCATCGAACGGCGCTTCTGTTGGCTCTTTTGCTGCAGAATCCTCCGGCGAAATAAGCGAAGGAAAACTAAGCTGGCAGGAACAAAAGGAACTGCAGGCAAAGCGCCGGAAACTGGAATCCTCGTTACAAAAAGCGGAAACGGAAATATCCGAAATCGAAGCCCAAATTACAGATTTGGAATCGGAAATGGCAAAACCCGATATCGCCACAGACGTTGCAAAGCTGACCGCGCTTTCCAAAGAAGCCGACGGACTGCATAACCGTTTGGAACAGCTTTACGGGGACTGGGAAAGCCTTTCAGAACAGTTGGAAGCATTCCCCGGTTAGAAGGGGGTAATGGATATCCCCGGAAGAAATAATCACAACGATCAAAGGAAACGCGCTTTCGCTCGGATAAAAACGCAGCGGCACATAAATCCGCAGAATACGCGGATTAAGTGCCGGCGTTTTTATAACGGTTTCCTTTGATCGTTGTGATTATTTTTTCTCTGTGCAAATACTCTATTGATGCCTGTCCAAAGCAGATTGCTGGCTTAATTTCAGCAAATTCTTTTTTCAATAATTTTTTATGGTAATTTTTTATTGATTTTATAGACGGAAATCGTCTTATAACTTCTTGCGAGTGTTTATTGAAGCGAGAAAAAAGCCTGTATTTCCAACGATTTTCTCGTTTTCGCTTGTATCTTCTCATATCGCCGTATAATACCTTTTCCATAAAATCACGCATTACTATCTGTGACGGTAAGAGAGATTTTTGATTGTAAACCCTTATTTGAATCTATAATTTATCTTCTTAGATAAAATACTCCGGCACAATGAGAAATCCGTTCAAATTCTACTTGAGGGAAGTATTCTTTCAATTCATCAAAAATAAAGTATATCTCATCATCATCCCACTCGTTACCCATCTGTATTTTACAATCTTCCATATCCCTACGAGTTGCGAAAGCGACATCTCCAATATAGATACAACCATCATCGTTCAATAAACTCATTAGCATATTAAGAAAATCCACTTTCTGTGCATCAGTAAGGTGATGCAATGAGTAGGTAGCAATTATTGAATCGTATTTATTTTGTGTCAATTCATTTGCCAACCCTACTGAAAAATCTCCTTGAAATAGTTTAGCATTGGGCATTTTTTCGTAAGCGAGTTCTATCATTCTGTTTGAAAAATCTTGTCCATAGATCTCACATCCATTTTCATAAAGTTTGGATGTAAGTGTTCCGGTTCCAAAACCAATATCTAACACAACTTTCCCAGAGTGAGATAATACACTACTATATATTTTATTTAATACATCTTTGTATCCTGCAAACGGATATGTTCCATCTTCATCAGACAGCCCGACACTCTTATCATAATCATCTGCCCATAAATCAAATCCTCTATTATTTAACATATGTCCCTCCCAAAATAGTTAGCTTTATCAAATTTTATGCCATAATAGCAATCATGTGTAAATTTGTTAATCATAGTATTGCCTTATACGGAATAGCAGGACCAGCGAGTACTTTCACCCTCGCATAGTATGGTATTTTCTTATATCTGCCCACATCATTTTATATCGCTAAAAGAAATCTTGACACCATTTTATTCTCTGATTATTTTCATATCCTGGGTGGCGTCCAGAGCGGACATTTCAAAGAGTTCGCCTAATACCTTGTCGTAGACAGCGATGTTGAAACCGTCGGCGTCCATGGAAAAATCGGTGCCGTTTATGATTATGGAAGCGGCGCTGTCGGGCGCGGCTTTCGGAGAAGTTACCGTGATCTGCAATCCGTACAATTCCGTTGAAGCTTCGTCAGCTTGCGCCTCCGCTCCCGGCTCATTGTTTTGAGGTGTCTCATATACAACCTCTCCTCCATCCAGAATGACTACATAGGGCGTATCGGGATTTTCATCCAGACTGCAGTGCAGCCCCAGCGCATTGTTAAAGGCTGCGATATCCTCTGCCGAAAAAGGCAGTTTTGCGCTGTTTTTAGCGCTGATGCAGACCACATAGTCCGGATCTGTCAGCAGGGAAAGATATTCCTCATAGTTTCCGGCGTTTATGAGCAGGCATTTTGCCTTCTGTCTGTAAAACAGTTCCGAATCCGCCGCCCATTGTGCATAGCCGGGATCATTTCGTTTATCCTCAAATTCATAATGCGCGGTCAGATACTCTCCCATCAGCAAGGAAATCCGTTCCGCCTGCAGCACGTTAACATGCGCCTGTCCGTCCAACAGCACATTCATATTCAAAAAGGGCGTTCCCGTCTCCTTTGCAAGCAATTCCACGCTGTTGTAGAGTTTCTGTCTCTGCGCGTTGCCGTTGGGGGTCTTGATCAGGACAAGAGGAACGCTTTCTTCCTCGCATAGGGAAATGATTTCCCTGAGCCAATACTCCGCCCGCTCCGGAAGCGGCTCCGTTTCCGTCTGGTTCACGACCTCGTCGGGCGCGCTTTCTCCATATTCCGCCGCAAATACAAAAGGCGAATACCCTTTATAGGGATCTTTTTCGTCATAAAAGGCAAGCTGCGCCTTTCCTTCATAAAAATCCGTCCATGTATTGTGGTATTTGGCAAGGGGAAAATAATAGGCATAGCGCATTCCCGCCGGAACGCTGTCCTTAATCGCCATGATTTTATTTACGGACATGGGAAGATCATCTAAATTGATATGGGTTACCCCTTCCTCTTCATAATCGTCTCCGTAAACCGTAAAAACGTCCAATACAATGACCTTGGGGTCCTGTCGCTTTAACGCTTCCTTGATATAATAATAGGAAATCCACAAGGGCTGTTCGTTGGCGCAGAAATCATAAGAGGTAATCCCGTACTCATGAAACAAAACCCCGGGCGCCATATCCGCATACATCTGGCTGGAACCGATAAATATTACGTCCAGCGTATTTTCTTCCTCCGCATAGAAGCCCTTTACCTTTGCGGTTACATTGTATTCTCCTTCCGCCCATTTATCCCGCAGCATTTCCTGTACATACAGGAACAAAACGGCAAAAATGCAGATAAAAGCTATGATCTTTATGGCGGTCTTCCACTTTTTCATCTAAAATCCTCCATAAATAAACTGTGCCGAATCATATCCCGGTCCGTAAACGCCAGCAATCAAAATCACAAAAATCCCCGCAAACAGAACCATCCACCGGAAAATCAGCGGCTGCTTTGCAAAAGCCTCCCGGATAAAAACGCCTTTTTCATGCAAAATTCCGACTGCAGCCAGTAAAAGTACGCATAAAATCAGCAACAGCCATTCTTCCTCTGCAAGCCCCAGGGCGTAGAGCTGTCCCGAAACCAAAATCCAGGGGTTCCACTTCGTAAAAAGATGGGCGGTCATATAAATTGCCTTGGAGGTATTTTCCGCACGGAAAAAGATCCATGCGACCATAACCAGGAAACAGGTAAAAAGCCTGCTGAACATCCGATGGGCAAAACAGCCCCTTTTCATGCCTGTGAGCTTTAAAAGTCCCTCTTTCACAGGCATCAGAATCTCCCCGGCGACCTGGAAAAAGCCGTGAAGCAATCCCCACGCCAGATAATGAGTGCCGATCCCGTGCCAGATTCCGCTGACCGTAAAAGTAATCATGATATTGAGCCACTTTCTGATTTTTCCTTTTCTGTTTCCGCCCAGAGGAATATAAACATAGTCCCGCAAAAAGCTGCTTAAGGAAATGTGCCATCTGCGCCAGAAATCCTTGACGGATACGGCAAAATAGGGATGGTTGAAATTCTGCGAAAGTCTTATCCCAAACAGTTGCGCGCTGCCCGACGCGATGGATACGCAGCCGGCAAAATCCGTATATAGCTGTATGCTGTACAAGATTCCCGCAATCCAGAAATAAAGCCCGTCATAGTTTACATAATTAGCAAAAATCTCATTGACCACAAGATTGCAGCGGTCCGCAATGACCATTTTTTGAAAAAATCCCCAAAGAATCAGATACAAGCCGTTTCTTATGTTTTGCTCTTTTAAATCATGTCCCTGCTCAAGCTGCGGGAAAAGCTCCTCGTACCGCGGGATCGGTCCCTGTAAAATCTGCGGGAAAAAGGTTATAAACAACAAATATTTCAAAAAATTCTTCTGCGGTTTTATTTTCCCCTTATGCACGTCCACCATATAGGCTATGGTCTGCAGCGTATAAAAGGAAATGCCCACGGGCAGAAGCACCGCAAAACGGTCAAGTCCCAGCCTGTTGACAAAGCCAAGCCCGGAAGAGACGGTTTTTAACAAAAGAAGCGCCGTGACGTTTATGACAATTACAGCCCCCAGCCATTTTCCGTTCCCTGCGGCATAACGGGCGTAAAGATAAGTCGTAACCGCCGTAAACAGCAGAAAAATCCACATTTTCAGGGAAAAACAGCTATAAAAAAAGATACCGGAAACAAGCAGTAGAATCCACTGCCTGTTTTTCGGTACCAGATAATACAAAATCGCTAAAACACATAAAAATGCAAGATACGCAACCGATATAAAATCCATGAAAATTACATTTCCTCAAACGTTTTTCTGATTTCCTTAATGAAATCCTCACTATTCAGTACTGTAACATCTTTTAAAGAAGTTATCAATGCCAAATCCTTTGTCATTCTGCCGGATTCGATGGTTGCAATCGTCGCCTTCTCCAGCTTGTCGGCAAATTCCATCAGTTCGGGAATCTGATCCAGCTCTCCTCTCTTTCTCAGCGCTCCGGTCCATGCAAAAATCGTAGCTACCGAGTTGGTGGAGGTCTCCTCTCCCTTTAAGTGTTTATAATAATGTCTCTGAACGGTTCCGTGCGCCGCTTCGTATTCATATACGCCCGAAGGAGATACGAGCACGGAGGTCATCATGGCAAGGGAACCGAAAGCGCTGCTGACCATATCGCTCATGACATCGCCGTCATAATTTTTACATGCCCAGATAAAACCGCCCTTTGCTTTCATGACGCGCGCCACGGCGTCGTCAATCAGCGTATAGAAATATTCAATTCCCGCCGCGTCGAATTTTTCCTTATACTCCGCGTCAAAAATCTCCTGGAAGATATCTTTAAAGGTATGGTCGTACTTTTTGGAAATCGTATCTTTTGTAGCGAACCAGAGATCCTGCTTTGTATCCAGCGCATAGTTAAAACATGCTCTTGCAAAGCTGGAAATGGATTTTTCGGTATTGTGGATACCCTGAATGATGCCCGCTCCGGTAAAGTCATGGATCAGCTCTCTTGTCTCATTGCCGTTTTCGTCGGTAAATACCAGCTCCGCCTTTCCCGGTCCCGGCACCTTTATCTCCGTATTCTTATACACGTCTCCATAGGCATGACGCGCCAAAGTAATCGGCTTTTCCCAATTTCTGACGCAGGGTTCGATTCCTTTTACCACAATGGGCGTGCGGAATACGGTGCCGTCCAGCGCCGCACGGATGGTTCCGTTGGGGCTCTTCCACATTTCCTTCAGGTTATATTCGGTCATACGTGCCGCGTTTGGCGTGATCGTCGCGCACTTTACGGCAACGCCGTATTTCTTTGTCGCTTCCGCGCTGTCAACGGTTACCTGATCGTTGGTTTCGTTTCTGTATGTAAGTCCCAGATCATAATACTCCGTCTTTAAGTCGATATAAGGCAGCAACAGCTCGTCCTTAATCATCTTCCAGAGAATCCGGGTCATTTCGTCTCCGTCCATCTCTACAAGGGGTGTTTTCATCTGAATTTTTGCCATGTGTCATATCCTCCGTTTTGTTATATTTTTTAATCAAGGAGTCCTTTTTCCCTGATATTTTCATAAGCCTTCAGCATATGGAGTTTTGCTAACTCCGCCGCCCTTTCGCCGTCATGCGCCTTGATCGCCTCCATAATTTTCCTGTGTTCATGGTTTGAGGCGTTGCCCCGCGCTCCCTGGGCAAGGGTCTGCTTTCTGACCCTGTACACATATTGGTGAAAGTCCTTAAGCAGATGCTCCAGCATCTTGCTGTCACATGCCTCGTACATAATTTCATGGAACCGGTTGTCCAGTACCGCAATCTGCTCCGTATGCCCCTTCATTGCATGAAACTCGGCAAGATAGACGTTTTCCTCCATCTCCTGCAATTGTTCTTCGGTAATGTGCTCCGTCGCCCATTCCGCGCAAAGCCCCTCCAGGCGGGAACGGATCATATAAATATCCGCCACATCCTTTGAGGTAATCCCGGTCACATAAGCGCCCTTATTGGGCACGATCCGAATCAGTCCCTCCAGCTCCAGCTGACGGAACGCTTCCCTGACCGGCGTCCTGGACACGCCCAATTCTTCGCCGATCGCCGCTTCCCGCAGTTCATCGTTTTCCTTGTACTTTCCGTTCAGAATATCGTCCCTGATTTTGTGAAATACCCTTCCGCGCAAAGAGTATTTATCCGTAACCTCTTCTTTCAGATTATAATCGCCCATGACTTCCTCTTCCTTTTATTGTTTTTTCTCTCCGGGATAGGCAAGCCCCAGCTCTTTGCAGGTCTTAATAATCTGCCGGGTCAGCTCCTCGTCGGTCATAACCGTCACACGCCCGTCCTCGTATTGCTGATCCACCCAGTCTTTCAGCGCCACGATCAAAGGATCGTTTTTCTGGAACTGTTCTTCCTTTGACAGTTTGAAATAGGTATTGATCCAATGGGCGATTCCCGCAAGCCCCGAGGTATTGGATACGGCGCACAGCACCGGTCTGTTTAAAAATTTCTCCGTATCGAAGATGTTATAGATTTCCTCGTTTTTCAAAAGACCGTCCGCATGGATTCCGGCTCTTGTCACGTTAAAGTTTTTCCCCACAAAAGGAGTCCTCGGCGGAATCTCATAACCGATTTCCTTTTCATAATATTCCGCCAGTTCCGTTATCACAGTTGTGTCCATGCCGTTTAAATCGCCCTTTAGCTGGGCGTATTCAAATACCATCGCCTCCAGAGGCGTATTGCCGGTTCTCTCGCCAATGCCGAAAAGAGAAGTATTTACGCCCGAACAGCCGTAGAGCCATGCCGTCGTGGAATTGGATACCGCCTTGTAAAAATCATTATGTCCGTGCCACTCAATCAGGGAGTGGGGCACGCCCGCATGGGTATGGATCGCATAAATAATCCCCTGCACGCTTCTGGGAATAACCGCGCCCGCGTAGTTGACGCCATATCCCATGGTATCGCAGGCACGGACCTTAATCGGTATTTTATATTCCTCCATCAGCTTCATCAATTCCAGGCAGAAAGGCACGACGTAACCGTAAATATCCGCTCTCGTAATGTCTTCCAGATGGCAGCGGACGCTGATCCCCTCCTCCAGACAGTCGCGAACCACGCTCAGATAATGCTCCATCGCCTGCTTTCTCGTCATTTTCAGTTTTAAAAAGATATGATAATCGGAACAGCTTACCAGAATGCCGGTTTCCTTCATGCCGATCTCTTTGACAAGCTTGAAATCTTCCTTACTCGCGCGAATCCAGCTGGTAACCTCCGGAAACTGATATCCCCGCTCCATGCACTTATAAACCGCATCCCTGTCCTTTTTGGAATACAGGAAAAATTCGCTGGCGCGGATCATGCCGTTTGGACCGCCCAGCTTATGCAGATAATCGTAAATCGTTACAATCTGCTCCGTCGTATAAGGCGCCCTGGACTGCTGACCGTCCCGGAAAGTCGTATCCGTAATCCAGATTTCCTTCGGCATATTGTGAGGTACGATTCTGTCGTTAAAAGGAATTTTTGGCACTTCCGAATAAGGAAACATATTCCGGAAGACATTGGGCTTTTTCACGTCGTCCAAAATATACATGTGCTCCTCAATTTCCAACAGATTATTATGGGTATTCATGGTAATGGGTCTGTTTTCAAAACAATCTCCCCTGTCATACTCTTCATTCATATTCATACTCCTGATCTCCTCTCAGAACTTAATCTGTAGCATTTTGTTCTTGTATTATTGTATACAATCATACTTTATATGTCAATCATCTTTAGGGACCGGTCTGATGAAATAATTTTTCTCCGTCTATCATACCGTATCCCTGCTTTGACCAGGATTCGTTTAAGTCAATAGTTCCGTTTCTGATTTTTGCCATAAGCCGTCCGATTTCCATGGACGGGTACCGTTCGATCAACAGCGCCGCAAGCCCGCTGACAATGGGACATGCCATGGAAGTCCCGCTTTTTCTCACATATCCCATGGCGTTTCTGTTGGAACAGGAGGCGATTTCCGTCCCCGGCGCTACCACATCGGGCTTCCTAAGGGAATAAATGCTCGGTCCTCTTCCCGAATACAGCTCGCACTTTTTCCCGCCTGCAAACGATACGTTTCCGTCATGACAGCCCACGCAGATCGTCTGGGCGCTCTCCCCGAGCACCGAAAGGCTGTTCTGCGCCGGTCCAAAATTGCCCGCAGCCGTTACCACCAGAATTCCTTCCTGATAGAACCGCTGAATATAACTATAAAGCATGGTTCTCTTCGCCACATTTTCAGCGCGCTGTTCTTCGTTTTCGGCAATGCCGATGGAAATATTGACAATTCTGATGCCGTACTGCTTATGATAAGTTAAAATCCATTCCAGCGCCCGGAACAGGTCTTCGGTCTGTCCCTTGCCCCGTTTATCGAGAATCTTTCCCACGATCAATCCGGCTCCGGGCGCAATTCCCTGATATTTCCCTTTGCTCGCCCGTCCGCTGCCCGCTAAAATGCCGCACACATGTGTTCCGTGCCCGTTCTGATCGTAACAGTAATTTCTGCCTCTTCCCGTAAAATCTACAAATTTCAACAATCTATTTTCAAAATCCTTATGGAGAAAAACGCCCGTATCCAATACGCATACGTTGACGTTCTTCCCCGTCACTCCTAATTGATACACCGCATCCATATGCAGTTGTTTTCTGACTCTGTCCAATGAAAAAACTCCCGTTTTTGTTATATTATGTCGAGAGTTTTTCCGATGTCCTTATCAATCGTGCCTTTGCCCGCTTTTCCTTACTCCTGCGCCGCCTTTTTTGGTAAATCCCAGCAAAAGCAGAAAACCGCCAAGCGCGGCTAAGCCGATTACCAGTATCATTCTGATGTCCAGCGTATCGCCCGTATCCGGCGTATCGTCCAATCCGCTTCCATAGGTAGCTCTGCTGCGCTTTTGCGTAATCTTTTCCTTTAATTCGCCCCCGGCTCCGTACAGCGCATAAGGTGAAAAATGCGTCACGTCAAAGGAAATGTATTTTTTCCCGTCCCTTTCCAGCCAGGTGCAAAAGGTCACTTCAGGATTGCCGTTATCGTCCAGACTGACTACGCAGATTTCATCATCCAGCAATTCCGGCGGTACCGGCATTGTAACCGTCAGCGGATTTTTCCCCAGTTTGACAATGGGAATCTGATTGGTCGGATCATAAAGAGACAGATCCATCATAAAACAATTTTCATCATTTACCGTGCCGTAATGCTCTTCTATCTCTTCCTTCAGCTTGCTTTCGCCTTCGCCGGGGTTCGACACATAAAAATGATACCCGGTAAGATCCACAGTGGACCCGTTTGCCGAAGCCGAAACATCGGCTCCCCGTAAACCGTCATGGTCAACAACCATCAAGCCCTGTAAGGAATTATCGGATACCGATGCCGTTTCTTCCCGGTAATCGGTTTTTTCCGTGGTCTGTACTGTGTACCGCTTGCCGTATACATAGATCGCTTCCGGTACCTGCGCCGTTTCCTCCGGCTGCATTACCGCCACCGCGTCCGCCCGGCTCTTTCCTTCGTCCAAGGTATATACAACATCCGAAAATCCCAAGCATTCCGAATCCAGCACGGTTCCCTCCAGATCGTTTGCCTTAACCTGCGAAGGCACAACCGCCGCCGTAATATCGCCGAAACAAAAATCTCTGTCGTTCGTCAGCCTTGTGGCGCTTTTTTCATAAGTCATTTTCGGCAGCCTGCTTCCCAGAAATACAACGCTGTCCGTCTTTCCCGTACCGCCAAATGCCGAAAGCCCTACGCTTTCCACCGACGCCGGAATCCTGACCGTCTCCACGGGACATCCGAAAAACGCTTTATCCCGGATCTGCGTCAAGGCTCCGCCGCCTGCAATATTTGTCAGATTGCTGCAGCCTTCAAAAGCGCTTTCTCCGATGATTTTGACGCTGTCGGGTATCGTCACCTGCGTTATTTCCGTATGATCCTGAAATACGCCCGGCGCAACGCTCTTCACATTGGAAGGCAGCGTCACACGGGCAGCCGTTCCCTTATAAGCCAGCAAAATGCCGTCCCCTACCACGAGAAAATCGCTGACGTCCGGTCCCGAGAACCAGTTGTCCAGCCATTGACTGTGGGTAAACGCATCCGGCGCAATCTCCGTCACGGTACCCGGTATGGAAACCGATGCAAGATCATCGCAATGATAAAACGCACCGTTTCCGATGGTCGTCACGCCTCTCGGAATCTGTATGGAAGTCAGTCCGCTTCTGGCAAAAGCAAAGTCGCCGATTTCCTCTACATCCGAGGGTATTGTAAACGCCAGCAGGGTATCGTCCCTGTAAAAAGCCTTGTTGACAATCTTATGATCTTCTATGGGGCTTAGCGTGCTTCCTTCCTGCGCCGCTTCCTCCTGCGTGCCGTTTTCGTCCGCTGCCGCCGCTCCCGTTTCCGTTGAATCCGCATTATCTGCGCTTACCGACGAAGTCTCTCCTCCGTATACGTTTGCCGAGGACGCGTCCATGAAAACAACCGCCTGTCTTGACACCACTTTCGTCCGGCCAAGGACGCCCGGGCTGTCCACATCCCATTCCACATAATTATCCACGTCAGATACGTTGGCTTTGGACCCCCGTTCTTCCTCTTTTTCGTCCTCCGTTTCGTCCGCTTTCCAGTGAGGATTGCTGCTTTCGGACGCATTTTCCTCATATTCGGTCCTGGAAGCCTGACTGCTTTCAAACGCAGCGTAAAAATCCGCCGCCACAGTGCCTTCGTCCGCCGTAATCTCCAGGTTGTAGCATCCGTCAAACGCCGTCGGGTCAATCTCCGTTACCGACACGGGGATCGTGACATCCGACAGGTTCCGACAGTCCTCAAAGGCTTTGGTACCGATGCTTCTCACACTGTAGGGCATCGTAAGCGACTCCAGACCGGAAGCGTTGGAAAAGGCATAATCTCCGATTTCCGTCAAATGACTACTAAGTCCGACCTCCTGCAGGTTATCGCAGCCCCAGAAAGCGTATTTTTTGATTTCCTCTACGGTGTTCGGCATGACATAGGCACTCTTCTCCCTGCCTGCAAGCACCTGATAAACAGTCGTTTTGTCGTCGTTATATAAAACGCCGTCTTCACAGACAAAATTGGCGTTCCCTTTTTCGATATTGATGGTTTTTAAGTCCCCGCAGCCCGCGAACACGCTGGTCCCAAGCTCCGCAAGAGACGCCGGCAGAGACACCGAAAACAGATTTTCACAGTCTGCAAAGGCTCCGTTGCCGATAGACCTGCAGTTTTTCGGAATATTGACGCGGTTTAAGTTCCGGCAGCCGCTGAAGGCTCCGTTTTCAATCCGTTCCAGACTGTCGGGCAGAGTCACATAAGACAAGCCCGAACAATCGGCGAACGCCTCCGCGCCGATTACCTTTACTCCATTAGGAACAGACACGGACGTAGCCGTGCCTGTATATTTTACCAATTTATCTCCATCCATCATAAATCCGTTACGATCGGATACGCCCGACGCATTGCTTGCGGATGGAGGAAGCTGCGTCAGTACGATTGCGGTCACGAGCAGGATCGTGCCCAACACTTTTAAAACAGATTGCTTCATATGCAGCTCCTATCCCGGAATTACCTTAACCACTTTCTTTTTGCTGCCCTTCATTACAAATAAGAGCACGGATATCAGCGCCAGCCCTACGGACAAAAACCATTTCGGATGAATGGGATCGCCCGTTACCGGAGTCGAATCGATGGTTCCCGTAGCCGACATATTGTTCAGATCCACATAAATCGTATACGGTGAAAAATGCGTCGCCACAAAGGAAATGCACGGTACGCCGTCAATCGTTGTAAACCTCGCCTGGAGCTTTTCTAAGGTGTTGCCGTTAATAACCGCTCCTGCCTTATTATTGCCCGCATAGGAAGTAAGGGCGTCCGGTATGGGCATCGTAATCGTTACGCTGATGCCGTCGGTATTTTGGATCTTGGTTGTTCCCGTCTTATCATATAAACTGATATCCATCGCAAAATATCTGATATCATCTAAAGAGCCGTATTCGTTTAACAATGCCTGCTCTACGGCGCTCCTTGCAGATTCACTGTCGGAAATCTTTACGACATAATCGTCGGAAGAACCGTTTACCGTAGCGGAAACCAATCCCGTATTGGAAATTCCCGTTTTCGACACATTGACGCTGGTACCGCTTGTATTGTTTCCTCTGTTGCCGCTGACCGTTCCCTGATTGCCTCTTCCTCCGGTACCGTTTGTGCCGCTTGTGCCGTTCGTTCCGGTAGTACCGTTGGTGCCATTCGTACCGTTAGTTCCGGTAGTACCGCCGTTTCCATTGGTACCGCTGGTGCCGTTATTTCCGTTTGTTCCGTTATTGCCGTTGGTACCGTTATTGCCGTCAGTCCCGTTTGATCCGTTGTTGCCGTTGTTGCCGCCGGGGTTGTTATTATCATCCGTAGAGTTTGACGTTCCCTGTCTGTACTGCGGATATACGTCCAGATCAGAAATGATGTTTGTATATTCAGGCAGCCATCCGGTAAACGTATAGCCGTCTCTTTCCGGAATCGTCTCGGGCGCTCTCGCCGAATCCCCTTCCGCTACTTTCTGTACGCTGATCTTCATCGATCCGTCATAATTGTAGAAGGTTACCGTATAACGGGTCCTGTTATCATCCGGCTCCTGCTCGTACTCATACTGGGGATATACGTTCAGATCCGAAGAAATGTCCGTATAATCTGGCAGCCATCTGGTAAATACCATTCCTGCCCTTGCAGGCGCTTCCGGCGGAACCGCATCGGAGCCTTCCTCCACAAGCTGGCTGCTCAGCTCCTCCGTTCCGTCATAATTGAAAAATTTTACCGTATATTTATGAAGGATACGGTCTTCCGTACCGAAGCCGTACTTTCTGGCAAACTCATAAGCCGCAGACGGCACCTCGCACTGGATATTCAAGCCTTTCAACAAGGAATCCACGCCGTTTTCATCGGTGGTCACAAACGCCGTCTCCGGTATCAGTTGTACGCTGGAAGGCAGTCTGATATCCGACAGCGCCGTATTCTGGAACGCATACTCGCCGATGGATTTTGTATAATCGGATACTTCACAATAATTTAACTTGGTGCAGCCGCTGAAACAGTAATCCGGAATCGCTTCAATATCCGCCTCTCCAAAATATACCTGTGTAATTCCGGTACAGTTTTCAAAAGCATGGGGAGCGATCTCCGTCACATCCGCCATTTCCTCTTCCCGGATCTTACCGGTTCCTACCGAATTACCTCTGCACTCCAGACATTCCACAACCTTTTTGGTTCCGTCGTCCTTCGTTTCATATATTACCGCGTTATCGCATTCAAATTTAGGGCTTCCGCTGAAGTTTACGCTTTCCAGCGCCGAACATTGATAGAACGGCAGCGATCCCAATTCATTTAAGGTCGAAGGCAGCGCGATCGTCGTCAGCATATCGTCGTCGTCAAACACCTTATCTCCCAGACTTTCGCCGCCTTCCACGCCCGAGCTTCTCATAATAAAGGTCTCTAACGCGCTGCAGCCTGCAAACGCCTCGTCGGGCACATCGACGATGGAGTTAAGCACGGCGCTTGTAATATGCGTATTACCCTTGTATACGTCCGCGTCCATGCCGTAAATTCCTTCCGGCAGCGATACTCTGAATACCGCGTCCAAAACAGCCTGCTCATCCTCCGAGTATTCCAGACTATTGCCGGAAACGGTCTGACCGCGGTATTTGCTGTATGCGCTTCTGACAATCTCGTTCTGCTCTTCCGCCTGTCGTTTGTAAGTGGATAAACTGTAGTCTCCGCTCTGGAACTGTTCATAGGTCGGCGCAGCGACCAAAGTCGGAACGGCTTTCGTAATTTCGTTGGTTACCTGGTCTCTTTCCACCTGCAGTTCCACCTGAAGATTGGACGGGAACTGGCTGGTATAAGAAATATATTTTGTGGGCAGAGACGTCGCGTTATAATTATTTGCCGGTTTCATCGCATAGACATAGGGTTCGCTGTCCGGGCTGATGGTTCCTACAAATCTCAGTTTCACGCTGTCATCCGTCGCCAGCGTCCGGAACGCGTCCGCCCCGATCGTCTCAACGGTCAGCGCATCGGCAAATTCCACCTCGGACAGATTGGTGCATCCCCGGAAAGCATTTTCCGCAATCGAGGTAACGGAAGACGGAATATGGACATATTCGATATCCGTATTGCCCTGGAAGGTATCCGAACCGATACCGCTGATATAGTGGTTTCCGATATTGTCCGGAATATCGACGATCGAAGGATCGCCTACCACCACGCCGTCTTTTTCGTACGGGCTGAATTTAATCAGCTCGTTGTTTTCATTGACACAGAAGAAATAGTTGCCTTTGACTCTTTCAAATTCTCCTTCATGACCCGCGTCCAGATATCCCACGGAATATTCGTGGTCGCAGGCATACACATACGCCGCGGAATTGCGGTATGTCATAATGCAGAATCTGTCATCCACCTCGTATTCCTTCGGAAATGCCGTATGTACGCCGAGATTTGCCCAGCCGAAGGTACATCCCGCTCCGTCGCCGTATTTATGCTTGTATTCGTCCGGCAGACAGTTACATTCAAAGGTCATTTCCCGGTTCGGCACATACACCGTTACCAATCCTGAACAACCGGTCACATTGCTTGCATTAAAGGTTTTATCCCCTTCCACATTCAGGGGCAGTCCCAGATAATTCAGACTGGAACAATCATAAAAGAGATAATTTACCTCATCCACGTTTTTCAAAATATTGGGCAGGGAAATCCTCGTCAGCGCCGGACAGTTATAAAACACGCCGTCGCCCAAGTACTGTAAACTGGTATTGCCGTCCCCTTCGGTACCGTAGAGATTTGCCGCGGACAGCGACGTACAATTCATAAAGCACCCGGAACCGATCTGGATTACCTGATCCGGAATAACGACGGACTGTAACGCCACACATCCCGCAAAGGCATAAGATCCGATTTCCTCCAGACTGGTCGTGGATTTATAATCCGCTAACGCCACGCTGGTCAGCCTGTTGCACCCGTCAAAAGCATGGTTACCGATACTCAATACCTTATTGGCTATGGATACCGACTGCATCTGGCACTCTCTGAAGGCATTGTTTCCGATTGCGAGAATATGGTCCGGAATGGATAAGGAGCTGAAGTTACGCGCGCCCTGGAAGACGCCGCCCTGATCCGCGTTATCCGGTCCGTAGGTTACCCTGATATGGCTGCCTTCCCAGTCCACCTGGTACCTCGTGCTGCCGATGTAGCTGACTTTGACATTGATCTGCGACTGCTGCGCCCCTCTCGTGATCCCATCGTTAGAAGCATACAGCTCCTTTCCCTGCCATTCCGCCGCGTTGGAAGCAAGGCAGGGCGCGATCTCTTCTTCGGAAATCATATTTCCCGAAACATCCGTCTGCGCCTCTTTGGATATGTAGTATAAAAACTGCCTGTCGCCGTACACCGCGCACAGCCTGTCGTTATCGTCATACTGGAATGCGTCAAAATCCTCCTTTATGACCAGATTAGATGGTGCCTGGGAGCTGTTGCTGTCATAATAAGCAAGAACGCCTACCATTTCCGCGCTGTTCTGCCTGTTGACATACGCCGCGCCGAACAGCCCGTCGTTAGAAAAATATACCGGCGTACTCCCGCCGTATTCGGGAATAACCGCATCGGGGTCCGCATCATAGGCGTCGGTAAATCTCGTATCCTCCTCAACCGCTTCCACGTCCTTTACCGGTATCACCGCCACAATCAAAGCCGAAATCATAAAAATACCGGACAGTGTCCCGAGAACGGTCCTTCTTAACTTATTGTTTGATTTTTTGTTGGTCTTTACAGCCTTCTTCTTAGCCATAATCAATCTCCTTTATCATTGCACACGCTTTGCCACCACGACAAACCGTCCGTCTTCTTCTTCGTAATCACAGGTAGACAACGTCAGTAAATGATCCCCATAGCTTGCCGCGACCCCTGTATCATACAGGGACATTGCAGCCATTTCGTTCATATACGAGTTAAACTCTTCCTCCGAATTTGCATCAATAAACTGATAATACTTAAATACCACATCATCCTTCTGATACACTCTGGAACGGAATACGTACATGACCTCATAGGTTCCTTCTTCATAGATCGTATCAAACTGTATCGTCTTATGCTCCTTGTAAAACTTCTCGCTCTCATACTGATCCAGAGAGCCGAACATTTTGCCCGAACGCATATTGTGACCGTAAATGATATAATTGGTGCTCGGCAGCCTCACGTCGCAGTCCGTATCCATAAACAGCGCGCCGTTGCGGTCCTCCTCCAAATTGATATTATGATTTTGATAATAATCGTTGTCTCCCGTCTGCATTACAGGGTAGTCAATTATAGTATCGGCAATTTTCAGCCATCCGATTAGGTTTTGATTCTGATGATATAAAGATTTGTATTGGTCCAGTACTTTAAAATATTTCGTTTCTTCTCCTACCTGCGCCTCGACTACCTCATCCTGATACATATTGTTGATCGTTTCGTTTTCCTTGATATTTGACAGCCGTCTGTTTTCCCGGTCAACCTTCCATGCCTCCATGCAATAGATTCCGAAATACCCGAGACATAACACCGCCGTCAGCAACAAAACGCCCATTACCGTTTTTCGGACGCGCAGCTCTTTTTTTGTCAGGACGACAACCTTTTTCCCTTTCTGTTTCTTCCCTTTTTTTTGCCGTGTCCCGCGGGCTGCTGTCTGATCCGCCTTTTTTTTGCTCCGGCTCCCGTTATTGTTTTTCTTTCTTTCGGTTCTGATTTTTTCAGCCTTTTCATAAATCATATCGTCAAATTCTCTCCCGAGGGGAGAATCAAACTGTATCCTGCCGCTCTGCAGATCCGAAAACAGAGCTAATACATCCTCTTCCTTTGACAGATCATACTTTTGCCTGATTCGCCTGATCTTTTCCTGATCCGCCTTTTTATCATCCTGCACAGACATCTCATAATCTCCATTCTGCACACACTCATAGCTATTTTATAAGTATTACCTATATTTTACTATATCTTGAAATATATGCAACCCCAAACCCACATATTGTACGCAATTTTTCCGCATATTTTCCCTGAAAATTTTGGAAAAAATCGTTATTTACACCGTCAACACAGACATGCCGGGCACATAGTATAAAGCATAAAAACAAATTTGGAGGCTCAACTATGAGTGACTTAACAGCTAGCCATTGCGATTGCGGCAACGACAACAACGGATGCTGCTCCAGCTTGATTTGGCTCATTCTCTTATTCTGTATTTGCGGCAATAACGGAAACAGCTGCGGATGCGGCAACAACGGTTTCTTCGGAAACAACGGAAACGGCTGCGGATGCGAAAGCATCATCTTCATCTTATTGATCTTATGCTGCTGCGGCGGTAACTCCTGCTGCTAATACAACCATCAGAAAGGGGCGTAAACGCCCCTTTCTTTTTTGTCCGCATATCTTGCCGAATGCGTCCTGCCGCTCCAAAAAACAGCGGTCAGGAATATTTTGACAGGACAAAAAATAGGATAATAAAAAACAAAGGAGGACAACATGGACCAGGATGCCATCTGCGCTTTTGACACCTTATACACAAACCGGCAAATTCAGATGTTAAAGCTTGCAATGCCGTTACTTCCGTCGGTTTACCGCTCCTTTCTTGCCATTTACATCAAGTTTTTGGAATTGCAGCATACGATAAATATGGCAAAAAGCTCACATTTTTCAGATGCGGTCCATCCTGACAACGGTGGATTCACACTTAACGCGGAAACCATGGACAATTATTTTCAAAGCATTATGCCTTATTTATCCGACGACGATAAAGGAAAAGTCCAAAAAATCAAAAACATGCTCCAGACAATGGAACAATTTAAACAAATGAAACCGATTTTGGATATGATGTCGCAAACCGGAGAAGGCGCTTCTTCGGAAGATAATTATATGGATATACTGAAAAGCTTTTTAAGCGAAGATCAACTTTTGATGTTTGAAATGTTTAATTCTCAAAAATAAAGGAGACACTATGGCAAATCAGGAATGGATGCGCGACGCATCATTAAAAAATATCGATCCGTCCAAACTGGATTTTTTACAAAAACTGGTATTTGAGATCAACGGTTTAAGCGATAAGGAAAAACTCCCCTTTCTGCTCGCCCTCGCAAACAGGGCAAAAAAAGAAAATATCTCTTTTAACGAAGAGGAAGTCTCTGCAATTATTCAAGTGCTGAGAAAACACAGCACGCCCGACGAAGTAAAAAAAATGGATATGATGCTGAAAAAATTCCAATCAGGCGGAAAATGAGGCTTCACAGATGCAGGTAAAACGAGACGGTGCCGGGTTATGGATATTGCAGATATCACGGAAACACGCTTTCGCTCTATAAAAACGCAGCGGTACGTAAATCCGCAAAATACGCGGATTAAGTACCGGCGTTTTTATGAAGGTTTCCTTTGATATCTGCAATATCCGTGACCTGGTGCCGCCTCTGCTTTACTTCTTTACTTCTTTGTCGCTTCTTTATTAAGGACACCGGCTCCCGTTTTAAAATTTTCCTCTTGCAAAAGGTTTTATTTTGCCACGATATTGACGATTCTGCCGGGAACGTAGATTTCTTTGATGATGTTTCCGGTCAGTCTGTCGCCGAGCGCTTCTTTTCCTTTGGCAATGGCATCTTCCTTGGCAATGTCCTTGGATACCGAAATAACGGTTCTGGTCTTGCCGTTGACCTGTACGGCGATTTCAACCGTATTTTCCACTGTCTTTGCCTCATCGTATTCCGGCCATGCCGCCTGGTAAACTCTGCCTTCATAGCCGCAGATATCCCAAAGCTCTTCCGTAATATGAGGTGCAACGGGATTCAACAAAATTAAGAACGTCTTAAATTCCGCCCTGTTGATAGCGCCTTTCTTTGCCACGTCGTTTAATAAGGTCATTAGCGCCGCAATCGCCGTGTTGTATTTTAAGGTTTCGTAATCGCCGGATACCTTTTTGACGGTCTGGTGCATCTTTGTCATAAGATCGTCGGAATACTCGTCTCCGTCCACCAAAATATCCTGTAATTTCCATACGCGCTCCAAAAATCTGCGGCAGCCCTTTACGCCGTTTTCCGACCAGGACGCGCTCAGATCAAAAGCGCCGATAAACATTTCATAGGTACGCAGGGTATCCGCGCCGTAATCTCTTACGATATCGTCGGGATTGACGACGTTTCCGCGGGATTTGCTCATCTTCTCGCCGTTTTCGCCCAAAATCATGCCGTGAGAGGTTCTCTTCTGGTAAGGTTCGGGAGTGGGGACAACACCCTGATCATATAAAAATCTGTGCCAGAACCTGGAATAGAGCAGGTGGAGGGTCGTATGCTCCATACCGCCGTTGTACCAGTCTACAGGCAGCCAGTATTTTAAAGCCTCCTTGCTTGCAAGGGCTTCTTTGTTGTGAGGATCGGTATATCTTAAGAAATACCAGGAAGATCCCGCCCACTGGGGCATGGTATCCGTTTCCCTCTTAGCCGGTCCGCCGCAGCACGGGCAGGTGGTGTTGACCCAGTCCGTCATAGCCGCAAGGGGCGATTCGCCGTTGTCGGTAGGCATATAGCTTTCCACCTCGGGAAGCTCCAGCGGAAGCTCGCTTTCGGGAAGCGCCACATAACCGCACTTTTCACATTTTACAATCGGAATCGGCTCTCCCCAATAACGCTGTCTGGAGAATACCCAGTCTCTTAATTTATAATTTACCTTTGCCGTACCGATGCCTTTTTCTTCCAGATACGCAATGATCTTTTCTTTCGCTTCCGCGACCTCAAGTCCGTTTAAGAAGTCCGAATTGACCAGTCTGCCCGTAGCGACGTCGGTAAACACTTCCTCCTGCACGTCTTTGCCGCCCGCAACGACTTCCACAATGGGAAGCCCGAACTTCTTGGCAAAATCCCAGTCTCTTTCATCATGGGCGGGAACCGCCATAATCGCGCCCGTTCCGTAAGTCATCAGGACATAATCGGATACGTATACGGGAATCTGCGTGCCGTTGACCGGATTGACCGCCATCAGTCCGTCAATGCAGACGCCGGTCTTATCCTTTGCGAGCTCGCTTCTTTCAAAATCGGATTTTCTCGCCGCCTGCTCTCTGTATGCCACGATTTCATCCCAGTTTTTGATGCGGTCTTTATATTTGTCCAGAACCGGGTGCTCCGGCGATACGACCATATAGGTGACGCCGAATAAGGTATCCGGTCTCGTGGTATAAATCTTCAGCTTATCTTCCGTATCGGCGAGCTCAAAATCCACTTCCGCGCCCTGGCTGCGTCCGATCCAGTTTTTCTGGGAAACCTTAACGCGCTCAATATAGTCCACGCTGTCCAGTCCGTCGATCAGCTTATCCGCATATTCGGTAATCTTCAGCATCCACTGGCTCTTTACTTTGCGGACAACCTCGGAGCCGCACCGCTCGCAGACGCCGTTGACAACCTCCTCGTTGGCAAGCCCTACTTTACAGGAGGTACACCAGTTGATGGGCATTTCCGTTTTATAAGCAAGCCCCGCGTTGAACAGTTTCAAAAAGATCCACTGGGTCCATTTATAATATTCGGGGTCCGTCGTATTGATCTCTCTGTCCCAGTCAAAGGAATAGCCCAGGGAATGGAGCTGTCCCTTAAAACGCTTTACATTATTTTCGGTAACCGTCTTGGGATGGATTTTATTTTTGATGGCATAGTTTTCCGTAGGAAGCCCGAACGCATCCCATCCCATGGGGTACAATACGTTATAGCCCTGCATTCTTCTTTTTCTTGCCACGATATCTAACGCCGTATAAGGTCTCGGATGTCCTACGTGAAGCCCCTGTCCCGAAGGATAGGGAAACTCTACCAGCGCATAATATTTCGGTTTGGAATAATCATCTTCCGCGCGAAACGCTTTTTCATCATCCCATACCTTCTGCCATTTTGTTTCCACTTCTTTGTGATTGTAAGGTGCTGACATTTCTCTTTCTCCTCTCATGCTTGCAAAATATCAATGCCCTTTCATCTCCTTAGAGACGAAAGGGCAATTATTCCGTGGTACCACTCTAATTCACATAAGGGAAAGCCCTCATGTGCACTTTTGAATCTGTAACGGGATTTCCCGCCTTCTGCTACTTGTCTTCACAAAAGGGACTCCAAGGCGAGTTGGGAGTTTACCGCGCTGCCTCGCACCTGCCGGCAGCTCTCTGGCGCGGAATAGGCTCTTACTACTCCTTTTCAACGTCTGTCTTATAATAAATACCTTTTAACTTTGTTCATTCTACCTATTCAGCGTAAAATTGTCAAGACAGGAATTTATAAATACGCTGTCTTACCCCTTAAAAGGTCGCAGCCAAAACGCAAACGAAAACGCTTCCTCGTCAAAGCAATACGCTTCCAAAACCTCCGGTCCGCAGCTGTTGGAGCCGATCCCGTTTTGTTTATAATCTATACACAGGATCGTACTGTCCGATTTTGTCAGTTGGTCATAGTGCGCCGTATTTTCCAGCTCCTCCTGCGTATAATCCGAAACGTTAAAAGAAAACCTGTTTTTTGCGGCGACGGCAAGCCCAAACTTTCCGAAAGCGTTTCCGCCGTTTGTAATCACGACATAATCGCAGTCATAGTGGCTGCCGTTTTCCTGGGGACGGATATAATCTTCATGGAGTTCCCCTGCTTTCGCATGAAACAATCCGTGCCGGGACGCCCTGTGTTTATCGCAGTAGCTTTCCGACGGTCCCATACCGTAATAGGACACGTCGTCCAAACGGCGGTTTAAGAATAAACGCACCCCGAACCTTGGCAGAATCGGAAATTCGCTGTTTTTTACCGCGTCCATCTTTCCCTCGATTCCCCCGTCTGCATCAATGCGCCATGTAATCTGCAGATCCAGGATTCTTTGGACCGCCGCGGCACAGACAGAGGCATGGCTTACGATTTTTACGCCGTTTTCCGTTTGAGTTACCAGCGTATCATAAGCTCTGCTGACGGCTTCGTGATAATGCGCCCTCTTCCACTCTTTTCCGATATACCTGTCGTTATCCGTGGGCGCCCTCCAGATATTTACTTCCATGGGGCGGTTCAGATAATCGATATGGTCAAATGCGATCCGGTCAAACATCGCCGTGCGTTTATTGTATTCGCAGGTAAAGTTTTCTCCGGTGCAAATGACTGCACAGTCTGTTTCTTCCACCTGTATGCCATACCCCTTACTTTCCTCACTTTCCTTTCGGGTAAGCAATCCCACTGTCCTTTGGTTTCTGCCGTCTTCATTTTGCAAAAGCACTTCGTCAAATCCCATGGTATGCGACGCGGGTATCAGAGGAACGTCTTTTTTTAACGCATAGGTAATGTTCAGATAAACCCTGCCGGCGCGCGGTACTTCTATGTCCAGTTTTGTTGTCCCTTCGCCATGGGGCGGCACCGAAAAAGGCGGAATTTCTCCGCTTTCCGTAACCATCCCGTCGCAGGTCACTTCATATCCGATTTGTACATAATCCTTCAAATCGTCAAAATCCATATAATTATGAAGGGTCAGCTTTCCTTCCTTCGCATCAAAGGAAACCACCCTCGCCGGGCGATAAACATTTTGGTATTCCAATAATCCCGTATGGGGCTTTCGGTCCGGACCGACCAGTCCGTCTACGCAGAAGTTTCCGTCGTGAATCCTTTCGCCGTGATCCCCGCCGTAGGCATACCTGATCTTTCCGTTTTCCGCCCTGCCATGAGCAATTGCATGATCGCACCATTCCCACACGAAACCGCCGCACATCTGATCATACTGCGAAATCAGTTGAAAATAATCTTCCAGATCCCCGGGACCGTTTCCCATGCTATGGCAGTATTCCACCAGCAAAAACGGCTTGCTTTTGCCTTTCTTTAAATATTCTTTGATTTCTTCCAAGGACGGATACATTCTGCTGTACAGATCAAGATCGTCATACCGGTACGTTACCCCGGCTTTTCTGTATCTTGCGCTTTCGTACTGGGTCAGCCTTGACGGATCAAACTCCCTGGTCCAACGCAGCGCCTTTTCAAAATTGCATCCGTAGGCGCTCTCGTTTCCCACGGACCACATCACAATGCACGTTCTGTTTTTATCCCTTTGTATCATGCGCTGCACGCGGTCCAGCAAGGCTTCCTCCCAGACCGGATCATCCGCTATTTTCTCGTTCCAACGGTTGAATCTGTTGTCCTCGCTCTGATCCTTATAATAAATCTCAGCCGGACCATGCGCCTCAATATCCGCCTCGTCTATGACCAGAAAGCCGTACCGGTCGCAAAGTTCATAAAAATACGGTACGTTGGGATAATGGCTGCATCTGACCGCATTAAAATTATGCTGTTTCATCATGGCAAGATCCGTCATCATGCGCTCCATGCTGACCGTATATCCCGTTTCCGGATCAAATTCATGACGGTTCACGCCGCGGAATTTGATGTTTTGATGATTCAGCCAGACGACCCGGTCCCTGATCTCAATCCTGCGAACCCCCACATGATCGACGATGACTTCATCTTCCGTTTCCATGACCAGAGTATACAAATACGGATTTTCCGTATTCCAAAGCACCGGATCGGAAACCTGCAGTTGTACCGTCTGCCGGCACTTTCCTTGTGCGTTCTCCCCCGGGCGGGCGCTTCCGGGGCTGCTTTTTCCTACAAACGCCTGCGCGATCTGCGTCCCGTTTTGGTCCTCCAATAAAATCCTTGTCTCAACCGGCAAATGATGTGTATACTCGATATTCAGCCGCAGGATTGCGCTCGTTTTTCCTTTGTTTTTTTTACTTTCTCCAATGCTATTTTCCTTACCTGCTCCCGCTTCGTGCGGTATTTCCGTCGTAATGCGGTAGTCGTACACGGCATGGTCCGGTCTTTTTAACAGATAGACATCCCTGAAAATCCCGCTCATGCGAAATTTATCCTGATCCTCCAGGTAAGAGCCGTCGCACCACTTCAGTACCAATACAGCAAGAGTATTTTCCCCTTCCGCAATCACACCTGTCACATCAAACTCGCCCGTGGTATGCGACGCCTGACTGTATCCCACATATTGACCGTTTAGCCATACATAAAAACAACTGTCGACTCCCTCAAAATTTAAAAACGCCCTTGCAGCCCTTTCCTCTTTTTGATAACGAAACCGGCAGACATAAGTCCCGCAGGGATTATCCTGCGGCACAAAGGGCGGATCAAAGGGAAAGGGATAACGGATATTGGTGTATTGATGCGCGTCATAACCTGCCGTCTGCCAGACGCCCGGCACCTTCAGATCGTCATAAGCCGAAACATCATATCCGACCTCATAAAAAGCGTCCTTTACATCATAAATGCTCTTATAATAGCGGAATTTCCAGACGCCGTTTAAAAGCTGCATACGGTCCGACCGCTCCCGGTGCGCGACCAAATCCTCCGTCCTTTTTGACGCCGGAATGTAATACGCTCTCGGCGGCATGGTATTTTCATGTAAAACAGATAAATTTTCATAGTGACGCGGTACAAGCATAATCTCGTCCTCCTTTTATTTGATACATAAAGTATACCGCTTTCCGCCAGACTATACGATAAAGCGGATTAGACAAAACATGCACAAAATGATACACTGACAAAAAAAGAAAGGATCGTGACCCCATGGAAATCAATTCCGCCTACCTGCACAACTCCCTTGTGGATTTTAAGGACAAAAGAAAGCCTCTGACCGTCGGCAGCTGCGGCGTTTACCGCCTCCGTACCCGTACCAGGCTCCCCACCTGCCGCCCCAGGGGACGCGTGGATTATCAGTTGTTATATATTGCCTCCGGCGCCGGACACTTTCATTTTGACGGCGCCGGAAACGATACCGTTGTTTCCGCCGGCAATATGGTCCTATACCGCCCCAAAGAATATCAGCACTATGAATATTACGGCAAAGACCAAACGGAAGTATACTGGATTCACTTTACGGGAAACAACGTCAAAAACCTGCTGCGAAAATACGGCATTACGGACACCATGCGCGTTTTCTACGTAGGCGCCTCCCCGGAATATCAACAGCTTTTTACCCGGATGATTTCCGAACTGCAGCAATGCAAAAACGGTTATGAAGAAATGCTGGAGCTTTTATTTCGCCAGCTTCTGATCGTCACGCAAAGACGCCTATCCCAGAAGCGGAATACTGTAAACGAATATTTAGAGCACGAAATGTCCTATGCGGCGCAATATTTCCAAAAGCACTACAACCGTGAAATCCGGATCGACGAATATGCGGCTTCCAGGGGCATGAGCGTCAGTTGGTTCATCCGCAGCTTCCGCCAATACACAGGAAAAGCACCCATGCAGTATCTTGTATCCTTGCGGATGACAAATGCACAGATGCTTTTAGAAACAACCGATTATTCCGTTACGGAAATCGCCTCTATGGTGGGCTATGACAACCCGTTATACTTCAGCAGGCTTTTTCACAAGCAGAAGGGCTTCTCCCCGACAGGATACCGCAAACAGTTGGAAGCCGGAGATTTTTAAAGCTATTTCAGCTGCGTTACCGTCACAAGTCCGGCGCCGGGAACTACATTCATGGAAATCGTATCGCCGGGCTTAAATTTGATAATTTCGGCAAACGCTTCGTCCGCCGACAGATCCACATCAAAAATCTGCTCTTTTCCTTCCAGGTACAGATAATAGTGCGTATTTCCTTCTATGACCACGTTCGCCATCGCCTCGATCTTTCCTGTTACAGTCTCGGAGATACCCGCGCTTTGCGCCGAAATGCCGTTTGTGGCAAGCAGCTCGCTGTATGCCTTTTCACATTCTCCGACGGTATCGCCGATTGCCACCCACTGGTACTTCTGGATATTAACCATGGCATACATCTTGACCAGTCCCGCCGCATCCTTTAAAGCGATGAAATACGTGGGTTCTCCCGCAATATTTAATAACAGCGGGAAAGTCGCCGTATAACCTAAGTTTTGCACCTGACCTTCCGCCGACGACATTGCCGAATCCTCGATGGCGCCCTCGATCTTATAAAACTTCGTTTCCATGGTTCTCTGGTTCATCAATACAAAGCCTACGTTTGACTGATCCCCGTTGACGCTGGTCACGCCGGAATATACCCACACATCGTCGTCCAACGCGATATAGTTGTATCCGTTGGTGGTGGTCAGACAATCCTTCTGGCTTAAAATGCTGTTAAAGAAGCCGTGCTGCAGCGTGCCGTGATAATCATACAGTTCCATCAGAAGCTCCGCCTGGTATACCTTATCCACCCATTGGGGCACGTCCTCCACGGGATAATCCTCACATTCGCCCGTTACGGCGTTGCAGATCACGACTCTGCCGACAGTCTCGCCGCCGAACAGACCGATATTAAATTTCTTAACCGGACATATCCAATACGGCGTGCCGTCGTCTCCGATTTCAAAGAAAATCTGCTCTCCGAAAATATAAGTCGGATATTTGAACCGAAGGTGCCTGTAAATATTTCTGTTAAAATACTCCGATTTGGAATATTTAATGCCTTCCGCAAGCTGTACGCACTCCGTATCCTGGGTCGCCATATCGATCATCATATAAGCCGGAATCCCGTTTTTCTGATTGGTAAACCATTTAATGGCGTTGGCGTAAACAAGCGGCGTTACCCTGACCGGCTTTCCGTTGTAATTGATCTGGGTATAATCGCTCCCTACCTCAAACTGGGAAACCATGTCCACCATGCTGCCCATCTTGCGGTCGCCCAAAAGCGACGCGGAATCTCTGTCCAACAACGGAATGGTGTTATAGTCCACCTGCTGGATATCCTCTGCAAAATCCCCTTCCTCAACAGTCATCAGATCCCTGTATTTTGCCGCGTTGATAATCGGCGAAGATAAAAACGAGCCGACGGCAAGCACCACCAGCATCACGCCGATGATCCCGAAGGTAATTTTGACCGGAAGCCCCGTCCCGGGTTTAAATTCCCGCAGTTTTCCTTTCTTTTCCCTTACCGAGCCTGTCTTAACCGAAATCACGATACCCACCGCCGCAATCAGCACGATTAAGAACCACCAAGTGCCGATGGAATGCAGGTTAAACGCCGGAAGCGTGATATAGTAATAAATAAACGCGACAAACAACGCAACGACCGCTCCGATTATTTTCCATAATGTTGATTTTTTCATATGCCACTCCTGTTCCTACCTGATTAGTTTCCCTGGTTATTACAGACATTATAAGCTATTTTATACAAATAGAAAATCTTTTTTTGCAAGTTCCTCCGATTCGCAAAGAAAAATTGACATTCCTATCCCTTGCTTATAAAATAAAACTGTTAAACAATATTTTACATACGGAGGCACCAAATGACCCCAAATACCTATGGCTTTATCGGCTTGGGACTGATCGGCGGTTCCATTGCAAAAGCAATCAAAGCCGCGCGCGCAAAGGCGCGGATCTTGGCTTACGACGCCAACCGCGATTCCCTGCTGCTTGCCAAAGACGAACAAATCGCGGATGAAATCTATACGGAGGCAGACGAAACGACTTTTTCCGCGCTGGGAAGCTGCGAGTTTATTTTTTTATGCGCTCCCGTTTCCGCCAACGACGCCAATTTGAATCTGATCAAAGATTACCTGTCGGCGGATTCCGTTTTAACCGACGTGGGAAGCGTGAAAAATACCATTCACAGCACGATTGACGCGTTGGGACTTTCCGCGCGCTTTATCGGCGGTCATCCCATGGCGGGCAGCGAAAAAAGCGGCTATGAAAACGCCAGCGAAAAGCTGTTGGAAAACGCCTACTATATTTTAACCCCGGGAGAAGGCATTCCCGAAAGCCGCCTCCATGCTTTACAGGAACTGGTGCTTGAAATCCGCGCCATTCCTTTGATCTTACCTGCAAACAGGCATGACTATATTACAGCCGCCATTTCCCATCTTCCCCATATCATCGCCGCCAGCCTTGTCAATCTGGTCCATGAGGAAGACGAGGACGGTCTGATGAAAATGATCGCTGCGGGAGGCTTTAAGGATATTACCCGGATCGCTTCTTCCTCTCCCGTCATGTGGCAGTCCATCTGTCTGACCAATACGGACAATATTCTGCGCCTTTTGGACGACTATACAGACGCGTTAAAGTCAATCCGCGCCCGGCTGGAAACGAAGGACAAAGAACAGCTTTACCGCTTCTTTGACGAGGCGAAGGCATATCGGGATTCCTTTAACAATATCGGCAGCGGTCCGATCAAAAAGGAATTTGTCCTCTATCTGGATCTCAAAGACGAAACAGGCGCCATCGCCCAGACGGCAACCCTGCTTGCCAACGCGGGCATCAGTATCAAAAACATCGGCATTATGCACAACCGCGAAGTACAGGACGGTTCCCTCCGCATCGAGTTTTACGACGAACCTTCGATGCTTTTGGCAAAAACGACTCTGACCGACAATGGTTATACAATTTTTTAGTAATGAAAGAAAGATACATAGATAAACATTAGGAGAACTGCAGCCATGAATTTTGAAAAAGTAAAAACCTTAAAAGGGGAAGTGACCGTCCCCGGCGATAAATCCATTTCCCACCGTGCCGTCATGTTCGGCTCCATTGCAGACGGATTGACGGAAATCACCAATTTTTTACAGGGGGCGGACTGCTTATCCACGATCTCCTGCTTTCGCAAATTGGGCATTGAGATCGAAAATACGCCCGAAAAAATCCTGGTTCACGGCAAAGGGCTTCACGGACTTTCTGCTCCGTCCGAAATTTTGGACGCAGGCAACAGCGGTACGACGACCCGCTTAATTTCCGGCATTCTTGCCGCGCAGCCCTTTACCGTCACCTTAACCGGAGACGCTTCGATCCAAAAACGCCCCATGCGCCGGATTATAGAGCCTTTATCCATGATGGGCGCCGATATCCGCAGCCTGAAGGAAAACGACTGCGCTCCGTTGGAAATACACGGCACCGCTTTAAAAGGAATCCGGTACACCTCCAAGGTTGCTTCGGCTCAGGTAAAATCTTCCATTCTGCTTGCCGGATTATATGCGGAAGGCGAAACAAGCGTTACGGAGCCCTACGTCAGCCGCAACCATTCCGAGATTATGTTAAACCACTTCGGCGCAACGGTAACCACGACCGGCACAACCGCAACCGTCCTGCCCAATCCTGTATTGGAAGGACGAAACATCGTCGTACCCGGCGATATCTCTTCCGCCGCCTATTTCATCGCGGCAGGGCTGATCGTCCCGGGCGCGGAGATTTTGATCAAAAACGTGGGAATCAACGAAACCCGCGACGGCATCCTCCGGGCAGCAAAGGCGATGGGCGGCAATATTACTCTGTTAAATGAAAACCGCGACAGCGGCGAACCGGTTGCTGATATTCTGGTTTCCCACAGCGATCTTTGCGGCACCCGCATCGACGGCGCGCTGATCCCTACTCTGATCGATGAAATCCCCGTCATCGCCATTATGGCGGCTTATGCAAAGGGTCAGACGGTCATTGCCGACGCTGCCGAATTGAAAGTCAAGGAATCCAACCGCATCGACGTCATGGTAAGCAACCTAAGCGCCATGGGAGCGGATATTACCGCCACCGACGACGGCATGATCATAGGCGGAGGCAAGCCTTTGCACGGCGCGCTGATCCATTCCATGGACGACCACCGCATTGCCATGAGCTTTGCCATCGCTTCCCTCCTTGCCGAAGGCACAACTGTTATTGAAGGCGGGGAATGCGTCAATATATCTTATCCTGATTTTTATAAGGATTTGGGGAAATTATGTGTAAAATAGTGTTGAAAAGTCAGAGGCAGTAACGTAACGGGGCTTTCGTATTGATAAAACAGGTATCGATCACGGAAACACGCTTTCGCTCTACAAACGCGCAGCGGTACATAAATCCGCAAAATACGCGGATTAAGTACCGGCGTGTTTGTAAAGGTTTCCTTTGATCGATACCTGTTTTATCAATGCGAAAGCCCCAATTATTCCCCCGCTTCATAGTTCTGGTCAGTATGCACCTATGAGGGGCATTCTATTTTCATGAATGCTTCTTCCAAGCCACCACTCATTCAGTTCTTTTTTATTCGGGACGCCTGTTTTTACATCTATTCCAACCGGCAGAAAATCCGTTTCGTAATTCTTTCTTACTTTTACGATCGTAGCCGTATCTTCATCCAATTCCAGCTCAACTACCGGTCTGTTTTTATTCATCAGAATACAATTCAAGATTTCCACCGTCCTTCCAATTTTTACTGATTATTTTTTATTATATTCGACTTGCAGGAAAAAGGATAGACACGAAATCCCTCTTCAATAATACAGAATAATCCGCCATCTTTCATCTCTGTTTTTTCCACTTTTATTTGATATTTCGTTTGTTTTTTTATTTTGACAATTTCGGAAATTATGTGCAAAATAGTGTTGAAAAATATTTTAAAATAGAATAGAATATAGAAAAGGGAAACCCGAAGTGGTTTACCTCAATATTTTTTAGCTAATTATTATTTAAGCCGTCATATTTGCTGATAATGACGGCTTAGCTCTTTTCCTTAAAGATCTGATAATTTAGATGAAATGCAAAACTATGTAATGTATTGAGGATTATAAAAAGAACGTCTATATAGACGTTCTTTCTGCTCACATAGATAAAGACAGTATTTAGTTGTTAATCAGCCGGTGCATATAAATATGCCTCGGTTTTTACTTCCGTATCAGGAGCTTCTTTAAGAAAAATTGTATGATATACTCTCTGTGGTTCCTCAAATTCTGAATAATCTGGTATTACTTCATAAGCATACACACTATAACCTATAGTCTTACCAGGTATATTATTACTTAATGCATATACTTCTTCACTAGTGCTTAAAAAGATTTTATCATTTATTTGTAAGTGATAATACTCTCCTTTACCCATTTCAATTACATACCCCTCTTCTTCATTATATATAATAATATGTGGGGTTTTAGTATCTAAATTTGATAAAAATTGTGCAAATTCAGAAATATCCGCAACCGTTGTAGTTACCTGAGCTTCAGGCATATCAGTCGATGTTTCTTCCTCCGAAGGCTCTTCAGCCCCTTCTTCCCCTGCCGATGTTTCTTCTTCAACAGATTGCTGTTCTTCTTCCTCTTCTTCTACTTCATTTTCTTCCGTTACTTCCTCTGCTGCAACTTCAGGTGCCTCTTCTGCCGGTGCTTCTTTAGAATTACCGCAGCCGCAAAGAAGAAATGCTGCCAATGTTACGCTTAATACCATTCGCAATACGTTTATCTTTTTCATATTTTCCTCCATCCGTTTTTTCAAAAAACTATGATATCATTTTGTCTGTTGCCAATAATTTGCTTCCCATCTGCATTTTCTACGCCCCGGAAAAATGCCGTTCCTTTCTTACCCGCCATTCCACTTTCTCACTTCTGCTCCCTCCTCCTGCTTAAAAAAGCTGTTTTGCAATGTATTCATTGCAATTATATCCCTTAAGCCATCTAAAATCAAGAAGGATGCAATTTATTTATTGCAAAATGATTGAGACTGAATGATTGAGAGGTGTCTTTCCATGAGTCAAAAATTAAAGCAGGATCTGCAAATCGGCGGAAATATCCGCAGACTTCGCAAGCAGGCAGGGCTTACCCAGGAACAGGTTATTACCCATCTCCAATTACAGGGACTTGAAATTTCCCGCAGCAGCTATTCCCAGATCGAATGCGGCACTTATAACATCCGTATTTCGGAATTGGCGGCGCTGGCGGAATTGTTTCAGGTTGATTTCAATGCTTTTTTTGAAAATTTGCAATAAAAAAACCGCTAATCATGATTTTGACAATCACAATTAGCGATTACTGACTTTTTTCACGCATGATCTTTGACCACGCCGTAAATCTCGATTCTGGAAGCATCCATTTCCGACATTCCGATGAAAATACCTCCGTACTGGAAAATTTCATCCCGTTTGACGATACGAACAATCTCGATAAACGCATGGATCACTTCTTTTGTCCAAAGCGTCAGATACGCCTCGTATACTGCGCCGATTTGCAAAGGAACCGTGCAGTTAAAGCCAATTCCCGTTTTTGATACGTCAACCAGTTCAATTGCCACCTCGTCAGGCTCTTCCTTGCTGTCAAGCCTTTTGATGACCAGACGCGATTCCAAATCCATTCGCTTGTTTTTTCTTCTCTCTACGCTCTCCATAGCTACCCCCGTTTTTTGCGATTATTCGTACAACTGTTTTTATTTTATACGAAAGCGGTACAAATTACAAGATCATCATGGCGTCTCCGAAAGAAAAGAATCGATATTTTTCCCTGACCGCTTCTTCATAGGCATTTAACACATGCTCTCTTCCCGCCAGGGCGCTGACCAGCATGATCAAAGTGGATTCCGGCAGATGGAAATTCGTAATCAGCCCGTCCATTACTTTAAACCGGTAACCGGGATAAATAAAGATTTCCGTATTGCCGCTGCACGGACGCACGACGCCGTTTTCATCCGCCGCGCTCTCTATGGTGCGGCAGCTCGTCGTTCCCACACAGATGACCCTTCCGCCGTTTTGTTTTGTCTCATTGATGATATCGGCGGCTTCTTTGCCGATCTGGTAAAATTCCGAGTGCATATGATGTTCCAGTATATTTTCTTCTTTCACGGGGCGGAAGGTTCCCAGCCCCACATGCAGGGTTACATAGGCAAGTCTGACCCCCGCCTCTTCGATTTCCCGCAAAAGCTCCGGCGTAAAATGCAAGCCTGCCGTGGGCGCGGCTGCGGAGCCTTCGTACTTGGCGTATACGGTCTGATAGCGGTTCTTATCCTGCAGCTTGTGGGTAATATAGGGCGGAAGGGGCATTTCTCCCAGGCGGTCCAGCACTTCTTCAAAAATGCCGTCATAGGTAAATTGCACAAGCCTGTTGCCCTCCTCCAACACGTCCAGCACTTCCGCCGTGAGCAATCCGTCCCCGAACACGATTTTCGCGCCGGGTCTTGCCTTTTTGCCGGGTTTAACCAAGGTCTCCCACCGGTCGTTTTCACGGCGCTTTAAGAGCAACACTTCGATTGCGGCTCCCGTTTCCGCTTTATGTCCGATCAGTCTTGCGGGAATGACCTTGGTGTTGTTTAAAACAAGGCAGTCTCCCGGTTTCAAAAACGAAGGAATTTCCTTAAAAGAATGATGCTCCGTTTCTCCCGTCCGTTTATCCAGTTTTAACAGCCTGGAGCTGCTGCGGTCCTCCAGGGGGTCCTGTGCAATCAGCTCCTTTGGCAATTCATAATAAAAATCGGATTTTTTTAAACTATCCATTTTCGTTTCCTTACTGTCTTAATTCGATACCCATGCCGTTTAAGCCGTTTAAGATTTTCTTCATCACGGAGTTGATATCGTTTTCCTCCAGAGTGCGGTCCTTTGCGCGGAAGGTAATGGAATACGCTACGGATTTATACCCTTCCTTAATCTGGTCGCCTTCATAAATATCAAACAACTCCAGACTTTCCAGAATCTTTCCGCTGCGCTGTCTGATGACGGCTTCAATCTGTCCTACCAGGATTTCTTTGGGCACTACCATGGAAATATCCCTCTTTACGGCAGGGAATTTGGCGATGCCTTCGTATTTGCGGTCAAAGGTCGTGAAACCTTCAACGCTTGGCATATCCAGTACGGCGACATAGGCTCTTGTGCCCAGACCGTAGTTATCGCATACCTCGGGGTGAACCTCGCCGAGATACCCTACCACGCATCCGTCATACAAAATGTTCGCCTGTCTGCCGGGGTGCAAAAACGGTTTTCCCGCTTTGGGATCGTATTCGGGCGTCTTTCTCATGCCAACGCCTTCAAAAAATTCTTCGATCACGCCTTTCATCGTGAAGAAATCGCCCTCTCCGTAAAAGCCCAGCGTAAACTGCATTCTTTCGTCGGGCAGCTCCGTAACCGGAACGCTCTTTGGCAGATAAATATTTCCGAGCTCGTATAATTTCACGTCCTTGTTTCTTCTGTTGTAATTGGTCGCAAGGCTTGTGAGCATACCGTTTAAGGAAATCGTCCTCATAACGGAGAAATCTTCTCCCAACGGATTGCTGATGGTCACAGTTTTGCGGAGCGCATCATCCTCCGGAAGTAAAAGCTTATCAAATACCTTGGGACTTTCAAAGGAATAGCACATACCCTGTGAGAAGCCGCAGTATTCCGCAATATCCCTTGCCTTCTGCTCGATCCGCAGCTTGTAGGAAAGCTTGCCGGTGGTCGCTTCCCCGCTGGGTAAACTCGTCGGGATCTTATCATATCCGTAGAAACGCGCCACCTCTTCCGCAAGATCCGCCCTTCCTAACAGATCCTGACGGAAGGAAGGAATCGTCACGGTATTGGTATCCTTGTGATATACCAGGTCTATTTTCTCAAAAATCTTAATCATTTCTTCCGGCGCAATATCCGTACCCAGAAGCGCATTGTATCGATCCGGCTCAAAAGGCAGCTCCACCAAAGGCTTCAGGGGTTCTTTGACGTCCACCATGCCGCCTACGACTTCGCCGCACCCGAGCTCTTCTATCAACTGGCAGGCGCGGTTAATCGCTTCTTCGGCGTTCCGGGGATCAAGCCCTTTTTCAAACTTACCGGAAGCGTCGGTGCGAAGCCCGACTCTTTTTGCCGATTTACGGATATTGGGACCGTTGAAGGTCGCAGCCTCAAATAAAACGGTCTTTACCTCGTCGGTAATCTTGGAGTTTTCTCCTCCCATAATGCCTGCAAGACCGATTTCCTTTTCCGCGTCGCAAATCATCAAAACGTCGGAATCCATTTTACGCATCTGCCCGTCCAGGGTCTCGAACTCGTCTCCGTCCTTTGCGCGGCGCACGATGATTTCCCTGCCCGCGATCGTATCCAGATCATAAGCGTGCATGGGCTGACCGTATTCTTCCATGACATAATTGGTAATATCCACCAGGTTGTTGATGGGTCTGATCCCGCTTGCCGCAAGTCTTCTCTGCATCCACTTGGGACTGGGTCCCAGCTTAATATTTTTTACGACCCTTGCACAGTAGCGGGGACACAGATCCGCATCCTCCACTCTGACCCTGATATAGTCGTTTACGTCCTCGTCGTTTCCTTTTACGGATACCACCGGGGGCTGAAAATTGGTATGGAAGGTAGCCGCCGCTTCTCTCGCCACGCCTACAACGCTGTAACAGTCCACGCGGTTTGACGTGATTTCATATTCAAAAACCGTATCATGTAATCCCAGCTCTTCGATGGCGTCCGCACCGACCTCCGTGTTTTCCGGGAAAATATAGATGCCGTATTCCGGCGCTTCGGGATAAAAATCTCTGGAAGAACCGAGCTCCTCAATGGAACACATCATGCCGTTGGAGGGAATCCCTCTTAACTTGCCCGCTTTGATCACAATGCCCTCCTCGGGAAGCGGTCCGCCGTCATGTCCGCCTGCGACTTTGCCTCCGTCGAGAACTATCGGCACTTTATCGCCTTCTTTTACATTCGGCGCGCCCGTGACGATCTGAACGGTCTCCGCGCCTACGTTTACCTGACAGATAATCAGTTTATCCGCATCGGGATGCTTTTCGATCTTCTCAATCTGTCCCACCACGATTCTTTCCAGATTTTTATCCAGTCTCTCGTAGCCTTCCACCTTTGTTCCGCTTAATGTCATTGCATCGCAATATTCCTGATCGGTACAGTCCAGATTGGGAACATATGCTTTGATCCAAGATAATGCTGTATTCATACCACTTTTCCTCCTAGAACTGTTTCAAGAAACGAATATCGTTTTCGTATAACAATCTCATATCGTCAATCTCATATTTTAACAGGGCAATACGCTCCAAGCCTACGCCGAAAGCAAATCCGGTGTATTCCTCGGGATCGATGCCGCTCATCTCCAATACGTGGGGATGGACCATGCCGCAGCCCAAAATCTCGATCCAGCCGGACCCTTTACAGAAACGGCAGCCGCTTCCGCCGCATTTAAAGCAGGTAACGTCCACTTCCGCGCTGGGCTCTGTAAACGGGAAATGATGGGGTCTGAATTTTACTTTGGTATCTTCCCCAAACAGCTCTTTTGCAAATTCCGCAAGGGTTCCTTTCAGGTCCGCAAAGGTAATGTTTTTATCGATAACCAGACCTTCGATCTGATGGAAGGACGGGGAATGGGTCGCATCCACCTCGTCTGCGCGGAACACTCTTCCCGGCGCGATCATACGGATGGGAAGCTTTCCCTTTTCCATTTCATGCACCTGGGTGGAAGAAGTCTGGGTACGCAGCAAAATATCTCCGTTGATATAGAAGGTGTCCTGCTCGTCCTTTGCGGGATGGTCAGCCGGAATGTTCAACGCCTCAAAGTTGTAATAATCCCGTTCCACTTCCGGTCCTTCCACAACCTCATAGCCCATGCCGACGAAAATCCTTTCCACTTCTTCAAGGGCGATGGTGTTGGGATGTCTGTGTCCCACATGATTCTTTTTTGCAGGAAGCGTAACGTCGATAACCTCTTTTTTCAGCTTCGCTTCCCTGATCTTTTTCTCCATGTCGCTCTTTGCCTTTTCCAAAGCCGCCTCGATATCGGCGCGGGCTTCGTTTACAAGCTGTCCTACCTTCGGTCTGTCCTCGGGCGCGACGTCCTTCATGCTTTTCAAAATTCCCGTCAGGGCGCCCTTTTTGCCAAGCTGGGTCACGCGCACATCATTTAACTCATCCAACGATGTCGCCGCTGAAATTTTGGCAATGGCTTCTGCCTTGATCTGTTCCAGTTTTTCTTTCATTTTCTGCTTTCCTTTCTGTATTTTGCCTTCGTTATACCGGCAAAAAGCGCATAAAAAACGCCCCTTGCCAGACAAGGGACGAATCGATCCAATCCGCGGTACCACCCACATTCCCGTAAAACGGGCTCTTCATTTCGCGTAACGTGCGTATACGTCTTTGTTTAATTGCCTTTTGCACTTTTCCGTATCCGTCTTTCCGGCATCCGGCAGGCATTCAGCGTTCAACAAAGCTGCTCCGGTGGGAAATTCGCCGTCTTATGGGAACCAAAGGAAGCTTTCAGCCGGTGACTTCCTATCTCTGACGGTACATAAAACGCTACTGTACACCTTCCACGCATTTCAAATATCAAACATCTGAAACTATTCTAACGATCGGAAACTGTTCTGTCAAGTGGTTTTCACGGCTTTTTTCTCTTTGCGCTTTTCTCTGGAGCGCTTCATCAGAAATTCCGTGGCGGGCTCCAAAAACTTGCTGATCAGGGCTCCCATAAACATGATATAAAAGATAAAATAAAACCAGAGCATCAACATTGCCACCGTCGTCATGCTGCCGTAAATGCTGTTTCCCGCAAAGTTATTGACATAAAAGGAAAATCCCAGGGAAAAAACACTCCATGCAACGCTTACAAATACCGCCCCTACAACCTGCTGCTTCCAATCCAGCTTTTCGCTGGGAATCCAGGTAAACAGCGCCGTAAAGAACAGGGCAAGGACCGCAATAATGATCAAAATCCGCAGATTGGAAAATAGCGGAGTAATGGACACGATTCCCGGGAGTCTTTTTTCCAGCACGTTTCCGATTGTCTCGCCGAAAACGCCCAAAAGAAGCGATAACAATATCATAACCAACAAAATGACCGTATAGATACTGGCGCGCAGTCTCTGTAAAAAATAATTCTGGGGCTTTGTCACATGATGAATCGCATTTAAGCCCCGGATAACGGCGAGCATTCCTTTTCCCGCCGACCAGATCGTGACCAGCGCGGATACGGAAATAATCGCCGGAGACTTATCGTATACCTCCACAATCGTGCTGACCGCAAGGGGGACCAGGCTCGTAGGAAGCACCTGCGCCACGCTCTCCATCAGATCCGCCTCCGTAACAGGCGTATATGGCAAAATCGAACACACCAACAGCAAAATCGGGATCAGCGACAAAAACATAAAAAACGCCGCGCTCGCTGCATAAGCGCTGATATGGCATTCTGAAATTTCTCTCGAAAACTTTTTCACAAGTAAGATGATTTTTCTCATAATCCACCCTTATCTCATCTCATACATATCCATAAGTGTAACACCTTCATAGAAAAACTGCAAAATGTTTTCGCAATTCATTCCCGAAAGCGCCATGGATTTTGCACCGTTCTGGCTCATGCCGATTCCGTGCCCGTAACCGCCTCCTGTAACAGTATATGCCGTAATCGCATTTGTGGCACCGTCCACCTGCACATCCAGTACCGCAAAGGCGCTGGGCAGAAGCGTCGAAACCGTGCTTTCGCTGCCGTCCTGTCTGGTAACGCAGTCCCCTTCATTGGCGAGCACCGATCTGACCGCATGTTCCCCGACGACCTTGACGCTCCCTTCCTTCCCTTCTATGAGAAGTTCATCGATCACGCCGCCGCTTTCCCTCTTGACGACTTCCATCCGGTCAATCTGTGTAAATACGGGAGGTTCTCCCGATACATAGACGACGGCAGGCTCTCCGGGAAGCGCATCCTTGTTTTCTACAGGGACCAATATGCTCTTGCTGCTGGACTGATATCTTTGTAACAGATTTTCATTGAGTCTGTCAACATTCAGCGCCGTCTGATAGGTCCAGCGGTACCATCCTTCCCCGCACTCGTAGTCCTCTGCAAAGACGGTGGTAATATAATTGCGAAAGACGGCTTCATCCGTAATATCCGCCGCTTCGCCCGCGTCCGTTCCGATATGTCTGGATACCAGATAACCGTATTGGTCTTCCGAGCTGCTGTGCCATGCGCCGATATCCGTACCGTAGCCGCAGGAGGTGGAATAATAATAAGTTTCCGCCAGATGACCGCCTACAATGGCGATCTGCCCCTGGGTTTCCCGTATGGCAAGAGTCGTGGTTTCATTTTCTTTAATATTGTTATAGACCTGAAACGCCGCGCTGTCGTCCACATGGGCGCCGTATTCCTTTAAGCCGGAATTGAGCATTCTCTGATATGCGTAAGTCCTCGCCGATACCGCCTGCGCCTTCAGCGCCTCCGCCGGGTAGCTTGCCGGCATTTCGCTGGGCACAACCGAATACAAATATTCCTCCAACAGCAATTCATTGATCAGCAAAAGCCCCTCGTCCGTTTTGGCGATTTCAAAATTTCCCCGGTAAGACGGCGTCCCCTGGTCGCGTTCAATGGACGTGATCGTCGTCCGCGCCAGATTCGTTTCCGGTCGGATATAAATGCGTCCGTTTTCCAGCCCGGGATCGTCCGCCGTAACCGTAATCTCTTCTCCGGCTCCGTGGCGTTCGTCATTGACCAGGAAATCCGAATCACAGGTAAAGGAAATGCTTTCATGATATGCCGAGGCAAATCCCGTCGTCTTGATCACAACCCTTATGGAATCCATCTTTTCTTCCCTTGTTACCAGCCCCGCCACGATAACTCCGTCCCGGTCCAGCACAAAGTCCGTGAAATCATAGCCGATTTTTAAATCAGCCTTCGTATAATGCTCCCTCTGACCGTAGAGCTTGTAGACAGGCAGCGTCCCCCTGTAAGGATAAAAGCCCATACCTTCCAGCTCGATCCGGTCCTCGGTCACGCTTAACAGCTTTCCGCTGATCTTTTCATCATAAGTTGAAATGCTCTGCAAACCGCCGTCTGCAAAATACAGATCCGCAATGTCTTCAAAGGTGTCGTATACCGTGCCGTCCTCTAAGAGCACGCCGCCCTCCCCGCTTTTGATGCAAATCTGATAATCTTCAAAAATAATCCACAAGGCGCCCGGCTGATTGGACGCAATCCAGCAGGTTTGCAGACTGAAATCATCCGAATCGGGAAGCTCCTGATAATCGGAAATATCCAATAACAGATATCCGCCGCTGCCAAGATAGACCCGTTCCCTGTAAAGTTTTTGTTCCTTTGCCGCCTCATAGCCTGAAAGCAGATCGGTCTTTTGATACAGGGTAATTCCCGACGCCTGACCCTGTTCGTCCTTCGACGCAAAAAGCAGGGTATTTTCCGAAACCGAAGTGTCATCCAGATTTTTCACATCGGACCCGGAGGCAAGCAAAACGCCCTGTTCCCGATATAAAGGCATATCCTGATGGACAACGCCCCACAGCTTTTCGTAAGTATTCAGAAAGTCCGCGGCGAGCAGACTGCTGTCGTCCCTGCGGTTATCCGGAAAAGAATCCTCTTCAATGGCGATGATTTCGCCTTCATAGACGGGATATTTTTCCTTTAACAGGGCAAACATGGTCTTTGCTTCCCGCAGGGTCAGATAAGGTTCCTCCTGCGCGGAATCCTTTGTCCCGTTTCCGGAAACCGCTGCCGCAGCGTCAATTTCCGCCGTCGTGATCCGGTCTCCATCGGCGTACAAATATGTATATAAAAGATAGGCGTCCTCCCGAAGTATGTACACTCCTTCCGGCTCCTTTATTCTTCTGTTTTTAATCACACAAACCATTGCCGTTATGATTGCCGCCAGTATAAAAACCGCCAGCACCCATTTTCCTATCCGATTTTTCTGCCTCATAAACTCTCCCTTTTTGCTCCTATTGCCGCGCGCTGAAAATTAGCCGCACAAAATGAAAAACAGCCCGTCAGGACTGTTTTTTCATTTGTGCCCCAAAATGCCGGCTCCTGTATTTTGACTCCTAGCCTAAGCCAGGTGGGTAACCGCAATTTTACTTCTGCCGTCCTCATCACTTAATGGGAGGCATGACATCCATAAAACGATATAGGAATCCCGTTTAAAGTAAATGTAGGTTCAAAACAACAAGAGTTATCGAACATTTCAGGTAACCTTATTATACGAAAATACTCAAAAAAATACAACAGCAATTTACCTGTTTTCTCTGACAGTTTTTAACACCAGCCGGCTCATATCCGTCAACAGCTTTTTGGATTCCGGGTCCGTATTTTTGACCGCGTCAATCAATTTCTTAATACTTTTTAAGCTGATCTGGCTTAACGTTTTCGCTTCCGTCGCCGCCAGCGCGTCAAATACAAGGGATACAAACTGTTTTCTCTGCGACACGGTCAGTTTTTTCATGCACTCGTCAATGGCAAGGTGCGCGATCAAAGACTCCTTGGAAAGTCCCTTTTCCCTGACCAGACATCTGCCGCTTACCTCCCACGAAAAGGCATCGTGCTGCATAATGCCCCGATTGGTACTTTTTACCACATATTCATTGGTGCCGTGGCACAAAAGGGTCCCGATCATTGACTCATATGGTAAATACCAGTAGGTTTTTTCATTGACAGCCTGATACGCATCCAGAGATAAAAATTCTTCCATAAAGCCCGGTCCGTCCATATTATAAATGCCCGCAATCCGTTTTTGCAGCCGTTTGCCGCACTTCGCCCCGGCGTAAATCGCGAGGTTGCCGCCCTTGGAATGTCCCATCAGGGATACTTTCCCCTTCAGTGCGCCTGCCACGCCGGTTAAATACCGCAGCGCCGCTTCCTGCGCCGGAATCACATCCATATAGGCGATATTAAAATCTTCCTTCCAGCCCACGATCGTATCGTCCGTTCCGCGGTAAACCACATAGATTTCCCCGTTGTCGTTCTGAAACGTCACGGCGGCGAATTGTTCTTCGCTCTGCTCGTCTATATGATTGACATAGCCCGACATTTTCAGGGAAGCGTACCTTTTACATTCCGCCATTTTTTCAAACAGCACCAGGACTTCATCCGGAATGACCCTGCCAAGCTGCCGATATTTGGGATTATCCAGATAACCCCGAAATTCTTCATACGCGTCCCGAAGCGGAATCTGTTCCTGTATCTCTTTTGAAACAATATGATCCAGTTCCGCATAGGAAACGGTGCTTAAAATAAGCGCGTCCACCTCATGAAAAGGATCTTGTGTGAAATCCAGGTCTCCGCGCCATTTAATAAACTCTAAAATATTCCCCATACCATCACCCGAATCCGATTATTCTGTTTCCTATTATGAAAATGGGGCTGCACACCGGAAATCATTCCGATGCGTCAACCCCATATATTGTTATGACTATTATAAACAAATCGCTGTCCGTTTATTCGCTCTCACAGCCAAATGCTGTATGTTTGGAATTAAAGAGCGTCTACCAGTCTCTGAAGAGCCGCAAGCGCTTCGTCAGGAAGCTTGTCGTAACCGTCTTTCTTGGTTGCGAAATCTTCTACAGCTTTAACACGGGTAGCCATAGCAGCTTTTAACTGTTCTACATAAGAAGCATCCTGTAAGTCGGGTGTGAAGTCTGCTGTCTTGCCATCCCACTCGTACATGATCTCGATGTCTTCAAAAGGTCCCCACTGTTCAAACTTAGCTCTTCCTTCAACGATTGTCTCAAGAATGCCTAAAGTATCTGCGGGTTTAACCTTTGTTCCCATGAAATCACCGGTATTAACGATGTAGCAGTCTACGTTCTTCTCTTCTACTAACTTTTTGAACTTCTCATAGTCGTTTACCAGAGGATAGGTTCTGAAAGGGTTAGCGTAGGGTACGATACGGATTGCATTCAAGTCTGTTCCTGCAGCAACACGCTCTGCGGAAGAGGTCTTTGTAGCAAGGGTAGCGCCCATAACGGAAGCCAGCGCGGAACCTTTTAATTTAACAACCGGAGGAATGGTAGGATCTTTCATAATCCAGAAAATAGCGTTTACCGGAGATTCAATCTTATCTACGCGGTTCGGAGACCATAATTTGGATTTGATCGCACGTCCGTTACCGTTTCTGATATCTTCGGTTACTAACTGGATCTTTCCTTCGGAGTCTAACGTACAGGAGCAGTTCTGAGCGGATAATAAATATTCGTTGTCAGGGCAGCCTGTAGGGTAATCCGCTGTCTTATCAAAATATGTAGGCTCTAAAGCGATGGATGCACAGGTATCTGTGTTGATGATGAAAGCATCGTCATGAAGAACCTTGATTGCAGGATATTTTCCGCCATGTTTTGCATGTGTCAATGTGGATTTTCCGGAACCGGACAAACCGTAAACAGATGCAACAAAGTGGGAACCGTCCGCCAAAGTATACTCTTTCTGACCGCCGTGGCAGGAAGCGTAGCCGTTTCTGTTAGCCAGAGCCCAAGCCATGGTCAAAGTACCTTTTTTGTGCTCGCCGAAGTATCTCATACCAAGGATCGCAGCGCAGTTTTCGTTAGTATCGAAGTAGCAGAGAGTCAGCGGATCGCTTAAGCAGCTGTAATCAACGTCAGGTCTCTCGCCGGGTACCCACTGGGGATCGGAGAAGATATAGATATCAGGCTCTTTGCCGTCTCCGACGGGTTTGGATTTTTTGTACATCTTTACGTATTCATCGGACATATACTGGAAGTTTAACATCCAGTTGTAAAGGATGTTCTCTTCTCCTTCGGGAATCAGAAGGTGAGCCTTTACCATAAATTCGGGATCAAGACCGATGAAGCACTCTGCATGATACATGGTTTTCCAACGGGTCTCGTAAATAGCGTCCATAACGACTTTATCCAGTTTAGCGTCATCTACGCCGGGTTCGCCTTTGATACGGCGAGCTGCCGCATAACGACCTGTAACAGCGCCATCGTTGAATAATAAAACTTTTGCGTCTTTCTCAAGACCAAATGTCTCACCGTCTTTGATAGGCATATCCGTTACAACAGTGCCGGGAGAATTTTTCGCTAATTCGTAAGCTTCTTTTAATGTGTTTACCTTTACTACGTTGTTGCCGTAGAAAGCAGCTTCGATGATGGAACGTGTTTTGGAAAAACCGACTTTTCCTTTACCGATCTCATCGATTGGATAGTATGCTTTTGTTGACATTCTATTGTCCTCCTTGATTTGTATTTTTTACCGCAAAAGCGGCTTATGACTACTTTGTACGGGCACTTATCCGCCTCGTACACCTTTTGTATTATCTCAAAAGGCACTTAAAAAGTCAATATTGTATGAGGGAAAACAAAAGAAAATTTCTCTCAAAAATTCTCTCATCTTCCGTTTCTCTTTTAATCCGTTACCGTGCGTCCGCACCGCGCATGATATCCGCCGCCGCCGAACATCCGATCCGGTCGCACCCCGCCTCTAAAAACGCTTCCAGCGCCTCCTTTGTCCGGATGCCGCCCGCCGCCTTGATCTTTACCGCGTCGCCGATATGCTCCCGAAACAGCGCGATGTCCTCAAGCTTTGCGCCCGCCGTTCCGAATCCCGTAGACGTCTTGATATACTCGGCTCCCGCGTCCGTTACGGACCTGCACATGGCGATCTTTTCCTCCTCGGTCAGATAGCAGGTCTCGATAATGACCTTTAACACGTGTTTCAGGCACTCCCGCTTTACCGCGATAATTTCCTGGGTTACTTTTTCATAATCTCCGTTTTTAACGTCGGAAATATTGATAACCATATCGATTTCATCCGCGCCGTCCTCCAGCGCCTTCCTTGTCTCCGCCACCTTTGCCTCGGTCACGCTGTACCCCAAAGGAAAACCGACGACCGTGCATATGTTCAGACGGCTTTTGTACTTTTGGCGGACTCTTTTGACATAACAGGGCGGAATACACACAGACGCCGTCCCAAACTCCAGCGCTTCCTCGCACAATGTCACAATATCGTCCCACGTGGCAAATGCCTTCAACTGGGTATGATCCACATGGGAAATCATTTCTTTCACGTTCATAGCTCTACCTCGCTGTCTTTGTCTTTTTAGCTTTGAAAAAATCTTTGAAAATAGCTTTGAAAAGGATAAACAGGCATTTATCTAACGGCTTGTAATATAAACCGCCGCGCCGTAAGGCGGCAGCAAAATGTCTGCCTGCGCTTTTCCCGTCTCATAATTGGAAATCAACAGGCTCGCGCCTATAAATATCTTCGGACAGGTCACGCTCTGTTCCTGATCTGAAAAGTTACAGAGCACAAGCACCCTGTCACTGATAAACGTCCGGGTATAGGCGTAAATCTCCTTCGATTCCGGAAGCAGCAAATCATAATTCCCGTAAACGATTACCGGAAACTTCTTCCGCAAGCTTATAAGCTTCTGGTAATACCGGAATACGGAATCCTCTCTTTCCATCTGCTCCTTTGCATTGATCTGCCGGTAATTGGGATTAACCATGATCCACGGCGTTCCTTTGGTAAATCCTCCGTTTTCACTGTCGTCCCACTGAAACGGGGTTCTTGCGTTGTCACGGCTTTTATACCGCAGATAACGCATCATTTCATCCGGGGTAAACACCCCCTTCTCCTCTACCAGCTCCCGGTAAGCGTTGATGCTGTCCAGGTCCCTGAAATCCGTAATCTTTTCAAAAGGGGCGTTGGTCATGCCAAGCTCCTGCCCCTGATAAATATAAGGCGTTCCCTGCATCATATGCAGGCAGGTAGCTAACATTTTCGCCGACATTTCCCGGTATTCCCCGTCGTTTGCGTAACGGCTTACGGATCTGGGCTGGTCGTGGTTTTCAAAGAAAAGGCTGTTCCACGCAATGTCCTCAAGCCCTTTCTGCCATTTTGTCATGACCGCCTTCATATCCCGCAGGTCCATTTTCCGGTCGGTCCACTTATTATCCCCATCGGAATCCACGTCCATATGTTCAAACTGGAACACCATGTTCAATTCCTCTCCCTTGCAGGAAGCATATTTTTTCGCCTCCTCCAAAGTAACGCCCGAACATTCGCCGACGGTAATGGTATCCGCCCGGTTCAGCACCTTTTTCCGCATTTCCCTGAGGTATTCATGGACATGGGGACCGTTCGCCGGTTCGTTAAAGCTGGCGTAGCCGTTCATGCCGGGCTTCCCGTCGGGAAAATCCTGATTTTTGGATATCAGGCTGATCACATCCATCCGGAATCCGTCCACGCCCTTATCCAGCCACCAGTTCATCATGGAAAACACTTCTTCCCTGACCTTAGGGTTGTCCCAGTTTAAATCCGGCTGTTTCTTGGAAAACAGATGGAGGTAATACATATCCGTGGTCTTATCATACTCCCATGCGCTTCCTGAAAAACAGGAGCCCCAGTTATTCGGCTCTTTTCCGTTCTTTCCGGGTCGCCAGATATAATAATCACGATAGGGGTTGTCCTTGGATTTCCTGCTCTCCACAAACCACGGATGCTCGTCCGACGTATGGTTTACCACCAGATCCATCACGATTTTGATGCCCTTTTCATGCGCCGTGTGCAGCATTTCATCAAAATCCTCCATGGTTCCGAACTCTTTCATAATGCCCTGATAATTGCTGATATCATACCCGTTATCATCATTGGGGGACTCATATACCGGAGAGAGCCAGACCACGTCCACTCCCAGCTCCTTCAAATAATCCATTTTCTGTGTAATGCCTTTTAAATCGCCGATGCCGTCATTGTTGCTGTCCATAAAGCTCCTTGGATAGATTTGATATACAACGGCTTCTTTCCACCATGCTCGTTTCATTTCCATATATGCCACCTCTGTTTTATCATTCTATAATGAACCTCTTCAAAAATCCAGCCTTTTCCTGTGAAGAAATCCTGAACAAACTGTGAAATAATCTTTAACATTCCCTCTTTTTCCTTGCCCGCGCTTCCGCTTTCATGCTATAATAAATTTAATAAGCGGCAACATGCAGATTTGTTTGCCGCCAACAGCAAATGACGATCATAAACCGTGCATATCATGTGCATTCAAGTCAAATTTATTCACATCCTTTTGATGTATAACTCCTAAGCAACAAATACACGTTTTTAAAATGGTTTCATAGCAGAAAGGTGGGCATATACTATGGAAAATGACAGCATTTCAACAATTACACCCGAAATACTTCATCTTGCCGGATTATCGGAAAAGGCGGGTATTATCGAACAGGAATTATTTACCAAATACGACGTGAAACGGGGACTTCGGGACGTCAACGGAAAAGGCGTGCTCGCAGGTCTGACCAATATTTCCGACGTCCGCGCCTCTAAGGTAGTGGACGGCGAGACCATTCCCATCCACGGGAATCTGTTCTACCGCGGCTATAATGTAAAGGATCTGGTAAATGGCTTTACCAGGGAAAACCGTTTCGGTTTTGAGGAGGTCGCTTACCTTCTTTTGTTTGACAAGCTGCCTGACGAAGGAGAACTTGCTTCCTTCTGCAAGCTGCTCGGAGAATACCGGACGCTTCCTACCAGCTTTGTGCGCGATATCATTATGAAGGCGCCCAGCAAGGATATGATGAATACCCTCGCCCGCTCCGTACTGACGCTGTATTCCTATGACGACCGCGCGGACGATACTTCCATTCCCAACGTATTGCGCCAGTGCCTGCAGTTGATCAGCCTGTTTCCGCTGCTGTCCATTTACGGCTATATTTCCTACAAGCATTACCATGACGGAGCCGGCTTTTTTATCCACTCCTCCAAGCCCGAATTATCCACAGCGGAAAACATTTTACATATTTTAAGACCCGACAGCAAATATACGCCTTTAGAAGCAAGGCTTCTGGATATTGCCCTGGTGCTCCATATGGAACACGGCGGCGGCAACAATTCCTCTTTCACGACCCATGTCGTAACCTCCTCCATGACGGATACCTATTCCGTTATGGCTGCGGCGATCGGCTCCTTAAAAGGTCCCCGCCACGGCGGCGCCAACATTAAGGTTGTCGGTATGTTTGAGGATATGATGCACGAAGTGTCGGATTGGACGGATGAAGAAGAGGTTTCCGAATATCTCGCCCGTCTCTTAAATAAGGACGCGTTTGATCATGCGGGGCTGATCTACGGTGTCGGTCATGCGGTTTATTCCAAATCCGATCCCCGCGCCGTAATCTTTAAATCCTTTGTGGAAAAGCTCTCCGTAGAAAAAGGTCTGGAAAAGGAATTTGCCCTCTATTCCATGGTGGAACGTCTGGCGCCTAAGGTCATTGCCAAAGAACGCAAAATCTATAAGGGCGTCAGCATCAACGTGGACTTTTATTCCGGCTTTGTATACAAGATGCTGGATCTGCCCTACGAATTATATACGCCTATCTTTGCCATCGCCAGAATCGTCGGCTGGAGCGCGCACCGTCTGGAAGAACTTGCTAACAACGGCAAGATCATCCGACCTGCTTATAAACCGATTCATCCGGACCGCAAGTATAAGGATCTGGATAAGAGGAAATAAAAATGGCGAAATAAAAAAAAGAGGCTGTGGCGGCGAATGAAATTGCTATCAATCACGGAAACACGCTTTCGCTCTATCAAAACGCAGCGGTACGTAAATCCGCAAAATACGCGGATTAAGTACCGGCGTTTTGATGAAGGTTTCCTTTGATTGATAGCAATTTCATTCTGAGTTACAGTCTCTCTCTATTTACCTCTTTTTCAGATTCCGAGAAATTTTTTTACAACGGCTTCCATTTCATCTTTTTCGCATACGGTGTCGTGGAGGATGGGAGCGGTTCTGATTTCTTCGATCGCCTTGGGCACATCCGTATTGGAAATTTTCGACAGCTCGTCTACCAGCTCAAAATCGCCCATGGCGTCATATTTTTCATCGATGGCTTTCATGACGCTTCTCGTAAATTTGTAAGGGCTTGCCGTAGACGCGATAACCGTCTGCGTCGTATCCTTGCTTTCTTTTCTGTATTTTGCATAAGCCGCTGCCGCTACAGCCGTATGGGTATCGATGACATAGCCAAATTCCTCATACAAATCCCTGATCATTTGGAAGCATTCCTGTTCGCCTGCATAACCGCCCACAAAATCGCCGAGTTTCTCTTTCATTTCATCGGTAATTTCATAAACGCCGTTTGTGCTCAAAGAATCCATCAAAGCCGCATTTTTCGCAGCATCGTTTCCGGCAATCCGGTAAATCAGTCTTTCCAGATTGGAGGAAATGAGGATGTCCATGGACGGAGAGCTTGTCAGAATAAACTCCCGGTTCCGGTCATAAGTACCGCTTCCGAAGAAGTCAAACAATACCTTATTGTCATTGGATGCACAGATCAGCTTATTGATCGGCAGTCCCATATTTTTTGCATAATACGCGGCAAGAATATTGCCGAAATTACCGGTGGGCACAACGACGTTGATCTTCTCTCCGTCTTTCACCCTGCCCTGCCCCAGCAATGTCGCATAAGAATATACATAGTACACGATCTGGGGAACCAGACGTCCAATGTTGATGGAGTTAGCGGATGAAAACTGATATCCTTTTTCCTCCATTTCCTTTGCAAGACGGGCGTCTCCGAATAATTTCTTCACGCCGGTCTGGGCGTCGTCAAAGTTGCCGTGAATACCGACCACATGGGTATTCGCGCCCTTCTGAGTCACCATCTGCTTTTCCTGAATGGGGCTGACGCCGTTTTTCGGATAGAAAACGATGATCTTCGTTCCCTCTACATCGGCAAATCCGGCAAGCGCCGCCTTGCCCGTATCCCCGCTGGTCGCCGTCAGGATCACAATATCATTGTGAACGTCGTTCTTTTTTGCCGACGTTGTCAAAAGATGGGGCAGAATGGAAAGCGCCATATCCTTAAAGGCGATGGTCGCGCCGTGGTACAGTTCCAGGTAATAAGCGTCTCCCGCCTCTGTCAAAGGCGCGATCACTTCCGTATCGAATTTATCGTCATAGGCTTTGTCAATGCAGCTTTTTAACTCTTCTTCGGTAAAATCCGTCAGGTACAGCTTCATGACTTCATACGCCACTTCCTGATACGTCATTTTTGAAAGCTTTTCCAAAGAAACATCCAGTGCCGGAATCTGTGTCGGAACAAATAAGCCGCCGTCGTCGGCAAGCCCTTTTAAAATTGCCTGAGACGCCGTTACGGGCGCACTGTCGCTGCGTGTACTTTTGTATAAAATTTCCATTGTTTTTCCCTTTCATGTCCGTGTTTTACGGCGTTATTATAGCACACGAAGGGTTGAATGGCAATGTTATTTAAAAAAGCTGTGCCCGCCGTAATCGAACAAATAAGTCAGATTGCGATAAAACCACGCGCTCTTTTGCTCTCCTGCGACGCCGGTGGCGACAAAATATAAAGCGCCTTCGGAAATGTCCTCTCCGTATAAGGCACGCTCCACCGCTTCTTTAGTTTCCTCCGATACCTTTACGGATTGCAGCCGACCGTTGTAAGCGGGCGTAAACTGCACCTTTCCTCCGTCCGCCTGGTATACCACTTCTTTTACCGTGGAAGGGAACCTGCTGCTGTTTACCCGGTTGAGCACCACGTTCGCCACCAAAAGCTTTCCGTCCGCGCTCTCACACCCGGCTTCCGCCTCCACAATTTTTAACAGGGTGTTGTAATCCTCCTCGCTCAGATGATAGGCAAGCTCCCTGGTTACCGCCCGCTCTTCTATGGTCCTTCTTTCGGAATCCGCCTCGGGCATCTCCCTGACCATAATCTGCGTACTGTCCTCCGCGCCGTCTCCGACCCGGATCTCCATTTTTTCCGCCTGTATCGTCTCGTTTGTCTCTTGTATTCTCTGAAAAGTTATCTCTATCGTAAGAAGACTAAGAAATGCCAGATAAAACAATACCAGCATATTCCCATATTTTCTTTTCATAGACTACTCCTTTTTACGGAACCGAAATCCGGTTCCTGAAATAAGTTGTAATATTCTATTAACAACTTAGTAATTATTTTATACAAGCAGTCCGGAAAATATTTCTAAAATTGAGTTTTTGGCAATATAATGCTATACTTTGTACATGAAAAAATACACTGGGATCTATAAAGCGACAAAAAAAGACGGGACTTGCTATTTTCGGGCAAGCATTACTTACCGGCGCAAGCATATCAGCCTCGGCAGCTTTCCGACGGATTTGCAGGCGCATAACGCCTATCTGGAAGCGCAGGAAATTCTGGAAAATCCCGCCGCCCTGCCGGATTCCTATACGCCGGTTACGCTTTCCTTTGAAAAATGCGTGACTTTAATGAATTTCAGGGACCATAAACTCTATATTAAAACTCCGATTTATATCAAACAAAAGTTTTTCTTTTATTATTACAGCCCCGACGTCGTCTATACTTTTGATATCGACGATCTGTTTTATTATGCCCATCATAAGATTATGAAACGCGGCGGTCATCTGTTTGTTGCCGATTACGGTATGCAGGTCAATATTTTAAACCGCTACGGAATCCGCAATTTTGCCGTGGAAGGCAGAGATTTTTATTTCGCCAACGGAGATTCTTTTGACCTGCGCTATTCCAACGTGATCTGCGTCAATCCGTATGCCGGCGTGCAGCGTATCAAAAATAACGGCACGTTCCGTTTTCTTGCCAAAATCCATATCAACGGCGATTACCGCATCGGCATTTACGACACCGTCATCGAAGCCGCCATCGCTTATAACAAAGCCGTGGACGTCGTAAAAAAACAGGGGTTTCAGAAAAATTACGCCGTAAATTATATTGACGGCATAACCCCTTCGGATTATGCCGCCATTTATTCCGCCTGTAAAATCTCTCCCAAATTGTACCGCCTTGCCCCTTCGTAAGCGTCCGCTATCCGTCCGCCCGACGTAATTACTCCGCGCCCGCCGTCAGTCTGTTACCAGCAAAGGAACCCCTGTCCACGTCAATTCCGGCATGGACGGCAGTCTGTTCAAAAAGACGTAAATAACCTGATGATCTCCCCATCGACCCGTTTCCGGCTTCCTTGTCAAAAGCGTGATATGATAATATCCCTTCTCAATCTTTAAAGTCTGTTCCAAAGGGCACTCGTTATACCACTCCGTCAGCCAGAATAAATCAATAAAACAAATTTGATCATCCTGTACGTCAATTCCCAGCCGAATCGCCAGCGGATATTCCTCCGTCAGCGCCTCAGACGGATATCCTTCCCGGATTTTTAACGTATACTCTCCTCCGGAACCGGTACAAAATCCCACCATGTCGCCTTTCTTAATATGCTCCGCCACCTGTTTTGGCAAAGCGTATTCGTTGTGAAAATAATCATATCCTTCGGGAATACCCGCAACCGTCTTTGGCGAATACATGACGATACCCATGCCGTCTATGGAAAGTTTTATATCTTTCTTTGCAAAATTGCCGCTTTTTTGCTCTTCCATCGTCTTCCCCTCTATCTCATCTCATAGTCGATAAAACTGATGCTCATGGGCACCTTTCCCGCAATCCCGTCAATTTCCGCATCCTGTTTATACTCCCACATGGCAAACTGATAGGGATAATCGGGAATATCGCTTTCCTGGGAAAGCCAGATATTGTAGCTTCCAAGCTGCGTCAAATCCAGCTTTCGCAGCAGCCAGTATTTGTTGCCGTAAATCGCCGGCGTATACCCGCCCTGGCTGATCGTGTTGCAAAACGCCTTCGCAATGGACGTAAGCTGGTTTTTGGTCAGGTTTTCCGTTCTTGAAGTATCGTTGCTTACAAGCTCCATGTCAAATACGATGGGATAATCCGGCTTGACCTCCGACTCCTGCAGCGCCTGCAGCACCAGATTCGCTTCTTCCACAGCCTCCGCCTCGTTTGCCGCCTGGGAATAAAAGTATATCCCCACGCCAAGTCCGGCTCCCTTTGCCGATGTCATATATTGCAGATAATTCTGGTCCATGGATACCGCTCCGGTGGCATATCCTCTTTTTCCGATGCGGATCATACAATAATCGATCCCGTCGTCCGCGACCGACTCAAAATCAACGACGCCATAGCTGTCGTCAATCCTGATGCCCTGTCTTGAAACCTTTTTCCCGTCCGCATAATAACGCATGAAGGGCTCTTCATAAACAAGCCCCGTATAGTCGTAGGTATTCTTTTCAATATAGGCATTGATCATAATCCACTGGGAAGTCCCGTCGGGCAGAATGACCTCCGTCTTTGTTCCGTTCTCGGACAGGTCCTCTCCCTCTTCTTCCTTCTCCAGTTCTTCCAGATTATGGGCGTACCGCTCTCCGGTATGATCCAGGGATTTATCCGTATCGGGATCTTCTTTATACATATTCCAAAAATCCAGATCATCGGAAACAAGCGAGGATTCTCCGATGGGATATTCCTCTCCCTCGTTGCCGCTGACGGCTGCTTCCTCTGACAAAGACGCCGGACCGGGATTGGCATTTTGCTGTGCCTGATTATTCCGGTTCCCTCCCCGTGGCTTATTTACCATAATAACAACCGCCACGATAACGGCAATAAAAATAAGAACGCCTGCCATCATGCCGCCAAAGGAAATTCCTGATTTGATATTATCATTTTCAAAATCGTCCGATAATTTCATCTGTTCTTCCTCTCTGATTTCTTTTAAACCGCTTTAAAATATGTTATGATCCTTTTATGAATGCGAAAAATAAAAACACCAACGATCCGATTGCTCAAAAAACACATATAATTAAAATAAAATCCGCCGCGATCCTGACGGCGTGCTGCCTGCTCGTTCTTTCTCTGACAGGCTGCAGCGCTCCCGCCGGCAAAAACACCGTGATACAGGATACGATCATCGCCTTTGATACCGTGGTAACCATTACTTTATACGGAACAAACGATACCGGCGCTTTAGACGGCGCATTGGAATTGTGCCGAAGCTATGACAGTCTGTTTAGCCGCACAACCGAAGGTAGCGACGTGTACCGCATCAATCATGCAAAGGGCGAAACGGTCACGGTAAGCCCCGAAACCATCTTGCTGATCCGGCAATCCCTTTCCTACAGCGAGCTGACAGACGGCGCCATCGATATTACCATCGCCCCGGTCAAGGACCTGTGGGATTTCTCCTCAGAAGAGAAAATCGCGGACGAATCCGCCCTGCCCGATGAGGCGGCTCTTGCCGACGCGCTAAGCCACGTGGATTACCGCTGTATCTCCTATGACGAAACGGCATGTACGGTTACCCTTTCGGATTCCGAAGCGCAGATCGATCTCGGCTTCATCGCCAAGGGTTATATCGCGGACCGGGTAAAGGAATATTTAATCTCTGAAGGGATTACCAGCGCCACGATCAATTTAGGCGGCAATGTACTGACCATCGGCTCCAAGCCGGACGGAACACCTTTCCAAATCGGCATCGAAACACCTTTTGAAACCGGCACTCCCATTGATGTTTTATCAATAGCCGACCAATCCGTCGTTACCAGCGGCGTCTACGAACGCTGTTTTCAAATCGACGGCGTCCTCTACCACCACATTTTAGACCCGAAAACCGGTTATCCCGTATCAAACGACCTGCTTTCCGTCACGATCATTTCCGACTCCTCTTTAGACGGAGACGCCTTGAGCACCACCTGCCTGATGCTGGGACCGGACAAGGCAAAAACCCTGATCGCCGGCTTAGACGGCATCGAAGCCGTCTTTATCACAAAAGACTACGAAATTCAGGAAATCCGATGACCGCCTCAAATCGCAACGACCTTAGAGGGTTCGCTGCGCTTCGCCACATCAATCGGAAAATCCGACGCCTGATAAGGATTGTCCCCCATGGTGATTTCCAGACGGACCGCCTCATAGGCAAGCGCCGGCATATTATTTTCCTTGCTCAGATGCCCCAGGAAAATGTGTTTCAAATTGTCATGGGCTATCCTGCTTAACAGCCTTCCGGCATTTTCATTGGATAAATGCCCTCTGTTTCCCAATATTCTCTGTTTCAAATAATAAGGATAAGGTCCTACCTGCAGCATATTCACATCATGATTCGCCTCTAACAAAATCGCATCCATTCCCTTGAGCTTTTCTTCGTTTTCCTCGGTAATCATCCCAAGATCCGTCGCCACGGCGATCTTTTTATCCCCCTTGAAAAAGCGGTATGCAACGGGCTGCGCCGCGTCGTGGGAAATTTTCATGGGATCAACCGTAATATCCCCTACGGTAACGCACCGGTTTTCCGCAATTTCAATAAACTGTTCCTGATCCAGCTTTCCCAAGGACGCCGTCTGAAAGATTCCCTCTATGGTTCCGCCCGTAGCGTAAACGGGCGCCTCGCACTTCCTGGTCAAAACGCCGAGCCCGCCGATATGGTCTATATGCTCATGCGTAATGAACACGGCGTTTAAATCGCTGATGGTAAGACCGATGGTATTCAGTCCTTCTTCTATTCTTTTTTTGCTGATCCCCGCATCGATCAAAATGTGCGTGTGATCATCGCCGACGTAAACACAGTTTCCGCTGCTTCCGCTGGCAATACTAAGTAATCGCATGTTCTAATCCTTCCAGAAAATTTCCAGACGGTCCCCGTTGCTTAAAGGCTCCGTAAACTGGGCTTTTCTTCCGTTTATTAAAGTTTCCACAGATTTCCCCTGCGGTTTGGATAAATCAAATTGAATAAATTCAAAGACGTCCACATAAATATAATCCGGCTTTCCCTTTAAGGTTACCAGTTCATCATTGACAATTACATGGAGTATCTGCAACAGCTTCCCGCCGACATTTTCCGTGCTCATGGGCGGAACCGTCAACGAAGCGGCTGCCGCATCCGTCTGGGACGCCTTAGCTTCCTGCGCCGTCCTTCCGATCGCCTCGTCCCGAAGCTGCGTAATCGGCGTGCCGCTCTTTAAGCGATTGATATTGTTTTGCAGACTGCCGTATAACTCCCTGCTGCTTTTTTCCACGCGGATCTGCTGCTCTGCCGGTTGCATCTGCCTCTGCGCCGCTCCCTGTCCTGATCCCCGCGCCGGCGCAGCGGGATTTGTGGCTGTAGGATTCATGGCTGTCTGTATCATCTGAGCAAGCGCTTCCTCCGCCCGCTCATACTGCAACTGCGTTACCACCCTCTGGGCGTCCGCTTTTGCCCTATCCAGCGCGGACATTACTTCCGCAGGCGCAGGTGTATCGGTCGCAGATGCTTCCGCCGTCGCAGGGTCTGTCACAAGAGTTTCCGGCACAGGTGTTTCCGGCACAATAGTCCGCTTCGCAGACATGCCCTCCTCTTTTTCTCCGGCGTTTTCCGCGCCGCTTCCCGCTTCGTCATTTTGCGTTCCCACGTTTTCCGCTTCTTCTATGCCCAAGGATACCGTAAAGTTGTCATAGACTTTTGCCGACAGATCCGCCGCCTCGTGATTTACCATGATCTGCCCGATATTTGCGGCGTCAATATCCATCAATTCCAAAATCTGGCGCACCGTATAATAATTGAGGAGTTCCACGCGGTCGCCGTCCTGAATTTGATAATAAGCGGACTGCAATTGTCCGTTGACGCTGGCAAGCTTCGGCATACTGATATCCTTGCCGTCCAGATGAACGGTCAGGCTTCCTTCGTATTCCGGCAGCCTGGAGACCTCCATAACCGCCTTTTCTCCCGTTGTGGAGGGAATCACCCGGATCACATCATTGCTTCTGATCGCCGTATGGATATCCGCTTCTTTCCCGTTTAAGAGAACGGTCGCCGACTCTCCCCTGTTGCCCCGGATCGTCACAGGCTTTCCGTTTAATTCAAATTCCAAAGACCCGCCCCTTTTCGGAAACAGATCCTCATTGGAAAATTCCGCCAAAATCGCCGCGTCCACAATGGCAAGGCGGCTGTTATCATATAATTTTACCCGTTTCTCGTTAAACGTAACAAAGATAAAGTTGTTGCTCTGTTCATAATAATTTAAGCAGATGCCGATGGGCGTTACCATCAGCGAATCCTTCACGCTGTCTCTTTCGGCAAAATCAATTTTCATCATAACCTCTTCGCCTCTGACCGCGCAGCGTTCGGGAGCAATGCCGAGATGCTTTGCCACTCTGTCCGTATAGGTGGCGATTTTTCCGCCGCCGCCCACGACAAATACGGCGCTGACCGGCTTATTGCCGTTTAATTCCTTGATCTTATCCGCAGCCTGCGCCGCCATATTCTCCAGATCATCCGCGATAACGGATAGTACCTCTTCCTTGGAAATCTTTTGGGGCAGCCCCATAATATCCTTATATTCTACTGTTTCCCGGGTCTCAATTCCCCGCTTGATCTGCTCAGCCGTTCCAAAATCCACCAGACAGTGCCTTGCAATATCCTCCGTCAGACAATCTCCCGCCACGGGAAGCATCCCGTAAGCCACAATGCTGCCGTCTTTGGTAATGGAAATATCGGAGGTTCCCGCGCCCACATCGATCAAAGCAATATTCAGCATCCGGTACATTTCCGGTATGGCAAGTTCAATGGCGGCGATCGGCTCCAACGTCAGGTTCGCCACTTCCAGCCCCGCAAGCTCCACCGCCTTGTATAAGCCGTCCACGACGTCATCCGGCAAAAAAGTCGCGATCAGATCGGCGGAAATTTCCTTTGCCTTGTGATTTTCCAGATTGCTCATGGGATAGCCGTTCATATAATAGTGCACGACCGAATAACCCACGCAGTAAAACTTCATATCCGAATCGTTTTCCTTCTGAAAAATCTCATACGCTTTTTCAATGCCATAGGAATCCAGTATATGAATATCCTCTCCCGTTATGGTCTTTTCGCCTTCCAAATCCAGTTCGGCATGTACGGTAACCGTTTTCAGCACGCGCCCTGCAGCCGCAATGCAGACCTGTTTCAGCGGTTCTTTGATCTTTTCTTCCAACCGGTCCGTCACTTCCCTGATTGTGTCGCTGACCGCGCCGATGTCATGGATCTGTCCGTCCAGCATCGCCCTTGATTCATGCTCCTTAATCTCCTGCGCCACAACGACAAATCTGTCCTTTTGGCGATATCCCACCGTCCCCACAATGCTTCTGGTGCCGATATCCAGACCGTATACATAGGAACCTGTTTTACTGTTTGCTTTCTGCACTTATGTATTCCCCCAATTTCTCGTCAATCTGTCTGTAGGTTTCCTCTGGATGACAATTGTTTTCAATGATTACCTTACAATGCTGTTCAAAAACCGCATCCGGCAGTTGATTTTTCATAATATTGCCGATTTTCTCATCGGAATAGCCGCGGGACTGCCGCAGCCGCAGCCTTCGGACTTCCTCTTTTGCACGGATATACCACAATTCATCGAGGATTTGATCATATCCCTCCTCGATCAGAAGCGCTGCCTCCAAAATGAAAAAATCCGCCTCGTTTTTCTTCCGTTCCGCCTCGATTTCGGATAAAATAAATTCCTTTACCGCAGGGTGCACAATCTCATTGACCCTTTGCAGCAAATCCCGCTCCCGAAAAATCCGTTCCGCCATCTTCCCATTATCTATTTTACCGCCTTCATTCAGGATTTCCGTTCCCAGCAGATCTACAATAGGCTTATAACAGCTCTGCCCCGGTTCCTTTAATAAATTGGCGATCTCGTCCGCCATATATATTTTAGCGCGGTATCGGCTTTGTATATAAGTTAAAATCAGGGACTTTCCCGCCCCGACGCCGCCTGTTATCCCAATCGTTTTCATCCGGCTCTTTTCCTCTTGTCTTAATTTCTATGTCTAATGGGCGTCATACCAGTTCTTTCCCACATTGAGATCAATTTCCAAAGGCACCGACAACTGCGCCGCATGGATCATCTTATCCGTCAGGATTTCCTTTACCTGTTCGACCTCGTCCTCCCATGTTTCGATCAAGAGTTCGTCATGGACCTGCAATATCAATCTGGATTTCAGTCCGGCTTCTTTCAGGGCGCGATGCACGTCGATCATGGCGATCTTCATAATATCCGCCGCCGTCCCCTGAATAGGCGCGTTCATAGACGCTCTCTCGCCAAACTGCCTCTGCATATAGTTACTGGAAGCTAACTCCGGCATAGGTCTTCTCCTGTCAAACATTGTCGTCGTATAGCCGTCCTTTTTCGCCTGCTCCACCGTCTCATCCTGGTACCGCTTAACGTCGGGATAGGTCTCAAAATACTGCTTCATATACTGCGCCGCCTCTTTTTGAGAAGTGCCGATATCCTGACTTAAACCGAATGCGCTGATTCCGTATACGATGCCAAAATTTACCGCCTTTGCGTTTCTTCTTTGCAGCGGTGTTACCTGATCCATGGGCGTATGAAATACCTTTGCCGCGGTAATTTTGTGAATATCCGCATCGGTATGGTAAGCGGCGATTAACTCCTTATCCCCCGATAGATGCGCCAAAATCCGCAGCTCAATCTGAGAATAATCCGCATCGATTAACACGCAGCCTTCCTTTGCCACAAATACTTTGCGGATCATCCTGCCCATTTCCGTCCGCATGGGAATATTCTGCAAATTAGGCTCCGTTGAGGAAATTCTGCCGGTAGCGGTAATCATCTGATTAAAAGAAGAGTGTATCCTGCCGTCCTCGCCGATAAAGTCGGTCAGCCCGTCCGCATAAGTGCTTTTCAGTTTGGCAAGCCCCCGGTATTCCAGAATATCCGCCACAACGGGGTTATCAACTGCTAACTTCTCTAATACATCGGCGGCGGTGGAGTAACCGGTTTTCGTTTTCTTTCCGCCCTTTAAGCCCATTTTTTCAAACAAAATCTCGCCCAACTGTTTCGGAGAATTGATATTAAAGGTTTCTCCGACCTGGGCATAGATCCGCTCTTCCAGTTCTTCTATTTTTCCGCCAAGCACCTGACTGTATTCCTTTAATGCGTCCCCCTCCGTCAGCACGCCTTCCTTTTCCATATCATATAATACATAAGTCAGCGGCATTTCAATTTTTTCATATAAAGAAAGCATATTTTCTTCCGCCAGTTTTTCCTTTATGGACTCGTAGGAAAGCGCCAGCGCAAGGCTCTGCATACAGGCATATTCCAGGAAATCTCCGTTCGCTTCGTCCGCCACCTCCGCAAGGCTCTGTTTTGCAAACCACTGTTTATAATCGCGGCAGTTGATATCGGTATATTCCCCCGCCACGTCTTCGATCTGATATTCCTTGTGATTGGGATTCAACAAATAGGCGCCGAGCTTGCAGTCAAAAAACGCGCCGGTGTTTTCACAGGGGATATAGTCGTAACATTTCTTGACGTCAAACACCAGAAGTTTCCGTCCGGTATTTGAAACGCCTTCTGCAACCTCCTTCATCCTCGACGCAATATAATCCTGACTGATAAAATCCCTGACCAGCAGACAGTATAACTTTTCTTCGTCAATGCAGACGCTGACCGCATACAGGTTCCCTTTCTCCGCAAAAAACGAAAACGCCGGATTTTTCGCCCTTTTACATGCCTCAAACAGCGCTTCCGCCTCTGATAAATCCGTAACCGGACAAAATACCCTTTCGTTCTTTTCCTCGACCTTGGAACGGTCGAACCGGCTCATCATATTTTTAAAATTCAGTTTCAGGCACCAGTCATACGCCTCTTTCGTAAACAAATCGCCAAGCGCCGCGTCCTCCAGCCGGTAGGGAAGATCCGCGTCAATGCAGATCGTCGCAAGCTTCAGGCTCAGATCCGCCAGGTCCCGGTGCTCGGCAAGGGTCTCCCGGACGCTCTTTTTGGATATCTGATCCAGGCTTTCATAAATATGCTCGATGGAACCATATTCCACCATCAGGCTCGTAGCGGTTTTCTCCCCGATTTTCGGGACGCCGGGAATATTATCCGACGCATCCCCCATCAGAGCTTTTAATTCGATAAACTGCGCCGGCGTCACCTGATAACGCTCTTTAACGTCCTTTGCATAATAATCTTCTATTTCCGTTCTCGCTCCCTTGGTTTTCGGAATCCTGATCTTGATATGATCCGTGGCGATCTGCAAAAGATCTCTGTCTCCCGATACAAGGGACACCTCATAGCCCTCCGCCTCCGCGCGCTTTGCCATGGTTCCCAGAATATCATCCGCTTCCAGTCCCTCTTTTTCCATAATCAAAACGCCCATCGCCTGCAGCACCTGTTTCATCACAGGCACCTGCTCTCTTAACTCTTCGGGCATGGGCTTTCTCGTCCCCTTATAACCGTCATACATTTTATGGCGGAACGTGGGCGCGGAAAGATCAAACGCCACCGCCAGCCCGTCCGGCTTTTCCTCATCCAAAAGCTTCCATAAGATATTTAAAAATCCGTAAATCGCGTTGGTATGGAAGCCCTCCGCATTGGTCAGCTCCGGCACCCCGTAAAACGCTCTGTTTAATATACTGTGTCCGTCTATCAATACCAGTTTTTTTGACATTCTTTTTGTTCCTATCCTGTTTGTTTTCCTGATTTTCCGGTTTTACCAGACCATATATACAATCGCCGCGCCCAGCACCAGAATGGCAAGCGTCTCTATGTTTTTGCAGATCCGCTCGATTCTTTTGTTCATCCTGATTCTGCGGTCCGCCTGACCGATCTTATTGCTGAGCTCTTTATCCAGTGAAAAAGAAGCCCCTTCTTCCAGACGCGCAAGTCCTTCCACGGTCAGATATTGTATGGCAAGCTCTTCCTCACATTCCTTGCACTGTTTTATGTGATTGATAAATTCATCCAGACTCTCTTCACCCAAAGAATCCTTTAAGAACAACGGAATCTGCTTCTCGGCTTCTTTACAAGTCATATCCACTCACCCATTCCCTATTTTAACAAAAAACAGGCTCTTTTTCCATCTTTATTACAATAATATTCTGTCCAGATCTTTCGGAACAATAATATGTCCCGCAAATTCTTTTGCCGCCTCCTTGGCATACAGCCGTTTCTTTTCTTCATAATGGTCATCCTCCGTATGCCAGAGCACCAAGTTGGACACCTCAAGCTGCCGCGCCTTTTGCGCCGCATCCTTCGCCGTCGAATGATGCTTCTCATAGGGCTTGTACCTTGCTGCATCCGCGTCCATGCAAAACGCTTCGTGAAGCAGCCAGTCCGCTCCTTTAGCAAGTTCTTCATGCCCTTCATAAAGCGGCTCATCTCCTGCAAAAAATACCTTTTTCCCGCTTAGAGTCCTCAACATAAAGCCGAATTGATCCGCCTTTGTGGAATGAATATCCAAAAAAACAACCTTCATACCGAGAATCTCTTTCTCGTCCCCATCGTTTACGGGCACAAATATGATTTCCCTGTCCAGACATGCAAGATGCTTCCCGGCTAATGTCAGACTGCAAAAGGTCCTGAGATTTTCTTCCACCTGTTTTTGACAGTAAATCATAAACTTCCCCTGATAATCGCCCTTTAACACAGCGGTGGCAACCATGCGGATCATCCAAATCGCCCCCAATACGTGATCCGTGTGCATATGCGTAATAAACATATGATGGATCGCCGTAATGGGAATCCCCATTTTTTCAAGCTGTACTAAAATGCCGTTTCCTCCTCCGGCATCCGTCAAAAAATACTCTCCTCCTGCCCCGCCTATGGCAAAACAGGTATTATAACATTTTGTCACCGTCGCGTGCCCCGTTCCCAGAACGAAAAGGTATTGCTCCGGTATTCTTTTTTCTTCCATTTTTTCTCTCTTTTTTCTTTCTTTTGTCTTGATTATTTTTTATGTCTATGTTAATATATATTTCGGCTGTTGAAAACAACCGAGCCGGTGTGTCGGAATGGCAGACGAGGCAGACTCAAAATCTGTTGTGGGCAACCACGTATGGGTTCAAGTCCCATCACCGGCAGTTTTTATTATAATATAACCAAAGAGCGGATTCAATCATCCGCTCTTTTTCTTTTTTCTCTTATTTTTTACAACCGATTTCATCTAAAAATCAAATTTATCATAAATATCAAAACAGTCAAAGGTTGCAAAATAATCCTTCGGCGTCTCGGCGCGCCGGATCAGTTCCACGCTTCCGTCCTCTTTTAATAAAAGCTCCGCGCTCCTTAATTTGCCGTTGTAGTTATATCCCATGGAAAATCCGTGGGCTCCCGTGTCATGAATGACGATCAGATCCCCGATATCAATTTTCGGAAGCATTCTGTCGATGGCAAACTTATCATTGTTCTCGCACAGGGAACCGACCACGTCGTATTTGTAATCGCAGGGCGCATCTTCCTTACCCGCAACGGTAATATGATGATAAGCGCCGTACATCGCCGGTCTCATGAGATTAACGGCACAGGCGTCGCAGCCGATATATTCCTTATGCGTATGCTTCTCATGAATCGCCGTCGTTACCAGATGACCGTAAGGTCCCATCATAAAACGCCCTAACTCCGTATAAATCGCTACCTCTCCCAGACCTGCAGGGACAAGCACTTCCTCGTAAACCTCTTTTACCTTCTGTCCGATCACACGGATATCGTTCGGCTCCTGATCAGGACGGTAAGGGATGCCGATTCCGCCGGATAAATTGATAAAGCTTAAGGAAACGCCCACCTGCTCCTTGATTTTCACGGCGGTTTCAAACAGGGTTTTTGCCAAAGTCGGATAATAATCATTGGTTACCGTATTGCTTGCTAAAAATGCGTGCATACCAAAGCGTTTTACACCTTTTTCCTTTAAAATCCGATACCCTTCAAACAGTTGTTCCGTTGTAAAGCCGTACTTCGCGTCTCCCGGGTTATCCATAATGCTGTTGCTGATTTTAAACACGCCGCCCGGATTATAGCGCAGGCTCAAAGTCTCCGGCAATCTGCCCAGCGTCTTTTCCAGATAGTCGATATGGGTAAAATCATCCAGATTGATGATCGCGCCGATCTGATTGGCATATTCGTATTCGCTCGCCGGCGTCTCGTTAGAAGAAAACATAATCGATTCTCCTTCGATATTCATCGCCTTGGACAGCATCAATTCCGTCTTGGAAGAACAATCCGTGCCGCAGCCGTAATCTCTCAAAATATCGATTAAAAACGGATTCGGGGTCGCTTTTACCGCAAAAAACTCCTTATACCCCGGGTTCCACGCAAACGCTTCCTTTAATGCTTTCGCATTCTCACGGATTCCTTTCTCATCATAAATGTGGAAGGGCGTCGGATATTTTTTTACAATCTCCTCCAACTGTTCTTTCGTTACGAAAGGCTTCTTTTCCATAATTTTCTCCTCCATGTATCCTCATTTTTATATCATTTATCCAATCCCTAAACATTCTCAATCTGCCAGTCGATGGGCGTAAGACCGTTTTCCTTCAAAAAGGCGTTGGTCTTGCTGAAGGGTTTGCTTCCGAAAAATCCTCTGTACGCCGACAACGGACTCGGGTGCGGCGCTTCCAAAATCAGGTGCTTCGGATTATTCAGCATCTTTTTCTTTGCCTGCGCCGGCGATCCCCATAATATAAACACAATCGGTCTGTCCTCTTCATTCAAAATTCTGATCGCCGCATCCGTAAACTGTTCCCAGCCGATTCCTCTGTGGGAATTTGCCTGATGGGCGCGGACAGTCAGCACCGTGTTTAATAAAAGCACGCCCTGTTTCGCCCATTTTACCAGATAGCCGTTATTAGGCACATAGCATCCCAGATCGTCGTGCAGCTCCTTATAAATATTAACCAAAGACGGCGGAATGTCAACATCCGGTCTGACGGAAAAGCAAAGTCCATGAGCCTGTCCCACGTTATGATATGGGTCCTGCCCGATGATCACAACCTTGACTTCATGTAAAGGCGTCAGCGCAAAGGCGTTGAAAATATCGTCCGACGGCGGGAATACCAAATGCGTCTTATATTCTTCAATTACTTTTTGATATAATTCCCGGTAATATTGTTTTGAAAACTCCGGTTTTAACGGTTCTAACCAATCATTGCTAATTGCTGCCATCTCTTATCCTACAGCCTGACGCTGATTCCCTCCTCTCTTAAATATGTTTTCAGTTCTTTGATTTCCAATTCCTTAAAATGGAACAGCGACGCAGCCAGAGCCGCATCGGCTTTTCCGTCCGTCAGCGCCTCCTTAAAATGCTCCGGCGTTCCCGCTCCTCCGGAAGCGATAACCGGAACCGAAACGTTTTCCGAAATCGTCCTCGTCAGCTCAATATCGTATCCCGCCTTGGTGCCGTCGCAGTCCATACTGGTCAGCAAAATTTCTCCGGCACCCAGCCTGTCCGCTTTGATCGCCCATTCCACGGCATCGATACCCATATCGATTCTGCCGCCGTTTTTATAAATATTCCAGCCGCTCCCATCGGGGCGCCTTTTTGCATCGATCGCCACGACCACGCACTGGCTTCCGAATTTTTCCGCGGCTTCGCTGATAAGCTCCGGATGATTGATTGCCGCGGAATTGACCGATACCTTATCCGCTCCTTCACGCAAAATCGCTTTAAAATCATCCACCGTACGGATTCCGCCGCCGACCGTAAACGGAATAAATACCTTTTCCGCCACCTTCCGCACCATATCCACAACGGTTTCCCTCGCATCGGAGCTTGCCGTAATGTCCAGAAAGACCAGTTCGTCGGCGCCCGCTTTGTCATAAGCCTCCGCTATGGCAACCGGATCTCCGGCATCGATCAGATTGACAAAATTCACGCCCTTGACTACCCTGCCGCCGTTGACGTCCAGACAGGGAATAATTCTCTTCGTATACATCTATGCGTCCTCCCCGTTCTTTCCGTTTTCCGGCAAATTTTTGTTTTCCGCCAACTTTCCGTTATCCGGCAAATTCCGCTCTTTTGAAAGCTGCACAAAATTGCGTAAAATCTGTAATCCGACTTCCGAGCTTTTCTCCGGATGAAACTGACAGGCGAACACATTGCCCTGCTCCACGGAAGCATGAATCAGCGTTCCGTACTCCGTCGTTGCCGTCACAATTTTTTCGTCCGCCGCTTTGAGATAATAGGAATGTACAAAATATACATAGGAATCCTCCGCAATCCCCCGGAACAGTTTCCCTTTTTCCGGAAATTTCAAAGAATTCCATCCGATATGGGGAATTTTCAGCCCGCAGTCTTCGGGAATATGTACGATTTCGCCTTTCAACACGCCCAAGCCCTCGACGCCTGGACTTTCCTCGCTTCTTTCAAACAAAAGCTGCAGTCCCAAACAAATTCCCAAAAACGGGATATTTTGCCGGACCACTTCCCGAATCACATCCACAAGATTGTAACGCCGCAGTTTTTCCATTGCGTCTCCAAATGCGCCCACGCCCGGCAGCACAACCTCATCCGCTCCCAAAATCACGTTCCGGTCCCTTGTCAGCATGACTTCTTCTCCAAGCAATTGAAACGCCTTTTCCACGCTTTTGATATTTCCCGCATCATAATCAATTATCGCTATCATTTTTATCCTGCCTTTATGATGAATTTAATCCATTTCCTCCTCCAGAAGATCCTCCAGCGCCTCCTGTCCGTTGTCCTGCGGCGCTCCCTCCGGCGTCTGTCCAGCGCTATCTTCCGCTCCGCTTTCCGGTGCTTCCTCTGAAACGTCTCCGGTCTCCTGTCCCGCTTCGTCTGTCTGCAAAGGCGGCACGGCGTCTGCGCCGACCAGACTGCGGATTTCATAAGTGTAGCTGATACTGTCCAAGGCAATCAGTTCCTTTGCACGTTCTTCGGTTATGGAATACTCCGTTTCCAACAGGACAAGCAGTTGCGTATATGCCTGCTCCGCATCCTCACGAATGCCCAGCCCGTCATATTCCCCGTCATGCTGCCAATAGTATGCCACGCCTTCCAGCAGGGCGTTTAACGCCTCTTCTTCATCGCCTGCCGCCCGGTGAGCCTGATATGCGTCCGCTTTTCGTTCCAATCGGACAATCATTTCCGCTTTCTGCAGCAGGATCTGATCGCTTTCGTTTAAATTCTGTCCGGTCAAAGACTGATATGCTTCCTCATAGTTTCCGCTGTAAAACTGCCTTCTCGCGTTTTGTACCTGAAGCACTCCCGGCAAAAATAATGCGATCACCAGAATAACCGCCAGCAGCGAAAAGCATAACACAAATAATCGAATGATCATTTTTTTCGGCAGCTTTTTAGACGGCTCCGCTAAAACCGGTTGCTTTTCTTCTTTTTTCTTCTTTTCCTTTTGAGGTTTCTTTTTATTTTTTGCCTTTGCAGCGTCTTCTTCGGCTAACTCTTCCAGAATTTCCTCATTGGTTTCCGGAGTTTTTCCGCCTTTTTTCTTCTTATCTTTTTTGCCTTTCTTTTTAACAGCCGCAGCCCCTTTGGGCTCTCCCTCCGCTTCAGGCTCGGACATCTGTTCTTCTTCGTCATCGTCTTCTTCGGTCAACGCCTGCAACAATTTTCCGAAAAATCCTGTTTTCTTCTCTCCGCCGTCTTCATTTTCTGTTTGGTCCGCCGTTTCTCCTGCGCCGGGATTTTGCTCCTCTGCCGTTTCCCGGTCCGCTTTTTTCTTTTTTCTTCTCCATACTTTCTTTTTGGATGTTTCCCCGGCTTCTTTCCCGGATTCTTCAACAGCTTCTGCCGTTTCACTTGTTTCAGCCGCGCCCGCGCTCTCGCCTTCAAAAAGATCCGTGCTCTCGTCTATTCCTTCCAGGTCCGAGATTCCCGCCAGCATCGCAAGCATATCGTCATCGTCTGCTTTTTCATTGCGGTCCGACTTTTTCAACAGTTCATTGATCTCGGCAAGGTCGCTGTCGTCATCTCCCAGCAAATCCAAAAGCTCCGTCACATCCTGTTCTTCAAACCGGTCGTCCCTTGCTCCCGCAGTTTCCCGCTCTTCCTCCGCTTTGTCGTCCCTATCATGATTCGTCGGAAGTTCCCGCAGTCCCAATAAGGAATCGAGATCATCAATAGAATTTAAATCAATTTCCAATTCCTCCTCCGGCTGTGCGATCTTCTCAGGTTCCGGCTGGATTTCTTCCGGCAGGGTTTCTTCCGGCAGAATTTCCGCTGCCACCGCCTCCGGCTGGGATTCCTCTGTCGCCTCTTCCGGCAAGACCGCCTCAGGCAAAACCTCCTCTTCCATCGCTTCCGGTAAAGCCTCTTCTATCGCCGCCTCCGGCTGGGATTCTTCCGGCTGCGGCTCCTCTTCCTGCCATGCCGCTTCCGGCATTTCAGTTTCCTTTTCCTGATCCGCCGTCTCGCCGGGATCAAGGGCGTCCATCATTGCCAGCATTTCGGCAATTTCATCCGCCGACAACTGCCTGTTCGGATCAGCCTCTTCCGCCGGCAATATGGTTTCTTCGACCGGTTCCGGTTCACTTTCGGGCTCCGGCTCATATTCAATCGGTTCCGGTTCCTTTTCGTCAATCGGTTCCGGTTCTATTTCTTCAATCTCTTCCGGCTCATTATTAAGCAGGTCCGGTTCTTCATTTTGATTTTTTTGTTCGGACTCCATTGCCGTTTTTAACAAATTGTCCAGATAATCTTCATTTGTCCCCATATCCGGTATTCCTCCAAATTGCTCTGCAATACTGATATTTTACCATATTCATATCTATGAAACAAATAAATTCGCCATATAAGCGACAGAATTTTCATCACAGGAATAACATCTGCCGCTGATATTTTCCGCCGGCTGGCTGAGTGAATGATGAATGCGAAACATTTTCGCTTTTTGATTGTAATAAGCCGTCTTTTCAAACGCCCATCGGATGACCGAAGGAAATCTCAAAGAAACTCCCATTTCAATCAGGCACAACTTCTTATTAACGGTTCCCTGCAGCCATTTCCTATAATATTCCCACGCAGGCAAATACCCTGCTTCCACATATTTCATTGCCTCTATATTATTGTAAACTGTATCGTTTCCGCATTTTTGACATTTCGGCATAAAAATCTCTGCCGGATCTTTTCCGCAGTTGATCCTTTCATAGATTTCATCCGACCATGCGGAGGCGTCCGTCAATTCGTCCGTACATCCCGCGTCACATTGAAACAGATCATATCCTCCACAGGGAAACACGCATTTTTCTTCCTTTAATCCCGCCAACACCGGATAACGGTCTTTATTCATGGAAACCACAAAATAATTCTTATCCTTGATCAACCTGACAAGATTGTCATATGCCTTCTGCAATTTTTCCTCATGAATTTGTTTCAGATACTCTCTTTGCAATACCGGCACCAGGCGGTTTTTCATATCATCATCTGTCAGTTTTGAGACATTTTCCGCAAACGCCGCTTCCTGCATCATCTGTTCAAAAGATACGCCCCATTCTTCTCCGACTCCGATCAATACCATTTCCGAATCCCTTACAGCGTCTATTAAAATCTGTTTATCATTCAGTTTCATTTTGTGCTCCTCAAAAAAGTAGCTGGGATTGTTATCCCAGCCACTTTGCTTTACAATACTAATTCATCTACTACAGTGATGAGGTTTCCTATTTCCGGTTTGGAAAGCTGTGCGTCTGCTCCAAGTGCCTCTCCTTTTATTCGCATCTCCTCATTGATCAGTGAGGAAAAAATTACGACCGGTATATCCTTTGTCTCCTCATTCTTCTTTATCAAACTGGTCAAGTGGTGTCCGTCCATCTGCGGCATTTCTATATCGGTAATGACACATTGCACATGTTCTTTCAGGCAGTTCTTATCCATACATTCCTGTATAATGTTCCATGCCGCCGCGCCGTTTTCCACGTGCATCAGATTTTCATAACCGGCTTTATGTAAACAATCCACAATCAGTTTATTTAACAAAGGCGAATCCTCTACGACCAGCAAAGGAACATTATTTCTTTCACGCTTCCCGAGCTTTTCCACATCGGAAAGCTTCAAACCGGTTTCCGGGCTGATATCGCATACAATTTTTTCAAAATCCAAAATAATAATCAGCTTATCATCGATCTTTACAATCCCTGTTGCAACGCCGTCCTCTGCCGTTGATACGGTTGCTCCCGGCTTAATGATGTCTGCCCAGGAAACTCTGTGAATACCGATGACCTGATCTACATGAAATGCAATATCCAGCTTGTTGAAATTAGTAATAATAAACAAACCGGACGGTTCCGATGCGCCCTTTTGCAGGCAATTCTTCAAATCAATCGCCGTAATCATCGTATCCCTCGGCATAAAAATGCCTTCTATACTGGGATGTGCGTTCGGCACAGGCGTAACAGGGGTATAATTTATGATTTCTTTGATCTTTGCCACATTGATTCCATAAGAATTACCGTCCAAAGTAAACTCCAATATTTCTAATTCGTTTGTCCCGTTCTCTAATAAAATGTTAGTATCCATTTGTTCACCTCTTCAATACAAACCCTTTGATCTGTATGACCCTTTATCACAAGTTTATCCTATTGTAACATAAAACAGACATAAAAAAAAGTCCCTCGCGGAACTTTTTAATTTTGAAGGAGTACCCTCAAAACCGAACAACGACTTCCCTCTCCGATCTCTCCGCTTCAGCCTCTGCCTTTCAGCTTCGGGCTCCGCTTCTTCCTTTAACATCCTTTCCTTTACCTTCCAGGTCAAGCCCTCGACCGATTAGTACTTATCAGCTCCATACATTACTGCACTTCCACCTTAAGCCTATCTACCTCATTCTCTCTAAGGGGTCTTACTTACTTGGGATATCTCATCTTGAGGGGGGCTTCACGCTTAGATGCCTTCAGCGTTTATCC
>UQLY01000006.1 GCA_900542015.1 uncultured Lachnospiraceae bacterium | reverse complement strand
CGCAAAATACGCGGATTAAGTACCGGCGTTTTTATAAAGGTTTCCTTTGACCGATACAATTTTATCTATGTGGCAGTTTCTTTTTAATTACGCTTCTTTTACTATGGCTACTTTGAAATAGCATCCATTACATTTCCTTATTACTGATTTATTTTATTATTGATTCGTTATTATCTTATCCCCGGGGATGGGCTTTGGCGTAAACCTCGCGAATGCGGTTGTGATTCATATTGGCGTAAATCTGCGTCGTGGAAATATCCGAATGCCCCAGCATTTCCTGTACGCTCCTTAGGTCCGCACCGTTTTCCACCAGATGCGCCGCAAAGGAATGCCTCAGCGTATGGGGCGTAATATCCGCCGTAATACCCGCCTTTTTTGCATAATACTTGATCAGCTTCCAAAAGCCCTGTCTGCTCATGGCGCTTCCCGAACAATTTGCAAAAAGAATATCCGAGGACTTGTCCTCAATCATTTTATCCCTCGCTTCGGTCAGGTATTTTACCAGCGCATTTTTCGCAGCCATGCCGAAAGGAATTACCCTCTCCTTATGCGCGTCCCTGCATACGATAAAACTCATGGGAAGATTTACTTCGCTTACCTTTAAGGTAATTAACTCCGTTACCCGGATGCCGGTCGCATACAACAACTCTAACATCGCCTTATCCCTGATCTCTTTCGGCGTGTCTCCGGACGGCTGTTCCAAAAGCCTCACAACCTCTTCGGTCGTTAAAATCTCCGGCATCTTCTTTTCTATCTTGGGCGCCTTCAGGTTTTCCGAAATATCCTTATCAACGATTTTTTCCTGGGAAAGGAAATGAAAAAAAGCTTTTATGGAAGCAATATTTCTGGAAACGGTCGCCGCCGCAAAATGTTGGTCGTTCATGGACGCAAGATATGCTTTTAGATCTTCCTCTTTGGCATTAACCAGTTCAGTCAATCCTCTTGAGCGTAAAAAAGCAATTACCTTCTTCAAATCCCTGCGATAAGAAAGCTCGGTATTTGTCGAAGTGTTCTTTACGTTATGTAAATATTCGATAAACTGATCTACTGCCTGTTCCATAAAATGTAACCCTTCCCCATAAATCTACTTATGTCAATCTGAATTTTATTATAAGCAGATTTTCACAGAAAATCAAATGGAAAATTTACATAAATTTCCCGTAAAATCAAGGATTTGACACAAAATCCCAACATCTATGTCCCTTTATTTTTGCTTTTACTATATGTTGTAACTTTTCTATAAAAATATTTTTGAAAATAATTTTATAAAGAAGGGATTTACATAACATTCCAAGAAAATTCCAATTATGACAACTCCTGCAACCGCGATCAGGCGTCCCCAAATCCCTTCCGCCCTAACCGCTCCGCCTCTTTGGTATTGACCTGAATAGTCAATACTATAATATTGGGCATACGCATAAAAGTAGCAAAGATAATGCGGCAGCAATATCAGCAGATAACCCGGCACCCCCATCCATCCCCATCTTTTTACCATCGCATAGAAGCCGATTCCAAAACCGTTTCCGGTCAGCCACGCCCAAATTCCCAGCCCCAGCCTCCTGCGGTGTATGCAGTTCATAAATATCAAAAACGCCGCCTGCAGCCCTCTGACTTTGGTCAGATAAATCAGGTACGCGATCCTTTCGGCGTCCATATATCCTATTTCCTCAAACAACCCTTCTCCAAAAAACATCTCGTCCCGGATCAGATTGCTGCCTCCAAGCCATAAAATTCCGAAGCTGAAAATCATCCCGCCTATCATCGGCAGCCACTTTTGCATCCATTTCGCCGTCCGTCCCTTCCCTATCGACCTTTTCATTTTCTTCTCTGTCCTGTCCCCGGTTCTTATCACTCCTAATATATGTCTGCTTTTACAAACAAATTCGCACAGATGTTATCCCTGCGGGTATCTTTCCGCCTGGGACAATATCTGTGCGAATATCTGACCTTACGACCTTTATTCCGGTTTTTTAGTCTCGCTTATTTTTCAGTTTCTGTTTGCTCTTCCGTTTCTGTTTGCTCTTCCGGTTCTGTCTGTTCTTCCGGTTTTACTTTTCATATTTATGAATATAAGCCATAACAGCCGCGATGGTCTTGGAATCCTGTATTTTCCCTTCGTAAATCATCCGGCTCAATTCCTCCGTGGTACAGGGACAGACGTTGATAAATTCATCCTCGTCCAGGTGTTGGCGGCTCCTTACAAGATTTCTTGCCACATATACGTCGATCCTTTCGTCACAAAACGCTACTGTCGTGCGTATGGTAATCAAAAACTCCATGTCCTCGATTTCACATCTGTATCCGGTTTCCTCTTCCAGCTCCCGGTGACTGCATTCGATAAACGGCTCTTCTGCTCCGTTTAGACCGCCCGCAGGTATCTCCAGCGTTTCACGGTCCAACGCGTTGCGGTATTGCCTTACCATGAGTATCCTGCCGTCCTCCAGCACGGGAACAACCGCAGCCGCTCCTTTATGCTTGATAAAGTCCCACTTTACGACATTGCCGTTGGGCACCTGCACGGTATCCTCATAAAAGTCTACGATATGTCCCTGATACACCAGTTTCCGGTCAATTCTCTCAAATTGATCTGCCATCTATTTTGCCTCCAACAGCTTCTCTACGCTTACCAGCTTCACACACAGCACAAAGATCTCCGTCGCGTCCGCAAGCTCCCGGGGCGTAGGAAAGGTAGGCGCAATACGGATATTACTGTCCTTGGGGTCTTTTTTGTAAGGATAAGTAGCGCCCGCTCCCGTCATAACAACGCCCGCTTCCTTACATTTTGCAACAATCGCCTTCGCACAGCCTTCCATCGCGTCAAAGGAAATAAAATAGCCGCCCTTAGGCTCAATCCATGACGCAATCTCAAGCTCTCCCAATTCGTTTTTAAGCGTTTTCAGCACAGCTTCAAATTTCGGTCTGACAGACGCCGCATGCTTCATCATATGCGCGTTCATTCCGTCGATATCCTTAAAAAATCTCACATGTCTGAGCTGATTCATCTTATCATGTCCGATTGTCTGGATCGTCAGCGCTTTCTTAATATATTCCAGATTCTTCGCCGACGACGCCAGCGCGGAAATTCCTCCGCCCGGGAAGGATACCTTGGAAGTCGATGCAAATTCGTAGACCAAATCCGGATTTCCCGCTTTTTCACACTCGGAAATGATATCCAATATTTTTACCTGCTTTTCCGTTTCTTCATATAAATGATGGATTGCGTAAGCATTGTCCCAATAAATCCTGAAATCCTCCGCAGCCGGTTTTAACGCCGCCATTCTCTTAACTGTCTCGTCGGAATAGCAGACGCCCTGGGGATTGGAATATTTGGGAATACACCAAATTCCCTTTACGGCGGGATCTGTCTCTACATACTTTTCAACCAGATCCATATCCGGTCCCGTTTCCGACATCGGAATGTTGATCATTTCGATCCCAAAATACTCTGTAATTGCAAAATGCCTGTCATATCCCGGAACCGGGCATAAAAATTTCACTTTATCCAGCTTACACCATGGTGTCGATCCGCATACCCCGTGCGTGACGGAGCGCGCAACCGTATCAAACATAATATTCAGACTGGAATTTCCGTATACAATGACGTTTTCCGGTTTTGTATCCATCATATCCGCCATCAGCTTTCTCGCCTCCGGAATCCCTTCCAGCACTCCATAGTTTCGACATTCCGTCCCCGATTCGGATTTGCAATCGGCTTCGGAATGGAGCATATCCAAAAGTCCCATACTCAGATTGAGCTGTTCTGCAGAAGGCTTTCCTCTGGACATATCCAGCTTCAGCCCTTTTCCTTTCGCATCCTCAAATGCCTTGGACAACTCTTTTTGTAACTGCTGTAACTCTTCTTTTGACATGTTCTTATAAGCTTTCATCTTAACACCATCCTGAAATTGTTTAATTGTATACAATCATACACCTCGCATATTATACACTATACAGAATGGAAATACAAGAAAAAAGAAGCCGTTTTTCATAAAAACAGCTTCTTTTATACTCTTCATTATGATACTATGCTATTTTGCATAATCAATCACTCTGGATTCACGGATTACATTGATCTTAATCTGTCCCGGATACTCCAATTCAGCCTCAATCTGCTTGGAAATATCCCGTGCCAACAGAACCATATCTGTATCTGTAATCTGTTCCGGAACTACCATAACACGAATCTCTCTACCTGCCTGAATAGCAAAAGATTTTTCTACACCTTTGAAATTGTTTGCGATATCTTCTAATTGTTTTAATCTGGTCGTATATGTTTCTAAAGTCTCTCTTCTTGCGCCCGGTCTTGCCGCAGAAATCGTATCCGCCGCCTGAACGATACATGCGATCAGGGTCTGCGGTTCCACATCGCCGTGATGGGACTCTACCGCATTGATAACCGTAGCCGATTCTTTATATTTCCTACATAACTCAGATCCTAATTGAATATGGGACCCTTCCATTTCATGGTCTACCGCTTTGCCGATATCATGAAGAAGACCGGCACGTTTCGCCATTCTCACATCCAGTCCCATCTCCGCTGCCAGCAAGCCGGACAGCTGTGCAACCTCAATTGAATGCTTCAACGCGTTCTGACCATAACTGGTCCTGAATTTCATCTTACCAAGCAGACGCACAAGCTCGGGATGAATACCGTGTACGCCGACTTCCAGCGTCGCGGCTTCGCCTTCCTCCCTGATCATGACTTCTACTTCTTTCTGCGCCTTTTCTACCATTTCCTCGATTCTCGCCGGATGAATACGTCCGTCCAAAATCAATTTTTCCAAGGCAATGCGCGCCACTTCTCTTCGGATCGGATCAAATCCGGAAAGAATGACCGCTTCCGGCGTATCATCAATAATCAGATCCACGCCTGTCAATGTCTCAAGGGTCCTGATATTGCGACCCTCTCTGCCGATGATACGACCTTTCATCTCATCGTTGGGAAGCTGTACAACCGATAAGGTTGTCTCAGACACATGGTCCGCAGCGCATTTCTGTATTGCGTTGACCACATACTCCTTCGCCTTCTTATCAGCTTCCTCTTTCGCCCTGCTCTCCATTTCTTTGATCATGACAGCAGTTTCATGTTTCACTTCATCTTCAACAATTTTCAATAAATATTCTTTTGCCTGTTCGGAGGTTAATCCGGAGATTCGTTCCAGTTCCTGTACTCTTTGCTCGTTTAGCTTTTCTATCTCGGCTTTCTGCTTTGACAGTTGCTCTTCCCTTGCAATGATACTTGCTTCTTTCTTCTCGATGGCGTCAGCTTTCTTGTCGATATTCTCTTCCTTCTGCTGAACGCGTCTCTCAAATCGCTGTACCTCTGCTCTTCGTTCTTTGATTTCCTTATCCAACTCGTTTTTGGTACGAATGGATTCTTCCTTCACTTCAAGCAGTCCCTCGCGTTTCTTTGCCTCCGCGGTCTTCAAAGCTTCGTCAATAATTTCCCTTGCCTTTTCGTCCGCATTTCCCAGTTTCTTCTCCGATACCTTTTTGTGGTATTTCGTAACGATCAGAGCCGTAACCGGAATGGCAATCACAAGCGTCACAACAACGGCTATGATACATGCAACAACCATTGTACAGGAGCACCTCCTTATTAAATTTTCATTGTACAAATATCTCTATATAGAATGATATGTAAGTAATATTCATTCTAAAGCGCGATTTTACAACACTTAGATTTTAAACTTATTTGTGCATTATGTCAAGTACTATGACAAATATCCTACGCATTTTATCCAATCACATCTTACATTTTTACAGTTTCTTCGTCATTTTTACCATAAGACTGCAAAACCGCCGCAATCTGGTCGTAGCGAAAGCCTCTCTGCATCAGGGCTCGTATCATCTTATTTTTCTTTTCCTGCGCCAAATCTCCGTCGGCAGGCACATATTTTTTCTTATCCAAATAGTTTCTGATCAACCGGGCGTCGTCCGACGCCTCTCCGGTTTCGCAAAACTCCTCATAGGCTTCCCGTATGGTCTCTTCGGCAACGCCTCTTTCCATAAGTTTCTTATAAATCTGTCTTCTATTGAGGGTTTTCCCGTGATAAAACAAATAGTCCGAGGCATACCGGCGATCGTCCACATAACCGAAAGACTTCACATAGGCAAGCGCCTGCTCGACGCACACAGCCGGGTATTTTCCCGCCTCCAGCTTCTCTCTGAGCCTTTTTTCCGTATACGCCCTGGACTTTAAAAGGTTCATTGCCCTTAGCTTTGCCCTCTTCGTCAATACCTCTCCCACAATCCTGTCATAGGTCGCTTCATCCATTTCCCGCCCCTGACTGATCCCGTATAAATGAAGTTCGCCTTTGTATAATACAAAGGCAAACGTATCATCAATCATAATCTTGCATTGTTTTTTTGACAAATCTATAATATCCGTTACCGTCATAAGTCCGCATTCCTGTTTTCCGCTTTATCGCTTATATTGCTGTGGCACTTCTTTTATGTTTTTGTTCTGCGATTTTTCTTATGCCTTTTTCTTTTATGCTTTTTCCTTTTTTGCAGCTTTTTCCGAAGCGGGCTTCTCCTCTTCCGTTCCCGGCTGTTTCGCCTGGGCGTCCGACGGCTCTGCGGTCTTGATCAAGCCGAAATGTTCTCTTACCTTCCGCTCGATCTCATCGCACATTTCCGGGTGCTGCTGTAAGAAGAGCTTGGAATTTTCCCTTCCCTGCCCAAGCTTTTCTCCTTCGTAGGCATACCATGCGCCGCTCTTATTAACCACGTCGCAGTTTGCCGCAAGATCCAGAATGTCGCCCACTGCGGAAATGCCTTTTCCAAACATAATATCAAACTCTGCGATTTTAAACGGAGGCGCAATTTTGTTTTTCACAACCTTTACCTTCGTCCTGTTTCCCACAGCCTCGCCGTTTACTAAGAGCTGTTCCTTTCTTCTGACATCCAGTCTGACGGAAGAATAGAATTTCAAAGCGTTGCCGCCGGTGGTCGTCTCGGGGTTTCCAAACATCACGCCGACTTTCTCACGCAACTGGTTAATAAAAATAACCGTACAATTTGACTTGCTGATTACCGCGGTCAGCTTCCTGAGCGCCTGGGACATCAGACGCGCCTGCAGACCCACATGGGCGTCTCCCATATCGCCGTCGATTTCCGCCTTCGGAACCAGCGCCGCAACGGAGTCCACAACCACAATGTCAACGGCTCCGGACCGCACCATCGTCTCGCAGATTTCCAACGCCTGTTCGCCGCAGTCCGGCTGTGAAATATATAAGTTGTCTATATCAACGCCGATATTTTTGGCATATGCCGGGTCCAACGCATGTTCGGCGTCAATAAAGCCCGCAATGCCGCCTCTTTTCTGCACTTCCGCAATCATATGAAGGGTTACCGTCGTCTTACCGCTTGATTCCGGTCCGTAGATCTCCACAATACGTCCCTTGGGAATCCCTCCAAGCCCCAGCGCAATATCCAGACTTAAACTTCCTGTGGGGATCGTCTCCACGTTGATCTGATTTGCCGGATCGCCGAGCTTCATGACCGCTCCCTTTCCGTAGGCTCTTTCAATCTGTGAAATAGCGGCATCCAATGCCTTTAATTTTTCTTCTCTTTCCATACTGTTCTCCTTTACAAGGAACATTTGTTCGTTCTTTTATTAGAATAAAACAAATGTTCGATTTTGTCAAGATTACTTTTTCTTTTTATCAAATAATATTTGATCTGCACCTATAATAGCAAAAATACTGTCCTTTAAAACTCCCTCAACGGCATCACATCTTTTCTTTTTTTATCTTACATGGGAAAAACGGCGAAACGCCATAAAGCAGAACGCTTTTTGATGCCATTACTTTATCATATTACCGCAAAAAAAGCAACACATAATAAGAGCTGTCTGACACAGCCGCCGGACAGCTCTTACTTTCTGTTATTTTATTTTAAATACTGTTCGTAATCCACGAGCGTTGCCGATACCCAGCCATAACGTTCTTCGGTCTCATAATTGATGCCGACCTCAAGACCGCAGGGCGTATAATAGATAATGACATCGTCCCTGTCCTCAAAAAACTCTCTCAGCTCGTCGTTATCCAACTCGTCAAATATGGAAACCGTTCCGTTCTGATATTCGCAGATGTCTTTATATTCTTCCAAAAATTCATCCGTGACATCCAGCATTCTGTTATTTTTCATAATCTCGCCCGTCGTCAGGTCTATATTGACGCCGTATAACAGTTTTCTGACGCTGGTTGCACTTTCATAGTAAATATCGGATACAACGCTGATTTTTTCTTCATCGTTGTATGTAACATAGGATTCTACCGATACGACATATCCTGGACCGTACTCCTCAAACTCTTCTGCAAAGTCATCCGCCATATCGAAATAGATATCTCCGGGCCATGCCGCCTGAAATCTCAGTTCTTCATTGATTTCGTCCAGATTGGGGATATCTCCCTCCAACTGATAGTAGTTTACACGAATGCAGACGTTTTTCTCTTCATCCAGTTCTTCCCAATTGTTATACACCATATCGTAGGATACGTTTTCATCCATACAACTGCAAAGGCTGATATAGCATTCATAATAGTCGTCATAGACTTCGTCCGGCGTGTAGTTTTCAGGCTCTTCCTTCCAGGAAGTGTCGCTCCAGTCAATCTCATCCACAAAGGCTAAGAGGTCTTCGTCATAGCTGCCTCCCTCGTCATCCCATGCGTCGCTGTCCCATTCATCGTCCGCGTCATCTTCTCCGGATTCAGCCAGATCTTTCATCGCATCCAGTTCATCGTCATCCATGATGTAATCCTCAACGTCATAATCAGGAAGGCTGCTAAGATCCTGAGACGAGCTGCCTGTATCGGTATCTTTTCCTGCCGCGGAAATGACCAGCGCTATCGCCGCCACAATCAATGCAATGCAAAGCACAACGGCAATCACCACCGCAATGACAACGCCCTTTTTGCTCTTCTTCTGCTCCGGCGGCTGATTGCCGTAATAATTGTTTGCGCCGGGCTGCTGGTAATACATATTCTGCTGTCCGCCATAACCGTTCTGGTTTTGATAATACAGGTTATTCGGATCGGCGTTATTCTGGTAATAACCGTTTTGGCTCGTGTTTTGGTTTGAGTTTTGATTCATGTCCTGATTCATATTTTGGTTCATGGAAGCCTGATATCTCTCATAATTGCGGGGTTGCACGCCTCCCTCCGCACCTTCCTGTCCGTTATTTTCGCCATAGCCGCAGCTGGGGCATACGCCGTCCCGCAAAAGCGCGCCGCACTTGGGACAAAATCCATTGTTCAACTGATCGTCCATTTCCATCTCCCTTTCCCTTTTTCATCAGTTCTTTTTATTCTGTTTTCCGTTGCCGAAGGTAACCTCGCTGAAATATTCCAGCACGCACTGACGAAGCAGGGTCAGTGCCGCTACAACCGCCGATTCCCTGATCTTCATGCGGTTGCCGCTGAAATGGTATTCCGCCACCTTGGTTTTCCCTTTTACACTACATCCGATATATACCAGTCCCACCGGTTTTTCCTCGGTCCCGCCGTCCGGTCCCGCCAGCCCGGTTACCGAGAGCGTCACATCCGCCTTTGTCAGCAGAGACACGCCCTGAGCCATTTCCTCCGCGACCTTGGCGCTGACGGCGGTATACTTTTTCAACGTAGCATGTTTTACGCCCAATACCTTGCGCTTTGCCTTGTTGGAATAAGTCACATACCCCGCTTTGAACACCTCGGACACGCCGGGTACATTGATCAGCCTTGCGGCGATCATTCCTCCGGTACAGGATTCCATGGTGGATATCGTCAGCCCGTTGGCGAGCAGCAGATCCACGCAAGCCTGTTCCAACGTCACATTTTCGTTTGTAGTGTAGATATATTCCTGAAACCGGTTCTTCAATTCCTTGATCACCGGTTTAATCAGCTTAACAGCCTCTTTTTCGTCCTTTGCAGACGCCGTTACCCGTATATGTACCTCTCCGGTCTTGGCGTAAGTGGCAATGGTAGGATTGTCCTGACCGTCAATCAGATCCTCCATCATGCTTTCCACCATGCTCTCGCCGATGCCGCAGATCTTCACGGTCTGGGAACGAATGACCCGATCGGTCTTTGCCTGCAGATAGGGATAAACCTGTTCCTCAAATAAAGGCTTCAGCTCTCCGGGCGGTCCCGGCAGCAAAACCGCTGTTTTCCCGCCTTCTTCTATGATAATGCCCGGCGCCGTGCCGTTATCGTTATCCAATACGATCGCTCCCTCGGGAACCATCGCCTGCTTCCAGTTATTGTCCGCGATCTTTTTACCGCGGCTGTGAAAATAAGCCGCAATCCGCTCTCTTGTATGCTCGTCCATGACAAGGGTCTTTCCGAAAGCCTTAGCCACGGTCTCTTTGGTCAGATCGTCCTGCGTAGGACCTAAGCCGCCGCTTAAAATCAAAATATCCGCCCGGCTCTTAGCAAGCTCTAACGTCTCCAACAGCCTTGCCTCATTATCCCCGACGACGGTCTGATAATAACAGGATAACCCTAATGCGGCACATTGTTCGGACAAATACGCCGCGTTGGTATTGACGATATTTCCCAATAAAATCTCAGTTCCGACGCTGATCAGTTCCACTACCATTTAGTCCACATCCTTTAATACATCTTTATTCTTGATCAGATAATCAATTAAAGAAACGATTGTTAAAATCAGCGCGATGTACATGGTAACATTTCCTGCAATGCGGATATAGCGGATGGGTGACGGCGGCGCCGCCGAAACGGACCATAAATACCAGTCCATCGTTACCATCTGCAAACACAGCATAATCATCTGAAAAGTCGTTTTCCATTTGCCCCACATACTTGCCGCAATGACAACGCCTTTTTCGGCGGCAATCAGCCGGAAACCGCTGATAATAAATTCTCTTGCGATAATGACGATTGTGATCCATCCCGGGATCACGCCGAGGGAAGACAGCCCGATCAACGCAGAGCAGACTAACAGCTTATCCGCCAGCGGGTCCATAAACTTCCCGAAATTGGTAATCAGATTGTATTTTCTGGCGATCTTTCCGTCCAGAAGATCCGTCAGGCTCGCCACAATAAAAATGGCAAGCGCAATCCATTTAAAATAAGAAAACTTTGGTGTCAGAAGCAAAAAAGCCACAAAGAACGGCACCATAATCACTCTTGATAATGTCAGCTTATTGGGTAAATTCATTTTACCAGTTCTCCAATCAAATCGTATTCATAAGAAGCGGTTATTCTCACTTTGACAAAGTCGCCGCTTAACAGTTCCTCATCCGTATTGATAAAAACCAGTCCGTCCACGTTCGGCGCGTCCCGATAGGTCCTGCCCACATAGGCGTTTTCGTCGGCAACCTTTCCTTCTATCATCACATAAAGCTCTCTGCCAGTCATTTCCTCCGCTTTCTCAAAGGCGATTTCCTGCTGCAGCTCCATGATTTCCGCCTGACGTTCCTTTTTTACTTCCTCGTCAATCTGATCCGGAAATTCCGCCGCCGGGGTATTTTCTTCTGCGGAATAGGTAAAGACTCCGAGCCTGTCAAACTCCATTTCGTCCACAAAAGCCATAACTGTCTCGTGATCCTCTTCGGTTTCGCCGGGAAATCCCGTAATCAGGGTCGTCCGCAGGCAGATATCCGGAATTTCTTTTCTCAGCCGACCGATAATGGCTCTCAGATCCTCATTGGAGGTCCTTCTGCCCATCCTTTTTAATATGGTATCGCTTGCGTGCTGAATAGGAATATCCAGATAATGGCAGATTTTCTTTTCTTCTTTGATCACGGAAATCAGATCGTCCGTCATCTCCTCGGGATAACAATACAGGATTCTGATCCAGTACAGTCCCGGTATTTTACAAAGTTCTCTCAACAGCCGGGGCAGCCTCTTTTCTCCGTAGAGGTCCGCGCCGTAAACGGTGGTTTCCTGCGCCACAAGAATCAGTTCCTTAACGCCGCCCTGTGCAAGCGCCTTAGCTTCTTCAAGCAGAGTTTCCATGGGAACGCTTCGGTAATTGCCGCGCACCTTTGGAATAATGCAATAGGTACAGTGTTTGTCGCATCCTTCGGCAATTTTTAAATAAGCATAATGCCCGCCTGTGGTCACAAGCCTCTTTTTCCCGGAAACGGGTACGGCGTTGATATCCTCCATAAAATCGGGACAATGCTTTGCCGCGACCTCCTCCACCGCTTCCGCGATCCGGTCAAAGGCGTTGGTGCCCACGATAGCGTCCACCTCGGGAATCTCCTCCCGGATTTCTTTCGCATATCTCTGGGCAAGGCAGCCCGTGGCGATCAGCCCCTGCAGCTTTCCTTCTTTTTTCTTTTCTCCTAAAGCGATCAGGCTGTTGATGCTCTCTTCCTTTGCGTCATTGATAAAACAACAGGTGTTGACCACCGCGATATCCGCATCGTCCTCGTCGTCCGTAAAGGAATATCCTTTTTCGGAAAGGATTCCCAGCATCATTTCGGTATCCACCAGATTTTTATCACAGCCTAACGAAATAAAAACAATTTTCATCAATCCGTTTTACTCTTTATTCTTCCACTTCTTCGTCGCCTAAAATCTTGATTTTGCCCTGATTCAATTCGTCAATGGCAATAGATAAAGGCTTTCTGCCCTCTCCGTCCACAAGGGGCTCTTCTCCGTCGATAATCTGTCTCGCCCTTTTGCTGGTCGCCATAACGATAGAATAACGGCTGTTGACTACCTTTGCCTCGCCGGGCTCAACCTCACTGTTGACTACCTTCATTAAATCTGAATAAGATGGATGTATCATGTTTCTTCTCCTTTCGACAACATACTCAATTCCTGACTGATCTCTTTTATGGTTAAAATTGATTGGTCCGCTTTGCAGCGGGACGCTTTCGCGATTGCGTGAATGTCCTCCATGCAGCGGTCCAGATCATCATTGATCACAATATAATCGTAGTTTTCTATTCCCCGGGCTTCCTCTACCGCCCTGGACAGGCGGCTGTTAATCACATCGCTTGTCTCGGTGCCGCGCCCCACCAGACGTTTTTTCAATTCTCCGGCGCTTGGCGGCGTCACAAATACGAGAACCGCTTCGGGAAATTTCTTTTTGATCTTTAAGGCGCCCTGGATCTCGATTTCCAAAATCACGTCCTTGCCTTCCTGCAGACACCTCTCCACATAGGCTCTCGGCGTCCCGTAATAATTGCCGCAGTACTGCGCGTATTCCAACAGTCCGTCAGCTTCAATGTTCTGTTCAAATTCGTCCTTAGTGACGAAAAAATAATGTCTGCCGTGTTCCTCTCCGGGTCTGGGCGCTCTGGTGGTCATGGAAATGCTCAGGGCGTAATTGTCATGGCTTTCCAACAGCCGCTTCATTAACGTCCCTTTCCCCGCGCCGGAAAACCCCGACACAATCATCAATACTCCTGTTTTATTCATGCTCCGCTCCTTCGGATTTTTCTCTCGCGCCTGCCCTTCCCGCAATTGTTTCCGGCATCAGCGCCGACAACACCACTTTGTTGTTTTCCATCAGTATAACCGATTTCGTCCTGCGCCCCTGGGTCGCGTCCACCACGCTGCCGTCTTCCTTAGCGTGCTGCACCAGCCGCTTGATCGGAGCCGAGTCCGGGCTGACAATGGCGATGATTTTATCCTTATTGACAATATTTCCAAATCCGATATGAATCAAAGTATTCATGCTGCTCCTATTCTATATTCTGAATCTGTTCTCTTACCTTTTCAATCTCGGTTTTTAGCTCTATCCCTCTGTTGGAAATTTCCAAATCCGTCGATTTGGATAAAATCGTATTCGCTTCCCGGTTCATTTCCTGAACGATAAAGTCCAATTTCCGTCCGACGCTTCCGCCCTCGATCAAGGTATTTTTTACCATTTCGATATGGCTCTTCAGACGGACGATTTCCTCATCCACACAGATCTTATCCGCAAAAAGCGTAACCTCCATCAAGAGCCTGCTTTCGTCAATACGGTTGTCTTCCAACAGCTCATGGACCTTATTTTGGAGCTTCTGTTTGTATTCGTCAATGATTTTGGGCGAATTTTCTTCAATATATGCCACATGGGACAGCATACCGTCCAATTTGCAGCAAAGGTCGTTTTTGAGATTCTCTCCCTCTTTGACCCGGGATTCCACAAATGCCTCCGACGCAAGGCGAAGCGCCTTTTCCAGATCTTTCCAGATGCCTTCTTCGTCTATTTCCTGTTCTTCCATCGTGAGCACTTCCGGATATCTGGACAGGTTGGATACTCTTATGTCGTCCTCCAGCCCGAATTGTTCCGCCATCTTCCTTAAATAGCAAAGATAAGAAGCCGCCACGTCCTCGTGGTATTTGACGCTGACGGTCTGTTCGGAAAGATCTTCATAAGTAATATAAAGATCCACCTTGCCCCTTTGCATATATTCCTTTAAAAGGTTGCGGATAGACGCCTCAAAAAAATTCAGTTTCTTGGGCATCTTAATCGATACGTCCAGATAACGGTGGTTGACCGCTTTGATCTCAACCGTAAATTTACGCTGACCAAAGGATACCTCCGCTCTGCCAAAGCCTGTCATACTTTTTATCATATATAACCCTCTAATCCGTTTGCGACCCCATTTCCTTTTTTCTTTTGCCGCACACTTCTAATTATTATAAATCACATGGGGAAAACCGTCAAGAATCGCTTGCCTGTGATTCTGTTTATACGCTCCCCTGTATTTTCCCTACGATTCCGCCATGGCGATCCCCGAAATATCCGTATCGATGACCATGGAATAATTGGTATAGTAGACGACGAATCCCGGCTTTGCCCCGCCGGGCTTTTTTACATGCTTTTTTTGAATATAGTCAACCTCTACCTTGCCTTGGGCGCCGCCCCGGGAATAATGCGCCGCCAGTCTCGCCGCTTCCTCAAAGGTTCGGTCGGGCAGGTCCGCCCCCTTGCACTTTACAATCACATGGGAGCCCGGCATTCCTTTGGCATGGAACCACCAGTCCCCTCCCTCGGCAAGCTGGAACGTGATTTCCTCATTCTGGTAATTGTTTTTCCCTACATACATATGAAAGCCGTCGCTGCTGATATAATGGAGCGGTCTGCTTACAAGCTTCTCTTTTTTCCCGCTTCCTTTTTTCTTGATATAGCCGCTTTTTACCAGTTCTTCCCTGATCTGCAAAAGGTCCTCTTCCTCTTTCGCCAGGTCTAACGCCATCATAACGGTTTCCAGATAATGCACCTCTTCCTGCGTTTCCTTGGTCAAAACGTTTAGCGCCTCGTAGGTTCTTTTCAATTTACCGTACCGGTCAAAATATTTTGCGGCATTTTCAAGGGGCGTCAGCTCTGCATCCAGCGGTATGCACAATTCCTTCCCGTCGTAATAATTCGTAACCGTCAGGGATTTGTCGCCTTCCTTCGCCTCATAGCCGTAAGTATGCAGCAATTCGCCGTATACCTTATATTTTTCTCTTTTATCCGTATCCTTGAGCTGCTTTTGCTGCAGATCCAGCTTTTTGCTGCTCCGTTCCAGGGCGGTCTGTACGATTTTACGCAAGTCCGCGGACTTTTGCCGGATACGCGTTACGGCGCTCTTTTCTTCATAATATTGCTTTAACAGCTCGGAAACCGAATCAAACTCCTTAACCTTCGCTCCCGGGAAAATCCGATAGGAAAATACGCCAAATTCCTTCGGCTCGTTTCCTTCATAGACAATATGGGGCGAAAACTCCTTTTTGCGGATTTTTGTTCCCAGCTCCTCCAGCGCCCGGTACAGGTAATCCTTTTCCTCCGCCGTCAGTGCGTTTGTGGGCTTATCCGCGTCTACGCCCGCTTCATAGCAGAGCTCCGCCGCCATAATCGGGGAAAGCCCGGTATAATTCTGATATAAAAACCGGCTTGCCGCGACGCTGTTTTCCTCCATGCGGCTGTAAAATCCTGCATCCGGCATGTTCCCTTCCTGCAAAGAAAGCAGATCCAGTTTTTGATCCGCCCCCGGAATAAAATACGTCCTGCCCGGAAGCACCTCCCGGACGCTGCTGACCGCCGTCGAAATATGTTTCATGCTGTCGATGATTTTATCGCCGTCCCGGAAAATGATATTGCTGTATTTTCCCATCAGCTCGACGGTCAAAATTTTCCTGCAAAGATCTCCCATCTCGTTGAGGTGCTCTAACTCCATATGGACGACCCTTTCCAGTCCGGGCTGCGTAACCGACAGGATTCTCGCATTTTGAATATGTTTGCGAAGAAGCATACAAAAATTCGGCGCATTCATGGGACTTTTTTTATTGTCCTTCGTCAAATATAAAAGGGGGAGAGAGGCGTCCGCACAAATCAGCAGACGATACTGCGCTCCGTTATTTTTTATCGTCAACAGCAATTCGTCCTTCTCGGGCTGGGCGATTTTATAAATTCTGCCGCCCTCCAGAGTCCGTTTCAGCTCCTCCGTCAGAGCCGCTATTGTAATTCCGTCAAAAGCCATGCTATTTCCTTTCAAAAAGGGGCTGTCCCACAAACCGGATTCGTCAGATATCAAGTGTGTTTCCGTGATATCTGACTTGACAAATCCAGTTCGTGCAACAACCCCCTGATTTGCTGTTTTTGTCTAACCAATCAGCCAATCGTACATTTCCTGATAATTCTTTGCCGATACATGCCACGAGAAATCCGCCGCCATCGCCCGGTCGATCATCTTGTTCCATTCACGCTTTTTCTGATAAAATACATATTTCGCGTAACGGATCGCCGCAAGCATTTCATGGGCGTTGTAATTGCGGAAGCTGAAACCGGTTCCCGTACTCTCGTACTCGTTATAGGGCTCCACGGTATCCTTTAAACCGCCCGTCTCCCTGACAATCGGGATCGTACCGTAACGCAGCGCCATCAACTGGCTGAGTCCACACGGCTCGAACAGGGACGGCATTAAAAATGCGTCGCTCGCCGCATAAATCTTATGGGACAGCGCGTCCGAATAATAAATATTAGCGGATACCTTTTGATTGTACTTCCAGTCAAAATGGCGGAACATATTTTCATAACGTTCTTCGCCGGTGCCAAGTACAACGATCTGTACGTCCTCCTGGCAAAGCTCATCCATAATATATGCAATCAGGTCAAAGCCTTTTTGATCCGTGAGTCTCGATACAATACCGATCATAAACTTTTTATCGTCCTGCTCCAACCCCAGCTCAGCCTGAAGTGCTCTCTTATTTTTTACCTTTTCTTTGCGGAAATTCGCCGCGTTATAAGGGCTTACGATATTCTTATCCGTCTCCGGATTGAACTCGTCGTAGTCAATCCCGTTGATAATGCCCCGCAGGGAATTTGCCCTTGCGTTCAGCAAGCCGTCCAGTCCCTCGCCGTAAAACGGCGTCTTGATTTCTTCCGCATATGTAGGGGAAACGGTCGTCACGGCATCGGCATATACGATACCGCCCTTTAACAGGTTGGCGTCCTTATATGCTTCCAGCTTATCCGGCGTAAAGAAATAATCCGGAAGTCCGGTAATGCTCTTAACTGTATTGACGTCCCATTTTCCCTGGAATTTCAGGTTGTGAATCGTCATAACGGATTTGATGCCCTTAAAGAAATCATTTCCCTGAAAACGTTCTTTTAAATAAACGGGAACCAGTCCGGTCTGCCAGTCATGGCAGTGGATCACATCCGGTCTGAACCCGATTAACGGCAGAGCGGATAACGCCGCCTTGCTGAAAAATGAAAACTTCGTGATCTCCTCGATCACATTGTCGCTGTATATCTTAAATCCCGTAAACATGGATTCATTATCGATAAAATAGTAAGTAATGCCGTCTACCTTTGCTTCTAAAATACCAACATACTCGCTCTTCCAATTGAAATCCATATAGAAGTGCGTTCTGTATTTCATCTTATCTTTCAATTCCTGTTTGATACAGGAATATTTGGGTATCATAACCCTGACATCAAAATATTTCTTATCTATACATTTCGGCAGAGATCCGACAACATCCGCCAAACCTCCTGTTTTAATAAACGGAACCCCTTCCGACGCTACAAACAGTATGTTTTTCATGATATCCCTCCAATTAACCTGATCCGGACAGCCGTTTCCCGCATTCTGTCCTCTGCCACATTATACCATGCCGCAGGTTAATTTAAAAGTCTTAATTTCTGTATAACAGCCTGATTTTGTCGGCGATCAGCGCAATAAATTCGGAATTGGTGGGTTTTCCCTTTCCGGTATTGATCGTGTATCCGAACAGCGCGTCTAACGTTTCCATCCTTCCCCTGCTCCATGCCACTTCGATCGCATGGCGGATCGCTCTTTCCACACGGCTCGGCGTCGTCTGGAATTTTTTGGCGATGGTCGGATACAGCACCTTGGTAATGGAATTGAGCATATCCATATCCTCCACCGACATCATAATCGCTTCTCGCAGGTATTGGTAGCCTTTAATATGCGCCGGCACGCCCAGCTCGTGGATCATGTCCGTAACGTCCTTTTCCAGATCCCGTTTCGCAGCCGTTTCTTCCTCCGCCTTCGGGGAAATTACCGTCACGTCTTCGCCTTTTCCCGAAGACGGTACGGAAATCATAATCTGAAATTCCTTGTTCTGACTGAGTAAGCTTTGGAGCATTTTGTATACGCTCTCTTCATCTTTGGTATTGACAACGTTTCGTTGTTCCATGTCAATCCCTCCATTCTTTTGACATGGATTATAGCAAAAGGACTTTTTATGATTCAAGTCTTACTTATCGCAGAATTTTTTACCTTTCGCTATTCTTTCCCAAGTTGTGCAAAATAGTTCGCACTTTGCTGTCGGCTTATTTACTAATATAGTTCTTTTACACGCAAAAAATGTTGCACCGGGAAAAATCCGGGTGCAACACTTTTCTTGAAAAAAATAATATTATGTTTTATTTTGTTTGTGCGTCTTTTTTTGCAACGACTTTTTTCGCGGTCGCTACCGCGGCTTTTTTTGTCGCTTCCGTAGCTTTTTTAGCGGCGGTCTTTGTGGTCTTAGCTGCATCCGCTGTAGCTGCGGGTGCTTTTTCTACTGCTTTTTCCACAGCCTTTTTCGCTGTTTTTACCGTCTTCGCAGGCGCTTTCTTAACGACTTTTTTCTTTTTGTTCTTTAAAATATTGCCGAATTCCTTTGCCTTCTCCAGGCTTCCTTCTACCTTTAATCCGCCTGTCAGATAAGCGGCTACAGCGTCTTTTTTGCCGTCCACAATATCTTTGAAAACATCTGCGGATGCGATCAGGATTGCATCTCTATCAAAATATTCATACGGCTCCACCGCGACGGTATCGTCGTTTAATTCGACATAAAACGCGCCTTCGCCTTCCCCTGTAATATTTACCTGTACGGCAAGATGTCCTTTGTGACCGCTTACATCTGCATCAGCTATTTTCTTTTTAGCATAAGCAACGATTTCTTCGTAGGTCATATCAGTTACCTCCTTCTAACCTGACTAACTGCACTTATTATATAGTCTGCCCGATTTTTTCTCAATGTATCTTTTTACCGAAAATTAAATATTTTTCCACTCTTTTCAGTACAATTTATACATGACCGGTTATAACCGGACGGTCCTGCCGCCGTTCATGACTAACCGCTCAGGATTACCGTCAGCATATTGGTAAGAGAAAAGGTACTCCTTCTTCCGACCACCTGTTCCATATACTCCAGGTTCCAGTCGGAATGCTCCACTTCCCTCGCATAGCGGTAAACGACGCGCAGCATTTTTTCCCTGGGCAGGGAACGGTCCTCCCGCAGCCAGAGGGCAAACAGCAATTCTTCCAAAAGCAGGATATGTACTTCGCACATTTTTAATTTGCGGTATGCCTCCCCGTCGTAGACCGCGCCGCAAAAATAGGTGTAGACAAAATACACTAGCAATTGTTCCTTTTGGATCTCCCATTCCGGATTTCCTTTTAAAAACGCCTTCCTGCGCCGGATATACTGTTCCTTCGTCATCGACCCGTATAAAAGCCACTCATCGTTCCACAGTTCTCCCCGCCAGGTATCCTGCAGCCGTTCCAACTCGTGGAGCGTCATGATCATTTCCTGAATCAGCTCATACCTTCTTTCCGGATCGTTCCCGTATGCCGCCAGCTTTTGCAGCGCCCGGTCCGTAAACGCCCAGCTCTGAAAGCGTTCCAGCATCGCGTCTATATCGCACAGTCTTTCGGAAGAAATTCTTCTTTGGAGATCGTGAACCGTCGCCGCGGCAACAGCCATTCTGTTAGCCATAGATAACTCTCTGTTTTGTATGATGTCGAAAATCATCTTTCTCATATCCGACAGTTTTGTATAGAGGAAGAAATCAAAGTCCTTATCGTTTTCCTCCTTTTCCTCCCTGACCTGCGTCACAAATTCCGTTTTCCCGCGGCGGCTTAACATGATTGTGGCAGCCTCCGGGCAGGAAAGGGACAGCGATACTTCCCGGACGTTTTCATATTCCTCCGTATGCCTCGGATATTCGGCGCAGGTTTTGCAAAGATATTCCTCCCCGATCTCCAGACAGATATCGCACAGGTTCCCGTCGTTTAAAAGCGCGCAGCGATCCTGATAACGGTAAAAGCACGACTCCTTCCTGTCGATGGAATTTTTCAGCCGGTTTCCGAAAGGTCCTTTCAGGCGCAAATACTTTTTCAGACTCTTTTTGTCGATACAGATCTGCCATCCGGCGCAGCAGGTGTCGGGACACCGGTCCGCCGCGCAATGAAATTCTTCATAATAATCGGGATAGGTATACTCCATGATTGTTCTCCATGTTTGTTCATACTTTCTTTTTCGCCGGCGCCATCTGTACAAAAATACCTCCGATGATCAGCACAAGCCCGGAAAGGGACCACAAATTTAACGCCTCTCCCAGTAAAAAATGGGACAACAGCATGGCAAGAAACGGCGTCAGATAAGCAAGGTTGGATATTTTCGCCGTCTCCCCTCCGTTTAGGGCGAGGCACCAGCTTAAATAGCCGATCGCATTGACAAAAATACCGATCCAGAGGATTCCCGCAAACTGTCCGGGTCCGATTGCCGCCGCTTCCTCTGTAGCGAGGGACAATACGCCGGCGCAAACGGCGCTGACTAAGAAAAAGAACATCATGCTTAGGTTCTGGTCATAGGCTTTCTTTTTGTTATAGACGGAAAACGCACCGTAACAGACGGCGGCTAAGACACAGCTCAAAATCCCCTTCAGGTTCGCCGTATCCGTTCCGATCAGATCGCCTTTGGTTGCCACCAGCGCCACGCCCAGAAAAGAAAGGACAATCGCCACGCCCTTTCTGAACGTCATTTTCTCCTTTAACACAAATATTGAAAAAATAACGATCATCAGCGGCCAGAGATAATTGATAATGCAGGCGTCCTGGGCGGGCATCACGGAAATGCCGTAATAATACAGCGCCGAATACAAAAACAGCCCCACAAAGCCAAGCAGACACACCGTCCCGTAATCCTTTGCCTTCCACTCCTTCAGCCCTTTAAGCGCTCCCCTGACCAGATTCAGCCCCAGCAGAAATAAAAACGCCACAAGGCTGCCGATACACAACACTTCCATATTGGGAAGTACCTCTAATACCATTTTGGTTACCGGCGATAAAGTAGCCCACATAATTACCGCCGTCATCGCAAGCCCGTATTCTTTTTTCATAACATGCCTCTGTCTTTTATTTTTCAGAAAAGCATACCCCGAAAGTCGAAAAATGTCAATGAAAAAACCGCTGCGGAGCAATCTCTTCCCCGCAGCGGTTTTTTTCATGGATTATGGCATTCAATTTATTGTCCACAGTGATGACTGCAATTTTTACAATCGCACCCGCACTGTAATGACTTACCTGATTTCTTGTCGCGCACCATACTGCTTATCACAGCGGCGACAACCAAAACCAATATGGCTCCTACTACAACAGTTCCCATATCGTTTCACCCCTTTTTAAATGAGAATGGCTTTCATTTACTTTTCTATAGTATATGATATCCCATCCTGTTTGTCAACACCATTTCTCAAAATATTTCCTTTACCGGGTTACGTTCCTTAACCATTTTCCCTGTTTATAGCGCCATGTGGACAGAGGGATTTTAATTACCTCGTCGCTTAATAAGATCATATATACGATGGTAATCGGCAGTTTCCATACAAAGGCTGCGAGGGCGCCGATAATAATTGAACATCCCCACATGGTGCTCACGTCCATGATCAGCCCGAATTTGGTATCTCCTCCGCCTCTGAAAATTCCTACGATCATCGTCGTATTATATCCCTGGCAGATGACGAAATAGCTCATAACGTACATCATCATGGAAAGATAGCCCTGCGCCTGTTTTGTCAGTTCCATCTGACTGATTAAAACCGGGCGCAGCAAAAGCACGATTCCGGCTCCCACCAGGCTTACCGCGACAGTCAGCCTGATCAAATAGCCTCCGTATACCTTCGCCGCCTTCATTTCTCCCTGCCCGATCGTTTTGCCTATGACGATCGCCGCAACGGACGCGATGCCGAAGCTTACGACCGTAACGAGCTGTCTGACAACCTGCGCTACGGAATTGGCAGCCACTACCGATTTTCCAAGATGCCCCATAATCGCCGTATTCATGGAAGTCCCCAGCCCCCACATCAGTTCGTTCAGCACTACGGGCATGGAAAATACGATAAAATCCTTCAGCAAAATCTTATCCATGTGAAGGAAATAACGCCACCGAAAGCGGATAGGCACTTCTTTCCCCGCCGCATAAATACAAATAATCAGCACTTCTACCGCCCTGGCGCACACGGTTCCGATGGCGGCGCCCATAATGCCCATTTGGGGAAAAGGACCGATGCCGAAGATCAACAGTGCGTTGATCAATACATTTGTCAGAAAAGAAATACCGTAGCACACGGTGGCAATGACGACCCGTTCCATGCTCTTCATGACGTTTAAATAGACCATGCTGATTGCCATCAGTACATAGGATATGCAGACGATCCGCAGATATTTCACGCCTTCAGCCATAACGTCCGGCTCCGAGGTATAGATCCGCATCAGATATTCCGGCACCGTGATTGCCGCGATCACAAATACCACGCTGACAACAATCGCCGCCTTTAAGGCGATTCCCAAAATTTTCTCAATGGCTGTAACGTCCTGCTTGCCCCAATACTGAGCCGTCAGCACCGTCGCGCCCGATGTGATGCCAAAGAAAATCAGGGTCATAATATAGGAAATCTGACCGCCCAGGGACGACGCCGACAGGACGGTTTCCGACACCTTTCCGAGCATCAGCACGTCAGCCGCCTGCACACCCACGTTGATCAAATTCTGCAACGCTATGGGAATGACCATGGAAATAACCATTTTATAAAACTCTTTTTTCGATAACATATTTGCTCCTTATCCGTATGCCGCATTTTACAGCAGCGGAGCAAACAGCCTCAAGATGCACTGTCCTATCCGCAGCATGGCGGATCTTCCCGTACGATACTTTTCCGTCACTTCGCTGCAAACCGGCAATACCCGGTCAAAATCTTTTTTTACTTCTTTTACGGCGCGGCAGTCATAGAAATATACCCCGTTTTCAAAATGAAAATAAAGGCTGCGATAATCCAGATTGATCGTTCCCACCGTCGCCGCCTCATCGTCGCATACGCATTGTTTCCCATGGCAAAAGCCGGGCGTATATTCATAGATCCGGACGCCGCGTCTGACCAGTCCCGCATAATAAGAACGGGTAATCCGGTAAACCAGCTTTTTATCCGGGATTCCCGGCGTCACAATCCGCACGTCCACGCCGCGCTTTGCCGCAAGCCCCAGTTCCCGGTTCATTTCATCCGTAATAATCAGATACGGAGTCATAAAATAAATATATCTCTTTGCGTTTTTAATCAAATTCAGATAGACATTTTCCCCTACATGCTCTTCGTCCAGAGGAGAATCCGCATAGGGCTGCACATATCCGGATTCTACCGCCTGATATGAGATTTTTGGCAGATATCTGTCGTAGTCGTCGTCGGTCTTTTTGATGACGTTCCACATTTCAAAAAACATAACGGTCAGGCTTCTTACCGCGTCGCCCTTTATCTGCACGCCCGTATCCTTCCAATAGCCGTAAGGATGCGTCAGATTAAAATACTCATCCGCCAGATTGTAGCCTCCGGTAAAGCCGGTCTCTCCGTCTATCACCGTGATTTTCCTGTGATCCCTGTTGTTCATAAACATATTTAGAACCGGATGCACGGGATTGAACACGCGGCACTGAATACCGAGTTTTTCCATCCGTCCGATAAAATCCCTGTTGATAAATCCTATACTGCCCACATCGTCGTAAAAGATACGGACCTCTACGCCTTCCTTTACCTTTTCGGCAAGTAGATCCCTGACAGCCCCGAAGGACTCGGCGTCCTCAATGGCATGATATTCCATAAATATGAAGCTCTTCGCACCGCGGATCGCTTCCTTCTGCGCTTCCAGCCCGTCCGCCGCTTCGTCGAAAAAAATAATGTCCGTATTCTGGTAAACGGGATATTTCCCATAATTTTGAATATAGCGGGACTGGTTCGCAATCGCCAGATCCTGTTTTTCCAGCCGCCTTGCAACCTCTGTATCCTGTACCAGCTTTCCCGAAAGACTGTCCTGGATTTTTTCAAACTGCTGCCGTTTCTTTTTGGTCAGATCCGATTTGCCCATCATCAGATACAGGCTGACTCCCAGAACCGGAACCGTCAGGATCAAAATAATCCACGGCATCTTTAACGCCGCATTGGTGTGCATCCCGTAAATACGCAGCGCCAGCAATACGGCAATCACACGGGTTGCCACCTCTATCCAGGCAAAGTATCCGTTCAGCGCAAAGAGCGCAAATAAAATCCATCCCACCTGCAGCAATACGGATACCCCTGCAAAAACCAATCTTCCTATGCTGTTTTTTACCGTTACTTTCTGTTCCGCATCCATTTTTTACCCTCTGTAACCGCTGCCGTTTCTTTTCCGAAAGCTTTTGCCTTCGTTCCTTTCCCGCAAAAGATTACGGTAAAGGATTAAGGCAAAATAACGACATCGCAGTATTACAATATGTAACACTATTTTCTTAAAAAGTCAACACCGTCGAAACATGCCGTCAGAATTTTCTTTCGTAAAGCAACGCGGCTATCATCACGACAAACACCGAACCGGCGTTGTGCACCAAAGCGCCGGTCGTAGGATTCAGGATTCCCAATACGGAGCATGTGACAGCCGCCGCATTGATACACATGGAAAGCCCGATACTGAATTTAATCGTATTGACGGTAGCGTCGGAAAGTCTTTTTAAGTACGGAATTTTTGAAATATCGTCGCTCATCAGGGCAATATCCGCCGCTTCCACGGCAATATCGCTGCCCATGCTTCCCATTGCCACGCCGACGTTTGCGGTCTTTAAAGCGGGCGCGTCGTTTGCACCGTCTCCTTTGCTTTTGGACGAATCACATCGGACAAGACAATCACGCCAAGACACCTGTCCGGCACGGCTACAAGGACGGTAGCTTTCCCCTGGGCGCGCAGTCTCTCCAATTCGGCGCGGTCCCCGCCGTCTACGGCAACGCCGTTTTCTTCCAGGAAATTTTCATTTCCGCAAAATATTTTTTGTTCACCCGTCTCGGCGTAAACGCCTTTTCCCATTGCCATCCGAAAGGAATCGGAGTCCGCAAAAGCGACGCCTTCTTCTTTGGCGTACGCGACGATCGCTTTCCCCAAAGGATGTTCGCTCTTTGCCTCGGCGCAAGCCGCAAGGGAAAGCAATTCGTCCCGGCTGATCTTCCCGTCAAAGGGAATCCTGTCGCAAACTTCTAATTTGCCATAGGTCAGCGTACCGGTCTTGTCAAAGGCGATGGTACGCACGCGCCCCATATTCTCCAGCGCCTCGCCCGACTTAATAATCACGCCGTGCTTTGTCGCCTGACCGATCGCAGCCATAATCGCGGTAGGCGTTGCGAGCACCAACGCGCAGGGACAAAACACAACCAGCACGGTAACGGCGCGGACAATATCCCCGGTAACACATCCCGCGGCGACCGCGATCAACACGGCAAGAGGTACCAGCCAGCTTGCAGCACGGTCCGCAATCCTTGCCATAGGCGCTTTTTTATCCTCCGCTTCCCGCACCAATTGAATCATTTTTTGCAGAGAGCTGTCTTTACCGACCTTTGTCGCCCGGATATCAATCGCCCCAAAGCAATTGATCGTTCCGCAATAAACCTCGTCTCCGGCTTCCTTGTCCACCGGCAGCGATTCTCCCGTCATAATGGATTGATCCACCGAAGTGGCGCCCTTGATCAGTACGCCGTCTACAGGAACCGCTTCTCCGGGAAAAATCCGCAGTATATCGTTTTTTTCAATTTTCTCTGCAGCTATCATTTCCTCTTTGCCGTTTACAATTCTTCTGCCCTTAGAAGGCGTCAGCTCCATAAGCTGTTTTAATCCCTTTTTCGCACGGTTTGTCGTCATATCCTCCAAAATCGCGCCAAGCGCCATAATAAAAGCGACCTCGCCGGCTGCAAATAAATCTCCGATTGCAATGGCGGCAAACATTGCCACAACAATGAGCAGCGCCGAAGAAATCTTGCTGATACCCGGATTGTAAATGATTCTCCATAGCGCCAGATATAAAAGCGGTATCCCGCAGATGATTACCGTGATCCACGCGGGATCTGCCGACAGGTCAATCCCCATCCTCGAAAGCGTAAAGCTGATGATCAAAAAGACGCCGCCTATGACCGTCATTGGTACGCCCGCCAAAAAATCGCTGATCTTTTTTAACATCCTGTTTGTCCTCCTTATTCCGATATGATACAATATATTCATAAACGAACACTTTGTACGGTTTTATTATGAATTTATTATAAAGACGTATGTTTTCGATAGCAAGAAACAAAAGACGGCTTTTATCGGTTAGCGAACATTTTACTTTATTTGTACGGGAGGTTTTTATGGACAGACGGCAGAAAAAAACAAGAGAAGCCATTTTCAAGGCGTTAAGCGCCCTGTTAGAAAAGAAGAAATATAACCATATTACCGTTCAGGACATCATCGATCAGGCTGACATCGGACGGACAACCTTTTACGCGCATTTCGACACAAAGGACGCTTTATTGGAAGCAATGTGTACGGATATTTTTACTCATGTTTTTTCTGAAGAACTGAGTTGTGAAAAAACGCATGATTTCTCGGGAAATCATTCCGGCTTAAAAGCCAGGCTTACCCATATTTTATACCACCTGCAAGACAGCCGAACGGATATCACAGGCATTCTTTCCTGCGAAAGCGGAGAATTGTTTATGGATTATTTCAAAAAATACCTCTCCGAAATGTTTCAAAAATATCCCGGCATCCTTCATTCCGAAGCGCCCGTCCCCTTTCAACTGTACTATCTGTCGGGAAGCTTTGCCGAAACGGTCAGGTGGTGGATCTCTGAAAAAATGGAGCACACGCCGGAAGAAGTCGCGGGATATTTTATTTCCATGGTCAGAATGTAAGACTTTTATTTTACCATCCAAGCCAGAGCGGTTCTTTTGTATTTTCGATTTCGCCTTCTAGCGCTTCTGAAAGGGATTGCGATACTCCGCTACCTCTCCCAGTTCTTCCTGAATGCGTAATAGCTGGTTGTATTTTGCCACACGGTCCGACCGGCATGGCGCGCCCGTTTTGATCTGTCCCGCGTTTGTCGCCACCGCCAGGTCTGCGATAAAGGTGTCTTCTGTTTCGCCGCTCCGGTGGCTGATCACGGCTTTATAGCCGTTTTTATGCGCCATTTCAATCGCTTCCATTGCCTCGCTGACCGTACCGATCTGATTTACCTTGACAAGAATCGCGTTTGCGACGCCTAATTTGATGCCCGCGTCCAAACGCTTTGTATTGGTCACAAACAAATCGTCGCCCACAAGCTGTATTTTATCGCCGAGGCGTCTGGTCATTTCTTTCCAGCCTTCCCAATCGTCCTCCGCAAGCCCGTCCTCAATGGAAATAATCGGATATTTTCCGATCAGCTCTTCATAATACGAAATCATTTCGTTGGCGTCCCGGATGACCTCTTCGGTATCCGCGATCGTTTCCTGGGTCGTGCCTGCCTCATACGCGCCGTTTGGAATCGCGTCGCCTGATCCCGCAATGTTTTTACGTCTCCGGCTCTCGGTCTCTCCCGGAAAATGATACATGCCGTCGGACTCGTCATACAACTCGCTGGAAGCAACATCCAAGGCAATCTTGATATCCTCGCCCGGCGTATATCCCGCCGCCTGAATAGCGTCCACAATCAAAGAAAGCACCGCTTCCGCATCGGGCAGATCGGGGGCGAATCCGCCTTCATCGCCGACGCCTGTCGCCAGTCCCTTCTGCTTGCAGATCTGCTTCAAATTGTGGTAAACCTCGGCGCATATTCTGAGGCAGTCCCCGAAATCCTCCGCCTTGACGGGCATAATCATAAATTCCTGAAAATCCACCGTGTTATCCGCATGCTTTCCGCCGTTTAAAATATTCATCATCGGCACAGGCAAAAGGCTGGTATGCACGCCGCCCAGATATTGGTACAACGGAATGTGCAGGCTCTCTGCTCCCGCTCTCGCCACCGCCATAGACACCGCGAGCATGGCGTTCGCTCCCAGATTTCCCTTGTTATCCGTTCCGTCTATGTGCTGTAATACCCGGTCTATTTCAATCTGATTGAGCGCATTCATATTCATAATTGCGTCGGCAATCTTCGTTTCGATATTGTCCACCGCATTTCTGACGCCCAGTCCCATATAACGGGTTTCTCCGTCCCGAAGCTCCACCGCCTCAAACTGCCCGGTGCTTGCCCCGCTGGGCACCGCCGCCCTTCCCCGGTAAAAATGTCCTGTCATGGTGTCCGTGACGGTAACCTCCGCTTCCACCGTCGGATTTCCCCTGGAATCCAGGATTTCCCTGCCGCGCACCCCTGTAATTCTCATCATTGATTTCATAAAAAATGGACCTCCTTTTTTACAAAGGGTGTCCATTTTTATGAAATCCATACATTTTTCAGTCTTTTATATTTTGACGGCTGATCAGATCCGTGCCTCCGTCAGATATTCGTCCTGACTAACTTCGGCTTATAGCCGTTTTCCTCCAGCGCCTTCATAATCTCCTCTTTATGCTCCGTGCCAAACGCCTCCATGGTAATCCGAAGCTCCACCGCCGCGTTTCTGTTTGTGGAAACAAACTGGTTATGCTCCAGCTTGATGACGTTGCCGCTTGCCTCGGCGATAATGCCGGAAACCCTGCAAAGCTCGCCCGGCTTATCCGGCAGCAATACGGATACCGTAAAGATTCTGTCTCTGAAAATCAAGCCCTGCTGTACGACGGAGGACATGGTAATCACGTCCATATTGCCGCCGCTTAAAATTGAAACAATCTTTTTGTTTTTTACGTCCAAATGCTTTAATGCAGCCACTGTCAGCAGACCGGAATTTTCCACGATCATTTTGTGATTTTCCACCATATCGAGAAAAGCGACAACCAGCTCCTCGTCCTCTACGGTAATGATGTCGTCCAGATTTTTCTGCAAATACGGGAAAATATTCGCGCCCGGCGTTTTTACCGCCGTACCGTCGGCAATGGTATTGACGTTTGGCAGCGTCACTACCTTTCCCGCTTTCAGGGATTCCTGTAAACAGTTAGCGCCCGCAGGCTCCACGCCGATAACCTTAATCTTGGGATTCAACAGCTTCGCAAGGGTAGATACTCCTGTAGCGAGTCCGCCGCCGCCGATGGGCACCAGAATATAATCCACCAGAGGAAGTTCCTTGACGATTTCCATGGCGATGCTGCCCTGACCGGTAGCCACCACAGGATCATCAAAGGGATGGATAAAGGTATACCCCTGTTCCTCTGCAAGCTCCAGCGCCTTTTCACACGCTTCGTCATAGACGTTTCCGTAAAGCACAACCTCCGCGCCGTACCCTTTCGTACGGTTGACTTTAATTAACGGCGTTGTCGTCGGCATGACGATTACCGCCTTTGCGCCATAGCGTTTCGCAGCGTAGGCAACGCCCTGTGCATGATTGCCCGCCGAAGCGGTAATAATGCCTTTCTTTCGCTCTTCTTCGCTTAAAGTGCTCATCTTATAATAAGCGCCCCTGACCTTATAAGCGCCCGTAAACTGCATGTTTTCGGGTTTTAAATACACTTTGTTGCCGGTCTGGTTGCTCAGATACTCGCTATACACCAGCTCCGTAGGCAAAGTCGCCTCCTTTACTTTTTCCGAAGCCTCTTCAAATTTTTCCAACGTCAACATTTCACTACTCATTTCAGCCTTCTTCCTGCTCTTTATCGGGAGCCACGTCAAACAATGCGTTTACAAACTGATCCGCATCAAACTTCTGCAAATCTTCAATACTTTCTCCTACGCCGATATATTTTACCGGAATCTGCAATTCGGACTGGATTGCCACGGCAATGCCGCCCTTTGCGGTTCCGTCAAGCTTTGTCAGAATAATTCCCGTCAGATCTGCAACCTGCGAAAACTCTCTCGCCTGATTCAGGGCGTTCTGCCCTGTCGTGCCGTCCAGTACCACCAGATTCTCGCGGTGGACGCCGGGAAATTCCCGGTCGATAATGCGGTTGATCTTTTTTAACTCCTCCATGAGGTTTTTCTTGTTGTGAAGCCTTCCCGCCGTATCGCACAGCAATACGTCCGCATGTCTCGCCTTCGCCGCGTTTACCGCGTCAAAAATGACGCTTGCCGGGTCCGCGCCCTCGCTCCCGCAGATAATATCCACGCCGGCTCTGTGCGCCCATTCCTCCAACTGTTCGATCGCCGCCGCGCGGAAGGTATCCGCCGCCGCCAACAGCACCTTTCTGCCCTGCTCCTTCAGCTTGCCCGCCAGCTTTCCCACGGAGGTCGTCTTTCCCACGCCGTTGACGCCGATGACCAGCACCACCGACTGTTCGGTTTCAAAATCATACGCCGTGCTCTCTACCCGCATCTGCTCCTTGATGCTTTCGATAAGCAGATGCTTACATTCCGACGGTTCCTTAATATGCTGTTCTTTTACCTGTTCCCTTAACCGTTCGATAATCTTCGTCGTGGCATTGACGCCGATATCTCCCATAATCAGGATTTCTTCCAGCTCCTCGTAAAAATCCTCGTCAATATTGGAAAAGCCGTTAAACACACTGTCGATTCCATGAACGATATTGTTTCTTGTCTTCGTCAGCCCTGCTTTCAGCCTGCCAAAAAAACCAAGTTTTTCTTCCGACATCATGACCTCCTGTCTGTCTCTGCTTCCCGCATATCCGTTTCGCAGACGCACGCAATTATTCTTCTATTTGATATCCTTATCGATCAGGTCCACGCTGACCAGTGTGGATACGCCCTTCTCCTGCATGGTAATACCATATAGCCTGTCCGCCTTTTCCATCGTGCCGCGCCTGTGGGTAATCACAATAAACTGCGTATGCTTCGTCAGCTTATGTAAGTAATTGGCAAAACGTCCCACGTTGGATTCGTCTAACGCCGCCTCGATCTCATCCAGCAGACAGAACGGCGAAGGCTTTAAATTCTGGATCGCAAACAACAGGGCGATCGCCGTCAGCGCCTTTTCTCCGCCGGATAACTGCATCATGTTCTGCAGCTTCTTGCCCGGAGGCTGGGCGATGATTCTTATGCCCGCTTCCAGGATATCTTCGTCCTCGATCAGCTCCAGCGTACCCTTGCCGCCGCCGAACAATTCCTTAAATACTTTGTCAAACTCTCTGGTTATCTCGGCAAATTTTTCTTCAAACTGCTTTCTCATCGCCGTGTCCAGCTCGTCGATAATGCCCAAAAGCTGTTTTTCCGCCTCGATCAGATCGTCGTACTGTCCCTTTAAAAACGTATAACGTTCCATAACGCTCTTATAATCCTCAATGGCGTTGACATTGACGTCTCCAAGGCGCTTAATCGCATCCTTGATCGCCGCCGCATCCCGTTTCATCACGGTTAAATCGGTCATTTCCGCATTGCGGAGCGCCGCCGCGTCGGAAAGGGTAATCTCATATTCGTTCCACATATAGTTGATCTGGGATTCGATATTTTCCTCCAGCCGTTCTTTCTGGGCGTTCAGACGGTATACCTCTTTGTCCAGAGACGTCATACGCTCCGACAACGTTTCCCGATCCGTAAAGAAGCTCTTCTGTTTTGCCGACAGCTCTTCCCGGCGCTTCGTATTTTCCGCCAGCTTTTGTTCGTTTTCATTCTGGCTGTCATGGGAAGCCGCAATGGTCTTTTCTATCTCTTCAATATCGGCTTTTTTCTGTTCGATATCGCCGGCGGTTTTTTCCATACCGGACAGGATTTCGGCTAACTCTTCCTCGTATCTGCCGCGTTCCGACAAAATACGGTCCAGATTCTGCTGCTCGAAGGACTGCTTCTGGATTACCTTTTCCATCTCCACGTCCATTTCGGCGTTTCTTGCAGCCTGTTCGCTCTCCTGCAGCCGGACCTCATCCAATTCTTTTTGAAATTCGGCGATCCTGATCTGTACGTCCTTTTCCGTCTGTTCGGAATCGGCAAGCTCCGCCGCGGCGTTTTCCTTGCCTTCGGCGATTTCCGTAAGCTGCTGCTCGATCTCCGTCTGTTCTTCCTTCAACTGCGTATAACCTTTTCCGGTTTCGTTTTTCTTTTCCTGCGCCTGAATCACATTCAGCCGCGCTGTATTCTGGGCGATAAACCGCTCCTGAAGGGTCGCCTTTACTTCTTCGAGACTGCGCCTTACCTGCATTCTCTCGCTCTTGGTCTTTTCGATATCGTCTAGCAGAGTGTCAATCTCCTTCAGATATCCCTTTACCTTTGCCTCCAGTTCGTCCATCTCGCGCCGTCTGCCCAAAAGGTTGCTGGAATTTTTGAACGCTCCTCCGCTGATGGCTCCGCCGGGCACCAAAAGCTCTCCCTCGATGGTAACCATACGGATACCGTAATCAAACTTTCTTGCGATTTTCACCGCGTTGTCCACATGATCAACCACAACGATACGTCCCAGCATCGCTTTCGCCACGTTGCGGTATTCCGGTTTGGTATCGACCAGCTCGTCCGCCATGCCGATGACGCCCTTTTCCTTTAAGACCCCGGGCGTCTTAAACTCCTGGGGCTTCGTAATGCTCGTTAAAGGCAGGAAGGTCGCGCGTCCAAACTTATTTTTCTTTAAAAAGGCGATCATCTTCTTTGCCGTATCTTCATCGTCGGTTACGATATTCTGGATATTGCCGCCCAAAGCCGTCTCAATCGCCGTCTCGTATTTTTCTTCCACTTTGATAATATCCGCAACAACGCCGATAATACCCTTATTGTGTTCCTTCTGTTCCATGACTTTGCGGATACTGTTGCCGTAGCCGTCGTAACGCTCGGTCAGGTTGCTGATCGCCTCCAGCTTGGACTTGGACTGGTGATACAATACCTGCGTATCCCGCAGCTTCTGGTCCTTCGCGGAAAGCTCGTCCGTGATCTCATGATTTCTCTCTTCCAAAGCGGTCTGCTTTTCATTCAGGCTGCCGATTTCGTTACTGACCGCCTCAAACTCGTCCTGGAGCCTGGTAATGGTCTCCTCCTGCTTCGCCTCGTCGGATTTTGCCCGGAGCAGACGGGAATTGAGTTCCGCCTTGCGGATCTGCACCTGCTCCAGCCTCGTGTCAAAGCTGCTGATGCGGGATTTGATTCCCGCCCTGTCATTCAACGCCTGAATGATGGAATTTTTTCCGGATTCGATCTGTTCGTTCAGTTCCTCCATGCGGCTTTGCAGACCGGAAAGCAAAGAAACCGCCTCGGCTTTCTGCTCCTCCATTTTTGCAAGAGCGTCGTCAAACTGCTTCTTTCCCGCAAGGATACCGTCTTTTTCCTGATCTTTTCCCGCAATCTGCGCCTTTAAGGAAGCCTGTCTGTTTTTCAGGTGCTCTTCATTGCCCTGCGCCGATAAGATCTGTTCCTTTAAGACGTTGATCTGTCCCTCCAGCCTGCCGCGCAGCACGCTGGTATCGGAAAGCGCCGTGCGTTCCTCTTCAATGTTTCGTTCCAGCTCTTCCAATTCCTGTGCAATCTTATCATATTCGGATTTGATATTTTCATACTGCTCCGTGGTCTGATTCAGATCGTCGGAAGCGATTTTCCATTTTTCCTGCACGCCGTCCAACTGTTCTTTAAGCCGGGCGTTCTCCAGTAAAAACATATTCACATCGAGAGTTTTTAATTCCTCTTTCTGCTTCAGATAGATTTTTGCCTTTTCAGACTGCTTCTCCAAAGGACCGATCTGCTTTTCCAACTCCGCCAGAATATCGCTGATGCGGATCATATTCGCCTTTTCGTCCTCCAGCTTTTTCTGCGCGGTCACTTTTCTTCTTTTAAACTTTACAATGCCCGCTGCCTCGTCGAAGAGCTCGCGGCGCTCCTCGGGCTTGCCGCTTAAGATTTTGTCAATCTGTCCCTGTCCGATAATGGAATAGCCCTCTTTACCGATACCGGTATCGTAAAACAATTCGTTGACGTCCTTCAATCTGCAGGGCGCGCCGTTAATCAGGTATTCGCTCTCGCCGGAACGATAGATTCGCCTCGCTACCGTAACCTCTTCAAAATCAATGGCAAGGGAGTGATCGCTGTTGTCCAGCGTAATCGCAACGTAAGCATAGCCTAACGGTTTGCGGTTCTCCGTACCGGAAAAAATAACGTCCTGCATACTCGACCCGCGCAGTTGTTTGATGCGCTGTTCGCCCAACACCCAGCGGACCGCGTCGGCGACGTTGCTCTTGCCGCTTCCGTTGGGACCTACAATGCCCGTAATGCCCGGATGAAACTGAAATACTATTTTATTGGCAAAGGATTTAAATCCGTGAACTTCGATACTTTTTAAATACATAGTTTTCCTCTCATATGCCCTTTTGCTTCAAAAGCGCATCGTACGCGGCATGCTGCTGCGCCGTTTTTTTGCTCTTTCCCTGTCCGGTTCCGATGGTTTTCCCGTCCAGCAGAGCCGCCATGACAAATACTTTGTCATGCTCCGGTCCTTCTTCCCGCAAAAGCTCGTAGGTCAGCTCGCCGAGCTTTTCTTCCTGGACCCGTTCCTGTAAAATAGACTTGGCGTCGTAAAACAATCTTTTCTTTTCCAGATCGTTAAGCACAAAATGTCTGATAAAAGCCGTCGCCTGATCCAACCCGCCGTCCAAATAAATCGCGCCGATGATCGCCTCCACCGCGTCGGCGATAATCGAATCCCGCTCTCTGCCGCCGTTGTGCTCCTCGCCCTTTCCGAATACCATATAACTTCCCAGCTCTAATTCTCTCGCCGTTATGGCAAGCGCCTGCTCGCAGACCGCAGCCGCCCTCATTTTCGTCAGGTTCCCTTCAGTTTCTTCCGGATAGGTCCGGTAAAAATAGTCGCTGCTGACAAGCTCCAGCACCGCGTCGCCCAAGAATTCGATCCGCTCGTAATTTTTCCATTTGTTGATTTTCTGCTCGTTGGAAAAAGAGCTGTGAGTCAGCGCCTGCCGCAGCAATCCTTTCTCATGAAACCGATATCCGATTTTTTGTTCCAGTTCTTCTAATGCCACCATGATCCTGCCGCTTTCCTTACAACGAAAAAGCCCGGATGGGCTTCATCTCGCTTTATTTCAAACTTACTTTTTATTCTCCGCCTTTTTGATATATTCCACGGCTTCCGATACGCAGGTAATCTGTTTCACGTCCTCGGAAACCGTCTCAATGCCGAAGGTTTCTTCCATCTGCATTAAGACCTGGTACATATCCAGCGAATCGGCGCCCAGATCGCCCTCAAAGGTTGCTTCCGGCGTTACTTCGTCCGGGGCGACCCCCAGTATTTTTACCAGAATATCCCGCAAAGCTTCCAATTCCATTGCCATGCCTTCCTTCCTATTCGCTTACCGGGGCAAGTCCTTCTTTTATCTTTTCGTTGATCTTTTGTTCCTTAAAGGTTACGCACTGGAAAATACAGTTTTTGATCACAACCGCCTTGGAATTGCCGTGAGATTTTACCACGAGACCGTTTAACCCAAGAAGCGGCGCTCCGCCGTATTTGTCAACGTCAAAATCCGCAAGAGTCTTTTTCAGGGCGGGTTTAATCAACAGCGCTCCGATCTTGGTCCGAAGGTTGGTCATGAGACTGCCCTTGATTTTTTTAATCAACACCGCGCCGACGCCTTCGTAGGTTTTTAAAATCGCATTTCCCGTAAACGCTTCGCAGACAACCACGTCCGCCGCGCCCATGGGAATGTCCCTTCCTTCAATATTGCCGATAAAATTGATATCCGGGCAGTCCTTTAACAAAGGGTGGGTTTCCTTAACCAGCGCGTTGCCCTTCTCCTCTTCGGTTCCGTTGCTTACCAGCGCCACCCGGGGATTCTTTACGCCCATGACGCTTTCCATATATATAGAACCCATCTTTGCAAACTGCAAAAGATGAGAAGGTCTTGCATCCACATTGGCGCCGCAGTCGATCAACAGCACAACGCCGTTCATGGTAGGCAAAAGCGGCGCAAGAGGCGCTCTTTCCACGCCCTTAATCCTTCCGACTAAAACCGTTCCTCCTACCAGCACCGCCCCGGTACTGCCTGCGGAAACAAAGGCGTCCGCTTTTCCTTCTTTTGTCATCGCCATTCCTTTGACAATCGAAGAATCCTTTTTCTTGCGGATCGCATTGACGGGAGCTTCCGCCATCTCAATGACGTCCTCCGTATGTATCACTTCAATTCTGCTTTCATCATAAGTATATTTTGCTAACTCCGCCTTAACCAGGTCTTCCTTTCCCAGCAAAAATACTTTTACGTTGTCCTTTTCCTGAACCGCTTCCACGGCTCCCTTTACAATTTCTCCGGGCGCGTTATCTCCGCCCATTGCATCAAGCGCTACTTTAACCATTTCTCCCATTTCGCATAAACCTCCATACTTAAATAAATATACTAGAATCAGGAAGAAAAATCAAGTAGAGGGGCTGCCGCAAGAATAAAATAACAAAAATGCCGGACATCACGGAAACACGCTCTCGCTCTATAAAAACGCAGCGGTACGTAAATCCGCAAAATACGCGGATTAAGTACCGGCGTTTTTATAAAGGTTTCCTTTGATATCTGGCATTTTTGTTATTTTATTCTTGCGTCAGCCCTTACGTCATCTCTTATATTCGTCCCTTATTTTGATTTTAAGGCATGTCGTATTTCGTTTTCTTTACTCCACAATGGAAAAGGATTCGTTTGCCCAGCGGCTGCTTTCCGACGTAACCATAATAACTCCGTCGGCGTCAGCCTTTCCGTACAGTGTCATATTCAATCCTTCCAAAATAATTTTATAAGTGTCCTTTTCGTCCGTCTCTTCCCATGTTCCCTGATAAGTATCCACATCAGAGCCGTGAACCTCCTCATAAGTACAGGTACCGTCTTTGTCAAATACAAAGGTATCTATTCCGGTACTTCCAAGGTAGGCGGCATCTTTGATTTTATTGGACCCGCATCCCACAAGAAAGAGCAACATCACGCCGACCGCGTTATTTGCCCCTTTCAAGTATATCTTAGATGCCATTCATGTTATCTTTTCCTGTCTTTTTTCTCCAAATTCCAACCGCCATACATACCGCGCCCGCCACAAAAATTCCGATCAGTACCAGCAAAAGCACATTATTAGCGCAGGTTACGTTATCCTGCCAGTTGCTAAAGTCCGCTCTGATATGAAAGGGCGAATACAGGTTTTGATTTTTCCAATGATAACACAGGACATAAATTTTGTCCCCGATCCATGGCGCCAGCCAGACCCAAATCCCGGTCCACCAAAGTCCCGCTCCCGCGCGGAACCACCGCCCGACGGGCAGATAGCGCAAAACGCCTAAAAGTCCCCACGGCAACAGCAGGCAAAGCGCAGCGCTCAAAAGCCCCGCCTTACCGGCGCCTTCCCAGACCATGCCGGCAATGAGCAATACCGACTCAAAGCCCAGATAGGTAAGCGCCCTGTAAGGTTTTACAGGAATCTGATCTTTCGCCAATAAAAACGGCAGTATGACAACGGATACTCCGAAAACGGTCCAGACCGACGCGCTTACAAACCAGTCGCCGCCGTCTGCAAAACAGCGCACGCCGTAAAGCGCCAGCAAAAGAACCAGTCCCGTGCCAAAATATAACAGCGCCTTCCGCTTCTTCCATTCTCCCGGCAGGGGAAGCTGCCGCAATACAAACGCGCCGAATATCAGCCACGCTGCAAGCAGGATACCGGCAACCGCCGTCAGATACCAATCGCCGCCCGTTGAAACACAAATTACGCCAAGCTGTATAAACAACAGGCAGAGCACCGTTCCCAGATAAATCGAAAATTTCAGATTTTTCAGATTTTCGGGAAGAGGCAGCGCATGTAATACCGGTCCTAAGAAAATCACGCCCATGCCTAAAAGAACGCTTGCCGCCGCGGTTAAGAACCATGCGCCCCTGCTGTAAATGCAGCATACCAACAGTAAAAACAACAAAGAAACCGTAAAACTGCCAAGGCTGCACAGCCCTTTCCTGCCCTCCGGCACCAGAGCCGGCACAAGGGTCACGGAAGCCGCCATCAGCTCCGCTGCAACCACGATCCAAAACCAACTCAGCGTATGCTGCACCGCCAGATTGCCGATGCCGCAGGCTAAGGCAGTCAATCCGTACAAAAGATACCAGAATACCCGGTAATTGCGTAACAGCTTCAAATATTTCCTGGCGAGAGTCTCCGCCCTGCGCCCTTCCGTATCCTCGCTTGCGGACAGCAATTCTTTTTCGCTGATCTGCAAAACCTCGCAGATACTCTGTAATAAAGTAATATCGGGATAAGCAAGTCCTCTTTCCCATTTGCTGACCGCCGAGTCCGTCACAAATAATTTTGCGGCAAATTCCTTCTGGGTCATATTCAATTCCTTCCTGCGCCGGTTGATAAATGCGCCGAAGGTTTTCTTATTTTGTTCGTTTTCCATATCCTCACGCTCCTATGATCCGATTTGTCCTGCAGGATTAACCTCATCATAAAAAGTGGAAAATAAAAAGTCAACAAATTATGCCCTTCCTGCGGCTCGACCGTTAGGAAAGTCCCGTATTTTAGCGCCTTTCAGCGGGATTGCTTTTTTGAAGCGCCGCTACGATCAGCTCCGCCGCTCCGTCAATTCCCAGCTTATCCGTGTCGATGCAGAGGTCATAATTGGACGCATCGCCCCATTTCCCTTTGGAATATTGATTATAATAAGCGCTCCGTTCTTTATCGACCCTTGCGATTTTCTTTCTGCTCTCCTGTTTTGACATGCCCTCTCTTTCCGATACTCTCTGCCCCCTTGCATCCGGGGACGCCGTAATAAATACGGAAAATGTGCTGCCATGATCCTTTAAGATCCGGTCTGCCCGTCTTCCCACGATGACGCAGGGACTCTTTGCGGCGACCTGTTCGATAATTTCCTTCTGCGCCCGGTTCGCCATATCCTCGACAAAGGTATACTGCCCGGATGTGAAGCCCGCATATTGATACAGCAGACTGGACGATACCGGTTTTTCATCCATCTTTTCCAAAAATTTCTGATCGAGTCCGCTGTTTTTTGCCGCTTCTTCCAAAAGCGCCGCGTCATAATAGGGAATACCCAGCCGCCTAGCCACCGCTTTCCCGACGCTTCTGCCGCCGGCGCCATAGGAGCGCCCGATAGTAATCACGGCGTTTACCGCTGCAGCCGTCTCGTTTTGCACAGCCTTTTCCTTTGCCGTTTCCGCGGCAGGCTCTATTGCGGTCGCGCCGTAAGTTTTTGTTTCCGCGCACTTTAATTCTTTGTTCGTCCGCGCAATCACGATTGCGGAGGCGATAAAGGTCAGAACGTCCGCCACAGGCATGAAATATAAAATGCCGTCAAGCCCCCAAAAAACCGGAAGCAGCAAAGGCAGCCCCACGCCAAAGACAATTTCCCGCATCATGGACAGCGCCGTGGACTGTTTTACCTTTCCGAGGGACTGCATGAAAATAAACGTCCCCTTATTGACGCAGGACAAAACAAGCATACAAAGGAAAATACGGATACATTTTACCGCAAACTCCGTATAATAGACGCTTTCGTTTCCCGCGCCGAATATAGCGATCAACTGATACGGGAACAACATAAAAATTAAGGTCGCCACAAGCCCGACCGCCGCTTCCGCCGTCAGCAACAGCTTCATCATGCCTCTGACGCGGTCATTTCTGCCGGCTCCGATATTATAACCCACAATGGGAATGCAGCCTGCCGCAAGCCCCACGGAAATGGAAATAATAATCTGGAAAAACTTCATAACAATCCCGACAACCGCCGTGGGAATCTGCGAATATTCCGGCTGACTGAAAATTTCATCCATCGCGCCGTATTTTGTTACCATATTCAGTACCGCCGCCATGGAAAGAACAATGGAAATCTGGGACAAAAAGCTGGTAACTCCCATGGGAATAATCTTCTTCATCAGACTCCACCGGAACCGGAAGCTGTCCGCGTTTATCTTTACCGCCTTCATTTTAAACAGATAAGCCAGAGACATAAGCGCGGATACGATCTGTCCGAAAATCGTCGCAACCGCCGCGCCCATCATTCCCCATTTGAAAAGGTAGATACAGATCGGATCAAAAATAATATTTAAAACCGCGCCGGTCAATAAGGTCGCCATTGCAAAAGCGGGGCTGCCGTCGGACCGGATAATCGGGTTCATCGCCTGTCCGAACATATAAAAAGGAATCCCCAAAGTAATCCAGAAGAAATATTCCTTTGACAGCCGGAAAGTTTCGTCGTTGACCCTCGCGCCGAACATCGTTAAAATCGGTTCCTGAAAGATCAGAAAAATAGCCATCAGAACGATTCCGACCGCCACAACGGTCAAAACGGAGCTTCCGATCCCCCTGTGGGCATTGTCCTTTTCCTTCGCGCCAAGACTGATACTGACAAAGGTACAGCATCCGTCTCCGATCATCATCGCAATGGCAAGCGCCACAACGGTCAGCGGGAACACCACCGTATTCGCGGCGTTTCCATAAGACCCCAGATAGTCGGCATTGGCAATGAAGATCTGGTCAACAATGTTGTAAAGCGCCGCCACCAACAGGGAAATCACGCAGGGAACCGCGTATTTTCTCATCAATTTTCCAAGTCTTTCCTTTTCAAGAAAGTCGTTTGTTTGTGTTTCACTCATTTTTTTACCTCCAAAATCAAAAAATCCGGCAATTTTTTGCATAAAAAAAGACACATGCAAGCCATGTGCCAAAAATAAAAACGACACATGCCATATCGCCGCGCACCGTTTCGTATCAGCGTCTTTTCCCTATTGCCTGTATCGTGTCATTCTTTTATTCAATTTACTGCATCAAGCATTTTACCACTATTTTTCTTTGAAAAGCAAGTAAAATTTAAAAAAGCCGCCGGTCTGCTGCCGACAGCTTTTTGTCTCGTATCATTTTCGTATCATATATTAGTCTACGCTGATGATCTCTCTCTTATTGTATGCGCCGCAGGATTTACATACTCTGTGGGGCATCATCAAAGCGCCGCATTTGCTGCACTTTACCAAAGTAGGAGCGCTCATCTTCCAGTTTGCTCTTCTCTTATCTCTTCTACCTTTAGAAGATTTGTTTTTAGGACAGATAGACATCGTTACACCTCCTTATTCGCGTTAAAGATATCTTTTAATACTGCCATTCTGGGGTCCGGCACGAAGGTATCGCATCCGCAGTCCCCTTGGTTCAAATCTTTACCGCATTTCGGGCAAATACCTTTGCAATCCTCTTTGCATAAGATTTTACCAGGCCAGTTTATCAAAATTTCATTACCGATAAGCACCCCAGTATCCAACTGATACCCGTTTAAAAAAGGATAATTACCGGCTTCGGCAGGATTTTCAATCTGCTCTGTTCCTATTGTCTCATCAATACCAACTGTAACAGTCACATCAACTCGGGTCAGACAGCGGTCACACCTTGTCCGGAACATAAGATCTCCTGCTCCGGTCACGCTCATCTTGCCTTTTCCCTGATTGCTTAAAGTCAGGACAATCGGACCGTTTCGCAGCACCTTGAACCGCCCCTGCGCCGATTGAAAATAATCCGCCTCATAAGTAACAGGTATTTCTTCTGATTTGCCTTCATTTGATAAGATGTCTGTCAGGTTCAGTAACATTTCATACTCCTATCCACACTCAAACGATTATACATAACTTGCGGGTATTTGTCAACAACGATACTTAACTTTTTTAATTACTTTTTTACCATTTTTTCAGCGTCTATTCTACAACTACGTTTTTTCAAATCATACCAATTTCTTTGACTGCACAGGCTTAATATAGTTTTTCTTTAAAGTTCTTTCATCGCCGAAAAACAACCGTTCCGATTTTGACAGCGCACCGCCGGCTCTTTTTAAATCTATCAGTTGTATTGTGCATACCAGATCTGCAACTTGAAACAATCTGTACTCTGCAGGCAGCACTTTCCTAAACTCCACATTATCCAACAATGTATTAAAAACCGCCGCCAATATTTTATTTACTTCAACTTGTCCGTTATCATAATAAATTATAACCTTATCATAATCCAAAAAGAATTTATAATGTTCCCTGATAAAACAGGCAATTTTTTTACTCAACTTTGCTGATGCCTCAACAGAATCAACAATATGCTTCTTCTCTATGTAAAAACTCTCGCAAATAACGGGAATACGCCTCAAAAATGACATTGTTTTTTTTAACACTTTCCTACGTTCTTCCAATGTCATATATCGATATTCTTCCTCCTGTCTGATAACAGGACCTGCATGTACACAATGCCCCATCAGCCCCATATTTCCCAATTCATGCTCCAATCTGACAAACTCATCCAATAGATCAGTCCGCTGATCATGCAGGACCATTGAAATAATATAATAAGGAGAGCGATAATCATATTCGCCAAAATCGCCAGATTCATCTATAAAAACACTTAATTCTTTCAATGAAAATTCCTTTCAAAAAAATTGGCGGGTGTCTTACCCGCCAGTTGGTGGACCCGGGTCTTACGACCAGCCCAAATTGTAACATGTTACAACTATATTATATTCATACCTTAGCATAATCATTCAGAGATTACAAGTATTCTTCCGGACTTTTCTTCTAATTTTCTATTATCTTTTCTGTTATATGCAAAATATATCCTTTTTCTTTTAATTACTTTTTCCATCCTCTGTGCTATAATGAGCATGAGCAAGCGTATCCTGTGATATCGCGGGCAATCGAAAACAGGAGAAGGTTTATGAAAACGATCAATTTCAAAAAAATCCGCCTGCTGCTTCCCGTTGCAGCACTGCTATTTTATATTCTGCACGCCTTTTTGCTCCGCAATCAGGTCCGTAATATTTTTGCACAGGATATCGTCTGGGGCAGGACGCAGTATGCCGCCGTTGCTTTGTCCGCGCTGTTCGGATACGGCGTTTATATCGGTATTTTTTTTGTTATTTATTTTATCGTTACCAAAAATCAGACTTTTTTCAGGCTTTTTAAGGAATTTCTGATCTATTTTATTCCGATGTTTTTTCTATTATTATGTACCTGGCCGGGGATTTTTAAAGGCGATGAGTTTTATGTGCTCAAAGCCGTCCGCAGCCTGACCTTTTCTCCCGCTCAGACGGGAATTACAAGCCTGTTTTATATCGCCTGCCTGAGATTTTTCCCTTCCATGGGTTCCATTGCCTTTTTCCAGATTGTAATCATCTGCTGTATTTACGCTTATCTCTTTTATGAATTAAAGGTCGTATATCCGGGCAGGAATCTCATTTTGTGCCGCATCGTCTGTTTCCTGCTGCCCGTACTGGACGGCAATCTGTTTACCCTGCGCGCCACATTGGTCGGGTGGATTTTCCTGCTGATTATGTGTATCTGTCTTTTTGCCTGGAAAAAACAGCGGCTGTCCCTTCAGCAACTGCTGGTGATTTCTCTGCTTTGCGGTCTGATCATCGCATGGCGGAGCGAATATATCTATCTGCTGCTGTTCCTTCCCCTTGCCGTTAAGTTTGTATACAAAAAGAGCTTAAAACAGGTTATCCTCTGCTTCCTTGTGATCCTGGTCTCTTTTCAGTGCTTTAATATTCCCAACAAAATCGCCCTGCAGGGCAGCAATAAGTATCCGATTTCCCTTGTCATCAATCCTTTGGGAAATATCCTTGCACAGGATGATATCCGCGGGGAAACGGCATACGACGATATTATGACGGTCAACGAGCTGATCGACGTACAGGCGCTGCGCCGCCATCCTTCGGTACGCAATATCAGCCAGTATTGGAACATTCCCGATATTTTGCCCGAAGATCAGCGAAATGAATTTATGGCTGCTTCCATCCGCCTGATCCTCAACAATTTTGATGATTTCCTGTATTACAGATGGCAGACCTTCCTGCATACCAACGGCTGCGTGCCCGATGAGATCAATCATCCCACGGCGCCGACCTCAGAAACGATCTACACGCTGACCTATTACGGGGAGGATTATAAAAACAATTACTATTTCATGCAGGCTCCCTTTGGGGAAACCGTCAGAAATACGGTAATCGACCTGCTCTCCTGCCGAAATTATACGGAAAACAATATAAAGACCAATGTTCTTTATCCGGTCTTTTATAATTGTATCCCGACCTTTATCATCGCTTTTGCCTGCATGATTCTATGCCTTGTAAAAAAGAAATTTGTGCCTGCCGGAATCCTGTTTTCAACCGGCGTACAGGTTGCGCTCATTTTCCTAACCGCGCCCGCCATGTTTTTTATGTACTATTTCTGCTTTTATCTTGCGGGCTACTTTCTATCTGCGCTGGCGGTGCTGGAATTAAAATCCGGCGCTTCGTGACTTTCCGATAACACCGTCCCGCCTGAAAAACACGGGCTGCCGGATTGATAAAATTTTATCACTCCGACAGCCCTTTTGAATAGCGCTCTCTTTCCGACATCATATCAGTATCAACAATCCGGTAAACATGACTGCTCCTATGATTGGTGCAGAGACAGCGATATAAACATAATCAGCGTCGCTGCGTACATAATCATGTAGATTGGTTTTGAAAATTGTTCCACATAATCACAAATTGCCAGATAGCCGAAAATCTCCAGCGTCATCGCTATAACGCCCAAAACCATAGCATATGCAAGATTCTTAAGAGACATTCCGCGGAACGCTTCATGAGATTTATCATAGTCCTTAAAATCCGACAGATTAACCTTTCCGTTGGGTGCATAAGTAAGCAGGTAATCGGAAATACCGCATAATATATGACCTGCCAAAGCCATACAAAGAAACGCTTTCATCTTTCCTGAGACCTCCGTAACCTATCAATAACAGACGCTATACCAACTGTGCCTGTACCGCGGTCAGCGCAACGACGCCCACAATATCCTCCCAGGAACAGCCTCTGGACAAATCGTTGACGGGCTTTGCGATTCCCTGAAGCATAGGTCCGTATGCCTCCGCCTTTCCCAGCCGCTGTACCAGCTTATAAGAAATATTGCCGCAGTCCAGATTGGGGAATACCAGTACGTTTGCCTTGCCCGCCACTTCGCTGCCCGGCGCCTTTGATTTGGCGATATGGGGAACCAGCGCAGCATCCGCCTGCAGCTCGCCGTCTATACAAAGGTTCGGATAAGTCTCCTGTGCGATTCTTGTCGCCTCCACCACTTTATCGACCAGGGCGTGTTTTGCACTTCCTTTGGTAGAATGGGAAAGCATGGCGATAATCGGTTTTGCTCCCACCAGATTTTTAAAGCTCTTGGCGCTGCTCTCCGCAATTGCCGCCAGCTCTTCCGCATTGGGGTCCTGATTCAAGCCGCAGTCCGCAAACAGGAAGGTGCCGTTTTCACCGTATTCGCAGTCGGGCACGTCCAGAATAAAGAAACCGGAAACCAGCTTCACGCCGGGCGCCGTTTTCAAAATCTGCAATGCAGGTCTTAAAGTATCCGCCGTCGCATGGCACGCTCCCGCCACCATACCGTCCGCATCGTTCGCCTTTACCATAATCACGCCGAAGGTCAGGTAATCCTGTTTCAGGATTTCCGTCGCTTTTTCGAGCGTCATTCCCTTAGCCTTTCTCGTTTCATAAAGCAATTGTACGTATTCATCAAATTTTTCACAATCCTCGGGATCAATGACCGTCACGCCGTCCAGTTCCACTTCCAGCCAGCGGGCGCCGTCCATAATCTTTTCCCGGTTGCCGACCATAATGATATCGGCGATTTCTTCCTTTAAAATATTCGCCGCCGCAATCAGGGTGCGTTTGTCATTTGTCTCCGGCAGCACAATGGTTTTCTTATCTGCTTTTGCTTTTTCTTTGATCAAATCTATGTATGACATTGATCCATATCTCCCTTCGCAATCTTCTCTTATTTTATTATAATCCATTCATATCACAATCACAAGATTTTCCATACGCCAAATATTGTCCTTATTTCAATACAATTTAGTGAACAATCTATGAATTTTTATCAATTCGGTTGTTTGGAAATTTAAAACGTGTTATCTTTTTCTTGTTGATACCGGAAAACTTATTCCTGCCGGAAACGGACAGTTACCCGTATCGAGCCATGAAAAAACAAATCGGAGTGTGCAGCCATGAAAATAACAGGCATTATCGCGGAATACAACCCGTTCCACAACGGGCATAAATATCAGATACAAAAGGCGCGGGAGCTGACCGGCGCGGATTATATCATCGTCGTTATGAGCGGCAGTTTTACCCAGCGCGGAACGCCCGCTCTGATCGATAAATACAGCCGCGCCAAAATGGCTCTTGCAGGCGGCGCCGATCTTGTGCTGGAGCTGCCCGTCTGCTATGCAACCGGCAGCGCGGAATATTTTGCAGCGGGCTCCGTCGCCCTTTTGAATCAATTGGGCTGCGTCGACTCGATCTGCTTTGGCAGCGAATGCGGGGACATCACGCCCCTTAAAAACATTGCCCGCGCCCTGGTAAACGAATCCTCCGATTACCGGAAGGCGTTAAAGACCAATATCAAAAACGGCAGCACTTTCCCCGTTGCCCGCAACGCCGCCCTCGCCGAAACTTTGGAGGGTTTTAATTCCTTTGATACGATCCTGGGCTATCCCAACAACATCCTGGGAATCGAATATATCAAGGCTCTTCTGCGCCAGAACAGCGCCATTGAGCCTTATACCAATATGCGGATCGGTTCCGACTACCACTCCTATAAACTCGCCGACGCTTTCAGCTCCGCGATTTCCATCAGGCAGTCCCTTGCCATGCAGGACAATCTGGAAGCGGTGCGCTCACAGCTTCCGGAAGAAGCCTATGCCGTCATGGCGGAAGCGTTTCACAAGACTTTTCCCGTTTTTACGGACGACTTTTCCTCGATGCTCAAATTCAAGCTGGTACGCGAGCGTGAGGAAGGCTTTCGCAACTATCTGGATGTAACCGGGGCGATTTCCGACAAACTGGTACGCGACACCTTTCAAATGCAGGAATATGACGATTTCTGCGATATCTTAAAGAGCAAAGACATCACTTACGCAAGAATCAGCCGCTGCCTGTCACATATTCTGCTGGACATTTACGCGGATGACGTCGGACAATATATGGAATCCGGCATTGTCTTTTATGCCAGGGCTTTAGGCTTCAACTCCGCGGCATCCGCTCTGACTAAAAAACTGAAAAAAAACACTTCGATACCGCTCATTACCAAAACAACTTCTGCGGCGGCTAACCTGTATCCTCTGGGCAGACGGCAGTTTGAACAGGATGTTTACGCTACCCATGTATATGAATGTATTGCCGGGACCAAATACCACGCCGGTATGCGCGACGAATACCGCAGACAGCTTGTGAAACTGTAACCTTTTACATTTTTGACGAATTACTTGTTTTTTTGACGAATTGTGTAATTTCTTGGACAAGACTTTTTACAGCTTATTTCTCACTCTTCGGGAAGGTACACTAGAAACAGAATTGGTACGAATTTCCATTCATTCTCGGAGGTGCGGGTATGAGCAATCACGGTACGGTCGTTATACATCTTGACGAATTGATCAAAGACGCGGGGATCAGCAAAAACAAGCTGAGTCACCGCGCAGAAATGCAGAGGACGCAGATTAACAATTACTGCAACAACAAAATCACCAGACTGGATATCGACGTGCTCGCACGTTTGTGCGACGTACTTCATTGCGGCTTAAACGACCTGCTGGAATATGTTCCTCCCAAAGAAGAAAATTCCACGTAAAAACGAGGTTTTTGTCAGGTAAGGGTAACACTTCTAAAGGTTTGCCTTTATCCCAGACAGGTGTCCATGACTAACATCAGGAAAAAGCCCGCCATCAGCGCATAGGTGGCGGCAAGCTCATTTCCGTGGCTGTGGGTTTCCGGTATCATTTCATCGCTGACGACATAGAGCATCGTTCCCCCTGCCACACTGAGGGCGAAAGGCAGGATCGACGCCGCTACGCTGGTCGCCGCATAGCCCAGAAAAGTCCCCAGCACTTCAACCAATCCCGTAAACGCAGCAATAACAAAGGTTCTTTTTTTACTGATCCCCGCCATCAGCATAGGGGAAATGATAATCATCCCCTCCGGAATATTCTGTAAAGCAATTCCCAACGCCACACTGATCGCATTGCCGATGTTGCCGCCGCCAAAGGATACCCCTGCGGCAAGTCCTTCCGGCAGATTATGCAGACCGATGGCAAATACAAACAATAAGACCTTATCAATATCTCCGTTATGATGGCTCTCGGAATCCACGCCCGACAAGTGGTGCAGGTGGGGTGTTACCTTGTCTAAAAAGTTTAACAACAGCGCCCCGCATAACAGACCGATCCCCACAATGGGAATCCCTTTTTTTCCGGTTCCTTCCAACGCGGGAAGGACCAGTCCCACTACTGCCGCCGCCATCATAATCCCGGCGGCAAAGCCCATCAGAATATCATTTAATTTTTGAGAATAGGACGGGATCAGAAACCCTATCACGGCTCCCACCACAGTCGCCCCGCCGATTCCCAGTGCAGTTACTATAACTAATTGCATCCTTCTTACTCCAAATACCGGGTTTTTGCAGCCTTAATTCTTAAAGCTGTGGATCGGTGCCGGAATCCGTCCGCCTCTGTTTACAAAGTTATCACAAGCAAACCCATTAACGGGCATAATCGGCGCATAGCCCAACAGTCCGCCAAATTCCACGGTTTCTCCCACGCCCTTTCCGATTACGGGAATGATGCGGACAGCCGTCGTCTTTTGGTTTACCATACCGATCGCCATTTCATCGGCAATAACGCCGGAAATCGTCGTCGCCTTCGTATCGCCGGGAATCGCGATCATATCAAGTCCCACGCTGCATACGCAGGTCATCGCTTCCAGTTTTTCCAGCGTCAGCGCGCCGGCGTTGACCGCGTCGATCATCCCCTGATCCTCACTGACCGGAATAAACGCCCCGCTTAAGCCTCCCACATAAGAAGAAGCCATGACGCCGCCCTTTTTGACCTGATCGTTTAACAACGCAAGCGCAGCCGTCGTTCCCGGCGCGCCGGGATGCTCCACGCCGATTTCGGTTAGAATATCGGCTACACTGTCCCCGATTGCGGGCGTCGGCGCCAGCGAAAGATCTATAATACCGAAAGGAATCCCTAACATCCGGGAAGCCTCTTTTGCTACAAGCTGTCCCACACGGGTTACCTTAAACGCCGTCTTTTTGATCGTCTCGCAAAGCACTTCAAAATTCTCTCCGCGCACCTTTTCCAGCGCGGTCTTGACAACTCCGGGACCGGAAACGCCGACGTTAATAATCTTATCGGCTTCGGTCACGCCGTGAAAAGCGCCTGCCATAAACGGGTTGTCGTCGGGCGCATTGCAAAATACAACGAGTTTGGCGCAGCCCATGGAGCCGTCGTCTTTGGTATATTCCGCAGTCTCTTTAATAATCTCTCCCATCAGCTTTACCGCGTCCATATTGATTCCGGTCTTGGTAGAGCCTAAGTTTACGCTGCTGCAGACGCGCTCCGTCCTGGATAAAGCAAGGGGGATGGAACGGATCAGCATTTCGTCCGCCTTGGTCATTCCCTTCGCTACCAGCGCCGAATATCCGCCGAGGAAATTGACCCCGACTTCTTTTGCCACCTGATCCAGCACCTCTGCGATCTGTGCAAAATCCTCGGGAGTTTTACATGCCGAACCGCCTACCAGCGCGATCGGGGTAACCGAAATTCTTTTATTGACAATGGGAATCCCAAATTCTTTTTCGATTTCCTCTCCGGTCGCCACCAGATCCTTTGCGGTTTCTTTGATTTTCGTATAAATATTTTTCTTTAACGTTTCCAAATCCGAATCGATACAGTCCAACAGGCTGATGCCGAGCGTAATGGTACGCACATCCAGATTTTCCTTCTCAATCATTTTATTGGTTTCGTTTACTTCATAAAAGTTAATCATGTCTTTTCTCCTGTTACTATGACAATCGTCTGATTACCGGCTCTTTGCCATCTTTTTGCCGTCTGTTAAATCCTGTGCATCATATCAAAAATGTCTTCTCTCTGGCATTTTATCATAACGCCGATGTCCTCGCCCAGCTTTGCCAGTTCATCCACTACAGTGTCAAAAGGGACGCTCGCTTTCCCCATATCGACAATCATCATCATGTTGAAATAATCCTGTACGATCGTCTGGGAAATGTCCAGAATATTGACCTGATGATCTGCAAGATAGGTGCAGACTCTCGCGATAATTCCCACAGTGTCTTTTCCGAGTACGGTTATAATTGCTCTTTTCATTTTGGTTCTCCTCTTTGTATTATTTTTATCCGGCGTCTGTAAGACGCCATAAAGCCGTCTAATGTTCGTCGCAAACCTGAAAAATATAAAACTTCAAATAGTAAGATTCGTCCGCCGCCCAAAGAATGGGGTGATCGGGCGCCTGGGTGCGGTATTCCACCTGCCTGAGCCGCTTGCGGACATTTCTTGCCGCCTGCCCGATGGTCTGGGTAAACAATTCATAAGTCATAAAATGAGAGCAGGAACAAGTGCAAAGATACCCGCCGTCCTTTACTAACTTCATCGCCCTTAAATTGATTTCCCGATAGCCCTTTACCGCATTTTTAACCGAGCTGCGGGACTTGGTAAATGCAGGAGGGTCCAATATGACCACATCGTATTTTTCCTGCTGCTCCTCCAGCCTCGGAAGCAGATCAAAAACATCCTCACAGATAAACCTGACGCGGTCGGAAAGCCCGTTTAACGCCGCGTTTTCCGTTGCCTGCTCCACCGCCAGCCCGGAGGCGTCTACGCCTGTTACTTCCTTTGCCCCGGCTATTCCCGCATTTAAAGCAAAAGAACCGGTATGGGTAAAGCAATCCAGCACCCTTGCCTCCCTGCAAAGCTTTTGCACGGCAAGACGGTTATATTTCTGATCCAGAAAAAATCCCGTCTTTTGTCCGTCTTTCACATCTACTATGTATTTTACGCCGTTTTCCACGATCTGCACCCTGGTGTCAAAAGGTTCTCCGATAAAGCCCTTGTACTGCTCCATGCCCTCCTGACTTCTGACCTTTGCATCGCTTCTTTCATAGATGCCGCGGATCATTATGCCGTCTTCGGCAAGCACCTTCTTTAACTGTTCCAGAATCACCGGTTTTAACCGGTCGATCCCCAGCGCAAGGGATTGTATGACCAAAACGTCCTCAAATTTATCGACCACAAGCCCCGGCAGGAAATCCGCTTCCCCGAAAATAACGCGGCAGCTGCCCGTATCCACCGTCTTCTTGCGGTAGTCCCACGCTTCCTTTACTCTTTTGTAAATAAAAGCCTCGTCGATCTCCTGATCCTTTTTCCGGGTCATCATCCGGATGCGGATCTTGGAATGGGTATTGATAAATCCCCTTCCCAGAGGAAAACCGTCAAAGTCATGGACGATGACGATTTCTCCGTTTTCAAAGGAACCTGCTACGGAATCGATTTCATTATCGTAAATCCAGCTCCCGCCGGCTTTTAAGGCTCTGCCCTCTCCTTTTTTTAATGTTACGATTGCCATATGCCAAAATGATCCTTTCTGCTACTTAGCCGTTAAAAAAGCCGCATAGCCGCATTTTGCTTCATATAAATCCGCTTTAGAAGTCGCCTCATAGGGCGCGTGCATATTGAGCACCGCCACGCCGCAGTCGATGACATTCATGCCGTACAGGGAAAGAATATATGCGATCGTGCCGCCGCCGCCCAGATCCACCTTTCCAAGCTCCGCCGTCTGGAAGGAAACTCCCGCTTCGTCCATTACCTTTCTGATAAAGGCAAGGTATTCCGCATTGGCGTCATTGGAACCGGATTTTCCTCTGGAACCCGTAAATTTATTGAACACCATGCCATGCCCCAGGTAAGCGACGTTCTTTTTATCAAAACTTGCCGCATACAGCGGGTCAAAAGCGCTGCTTACATCGGAAGAAAGCATTCTGGAAGCGGCTAACGCCCTTCTTAACGTCAGTTCGCTGAATTGCCCCAGCAGATCCAGGATTTCTGCAAAGGTATTTTCAAAAAATTTGGACTGCATTCCCGTAGCGCCCACGCTGCCGATCTCTTCCTTATCCACCAGCAGACAGCAGGCGGTTCTTTCCGGATTCTTAACGGCAAGCATCGCTTCCAAAGAGCTGTAAGCGCAGACTCTGTCATCCTGTCCGTAAGCAAGCACCATGCTTCTGTCAAAGCCCGCTTCCTTCGCCTTTCCCGCCGGGACAATTTCCAGCTCCGCGGAGATAAAATCTCCTTCTTCCATATCATACTGGTCTTTTAACAGTTTCAAAACGCCCGCCGTGATCTTATCCTTTTCCTCTCCTTTTAGTGGTTTGTTTCCCACGATAATATCCAGCGCTTCCCCTTCGATGACCTTATTCGCCTTCTTTTCCATCTGTTCAGCCGCCAGGTGCACCAACAGATCGGATACGAAAAATACCGGATCGTCTTCTTCCTCTCCCACATTGACAATGGTCGTCGTACCGTCTTTTTTAACGATAACGCCGTGCAGGGCAAGGGGAATCGCCACCCACTGATATTTCTTGATGCCTCCGTAATAATGGGTATCAAAATAAGCGAAATCTCCTTCTTCATAGAGCGGATTCTGCTTTACATCCAATCTCGGAGAATCAATGTGCGCGCCCAGGATATTCATACCTTCTTCTATCGGCGCTTTACCGATCTGGTACATGACAACGGATTTTTCCATATTGACCGCATATACCTTGTCTCCGGGTTTCAGCCCTTTCCCTTCTTTTCTGATCCGGGCAAGCTCCACATAGCCCTCTTCTTCAATACGATTTACAATTTCGCTGACACATTCCCGCTCCGTTTTCCCACAGTCGAGAAACGCACGGTAAGACGCACTCAGCTCCTCCAATTCCTCCAACTGTGCGTCGCTATATTTTTCCCAGACATTTTCTGTTTTCATTCCAATCATTACCTGCCTTTACAATTTTTATTCCCGCGGGCAGTGAGCCAAGCGGACGCGCTTGCGCGTCCATTTGGCGAACGCCGCGAGGGTCAAATACCCCGATGCTTGCATCGCTTCTAGCTTGATGCCCCGTATGCTTGCATCGGGGTATTTGACTTCCAACGTACCGCCCCTCTTTGGTACAGCGCTTTTTGCTAGTTTTTCCTGTTTTTACCGTCTTATACTTCCACAATGGCTTTTTTCGGGCATTTGGAGGCGCAGACGCCGCAGCCGATACACTTATCCTGATCGATATGCGCGTTGAAGTTTTCTATGGTAACCGCCCCTTCCGGACAATTCTTAGCGCAGAGCGTACAGCCGATACAGCCCACCTCGCAAGCCTTCATGGTCACGGGACCTTTCTCTGTATTGCTGCATGCCACCGCGTATTTCGCCGCATAAGGAATCAGTTCAATCAAATGCTTCGGACAAGCCGCCACACATTTTCCGCAAGCCTTACATGCTTCCTTATCCACGACCGCCACGCCGTTTACCACATGAATCGCGTCAAAGGGACACGCTTTTACGCAGGAACCGTATCCGAGGCACCCCTGGTTACAGGATTTCGGACCGCCGTTTGGTACAAAGCTCAGCATATTGCAGTCGGTTACCCCGCTGTAATCATAATCCACCTTTGTCTTGTCGCAATCGCCCTTGCATTTTACAAATGCGACCATACGGACGCTTTCGCCCGCTTCCACGCCCATAATTTCCGCAATTTTTTTCGCTACGGGCTCGCCGCCCACCGGACAGGTGCCGACCTCCGCCTCGCCTTTTGCGATAGCCGCAGCTAACCCGGAACAGCCCGCGAAGCCGCAGCCGCCGCAGTTATTTCCCGGAAGCGCGGCAAGCACCGCTTCTTCCTTTTCATCCACTTCAACTTTAAACTTTATACCCGCAACGCCCAAAAACAGTCCGATAAAAAGTCCGATCCCGCCTACTAAAGCGGCGGCGATTAAAATTCCGCTTACATTCATTTGCCACACCTCCTATAACAGACCCGAAAAGCCGCAAAATGCAATCGCCATCAAGCCTGCGGTTACCAGCACGATCGGCATTCCCTTAAAAGGCGCCGGGATATCGTTATATTCTATTTTTTCTCTGATCCCCGCCAAAATCACAATGGCAATCGTAAAGCCTACCGCCGTCGCAAAGCCGTTTACGACGCTTTCCAGAATACCGTAGGAATCCTGCACATTATTTAATGCCACGCCCAGTACCGCGCAGTTTGTTGTAATCAAAGGAAGATATACGCCCAGCGCCTCATATAACGAAGGCATAAATTTCTTTAAAAACATTTCCACAAACTGCACCAGTGCCGCAATGACCAGAATAAAAACAATGGTCTTTAAGTAATCCAGCCCCAGCGGGTCCAGCACAAACTTATAAATCACAGCCGCCACAAAGGACGCAAGGGTAATGACAAAGATAACCGCCGTTCCCATGCCCGCTGCGGTGTTGGTCTTTTTAGAAACGCCGAGGAACGGACACAGCCCCAAAAACTGACTTAATACTACATTATTGACCAGCGCCGAGCCCAACGCAATGATAATCAACTCACTCATTTGCATTTACCTCCTCTGCTTTTGTCTTGGATTCCGGTTCCGCCTCTGCTTCCGCTGTTGTTTCCGCCTTCGCTTCCGACACAGCGGAATTATCATAGAATTTGCGCGCCGAACAGCCGGATTCTTTGCAGCTCATACAATCCTCGCTGCAGCCGGAACCGATTTTGCTCATATCCCTGCCTTTCTTTTCGCCTTCTATCTTGACTTTGTTCTGGATCGCAACCAGAATGGCAAGGACAAAAAACGCACCCGGCGCCATAACGAAAATGCTGACCGGTACATAAGACTCGGGCATAATCCGGAACCCAAACGCCTCTCCCGCACCGATGATTTCCCTGATCAGACCGATGACCGTCAGGGAACAGGTAAAGCCAAGCCCCATGCCCAAGCCGTCAAACAAAGAAGGAATCACAGGATTTTTGTAAGCGTAGCTTTCCGCGCGCCCAAGGATAATGCAGTTTACGACAATTAACGGTATGTAAAGTCCCAGCGCGCTATATAAGGAAGGAATAAAGCCTTCCAGCAAAAGCTCCACAATCGTAACAAAGGAAGCGATAATCACGATAAACGCCGGGATACGGACCTTATCGGGAATAATCTTGCGGAGCATGGAAATAATCGCATTGGATAAAGCCAGCACCACCGTCGTCGTCAGCCCCATACCCAGACCGTTGATCGCCGAAGTCGTAACCGCAAGCGTCGGACACATGCCGAGCATCAGCACCAGCGTGGGATTTTCTTTAATAATACCGTTGTATAATCTTTCGCCGATTTTATTCATTGCCGCTGCCCCCTTCCTCCGGATCTTCCGGCAGTTGCACGCCTATTCGGGCGTTTTCCTGGATTGCCTGAAAATAAGCAAGTCCCGCGTTGACGCCGTCCGTTACCGCGTTCGTCGTAATCGTCGCGCCCGAAATCGCATCAATCTGATCGTCGGACGCCGCGCCGGTTTTTGTATAGGTAAATTGCTCTACATTTCTGCCAGGAAACTGATCCTTTAAGACAGGATCTGCTTTCATACCAAGTCCCGCCGTTTCGGAAATGCTCAGGATGGAAATCCCGTTGAGCGTACCGTCATTTTGGATTCCCATGGAAAATTGAATATCTCCGCCATAACCTTCATGGTTGGTCACGGTAATCACATAGCCAAGGCTGTTGCCGCTCCCGTCCTTTGCCGCCATGACTTCATCAATGGTTGTCTGATAAGAGCTTTCTATCTCCTGCACAGCAAGACCGGAGCTTATATCAGCGCATTCGCTAAACTCCGCCGCGTCGGGAAACACTTCCCTGTACGCTTCCTGCTTCGCCTTTTCCTGCGCCGTGGCAATCGGCTCTTTGGTCACTTCGTATACCAGACCCAAAAGACAGCCGGAAATCAGGGTAATCGCAAATAGAATCGCCGCTTCTTTTAACATGCTTTTCATATTTTCCGCCCTCCTTTTCCAAAACCTTTGGGAAGCGTAATCTTCTCAATTAACGGCACCAGAATATTTCCCAAAATAATCGCATAGGAAACGCCCTCGGCGCTCGCTCCGAAAATCCGGAAAATACCAGTCAGAATACCCAGCAATATGCCGTATACATACTGCCCTTTTATGGTAATGGGTCTGGTCACATAATCCGTCGCCATAAAGAACGCGCCAAGCATCAGTCCGCCGCCGGCAAGATGCGCCGCAATAAAATCAAAATCAATGCCGTGCCCGCCGAAAATGCAGAGAAACACAACAAAGCTTACGATATAACTGCCGGGAATCCGCAGATCGATCACTCCCACCAGAATCAGGAAGCACGCGCCGATCACAATGGCGATCATCGAAGTCTCGCCAATCGTTCCCGCGGTACGTCCCACCACCATATCGAATATGTTGACGCTTTCTCCCGCTTTTAACGCCGCAAGAGGCGTAGCTCCCGTATAGGCATCGCAATCAAAATTGGTCATAATGGAAGTAAAGGAAATCAACAGAAAACATCTTGCTCCCAAAGCCGGGTTCATAAAATTCTGCCCCAGCCCGCCAAACAGCATTTTGACCACAATAATTGCAAAAGCGCCGCCGATCACGCCGATCCACCAGGGCGCCTTAGGCGGCAGATTCAGCGCAAGCAAAAGCCCCGTTACAACCGCCGACAAATCGCCGATGCTGTTTTTCTTATGACAAATCATGTCAAACAGAAATTCACTGAGCACACAGGACGCGACGGTAATCAGAATTAACAGCAACGCGTTCCATCCAAAATGATACACCCCAAACGCTGCGGCAGGCAGTAAAGCGATCACAACGCAAAGCATGATCCTGCTCGTACTCATTTTTGAGCGAATATGCGGATTGGATGAAACTTTCATTAAATCACTCATTTTCTCTTCCTCCTACTTCTTTTTCCTGTCCGCAAGGATGATTTTTCTCATAGACTTAATCTGCTGGGTCAGCTGCCGCTTTGCCGGACAAACATAGCTGCAGCAGCCGCATTCGCAGCATTCCATTCCGTTCCACTTTTCAAAGCTCTCTTTGTCCCCTCTCGCCGCAAAGTCCGCAAGCCTGCTGGGAACCACTCTTCCCGGGCACGCGTCCACGCAGCGTCCGCAGTTGATACAGGGGCTTTCTTCTTTTTCCGATACCTCGTCATGGGTCAGGCACAGCAATGCCGAAGCCGTCTTCGTCGTCGGAATATCCAGATCAAAAATTGCAAAGCCCATCATCGGCCCGCCGTTTACAATTTTTTCGGGCTCTTCTTTAAAGCCGCCCGCTTCTTCCACCAGCTCGTGATAATTGGTCCCGATCCGCACGCGGAAATTGCGCGGGTCTGCAACGGCGTCTCCGGTCACCGTCACAATACGGTACATCAGAGGTTTATTTTCCCTGACCGCGCTGTTAATCGCCACCAGCGTATCCACGTTGTCGACAATACAGCCTGCGTCGGCGGGAAGCATTGTTGAATTGATCGCCCTGCCGGTAACCGCATAGATCAACTGGCGCTCCGCGCCCTGGGGATACTTGGTCTTTAAAGCCTTAACCGTAATGCGCGGTTCGTCCTTTGTCAGATCCTTTAACAGTTTAACGCAGTCCGGCTTGTTATCCTCTACCGCAAGAATCCCTTTCGCATTGTCAAATAAAGCAAGTACACATTTTAAGCCGTCGATAACCTTCTGCGGTTCCTCTAACATCCTGCGGTAATCCGACGTCAGGTAAGGCTCGCACTCCGCGCAGTTGCCGATGACATACTCTATCTTGTCCGGTTCCTTGGGAGAAAGCTTGACATGCGTCGGAAAGCCCGCGCCGCCCATACCGACTACGCCCGCTTCCTGCACTTTTTTGACAATCTCCTCCTTTGTAAGTTCCTCTAAGGGCTTACATTCTCCGTAATCCACTTCTTCGTACAAACCGTCGTTTTCAATCACAATCGCATCGACGCAGTCCCCTACCGTCACGCGCCTGGGTTCGACCGCCCTGACCGTACCGGACACGGTGGCATAAATCGGCGCGGAAACAAAGCCTGCCGCCTCCGCAATTTTTTGCCCGGTCAGCACATGGTCCCCTTTCTTTACGATCGGGACCGCCGGCGCCCCGATATGCTGAGACAGCGGGTATACCAGATCTCCCTTGGGCAAAATATCCTTTATCGGCTTGTCTTTACTCAGATCCTTGCCGTCAAAGGGATGAATCCCGCCTGTGAAAGTTCCTCTTGCTCCCATAAACTTTCCCTCTTTTCTATGTATTTCATGGCACCCGCCCTTTTCGCCGGCGCCTCTTTATAATGTATACACCACATCTATTTTACTATACTATTTTTTTGACGGCTTTGCCACAGAGATTGATAAAAAAGTGCATTTTTTTCAATAGCTAAGATATGCAAAATGTGATATGATGGTTTTGCCGATCAACTCCAATGGTTTTTGGGAGGAAAGACATGAAAACCTATACAGATGATTTATCTTTAGAACCAATCAGCTATCCCTTATCGCAGATCAGCGACCCGGATAACATTTTATTTGTAGATATCGAAACGACGGGATTTTCCGCCAGAACCGCTTCCTTATATGAAATCGGTTGTATTTACTTTAAAGCAGGAGCACCGCAGCTGATCCAATATTTCGCCGAAACCCCGGATGAAGAAAAGCAGATTTTGGAAGCGTTTTTTGCGCTCTGCAAAGAGCGCAGCCTTTTGATTCACTATAACGGAAACACCTTTGACATTCCTTTTATGAAGGCAAAAGCGGCTCAATACGGTCTGACCGCTCCTTTCGACCGCATGGAAGGCGTCGATATTTTTAAGCGCGTCTCCCCCTACAAAAAAATACTGGGGCTTTCAGACTGCAAACAAAAAACCGTCGAACAATTTTTAGGCATCCAGAGGGACGACCTCTACAACGGCGGGCAGTTGATCGAAATCTATCGCGATTACTGCAAAAATCCCTCCGAGGAAGCAGAAAAATTGTTGATTTTACATAACAAAGACGATATGAAAGGTATGTTGAAGCTGCTGCCCGTTTTAACCTACTCGGACATCTTTTTGCAGCCTTTCCGCGTCGTAAAAGTACAGGCAAATCACTATGTGGACGAAGCCGGAAACGCCCGGGACGAGGTACTGATGAAAATACGCTTCTCTGCCCCTTTCCCCAAACCCATATCCATGCGGAAAGCCGACTGTTACTTCAGCGCCGAAGGCGGCGAAGGCTTTTTAAAGGTGCCCCTCTATCACGAGGAAATGAAGTATTTCTATGCTAATTATAAAGACTACTACTACCTTCCCATGGAAGACGTCGCCCTGCATAAATCCGTCGCTTCCTTTGTAGATAAAAACCACCGCAGACAGGCAAAAGCCTCCAACTGCTATACCCGCAAGGAGTCTTTGTATCTACCACAGTGGGATATTCTTTTTACACCTATTTTTAAAAGGAATTATGAGGATAGTCTCTGTTTTTTTGAATTGACGGAAGAAATGAAGAAACAACCGGAGATTTTCAGACAGTATGCGCTGCATTTGCTGGATATGATGGCGCATGCGAAGGGGTGATGGAATGATTTTTTGCTTTGTGTAATAAACTCCACATCCAATTTTGCGAACCCAGGCTGCTGCCCAAAACCATTCCGTTACATACCATTGAAGCCTTCGCAGACGAGCTTTCCAAATGCAAACAGTTGTTTGTCACCCCAACCGTCTCGAGCATCGCTTATCCGAACAATCAGTCCGTCTGATGATCAATCATGATTGTGAAAAAGCAGATATTGAAATACATATTGCGCCGCATATGTTTCGCCATTTTTTCGCTGCTTGGCAATTTGCTAATCCATCTCTAACAAAACATCTATAACATCATAGATCTTTTTAGTTTCCCGCATATTTAGTTTTGCCATTTTCTCTTCATATCGGAGCATTCGCGTTTGATATCCCGTTTTCATTGTGCCATACAGCAATTCATCCGCCGTTGCATTCAGCTCGTCTGCAATCACAATAAACGTCTCCAAACTCGGAGTCCGCATTCCACGTTCCAACATTCCGATATAGGCAACGCTTAAATTTGTCCGCTCAGCCAACTGTTCCTGCGTCATCCTATTGGCAATTCGTTTCTGTTTAATTCTTTTTCCCATATCTGTAAAATCCATTAGTGCAACCCCTATACTATTTGTTTTTATTAGTATAGAATTTTTACAGAATAATATACAGAAACCTTTCGTACGACTGTAATACTGTTTGTATGATAGTCTTAAAAATTAGCGGCTACCGGTTCAACCGGCGCTTTGATATTAGCACTAAAAGGATCGTATAATAGCCACTTTTTTAAGTTTGTTACTCTGATCTATGGAATAAGAAAAAGCGGTCAGAAACTAATCTGATCCGCATTTTTCTCCCTTTTACACAAGCAATATTATAAACTGACAAAGAATATATGTAAAGCGAAAGGCATCGCGGAAAATCGCGGAATTTTGACAAAAATTTTGAATTATAGACATAAATTGCGTATCAACGGCTCCTTTTGAGCCGATAATAGTAAGTCTGTTTGCAAATATTGTTTTCATCAAGCCACGGCTTGACATTCATGCCTTTCGGTCTTTGCAGGCATTGATTGATGATATTTTTCAAAAATCTTTGCCTATCAGTTCAACTGACTTTTTTGTATGACAAAATTTCCCACTTGATTGTAAACATATTCCTCATAGATATTACCGTTCAGATACGCATAGAGGATATACTTGGTGGCATAATATTCTTCTGAAAAAACAATGAATATTGTTCCTTCTTCTGTTTCTACTCTGTAAAAATATTTCGGAAGCACAATTCCGGTGATCCCCTCCAGATGATTGATACATTCCCTATCATAATAAATCTTTTGTGCAGGATAATCCGAATAGTAATCTTCAATTATTTTATCCAGCGCCGTTTCCGGATAGCGCTCTCTTTCTTCCAAAGTCTCCGCCAATCTGAAGCCATACTCTGCCTCTGTAAAATCCGGAAGCTTCGGGTAATAGTCAATAATGACCGGAACCGTATTTTCCCCTGCTGTCGCACTCTGACCGATACAATCGGTCAGAGTGTTTTTTTTCATAATATATTTTTGAAAAAAACCGTTATTGTCATCAATATAGAAATACGCCTTATACTGGTTCGCAGTAAAATCTGCTGTTTCAAATGTGCCTAGTATAGTCTTATCTAATTTCTCCGAAAAACAAGTATACCAGCGGGAACAACTGTACACTTCACATCCCCAGATTCCATCCTTATAATTCATTACTCTGATTGTCTTTTCACACTCACTTCCTCGAGAAATTTGACTATAAAAGTACACCTTTCCTCTGGTTATCATCATAGATTCCTCCGGATGGTAACCTGAATAGGCTTGTAAGACAAGGGGTTCCAGAGGCTGATCATACCCGTTTTCATTTCCCGGATAAAGATAAAATCTTTTTTCATCCACACCCTTACTATAATCATACCACCAAACACTCATTCCAAGATCATAAATTCCATCCCCATTAAAATCCCCAATGCCACAATCTGTAACAAGACTTGTCTCATTTTTCTGCCCTATTTCTATAGGATTATAAACATTTAACGCTTTATCAATTTCCTGCTTCCATGGTTCTTTTTCACAATCTGATAAAGAATATAATTTAGTATTGGGAACGGATAAAAACACAGAGGCAGATTCAACGGGATTCCCACTGATATCCAGGTCCGTCAAATAAGCCAAGCTACAAAGACTATCAAAATTTGCAATTCTATTATTTTTTAATGACAATTTCCTAATGAATACAGCCCTGCTTAAAGAAGTGATATCCGTTATACCTGTATTATCCATATTCAAATACTGCAGATGTTCCAACAGGCGTCCCAGTTGCCCCGGATCTTTTAGCGGATTCCCATCAAGTTCCAATTCCATTAACAACTCCATTTCAGAAAGGGGACTGACATCATAAATCTGATTTCTACTCAAATATAAATATAACAGTCGGTTCAATTCAGACACCGGAGTTATATCTTTAATGGAACAATCCCTCAAATCCAGTAAATACAGTTCACGAAGCTCTGAAACAAATGAAATATCATTCAAATTACTATCATGAATAGTCAGGCACTGAAGATTAGGAAAATTACTTAAATAATCATAATCTAATATTTTTTCTTCTTTCGTACCTGTTTCTACAAAAATTGTTAATTTAACCAACCAGATTCAGCATATAAACAATATCAATTTATACAAAAATCCAATCTGTACTGAAAGCAAAAACCTTCCATACAGACCAGAAATCCCTACGCCGTATTTAATTATCTATAAATATCCCTCAAACTTCCAGACTATCTCAATCCTGTTTCCCGGATAGACAACGACCTTTTCTATCAGCTTGTCTTTCATATCCTCTGTCATTTCTTCCTCTTCCAGAAATGCCATAGCCTGGTCTGCTTTCCTCCCAAAGCCTTCCTGTTCGCTTTCCTCTTCTTCCTGTGCCTGCTGGAGTACCGCAAATTCTTCTTCCAGCTTCTCCATATCATTTCCCCCTGATTCCCGTACAGGTCCTGCCCGAATTCATCATACCCATAGGTTTCCCGGAGGGTTCCTTCTTCATTTATCAGGCGGATCGGGCTTCCCAGTTCATCCTGGAAGTAGTAACAGGTGCCCGGTTGATTGGAACGGGCTGTCATTCCGTTCTTTTCTCTTCTTTCTTCTTTCATTCCTGCCACGTTTCCGTCCCACAGGTAGGTCTGCCTGCTTCCTGTTTCTTCTTTCTGTAACAAGTTATGGTAGCCTTTTGTCAGGTCGATGGTGTGCCGGATCTTTGTCTCCGGGTCCGGGGGCAGTTGGTTCTGTCTTCCCAGGGGATCGGGGGGTGTTGGTTCTGCGGCGGGGGTTATGGTTTTTCCTGTTCTGTGTCCCAGTCCGTTGTATTCATAGGCTGCCGCTTCCCCTTTGCCGTTTACCGCTTGTTCAAATGGCTTGTTTTGCTGCGGTGCAGATTTCTTCTATGTCGGTTTTCTGGAATATGCGGTCCATGGTTTCTTTCTCCTTTTACATTTCCTTTTCGTAAGCTCGCTCTAATGGAACGAAATTCGTTATGCCGTGCTCATGTATAATGGAATCCTTTTCTTTTTCAAAATTCTCTATATTTGAAAAGATAGTTTTTTCCCCATTGCTACTTTGCTTATTAAAGAATCGTTTTGTCTTACTCTCAGTCAGAAGGTCTCCCGAAATCACAATTTCACAAATTTCTTTGTGGTCACAAGGAATTTTTACAATACATTTTTTATTTGTAAGAAGATGTTCTTCGATTCTCCACAAAAAAACACCTCCATCTGTCTTTTTTATCTTTATAAAAAATTCATAAATATCTACATGCCCTGTATTTTCAATAACAAGATATGAGTTTTGATCCATTTCGGAATTCTTGTCTTCCTGCCATATGATATCATTCTGTTTCGGATCAGCAATAAAATTTATGTCTATATCAGCTCCACGATTCATCTGCTTTTTTTCTATAACGTTTTGCAGCAGATACATTAAAAATGGTAATATAAATACACTATATAATCCTGCCAATGCTATATTTGTGAGCATTCCTATAATCGGTGCTATTAGAACACACATAAAATACAAAATCATATAATTATCCTGTTTTTGAACCCATTTTTCTATTCTATTCACTTCATTTTCCTCCAAAGTTAATATAATAAATACTGTACACTATAAAAAATAATTAAATAATCTCTGGGACGTAACATAACTTCTCAAATTTTTCTTAGCCGTTGGTCTTAATGCAATCTCAAAAGGTAATTCCAAATATTTATTGGACAAACGCTTACATGATTATAACCATCTATAGTTGCTGTTAGAACACCAGTGCTATTAACTGCCCCAATTGTTGTTGCCATATAAGGTTCTCTAACATGTGGGGCAGAAAATATGACAATCCAGTTATAAGATGTAAGACTGCTTTCATTACCACTACCTATTCGATAAATAGGAGTTGCATTATTTTGTTTTATTATAGCTGTAGGTTTGTCAAACATTTGTTACAGCGATGCAAGATAATCCATCAATACCTGTTTTGGAGTTTTCCATCCCAACGGACGCATAGGAAAGTTGCTATAATCCCTGCGGTTGTAGAACTTTAATTGCCTGCTGAAGTCCTCAAAGAAATAAAAACTATGTGTAGCATAAAATCGTTCATTATCCTTTCGATGACTTCTTTCCACTTTACCATTGCGTCTGGGAGTAAATGGTCGGATCAGTTTGTGTTTTACGCCATGTTCCATGAGTCTGACTTGAAAAATTGTAGGTTTATCCGAGCCACCATGTGAACCGAAACGTTTGGTGAATTCCTGCCCATTATCAGTCTGAACACATTTGATGGGACAAGGAAACGCCTTGATCAGATGTTCCAGAAACAGGGCAGAGGAATAAGAACTATGTTCTTCAAAAGCTTCCACAAAACGTCATCTGGAGTATTCGTCAATAGCAGTATACTGATAGAAATGTTGTCCTTTAGCTTCATTTACCATGCAGACAGAAGGAACGAATTTCACATCGATCTGGATGCGTTGACCTGGATACAGCATCTGCTCATAAGGTTTGGCAACGTATTTAGGATTAGCAGGTTTCACTGCCATAATACCCTGTTTACGGAGAAAACGATATAAACCGGGAATAGAACGGGAATATCCCCGTTGTGTAAGTTTTACCCAAAATACAACCAATCCGGCGTCCGGATTACGCCTGCACATATCCTGTGTTATAGTAGCCATAGCAGAATTCTCCTTTGTGGGTGTTTTTGTTGTGGTGACTAAAATATAACACAAAGGCAGTGTCTCTGCTTTTTAATATTCAGTTGTAACATATGTATTGTAATCCTACAAGTTGCATTATTTTGTTTTATTATAGCTATGTTGACTTTTTTCATTTATACTTTATTATGGTCTTCCAACAGTACCAACAGCTTCCCATTTTCCATCCCCTGTTCTTTCAATTAGAATTACAAGCCAATCTCTCCCCTTATTTTCTTTACCATCATCATAATTTGCTACATTAACACATGTCACATAAATTTTCCCTTTCTCTATTCCGCAATAAGCAAAATATCGCTTAATATCACATGTATAAACATTCTCTCCCAATGGTCTGAATCGAGCATATGGTGTACCACTCTCTACAGTTACTTCTCCTGATGCAACTTTTTTTGCCATCTTCATAACTGCATTAGTTGCTAATAAAACATATATATAGTATATAAAGACCATTATAAGAACAAAAATTATCACCTTTCCACCTCTTTTTTTATTCAATACAATTACCTCCTTCACAATCTAACTCATCCTTTATTCTCACAATATAAACACCTCCATAATTTCCCGTTTGTAATGCATCTGCTAATGGGTAATCGTATCTTCGTGTTGTATTTCCAGAATATAATATCTGACCATCAATAATATTACTAATAATTGTTGCATGTTCAACATTTCCTTTTTGATCAATAAAATACATTAAATCACCTTTTTGAATATTATACTCATTTACCTTTTCTTCTATTTCATCCACAGACGTAATTATAATATAATCTCCATTAGCATAACCATTTTTCGTATCACTAAAATAATCAAATTGATCCTGAGCCAAACGCCACGCTGGTGCAACATCATATTCATAATATGTAGCAGAATGATTTCCACTCCCACTTATCCATTCTACACGTTTTTTATTTGAATACCATGAACTATTTTGATTTATCCCACCAGCATACATACATTGTGAAACAAAATTAGCACAATTAGTACTATAACTATAATATTCTCCATTTCTACCAATCCCCATTTTTCCAAGAACAGTTTCCAATGCCGGATGAATTCCCTGCATTGAATTTGACCATTCCTCTGCATATTCAATAGCAGCATCTCTATCATAAGTATAAGTATCTGTTTCTTTTTCTTCCTCTGGTGTCATACCATCCCGATCCACCAACACCATCGGATTCCCAAAACAGTACCCATACTCATTCAACGTATACGGTGCCGCTGTATATCCCTTGATGATGTCCCTTCCGGCAAACCTTCCCAGTTCCGCTCTGTACTCCCTCGCCTGGGCATAGTAGGTCCCTGCGATCCGGTCGCTCTGGTAGCCGGTGTATCCGAAGGGCTGTATTTCCCCCTGGTTCCCGTACAGGTCCTGTCCGAATTCATCATATCCGTAGGTTTCCCGGAGGCTTCCTTCTTCATTTATCAGGCGGACCGGGCTTCAATACACTATTTTTAAAGTAATAAATGTAATAAGATAATGCTTCTCCATCTCTTCTCATTTATATGAAAATCTGTCATAAATATTGTCATGCTCCATATATTCTAAGCATAAATCATATCTGTAAAAAACTACTAACCGTAGTCCCCACTTATTTAATAACCAGTATTTCTAATTTTGGCGGTTCACGCCGTAAACAAACCTTCTCTTCTTTATATTCCTCTCCGATATAAATATTCTCTGCTGTGATTGATATCGTAATTTTCTGATTTGCCGGAATTATTAAAGCATCTTCTTCCCTATCAACTTGACCAATTCCTTCCATAATCTGTAAATCAACAATTTCATATTTTTCTTTTTCCAAATTTCCTCTTTTATATTCTTCTCCGCCATCTATATTAAATCCAACTATTTTTTCTTTACTTGTTCCATTATATAGTGTTAAGAAAATTTGGGCTTCCACCCTTTCCGTTTCATCTTTCCATATACTACCCGCAACTGACTCTTGAACGATTTTCATTTTAGATAAATGCCATATAATTCCTGCTCCAATAATACCTATACATAATGCAACAAATATACTAATATAAAATTTTTTTCTCATTCCTAATCCACACCTCCACAATTATAATAATATGAATATATTCCCAAAATCTGTTTCATCTGCTCTTCCCATGTTAATCCACCAAGCTCTATCTGTTCATAATTAATAGCTTGCAACATTAACTTATCTTCGTCACTTAACTGATCTATCCAATCATTACTATAATTTTTTAACCATCCTCTATTTCTAGAGAAAAAACTCGTTTCATTTTTAATAACTGTAACATCATGCCATGATATGTGCAAATTATAGTCCGTGGGATTCGCCAACCATATTGAATGTGCTGCATCTGCTTTTTCTTGATCAGAAGTATATATATAATTTGGATCAATTATATCATTCCAAGTATATGTTAAATCATATGTTGTATTTCCATGGCTATCTTTACTTATAGTTCCATTTATTTGAAAATCTCCTGCATCAGCATTTGTTCCATGCAAAAACTGATAACCAACAGCCCCTTCTCCGTTGTCTATAATCATCGACATATTCATATCAATCTCCATTGTTTCTCCGTTTTCTAAAGCGTTTCCAATCGGTATTACAACATCACCAACTTTTCCTGTTAAAATTGCATTATTCTCCATATATGATTGCCATCCATCCTTCTTTCCGATAACACTTGAATCAGAATATATATTAATATCTTCTCCGCCTCCAAATAGCCAATGTAATCCAATTTCAATTCCATATGTATCCCAATCACCTTTAGCATAATCCTCAAGTGTATCTATAGCCTCTCTACTATCCTTGCCCTCTGGATCAATAAAGTTTAATGTATTATTCCCACAATATACATATAGATTCCATGTTATTGGATTTATTATCTTATAATATTTATTTTGATCCTTTGATGCAAACCTTCCCAGTTCCGCTCTGTACTCCCTCGCCTGGGCATAGTAGGTCCCTGCGATCCGGTCGCTCTGGTAGCCGGTGTATCCGAAGGGCTGTATTTCCCCCTGGTTCCCGTACAGGTCCTGTCCGAATTCATCATATCCGTAGGTTTCCCGCAGGCTTCCTTCTTCATTTATCAGGCGGACCGGGCTTCCCAGTTCATCCTGGAAGTAGTAACAGGTGCCCGGCTGGTTGGAACGGGCTGTCAGTCCGTTCTCTTCTCTTCCTTCTTCTTTCATTCCTGCCACGTTTCCGTCCCAAAGGTAGGTCTGCCTGCTTCCTGTTTCTTCTTTCTGTAACAGGTTATGGTAGCCTTTTGTCAGGTCGATGGTGTACCGGATCTTTGTCTCCGGGTCCGGGGGCAGTTGGTTCTGTCTTCCCAGGGGATCGGGGGGTGTTGGTTCTGCGGCGGGGGTTATGGTTTTTCCTGTTCTGTGTCCCAGTCCGTTGTATTCATAGGCTGCCGCTTCCCCTTTGCCGTTTACTGCTTGTTCCAGGCGGTTCAGTGCTCCGTAGGTGTAGCTGTTTTTCATGGTCCCGTTTTCCATGACGAGGCTTAAGTTTCCGCGTCTGTCATAGGCATAGGTTTCTTCATTCATGGCGTCCACACGGCTCATGAGCTGGTTCATTGCATTGTAGGTGTAGGTTGTCTCGTGCTCTCCTTCCGTCATGCGGGTGCGGTTGCCGTAGGCGTCGTAGCCGTAGGTTCTTAAGAGGTTTCCGTCTTTTGTTACTTCGGACAATCTTCCCAGGGGGTCGTAGCCGTAGGTATAGAGTCCGCTTTCTTCCGGCAGTCCTCTTCTTTGTTTTTCGATGGCGGTCTTGTTTCCCATCCGGTCATACCGGTAGGCATAGTGGTCCAGGATGCCTTCCGTATCGCTGTGGGTCAGTCCGGCGAGGTGTCCCTGCGGGTCGTAGGCATAGTCCGTCCTGCAGCCGCCCGGGAAGGTTTTTTGCGTCAGTCTTCCCATGTCATCATAGCTGTAGGTAACGGTGTCTTTTCCGTCTTTGAGTCCCACAAGTCTGATTTGTTCATCGTAGGTATAGAGGATGGTTTTTCCGTCCGGGTAGGTAATGGAGGTTCTTTCTCCTGTCTTTCCGTAGGTGTAGGAGACTTCTTTTCCATCCGGGTATTGTACTTTTACGGCTCTTCCCAGGGGGTCGTTTTGGATCTTTGTGGTTCCCAGCCAGTCTTTCATTTCTTCCAGCTGTCTTAGGGGGTTGTAGGAGAGTCTGACTTCTTTTCCGTCCGCGTATTGGATGTGGTTTAAGTCTCCGCATCCTGTGTAGCCGTATTTTGTCAGGTATCCTTCTTTGTCCAGTTTTAAAAGAAGCTGTCCTTTGGCATCGTAGGTATAGTGTTCTGTCTGTCCCAGGGCGTCAGTAATGGTTTCCACCTGTCCCAGGGTATTTCTTTGGTAGCGGGTCACATGGCAGGTGCGGTTCTTTCGGTTCCCGGTTTGTGCTTTTAGAAGGTCCCGGTCTATTCCGGGGGTGGGTTCTGTTTTTTCTCCGTACTGGCGGATTTCTGTCAGGCGGTCACACAGGTCATAGGTGTATTCTGTTTCATTTCCCAGGGCGTCGGTGACTTTTGTGAGTTGTCCGGTCAGGGAGTATTCATAGCGGGTGGTGTTTCCTCCTGCGTCGGTCATGGCGGTCACGTTTCCCACGGCGTCGTAGGTGTATTGTTTTTTCTCCCCGCCGCTTCCTTCTGTTTTTATGATGCGGTCCAGGCTGTCGTAGGTATAGGTCAGGGTGTGGTTTTCTCTGGTGGTATGGATTTTTATGTTTCCGTTCGGGTCATAGGTGTAGGTTTCTTTGGTTCCGTCGCTGTAGGTAACTTCGGAGAGTCTTCCGCCGGGCAGGTAGGCATAGGCGGTGGTGCGTCCTGCTTCGTCTGTCACGCTTTTTATTTTTCCTAAGGGTGTGTAGGTATAAGTCCTGCTGTATCCTAAGGGGTTTGTTTCTTTTATGAGTTGTCCCGCTTCGTCGTATTCCATGGTTACGGTGTTCCCAAGGCTGTCTTTTGCTTCTGTCACGTGTCCTTCCCGGTCGTAGGTATAGGTCATCGCACTTCCTTCCGGTCCTTCTGCATGGATCAGGCGTCCGATGGCATCGTAAGTAAACCGGGTGGTCTCTCCGGTCGGGTCTTCTTTTTTTATGCAGTTGCCGTTTCCGTCGTAGGTGTAGCGGGTCACGTTTCCTGCCGGATCTTTGATGCGGCTTAAGCGGTTGTTTTCGTTGTAGAGGCAGGTGGTTTTTGTCCCGTCCGGCATGGTGATGCGTGCCAGGTTCCACATGGCATCGTAGGTGAGGTTTGTTTTTCTTCCCTGCTGGTCGGTAATGGTTTCGGGTTTGTTTAAGGCGTTGTAGGTCCTTTGTATGGTGCTTCCGTCAAAGTCTGTGATTTTTGTGACTTTGTTGCTTTGGTTGTATTCGTAGGTACGTTGGTCTCCTGCTGCGTTTTTGAGGGTGTGGATGTTTCCGGCGCTGTCATAGGTCAGGGTCAGGGTGTTTCCTTTGGGGTCGGTCATTTTTATGACGCGGTTTAAGGCGTCATAGGTGTAGGTGGTTTTTTCTCCCGCGGCGTCGGTCAGCTCCCGGATGTTTCCTTTTTCGTCATAGGTTATTTTCAGGGTGCTTCCGTCCGGCTGGGTGATGGTTTCCGGGAGTCCTGTTTCGTTGTATGTAAATATGGTTTTTCTTTGGAGGGCGTCCCTGGTTTCCAAGAGGTTTCCTTTTTTATCATAGGTGTTTTTTTGTTTTTCTTTTCCGTCGATCTTTACGTTGGTCGGTTTGTTGTGTGTTTCATAGGTGATGGTAAGTTTGGTCCCAAGGGGGTTGGTGATCCCTGTCAGGTTCCCGCGGTTGTCGTAGCTTAGGCGGGTTTCGTTTCCCAGTTTGTCCGTGATTTTTGTTTTCTGGTTCCGGGAGTTATAGGTAAAGCTTTCTTCTCCGTCCGGGTAGATGTTTTTGATGTTGCGGTATTGGTCGTCATGGATATGGATGGTCTTTGATCCGTTTCTCTCCGTCAGGGTCACGGTGTGGTTTTCGTCGTCGTATTCGTAGCTCATGTTTGTCCCGTCCGGGAAGTTCTGGCGGGTGGTCCGGTGGTTTTCGTCGTATTCGTTTTCCACGGTTATGATCCCCCGGGGGTTGGTCACGGATGTCAGTTTTCCGTTTCCGTCATAGCTGTAGGTAAGGGTTCCTCCGTCAGGGCGCACGGCTTTTATCAGGTGGCGGTCCCTGATTTCATAGGATACGGTTCTTCCTGTATGGTCTGTTACGGTTTTCAGGTGTCCTTCTTCGTCATAGGTCAGGGTGAAGGTTTCTCCTGTGTCTTTCCGGATGCCGGTCAGGCGTTTTGTCCGGTTTCCTTTCCGGAAGGGCGCAGGGGTTTCTGTTTCTGTTGTTTCTGTTGTTTCCGCTGTTTTTTCTGTCCGGGCAGGGATGGTTTCATAGGTCAGTTCATACCCCTGTCCGTTGTTGTCCTCGTGGCGCAGGTAGGTGCCTTCCCTGTCAAAGATGTTTTTTTCTCCGCTCAGGGTGGTATAGGTGTAGCCTTTTTCGGTTTTTTCCAGGACTGCAAGGCTCTGGTTCCCCGGTGTGTAGCGGTTTCCTTCCACGGGCAGGAAGGTTTCTTCTTTTCCGTCCTCTAAGAGGATGGTCACTTCGTCTTCCCCGGGTATGTCGCTTTTTTGGAAGGTCAGGGACAGTTCGTAGTTGTGGTTCCAGTCTGTTCCCAGCGCTCCTTCGTAGCGGTTTCTGGAGTTATAGAACCGGCGGAAGGCAAAGGGGGTGGTTCCTTTGATTTCCAGGTCGGTTTTGTCGTAGATGAAGTTGCCGGTGCTTAGGTTTACCGGGTCTTTGGAGAATACGGTGCTGATGGTCTCGCATCCTTTGGTGTTCGCAAGGACTTCATCCAGGGTGGCTTCCACTCCGTCCAGGGTCTTTTTCCATTTGGTTTCTTTTGCTTTTAAGAGTGCCTCAAAGTCTTTCGACGGGGTGGTCAGCGGGGTCTCCAGCATGAATTCCTGCAGTTCTTCTATGACTTTTTTGATCTTTCCGGTTTCTTCGGTTATGGTCTGCATCTGTCCCGCATACTGGGTGTCGAATGCCGGGATGACGGTGCATGCTTTTTCCCTGCACTGGTCCAGTTTGGTCTTTGTGGTGTCGTAGTTGTCTTTTTCCAGTTTCCCGGGGAGGGCGGATGATACTCCTGCAAGGTCGCCGCTTTTTGCCTCTGCCGGGATGTTTCCTGCTGCGGCGCTGATGGCGCGCGCGGTGCTTTTGATGTCGTCTATGCAGTCTTTGGTGTCGGTAATGGCTTGTTTTGCTGCGGTGCAGATTTCTTCTATGTCGGTTTTCTGGAATATGCGGTCCATGGTTTCTTTCTCCCCTTTTTCTTTTAGTTGGTCATCATATTTCTCATTGCTTCGTCTACGTTTTGGAATGACTGTGCCGCTGTAGCTATGCTTCCTACAAGCTGCAGGCATGCTTTGGACATGGCACTGACCACTTCCTTTTCGGCTGTGATCTGGTCTTTGACGGCTTCAAACATTTCGCCGGCTGATTTTGTCATGTTATCAGTCAGTTTCTCATAATCCGATACAATATCGTCAAAACCTCCGCCGTTTGAAGTGCTGATATCTGCAGATAACTGCTGTACCTTTCCATAGTCTATTGCTATATTTTGTTTACCCATTTCTATCCCTCCCCTTTAACAACAAGTATCAACATTATCAATTGTTCGCTGGAAGCTGTCGATTGTTTCATTTTCTGAATTTTGCAGTCGCTCGATGGCTCCCTTGATCGTATCAATCGTTGTTAGAAGTTTTTCCACGTTTGGCGTCAGATTTTCAGCATAAAAACCTCCGCCTTTACAGTTTACCTGTTCTATTTTACTTTTTACTTTTTCAATTTGTGCAATAAAGTCATCCTGTGCACTTTTAAATTCCGAACACAACAAAGTGTATTCCTCTTCCCCTACTCCAACTTTTGCTGCCGCCATAATCTGCTTCCTCCTTACCTATAACTGTCTGACCAAAGCCGCTCTCTGGCTGGAAAGCCTGCTTTCATACGCTTCTAACGCACCGATCTGGGTATTTAACGCACCTAATAGATTTTCACTATCCGAAATGCCTGTATTGATATCCGATACCACAGTACTCATATAAGTTTTTAAACGGTTTGCCATTTCTCCTTCAAATACATCTGTCGTTACAATTTGTGTATATCTGACATCACTATTTAAAGTTGCTCTTACGCCTACCCAGCTCTCAATTTCCGAAGCCAGTGAAGCCTTATAACCGGATAGCGTGCCTCTTACCTGTTTGCTTGCGCTTATTTTTCCGTCAATCACACTGATCTGTCCCATAATGGCACTGATTCTCTGCTGTTCCTGTTGCGCTTTCCTTATATCTGCCATTTGCTACACCTCCATATACTTTGCTAACATTATTTTTTGATTTACACCGTTCGTATGACGATATCCATATTCTACTCTACGGTTTTCCTCTCTAAGACCGGTAAACTCAAATACCTTTTGCTCTTTGATATTTCCTAAAATAATACCCGTTTTGCTCTGTCCCACCAGCTCCATAAACCTTCCTGAACGAAGTGGAATTTTAGGCTCTGAAGATACAATTACATAAATTCCCCATTTTACCGCCTCCTCTAAAATGTCCATTTCTTCTGCTGCTCCTTTGCTTTGCAGCAACGCATATAATTCCTGCACAATATCAATTACAACATACACAGGTTCTTTCGTTTGCAGAAAATCATATAAAGTAAGCGTAAGATTATCCAATTTTGCTTCCTCATAGTCTTCTTTCCTGCATTGACACTCTCTGTCTATATCACCCAGAATGCGATGAATGGAATCAAAATCTGCGCCATAATCAAAGTTTTCCACATTCATAAACTCCGCTGATGTACGCTTTTCCTGGTCAAGAATCCAGACTTTTCTTCCCTGCAGATAATGCAAAGTCTGATGAATCAGATTCGTGCGTCCTGTACCGGCTCCGCCAATAATCATTCCTACGCCTTTGCTTATATCCAGATATTGAACATTCAGATCATTCACTTCTATGCCTACCGGGATCTTATGGCTGCTCTCCTCATACCCCTGATACTGCGGCAGCATTTCGGAATACAGTTCTTCCGGCAACATGGGAATGCCTTTGGCACGTTCTTCCGTACTGGCACTTGAAATTTCACTGACCAATGCTTTTAAATTTGCATTATATGCTAATTCAGATTCACATGGCACAGGGGTATAGACCTGCATAACATTAACATTATCGCGTTTTACCAATACCCTTCCCTTTTTGTCTTCCGGCAGATTGTAATCGCTGCGCCCTATTAACGATCTGTTTTCTCCTGACTCAAAATTATATCCTGCAATTCGTTCCTTAATGTTATTTAACACGGCTCCTCTCATAGAATTGATCCTGCCCATAGTGATCAACAGATAAATTCCCAATCCCGCTCCGTCACGGGACACCTTCTGAATAAACTGATCTGCTCTATCACCCAATTCTTTAAAGGAGTCAAAATTATCTATCAAAATTACCAAAATCTTCAAAGGCTCCGGCTGGCTGGAATTATAAACAGAAATACTTTGCGCCATGGCTTTTGCAAATTTCCTTTTTCGCTCTGCCATTTCATCTAAGATCAGTTTTTGGAATTTTTCGATTTTCTCACCGTCATCCAATCCCATATAATCCGCCACATGCGGCAGCCCTTTCAAAGGAATCAGACCACTGTTTCCCAGATCTAAAATATAAAAGTTCAAACTTTTAACAGAGTTTTTCATGGAAAGCCCTAAAGCAATATTTGTTAAAAACATTGTTTTTCCATATCCGCTGGATGCCATATAAAGTAAGTGACCATTCTTTGTCAGATTTAACACATACTCTTCCTGCAGCTGTTCCTCCGGCACATCGATCATACCGATCCCCAGAGTATAATCTCCCTGTTGAAATACCGCGCTGTCCTGTACCTGTTTTGTATACGGCGATTCCATTAATTCCGGTAATGACGGCAGCCACGGCTTTTTTACTTCCACCGCTTTTTCAGTTTCATAAACATCATGAAGATGTTCCACAATGGCATCTAACTGGGTCGCTTTCATCTGATTGCTTTCTACCGAACCGCTCAGATCCTGATTGATCAATCTGCCCTGTCCCAACGGACTGATCAGATATACCCTGTCATCTTCTTTCTCCTCTTCCGTCTGCTCTCCGCTATAGGTAGCACCGCTCCATGCTGATTGAAATAATTCATAGATTTCATTATTTCCCACCTGTAAATAGGCTCTTCCTGCCTGTGTAATATTTGCTGCATCCGGAGTCTTTAACATCTCTTTGCTGTCTCCGGCATTCTGCACCTTCAGACATAGACGGAATTTACTGTTTGTCCATATCTGATCATCCACGACCCCGCTGGGTTTCTGAGTTGCAAGAATCAAATGGATTCCCAAGCTTCGACCAATACGTGCCGTTGAAACCAGTTCACTCATAAACTCCGGCTGTTCCTTTTTCAGCTCTGCAAACTCATCGCTGATTAAAAACAGATGAGGCAATGGTTCCGCTACTTTACCCAATTTAAACAGCTTATTGTATCCATTGATGTGATTTACATTATTATCACTAAAAATCCGCTGTCTGCGGGATAACTCACTTTTAATGGATGCCATTGCACGCATACTTTCCGCTTTATCCAGGTTTGTAATGGTACCCAGTAAATGAGGCAGCTTTGCAAATAGATTCGCCATACCGCCGCCTTTATAGTCAATCAGCAAAAATCCCACTTCATGGGGATGAAAATTAACTGCAAGTGACAATATATAGGATTGTACAATTTCTGATTTTCCCGAACCTGTTGTTCCCGCCACCAGTCCGTGAGGACCATGGGCTTTCTCATGCAAATTCAATTCAACATAATCATTTTCAGCCCTTACACCAAGCGGCACTGCTAATGATTTATGGGACTCATTTTTCTTCCAGCGTTCTTTAATCTGTAATTCCTCAGGATGGGTAATTCCATACATATCAAAAAAAGTAATGGATTCCGGTATCTTACTGCTGACGCCCTGCTCATGGATCAAAGCGCTTAAGCTTCTTGCCATCCCTTCCAGATCAACTTCATTGATATGCTGAACCTGAAATTTTCTGTCCTTCTTTTCACCTTCTTCTATGAGCAACGTTCCGCTCTGGGAATCGTGTAATATACAGACCGTCCTGATATTTTCAGGCAGATTCGCCTTTTGATCCGTAGTATAAATGATACTGAATCCCAGTGTCATCTGTTTACTCTGCAAATATTCCATGATCGCATGATTGAGAATCAATTTTGGTTCGTCAATAATAAACAAATAATACGGCGAAAATACTGTTTCCTGCTTTTCCTCCTCCTGCTTCATTTTTCTCTCTTTTAATATTTGCTGTATACTTCCTAATATCTGATCTCTTGCCTGTTCCGAGCTTATCCTTCCATATACATTGATTGCCTGTATCCGCAGGTGCGGATACCAGTTAGCATATTCAAACTCCTCGTCATATGCCTTATTATGAATCAGGATGATCTGTAAATCCCTATAGCTTTGAAAAAATGTGATCTGTGCAAGCAAATATTTAATCTGTTCATGCACATTCGCCTTGGAACCCACAAGTCCCAGATGCGCCCTCTTTAAATCAATCTGAACCGGAATATGGTCAACTTTGCGGAAATCCTTTGGAAGCGCTTTTGCTTCCTCTGCCAATTCATCCTTTTTTATCTCCAGATCCTTTAACTGTGTTGTTACCTCTACACTGGATTTTCCTCTGTAATAGCCCAGATTTACATTCAAAAAATCATCATCCAAGATACTTCTTTCATAAATACGGCTGCTATAACTGTTAACCATATATTCCAATTCCGAGAGTGTAGGATTTTGATATTCCAGTGCAGTTTTTTCTTCCTTTCTTGCTTTCAAAATACGTTTTCTGGTATCTAAAAGGTAATTCTCATACATGGTTTCACGATCTTTATTTTCTTTTTTGATATTCTTTGTATCCGAAATAAATTTTTGTACAGAAAAAATAGTGGTAATAATTGTCATTCCGATACTCATGAAAATATAAGATCCTCTTTTTAATAAAACCCCCATAGCTATTGTAAAAGCCAGCATACAAACCGGCGGAATAATCATTTGCGCCAATCCGCCCTTTGTCAGTTCCTTTTTCTGAGGCGGACTTTGGATTTCTATTTTTTCTTTCTGAATCTTGTAAATAACCCTTGGAGAGCGCTTATAGAAAGGGAAGCCTTCAAAATAGTTATTCCTGTTTTTGCAGGGTAACAGCGTTGTCTGTATGCGCTCCTCATCACCTTCCATTTCCAGATAGGTATCAAAAAATGTAATTGAAATCTGATCAAAAGTCAGCGTATCTCCTTCTGATATTTGTAATCTTTTTTCCGTTACAGGCGTATCATTGAGACACACTTTATAAGACACTTCGCCTTTTATCACAACATCATTTTTGTCAATCAATACTTGTATTGACAGGTCATGAATCCGAATATCTGTATGACATATCTCATTCTGGTCTGCAATCCAGATTTTTTCTTTCCGTTCATAACAACGCATCTGTTTCTGCTCCTCTGTATTACTGCTCTTCTGTCGTATATTTTTCTCCCAAAGCTTTGATTTCGCTATTTAATGTATCCAGCCTTGATTTCTTTTCTTCTCCATCCATGTCGTTTCTGTTTTCCAATATATCTACTTCTTTCATATATGCGTAAATCAACAGCTTATCATCAGACAATGCCAATGCTATATTTTCTGCCTCGGAAACATCCAGCCTGCCCAGATAAATCCAATACTCCAGTTCCTTTTCATTGCTGTTAACAGATAACCTGGAAATGATTTCACTGATTTCTTCCTGCTTAAAACTCTCCGTGCTTGCATATGACACTGCCAGAATGTATTTGGTATGAGTATCCATATCCCCTACTTCCATTTTTTTCACACTGTCAATGCACCCTACATAATCCTTGGTAATAAATCTCTCATTTGCCATAACTAAAGCCTTTTGTTCGGGAATGACAAATCCTCCGTAATAGATGGCAAGTCCCCCCGCTACAATGCCTGCAAACAGCATGACAATCGCCAACGTTCTCCATACGCTATACTTTACTTTAGATACCTGGCGAAACTTCTTTTCGTTATTTTTAATAAAATCGTCTCTGGAGCTTCTCAATATGCCGACCAGCTCCTGTATATTCTCCGCCGTAACAATATCACTCAGGCTTTTATCTTTCTTTAAAATTTCCAGCCCGCTGTCCAAAACCTGGTTGATCTTGTATTTCCTGCTTAAAAGCCCTCCTGCTATACATTTATAGGCATATAAAAAATCACTTTCTTCCGCTTTTCCTTCTCTACCATACAGATCCCTTGCTTTTACATAGGGAAGCATGTTTTCATCATAAAAAATATTTTTTTCATTTATTTCAATATGATATTGCTCAAAAACCTGATATAATCGGGCAAAATTGATCAAAAACTGTCTTTTTCTTTCTTCTGTTTCCTGCTCAATATCTTTTAAGGATTTCAATCCTGTCAGATCATATTCAAAAATTACCTCCTCTAACGTTTCTTCAAATGTGCAGGGTATCGTTCCCTGTACATCCGCTGTTATTTTTAAATAATCAAAAGTATCCTCCGCGGCAATTGAAGATTTTCTGATCGTTTCTTTTGCAAAATTGTTTTCCATAATACTTTCTGCTTTCTGCACTTTTGTCTCTCCTTATCTTTCGTTATTCACTGCAAAGCAGTAAAATATCTCCGCTAAAAATCATTTCATGTTCATAATTTCTGCTTAAATCTATTCGTCTTTTTGTCCTTTGGGACTTTACTTTCACATTGTCCGAAAGCCCTTCCATAATATCTGCCATATTATCTTCCAAGACCCTGATTGTCGTTCCGATTTTCTGCCCGTTATTAACCTGAATATTGCATTCTCTGTTACTGATGCAGTTTTTTATGGTAATTGTTATTTTCATTTTCTTTTTCTCCTTCGGTCAATAACCCACAAAATTCCTCCGGCAACGGCAATCCCGCAAAAAATATAAAAAATCGCAAAAAAATCAAAGCTTTTTGCACCTTCAGATGTATAATCTGCCTTAATGATAACATCCGTATCTGCCGCCATCACGGTTGCAAATATTTGTTCATTTTCATCGTTACCTGTTTTATCCTGAAACATCACATTTTCAAAAATGTCATCTATCGTTTCCTGTTCATCCTGTTTAACTTTTTGTTCAGCCTGTTCAAATTCTTCCGTAAACATATGTATTTGAAATCTGTCACAAAGAGAAGTCGATTGTTTTCCCTGCCAGTTTAAATCATCTACATTGAGATTTAATACCGCATCTGTTCCTGCATCATTTTGGCTGACAGAGTTAGTATCTGAGATTAAATTGCTCACTTGTATTCCTCTATATAGAAATCTTCTCAGCAATGATTGCTTTGAATCTTATTCTTATTCCTATTATTTTGAATCTATCATCAAATAGTTATTGTTATTTACTGTTTGTTTAGATTATAACACATGACCTGTAAAAAACACAGGTCATGTGTTTCACCCTGCAGGGACACTGATTACATCTGTCCTGCCATGTCGGAATCTGCCTGTGCAAAATTGTCCGAAATTGTCTGCATCTGTGTAGACATATCTTCGATCAACTGCCTTACTTTTTCCAAAGTGGGTTTCGCATCTTCAAACTGCTCAACATATTTATCGCAAGTTTCTGCTTCCCAGATTTCAGGCAGTTCGCTGATAACCTGTGACATCGTAGTGATACAGTCTTCAAATGTATCCCCCTGCTGACTTAATGTTTTTGCTGATGATGCTAACGCTTCATAATCCAGTCTTAACATTTCTTTTCCTCCTTCTCCTTTTTCTTTATAACCACATAAGATTTATCTTATGAAAAGTTATCCGCCATATCTTTTTCCTGCACGCTTATTTTTTTAGAAAATACCCAAAACCAAAACAACAGGATCGTCAATACCGCCAAAATAATAATGACCACTAAAACATAATGCTGGTAATTGCTCTTTATATCCAAAATAGTCTGATCAACATAATTTTCTTTAAAGTCTATGGGAGATACAATAAAATCATATGCTTCCACTTTTCCCAGAGATCCTAATCTGGTATAAGTCAGCTTATTGGTAAAATCCTCCAGCAAATCTTTATTTTCGCTGGTTGTTTCCGATTTACTTTCTTTTAATAACGCAATGGTATGATTAACATTTTCCTTTGTGATTTCCTGAGCTTCCTGCAAATTTGTATCAAACGCTTCCTGGTTCGCTTCCGTAACCTCATAAATTTCCTGCATGAGTTCCCAATATTCTTCATCATGTTCTCCCTGTTGTGTTTCAACTTTTTCTATATTTTCCTTAAATATTCCCAGGCTTTTATCCAATCTTTCATTGTCGATATAGTCAAAGGGATCATAATCCAAAACAGCTTCATTATATAATTCCATTTCCTTTAACAGATTGCGATTCTCGTTCCGAATCAATTTCTGCATATCGGACTGCTGTGTCAGTAATTCCCCGATTATCTGATCGTCTATAATGCTGCAAACATCATTCATACTGACGCTGGTTGCGCTATCCACAGCGTCGGTAAACTCAGCGGAAAACTGTTGATCCTGCGTTAATATGGCAATATCGTTTTCACTGATGCTTCCTGCCGTTTCAAATAAATTTATTTTATAACCCTCTGGAGAAGCAACTCCCTCTAAACAATCTCTTAAATCAATAAAATTATATAAATTATTCTCACTGACTCCTAACCCGGCATAATAATTATTTACATTTACCATATACCTTTCCATATCGGCTATTATATTTTCCAGATATTCTGTCCGATAACTATTTTCACTCAGAGAAATGCTATTGCTTAGTGATTGTTGCAGAATCTCCAATTCTTTATTGACTGCCAGGACCCCCATTCTGTTTGCTTCGCTTCTTGCCAGCGCCTTAATATTCTCCGCATTCCCTTCCTGCGCCGCATTATATCTGGCAAAATTCTCACTCAAAGTCAGAATGCCCTCCTGGTATATTAAATTCCCATCCGCATCATACCCCGGATGATAGCTTTCAATAACACTTTGTAAATGATCAGACGCATTTAAAACAGTTGTACTCTGACTTTGCACATCCTGATAAGCCGTTTCCCCATTCAGGATATCTGATTTTAACCCCTCCTCTATCTCGTTACTTAAAAGGTTGTTCGCATCAAATAATTCCTGAAAATTTAAAACCTCTACCTCTCTTTCAACTTGTCTTAATTCCGGATACATAAAAGCTTCAATTAACTCTTCCGAATCGACCGCAAGCAATTGTTCTTCATCAGCCAGATCATTCTCCAAAATTGTCTTTGAGGAATCCTGAACATCATGAAAATCCCTTAGAATGGCGCTTACATATATGTAAGAAATATCATAATTGATGTCTTGACTAAACGATTCCAAATTTTTAATTGTTTTTTCCTTTGCGTCATCATTAAGATACGGATTGACAGCATACGTTAAGCTTGCTTTTTCCGGATCATAATTTACACTTTCGACTTTTTCTGAAAAATCAGCCGGAAGAATAATATATGCCGCAAATCTCCCCTCCAAAATTCCATTACGGGCGCTTTCCAGGGAAACCATATCAAAATCCACGCTATTGTATTTCAATAATTCATTGGAATAGTAAAACTTTTCGTCAGGCTCGTTATGCTTGAAAACCCCTTCATCTAAATTGACAACCGCGATCTTTTCCGTCCCTTCATTGGAAACACTCTGCATTTTCTGTTCCACGCTTGTTCCTGCATAAAAGCAGGAAAGCATAAGTATAATCATTATCATCGCTGCGGAAATATTTCTAAGAATTTTTATTCGCATTTTGTCAACTTATCTCCTTTTCATTTGTGCAGATCTTCCCTGCTTTTTATTATAATGGAAGTTTTTACCTATAAAAACAAAAAACGCATGAGTGTCGCAAATTAGACACCGAACGTCATTAAAAAAAACACAATAAACATTCGATACTTCTTTGCAACAACCATACGTTGTTTTTCGTCTTAATTTTATACAATTTGTTGTTTTATTTAAAGTTTAGAGTTCTCTGAAAATTCCTCATTTATCCTTTTCTTATAAACGCGTCCAAACTCCAAGGTTCCATAATTATCCTTTAATATAATTTCTCCTCTCCCCATATCAATTTTCCGTATATATTTTCTATTAACCAGAATATTACGGTTACATTGAAAAAAATTATATGCCAAAACCTGTTTCTTTACCTCTTTTACCGTTTTATAGTATAGGGTCATTGTTCCCTCTGTACTTACAATCTCAAGCTTCCTGTCCTGACTTTTTATATAAACGATATCATTGATATTCTGCTCAATTATAACATCACTATCCTTTATACGGATATACTCTTCCACCTCATACCGGTCAGACATCTCCAGAGCCTCTTTGATAATGCTTTTTGCCTCGACCTGATCAAACGGCTTTTCCAAATAATGATAGCAATGTAATTGATCATACGCGTATATTTTTGAGTCATAAACAGAAGTAATAAATATAACCGGCGAAAATTTGTATTGACTCATTGCTCTGATATGGCGTACAAAATTCAAACCGGATACATCGTTGTCCTGACTGGTGTCCAGGATAATGTCTACCAAAAAAACATCGATGGTTTCTTCTAATACCAAGTCGCACGCATCCTGATAGTCTTTACAACAATATACCTCCAGCGTGCTGTCAATTTCTTTTAAAATGCTATATAATTCTTCAGCTACACATTTATTGTCTTCCACAATAAGCGCTTTTCTCTTTTTGTCTTTCATTTTGCTACCCCGGTAAAAAATTTCCCCTTAATCCCTTTTCATCAGTATATTAAATACTAGTCCGTTCCCGGCAATCCTAATTTCATCAAGTCCATCCGTATTCCCTCTATACTATTTGTTTCACTTCCAGTATAGAGGTTTTCAGTTTTAAGATACAGAAACCAATGGTTTTTATCAAAACTATTTGTCTAATATGTTCAGATTTTTATGAAAAGCAAAAAGAAGCCACCACCACGGCAGCTTCTTTACGCATTTTATGATTTTCCTTATGGTTTCCCATAATAAAACGAATCTTTTCTTTCATATCCGATCTGCTTATAATTGATAATCTGTTCGGTACTGCCGATAAATAAAACGCCTTTATGCGCCAGAGACTGATAAAACTTAGCGAAAATCTCATCCTTCGCCTCTTCGGTAAAATAGATCAGCACATTTCTGCAAATGATGAAATGACAATCCGTCGGATAAGCGTCTTTCAATAAATTGTGCTTCTGAAATTTGACCCTTTCCTTAATCTCATCGGCAATCCGGTAGGAAGGACCTACCTGCGTAAAATATTTCCTTTTTAAATCCGCAGGCACCGAAGCGATACTCTTTTCATTGTACAGACCGGCTTGCGCCTTCTCCAATACCTGATTGTCAATATCCGTCGCATAAATCGTTATCTGGTTAAGCGGCAGGTGTTTTGACAATGCCATAACAAGAGAATACGGCTCATCTCCGGTAGAGCACGCCGCGCTCCAGATCTTCAGCCTCGGACCGAAGTCCCGAAGCAGCTGCGGGATCACTTCCCGGTCCATATATGCCCATTGCTCCGGATTGCGGTAAAACTCCGAAACATTGATCGTCAGATAATTGACAAATTCATTGAATTTTTCTTTATTCGTACGAAGTAAATCTACATAGCGGGCATATCCGTCAATGCCGTTTTTGGCAATCAACGTATCGATCCGGCGTTTCATCTGCTTTTCTTTGTAGCAGCTTAAATCAATCGTCGTCAGTTGATATACCGCCTTCTTAAACTGTTCATAATCAAACAGAGCCATTTTTACTCAGCGCTTTCTTCGTTTTCTTCAGCGATTACTTTCTCAATATCAACGGATACAACATCCGCATCTTCGTCTTCGGCAGCGGGTTCGGGAGCAAGCAGGGCTTTCATGCTTAAGCTGATCTTTTTCTCCGCTTCGTTGAAATCAACGATCTTAGCCGTTACTTCTTCTCCCACCTTCAAAACATCGGAAGGTTTCTCAATATGGTCCTTGGAAATCTGGGATACATGCAGCAATGCGTCCACGCCTACTTCCAATTCCACAAATGCGCCAAAGTCAGTCATTCTCGCAACTTTGCCCGTTACTACGTTTCCGACGGCATATTTGCTTGCCGCATCCTTCCAAGGATTGGAATCCTCAAACTTTAAGCTCAGGGCAATCTTCGTGCCGTCGATATCTTTGATCAGAACCTTTACCTGATCGCCGACCTTAAATACCTTCTTGGGGTTTTCAACTCTGCCCCATGACATTTCGGAAATATGGAGCAGTCCGTCAGCGCCGCCCAAATCGATAAACGCGCCGAAGTCCGTCACATTCTTAACGGTTCCTTCCACAACGTCGCCGATATGGATTTTTTCGAACAATTCTCTCTGCTGTTCCGCTTTTCTTGCAACCAAAAGCTGTTTGCGGTCGCCGATATATCTTCTTCTCTTCGGATTGTATTCGCTGATCACAAATTCAATTTCCTGATCCGCGTATTTGGATAAATCCTTCTCATAGACATTGGAAACAAGGCTTGCGGGAATAAATACCCTGACCTCGTCCACAACTACGCTTAAACCGCCGTCCAGCACCTGGGCAACCTTCGCGGTCAGCACTTCCTTATTTTCAAAAGCTTCCTGAATCCTCTTGTTGCCTTTTTCCAACGCAAGCCTCTTATAAGAAAGAAGAACTTGTCCCTCTCCGTCGTTGACTTTAATAACCTTTACTTCCATCTTGTCGCCGACGTTTAACACGGTAGTCAGATCTACGTTCGCTTCGTTTGTGTATTCATTTCTGGTAAGAATACCATCAGATTTATATCCAATGTTCAAAACCGCCTCATCCGGTTTTACCGCAATGACGGTTCCTTCTACGACTTCTCCATTTCTGATTGTTTTTAATGATTCTTCCAACATTTGTTCAAAAGTTAATTCTGACATAATTTTGAACCTCCTCAATAATATTATTTGGGGTTGACGCCCCCGCGGTAATTCCCACCAGTCGAGCCGAATCGGATAATTCCATATTCAAATCATCCAGTGTCTGTATAAAAAAAGTGTTCTCACATTTCTCGCTGCAGATTTCAAACAGTTTCCGCGAATTGGAGCTGTGAGTACCGCCTATCACTATCATGGCATCGACCTTAGCTGCAATCTGTGCAGCTTCCGTCTGTCTTTCCTCGGTAGCATTACAAATCGTATTTACAACATTTATATCATAACCTTTTTTAGAAATAATTTCAACTAATTCTTGAAATTTATTGTAGTTAAATGTCGTCTGGGAAACAACGCAGACCTTCTCTTTTGGCGGCAGCAAAAGATTTTGCGCCTGCTGCGCCGATTCCACTACAATCGCGGGATTTTTGCACCATCCCTTAATACCTTCCACCTCCGGATGGGAATCGTTTCCTATTATAATAATCTGTTTTCCCTCGTTGCTCTCTTTCTCCACAATCCGGTGAATTTTTTTGACAAAAGGACAGGTCGCATCGATACATTCCAGTTCCTGTTTTTGCAGAATATCATAAATTTCCTTCGGCACGCCGTGAGATCTTATGACGACGCTGCCGTCCCTGATCTCCTTCAGGGCTTCCACGTCCTCTATGACCGTTACGCCCCTGCGCTCCAGATCGGCAACGACGGATTCGTTATGAATAATCGGTCCGAAGGTATATATCTTTTTCCCTTTTTCTATCTGTTCATACACTTGTTCCACAGCACGCTTTACGCCGAAGCAAAAGCCCGCCGTTTTTGCCAGCCTGATTTCCATTCCCGACTCCTTTATGATATTTCTTTCCGGCATGTCCCATGCTTATTCTTTCATGGCAATGATTTTTTCCACCACTTCTTCGACGGACAGATCCGAAGAATCCACAAGCACCGCGTCCGCTGCCTGCTTTAGCGGCGAAAGTTCCCGGTTCATATCCCGCTCGTCGCGTTCCATAATATCCTTTTCGATCTGATCAAGATCACAGGAAACGCCTTTTGCCGTCAGCTCGTCGTATCTGCGCTTCGCGCGCACTTTGGGGCTCGCGGTCAGATACACCTTTACGTCCGCATCGGGCAGCACGCAGGTGCCGATATCCCTGCCGTCCATTACCACGTCCGCCGTCTTTGCAAGCTTTTGCTGTAAGGAAACCAGTTTTTTCCGCACATCGCCGCTGACGGAGCTTGCCGACGCCATATTGCCCACTTCTTCAGTCCTGATCAGTCCGTTGACATTCTCGCCGTTTAACAGCACGACCTGTTCCCCGTCGAGATATTGAATGGTAATATCCGCATCCTTGCAGGCGCGGCTGATCGCCGCGCTGTCCTTCGGATCAATCCCTTTTCTGAGAATATGCAGCGCCATGGCGCGGTACATGGCTCCCGTATCCACATAGATAAATCCCAACTGCTTTGCGATTTTTTTGGCAATGGTACTTTTCCCTGCTCCCGCAGGTCCGTCTATTGCAATGTTGTAACTCATGATTTTCCTCTTTTCTCCTTGATTGCTATTTCCCGGTTTCCTCATCCGAAAGGCGTCCGTTATTTTCAGCCCTCCGGCTCCTGTCGGTCAGCCCGCCGACTCTCCCGCCAGATGCCCCGTGGACCAAGCGATCTGCAGATTATAACCGCCCGTCAGGGCGTCCACATCGATCAGTTCGCCTGCAAAATAAAGCCCTGCAATGATTTTTGATTCCATGGTAGAAGGGTTGATATCCCGGACGCTGACACCGCCTTTTGTCACAATCGCCTCATTAAAATCGGCGGTTCCGGTAATCGTCATCGGCAGTCCCTTGATCACTTCCGCAAATGCGTTCCGTTCTCCTTTTCCGATTTCCCCCGCCTTTTTCTCGGGATCAATACACGAAAGCTCCAGCATGACCGGAATCAGTCTTGCGGGAAATAAGCCGCCAAGGGCGTTTTTAAACTGCTTTTGACGGTTTTGCTCAAACTCGCGGATCAGGCGCTTTTGCAACTGCTCCATGGTCAGCGCCGGCTTTAAGTCAAGCAGGAGGCGCAGTTCGTTACCCGATGCTAACTTATTGATATAACTGCTGGCGCTTAGTATCAATGGTCCGCTGACGCCGTAATGGGTAAAAAGCATTTCCCCGAAGCCTTCATATAAGACTTTTTTGCCGTTCTTAACCGTAACCGTCACATTTTTTAAGGCTAATCCCATCAAATCCCTGCACCAGTGTTCCCTGATTCGCAAAGGCACCAGCGCCGGATAACAGGTCGTTACCCTGTGTCCGGTTTCTTCCGCCATCCTGTGCCCGTCTCCGGTTGAACCGGTAGACGGATAGGAAACGCCTCCGGTAGCAAGAATGACCGAATCAGCGGCATAGGTTTCGCCGCTCTCGTCGCGGACGCCTGCGATACGGCTTTCCTCCACAATCAGTTTATCAACCTTTGTATGAAGACGGATTTCCACGCCCGACCGGCGCAGCTTTTTTTCCAGCGTTTTGATGACATCGGACGAATGATCGGAAAAGGGAAATACTCTGTTGCCCCGCTCTGTTTTTAACCGCAGTCCGTTTTCTTCAAAAAAGGTCATACACGCCCGATTATCAAAGCCGTACAGCGCGCTGTACAAAAATTTGGGATTGGTCACGATATTTTCAAAAATCTGCTCCATATCGGAAGCATTGGTCAGATTGCAGCGCCCTTTACCCGTGATAAAAATCTTTTTGCCCAGCTTTTCGTTTTGTTCCAAAAGCGTCACTTTATGACCGCGTTCCGCAGCCGCCACGGCAGCAATCATACCTGCCGCGCCGCCGCCCACAACAACTACTCTACTCATATTCTTCCCTCGTCAGGGGATTATGCAAAACAGGCTCTTCATCGATAAAGTTGATTTCATCATTCAGGTAAACCTGATAATTGCCCCACACCTTTTCCAATTCCTTTAAATTTCCCGTTACCTGCTCCGGTCTCCTCAAACAAAGGGCGACCACCAGGGCGTTGATCAGACTCAAAGGCGCCACAAGGGAATCCACAATGGAAACCATATCGCTTCTTGCACACAGGTTGCAGGAAGAATACAAATTCATCGGCGAATGTACCGAATCCGTAATGGCGATGACTTTGGCGTTTCTGTCGTTGGCAAATTCCATTGCCTTTAAGGTTCTCATGGAATATCTGGGGAAGCTGATACCGATGACCACGTCGTTTTCATCCACCCGGATCATCTGTTCAAACAGCTCTGTCACGGACGTGGTCCTGATCAAAATCACGTCCCCCCTGATCATGGTCAGATAAAAGCTCAAAAAATCCGCAAGGGGTTCGCAGCTACGCAGTCCTACCACATAGACATGCTTTGCTTCCAAAATGATATCCACCGCGGCTTCAAATGCAGCCACGTCCACGTTCTGCAACGTATCCGCTATTTTTTCGATATCCGAATTTAACACGCTTGTCAGGATTTCGGACTGCGTGCTCTTGCCGTATTTCATACCGACCTTTGCCACGCTGTTCCACTGATTTTTAACCCATGCTTCCAAAGCATGCTGAAACTCCGGATAGCCTTCAAAGCCCAGTCCCGAAGCAAAACGCACGACCGTAGATTCACTGATCTGCACTTCTTTTCCCAACTGAGCCGCCGTCATAAATACAGCCTGATCGTAATGATCCATAATATAGGTTGCAATTTTTTTGTGGCTTTTACTCATCTTTTCATAGCGCTCTTTGATAATCGCTATGATATCTGTGTTTTCCGCCGTCGATTCCGTTGTATTTTCCGTTCTGTTTGTCCCTTCTGCCATATTGTTTCCTCTTACGATTGCATTTATTTTACAAACGACGCATAAGACGCTTCCAGCAGTCCCTTCGTCTCCTGCATGGAGAGATCATAGTCGCCGGTCATCATCATACATGCGGCGCCATGAATAAAAATCCACATTTTCATAAAAATGCCGCCGGGGTCTTTCGCGCCCTGTTCCTTTGCCTTGGCAATTTCCTTGTGCAACGCATTGGTCTTTCCGTTTAAGATACCGAATAAGGAAGCGCCGCACCTCTTTTTTTCCATAAATAATATGCGGAATAGCTGCGGCTCTTTTGCCGCAAACTCAATATATGCCATGCCCAGATTTGCAAAAGGTGTCTTGCTCTCCGCCGGATACTTCCCGTAAAAATCCGAAAAATAAGCGACAGCATTTTGATAAACCTCGTCGTACAATTCTTCCATATTGCTGTATACACGGAAAATCGGCTGCGTGGAGCATCCCGCCCTGGTCGCAAGCTTTCTTGCCGTCACTTCCGCAAGCCCTTCTTCTCTCGCCATTTCAAAAGCGCTCTTAATTAACATTTCTTTCGTAATACTGATTTTTCTCGCCATAGCTGTAACCCCTTTTCTTCCTCATCGGTAGAGTTCCCGAGCAAACAAATGATAACATATGTTATGTTAGTATAAAACAATGGATTTGTCAAGAGGCGGCGCAAAAGACAGCCGCTGCAATTTTTTACAGCAATTCTCTATTCTTTTGTAGTTTGCTTATTTTCATTTCTCTTCTACGTACTCCATAAAGCACTTATAAATATCCGGATATTCTTTTTTCATCCGGACCGGGGTCATATTTTTATCCACAAAACAATGGGAGCTTTCTCCCACGGCATGAAGCTTACCGGTTTCGGGATCAGTCACCTCGTAGCTCACATAAAACTTCACGCCGGTGAATCGGGTAATCCGAAGTTTTATCTGAAACCGCTGACCGAAACGCATGGCATATTTGTATTCGCAGGAAGCCGATAACACGGGTATCAAAATTCCCGATTCCTCCATCCTGCCATAGGGAAGTCCGATTTGACTAAGGAAGTCAATCCGCGCCTCCTCAAACCACCTGATATAATTGGAATGATGCACAATCGCCATCTGATCCGTCTCATAATAAGCTATGCTCCGCGAATAAGGAACAATCTCTTTTCTCATTCTTTCACTCTCCCTGATTTTTTATAATTCGCATTTCGTGACCGGTATCCGTTTTGCCGGTGCGCCGGTGCGAAAGACGCCTCTCCTTAACATATACAAAAAAGCCCATGCAATCGCCTTCTGGCAATCGCATGGACTCTTATCCTTTATCTTAGACCGGATATGCTCCGTTCTTGGTATCCGCCTGGGTCAGGTCGACTTTTTCTTCCTGTGCCTTACGGTATTTGAAGAAATCAACCGCTACCTGAGGGAACAGCGCGTAGGACAATACATCCTCATCGCTCTTAGCCCACTCTTTGCATTCTTCTTTGAGCTTATCCCATTCGGGCTCTAACAGATCGGCAGGACGGCAGGTAATCACTTCCGCATCCCCGATAACCTTTTTCTGTACTTCGGGATTGAACGGTTTTACGGTTGCGCCGTATTTACCGCTTAACAGGTCTTTGGTCTGACCGGTAGCCATCTTATAAGGCTCGCCCATCAGGACGTTCATAACAGCCTGTGTGCCGACGATCTGGGAAGAAGGCGTTACAAGCGGAGGCTCACCGAAGTCTTTACGTACCTTCGGGATCTCTTTTAACACTTCATCGTATTTATCTTCCGCATTCTGCTCTTTCAACTGGCTGACCATGTTGGAAAGCATACCGCCGGGTACCTGATATAACAAAGTCTTGATATTTACGCCCATTACCTTCGGATTCAACAGACCGGATTTTAAGCACTCTTCTCTGTACGGAGCAAAGTAGTCGGCGATTTCCGCCAACAGATCCTGATCCAGACCCGTATCGTATTCGGTTCCTCTGAAGGTCTCAACCATAACTTCCGTTGCAGGCTGGGAAGTACCCAGCGCGAAAGGACTCATCGCCGTATCGATTACGTCAACGCCGGCTTCTACCGCCTTTAAGTAAGTCATACTTGCCACACCGGAGGTATAGTGCGTATGTAACTGGATCGGCAGGTCGGTAGCGCTCTTTAACGCGGATACTAATTTGGTCGCTTCATAAGGAACCAACAGACCCGCCATATCCTTAATACAAATGGAATCAGCGCCCATATCCTCAATTCTCTTTGCAATATCCATCCAGTACTGCTCTGTGTAAGCGTCGCCTAATGTATAGGATAATGCGATCTGAGCGTGTCCGCCCTCTTTCTTACAAGCCTTTACCGCAGTCTCAAGATTGCGGAGATCGTTTAAACAGTCGAAGATACGAATGATATCAATACCGTTTGCGATGGATTTCTGAACAAAATGTTCTACAACATCGTCCGCATAATGACGGTATCCCAATACGTTCTGACCTCTTAATAACATCTGTAACTTCGTGTTTTTAAATCCGTCTCTTAACTTTCTGAGTCTTTCCCACGGATCTTCTTTCAGGAAACGAAGAGATGCGTCGAATGTCGCGCCGCCCCAGCATTCTACTGAATGATAGCCGACTTTATCCATTTTATCAACAATGGGAAGCATCAATTCGGTAGGCATTCTGGTCGCAATCAGCGACTGATGAGCATCACGTAAAATTGTTTCTGTAATTTTAACAGGTTTTGCCATTACTTTTTTCCTCCATATTTTTTATTTTACCACAATATCCAAAAACAATATTCAAAACTTAGAATACTCCGAAAATAGCCATGAATGTTCCGGCTGCAACCGCAGTACCGATAACGCCGGCTACGTTAGGTCCCATAGCGTGCATCAGCAGGAAGTTGGTAGGATCGGATTCCGCTCCGACCTTCTGAGATACACGAGCCGCCATAGGAACCGCGGATACGCCTGCGGAACCGATCAGCGGGTTTACCTGACCGTGCGTCATCTTACACATCAGCTTGCCGAACAATACGCCTGCCGCAGTACCGAAAGCAAATGCGATCAGACCTAAAGCAACGATCTTTAAGGTATCTGCATTTAAGAACGCTTCCGCGCTTGTGGTTGCGCCTACGGATGTACCAAGCAAAATAACGACGATATACATCAATGCGTTGGATGCGGTCTCTGTCAGCTGTCTTACAACGCCGGACTCTCTGAATAAGTTACCTAACATCAGCATACCAACCAACGGAGCGGTTGTAGGAAGGATCAGGCTTACTACGATCGTAACAATGATCGGGAAGAGGATCTTCTCCAACTTGCTGACAGGACGAAGCTGTCCCATTTTAATCTTTCTTTCTTTTTCGGTTGTAAACAGTTTCATAATCGGCGGCTGGATAATCGGTACCAGTGACATATAGGAATATGCCGCCACGGCAATCGGCCCGAGCAACGCCGTCTGTCCCAGCTTACTTGCTAAGAAGATGGAAGTAGGACCGTCAGCTCCACCGATGATGGAGATTGCCGCTGCCGCTTTATCATTAAAGCCCAGCGCAATCGCTCCGAAATAAGCTGCAAAAATACCGAACTGAGCGGAAGCGCCCAATAAGAAGCTCTTTGGATTGGCTATCAGCGGACCGAAGTCCGTCATGGCGCCTACCCCCATAAAGATCAGGGACGGCAGGATTGCCCATTCATCCAATAAGTAGAAATAATACAGTAAGCCGCCGGCTTTCCCGTCTTCAATGGGAGCCATAATATCCGGATAGATATTAACCAACAGCATACCGAACGCTATCGGCACCAAAAGCAACGGTTCGAAGCCTTTTCCGATAGCAAGATAAAGGAATACACAAGCAACAATAATCATCAGATAATTTCCCCATGTCAGGTTAAAAAACGCAGTCTGATGAAGCAAGTTGTTCAATGTAGTTGAAATATATTCCATTTCGTTAACCTCCTGTTTTATTTACAAACGCAAACGGTTTGTATTAGTTCAATGTAGCAAGTACTGCACCTGCTTCAACAGGATCTCCGACATTTACATCGATGCTTGCAACCGTTCCGTCTTCAGGCGCTACCTGAGGGATTTCCATTTTCATAGCTTCCAGAATCAGCACGGTGTCGCCTCTTTTTACTGCCTGACCTACGCTTGCTTCAATCTTAAATACCTTTCCTGCCGCGCCGGCTTCAATCTTGATGCTGCCTGCGCCGCCTGCTGCCGGTGCCGCTGCTGCGGGAGCCGCTTTCGGCGCCGCCTTGGGAGCTGCCTTAGGCGCTGCTGCAGGAGCGCCTGTGGACGCGCCTTCTTCTACTACTACGTCATATACGTTTCCATTTACGGTAATGGTATAATTTTTCATCTTACATATCCTCCTATATTAGGCTCTCTGCCACTTGTTTGTATTCGCTCTCTTAATGCTTCTTACGACAAAGCCGTCTGTGCCTGCCGCGCCTTCGCTTGCTGCAATCGCCGCCGCAATGACGGCTACCAGCTCCGCATCATCGGAAAGCTCCTCTTTTTCAATAATCTGTGCAATCGTATTATCGACCGCATCTTCCGTGTTTACTTTTTTCTTAGCTTTTTTATCGGCAACTGCCTTTTCTATCTTTGGAATAACGCCGAACGCCATAATGATGAACATGATTAAGATCAGCACAATAAATACGGTACCCATGCCGAGCAATGTATTTAACGCCGCTTTTTCCATCTTCTCGCCCATCGTGTAATGGGGGCTGATCATCATATCGGGGAATAATAAGGTATCCTCGGTGTAATACATTTCAACATCAGCGTTGCGGTTGCTGCCTTCGATCTCAAAGGAAAGGGTGTATTCCGTTTCCGTTCCTTCGATATCCATGGAATCCGCTACGATTCCTTCATAAGAGCCGATTTCCTCCGCGGAGCTTTCCCAGAGGTCGCAAGCCGTTATGAATTCGTCTCCGATGCCGTCTGCATACTGGAGATCAAACATTTCCGCAGCCTCTTCTACCTGATCCTGATCCGTTGCATCCTCCATAATCTGAAATACAGAGTCGGTTCTGGCTTCCATTTCTTCCGTTACAGCCGGGGCATTCTCTTCCTCAGCCGTATCGCCGCATGCCGTCATTCCGAATACACAGCCTGTAAGAGCTAAGACTAACAAGAATTTTTTCATATCTTATAACATCCTTTCTTATACAGTTCCATGTTTTTTAGCAGGACGGTCATCTCTTTTTGTGAAAAGCATTTCAAAAGCGCCGATCACATATTTTCTTGTGTCTGCCGCTTCTACGATCTGATCAACATAACCTCTCTTAGCCGCACCTGCAGCGCTTGTCTGAACCTCGGCATATTCTTTTGCCTTCTCGGCAATCACATCGGAACCCTGTCCGTCATACATGATCTGAGCCGCCGTCTTTGCATCCATCGCGCCGATCTGAGCCGTAGGCCAAGCCATTGTGATGTCCGCACCGATCGCTTTGGAATTCATCGCCACGTAAGCGCTGCCCATTGCCTGTCCGATTACAACGTTTACTTTCGGTACTGTTGCGTTTGCAAACGCATATGTAAGTCTGGCAACTGCCTTTGCGATCTTTTTCTCGGAGCAGACGGTCGCTTCAAAGCCCTTTACGTTTGTCAGGGATAACACAGGGATATTGAACGCGTCGCAGAAAGTAATAAAGCCAGCGGCTTTTTCACAGCCCTTTGCCGTTAAAACAGCGTCGAATTTTTCCGCAGCCTTTCCTTCTTCGTCGCATACCTCGGTCCGGTTCGCAACCGCGCCTACCGTCATGCCGTTTAATTTGATAAAACCTGTAACCATGTCTTTTGCATAATCAGCCTTTGTCTCAAAGAACAGATTGTCATCTGCGATTACGCTCAATGCAATAGAGGTATCTCCCACGCAGTTAGCAAGCTCTGCGGATGCACGGTTCAAATCGTCTGTGCACTCAACATAAGAAGCGTCGTCCTCGTTGTTGCCGGGAAGCATGGATACCAGAGTTCTGATCTGTGTCAGGATCTCTGCCTCGTCTGCAACCACATCCACAATGCCCGCTTCCGCACTCTGGAACGCCGCTGCCGCCGTATCGCATTTTTCCGTATAATTTCCGTCCAGCGCGTTAGGAGAATTTACAAACAGTTTCGCCTTCGTCCCTTCCATAAATGTAAAGTCGGTCAGGGTAGGGAACATTGCAAGTCCGCCGCCGCATGCGCCAAAAATTGCAGTAATCTGCGGAATCACGCCGGAAGCCAGCGTCTGTTTCATGTAGATTTCGCCGAACGCATTAAGCGCATCCGTCGCTTCCTGCAGTCTAAGTCCGGCAGAATCGATCAACCCGATTACAGGCGCGCCCATTTTCAATGCCAGATCATAGAGGTTGGCAATTTTTTTTGCGTGCATTTCGCCTACGGTTCCGTTCAGTACGGATGCGTCCTGGCTGTAAACATACACAAGATTGCCGTCAATTACTCCGTAGCCGGTTATAACACCATCTGAAGGAGTTTCAGTTTGTTTCAGGTTAAAATCAGTCGCTCTTGCCGTAACCTGAGCACCGATTTCAACGAAACTGTTGTCGTCGAGTAAAGCTGCAATTCTTTGACTCGCTTGTGAAGAATTACTCATTTTTCAGACCTCCATTTTATATTAATTAAAAAAATAACGATTTTTGCGGATGGGCAGAGTAAACCCATTACCGCATCGTTAGAAGTATAACATAGAATTCAAAGTCAGGCTAGATGAAATTTGCATTTTTTACGGTTATTTAGCGGATTTTTCTCTTGGATTTTTACTTCGCTCCATACAGAAACAGACTTAACAAACGCTTCAGACAATAGGGATACGTATACTTCTCCGTATTTCCCGCAGTTTCAATGGGAATCACGGAATAGGGCTCTCCGTTTACATAGGCCTTTTCATATCCCACAATCTCTCCTTCCTCCACAGGCGCCTCGATTTCATCCTGCATCTCGATCTTTACATCCACCGTATCCCAGTCCGCCAAAAGCAGGTTGATATCCTGCCACTCCATCGTAAGGGACACCCGGTCCTTTACGCCCTCCGAAACCGCAATCCACTGGGGAATTTCCTTTTTCTCAACGGACCGGCGGCTGTAATCCTCCGTTCCCATTTCCATCAGCGCGCACGTGTCGGACCATTTATAGCTTTTATGCGGCGGCCATCCGCTGGCAAGCACCACGGATACCAGCGTGCGGTCTTCCTTCCTGACCGCTCCCACAAAACAATACCCCGCCTGATTGGTAAAGCCCGTTTTGATCCCGATGGCGCCGTCCATCATATTTAAAAACTGATCCTTATTGCTCACCTGAAAGCTCCGCCCGCTCTGCTGTTCGGAAAACTGATAGCTTTTCGTCCCCACCAGCGCCACGAACAGATCGTTTCCCACCGCGTAGGATGCAATCTTTGCAAGATCATAGGCGGTTGTGGAATGTATTTTGTCTCCTTTTGCGGCGTCCAGTCCGTTCGGCGTAATAAAATAAGTATCCTCGCAGCCCAAATCCCTCGCCTTCTGGTTCATCATTTCAGCAAAGCCCTCGACGCTTCCCCCGATATGCTCCGCAATCGCCACGGCGGAATCGTTATGGGATTCTAACATCAGAGAAAACAAAAGATCCTTTAATTTGTAGGTTTCCCCCTCCCTCATGCCCAGATGCACCTTGGGCATGGACGCCGCGCGGGAGGAAACCGTCACGGTATCCTCCAGATTGCCGTATTCCAGGGCAAGGATCGCCGTCATAATCTTGGTCGTGGACGCCATCGGCAGCACCTCGTAGCCGTTTTTTTCATACAGGACCCGGTTGTTGGAAGCGTCCATTAAAAGCGCCGCCTTTGCATACAGCCTCAGCTCCTCCTGTTGCGGCGCCTCCGCCTCCTCCGCGGTCTGCTCCTTTGCCCGCACCGCCGCAGCGCTGACAAATGCAGTATTTCTTTCCGACAGTGCCGTCACAATTGAAAAAATCAAAAAAAAGCACAGAAAAAAGATGCTCTTTCTTCCTGTGCTTTTCCGTCGTCTGTTTTGCATATGCTTTTCCCCGCATCGCTTTTTAACAGTATATTCGCGCGGGTTCTTAAATATCCAGTTTAAGTTGTACCTCTTTTTCCGCCTGTTCCCGGAACTCTTCGAGCCGGTCCGTATTCATCTTTGGCAGCTCCTCCAAACTGGTAACGCCAAAGCTTCTTAAAAACTGTTCCGTCGTCCCGAACAGCAGGGGTCTTCCCGGCGCGTCCAGACGCCCGACCTCCATGATCAGATCAAAGTCCAACAGCCTGTTCACCGCATGATCGCAGCTTACGCCGCGGATTTTTTCGATTTCTATTTTCGTTACCGGCTGCTTATAAGCGATAATGGATAACGTCTCTAACAGGGAGTCCGTCAGCGTATATTTTCTCGGCGAAGCGGCGATTTTAATCAGCCATTCATACATGTCCGGCTTGGTGCACATCTGATAAGCTCCGTCTAACTCCATCAGGGTAACGCCTCCTGCCTCATCCTGATCATACTCCGTCTTCATTTCCTCCAAAAGCGCTTTTACCTCTTTTGCAGGCGCCTCCAGGACCTGGGAAAGCCTGGCAATATCCACGGACTCTCCCATGGTAAACAAAACGGCTTCCAGGACAGCCTTCATTTTTTCTTTTTCCAACTATGCCGCCTCCTTTGAGGTAATATAAATATCTCCGAACGCGGTCTCCTGTTCGATCAGGATTTTTCCCACCTTCATCAGCTCCAGAATGACCATAAAGGTTACGATCACTTCCATTTTGGAGTGCTGTTTTTCCAAAAGATTGCGGAAGCTGCACCGCTTCTTTGTATAAATATAGTCCTCCACATAGACAAACTTGGCGTCCATATCCACTTCGTCTTTTTCAATCTTGCCGAAATTGGCGCGGATCGGATCGATCTTGTCCTCCCGGCGCTTCATGACGGAATCAAAAATTTCCCTGAGCCCCGCGAGATTGACTCCTCCGATCAATTGCTCGTAATCCACGGGAGGCGTATATTCCGTGACCTCCTTGGGCATCGTTTTTTGTTTAAACCAGATCTTGTCCGCATCTAACTGCCTGTCCTTCAATTCATAGGACATATACTTGTACATTTTATATTCCAGAAGTTTTTCCACAAGCTCCGCCCTGGGATCTTCCTCTTCTCCGTCCTCATTGACTTCCTTTGGCAGAAGCATTCTGCACTTAATGTCAATCAGAGTCGCCGCCATAACCAGAAATTCGCTCATGACGTTCATATCTTCCCGGCGCATCTGCCTGATATAGTCCAGATACTGTTCGGTAATATCCACAATGGGAATATCATAAATATCCACTTTATTTTTTTCAATCAGATACAAGAGCAGATCCAGCGGACCTTCAAATACCTGTAATTTTACCTCTAATGACATAACAAACCCTCTTACTTTTTTCGTGCCAGTCCATCATACTACATCTTGGGTCTGATTGCAAGAGGGTACTAGATATTGTTTTGTGATTCCGTCCTATATTTCCGTAGGACTTTGCCCGTTCTCCGGCTGCAGGACAATCTCAATCAGTTCCCCGGGATTGAAAAAGCGCACGGGCAGCGTATGGGTTCCCAGCCCTCTGCCAAGGACCATGGTCGTATGTCCCTGCCTGAAAATGCCGCCGTCATATTTGGGAAACAGGCAAAGGCTCGGAGAAATGACCCCGCCAAGCAGGGGCAGCCTTGCAATGCCTCCGTGGACGTGTCCCGAAAGCACCAGATCGGGACCGTACCCGGCATAAACGGGAAAATACGCCGGATTGTGGGCAATTAACATCGTATATCGCTCTTTTTCCGGCTTTCCCAGTTTTTGCTCCAGATAGCTTTCCGTCATTTCCGGCGCCCGGAATTTTTTATAATATTCGCGGTCGATTTCCAGCCCGCAGATCACAATATTTTCCCGGGGCAGAAAATACTTTTCATTTCTCAGGCGGAAGATATTCGGATGCTTGATCGCCCGCTCAAACCTTTCCGACATATCCCCGTATTTTTCCGGATAAATGCCCATGCGGTATTCGTGATTTCCGCTTCCGTAATAGACCGGATACCGGTCCGCAAGCGTCCGGATAAAGGTTACGGTTTCGTCAAAATTTTTTCCCGGCTTTGCCGTGATCATATCTCCGGCAATAAGAATACCGTCCGGATTCAGTTCGTCTATTTTCCGAAGCAGGCGCTCGTTGCCTTCGCCGAAGCTTTTGCCGTGCAGGTCCGACAGCAGCACAAAGCGGCAGCCTTTCTTCAGTTTTTTACCCGTAAAGGTATAGCTTCTGACAACAAAACGGTGGACGTCGCAAACGACAATCCCGGCAACCATGCAGATCAGTATGATCAAAAACAGCAACAATTTCATATCTTATACCCGTTTTTCATCCGATCCCCGTTCAGCACTCCGGTCAGATCAGATAAATTCTCCAAATCATTTTCAGATAGTCTATGTATTTCGCCTCTCTGACATCCCCGCCGTAAAGCACATTGACGCTGCCGATTTTATTTCCGTCCAGAAAGTAAATCGCCTCGCCCGCCACGTCTCCCGCCGTTATGGGTGCCTGATGCTCTTCCTTTAGCCGAATTTCCTTTGTAATCTGACTAAGATCCCTTCCCGAAACATCCAGATAGGTAAACGGCGTTTCATAGACCAGTCCGACCTCTTCCTCCACGCCGCCCGTTACCTTTGCGGGCGTCAGATCGTCCTGATGGGGGTCTTTATAAATCTGGCTGACGGAATAGCCGTACTGCAGCAGCTTTACCGCGTCCTCAAAACGCACCTTATAATCCGGCGCCGCCATTACCACCGCAATCAGATCGATCCCGTCCTTATTTGCGGTTGCGGAAAGGCAATATTTTGCAGAGCTGGTCGATCCCGTTTTCAGTCCCGTCGCATAAGGATATTGCTTCAACAGTTTGTTGGTGCTGGTCAGCGTAAAAGGCGTGCTTCCCTTTTCCGTCGTGTGCGTAATATCTTCCATCCATATTTTGGTATAGTCGTAAATCTGCGGATACCGGGTAATCAGTTCTCTGGACATAACCGCCACATCCCTTGCGCTGGTAATGTGGGTATCCGAATCGGTCAGTCCGCAGCAATCCTCAAAATGCGTCGCGGTCATATTGAGCCTTGCAGCCTCTTCGTTCATCATCTGCACAAAAGCCTCTTCGCTGCCCGCAATATGCTCCGCCATCGCAACTGCGGCATCATTTCCGCTCGCCACCGCAATACACTTAATCAGGGTATCCACCGTCTGGATCTCGCCCTCCTCCAAAAACACCTGGGAGCCTCCCATGGATTTTGCATAGGCGCTGGTGGTAACCTGATCCTCCATATGAATCTGCCCTTTTTCCAAAGCCTCAAAGGTCAGAAGCAGCGTCATGATCTTCGTAATGCTTGCGGGCTTTAGCGGTTGATCCGGATTTTTTTCATAAATAACCGTTCCCGTGGACGCTTCCATCAAAATGGCGGAGGGAGCCGCAATATCGATCGCCGGGTTGTTCTGCGCCGTCTGGTCCGTCCCTTCCGAGCCGGTCTGCTCCATCCCTTCCGATCCGGTCTGCTCTGTCCCTTCCGATCCGGTCTGCTCCGGTTCGTTTTGTTCCTGCCCGGTCGCTTCGGCGGGCAGTACGGCGCCGCGAACCGGCATAACAAGCAGCACAAAGCAAATCTGGAAGCTTAAAAACATCATTATCAATTTTTTCATGCTGAAACCATCTTACTTTTATTACTACTATCATAATAAAAGTCCGGTCAAATTATGCCTGTTGCCGCAAAAAGAAACGCGATTTCTCCTCCGCCGCCCTTTTCCCGGCTTTGTCAGCTCCACCTTTCGCGGAAGTTGCGGTACGCTTCCTTTACCCGTTCCTTCTGCGCCTTCATATCATATCCTGTCGCCTCCAGAAAATGGTAGGAAAAATCCAGAAAATAGTATACTATGACAATCATGCAAAGCCTTCTTCCCACGGTAAAAGGGACCCTGCTGACCAAGCGCATCATGCGTCCGTTTAAAAACTTCACAATGATAATGGCGTAAAAGCCCCAGGCGATCGTGCTTTCCAGACAAATGATCCCTTTATAATTAAAGGGCTTCTCATGATAATCCCACCATACCTCATGCAGCGTCTTCTGCATCAGCACGCCTACGAGATATTCAAATACGGTGGCGACAATCGCCCCCGCAAGGTAGAGGCACACCAGATGCCCGCTTAAGGGCTTCATCAGCATATTGCCCACAACGCCGCCGAATCCGTAAATCGGGCAGAAGGGACCGAACACAAAGCCCCTGTTCGTCCACTTGCGGTTACAGAAAGACATATATAGCGATTCCACCACCCAGCCGATCAGACTGTATAAAATAAAACATTCCACCAGATAGATCAGTTCCGTTCCAAAGATTTCCTTCATCCACATACACATTCCTCCGTGCCCCTGCTGCCCTTGCAGCCTTTCTTTATCCAATCTATGCCGTACTGCAAAAAAATTCCCCGACATTGCGCCGGGGAATCCTGATTAGTTATATTTACGTTTTCTTGCCGCTTCAGATTTTTTCTTACGTTTTACGCTGGGTTTTTCGTAATGCTCTCTTTTACGAATCTCCTGCTGAATACCGGCTTTTGCACAGCTTCTTTTAAAACGGCGTAAAGCGCTGTCTAAAGTCTCGTTCTCTTTTACGATTACATTTGACATAAATCACACCTGACCTCCCTTCAGTCCCTTCAAGTATCACGACTGTTGGGTAATTATTATACATATTCACATATGCACAACTAGAATTATAGCACAAAAATCGTATCCGTCAACTGTTTTTATTGAATTTGTCCCTCTAAAACGTTCTTTGCCTCGACAATAGCCGACGAAATCCCTGCAGGATTCTTACCTCCCGCCTGCGCCATATTGGGGCGTCCGCCACCGCCGCCGCCTACAAGCGCTGCGATTCCTTTGATCAGATTGCCCGCATGAGCGCCTTTTTGCATTGCGCCCTCCGTCGCCATCGCTATGAGATTTACCTTGCCGTCCGTATCGGAAGCAAGTACGACCACGCCCTCGCCCAGCTTTTCTTTTAACTGGTCTCCCAGATCGCGCAGACCGTTCATATCCACGCCGCTTACCTTTGCGGCAAGGAGCTTAACGCCTTTTACTTCCGTTACCTGGTCCATAACGTCTCCCAGCGCGTCTTTTGCCGCCTTGGATTTCATGGATTCCAATTCGCTGTGGAGCGCTTTGTTTTCCGCCATCAGATGCTCTGCCTTTTCAACCAGGTTCGCGGGGCTCGCCTTCAATACCTTTGCAGCCTCCTGCACCTTTGCTTCCATTTCTTTATAATACTTCATCACGCCGTTGCCTGTCAGCGCCTCAATACGTCTGACGCCTGCCGCAACGCCTGATTCCGAAAGAATCTTAAACGCGCCGATGGCTCCCGTATTCTTCACATGGGTACCGCCGCAAAATTCCTTGGAAAAGTCTCCCATCATAACGACGCGGACCGTCTCGCCGTATTTTTCGCCAAACAACGCCATGGCGCCGGTCTTTTTCGCTTCCTCCATGGTCATAACCTGCGTGTCCACCGACAGGTTTTCAGCGATCTTCTCATTGACGATCGCCTCTACCTTTTCCAGTTCCTCCGGCGTCATCGCGGAGAAATGGGAAAAGTCAAAACGCAGTCTCTCGCCGTCCACATAAGATCCTGCCTGTTCAACATGGCTGCCCAATACGGTACGAAGCGCCTTCTGCAGCAAATGGGTCGCGCTGTGGTTTTTACAGGTATCGGCTCTGTTTGCAGCGTCTACGGATAAGGTAACCGTATCGCCTACCTTAAACATACCTTTGGTTACCGTACCGATATGTCCTACCTTGCCGCCTAACAGCTTTACGGTGTCGCTGACGCGAAACTCTCCGCCGTCAACGGTAATCACGCCGGTATCCGCATTCTGACCGCCCATGGTCGCATAGAAAGGCGTTTCTTCCACGATAATCGTCCCGACCTGTCCGTCCGTCAGCGCTTCCACCAGCTCCGTTTCCGTGGTCAGCACGGTAATCTTTGATTCATGCACCAGTTTATCATAGCCTACAAAGGTCGAGGTAATGCCCGGATCAATGGACTCATAAACGGTCACGTCGGCTCCCATATAGTTCGTTACCTTACGCGCCTTTCTCGCCTTTTCCTTCTGCTGCGCCATCGCGGCTTCAAAGCCCTTTTCGTCTACACAAAATCCTTTTTCCTCCAGAATTTCCGTCGTCAGATCCAGCGGGAATCCGTAAGTGTCGTATAATTTGAAGGCGTCGTCGCCGGAAAGCTCCTTTTTGCCTTCTTTTTCCATCTTCTCTTCCATCTCGCTCAAAATGGAAAGTCCCTGATCAATGGTCTTGGCAAACTTGCTCTCCTCCTGGGAAAGCACGTTGAGAATAAAATCTTTCTTTTCCTCGAGTTCGGGATAACCGTCCTTGCTGCCTTCGATAACGGTTTCGCTCAATTTTGCAAGGAACGCGCCCTCGATGCCGAGAAGCTTACCGTGTCTTGCTGCGCGGCGGATAATCCGGCGCAGCACGTAGCCTCTGCCTTCATTGGTGGGCATAATGCCGTCGGAAATCATAAAAGTCGCGGAACGGATATGATCCGTCACGATACGGATGGAAACATCCCACTTGTATTCCTTCTTATATTCTTTGCCAGCAAGCTCGCACACTTTATCGCGCAGGGCGCGGATCGTATCCACGTCAAAAATGGAATCCACATCCTGTACAACCGCCGCAAGCCGCTCAAGCCCCATACCGGTATCGATATTTTTCTGTTCCAGCTCCGTATAATTGCCCTTACCGTCGTTATCAAACTGGGTAAAGACGTTGTTCCACACTTCGATATAACGGTCGCAGTCGCAGCCTACGGTACAGCCGGTTTTGCCGCAGCCATACTTCTCTCCCCTGTCGTAATAAACCTCCGAACAGGGACCGCAGGGACCCGAACCGTGCTCCCAGAAGTTGTCCTCTTTTCCGAAACGGAAAATCTTCTCCCTGGGCACGCCGATCTCTTTTTCCCAGATTTCAAAGGCTTCATCGTCATTTTCATATACGGAAGGATATAATCTTTCCTTATCCAGTCCCACGACCTCGGTTAAAAACTCCCAGGTCCAGCCGATTGCTTCATGCTTAAAATAATCTCCGAAGGAGAAATTACCCAGCATTTCAAAAAAAGTACCGTGACGCGCGGTTTTCCCGATATTTTCAATATCGCCGGTACGGATACATTTCTGACAGGTCGTCACTCTCCTGCGGGGCGGAATCTCCTGTCCTGTAAAATATGGTTTTAACGGCGCCATGCCGGAGTTGATCAGCAATAACGAATTATCGTTATGAGGCACCAAAGAAAAACTCTTCATTACAAGATGTCCCTTGCTTTCAAAGAACTCCAAAAACATTTTTCTCAGTTCATTTACTCCATAAGCTTTCACGTATGTTTCCTCCAAATTATTTATACTCGCGTAAATTATAGAATTTTTTTCTCCATCTGTCAAAAAAATTATGATTTCTTGCGATAAGCCCAAAACTTATTCAATACGAAATTGATCGGAATCGTAATAAAAATGTTGGCGAAAGTCCCGATATACAAAGGAATATGCAAAAGATCGCTCTCCACCCACAAAAGAACGGCGGTTAAAAACAGCCCCGTAAAGGAGTAGGAAACATAGACCTTGACCAATCCCGCCAGAAAGGACTGCTCCTTTGCCGTCTCCCGGAAAACAAACCTGCTGTTCGCCATATAAGAAATAAATACCGTAATCACAAACGCCGTCAGGTTTCCGATCTGCTCATTGATATGCCAGACATAAAACATGACGTTGACAATCACATAGGATAATATGGTATTAAAGGCTCCCACGATGCCGAATTTTACAAACTGGACAAACGCCTCGGCTTTTTTCCTCTTCTCTTCCGGCAGTCCCGCCAGAAACGCCTCATATTTTTGTTTCATATCGTATCCTTTTCTTTTATCACTTCGCCCATTGGGAAAGGGGATACACGGATTCCCACATATCCCCTTATCACTTTATTCTATCCGTTCCACCGCCTGTCAATACTGCCTAGAACGTAAATTTATCCGCAAAATACGCATCCAGATCGGCAATTGCCACTCTTTCCTGCTCCATGGTATCGCGGTCGCGGACCGTCACGCAGCCGTCCGTCTCGGAATCAAAATCGTAAGTCACGCAGAAAGGCGTGCCGATCTCGTCCTGACGGCGGTATCTCTTACCGATATTGCCTCTGTCGTCAAATTCGCAGTTATATTTTTTGGAGAGCTCCGCAAAAATCTTTTCGGCTCCCTCGTTCAACTTCTTGGATAAAGGAAGCACGCCGATCTTAACCGGTGCGAGAACCGGATGGAAATGAAGCACGGTACGCACGTCGCCCTCCCCGATTTCTTCCTCGTCGTAAGCCGCGCAAAGGAAAGCGAGCACCACGCGGTCCGCTCCCAAAGAAGGCTCAATGACATAGGGAATGTATTTTTCTCCCTTGGTATCGTCAAAATAACTCATATCCTGTCCGGACGTGTTCTGGTGCTGGGTCAGGTCATAATCGGTTCTGTCCGCAATGCCCCAAAGCTCGCCCCAGCCGAAGGGGAATAAAAATTCGATATCGGTCGTTCCCTTGGAATAGAAGCACAATTCCTCGGGCGCATGGTCCCTGGCGCGCATTTCGTCGTCCTTAATGCCAAGGGATTTCAGCCAGTCGATACAAAATTGTCTCCAATACTGGAACCATTCCAGATCGGTGCCGGGTTCACAGAAAAACTCCAGCTCCATCTGTTCAAACTCTCTGGTGCGGAACGTAAAGTTGCCCGGTGTGATCTCGTTTCGGAAGGATTTACCGATCTGTCCGATGCCGAAAGGAATCTTTTTACGGGAAGTCCTCTGTACGTTTTTGAAGTTTACGAAAATGCCCTGCGCCGTTTCCGGTCTTAAATATACGGTATTCTTCGCATCTTCGGTTACGCCCTGGAAGGTCTTGAACATCAGGTTAAATTCACGCAGCTCCGTAAAATTATGCTTGCCGCAGGTCGGGCAGGGAATCTGCTTTTCTTCGATAAAATCCTGCATTTCTTCTTTGCTGAAAGCATCAATGGGCTTCTCCAGGGAAATGCCCTTTTCCTCGCAGAAATCCTCGATGATCTTGTCGGCGCGGAACCGCTCGTGGCACTCCTTACAATCCATCAAAGGATCGGAAAAGCCCGCAAGGTGACCGCTTGCGACCCAGGTCTGGGGGTTCATCAGAATCGCACAGTCGACACCCACATTATAGGGGTTTTCCATAATAAATTTCTGCCACCATGCTTTCTTCACATTGTTTTTCAGTTCTACGCCCAGATTTCCGTAATCCCATGTGTTGGCGAGACCGCCGTAGATCTCGCTGCCGGGATATACAAAGCCTCTGGACTTCGCCAATGCTACGATTTTTTCCAATGATTTTTCCATTTCTTTCTCCTCGCATTCTTATAATTGACAGGCGCTATGTACCTGTTCTATTCGTAAATAATATAGGAAAGGCTTTCTCCGTCGTCGGGAAGGGTCGCCGTCTTATCCGTTACCGATACGCCTTCGCTGGCATAACTGATCCTGCCGGGCGTCTGGATATTTACCGCTTCCTCGCTGATCACGATCTTTTTATCGCCCATTTCCAGAATGTCCGCTTCCGAAACGGCGCTTCCCGTCTTCTGATCGATCATGGATACAAAGGTATATCCCGCCTCGTAAGCCTCAGAAACGGTGCCGCAGAACAATTCTCTCCCGTTCATCTGCGTATAATCGGCAGCCGTGGCGTATCCGATCTCCAGCCGGATCTGTCCGCCGTCCTCAGTCTGTTCAAAGGAGTCAAGCTTTACCTTCTCTCCGCCTGCCGTACCGTTATAATCGCCGATTTCTTCCGTAATCATCTGTTCCAGCTCATCGGCGTTATAATAATCCTTGTCAAAGTCCTCCACAATTGCCTCTGTTACCGCGCCGCTTTTATCAACGATGATCGTGGTCGTATCCACCTTACCGCCGAAAGCGCAGCCTCCAAGCAACAGCGCCATGCCTGCTGCCAAAAGCAGTCTATTCTTTTTCATAATCTACCTCCTGCATACTGCTATAATATTATAGCGGACACTTCCTATATTTTCAACCCACAAATGTTTCCCTGCGCTTTCCTACACAAATATTTCCCGCGCTTTGCTATGTATCTTTTCCGGGCGCAATTCTAGACACCGCCCTGTTATGTCGTAAGCGCCAGCATTTCTTCGAGAATTTCCAGGCTTTTGAATTTTTTGTTTCCAAAGCCCTTCCGGTACTCCCCGGCGCACCGGGACAGTTCCTTTAGCACCTCGTCGGATACGACAAAGGTATAAAGTTTATCCAGTCCCGCCTTTTCTATATAATCAATGGTATATCTGGTATCCGCGAGAAGTTCCAGGTCCGGCAAAACGCCAGGAAATTCTCCGTTTACCACAAGCGCCTTGATTTCAAATATGTATCTGATCAGCTCATTGGGAATCGCAGGCACGGAAAGCGCCCGTAAGGATTGATATAAAAGCTTTAACATATCTTTTTCATCGTTGTTTTCACGGGTATAATAATCCGCCACGTCCAGAAAATACATTCCGTACATGGCTCCCTCCAGATCCTCTCTGAAGCCGTCGAAATAATTGGTAATCTCCGCGTCGGCAAGACTGTACGCGCTCCTGCCCTCATATAATTTGAAGGTGCCGAAACAAAAAGGATTCGTCCGCGCCATCAGCCGGCTGTTCTGCCTCCTGGCTCCTTTGGCAAAAGCGGAAATTTTTCCTCTCTCCTTTGTCAGCACCAATACCCGTCTGTCATATTCTCCCATGGGAAGCGCCTGTAAAATCATTCCCGTCACTATTACAAAATCCTGCATGTCCTACAGCCTTCTCCCCTTCCTTACCGGATACTTCACGTCTTTCTTCTCTGACGGAATTTGCTACGGCTTCCCGGTAGATCAAATAGTCCTCTACGCTTCCCGTCTTACAAAACTGCTGCCACTCTTTTGTTTCCATGTAAATTCCCTCCTTTGTTTTCTAAAAAGTAGGGTCTTCCATTTCCACATTTCTATGCGGTGCAGCCCGCAAATAAAACTGGAAGTTTTTACAGCTCGTTTTCCTTCTCGTTGTACCCGAAATTTTTTAATAAAAAGTCGCTGTCGCGCCAGTCCTTTTTGACTTTTACCCAAAGCTTCAGATTGACCTGGCAGCCTAACAGATCCTCGATTCCCTTTCTTGCATTGGTCCCGATCTTTTTGAGCATACTCCCGCCCTTGCCGATGATAATGCCCTTGTGGGAATCCCTTTCGCAGATAATCGTCGCGTCGATATCCGTAATCCGCTTTCCGTATTTCATCCTTTCAATGGAAACCGCAATGCCGTGGGGAATTTCGTCCTCTAACAGGCGGAGCGCCTGTTCCCTGATCAGTTCCGCCACAATCTGTCTCTCGGGCTGGTCCGTAACCGTGTCCTCGTCATAAAACATGGGACCGTAAGGCAGATAGGAAAAGACGGTTTTTATCACGTCCTCCGTCCCCTCTCCGCTCTTTGCCGATACCGGAATGATCTGGTCAAAGTCCATTTCCCTGCGGTAAGCGTCGATATACAGCAACAGTTCTTCCTTTTTCTGCACGGTATCGATCTTATTGATCAGCAAAATCACAGGCGTACCGACCTTTTTTAACTGTTCGATAATATGTTTTTCTCCCGCGCCGATAAAGGAGGAGGGCTCCACCAGAAACAGGATCACATCCACTTCCTTTAAGGTGCGCTCCGCCGCGCCTACCATATAATTGCCCAGCTTGTTTTTCGCCTTGTGGATGCCCGGCGTATCCAAAAAGACAATCTGCCCTCTTTCATCCGTATATACAGTCTGAATGCGGTTTCTGGTTGTTTGCGGCTTACTGGAGGTAATCGCAATTTTTTGTCCGATCAGTCTGTTCATCAGTGTGGATTTGCCCACGTTCGGTCTCCCGATCAGGGTCACAAATCCGGTTCTTTTCTGCTCTTCCATGGTTATTTCGTTTCTCCCCTGTGCTTCCTTATCCTTCGGCGCCGCTCATACCCAGCAGATTCTCCGTATGGGCAAACAGCCCGCTGTTTTCTTTGATCTTTTCCTCGCTGCCGATAACGCAGATATAATCCTGCTCCATAAAGGCGCTGATATAATCTCCGAGGCGACGGATCGAAGCCTCGTCCGCGCCGAGAAGTTCGTCCCTTTCCTTCTGCTCCATGGCAAAATCATAGTCCGCAAAGTAAGCGGTCATGGATCTGACGCCCTTTGCCTGCGGCGTCAAAGGCATATCCAGGTCGCTTATGGCGCCGATAATATATTTGGTCATGGTACGCTCATCCGCGCTGAAATTCCTGATATAATCCGCCGCCTTTTCATAGATCTGAAGCGTTTCCTTCAGATTGGGGTCGCGATAAGAAACGAAATAACTCTCCCCTGTCTTCTGGAAATTGCTCATACAGCCGTAGGCGCCGCCTTTCACGCGGATATTCAGCCACAGATAATCATATCCCATCATAACCTTTAATACGCGCAGCGCGCCGTGATAAGGCAGTCCCTTTGCCTTAAAGTTTCCGCACCGGCACACAAACTGCACCTGTCCCGACGTCTTAAAGCCCTCGTTATAAGCCTTCGGTTCGATGATAAGCTCCGCCTTTTTTACAGGCTCCGTAAACAGCTTATCCCTGCATACGCCGATCCGCGCGGTTACCTCGGACAAGCCCTCTTTCGTCCCCGTATAATCCACCATAAATTCATCCGGTCTGCATATTTTTTTCACCAGCGTCCGTAAACCGGCAATCAGTTCGTCCGCCTTGGAATGATAATTTCTGATCAGCTCATCCAGTTGTTTATAAAATGCGATGCCCCGCATGTGTTCTTCGATATAAGCGGTCTTACTGAAATAGGACGCCGCCCGCAACTGCGCCGCCGCATGTCCCGCTCCCTGGAGATTCGCCTCCAGCTTGGACTTCGTTTCTTCCAGAATTTCCAACAGACGTTTTTTATCCGAAAAATCCGTTTCCAGCAACAGCTCCTCCATCAGGTCAAAGGCACGGTCAGCCTGCCCGTACAAAGCCTTCGCCTTGCATTCCACATGGAAGCGGAATTTCCCGTCCTCTCTTGCGTTGGAATAAGTGTTGACAACCGGAGCGATGCCGCCGGTATTCATATAAATTTCATGGAAGAAATCGCCGTAGCTGTGGCGCGCCGTATCCATCAGTCCCCAGACCGATTTTAAAACGCCCAGGGTAAACAATTCTTTTTCCTCCAGATTGGTAACCGGGAAAATCAGCCTGATATAAGAAACGCCGTTTGTAAAAATATCGTGGAACAACACCTTGACGCCGTCCTGTTCCAGTTCTTCATTGACAAAGGGTTCTGCTTCTTTTTTCAGGTCCCCGCGCTTTAACATGGGGATCTTGGCAATATCCTCGGGCGCGTCCTCCGATTCCTGATATGTTTCCAGCGCTTTTGTCTCTTCCACCAGCTTCACGATCTGGCTTTCGGTCATCTGCGCTTTCTGATCCGCAAGCTTCGCTGCCAGCGCTTTTTCCTTCTCCACGTTCAGCCCGGGTTTGGGTACGACGCAGACATAGGATTTGTGCGGGTTATCTAACAGATAGGTTTTAATCAGTCTTTCAAAATAATCGGTTCCGATCCGTTCCCTTAAAAGGGCGAAGGTTTCATTCGCTTCCACGTGCATAAAAGGGCTGTTGACGTCATACAGCCAACTGTCGAACATCTGCAAGCCGTACATCAGTCCCTTGGGATACGATCCGAAATCGGCTTCGCGGTACTTAAATTCAAAATAATTAAGTCCCGCCTGCAAAGACTTCTCGGGAATCCCTTCCTTCACAAGACGTTTAAGCTCCTGCTCCACCGTTTCGATAAACGTTTCCTTCTGATCAAAATTTGCGTTTTTCGCCACGATGGAAAAATAGGGCTGATAAACGCCGTTGTCGTAAATGCTGTAAATCTCCGTGCCGATTCCTTTATCGGTCAGCGCCTGCTTCAAAGGCGCTCCCGGCGCGGAACAAAGCGCATAATCCAGGATCTGGAAAGCGATATATTTTTCTTTGTCCAGCACGTTGCCCACGACCGCATTATAAGAAAGATAGGTGTTGTTTTCTTCCGTTTCGTCGCTGGTAACGGAATACTCCTGCACAACTTCCACCGGCTTCTCAAAAGGCTTCTGCTCCCGGATCTCAGAATCCACCTCCTGGTATTCAAAAGCGGAAAGATAATTTTCATCGATCCAGTTGAGCTTTTCTTCCATATCCATATCGCCGTAGAGATACAGGTAACTGTTGGAGGGATGGTAATATTTTTTATGAAACTCCAGATAATCCTCATAGGTAAGGTCGGGAATATCCTCCGGCGCCCCGCCCGATTCATAAGCATAGGTATTGTCGGGAAACAGCGTATTCAAAACAGCGCGGTCCAGCACGTCGTCAGGCGAAGAAAACGCCCCCTTCATCTCATTATAAACCACACCGTTGATCTTTAAGTCGGCGTCGGCATCTTCCAGCTCATAATGCCAGCCTTCCTGCATGAAGATTTTCTTTTCCTTAAAGATATTGGGATAAAAAACGGCGTCCAGATAGACGTCCATCAGATTCTGGAAATCGGTATCGTTGCAGCTTGCCACCGGATAAACCGTCTTATCCGGATATGTCATGGCGTTTAAAAACGTATTTAAAGACCCTTTGACCAGCTCTACGAAAGGATCTTTGACCGGGAATTTGCGGGAGCCGCACAAAACCGTATGCTCCATAATATGGGCAACGCCGGTGCTGTCCGAAGGCGTCGTGCGAAAGCCGATATAAAAGACCTTGTTGGGATCGTCGTTCTCCAACACAACGATTTTCGCCCCGCTCTTTTTGTGCACGAGAAGCGCCCCCTTGGAATTTAAATCGGGAACGTCCCTTAATTCCTTTATTTCATATGCCTTGCAGCGTTCTAAATTCATTTTTATTAACCTCCTGATAATATTCAGTATTGACCGGATGAACGGCTCTTAGACATGCAGTCCCATCAAATGTCGTTTTTTAAAGCTGATTTCCTGTATCAGATATTGTTCCGGATTTTCCCGGATTCCTTCCTCTTTCATAAAATCATCCAGCGCATAATCCTTTGTGATGTATTTTTCCTTTACCGAGCCTTTCTTATCCTGCACGCAGGTAAGGCAGGTCACCTTGATCCTGATCCGCAGCTGTTTGTAGGCAAGATACCCCATGCCGCCGTCCTTCAGTTTCATCAGGTGCTCCCCTACGGTTACCTCCGGTTCCGTTTCCTTTAAGAATATGCGGTAGACCGCGTCCTTAAAACGCCCCGGCGCGTCGTCGTTTTCTGCAAGCTCCCCATAGGAAAACCTCGCCCCGATATAGACGTTGGAAAAATCCTCCAACACATATTTATAGTCGTTTTCGTTTAATTCTATCATCGTTTCATCCTATTCTTTCGCAATATCCAGCGTATCGATCTTCCTGCCGCTTAAGCGGTACGCTTCCTCGATTTCCGCTATGGTCAGGTCCGTTTCGTCCGCAAGTTCTTGCGGCGTTACCTTTCTGCGTAAATCCTGATAAAGCTCCTCGGCGGCAAGCGCCACCCGGTTGACCTGCTCCAAAATCCGGTCGTCTATTTCCTTTTCATCCGCTTCGGCGGACACCAGCACCTCCATGGCGTCCATAATCATTCCCGCAAAAAAGCCTTCGGCATCTCCGGGCTTCTCCACGCAGCTCGTCATGGAAACCGCCGCCGCAAGCGCCACGTTGCCCTCTCCGACCAGATCCTCCATCAAAACGCCCTGTCCCGCATAGAGCTTTGCTATCTCGATTACCTTTGGCAGAAATACCTCCAACAGTCTCCCCTGCGCCGCCGCGTCATCCTCCATCGCTTTCAGGATCAAAGCCTCTTTTTCCTCCTCCGTCAGCCGGGGAAGCTCTTTCAGCTCTTCCATAAACACGGCAAGGTAATCTCTGTCCTCCTCGCTCATCGCCTCGTCGGGATCAAACGCCTCGTCTACGGCGATTTTGTTTGCCGACAGATAATCATAAATAAAGGAAATCTTCGTTTCGTCTATATTGGAAGCCGGAAACGCCTCCTTTACCTGCTCCGCCGAGAGCCGGTTGCCCTGGTTCTTTCCCAGCCGGACCAGCTCTGCGAGCTCTTTTTTAAAAATTTCTTCCTGTCCCGTCATCTTCTCATTCCTCTTGCTTTACTGACCTTTTTTAATATGGGTATGCGTATAAATATGTCTCGAGCAGTATTCATAATTACCCTCGCACTTGGAACAGAAACGGAATTGCTCGTCAGGATCGCTTTCCTCCGTTCTGCCGCAGATCGCGCATTTATGTCTGGTAACCTTTTTCATCTTTACCACGTGCCGCTGGAAGTCCTTCTGCCGCTTCGCCTGTACCGGCGTGCGGAAATTCTTTCTCGTCACGATAAAGAAAAGCAGGACGTTTAACAGGGAGAATATGATAACGGTGGCGGTTGCCGCCCCGTACAGCCAGGAAGCCGAAAACGCCGTGAGAATCTCATACGCCATCAAAAGCACATAAATAATGCCGAGCACCTTTGCCTTGATCGGGATAATAAACATGAACAGCATCTGCGAATCCGGATAGGTAATCGCAAAAGCAAGGAAAATCGACATACTGATATAGTAGGTGCTGAACATGTAAGCCACCATGGGAGAAACGATCGCCAGACTTTCCAATGCTCCGGCGGGCGTTCCCGAAAAGGCAATCGCCAGAATGCCGTAGAGCACAAACGCGCCGATAATCGTAAAAATTATGCCGGAGAACATAAACACATTATACTTAAAGCTGCCCCAGGTCCGCTCCAACAGCGTGCCGATACTGAAATAACAGTACAGCGTAACCAGCGTGAAAAGATCGAAAGCACCGGGGGGGATCAGAATCCATGTCACCAGCCTCCAGATCTGTCCGTGCAAAATCGCATAGACATCCAGCGTCATATAGGAAAGCAGGGTTCCGGTCACTTCATTGCCAAGCTGCGCCGAAATCTGAAGCACATATCCGATCGCATAGCAGATAATCAGATACCACGTCAGGTTCCTGATCGCGTATTTTCCGTACTTCTGCTCCATTTTATAAAACCAAATCATCTTCGCTTACGCCTCCGTTTTTTATCGTCATAACCTTAATCATAATTTTATTAAACAATCCATAATATTTTATCATGTGCCCCCGCCGCTGTAAATAAAGGAGCAAAAAATTCATTTTTCTTTCATAAACTTACCAATCTCTTAACCGTTGAAACAATTGAACTTTTAAAAATCATGTCGTATAATGTAAATCGTATGCAAAAAGCGAATTAAAGGAGCGAACCAAAATGAGTGAGCAGCAATATACACTGGGAATTGATATCGGTTCCACAACCGTAAAAATTGCAATCTTAGATAAAGAACACACGATTTTATTTTCAGATTACCGCAGGCATTTTGCCAATATACAGGAGACCCTTTCCGACTTATTAAAAGAAGCCGTGACCGAGCTGGGCGATTTAAAGGTCAGCCCGATGATAACCGGTTCCGGCGGACTGACTCTCGCCAATCACTTGGGCGTGCCTTTTGTGCAGGAGGTCATCGCCGTATCCACGGCTTTGACGGATTACGCGCCCCAGACCGACGTGGCGATCGAATTGGGCGGAGAGGATGCCAAAATCATCTATTTTGAAGGCGGCAACGTGGAACAGCGCATGAACGGGATCTGCGCCGGCGGCACGGGTTCCTTTATCGACCAGATGGCTTCCTTATTACAGACGGACGCCTCGGGACTGAACGAATATGCCAAAAGCTATCAGTCCCTTTATACCATTGCGGCGCGCTGCGGCGTATTCGCCAAAACGGATATCCAGCCGTTAATCAACGACGGCGCCACCAAAGAAGACCTTGCCGCTTCTATTTTCCAGGCGGTAGTCAACCAGACCATTTCGGGACTTGCCTGCGGCAAACCCATCCGCGGTCATGTCGCCTTTTTGGGCGGTCCCCTTCACTTTCTGTCGGAATTGAAGGCTGCGTTTATCCGCACCCTGAAACTGGACGACGAACATATTATCGCGCCGGAAAACTCCCATCTGTTTGCGGCGGTCGGCTCTGCGTTAAACGCCAAAGAAGACGCTTCTCTCAGCTTGCGCGAGATGGCTGACAGATTATCCAACGGCATCAAAATGGATTTTGAAGTAGAGCGTCTGGAACCGCTCTTTGCCTCCAAAACCGAATACGAACTGTTTACGACCCGACACAGCAACAGCCGGGTTGCCACCGGAAAACTGGAGGAATATAAAGGAAACTGTTATCTGGGTATCGACGCCGGCTCCACGACGACCAAGGTTGCCTTAATCGGCGAGGACGGGCGCCTGCTTTACTCCTTTTACAGCAACAACAACGGAAGTCCGTTAAAGACGGCGATTTCCGCTATTTGTGATATTTATAAAAAACTGCCTGAGGGCGCGAAGATCGTCCACTCCTGCTCCACGGGTTACGGCGAGGCGCTGATGAAAGCCGCTTTCCTGTTGGATGAAGGCGAAGTGGAAACCGTCGCCCACTATTATGCCGCGGCGTTTTTCTCTCCTGATGTGGACTGCATCCTGGACATCGGCGGACAGGATATGAAATGTATCAAGATTAAAAATCAGACCGTCGACAGCGTGCAGTTAAACGAGGCGTGCTCCTCCGGGTGCGGCTCCTTTATCGAGACTTTTGCCCAGTCCTTAAACTACAGCGTACAGGACTTCGCTTCGGAGGCGCTGTTTGCAAAACACCCGATCGATCTGGGTACGCGTTGTACCGTATTTATGAATTCCAAGGTAAAACAGGCGCAAAAGGAAGGCGCAAGCGTCGCGGATATTTCCGCAGGACTTGCCTATTCCGTCATTAAAAATGCCTTATTTAAGGTTATCAAAGTCTCCGACGCTTCGGAACTTGGCAAAAAAATCGTCGTACAGGGCGGCACTTTTTATAACGACGCGGTGCTCCGCAGTTTTGAAAAGATTGCCGGCTGCGAGGCGGTCCGTCCCGATATCGCCGGTATCATGGGCGCTTTCGGCGCGGCGCTGATCGCCAAAGAGCGTTATCACGAGAAGATGAATAAAGCCTGCGACGGCTGCGAACCCGTGCAGGAAACGACGATGTTGTCCATCGACAAAATCGAGTCGCTGGAATTTACGACCCGCATGGCAAAATGTAAAGGCTGCACCAACAACTGCCGCCTGACCATCAACCAGTTTACCGGCGGACGCCAGTATATTTCCGGCAACCGCTGCGAACGGGGAATCGGCAAGGAGAAAAACGCCAACCACCTGCCCAATCTGTTTGAATATAAAAATCAGAGGATTTTCGGCTATGACCCCCTTCCCATCGATCAGGCTCCCCGCGGACAGGTCGGCATTCCGAGAGTGCTGAATATGTATGAAAACTACCCGTTCTGGTTTACGTTTTTTACGAAGCTGGGATATCAGGTAGTGCTCTCTCCCGCTTCCACCCACAAGATTTACGAGCTGGGTATCGAATCCATCCCCAGCGAATCCGAGTGTTATCCGGCGAAGCTTGCCCACGGGCATGTGACCTGGCTGATCCGGCAGGGCATAAAATACATATTTTATCCCGCCCTGTTTTATGAGCGCGACGAGGTAAACGGCGCGAACAACCATTATAACTGCCCCATCGTTACCTCTTACTCCGAAAATATCAAAAACAATGTGGAAGAAATCGGTCAGGGCGATATTAAGTTTCAAAATCCGTTTATGAATTTCCGCGATACGACGACCATCGGCGACGTTCTGGTCAAAGAGTTTCCGGATATTCCCGCTTCCGAGGTACGCGAGGCGGTTGCCGCCGCCTGGGATGAGCAGGAAGCCGCAAGGGACGATATGCGTAAAAAAGGCGAAGAGACCTTAAAATATCTGGAAAAAACCGGCAGACGGGGCATTGTCCTCGCCGGACGTCCTTATCATATCGATCCCGAGATCAACCACGGCATTCCGGAGCTGATCAATTCCTATGATATCGCCGTTTTAACGGAGGACAGCATTTCCCATCTGGGCAAGCCCGAAAGACCGCTGCTCGTATCCGATCAGTGGATGTATCATTCCAGGCTTTATGCCGCAGCGGCGTTTGTCCGCACAACGGATAACCTGGATCTGATCCAGTTAAATTCCTTCGGCTGCGGTCTGGACGCCGTAACTACGGACCAGGTAAACGATATCCTCTCCGGCTCCGGCAAAATCTATACCTGTTTAAAGATTGACGAGGTTAACAACTTAGGCGCGGCAAGAATCCGTATCCGCTCCCTGATCGCCGCATTGCGCGTAAAGGATCAGAAAAAGGAAGAACGTATCGTGCACTCTACGGCAATGAACCGCGTCATCTTTACGGAGGAAATGCGGAAAGATTATACCATTCTCTGCCCCCAGATGTCTCCGATCCACTTTGAGGTGCTGCAGCCCGCTTTTGAAGCGTGCGGCTACCACTTTGAAGTCATTCCGGAAAATAACCGCCACGCAGTGGATACCGGTTTAAAATATGTCAACAACGACGCCTGCTACCCTTCCCTGATCGTCGTCGGACAGATTATGAACGCTTTAAATTCCGGCAGATACGATCTGAACAAGGTTGCGGTCATCATTACACAGACGGGCGGCGGCTGCCGTGCTACCAACTACATCGGCTTTATCCGGCGCGCTCTTGCCAAGGCAGGACTTGAGCACATTCCGGTTATTTCGTTGAATATGAACGGCATGGAAACCAACCCCGGCTTTAAGTTAAACGCCGATATGCTGCTGCGCGCCGTCTACGGGGCGATTTTCGGAGATATCTTCATGCGCTGTCTCTATCGCATGAGACCTTATGAAAAGGAAAAAGGCTCCGCCAACGCGCTGCACCAAAAATGGCTGAAGGAATGTCAGGAATTTGTATCCTGCAAGCATCCTTCCTACTTTAAGTTTAAGAAAATGTGCAAACAGATCGTCTATGATTTCGACCACCTGCCCATTACGGATGAAAAGAAACCCCGGGTAGGCGTCGTTGGAGAAATCCTCGTTAAGTTTTTACCGGAGGCAAACAATCATCTGGTAGACCTTCTGGAAGCCGAAGGCGCCGAAGCGGTCTGCCCGGATCTGATTGATTTTATGATGTACTGTTTCTACAATCAGATATACAAAGCGGACCAGCTCGGCATGTCCAAAAAGACCGCGCGCACAAGCAGGCTGGGAATCTGGGCGATCGACCGTTTCCGCGCTCCCGCTGCAAAGGCGTTGAAAAAGAGCGAGCACTTCGATCCGCCTGCAAATATTTATGATCTGGTGGATTATGCAAAGACCGTGGTATCCATCGGCAACCAGACGGGCGAGGGATGGTTCTTAACGGGAGAAATGTTAGAGCTGATTCACTCCGGCACGCCCAACATCGTATGTACGCAGCCTTTCGGCTGCCTGCCCAACCATGTCGTCGGCAAAGGCGTTATCAAGGAACTGCGCCGGCAATATCCCGACAGCAATATCGTCGCCATCGATTACGATCCGGGCGCAAGCGAGGTCAACCAGTTGAACAGGATTAAGCTGATGCTGTCTACGGCATTTAAAAATTTGGAGAAATAAAAACAGGGGCTGTCAAAGCCGCAGCGCGCCCTTTATGACGTCTTCAATATTTTAACGATAAATTCATCTTTTCCTCTCCGTCCTAACCGTAAATCACGAATCCTTTCTTCCATGAAAAGGATAATACAAAAAAAGAAGATGGCTGCCCTTCCTCCATTTGACAAATGTCAAACTTTGAAAGGGCAGCCATCCCTTTTGTATCCTTCTTCCGGAATAATTTCCGTCACATTTCCTTAACCGATCGAAATGTACTTATGCTCCTCTACCGCAGGTTTTGCTTCCTTCTTGGGAATTACGACCTCAAGGATACCGTTTTCAAACTTCGCCTGAATATCCTCGTGCGTAATATCGTCGCCTACATAGAAGCTTCTCTGGCATTTACCGCTGAAACGTTCACGGCGGATATATTTGCCGTCCTCTTTTTCTTCCTTGGTGTCGGTATGCTCTGCGTTAATGGTCAGATAACCGTCCTTTAACTCAGCCTGGATATCCTCTTTCTGATAACCCGGCAGCTCCAGATCCAACTGGTACCTGTCCTCAAACTCCTGTACATCGGCATTCATGCTGCTGACCGCCGCCTTTGCGCCTGCTCTGGAAAAACCAAAGGGAACAGAAAATACATCATCAAAAATATCATCTACAAAATTGTTTTCAAAAATGCTGGGTACTAACATAATAATTCCTCCTTTAAATTCTTTGCCATCAACCTTCGATAGCGATTGTTTGATTGTGTTTCGTTTGCGGCGTTTTCGGAATTTTGACTCTCAAAACGCCATGTTTGTAAGTTGCTTCAAGATCTTCCTGGGAAACCTCCGATCCTACGAAGAATGTCCGTTCATACCGACCGTAACAACATTCTCTTTTCAAAAATTTCCCGTGACCTTTTTCCCTCTCCTGATTCATGGAAGCAGCGATATGCAGATAACCTTTGTCGATATAAGCCTTAATGTCTTCCTTGCGGCATCCGGGTAAATCAATCTCAAGAAGGTAATTGTCTTTCTTTTCTCTGATATCACTCTTCATTGGATAATGCTTCGTTGACATCATATTAACTCCTCCTTATCTGTTTCCATTTTTCTCTTTTCCATGTACGGTAAGAACTCTTTTTTCTTCTTACGATTATGTTATATACCCAATTGTTAGCACTGTCAAGCATTGAGTGCTAATTTCATTTTTTCTTAATAAATTTTAGATTTACATCACTTTTTACCGTCTTTTTTGGCGCAAAAAAACGGGCTGCCGCCTAATGGCAACAGCCCGCATTCCGTTTCTCTTTTTATTCAACTACTTTTGTAAATGTCAAAGGATAATCAATACCTTCAATCATTTCATCCGGATCAACTTCCGCACCTTCGGGAATATCAACCGTCAGGGTATCTCCTTCAATTGAGAATACATCATATACATTAGGAGAAACTTCGGTCTCATCCATAAACAGCTTGTCTCCCTTTGCTTCAAACACGCCGTCAGCGCGCATATCGGATATCAGATCGTCTGCGTCAAAGCTGGAAGAATAAACCTCTCTTACATACTCTTCAAGCGTATATCCGTACTGCTGCTGCATTGCCTCGTCCACTTCTTCACGGCTCATACCGCTTTCTTCATAGTCTGCGTATGTCGCTTCGGTATCGTATGCGATCAAAGCTTCTACGAAATTGTCTACCGTTGTTTTTGCGTACTCTTCATCGGCATACATGCTGTATGTACCGTCTTCATGAAATTCCAAAACCATCTTCAGATCAAACGCTACATCCATGTCCTCATAGTCTGAACCCATCTCACTCTTCATAACGGAAGAATAATCCAATACTGTCTCCCATGTTCCGATCAGTTCCTTTGATGTGTCGCCGCATGCACACAATGAAAATGCAAGTACCATCATCATGAGCATAGCGAAAATTCTTTTACACTTTTTCATTTTTCCCTCCATATTGCAAGTTTATCTTGCTGTTTTTATTCCTAGAAGATTATAATACCATATTTCAATATTGTCAATCTATTGTTAATAGTATGATTAAAATTCCAATCGTTTTACTGGAATTTTACGCATTCGTCTCTTCTCCAAATGCCATTTTGGTAAATCTCCAGGAATCACGGCACATTCTCTGCAAATCGTATTCCGCTTCCCAGCCAAGCTCTTCTTTTGCCTTGGTGGCGTCCGCATAGCAGGTCGCAATATCCCCGGCGCGGCGCGGTTTGATTTCATAGGGAATATGCACGCCGTTCGCCGCCTCAAACGCTTTAACAATGTCCAGTACGGAATATCCCTTTCCCGTCCCCAGATTGTAAATATTGACGCCTTTAGAAGCGACGACCTTCTCAATGGCGTTGACATGTCCCTTTGCCAGATCCACCACATGAATATAATCGCGTACTCCCGTGCCGTCGGGCGTATCATAATCGTTGCCGAAGACGCCCAGACAGGGCAGCCTGCCGATTGCTACCTGTGTGATATAGGGCATCAGATTGTTGGGAATGCCGTTAGGACGTTCTCCGATCAGACCGCTTTCATGAGCGCCGATCGGATTGAAATAGCGTAACAATACGACGCTCCAATCGGGATCAGGCACACAAAGATCCGATAAAATCCGCTCCAGCATCAGCTTGGTCGTACCGTAAGGATTCGTCGTACTGAGCGGAAAATCCTCTTTGATCGGCACAGTCTTTGGCGCGCCGTATACGGTTGCCGAGGAGCTGAAAATAATTTTTTTGCAGTCATATTCCTTCATCAGTTCGCAAAGCTGTAACGTACCTGTCAGATTATTATGATAATATAACAGCGGTTTTTGCACCGACTCTCCTACCGCTTTCAAGCCCGCGAAATGAATGACCGCATCGATCTTATGTTCTTCAAAAACCGGGCGCATGGATTCCTGATCCAGCATGTCCGCTTTATAAAACGCGATCTTTTTCCCCGTAATCTTTTCAATCTTATCCACCACGTCAATCTGTGAATTAAAAAGATTATCAAAGACAACCACTTCATGCCCCTTGTTTAATAATTCCACGCAGGTATGTGACCCGATATAGCCCGTACCGCCTGTTACCAGTATTTTCATAGTCGTTTTCCTTCCTTATCGTTTCGTCTTCTCTATTTTACTCCAATTATTCCGGCATGAAAACCCCGTAAAATACACTTCTTTTTATTTGACTTTCTGCGGGCTTTCCATTATTATTCATATTTGGCAGCCATTTGATGCGGTCAAAAGCAGAAAATAAGCTGTACATACTTATCAAAAGAAAAGAGGATTTCCATGAAAATACTGAAAGAAAAATGCCCCGGACTGCTGCTCTGCCTTGCCATTGCGGTTCCTTCCTGGTTTCTGGGCAAAAAATTCCCCATTATCGGCGGTCCGGTCATCGCCATTCTTGCCGGTATGATCCTGACACTGCTCATCAGGGATAAAACCGTTTTTGAAAGCGGTATTAAATTCACTTCCAAAAAAATTTTACAATGGGCGGTTATTCTGCTTGGCTTCGGACTAAACTTAAACGTCATCTTAAAAACAGGCGCGCAGTCCCTGCCGATCATCCTCGCAACAATCAGTACTTCCCTGATTATTTCCTTTGTACTCTGCAAAACCCTGCACATTCCGGGTAAAATTTCCACCCTGGTCGGCGTAGGTTCTTCCATTTGCGGCGGCTCTGCCATCGCGGCTACGGCTCCCGTCATTGATGCGGATGACGAGGAGGTCGCTCAGGCGATCAGCGTAATCTTTTTCTTTAATGTGCTCGCCGCACTGATTTTTCCAAATCTGGGCGCGCTGATCGGTTTTGATCCCACAAGCGGAGAAGCATTCGGTATCTTTGCGGGTACGGCAATCAATGATACTTCTTCCGTTACCGCGGCTGCTTCTACCTGGGACGCCATGTACAACCTCGGCTCCCGGACGTTGGATAAAGCCGTTACCGTCAAACTGACCCGTACCCTTGCGATCATCCCAATCACTCTGGTCCTTGCCCTGATCCGCACCAAAAAAGAAAAGGACGCAGAAAACGGAAAAGTAGATATGAAAAAAATCTTTCCTTTTTTCATCCTCTATTTCGTTCTTGCCTCCGTCATTACTACGATCGCCACAAACCTCGGCGTCCCTGCTTCGGTATTCAGCCCGGTCAAGGAATTGAGCAAATTCTTTATTGTCCTTGCCATGGCGGCAATCGGCATCAATACAAATATTGTAAAATTAGTAAAAACCGGCGGTAAACCGATCCTGATGGGGCTTTGCTGCTGGATCGGCATAACCGGAGTCAGTCTGTTATTACAGCATATTTTGGGAATCTGGTAAGCGCTTTAGACGTCTTCCAGCCTATAGCATTTTTTATCCCCAGCCTTTGCCCTGTCAATCTGAAACTGCTGAATGCGGGCATACTGCTCTGTTTTGAATTTAAGACGCCCTGCGAAAGCTGCTGCGTCATCAAACATACCGGATCTGCGAAGCAGATCCACAATCCGCAGTTTCAGTTCGGGCAGTTCCCGTTTCGGCACTTTGGAGGCGTCCACCTCGTTATAGCAGGAAAGCGCCCTCTTGCGGCAGACAATCGCCGTCACGTCCAGTTTCTCATCGTCGCACACCCACGCAGCGCAGAGAAAAGCATCCCCCGCCTTTTTATATTCTTTACAGTGCTGGTAAATCAGCGCCAGCTTGACAAAGCGTTTCCCGAGCTCCGGCAGCCCCGCGATTCCCGCGCAATTGACATATTCCTTTGAATCAATATATTTTTCTTCATACTCCGGCATCGGTTCGGAAGTGGAAAAAACATTTCTGCAATAATCGCACTTGTGCACCCACAAAGGCATAGCACTTCTGCGTACCTCCGGCGGTCTGAAATCCAGATCGGCGGTTCCCCGGCTGGAAGCCATCGCAAGGATCGTTACCTCGTTGCTTCTGCCGCAAATATTACATTCCATGCTCTTTACCGCGAATTTTGACACGTCTGTTCCCTCCCAATACGTCTATTCTGTTTCCTATTTTAGCAAATTCCTCTTTTTTCTTCAATATAAACTATGGTATGATTATCATATAAAGAAACAAACGGAGGTTTACATAAATATGGCTGAGACATTTGCAAAAGATACTTCCCAAAGAAGCAAAAAAGATTGGGCAATCGCCCTGATTGTGCTCCTCGTAGGATTGATCATCGCCCATTTGGGCGTTTCCATGTTTTTGGTATCCGCCATGGGCACGGATACCTTCACGGTATTTATCCAGGGACTCTCCCTGACCTGTCAAAAAATAACAGGCACGGGATTTCCCACCGTCGGAACGGTACACGTGGTCATCCTGTGCCTGATTATGGTCATTATGCTGTTTACGACAAAGGGCTATATCAAGCCCGGAACGGTCATCTGCGCCTTCTGCGGCGGACCGATCATCGACCTTTTCAACCTGCTGCTCTCTCCCCTGGTCAATGAGGAAAGCCCTGTTTATGTACGCGCCGCCGTCATGGTAGCGGGCTGCGTAATTTTGTCAGCGGGCATGTCCATAGTCATCAACAGCGAAGCCGGAACCGGTCCCAACGACCTGATCGCCATTGTGATCTCCGACAAGCTGCCAAAGGTACAGTTCCGTTTCGTCCGCATTGCCTGTGACGTATGTTTTATCATCATCGGCTTTCTCCTCGGCGGCGTAGTCGGCATCGGCACCGTAGTCGCCGCGTTCCTGACCGGACCCCTGGTACAATTCTGGCTGCCCAAAACAAAAGCGCTCATCAGCAGGCTGCCTTATCAATAAAACAATATCTGTCTTTTTACTGCTGGCGCAGCGCTTCGGCAAGCTTTTTAATTTCTTCCCTGTTGGCATCGCTTAACGTAGATCTGACGGAAACAACCGGCTCTGCAATCTCGATTTCTTTCATGGTCTCCAGCATGGCGCGCATCTGCTTTGCCGCCATGGGAGCCCAACTGCCGTTTTCCATTAACGCGGCTTTACGTTTCTGATAATTTTTTGCCTTCAAATGATGCAGAAACTCTTCCATGGGCGGGAATACGCCGCCATCGTAGGTAGCCGCTGCTAACACAATCCGGTCGTAACGGAAAGCATCCTCTACCGCTTCCGCCATATCCTCTCTTGCAAGGTCGCAGACGGACACCTTTTCCTCCCCGGCTTTTTTCAATTCCTCCGCCAAAAGTTTCGCCGCTTCCCCGGTATTGCCGTAAACGGAAGCATAAGCGATGAACACGCCCTTATCCTCGGGTTCGTAACTGCTCCATGTCTGATATTTTCCGATATAATAAGCAAGATTCTCCTTTAAAACCGGTCCGTGCAGCGGGCAGATCGTCTGAATATCCAGTCCTGCCGCCTTCTTTAACAGCATCTGCACCTGTACGCCGTATTTACCGACGATATTAAAATAATATCTTCTCGCCTCGCACGCCCAGTCTTCCTCCGTATCCAGCGTTCCGAATTTACCGAAAGCGTCCGCAGAAAACAGTATTTTTTCCTTTTTCTCATAAGTGACCATAACCTCGGGCCAATGAACCATGGGCGCCATATAAAATACAAGCGTATGCTCCCCTAAAGAAAGTTCCTCTCCCTCCGCCACTACTATTTTTTTATCTTCCGAAACGGCGGAGAAAAACTGTGCAATCATCGGAAAGGTCTTTGCATTTCCCACGATTTTCGCATCAGGGTATTTATCCATAAATTTGCTGATCAATGCGCCGTGATCCGGCTCCATATGGGAAACAACCAGATAGTCGGGCGTCCTGCCGCCCAATCCCTTTTCCAGATTGGAAAACCATTGCGCTTCCGCCCTGATGTCCGCCGTATCCATAACGGCAACCTTCTCGTCCAAAATCACATAAGAATTGTAAGACACTCCGTTAGGCACTGCATACTGACTTTCAAATAAATCGATATCGTGGTCGTCCACCCCGATATACTTCACGTTTTCACTGATAAACATTTTACTACCTCCATCTTTTTGTTTATATGAAGCTGTGCTACCTTTTCTAAAAATTCTACCATTATATGGCTTGATCCGCAACTGCCGGATCATGATATGACTGCAGATATTGATAATCATTTGAGATTATATACAAAACACTGCATATAGCGGTATGGATTTTAAACCATCCCTTTCACCAAAATTTTTGAGAGAAAACCGAATGGTATACGCCGGTTTATATGAATCCACAAATACACTGAGACTGCGGGAGCGTACATGCTCTCCTTTTTTTACTTCAATCCCTATAATCTGATTTTCCTTTTGTAATACAAAGTCCAGTTCTGCCGTACTTTTGCTTTGCCAATAATACAAAGGATAGCCTTTTGCCGCAAGCTGTTGCGCTACATAATTTTCCGTTACGGCTCCCATAAAAAGATTTCCCTCTCCCGACAAAACAGTCTGGGCAGAAATACCCGATTTCATCACCAAAAGTCCGATATCCGCCATATATATTTTAAATGCCGACAAATCGGCATACACGGAAATCGGTTCAAAGGCTTCGTTTAAACGCTGGCATTTCAAAATAACACCTGCCAGATTCAGCCATTCGATGGAAGCGCCAAATATAGCAGCCGTGCCGCCTTTTTGCACAACCTTATATTGAAACTTTTTATTCTCCTTGGCGAGCTGTGCCGGAATAGAATTATAGCAGGCGCGGATTTTCACACTTTCCGTATTGCTGGAATATTTTGCCATATCCGCTATATAGTTATCCAAAATCCCATTTTGCACCAAAGATACATCCAAAAAGCTTTTCTGATTCAGAAAAGCATTGATACATGCAGGCATACCTCCAACAATCAGATATTCCCTATACAACTCAACGGCTTCTTGATGAAGCGCTTCAGGCAATGCCTCCATTGTTTCATATGCGCGGCGGATTTCCTCACTGAGCAATTCCCTTCCTCTTGCCCACAAATATTCTTCAAAATCAAAAGGATACAATGTAAGCGTCTCAACTTTTCCGACAGGAAACGAATACCGGCTGCGGTTGATTGCCACTCCCAAAAGACTGCCTGCTGCCGCAATGTGAAATTCCGGTGTCTCTTCACAAAAATATTTTAAGGAAGTCAAAGCTCTTTCACAGGATTGAATTTCATCAAAAATAATCAGTGTCTCTCCGGCTATGATTTTTTCTCCCGTGGATACCTCAAGGTAGCGCAGGAGTTTTTCCGGAGAAATATTATCTCCAAAATAAGATGCCACCGAATAATTTGTTTCCAAATTGACATAAACAACATTTTGGAAGTGTTCTTCTCCAAACTTACGCAACAGGTAAGTCTTTCCCACCTGTCTTGCCCCATTGATGATCAAAGGAAGCCTTTTCTTCCCTTTATCCTTCCATGCAAGCAACTGAGATTCAATCTTTCTCTTCATATGCTACGCCTTCTTTCAGATGCTTAAATTTTAACAATAAGCAACAGTTAAGTCAAGAAAAATCAATTTTTTATGATTTTTCTTGACTTAACTGTTGCTTTACTTACCTATACAATTGATAAATTAAACTAAGGATTTTTTTCGTTACAACTTTTATTTCAAGTAGTTGCGGCAGAAAACAAATCATTTATTACTTTAAAGTTGAACGATACGCCATTTTTAGAGAGGCGTTCAACTAACATGATTGTTTTAAAACCATCATGTTACATCTGCTCCACAATTCATCTTTATATGGAAACACATCTTTATCAATACTTCTTTCAACAAAGCCGACTTTTTCATAACATTGTTTCGCTAACGCGTTTTCATTGAAAACATTTAGTTGAACCGCATTTGCGCCGGTTATCTGAAAGGCATATTGCAAAGCCAGATTCAGCATTTCTTTTCCGTAACCTTTTCCACGTTTCGCCTTATCAACAATTACAAATTTAAGAAAACCGATATTGTCTGTTGTATTGACGGAGTAACAGAAGAAGCCTACTGCCTGTCCGTCATTTTCAGTTGCTATATAAGCGTTGTCCGTCCAGTCTACAGCGTTTTTCTCTAAAAAAACATGGAAAGACTGTTGCGTGATTGGATATGGTAAGCGGTTTGCACACCAAAAGGCATGGGTTCTTTCGTCATCAACCCATTTTGATACATATTCGTAATCCTTGCCTGGTATATATGGTCGGATTCTCATAAATGGAATCTCCTCTCTGAAAACATCCGGTTAAATTCTTCCATACACATCGGCTTCGCATAATCAGAAATTGGTCTAATTGCACAGAAATATGGTTCTATCATATCCAAATCTCTTATATCCTCATAAACAACCGATAAAGATGCTACTGTTTCTTATGGTATGACGTTAGATGCTGGTAAATTTGCCTTAGAAAATACATATCAAGGTGTTGTCTCCATTGATAAACTCAAAAATCTCCATTTTTATCCCCATAACAACTTAAATAACTGATATCCCCTCTAAATTCAACATTTACAGCACTTTTCTATAATTCATACGGCGTAATCTGATATACATAATAATTGAGCCAGTTGCTGTAGAGATTGTTGCTGTGGCTCCTCCACTGCAAACGGGGGCGCTGCGTCGGATCATCGTCCGGAAAGTAATTCTTGGGAACCGCAATGGTAAGCCCCTTGTTGACATCCCTGAAATACTCGTCCCGCAAGGTCAGCCTGTCATACTCCGAATGCCCCATGACGAAAAACTGCTTTCCGTTCCCTGCCATGGCGAGGTACACGCCCACCTCATCGGATTCCGCCAGAACCGTAAGCGCCTCGCAGTTGTGGATATCCTGCGCCGATACCTCCGTATGGCGGCTGTGAGGCGCCATAAAGTAATCGTCAAAGCCTCTGACAATGGGAATCCTCCGGTTCATAACCTTATGCTCAAACACGCCGAACACCTTGTTGGGTAAAATGTGCTTGGGCAGTCCGTAATGGTAATAAAGTCCCGCCTGCGCTCCCCAGCAGATATGAAAGGTCGAAGTCACATTGGTCTTGGACCACTCCATCACTTCCACCAGTTCTTCCCAATAATCCACTTCTTCATATTCCATATGCTCCACCGGCGCGCCTGTAATAATCAGCCCGTCGAATTTTTTATCCTTGATATCATCAAAGGATACATAAAATTTATTCAGATGATTCGCCGATGTGTTTAAGGAAATATGGCTTTTCATATTCAGGAAAGTCACATCCACCTGCAGAGGCGTATTAGACAGGGCGCGCAGCAATTGTAACTCCGTATCCTGCTTGACCGGCATTAAATTCAGAATACAGATCTGCAGCGGTCTGATATTTTGATGCAGCGCCCTGTATTCATCCATTACAAATATATTTTCATTTTCCAGTATCTCCTTTGCCGGGAGATCGCTTTGTGTCTTAATCGGCATATCTGTTCCTTCTTTTTCTTAATGTTCTATTATACTAACACCTTTTAGGGAAAACGTAAACCCACATCATACAGCCCCGCTTCATTTCCGGCATACGGTCGCGCTTCATTGCAAATATGCAGCCGCAGCTTGTCGCAAACCTAAAGCATCTTTAGAAACTCCTCTTCCGAAATAATCGGTATGCCGAGTTCTTTTGCTTTTTTGTTTTTGCCGGAGGCGGACGTCACGTCGTTGTTAATCAGATAATCCGTCTTGCCCGAAACGCTTCCCGACACCTTTCCGCCTTTGCTTTCGATCAGTTCCCTGACTTCATTCCGGTTGGCAAAATGCTCGACACTTCCGGTAATCACAAAAGTCTTGCCCGCAAAAATCTGCTCGTTCGTGTTTGCAGCCGTTTTTGTTATCCGCAGTTCTTTCATCAGATCCTCTACGGACGCCAGTTTCTTTTCATCCCGGAAAAAGCCGTAAATGCCTTCGGCAAGTACTTCTCCGATCCCTTCGACTTCCGATAACTCTTCCACTGTGGCAGACTTTATCGAATCGTAATCGTCATCAAACGCCCTGCAAAGCATTTTCGCGTTCGCCACGCCGATGCCGCTGATTCCGATTCCATATAGCAATCGCACCAGCGTCGTATCTTTTGCCTTTTCTATGGAATCGATCAGATTTTGATAGGATTTTTCTCCAAAGCCTTCCATGGTCGTGATCTCCTCCCGGTAGCGGTTCAGCCGGAAAATATCCGCAAAGTCATGGATAAAGCCTTTCCCGATAAACTTTTCCAGCGTCGCTTCGGATAAGCCGTCGATATTTAGCGCGTCTCTGCTGACAAGCAGAGTAAACGCCTTGATTTTCTTCGCTTCACAGTCATAGTTGGGGCAGACCAGCGTCTCCGCGTCGTTTTCCTTGCTGATAATGGTTTTTGCGCCGCAGACGGGACAAAACTCCGGGATCTTCAGATTGCCGCTTCCGGTAAGATTTTCCGCGATCTGCGGAATAATCATATTCGCCTTATAGACCTTGATCCGGTCCCCGATGCCCAGTCTCAGCGATTTCATAATGCTTAGATTGTGCACGCTCGCCCGGGATACCGTAGTCCCTTCCAGCTCCACCGGCTCAAAGATCGCCACCGGGTTGATCAGCCCCGTCCGGCTGGGGCTCCACTCGATTTCCTTTAGCGTCGTCTCCGCCGTTTCGTCCGCCCATTTAAAGGCGATGGAATCTCTCGGAAACTTTGCCGTCCTGCCCAGGGATGCGCCGTAATCCATATCGCAGTAGGTCAGCACCAGCCCGTCCGAAGGCACGTCGTAATCCGTGATTTTTTGTGCAAAACCTTCAACCGCCTCCAAAATCGTCCCGGGCGTTACCCTCACATATTCCACCACGTCGAACCCCTGCTCCTTCAAAAACCGGAACTGATTCTCCCTGTCGTTACCAAAATCCACCTCTTTGCCATCCTCCTCGGCGCTTACCAGCGCAAAGGCAAAGAGGCGCACATTTCTTTTTGCCGTAATTTCATTGTTTAACTGTCTTACGGACCCGCTGCACAGGTTCCTCGGGTTTTTGTATTTGGCTTGTGCATCCGCAATTTCTTCATTTACCTTTGCAAAATCCGAATAGGTGATGACAGCCTCGCCTCTTAAAATCAACCTGCCCTGAAAAGCGATCCTGTGGGGAATGTTTTTAAACACCTTTGCGTTATTGGTAATGACTTCCCCGACTTCGCCGTTGCCTCTTGTCACGGCTTTTGCCAGCGCTCCGTTTTCATAGGTTAAAACGATCGTCAAGCCGTCCAGCTTCCATGACAGCAGCCCTTCCTTTCCGTTCAGCCAGCTTTGCAGCTCCTCCCTGCTCTTTGTCTTTGCCAAAGACAGCATGGGCTTTTCGTGACGTTCCTTGGGCAGCTCGTCGACGGCTTCATAGCCGACGCTGACCGTAGGGCTGCCGGAAAGGGTCATTCCGGTTTCTTCTTCCAGCGCCGTCAGCTCGTCATACAGCGCGTCGTATTCAAAATTGCTCATGATCTCTCTGTCCTCGGCATAATACGCCTTCGCAGCCTCGTTCAGTTGTTCGATCAGTTGTTTCATCCTTTCAATCCTGTCCATAACCGTCTCCCGTTCTACTCGTTTTATTGCCCCGATTGCAAAGTATTTTTGATCTGAAGCCCCGCAATTTCATACAGCTCTTCCAGCTCTTTTCCCTTCAGCACGCGATATTCCCCGGGCTTTAGTTTATCAAGGGTCACATTCGCCACCCGGATTCGCTTTAAAGCGTGCACCTCATAGCCCAGCTCCCTGCACATCCGGCGGATCTGCCGGTTCAGCCCCTGGGTCAGAATGATACGGAAGGTAAATTTTCCGATTTGCTCCACCTGACAGGGTCTTGTCCGTTTAGCAAGCTCCGACAAATATACGCCTTCCGACATCCCTTTTATAAATTCGTCGGTAATCTCGCTTTTTACTTTGACCACATATTCCTTTTCATGCCGGTTCGCGCCGCGCATCAGCGCGTCGATCAAATCCCCGTCGTTGGTCAAAAGAAGCAGTCCCTCGGAATCTTTATCCAATCTTCCGGCATAGGTTACCCGCACCGGATATTTCAGCTCATCGCTTAAAAGCTTATCCGCATGCTTATCCCGCTCGGAACAGATCACGCCCACCGGCTTATAATAAGCGAGCACCGCGGTATCCTGTCTGCCTGCGATGATTTTGCCCTGAAAGCAGACCTTATCGCCCCGTTCCACCTTTGTGCCGGGTCTTGCGATCCTGTCATTGACCGTTACCTGACCGGTTTCAATCAGCTTATCCGCATCCCTTCTGGAACAGATTCCCGCCTGCGCCAAATATTTATTTAAACGTATTTCCTTTTCGTTCGTTTGAAATTGTTTTTTCCCGCTCATCGGCATTCCCGTTTTTTTAATCTTGTTTCAATCCTGTTTCCGTTTTATTTTCTCTATTTTTATCCTTAACTATCATACTTTAAATTGATATTTTTTTCCAGTATAAATCCGTTTCTTTTCGGTCATAGTATGAGTGTAGGCATCTTTTTTGGAAGGAGGCATTCACATGCGAAACAAAGTTTTTGACTGTATCGTTTTGACCATCGTCATTATCGGTGCAATTAACTGGGGACTGATCGGCTTTTTCGATTTCAATCTGGTCGCTGCGATCTTTGGCAGCATGAGCTGGATTTCCAGAATCATCTATGCGCTGGTAGGTCTTGGCGGACTTTATTTAATCAGCTTCTATACCAGCCTTGGTTCTGGCGAAGCCTAAGCCCGTATCAAACTGCATAGAACTACCCGTTGATAAAAAGCGGATGACAGCGCCTCGCGCCTGTTGTCCGCTTATATTTTAAATTCTTTCATATCCATTGACAAACCACCGGAATTTTTGTATGATAAATACGCTTTAGCGATTTAAAGCGTGACAACCGGAGCCGCTGGTAACAATGGAGGAAAGAAAATGAACACTACGAACTGCAATGAAAGAACTTTGATGGATTACTGCCCCGATATCAAGGTGGTCGACTGTACCATGCGGGACGGCGGACTGGTAAACAATTTTGCGTTTACCGATGAATTTGTAAAGGATTTATACGAGGCGAATATCAAAGCCGGCGTTGATTATATGGAATTTGGCTATAAAGCTTCCAAGGAATTATTTGACCCCAAAGATTTCGGTAAATGGAAATTCTGCGATGAAAAGGATATTCGCGCCATTGTAGGCGAAAACAACTCCCCTTTGAAAATTTCCGTTATGGCTGATGTGGGAAGGTGCGATTATAAAAAAGACATTCTGCCGAAAAAGGACAGCGTCATCGACCTGATCCGCGTGGCGACCTATATTCACCAGATTCCCACCGCCATCGAAATGATTGAGGATTTTAAACAGAAGGGCTATGAGGTAACGGTCAATATCATGGCGGTATCCAAGGTAAACTCCGATGATCTGGACGCAGGCTTAAGACTCCTTTCCAAGAGCAGCGTCGATGTGATTTATCTTGTAGACAGCTTCGGCTCCTTCTACCCCGAACAGATCACAAAGCTCTCTCAAAAATATGTGGAAATTGCCAACGCTTCCGGAAAGATTGTCGGCATCCACGCCCACAACAATCAGCAATTAGCATTTGCTAACACTATTGAAGCGCTCCGCAACGGCGTCTGTCTGCTGGACGCAACCGTAAACGGCATGGGGCGCGGCGCAGGAAACTGTTACTCCGAATCGCTGTTGAGTTTTCTGAAGAATCCCAAATACGACGTGCTCCCGATTATCCGCTTTGTGGAGAAGCATATGCTGAAGCTGAAAGCAGAAGGCGCCGTATGGGGCTATGATATTCCTTATCTTCTGACGGGTATTTTAAACAGCCATCCTTCCACGGCGATTAAATTTATCAAAGACGGCAGAACCGATTACTGCAAACTGATGCAGGAATTGATGGATATGGAATAAAGAGCATTATAAAAAGGGGCTGCCGCATTCATAAATTTTTGTAGAGCGAAAGCGTGTTTCCGTGATCCATACAAAAATTTATAAATGCGACAGCCCTTTTAAAATCCCTAATACTTTTTCCTGAATCTCTCTGATTTAAGCAGCGTTTTTATTTATATATACATACTCAACTTTTTCCGGCATCAGACTCTTTTCAAAATATACAGCCAATAGCTGAGCGCCAATTCCTACTTTTTTAAAAGTTGAAAACGGAACTACCACATCCTTTATTTCATTATTATCCAACCGAAGCGTCAAAATATAGCTATTATAAACCCGCATTCTCCAATCCATTACCTCAAATGTCTTATACATATCCTTCCAGGAATAACGAATATGAGGATTAACCACATCTTTTTCGATACACTTAGCATTGCATACAAAAAATATTTCATCTCTAAATTTTTTATAATACCCCTTCAATACAAATATTCCTGTAATATATATAATTCCATAAATCACTAAAACAGCAATATAATACTTTATATAAAGAAAACCGGCTTGTCTCAACCCATCACTTCTTGCTTCCTCTATTTCTTTTCTCTGATTTTCCACATATTTTTCCTTGAGTTCCATAAGAGTAAGCGTGTTCATTGGATTTGAAGATGTTAACATTCCATATTCTTCCATATCCTTCATAGCCTGCACCATATAATAATCAGGGGGACTGGTAGGCGAATAACCAAGGATTTCCTGTGCAATTTCTTCCCCTTTAAATGATTGACAAATAAAAATAATTAATATGATCACAGCACCCAGAATAGTTTCTGCCCACAAGAGCACCCTTTTTGCATGCTGCATAAATTCTTTTTCTTCCTCAAGGATTACCATTCTGTCCTTCTCATTTGCCTTTCTCCATCCTTCCTCCAACTTTATTCTCCTCCCTGATCTGACACTATACTGATAATCAATTTATCTAAAAAATCCTTTATATATTCACAATTTTTTTTCACACCAATTTTCCAATACGCATCTTTCACAATGCGCTTTTCTTGCCGTGCAAACGCTTCTGCCGTGATAGATCAGTTGGAAATTGATGCGGTTCCAATGTTCCCTTGGCAGTACCTCCATCAATTCCCGCTCCACCTGCGTCGGATTTTTCCCTTCCGCCCATCCTATGCGTTTTGAAATGCGAAACACATGGGTATCCACGGTCACCCCCAGTATTCCGTAGGCATCCGCAAGAAACAACGTTGCTGTTTTTCTTCCCACTCCGGGCAGCTCGACCAGTTGCTCAATGCTAACAGGAACTTTCCCGTTATGTTCGTTCAATAATTTCAGACAACAGTTTTTGATATTCTTTGCTTTCATTTTATAGAGTCCGATGCTTTTGATTGCCTGCCCGATCTCTTCCACAGGAGCCTCTGCAACCGCCTTTAGAGAAGGAAACCGTTTCCACAATGCGGGAAGCGTTTCATCCACCTGCTTATCGGTACTCTGGGCGCTGAGCATAATGGCGATCAAAAGCTGCCAGTCATGGTCATGGAAAAATCCTTCCTTTGTCACTCCGTATTCCCGGTCCAATCGTTTTAAAATCTCTTCCGTCTTCTGTTTCGTCATCATTACCAACCGTTTTCCTGTCTGTACTATCCTGTTTCTTCTGTTCCCTAAAAAAGCGCGCATATCAGCGCGATCCCAATTAAGATTATAAGGAAAGCGCCTTTATCTCCGCCGCGGCGGAGCACAAAGTTTTGCGGATCTTTGGAGTTAATATAAACAACATATTCTTGCTTTTCATAACCATCCAATTCTTTCAGAAAACGATCCGCAAGATAAAGTCCGATCATGCACGCTCCCCACAGAAAGCAGTACGCCTCCATAAAAATGTACTTCCGCTTCCTTCTCTTCCTTACATTGCCATGCAAAAACCAACCATGAAGCATAAGTCCGACTGTAAAGATCATAATCCCCAGCCAGACCGTCTCCTGCATCAAGCACAAAAGAATGATTTCAACCGCGATGGCTATGAACCATGGTATTATATTCATTGCATCTGCCCTCTCGTTTAATTTGCCCTTCTGACCGCCTCTTTCATGGACTTCACATATTCTCCCACATAACGCGGCGCGTCTTTTCCGTACTTCGCCACCAGTTTTACAATCGCGCTGCCTACGATAGCTCCGTCGGAAAGAGACGCCATTTTTTCAGCCTGCTCCGGCGTGGCTATGCCGAATCCGATGGCGCAGGGCGTATCGGTCACTTCTTTTACCAGCTTTACCATAGCGCCGATATCCGTTTTGATTTCTTTTCTGACTCCGGTCACGCCCATTGAGGATACGCAGTATACAAAGCCCTTCGCCTCTTTTGCGATCATTCTGATCCGCTCATGGGAAGTGGGCGCGATCATGGAAATCAAATCCACGCCGTAGGTTTCGCAGACGCCGGATAATTCGTCCTTTTCTTCATAAGGGATGTCCGGTACAATCAAACCGTCCACGCCGCATTCCACGCAGCGTTTCATAAATTTTTCCTTGCCGTATTTTACTACCGCGTTAGCATAGGTTAAATAGACGATGGGAACCGTCACTTTTTCCCTCGCTTTTTTTACGGTATCAAACAGCTTATCCGTGGTGCAGCCCGCCGCCAGCGCCCTCTCGTTTGCCTCCTGGATTACCGCGCCCTCTGCAATCGGGTCGGAAAAAGGAATCCCGATTTCGATCAGATCCGCGCCCGCTTCTTCCATGGCGTATAAAATCTGTTCCGTCGTCTCCAGATCCGGATCTCCTCCGGTTACAAACGCGATAAACGCTTTCCCGTTTTCAAATGCTTTTCCGATCTTACTCATAGATTTCCACCCCCCGATATCTGGCGATCGCCGCCACATCTTTATCTCCTCTTCCGGAGATCGTACATACAATGATCTGATCCTGATTCATGGACTTCGCCATTTTCATTACCTGTGCAACCGCATGGGCGCTTTCAATTGCCGGAATGATGCCCTCTGTGCGGGATAAGTACTCAAATGCCTGCACCGCCTCTTCATCCGTAATCGGTACATACTGCGCCCTGCCCGTCTCATGGAGCATCGCATGTTCGGGTCCGATCCCCGGATAATCAAGCCCCGCGGATATCGAATAAACCGGCGCGATCTGTCCGTATTCATTCTGGCAAAACAGCGATTTCATACCATGGAAAATACCTTCGCTGCCGTTTGCAACAGTCGCCGCGTTTTTTGGATTATCAACGCCTAACCCTGCCGCCTCGCAGCCCACCAGAGCGACTTCCCGATCCTCTATAAACTCATAAAAGCTTCCCATGGCATTGCTGCCGCCGCCCACGCATGCCACGACGGCATCGGGCAGCCTGCCTTCTCTTTCCAGTATCTGCGCTTTGATTTCCCTGCTGATAACGCTTTGGAAATCCCTGACGATCGTCGGGAACGGATGAGGTCCCATCACGGAACCCAGCACATAGAGCGTATCGTCCACCCGGTTGCTCCACTCTCTCATGGTCTCGTTGACGGCGTCCTTTAAGGTCATCGTGCCGCTGGTAACCGGGTGTACCTTTGCTCCCAAAAGCTCCATGCGGTATACGTTCAAAGCCTGGCGCACGGTATCCTCCTTGCCCATAAAAATCTCGCATTCCATATCCATCAGCGCCGCTGCCGTCGCCGTCGCCACGCCGTGCTGCCCTGCGCCGGTTTCCGCAATGACTCTTGTCTTTCCCATCTTCTTTGCTAAAAGCACCTGCCCCAGCACGTTGTTGATCTTGTGGGAACCCGTATGGTTAAGATCCTCCCGCTTCAGATAAATCTTCGGTCCGCAAAGATCCTTCGTCATCTTTTCCGCATAATATAATAAAGACGGGCGCCCCGCATAATTTCTATTCAAATCATCTAATTCCCGGACAAACTCGGGATCGTTTTTATAATGCTCGTAAGCATCCTCCAACTCATGTATGGCGTTCATCAAAGTCTCAGGCACATACTGACCGCCATAATTGCCAAATCTTCCTTTCTTCATTTTGACTCCTTTCTGACTGTATCTATCATTTCTTTTATTTTTTCTATGTCCTTGCAGCCGTCTGTTTCCACTGCGCTGCTAACGTCTATTCCATAGGGATTTCTCAACCGGATCAGCTCCGACACATTTGACAAGCCTATTCCTCCCGCCAGAAAATAGGGAATACCGATATCTTCATCGGGCGGCAACCCGGCAATATCAAAACGTTTCCCGCTTCCGCCGGGGATCCCCTTTACCCTGGCGTCAAAAAGCAGATAATCCGGCTGTAACATTCTTGCTTCGTCAATCAGCCGCCTGTTTATTTGCAGGATTTCCTGTTCCCGCTCCCCGGTTACCTCCAGCGTCGCATCAATTCGCACCGCTTTGATCATCGGAATACGGACTCCGTCCGTCTTTGCCAGTTCCTCTTTCAATTGGTTTACATAATATATATCTTCCTGCCCGTGAAGCTGAATGGCGTCGATGGCGCCTTCCCGTACCAACTTTACCACATGCCCGACCGGTTCGTCCACAAAAACTCCCACGGCAGAAATTTCGGGAGCCAGCGCATCCTTTAACGCTTTCGCCGTCTCATCGGATACGAAGCGTTTCGTATGGGCAAAGACAAAGCCGATGTAGTCGGGTTTATACTGATTGACCGCCGCAATATCCTCCATGCGCTTCAGCCCGCAGATTTTTATCCTGCTCATTCCGTCACCCTCCTGTCTGATCTCAGTCCTTTTCACAGCCCTTTCGCAGCTCATCAAGCATCGCCTTCTTATCGGGGCTTTTCATCAGCGTCTCGCCGATCAGCACGCCGTTGACACCCGCTTCCTGCAATACCCGGATATCGTCCGCTGTTTGGATACCGCTTTCCGCCACAAACAGAACCTCCGGCGGCACCAGCTTCCGCAGCCGTTCGCTGTTATGCACGTCTACGGTAAAATCCTTTAAATTCCGGTTATTGACGCCGATGATCCTCGCACCGGCGCGTACCGCCATGGCGATTTCCTCCTCGTCATGCGCTTCCACCAGAGCCGATAAGCCCAGTTGATCGCAGATCCCGATATATTCTTTGATTGTTTCTTCCCGTAACAGGGCGCAGATCAACAGCACCGCGGACGCTCCCAGGACTTTCGCCTGATAGATCTGGTACGCGTCCACCGTAAAATCCTTCCGAAGAACCGGCGTTTGTACCTTCTTTGTAATTTCCTGCAGATACCTGTCGCTTCCTAAGAATTTACTGGGCTCCGTCAGCACCGAGATACATGCCGCTCCGGCATGTTCGTAAGCCTCGGCTATCTCCACATAGGGAAACTCTTTTGCAATCAGCCCCTTGGAGGGCGACGCCTTCTTTACCTCGCAGATAAAGGAAATGCCCGGCTTTCGCAGCGCCTGTTCCACGGGAAATTCCCGTTCCCTGTCCGTTACGCATTCCATTGCAAACGCCCTTGCCCTCATTTCTTCCGGCGATATTTCCTTCTGATCCTCCGCCACTCTTTTGCGCGCCGTATCGGCGAGGATATCTAAAATCGTCTCCGCCATTTTAATCTCCTATTCATTCGTTGCTCTTACAAACGCTTCCAGCTTTTTTGCCGCCTTTTTCGCAATATAAATGCAGGCGCCGGCATTGAGCACTACCGCGTTGCGTTTCGCTCCCTTTTCTCCGGCAAGGATGGCTCTTGTGATCCTTGCATTTTCCTGAGGATCTCCGCCGACCATCTCTTCCTTTGCCGCCGTCGCAAGACCGAACTGCTCCGGCGTAATCTCATAGCTCTTCAAAGCGCCGTCCCTGATTTCACACACAAGGGTAGGCGCGCTGATGCTGATTTCATCCAGTCTGTCCGTACCGTATACCACCATGCCGCTTTTGACCCCCAGCTTCATCAAAATCTCCGCCATGGGTTTTACCAGCCCTTCCTCATATACGCCCATCAACTGCATATCGGCAAACGCCGGATTGGATAAAGGTCCTAAAATATTAAAAATCGTACGGATACCCAGCTCCTTTCTGACAGGCGCTACAAAGCGCATTGCCTTATGATAAATCTGGGCAAACATAAAGGAAATATTTTCTTCTTTTAACACCTTTTCCATCTTAGACGGTTCGATCGTAATATTGACCCCCAGCGCTTCCAGCACGTCCGCCGCTCCGCATTTACTGGAAACGCTGCGGTTGCCGTGTTTTGCAACGGGGATTCCCGCCGCCGCCGCTACAATCCCCGTCGTTGTGGAAATATTAAAGCTGTATGCCTCGTCTCCGCCCGTGCCGACAATTTCCAATACGTCCGTATCATGGTTCAATTTGGTGGCATGCTTTCTCATTCCGTTAGCGGAAGCTACTATTTCATCAATGGATTCGCCTTTCATGCGAAGCGCGGTCAGATACGCCGCCATGTGCATCTAGCTCGCTTCTCCGCTCATAATCTCATCCATACATCCTTCCGCCGTTTCATAGCTTAAATCTTTTCCTTCTACCAGTTGTGCAATTGCCTCTTTAATCATTTTTTTATCCTCCTAAATCCGATTACTGTTTTCTATTTATTCAAAAAGTTCTGTAAAATGACCGCTCCGTCCGGCGTCAGCACGCTTTCCGGATGAAACTGCAATCCATATACCTCATATTCCCGGTGCCTGATCGCCATAATCTCGCCGTCCGCCGTCGTACCGATGACCTTCAGGCATTCCGGCATTGTTTCAGGATCAGCCGCCAGTGAATGATACCGCGCCACAGGTATCCGCTCCGGCAATCCCTCAAAGACCGCCTCCTCTTTATCAAGATCCATCAGACTCTGTTTCCCGTGCATCAGTTCCTTTGCATAAGTGATCGTTGCTCCGTAGACCTCGCAGATGCCCTGGTGTCCGAGGCAGACGCCAAGGATTTTGCTCTTATTCTGCATTCTCCTTACCACATCCTCACAGATGCCCGCATCCTGCGGTCTGCCGGGTCCCGGCGATAAAATAATATATTCCGGCGCCATTGCCTCCACTTCGTCCACCGTCATTTCATCGTTGCGGATAACCTTGATTTCCTCTTTTGCGATGGTTCCGATAAGCTGCACCAGATTGTAAGAAAAGCTGTCATAATTATCAATTAAAAGTATCATGATCCGTTCACCTCGCTCGCTCGTTTTACCGCTTCAATGACTGCGCCCGCTTTGTTGGCGCATTCCTGATATTCGTTTTCCGGCACGCTGTCCGCCACAATGCCGGCTCCCGCCTGAATGTATACCTTATTTCCTTTTTTTACCGCAGTCCTGATCGCGATACACACGTCCAGATTGCCCGAAAAATCCAGATAACCGATAGCTCCGCCGTAAATGCCCCGGCTGTCCTTTTCCAGCTCGTCGATAATCTCGCACGCGCGGAATTTCGGCGCTCCCGAAAGGGTTCCCGCGGGAAGCATCGTTGCAATCGTATCGCACCCGTCTTTTTCTTTTTTCAGCCTGCCGCATACCACGGACGCAATGTGCATGACCTTGGAAAAACGGTGGATTTTCATATATTCCTCTACGACAACGCTGCCGTATTCCGAAATTTTACCGATATCGTTTCTCGCCAGATCCACCAGCATATTGTGTTCGGCGCATTCCTTTTCATCTTCTAAAAGCTCCCGTTCCAAAGCCTCGTCCTGCGCGGTATCCGCCCCTCTTTTTCTCGTTCCGGCAACCGGAAAGGTCGTCAGCTTTCCGTTCTCCAGTTTTACCATGGTCTCGGGAGAAGTCCCCGCGATCTGCAGATCCCCGCACTGGATAAAATACATATAGGGCGAAGGGTTCGTAGTCCGGAGCACCCGGTAGGTGTTTAACAGGCTGCTCTCATAGTCCGCTTCAAACCGTCTGGAAATAACGCCCTGGAAAATATCCCCTTCCCTGATATAATGTTTTGTCTTTTCCACCATCCTGCAATATTCCTCCTTGGAGGTGTTGCAGGTAAAATGCACTTCCTCCTGCGCCGTTTCCGGTTTCAGGGGCGCGGTATCGTAGATCATATGAATGATTTTCTCGATCTCCAGGACCGCTGCATTGTACCCAGTCTCTCCCTGCTCGCTCCGGTAATTGACAATAACAATGATTTTTTGTTTCAGATGGTCGTATGCGATGACCTTATCGAACAGCATCAGGTTATAGTCGTCAAATTCGCTTTCCTTTAAATGCAGTTTCGGCTCCGCATACCCGATCATCTCATAAGAAAAATGTCCCACAAAACCGCCTGTAAAAGAAGGCATTCCTTCGATTTTAGGTGTTTTAAATTTGGCAAGCTGTTCCCGTAACGCCTGCATCGGATCTTTCTTTTCCTTTTGCTCGATGGCTCCGCTTTTTATAGTTACCACGCCGTCTTTACAGGAAATCTGCATCAGCGGATTGACGCCTAAAAAGGAATATCTCCCCCATCGGCTCCCGCCCTCCACACTTTCCAGTAAAAAGAATCGGCTGTCTACCTGCGCCAGCTTCCGAAGCAGAGTAATCGGCGTTACAACGTCCGCGTAGATCTCCCGGCATACGGGAATAATGTTGTATTCTTTTTCGTATTGCTTTGCCTGTTCGTAATCCGGATCATACATTTTGGGTTACTCTTTTTTTAGAATTTGTGAGATTTTGGGGACGCTATGCCATACGCCGCGCCATAGCGTGAAGAGGACTTCACGCCTGATGCGGCGTTCGCCGCATAATCCCCAAAAAGTCTTGCCGATTTCATGCAAGCATGAATCGGCAGGACTTTTTTAGGATTGCGTGGCTCATTGCTCGCACAAAAAAAAGCTCTGTCCCTTGAGGGACAAAAGCTTAATATCTTCTGCGGTACCACCCTGATTGATAGATAATCTATCCGCTTATTCTGCATACTCACAATATGCACCCTCCTGATAACGGGCAGGGAACCCGTTGGCGTCTACTCCCTGATCGGTTTCAAGCCACCCTCGCAAGTCCATTCAACTGTTTCCTCCATACTGCATCCCACCTGCCGCAGCTCTCTGTGATGTGCTCCACAGCCTACTTCTCTCGCTCATCGGTTTCTGTTTTGGTTTATCTGTTTAACTGAATAAAGCATAAGGCAATTTTAAAAATCTGTCAATCCCTTTTTTCAATTTTTGCGACTTTCATGCCCTTTGTGTCTTTCATGCCTTCGCCGTTTTTGCCAAACATTTCCGCCTCAAAGCGCCGGGACGGTCGGTAACAGAGCAGCGCGATCAAAATCAAAACCGCCGTAGTCGCCAGACTCACCGGATAAGCCGTCAAAATAGTCTGAAACGTCCTGCTCATGGGAAATACCGTATGAATCCACACAATTCTTACCACGCAAACGCCGATGGTTGTCAAAACAGCCGGAACAAAAGAAATCCCAAAGCCTCTGAGATATCCCGACATAACTTCATAAAGCATACTGAACGCATAAGCCGTAAAAATCATAACCAGCCTCGTATATCCCAGCGCAATGACTTCGGGCTGGTCCGTAAAAATCGACAGTAAAAACTTTCCCGAAAAAAGTACCAACACCACGGAAGCGGCAGAAGCAAGCGTTCCCTCCGCCAGACACAGGGCAAGAGTTTTCCTGCAGCGCTTTAACTGCCCCGCGCCAAAATTCTGTCCTACAAAAGTCGTACATGCCTGTCCGAAAGAATTTAACACATCATACACCAGACACTCAATGTTAAACGCCGCACTCGACGCCGCCATGACAACGGTTCCCAGGCTGTTGATCGCAGACTGTATGACAATGTTAGCAATGGCAAACACCGCGCTCTGTATCCCCGCCGGAAGTCCGATCCGTATAATTCTTTCTAAGCTGTTCCGGTCAAGGCGCAGGGCTTTTATCTCCAAACGGATATCCTGATCGCTCTTAATCAGTTTCCGGAATAAAATCGCGGAACTGATGATATTTGCTAAAACCGTGGCGATGGCGACGCCCTCAACCGTCAATTTCAGTACGATAACAAAAAACAGATTGAAAATCACATTTAATACGCCCGAAACCGCAAGCGCCTTTAACGGGCTTTTTGTATCGCCGATACTTCTGAAAATGGCAGCCTCAAAATTATATAAAAAGATAACCGGCATTCCCAGCAGATAAATCCTAAGGTAAGCCAAAGCTAAAGGAAAGACATCCTCCGGCACATGAAGGACGCCAAGCAGCTTTGCCGCAATCACCTCTCCGATAACCGCCACAAGCACGCCTCCCATCAGAGCCAGTACCACCGAAGTATGAACGGCACGATGCACGGTATCTTTATCGTTCTTTCCAATTGCATTGGCTATGACGACATTCGCTCCCAGCGCAATCCCGATAAAAAGATTCAGAATCAAACCGATAATGGGGCTGTTGGCTCCTACCGCGGCGACCGCTGCCGTCCGGTTCGCAACGGCAAAATTTCCTACAACGGCAATGTCGGACGCGTTAAAGAGCTGTTCTAAAATCGCCGTAGCCGCTACAGGCAGGGCATAGCGGGGTATTTTATTCCATAACGATCCATGCAGCATATCCGTCTTCGTTCTGTCAGCCCTCTGCATGTCCGCCCCTTGCGTATCCGCTTCCTGTGTATCCGCCTCCTGTATTTCCGTCTTTTGTATATCAGTTTCCGCTCCCATCAGAGCCTTCCTCCTTCTGCAACTCTATAGCTTCAAAATATCATGCCCGATTGTTACCGGCATATAGGTTTTTGCATCCAGCCTGTTCGCAAGCAAAAGCCACAGCTTCATATACATCGCCGCAGGCGACGCCACCGGCAAGACCACGGTACCTTCTTTTTGATAGGAAGCCACCGTCTCGTAAGTAACGCCTTCCGGCACGCCCGCAACCCATACCGGAACCTTCCTTGCACGGGCTTCGTTCATAAATTCTTCAAAACCGCTCTCTTTTACCGGGAGCGTGCCCGAATGATACGTATCCAACAAGACCGCATCGCAGGAATCCGGAATCCAAAACTGCATTCCCGGATAAGGTCTTACAAAGAAGACGGATACCTCCGTCAGATGTTCGCATTTCAATAAAAACGGAAACGCAGCATCCCCGGCGTCTTTTTCTCCGCTTTGCGCGTTCGTCCTGCATACACCCTGTTCCAGCCTGGCATAAAAACTGTCCGCCACACTCAGGACGCGGTCGCTGTAGTTAGCCTGCGGCAAAAGCCTGGTGGCGCGGTGCAGATACAGCCCGTCGGTATTTTGATAGGAACAGAATACCCCTTTATGGTTTCCCTCCAGAATCAGCGCCATGGCTCCTTCAAAATTTGCAAAACCGTTGCTTCTTTTATCCGTCAGGGGATAATTTGCCGACACCATAACGATAGGAATATCCGCATCCGCAAATACATATCCCATTGCCGCAGATGAATAGGCAAGACTGTCCGTTCCCGTCGTAATCACAATGCCGTCATATCCGCCTGCCGTTCCCTTCCTCACTGTGCGCCAAAGCGTTTCCAGATGCTTTCCGCCCAGATTTTCACTCAATATTTCGTAGGGACATACCGTTTCAAACAGAATTTGCGTCTGAAACCGCTCCTCATAGGCGCGCTGCTTTTCCCCTGCAAATTGTTCGATCAGCAATCTGCGCGGGTTCTCGCCTCCGGGCGACAAGAAATTATCCTTTTGAACGCTCCCGATGGTCCCTCCCGTAAAAATGACCAATATCTTTGTTTCACCCATCAATTCTCTCCTATAATGTCAGAGTTAAAATGTCCTCTTAACTTTTTCATCACATGAAAATATGCCGGAATCAGGAAACAATCCGCACAGACCCAGGCAACCGGGCTTGCAAAGCACGCCGCCGTAAACCCAAAGATCGGCACAAACACAAATCCCACTACGCTTCGCGCCGCCATTTCACAAACGCCCGCCAGAATCGCAAAGGTTGAATATCCGAGTCCCTGTATCATAAATCTGACAATATTTACAAACGCAAGAGGAATATAAAACGCCACGTTTGCAATCATAAAATAATGAATCTGCCCGATAATCGCCGTTTCGTCAGCCGAGACAAACAGCAAAGACAAACTCTTCCCGAAAAGCAGGACAAGGACTAAGGCGATCAAAGCATAGATGATGCCCAGCTTGGCGCAATCCTTTATGCCTTCGTCAATTCTGTCCAGATAGCCCGCTCCCACATTCTGTCCGCCGTATGTCGCCATCGTAGACCCCATAGCGTCAAAGGGACAGCATAAAAACAGGGAAATTTTACCGCCTGCCGTTACAGCCGCCACCGCATCGGAACCCAAGGTATTTACCGCCGACTGCAAAATCACGCTCCCGATCGCCGTAATGGAATACTGCAGTCCCATGGGCACGCCCATTTTGCAAAGCGTTCCGATACATTCCGGATCAAAGCGTCTCTCCTCCCCTGTCATCCTGAGAATATCATACTTTTTCATCATAAAGATCAGGCTCAGTACGCCCGATACTCCCTGTGCAATAACCGTAGCAAGAGCGGCTCCCGCCACCCCAAACGGAAAGATCAGCACTACGTCCAGGACAATATTGGACAAGGACGACAGGATCAGAAAATACAGCGGCGTTTTGCTGTCTCCCAGGGATCTGATGATGCCCGAGACCATATTGTACAAAATTGTGGTGGGAATCCCCGCGAAAATAATAAAAATATAGCGGTAAGCATCTTCCATAATATTATCCGGCGTCCGCATCCAGATTAAAATATTGCGGCAGAGAAGGCAGACCGCAACCGTAATCACAACGGCAAAAATGACGGACGCCCATGCACAGCCCGCTACAAATTTTCTTAAACCGTGATCGTCTCTCGCCCCGAATTTCTGAGCGATGGGAATGGCAAAGCCGTTACAGAGCCCGATGCAAAATCCCAGGATCATAAAATTGATCGAACCGGTGGAACCGACCGCTGCCAGCGCCTCCACGCCCAGCATTCTTCCTACGATAATCGTATCCACCATATTATAAAACTGCTGAAACAATAAGCCGAATAATAAGGGTACTCCAAAGCCCAAAATCAGCTTCATGGGGGAGCCTTTTGTCAAATCCTTTGTCATAATCCAAGATCTCCTTTTCTGATATCGCGGACATATTAGCACATCGTTTGACAAATGTATATATAGGAAATCGGCTGTATCAAAAAAAATACAATCACGTTTTGCCGATCAGCGCGCGCACCTTTTCCTTAACCTCCGCTACCTCCCGTTCAAACTCCGCGGCAGAGATTCTTATAGCGCCGTGCCCCATAATAATCAACTGTTCCAGCCCGTCCGAAGTCGCTACCCTGACTCTGTGTTTCGCCCCGATATCTCTGGTTACCTTTTCGATATACATATCCGCCGTTTCCGCCTCTTTGGTGTAAACCACATGGATATTATGATACTTTCCGATCTCTCCCATATTGCCTTTTACCTTATAAGCGTCAAACACCAGAATCAAATGGCATTTGGTAAAGCCCTGATAATCACAGAGAATGTCCATCAGCCTCCCTCTTGCGGCGTCCAGGCTGACCTTGGCAAGCTCTTTCAGCTCATCCCATGCAAAAATAATATTATAGCCGTCCACCAGTAAATAATCTTCCACGGGCGCGATATTTTTATTTTGATACCTTCGATAATATTCTCCCGCGTCAACGCTCTTTCCGCCGGATACATACCGTGTCTTTCTGCCGCCGTATTCTTTCCTCTTTGCCGGACCGAACTCCCGCAGCATGATTTCCTCCAGCTCCCGGTCCTCATAAACGCCTTCCCGGTATCTTCGCCCCCGCTTTTCCTGCCGGAGCTTTTCGCGGATTTTATCGTCTACGGTTTCCGCTTCGGACGCCTGTTCCAAAACACGACTGTCCGCGTGCATATACTCCCGCACTTCATCCCACTTCACATAAAAACCGGAGCCATGGGCGCAAAATACCGATCCCGTGGGATTCTCCGTATCCGCTTCACTGTCATAACCGATCCGCTCCACGACCTCGGAAGCATTATGGCACGGACCGTAGCCTGCCGCCTGCAAAATCAGCCTGCCGCGCCCTTTCGTATAGGCGTTGACCTCACTCATATAATCTACGGAGGTTACCACCGGCACCCTGCCCGTTAAAACCGACATTTCCCCTTCCGTTCGCGGCGGCGTGGAGGCGCCGCTCATCCGCTGTATATCGCCCATAGCCCTGCCAAGCTGTTCCGTCGGCACGGTCAGCTCAAAATTGTGATAAGGCTCTAACAGCACACATTCCGTACTTTTTAACCCCTGTCTGAGCGCCCGGTAAGTCGCCTGTCTGAAATCCCCGCCTTCCGTATGCTTTAAATGCGCCCTTCCCGCAACCAGCGTGATCCGCATATCGGTAATCGGAGAACCGGTCAATACCCCCGGATGCTCCCGCTCCGAAAGATGGGTCAGAATCAACCGCTGCCAATTAAGACCCAATTCATCCTCGCTTACATCCGTATCAAATACCAGCCCGCTTCCCTGCGGCAGCGGCTCCAACAGCAAATGCACTTCCGCATAATGCCTTAAAGGTTCAAAATGCCCGACGCCTTCCACAGCCTTTGCAATCGTCTCTTTATAAACAATGCTTCCGGCGCCAAACTCTACCTCCATGCCAAAGCGCTCTGCAATCACGGATTTTAAGATCTCCAGCTGCACCTTTCCCATAATCCGCACATGGATTTCCTGCAAAGCCTCGTTCCAGACCACATGCAGCCCCGGGTCCTCTTCCTCCAGTTGCCTCAGCTTTGCCAGCATCGTAACCGGCTGCACCTCCTTTGGCAGGATTACCTGATATGTCATAACCGGGGAAAGCACAGGCTCCGCCGTCTCCTCCTCAATGCCGATCCCCTGTCCCGGATAGGTCCTAAGCGGTCCCGTAACCGCACAGACGCAGCCCGCTGCCGCTTCCTGCGCCAATTCATACTTGCTGCCGGAATACAGTCTGATCTGGTCAACCTTCTCCCCCCGCAGCATTCCCTTTACCTGCAGACTGCCGCCCGTTACCTTTAAGTAAGTCAGACGGTTCCCCTGTTCGTCCCTGGCAATTTTATACACCTTTGCGCCGAACTCTCCGGGGTAACACAGGTCACAGCAATAATCTCCGAGTCCTTTTAAAAATTCCTCTATGCCTGTAAACTTCAACGCCGATCCGAAATAGCAGGGAAATACCTTTCTCTCTGCAATCAACAGCGCTAACGTTTCTTTTGTCAGGAAACCGTTTTCCAAAAACTCCTCCATGGCGCTCTCTTCGGTCATTGCCGCCTCTTCCATAAAACCGCCGTCATCCGCAAAATTCAAAAATTCTCCCTTTAGCCGGTTCCTCATTTCCAAAAGAAACGTTTCCTTTTCCCTGCTGCCGAAATCCTCTCCCAGCAGATCCGTCTTGTTGACAAATACAAACGTCGGGATATGGTATTGTTCCAATAACCGCCACAAAGTCTCCGTATGCGCCTGTACCCCGTCCGTTCCGCTGATGACTAAAATCGCATAATCCAACACCTGCAACGTGCGTTCCATTTCCGTTGAAAAGTCCACATGCCCCGGCGTGTCCAAAAGAGTCATTTCCAACTCGTCCGTTACAATACGCGCCTGCTTGGAAAAGATGGTAATCCCCCTCTGACGCTCCAATGCAAACGTATCCAGATAAGCGTCTTTATGATCAACTCTGCCCATATTCCGAATGGTCCCGCCGCAATAAAGCAACGCTTCCGATAAAGTTGTCTTTCCCGCATCCACATGCGCCAAAATGCCCACTACCGGCTTTTTCATCAAGAGATCCGTCCTTTCATCCTTTATCCTTCATCTTTTACCTTTTCCATTTTCTCATCTAAATACGAAAAAAGCAACGACCATATATCAAATCCGTTATTCAGATATAACTTTCTGTTCAACCTCTGTATTTCCGCTTCAGCTTCTTCTGTCATTTTGACATCCGGCGGAGCAAGGCGGCATATTTCTTCCAGCGTATCCGCATCGCTGCAGTCTCCAATCGCCCGGAACGCCTTTATAATATCAGGAGCGTAATGCCCGATTGAATTTTCAAGAAAGCCAAAGATTCCTTCCATCGTCAGCTCTGTATCAAACGCAATTAAAAAAGCCGCGGCTTGAATAAAATCCGCGCATTTTTGCCATTGCCCGCAATCAACATCCCACAACTCGGCTGCAAGTTTTTCACAAAGCGTTTCCCCCGTAAACTGTTCGATATCTATTTGCTTTCCATCAATCCACCTCATAATTTTACCGACTCGTCTCCTATTCACGATTTCAAAAAAATGCCGGATTTAAGCCATTTAAGCCCAATCCGGCACTTCTTATTATCACATATTTTTGTGCATTTTACTATTATACGATACCCTGAGCCTTCATAGCGTCAGCAACCTTTAAGAAGCCTGCGATATTAGCGCCTGCTACGTAGTCGCCTTCCTTGCCGTATTTCTTAGCCGCATCGTCCAGGTTATGGAAGATATTTACCATAATACCCTGTAATTTAGCGTCAACCTCTTCAAAGGTCCAGCTCAGTCTTTCGGAGTTCTGGCTCATCTCCAGCGCGCTTGTTGCAACACCGCCTGCATTGGATGCTTTACCGGGGCAGAACAATACGCCGTTTTTCTGAAGATATTCTGTTGCTTCCAGAGTGGTAGGCATGTTAGCGCCCTCTGCTACTGCGAAACAGCCGTTAGCTACCAACTGTTTTGCATCTTCAAGATCCAACTCGTTCTGTGTCGCGCAGGGAAGAGCGATATCGCACTTAATGCTCCATACGCCGTGCTCTCCGTTCTTCTTTTCATGGTACTCCGCGCTGGGTCTTGCTGCCGCGTACTCTGTCAGACGCGCACGTTTTACTTCTTTGATCTCTTTTAATAAAGCGACATCAATTCCTTCGGGATCATAGATCCAGCCTGTGGAATCGGAGCAGGTAACAGGCTTGCCGCCCAACTGCTGTGCTTTCTGGATTGCGTAGATCGCAACGTTGCCGGCGCCGGAAACAGCAATTGTCTTTCCTGCAATATCTTTACCGTTGCACTTTAACATTTCTTCCGTTAAGTATAACAGACCGTAGCCTGTAGCTTCCGTTCTTGCCAAAGATCCGCCGTAGGATAATCCCTTACCGGTTAATACACCTTCATATGTATCACGGATTCTCTTGTACTGACCGTACATAAAACCGATTTCTCTTCCGCCTACGCCGATATCTCCTGCGGGAACGTCTGTGTCAGCGCCGATATGTCTGTAAAGCTCTGTCATAAAGCTCTGGCAGAAAGCCATAACTTCTCTGTCGGATTTGCCCTTCGGATCAAAATCGGAACCGCCCTTGCCGCCGCCGATGGGAAGTCCTGTCAGGGAGTTTTTGAAAATCTGTTCAAAACCTAAGAATTTAATAATGCCTAAGTTTACGGAAGGATGGAATCTGAGTCCTCCCTTGTACGGTCCGATTGCACTGTTGAACTGTACACGGAAACCGTTATTTACCTGCACCTGTCCCTGATCGTCTACCCAGGGTACGCGGAACATAACGACTCTTTCGGGAGTACAAAGCCTCTCCAACAGAGCCTCTTTTCTGTATTCGTCTTCATTTGCTTCAATAACAACTCTCAGAGATTCTAAAACCTCTTTTACTGCCTGATGAAATTCCGGCTGAGCGGGATTTTTTTCAACGATCAGGCTGTATACCTCGTCTACATACGACATCTTCATGTCCTCCTTTGGTTTAAATATGCAAGTACGGGCTTTAACCCAAAAATAATTATATAACTAACGCATTCCATGTACAAGAAAAAATTTTATCGCACTTGCAAAAATTTCTTTAAAAATTTTAGTGATTTTTACCAAAAAGCGAACTCTTATTGCCCAAAAAACACAACTTTATTTCTCAAAAGGATAAACGAGACCGATCTGCTCCCTGATCAGATCCATCTGCTTCATCATTTTCATGATTGTCGCATGGGGCATCTGGTCGCATTCTTTTTTCTTGCGTTTCAATGCCTTTCTGCAAGCCTCCACCTCATATTCATAACCGCTGATCTGCTTGGGCGCTTTCTTGGACAGTTTCTTTTTGTAATCCTTGTCATACACGGTCAAAGACTCAAAATTATTGATGTTTTCAATGATCATGACGCCTTCGGTGCCCTGAATGATGCCCTTTCTGTCGCTGACCGTCTGCATGGAGGTATTTAAAACAGCCATACTGCCGTCCGCATACCGGATTGTAATACTGTCGTGGGCGTCCACGCCGTCCGCCGTCATAACCGCAACGGAATGAATATCCGTTACCGCCGCGTCATTTACCATATCCGCGAAGTTTAAGGGATAAATCCCCACATCCAACAGTGCGCCCCCGGCAAGCTCCGGCTTTAACAGGCGCTCCTTATGTAACATCGGATAGGCAAGGTTCGCCGTAATCATCCTAGGTTCCCCGATCGCGCCGCTTTTTAATACCTTTAATATCGTCTCATACATGGGCATATAACGAATCCACATCGCTTCGGTAATAAAGACGTTCTTTTCCTTCGCATAGGCAAGCAGATCCTCCGCCTCCTTTGCATTTACGCAAAAAGGTTTTTCCAAAAGAACCGGCTTTCCCGCGTCGATGCACATTTTCGCCTGCTCATAATGAAAGGGATGGGGAGTCGCAATATAGACAAGCTCCAGATCCTTGTCCGCCAACATTTCTTCATAACTGCCGAAAGGCTTTGTAACATGATGCAGGGAAGCAAACTCCATAGCTTTTTCCATGCTCCTTGACGCGACCGCATAGCACTCCGCCGTTTTCATTTTGGAAATCGTATCCGCCATGATCGCCGCAATTCTTCCGGCGCCTAAAATACCAACCTTTAATTTTGCCATAATGATACCTCCTGAAATCATAAAAAATCGGGACTGCCGCATTCCTAAGCATTCCTGAATGTGGCAGTCCTTATTATATCATTTCTGTTTAATTGATTTCAACAAATTCCGTCTTAATATAAGCCGTCTGACCGTTATAATTGATCTTACACCAGCCGTCCGCCTGTTCCATAATCAGATCATAGGTTTCGCCCTGGTAGGCGCTTCCCAGATATTCGCCGTCCGTAGACGCCGACGCGCGCACTCTGACGGCTTCCTTTACGGTAACCTTGCCCGTTGCCTGCTCCGTAGTCTCCGCTGTCTGTTCGGGCTCTGTCGACTCTTCGCTTTGCGTATCCGCAGTCTGATCCGCAGGCGCTTCATTGGTGCCTGCCGCCTGGAGAAATTCGGATTTGATATATCCTTCCTGACCGTTATAATCGATCTTGCTCCAGCCGTTGTCCCTTGTCTCATATCTGGTCAAAGTCGTGCCGGCTTCCACCTGTCCGATCCGGTCCGCATTTTCACTGTCGGACGCGCGCACATTTACCTTTGTAGTCGCCGTAACGGTCTCATTAACCTGTGTGGACATCGCTTCCTGCGCCGGCTGTTCCGCATTTGCCGTTTCCTGCGCCGCCTGCTGTCTTGCCGCAACCGCGTCGTCCAGCTTCTGGTTCATGCTTTCCAGATAATTTTTCAACTGCTCGTCCGCTTCAAGCGCATTGGTATAATCCGTTGCCACCTGATTGAAGAAATCCTTGATCGTCTGTTCCGATCCTACCTGTTTGACGTACTCCATGACCTGTTCGTCGACAATGCTGTCAATATACAGGCTGCCGTCCTCCCTGGTGGATACATAGGTTGTCGCCAGCCCGGGCGCTTTGGTCTCAATACCGACAAATTTCATTTCGCTGTAAATATATACGATATATGTGCCCTCGGTCATACCGGGTCTTGTGTATACCTTAATGTTGTCAATATACTCAATATCCTGCGCTTTGGTCTCGAGCCTGATCTTTTCCTCCTCGGTAACTTCGGATTTTACCGACTCTACAGTGGCGGAATCGCCTACTTCAAGCGCTTTATAATAAGTCTGAACCAAATTCAAAATCGCTTCATCCGTAGTCTCTGTCAAAGGCTCCGACGTTGTATCGGAGGATACGTTATTGTTGTCCGACACTACCGCATTATCCGAAACCGCTTCGTTCTCATCGTCCTTTTTGGAACAGGATACGCAGACAATGATCAGAATAATCAAAACAAGCGCTAAAGCGCCGCCTATCACACCGTTTCTGACTTTTGTATTTGTTTTTATGGTTTCCACCAATCCGGCTAAGCCTCCAGTCGGTTTATTTGACATGGTTCTCTTTCCTTTCTAATGGTTTGGGATGTACCCGAGAGGAATCGAACCCCCATCGGCTGAACCGGAATCAGCTGTTTTATCCATTAAACTACGGGTACAAATTTATTACAAAATTATTACAACGCGTATATCATAGCATAAAAAGCTGAGTTTGACAAGATTGTTAATGTTTTTTCACAAAATGTTCCAATTTTCCGATTCAGTCCGCTCTTTTCTGATGAACTATTTCTCCCTAGTATCCCGCCGGCATACGAAGCTCGTCGCGTTCCAGATCATAATAATAGAAATGATCCGAAAGCACCTCTTCTTCCTCCACCTGGCTGCGGTTGACATCGACGATGATCTCATTTAACGCATCGGCGTCCTCGGTTCCGTCGGCGGGCAGCAAAATAACTTCATGGATGCTGCTTGGCAGAATAATCAGATCCGAATGGATTCTCTGCGCGATCCGCCTTAATACGCCGGGATAGTAGATGACCGACGCGCCGAAATAATTCTGCCGGTTGGTAAGAACATACATCGGAATGCCCCGCGATTCCCGTCTGAATTCGGCGACCACCTTCGGAGACGGCTCCACGCCGTCCTTCTTTAATATGGCAATAATAATATCGCAGATATTATCTATTTTTACCGGCATTCTGCGTCTGGTATTTTCCACCGCCAGATCATAAAGCTCCCCTTCACTGATGTTCCACATTTCCAGATGACTGTTCTCAATCTGGACGGAAGCGTTTTCCCCTATGCCGCCCTCGATATAAAAATAAAAGGTCAGCGCAAGATCCATAAATTTGATATGGGGAATCACTTTCAGCCGCTCTTTGTTTTTTTCATATCCCACTACTTTTAATAAAATACTGGATTTCGCCTTTGCAAAATCGCTGACGAAAGAGAGGTCCACATTTTCCTTCTCGGCTCTGTCATAAATGTCCGCAATCTCCTCTGCGATTTCCCCAAGGTCAATTCCTTCCAGATAGGACCGGTAAAAATTGTCCAGCCTGATATTGGGGGATATGTTGTTTCCTTTCTGCAAAATCGCGACGGCATGATAATGAACCCCGTTATTTCTGAATGTCTCGTGAATATCGATTTTGGCGTCGCGTCCGAATTTCTGATACAATTTCTCCCTTAACTGTTCTGCAAATACATTAAAATTAGTTTCTTTCATCCTTGATTTTCCTTTCGACTTGTCATAGATTTTGTTAGATTTGCAATTAGATTTGAAAACAGATCCGATGCTAATAGATCTGCAATAGAAAAGGCAATAGATGAGAATCTATTGCCTAAAGCTTCTGATATCAGGATATCCGTATGGATTACGCATTAAACGCGGGATAAGTATTCGCCCGTTCTGGTATCAATCTTAATCTTGTCCCCCTGGTTTACAAACAAAGGAACCAATACCTGAGCGCCGGTCTCAACGATGGCGGGCTTGGTAGCACCTGTCGCCGTATCACCTTTAAAGCCGGGCTCTGTCTCCGTAATCTCCAATTCTACAAACAGCGGCGGTTCAACTGCAAATACGCTTCCGTTATGGGAGCACATTTTAACCATTTCGTTTTCTTTGACAAACTTCATAGCGTCGCCGATCTCGTCCTGATTCAATGCAATCTGCTCAAAGGTCTCGGTATCCATGAAGTTGTACAGATCGCCGTCTGAATATAAATACTGCATATCTTTTCTATCAATACGTGCCTGAGGGCATTTTTCAGTGGGGCGGAAGGTCTTCTCTACAACGCCGCCGCTCTTGATATTTTTTAATTTGGTTCTGACAAATGCCGCTCCTTTGCCGGGTTTTACATGCTGGAACTCGATAATCTGATAAATATTGTTATCTAATTCGATGGTAATACCATTTCTGAAATCACCTGCAGAAATCATGATTTATTCCTCCTAAAATTTTTCACGTTATAATCCTTTAATAGTTTATAATAAAAACAGGCATTTTTCAACTATTTTTTTGCAGATTATCTTTGATTGTCCGTCATACCGTCCGTTTCCTCTCTCACTTCCGCATCAATCAGCAAAAAATCAATCGCTTCCAGATAGCCTTCCAGCCCGTGTCCGTAGATTTGCAGATTGCACGCTTCCTTTGTCACGGAAGTTTTGCGAAATTCCTCCCTTTTGGTAATATCGGAAATATGGACTTCCACCTTAGGAATCGTCACGCTGGCAAGGGCGTCCCGAATCGCATAGCTGTAATGGGTATAGGCGCCGGGATTGATCACGATGCCTTCCGTCCCGTCAAAATACGCGTCCTGAATCCGGTCGATGATCGCGCCCTCATGATTGCTTTGGAACACCTCGATCTCGCAGCCGCACTCCTGTCCCTTTCTGCCGATCAGCTCCAACAGACCGTTATAGTCGGTCGTCCCGTAAACGCCTTTTTCCCTGATTCCCAAAAAATTGATATTGGGACCGTTAATTACCAACAGTTTCATTTTCCTATCTCCTTTTCCGCTTCCAGTATTTCTCCGATAATCGTCTCATAAGATTTTTCATCCACATCGATCACGGCGTCCGCCGCATCCTCGTAAACAGGTCCCCGCTCCTTCATCATGGCGCGGATCTTCCCCTCCGGGTCTTCACCGCGCAAAAGAGGTCTTGTGGTATCGTTTTTTAACCGCGCATAAATCGTTTCGGATTTTGCCCGCAGATAAATTACCGTTCCCAGTTCTTTTAACAAAGCGCGGTTTTCCGCCTTCAACGGGAGCCCGCCGCCTACCGATATCACGTAACGGTCCGAGTAATCTATTATTTCCTTCAGACATTCCGTTTCCATCCTGCGAAACGCCGCTTCCCCTTCCTGATCAAAAATCTCGGATATTTCCCTGCCCTCTTTTTGCTCGATCATCTTATCCGTATCTAACAGGGCGATTCTTTCCCGAAAGGAAAGCTTTTTGCCCAGGGTCGTTTTGCCGCAGCCCATATAACCGATTAAAATCAAATTATTCTTCAACTCTCGTCGCTTCCTTTATCCTTTCATAAATCTCGTTTGCAAGTCCGTCGTCCACCTGCACGCCGTTCCAAAGCTCATAAGCGATGACGCCCTGATACAGCAGCATTTTCAGCCCGTTGCAGGCTTTCGCCCCGGCATTTTCGCAAAGCTTCATAAACCGCGTCTTTGCCGGCTTGTAAATCAGGTCCACCGCCTCGTCCACCAGCCCGTAAAAAGCCGGATCTTCTATGACCGCCGCGCCGCAGTCCGGATATAAACCGACGCTGGTCCCCTGGATGCACAGATACTTTTTTGGGGGAAGCTTTCGATAGCCGTCCAGGGGCATTGCGACCACCTTCTCGCATTCCATGGCGCGATTGACTTCATCGGCTACGGCACGCGCTTTATCCACGGAGCGGTTGAGCAAAAAGACTTTTTCCGCTCCCTGATAAACCAGCAGAAACGCTACCGCTCTTGACGCGCCTCCGGCGCCCAGCAATATCGCTTCTCTTCCCTTTATTAAAATGCCCTCGGATTCCATCGCCCTTCGCAGCCCCGTCATATCCGTATTATAGCCTTTGTATCCGCCTTCTACAGGCACAAGGGTATTGACCGCGCCGATTTTTTCCGCAAGAGGATCAATTTCCTTTAAAAAAGGGATGACTGCGCTTTTATGGGGAACCGTAACGTTCAGCCCGCCGATGGAAAGCCCGTAAGCCCCTTTTACCGCTTCTTCTACATGCTCCCGTTCCACATGGAAGGGCACATAGACCAAATTCTGACCCATGCGCTCGGCAAGGGTGTTATGTATCATCGGGGATAAAGTATGTTCTACCGGACATCCGATCAGTCCGCAGGTCTTTGTTTTCCCGTCGATTTGTACCATTTGATTTCCTCCGTCAACTAATGTTTTTGCTTTTTCAGTTTCCTTTGATAAAAGAAAAGCACGATTTTTTCCAGATATCGTTTGAGCACAATCTGAATCTCTTCTTTTTTATCAATGGGTCTGACCAGAATACTGTAAATGCCGCACCGCCTTGCTCCCCAGACGTCGGTAAACAGTTGATCTCCGATAAACACCGTGGTCTCCTTATCGGAACCCATCAGCTCCATCGCCTTCTCATAGCCTTTTTTACCGGGCTTGCCCGCTTTATAAATATAAGAAGCCCCCTCTACCGCATCGCAGAACATCTTCACGCGGGGCTCCTTGTTGTTAGACAGCAGCATCATGGAAAAACCCAGACGATGAAGCCTTTGAAACAAAGCGATCGCCCGGTCGTCCGCCGGCGCCCCATGAGGCACCAATGTATTGTCAATATCAAAAATCAGGGCGCAGACGCCTTTTTCCCGCAGCTTCTCAAAGTCAATCTGATAGGTGGAATCCACCCACAAATCGGGATAAAAACATTCAAACATGCCGTTCTCCTTTTTTGCAATATCAGTTTATCTTACCACACAACAGCAAATTAAAAAAGCCCCGCAGACTTGTTTTTAAGCAAATCCACAGGGCTTGAAGATACTTTTTCCATTATTTGACCATCACAATTCCGTCTCCTGAAAGTCCGCCGGCAAATTCCTCCGCCGCTTCTTTCGCTCCGACAAAGTAACGGTATTGTTCCAACACGCTGTCCTTTTTCATATCGGAAATAACCTGTTCCATGTCAAGCAGCTCCATACTACTGTCCTTTCCGATATAGTCATAGGTCTCGCCGGCATTAAAATCCGGCGACAGGTTCTTCGGATCAACCGTCTTAAAATGCTGATGCGGCATTTCCTGCGTATCCGGCAAGCCGTTTTGCACCGCCGCATCTGACTGCCGCCCGGAAAGCTCTGCCTGTTCCTGCAGTTTTTCCTTTTCCGTAACGCTATCCGTTTCCGCTTTTTTTATCGGCTCCATGGAATAATTCTGATAAAAGCCGCCGATTTTGCCAATGCCCATGACTCTCACCGCCTTTGCTTACCGATTGTATCGTCCTCTTTTATTTCTTTTCAATGATTATATCGGCAAAAACTTCAAGATGCTTGACTGTTTATTGCGACAAATTTATACTGGAATCATCAAAAATATTCTTTTATTCAATTTGGGGCGGGAGTATATGAAGCAGCGAAATACATTACTGGAGTTGTGGCGTTTCTTTTTTTGCATGGCGGTTTTAGCCCTTCACTTTTTCAATCAGACAAATCTGGATTATTTTCATGCCGGATATCTTGGCGTGGAATTTTTCTTTCTCGTATCCAGTTATTTTATCGGAGCTTATTATGATAAAAGCCAAAACGGACAGCCGTTTTCGGCGCGCTTAAAGTCCGTATTTTCCTATTGCGGGACAAGAATTAAACGCCTGTATCCATTTTATCTTCTGGCGCTGTTTCTGATGCTTTGCGTCAGGACCCTTATATCGCCCCATCCCACTCTGCCCGGCGTCCTTACCACACTCAAAAACTGTTTTGCCGAATTTCTCATGCTTCAATGGACGCCGCTTGGAAACGAAGTGCTCATCAGCGCCGGATGGTTTGTCCCCGCCGTATTCTGGGGCGGACTTTTCTTTGTGCTCCTGCTTGCCCTGACCGGAAAATTCGGCGGATATGTTCTGTCTCCGCTTATCAGCTTTTTGATTTACCGTTACTATTTCAATCTGATCGGAAAAATCGACGTGATCTTTTCCTATCACAGCGTATTGCGCGGCATCGCCGGAATCGGTTTTGGCGTGTTCCTTTATTTTCTCTGCGGCAGACTGCGCGCATGGGTGGCAAATCGCCGTAACAGCGTCTTCATTTCCGGACTTTTCTGCATTTTTGCAAGCCTTCTTTTCCTTTGTCTATTCCTCTACACTAACTACGGGCACCGCTCAAAGTGGGATTTTCTGATTATCGCTTTATACGGAATCGGCTTGTTATTTCTGATGTCCGGCTTCCTGAAGCTGCCGGAACCGGTCAACCGGCTTTTCCTGTTTCTCGGTAAGCTCACTTATCCGATCTATATTTTCCAGATGCCGGTTATTGAGCTGATTTTTGCTGCGCTCTAATAAAAGCTGTCTTTGCGCCGCTTTCCTCTGCTTCGCTTTCTTTTCTTCCCGCACCTTCTGTAATCTTTCTTCCAGCTCTTTCCTTGCTTTTTCCGTCCCGGGGTCAGCCTCGTCCACCGTGCACACTTCCGCCGTCATACTGTCATATCCGTTTATTTTGATGCTGCAGCTTACTAATTTTGCGCCCCGGGCTTCCACTGTGGATTTTATGCCTTCAACCGCCTTCGGAATCAGGGAGAGATTATATTCCAGCCATTTTGCCGTCTTTTCATCCCCTGCGGCTTCCGTTAAAAGGGAACCGTTTATGTTTACCGAATATCCGGTGCTCCTGAGACACTCATATTTTTCTGTTAAATAAGCGCGGTAGTTATGTTTCCGGTCATATGCTTTACCTGTAGAACCGCCGTTTTGCCGGACCTTGGAATATCCCGTTCCGTATGCGGAAACATTTGAAATCATAACCATATCTTTTCCCTCCCGTCTGCCTTTACGCTTTGATATCAAAGGTGTTTGGCGCACTTTCCGCAGCCGCCGTCTCAGAGATCAATTCTCCTATTACCCGTCCGGTTACGCTTTCTATACTTGTCCCTGTAACCCGGATCGTACGTATTCCTGATGTTAGCCCCGCTTTTTCTTCTTTTTTCTGCGTCCGGTTCTCCTGCCGCCTTTCTTCTTCCGCTTTTTTCTGCATCCGCTTTTTCGCTTCCCTTTCTTCCTCAGCCTTCTTTTCCTTTGCTCTTCTTTGAGCGTTTTCCCTTTTTATTTTTCCGTCCGGATCGTTGGTACAGCCGCCCATAAAGGTAATATTGCCATCGTCTCCGATCACATAGGCGGCATAAGTACAAACCGGACTTCCCGGCATAGTTTTTGTAAAATTTGCAAGCGACTTGACGCAATCCGGGATCGCCGCCAGATTTTCCTCCAGATATTTTGCCTTTTCCGGATCTTTCATACACTTTTTTAAAAAAGCGCCGGATACGGATACCGTCGTCGGTATCCCCTGCATGAAAACTTTTCCCGTATTTACATAGCTGTATTTTCCCTGCAAATACTTTGTATATTCGCTTACGGTTCCAAAGCCGGTCTTAATCCGCTCGGTTCGCGTTACGCCGGGCGTCGGGGTTTTCAATTCCATTTTCATCCCTTTGATTTCCATATTCTGTTTTCCTTTCCGCATACAGGATTCCCGGCACATCCTTGCCGGTACATCCCTGTTTTCTATTAGAAATATCGGCAGAGACGCTGGGAAACAAAACGGGATATGTAGTCAACGGACGTTTTCATGATGTAAACAGACAAGGCGGTAGCCGATGTATCCGGCGGCAAGTCCCACGACAACGCCGCCTATGATATCCGTGGGATAATGTACATACAGATACAGTCTCGAAAAAGCGATGAGGACTGCAAGCGCCAGCGCCGGTTTCCACAGCTTCTTTTCGCCCGCAAGATATAACGCCGTCACAGCCGCAAAGGAAGACGCCGTATGTCCCGACGGAAAGGAAAAGTCATGGGGTCTGGCAATTAAAAGCTGCACCTGCGTATTGACATCGCAAGGGCGTATCCTGCCGATCAGGTTTTTCAATATCCCATTGCACAAAATAAGATCCACGCACAGGGCTGCAAGCAATATCGCGCCCGACCTTCTCGTTTTCTTAGGTATCATCAAAACGACCGTCAGTAAAATCCAGATCATTCCCATATTTCCCAGCTTTGTAATCAGGGGAACGACGAAATCCCCTATGGGCGTCCGTAAGCTTTGTATCCAATTTAAAATGCTCAACTCCACATTCATGCCATTCTTCCTTTCTTTCAACAATACAGTCAGGATAAAATCTATTGTTAAATAAAAAGAGGTATTCCGTTTAAACAAATTCTAAACCATTTTCCGGCATCCGGATACCGATAAGAAAAAATGCCGCCTTTATCCATATAAAAAGCACGGGAACCAATCTGCCGGCAGATTGGCTCCCGCGTTTTTTATCAGTCTCTGTGATCGACGGCGCCGGATAACTCCGGCGTCTGTTTGATTGCAAGAAAAGCGTCCCGGGGGCTGCAAACATCTTTAACCGCCTGTTCCATTGGGCAGATCCCCGTGCCCTTCCGGTTGATAATAGCTTCTGTTTTTGTATCGCAGACAGCCGTAATCCCGTTTTGCGAAAACAGCTCCAACGCGCCCTCGCTCATAACCGGAGCATAGACTTCCTTTATCCCCAACAAAATATAGAGAAAAGCCGCCGCCCTGCCGACTATCTTATCCGCGGCGCTGAACCCTTCCGGCACCTTACCGGATTCCACCCATTCTACCAGGGGTAAAACGCCCCGCTTCGCCGTGGTATAGATCCGGTCGCCTTTGCACAGGACACAGGTATAGGCTCCGCTTTCCAGCAGGTCCTTCGCCTGCGATAAATCACCGCTCATCTTTTCTCCTGTTGTCTATCCAGAAAACAATCAGCGGCAGCAGGCTCCACTGAAGAACCAGTCCGGGCAGACCGGTTACGATACTGTTCCAGATGACGGATACACGGACCGCCTCGTTTCCAAACGCATATACGCTAAGCAAAATTGCCGCTGCACGGATAACCCTGCCGGCAACCTGTGATATTGCAACTTTTCCGATTGCAGGAATTTTTACATTTCTGCAAAGCCCCGCCGCAAGTCCGTATCCCGCCAGCTCAAGCATCATGAACGGAAGCATTGCCGCCCCCGGCATTCCGGACAGCGCAAAACTTACGAGCGGACCCAAAAGCCCGGAAACCGCTCCTGCATAAGGTCCCGCCAAGAGTCCTACTAAAATAATCGGAAGGTGCATCGGCAGAAACGTCTCTCCAAGCGCCGTGCCCAATCCGGATACGGCTCCGAGCGCATGAAATGCCTGCGGCAGCGCAACCGCCGCTGCAATTGCCGCAACCGTCGCCCATACCTGCGTTTTGACGGACAGGCGGGGCTTTTTCATTGTAATTGTCATTGTATTAGCCATCATGAAAAACTCCTTTCCCTTATTTCGCAACTTTGTTTCACAATTACTCTAATATGTATATTTCATCTGTGTTTCTTGGGGTATACCCGCTATTCCAGCATAGCCGCCGTATCCTCCAGATACCTTTTGATGGGAAGATGCTGGGGACAATGCTGCTCGCAGCGACCGCATTTGATACAGGCGGACGCCTTCCCAAGTTTCATATCCCCTGTATATTGACCGTATTGCTGTTTTGCCCGGGCAATCTGGAGCTCGCCGAATTTGCTGATGTCATTCATCAGTTTAAAATAATCCGGAATGGCGATCTTCTGCGGGCAGTCGTCCACACAGTAGCGGCAGCCGGTGCAGGGAATATTCTCTTTGGAAAGAATGATCTTTGTGACCCTGTCAATCAACTGCTTTTCCTCTTCTGTCAGGGGCTTAAAGTCCCGCATATAAGAGAGATTATCTTCCATCTGCTCCATATTGCTCATACCCGAAAGCACCATAACGACCTCCGGCAGGGACGCGGCAAACCGAACCGCCCAGGACGCCACGGACTTACCAGGGTCCGCCTCCTCCAAAAGCGCTTTCGCTTCCTGTGGAATATTTACCAGCAGACCGCCCTTTACCGGTTCCATAACCAAAACCTTTTTGCCGTGCCGCACGGCAGTCTCATAACACGCACGGGACTGAACGTCCGCACTCTCCCAATCGACATAATTGATCTGAAGCTGCACATACTCCATTTCCGGGTGCCGCGTCAAAAATTCCTCCAGCACTTCCACTTTATCGTGAAAAGAAAAGCCGATATGCCTGATCTTTCCTTCTTGCTTTTTCTTTTGAACAAAATCAAAAGCGCCGATACGCTCCGCTAACTCCAGATACTCCTTGTTCATGGCGTGCAGCAGGTAATAATCAAAGTATGCTACGCCGCAGCGTTCAAGCTGCCCTTCAAAGAAATCCTCAAGCTCCTCCGCCTTCCTAACAATAAAGAAAGAGAGCTTATCCGTAACGGTATAGGAATCACGGGGATAACGCTTCGCCACACATTCCCGGAAGGCAATCTCACTGTTTCCGCCGCCGTGATAAGGCGTCGCCGTGTCAAAATAGTTAAACCCTGCCTCCATGTAGCAATCCGCCATTGCGGACATCGCCTCATAGTCGATCTTTGTCGTATCTTCCGGGTCGGGAAGCGGCAGCCTCATTAACCCGAAACCCAATTTTTTCTCATTCATTGCATTCCCTCCTTTGAATACATTGCAAACGGCGGATATCGCCCAGCAATATCCGGTCCATTTTATCAAACAGGACGCCAGTTGTTTTTACCCTCTGTCCGACGTGCTTTCCCGCTACCGATAGCTGGTATGATACCCCGGATTTGTACCGGGACGAAGCGCATTGGGGTAATAGATATCGGTTGCAATATCACGGGTCGCTCTTTGAAGCAGGGCAAAAACATGCTCCGGATTCTCTATATCAATAATGGTATGCTTTCCTTTTCCGTTTGCTTCGTCATGAACATGGATATGGATATCGCCCACACCGAGCATCCGGTCAATCAGTCCGACACTTAAATGCAGATCCTTAATATTCTGATAATAGATGTTTTTATATTCATACCCGATACAGCCATCTCTAAGCAAAACCCTCTTATCCGTCACAAAATAATAGGTATTATCAAACACTATTTTTGTGGTAAAAACATTTTTCAACCACAACCAGACCGGAAGCGCGTGCAGCGCCATAAAACAGCAGATAAAAATTCTTACACCGATATCGCCCGTTGACCATACCAGGGAAAATATTAAAACATCAATTCCTCCCCATATGATGACAAAGGGCAGCGTCTGAAAAAAACGATTCCAAAAGAACGCCGATAACTTGGGCTTTCCCTGCCATAAAATCGTTTCGTTTTCTTCCAACATCTCATACATTACATTTGAATCATTTACCATAGATATCTCCCTCCATTATTATGATAGCAATTATCGCATCAGTCACCTGCTTTTATGGTATCGCATTCAGCCACTTTTAAAAAGCCTAATTTCTCTGCCAGTTTATTAGAAGCCGTATTTCCCGCATGACAAGCCCATACCGGCATCTTATGCTGCTTTAGACAAAACTGTATCATCCTCTGTGCAACAATATATGCAAACCCGAGATTACGGTATCGGCTGTCAGTCTCTACGCCGATATCGATTTCCTCGCTGCTGACTGCCGCCGAAAACGCCCATGCCGCCACATGAGACCCATTCGTAATGCAATACCCTTTTCCTTTTTCAAGAAAGCTGTCATCGTGATCCCAGGAAAAAGCAGGCGTTATTCTACCGTTGATTTTTAAGAGTAATTCTTTCGTTATCTCACATAAGCCATACCCCGGAGGCAGCGCCGCCTCAATAACCGGAGCATCGTTATGGTATTCAAAAAAATGTCGCTTCTCAACAACAACTCCTGCCTTTGTGCGAAAAAAGCGCGTAATGAAATCACGATCGCTAAACAGAACAAAACGCCTTCGCGCAGTATTGCTTTTGTCCGTCATAAAATCATATACAGCTTCCAGAAAACACGCATCACATATTCCATAACAAAACGCAAAACCGCTGTAATGCCAATATAGTACCGAACGGCTGTCTGAGACGGCGTTTATAAACAGTTCCCCGGATTGAACCGCCTCTGCTATAGAACAGGGATAAACCCTGCCGCAACCGGATTCGTCAATATATCGGAGATACTTTGTATAGTCTTTCGGTTCAATTTTGTACATATTCAACTCCTGAACAGTTCTGCCTTGGCACCCTACAATTCTTCAGCTTCAATTCCATTCTCCCTCAGCACCCCGGTCAAAGCCTTATATTTTGAAGACATGATCGTCATTTTCTTCAAATTGTGAAACTGACCCAAATCTGCCGCCGTCAATTTCCTGATATCAAAATAGTCATCTTCTCCATCCCAAAACGGAATAATCTGATGATAAATCTCATTACCGCCGTCCATATTGATTTCCGTTATCTCATCGGCAAGTCTTAAGGGAACCGGAAGCTTTTTAAACCAATTAACCGCTTCCCTTATCGGCCCATAACCTTCCTCTTCAATATCAATTTCTCTTCTTTCATATTCTTTGGCAAATTCATAGATGTCAAATCGGGGAGACAACAGATTTTTTTCATACATAAGTACCTGTACCACGGCAAGCTTAAAATTAAAATCAGACACCTCCAATACCGGTTCGGACGCTTTCTCCAACTTATATTTTGTCGTTTTAATCTTCGGCTCAACATATGATATCTCAAAGCTTCTTGACATTTTAATTGCAGCATCTTTAAATTGATCCGGGACTTCCTCTAACTCGTCAATCAAAAACGTGGCAAGTTCAAAGCATCCCTTTTTCAACACGCGGGAAAAAACCAAATCCTCTTTCCATTTACAGTCTGTATACGGTTTCTTTTCTATATATATCTTTCCGGAAAATACGCCGTCTATCAGATCATTTATCGTCTCGCCTTCCGATATCCGCACAATAAAAGATGTGTATGTTTCCATATCGTCCGACAAATAACCCGCTATTCCATATTTGTCCCATATGGATACTACGCTGCAATAATCTATTTCCGCATTTTCAATCTTGCGTGTTCTATACTCTCCCAATAACTGATCTACAGCATTCTTTTCAAAAGGAGGATAAATTTCCTTATCACCCAAAGCAAGTCTGTCTTTATATACGACGATCTTTTCCATTTGCCCCCTCGCTTCCTATCATTGCGGCTCCGCCAGTTTTATTTGGTTTTATTTTAACATGACGGCTGGTTCGTTTCAAGATTTCTGCATCTATGGGCGTATAGCTTGGATATGTTTTCAAAAGATTCCTTTCATTCTATAATGATAGTGAAAAAATTGTATCACGATTATCGAATACAATACGATTTCGGGAACCAAATCATATCGTACTCAGTAGAATGTCTGGATAGTATCCTTTTTCTGAATAATCTGAATCCTAAGTGTTGATATTTTTCCGCCTTTTCCATACTATCTGTACAAACCACGCAAGGCATATTTGATTCTTCTGCTTTGTTAAACGCAAGTTGAACAAATTTTCTCATATATCCTTTGTGCTGGTATTCCTTTTTTATGACTAACATTCTGATATGCACACAACCGTCTCTTTTTAGCAATGTATCAATAGATTTACCGGACTTCAAAAAATTCAGTCCCCAAATTATAGCACCGCATAATCCCATTCCTTTTACTATGCCTATAAAAAATTTCAGAATGCCGTTGAAACTTGTTTTATCTTGCGGCGTTGAAATACTGATATAGCCAGGCGTATGCTCTAAAGTATGTACCCATCCGCTTAACAGCCCCATCTGCACATATCCCGTTACAAAAGCAATTTTCCCTTTCTCTCCTTTGCATTTGTAATACAAGCCTTCTTCGTTGTTTTCAAATCTATAATCGCTAAAAGTCCGGGCTATCATTTCAATTTCATCTTTCGTGAGCCCGGATATCATTTTATCAATTTTCATTGCCGTACCTCTTTAAATATTTTGAGAAGTTTCTCATCAGCATATGTGCAAGAGCAAGATTGAATGCAATGACAGAAATTCCGATAAAGCTGTAAAACAGCACTTGATAAAACGAATATTCAAGCAGGATTATGCTTTTGTAAATCACGTACACGCTTACAGGTAACGCAATAATACTTGTGATTAAACAGGGCACATACTTTCTTATCACGATCGATTGTCCAATATGTATCAGAAAGTGAAATGCACAGCCAATAAATCCTCCCATCCATAATCCATACCAATTGGTAAGTAATCCATATTCATAGTGTATTCCAGCGTAATTCACTCATGCCGATGTGTAATGTAAACTACTATCGAGGTGAATTACAATGCAGGACATCAAACAAAATCTTGCCATCGCAGTGCGAGAAGCCCGGACAGAACTCGGACTCTCACAGGAAAAGCTGGCTGAAATCCTTAATCTGGATCAGCGCACCATACTCAATATTGAAGCAGGACGTGGCAATCCTAAATTTGAAAAGCTGTATCCCTTAATTACATACCTGAAGATACCTGCCGATAAAATTTTCTATCCAGACAGCCGGAGCCAGTCCCCAAGTCTTCAAAAGCTCCTTACCCTGCTCAACGATTGCACGGAACAGGAAGCTAATGACCTGTTGCCTATGGTTCGCTATCTGCTAGATTTGATGCGTAAGCAAGACCATCCAACACCATGAGAAACCCAATAGAATCCCTTGCGAAGCTAATGGGTTTCTCAATGTTCAAAACTTTTATTTCTTCAAAGTAGGTTGGTGTAGCCGCACCACCCTACTTATTTTCTATAATTTTGCTGCCATATCCCCTTTTTATAGGCTAAACTAATCTGCATACTGTAACGTTCTCTCATTACATTATTGCTAACATCAGAGGGAGCGATGAACCGCAATAACGATTCATCGCTCTTTTTTTTAATTTTTTCCAATTATTGTCCTATTTTCTCACCTGTAAAAACATCACATTTTAAAATTCCGTATATTCTGTTCCAGTATATCCGCCGTTCCTTTTAATTTTGCCGCAGACTGTTTCACTTCTCTAAATCGCTCCGACACATTTGTAATGACTCCGTTTGTCTCCTGCGTATTTGTCACGTTGCTTTCTGCAATGTCGGATTGGATCTATACTATAAAAGTGGACACAAACATAAACAAACCGTTATAATAAACCA